>CAWFTV010000021.1:0-6290 GCA_963818915.1 uncultured Acidimicrobiaceae bacterium | reverse complement strand
GGTCCTCGAGGGCAAGGCGACCGCCTCCACCTTCTCGCCTCGACGTCCTGACTTCATGAAGAGCCCCTGAGCAACACACCTTTGGGCTGGGTCGCGACCATTGCCGGTGCCGGCTGCCCCAAAGGCCGCAGGTCCTCGCCAAATTCCACGAATTTGCGCCCCCTGACTACTAAACCACTAAAGTTGACCGATATAGTCACCTTTTCACCCACGCCCCCACGACTCGAAAGATCCCAATGACGACTACGACCGCCGCCACCGCACCGCCGCCGCCAACCGCAACCGTCACTCTCGACATATCCCCGCTGTCGGGCACCATCGGCGCCGAGATACGCAATGTCGATCTCCATCAGCCTCTCGACCCCCCGACGGTGGCCGCCATCCGGCAGGCCCTTCTGGACTACAAGGTGATCTTCCTGCCCGGGCAGCACCTCTCCCCCGCCGAGCACAAGGAATTCGCGTTGTACTTCGGCGAGATCACCAACGCCCACCCGGTCGTCCCGGGCATCGAGGAGCACCGCGAGGTGTTCGAGATCGACTACACCAAGGCCCGGGAGCTCTACGGGGTGCGCAAGGCGGCCAAGGTCGACCGGACCGAGTACGAGACCTCCGACAAATGGCACACCGACGTGACCTTCGTCGAGACACCTCCGCTCGGTTCCATCCTGAACGCCCTCGTCATCCCCGAAGCCGGAGGGGACACATTGTGGGCGGACACCAACGCGGCCTATGAGGGCTTGTCGCAGCCGATCAAGGCCCTGGTCGACGGGCTGACCGCCATCCATGACGGCACTCGGCAGTTCGGCCGCCTGCTCCAGGCAGTCGGCAAAGGCGAGTGGGACGGCAAGGAGTTCACCGAGCTCACCCCGGTGGAACACCCGGTCGTGCGCACCCACCCCGAGACCGGCCGACGCAGCCTGTTCGTGAACCCCGGCTTCACCCTCAAGATCAAGGGCTTGACCGGAAAAGAAAGCCATGCGCTGCTGCAGTTCCTCTATGCGCACATGGCCACCCCCGAGTACATCGTCCGCTACAGGTGGGAAGCGGGTGACCTCGGCTTCTGGGACAACCGCACGACCATGCACTACGCCATCACCGACTACGGCGATGCGCACCGGGTGATCCAGCGGGTGACGATCAAGGGGGACAAGCCGTTCTAGGGCCGCAACAACCGCACTCTTCGACTCTCGTTTCGCCGACGACCGCTGCGCCCTCGGGGCGTTGCGCTCCCCCACTAGCCGACAAAGGACCATCACCACTCATGCTGCATCGATCATCTGGCGCACCCCGCCCCGCACCGCCGCAACGGCGTGCGCCACACCGGCCTGCGCCATCTCACGACCGCACTCGAGGCCACGGTCCTCTTTGCGTGCACCACGTCGGCCGTGTTGGCACCCGGCACCGTAGCCTCAGCCTCGACCAAGGCCACGGCGACGGCGACGGCCACGGCCACGGCCACGGCCACGGCGACGGCGACGCCCAATTTGTCCGGGGTGACGATCACCTTCGCCGACCAGTTCAAGGAGTACCAGACCATTCTCACGGCCGCGAACGCCCTGCAGGGGGCGCAGTACACGGTCAACTGGCAGGAGTTCGTCGGCGGGCCCCCGATCGTGGCGGCGGAGACCGGCGGCTCCGTCGACCTCGGCGACATGGCCGAGACACCGACCATCTTCGCCCAGGCGGCGGGGGACCCGGTCAAGGTCGTCGCGGCCACCGAGAGTGCCAACCCGAAGGCCTCCCCCTTCGACCTGGTGGTGCCGGCCACTTCCACCATCAAGACGCTGTCGCAGCTGAAGGGCCAGACCATCGGTGTCCAAGAGGGCACGGTGGAGCAGTACGTGCTCGTTCAGATACTCAAGAAGGCCGGTATCCCCTACAGCGACGTCACCATTGAGAACCTCTCGGTCATCAACGCCGCGGCGGCCGTGTCGGGCGGGAAGGTGGCGGCGGCGGTGATCAGCCAGCCGCTGACCGCCATCGACCAAGCGGGCGGAAAGATCCGTGTGCTCACATCGGCTGCGGGCTACGCCCAGACACTCGGCTACCTGACCGCCAGCCAATCGGCCCTCGACAACCCGAAGGAGGCGGCCGCCATCGCCGACTTCGTGCAGCGGTTCTACAAGGCCCAGGCCATCCTCAAGAAGGATCCGCTCCTGGCCGAGGAGACCTACGTGAAGATCTACGGAGTGACGCTGGCCGAGGCCAAGCAAGCGGCCGCCAGCGTCGTGACGACGGCGACGCCGATCACGCCGGCGATCATCAACTACCAGCAGACCGAGGCCAATACCTTCCTCAAACTCGGGCTCATCACCAAGAAAATCAACGTGAAGAATGTGTTCGACCTGCCCCTGGACGAGGCCATCAACGCCAAGGCCGGCGTGAAGTGACGCCTACCCGCGGGGGGCGAGACTCCGCATGACCGACGTCACCGAGAGGGTGGATCGGGCCGCGGCGGTGGGGCATCATCCCGGTGACGCGCCCAGCGCGGCTCCCGCTCCGGTGGGACTCGTACGTCCGGTAGTGGAACAGCCCCGCCATAGGGGCCGGGCCGTGACCCTCGCGCTGCGCGCCATCCTGCCGGTCGCCATATTTCTCCTTTGGTGGGCGTTGACCGGTACCGGCGTCATCAGCGGCACCGAGCTGGCGTCGCCCGCCGCCACATGGGACGCCTTCGTCGACCTGCTGCTGCACCAGGACCTTCTCGGCGACGTCGGCATTTCGGCGGCCCGCGCCGCCATGGGCCTTCTCATCGGGGCTGGCTTGGGCCTGGTCCTCGGGATCATCGTCGGCCTGTTCAGGCTGGGCGAGGAGATCTTCGACTCCTCCCTGCAGATGTTCAGGACGCTCCCGTTCCCCGCCCTCATCTTCCTGTTCATCATCTGGTTCGGGATCGGTGAGACAGCCAAGGTGTTGCTGATCGCCCTGGCCTGCCTCACCCCGATGTACCTGAACGCCTCCAATGGGGTCCGCAACGTTGATCGTCGGGTCGTCGAGGCCGCCCGGACCTTCGGACTCCGCGGCTGGGGACTGGTCCGCAAGGTCGTCTTGCCGCTCGCCCTGCCGTCGATCCTCAATGGCCTCCGTTTCTCCGCCGGCATCTCCATCGTCGCCCTGGTGTTCGCTGAGACCATTGCGGCGAACCTGGGCATTGGCTACCTCGTGACTCAGGCCAGCAGCCTCCAGCAGGTGCCCACTCTGATGGTGTGCATCATCATCTACGCCCTTTTGGGCATTACGGCCGACGTGCTGGTGCGGATCATCGAGCGCTTCTCCATGCCGTGGCGCGGCCACATGGCCGTGCGATGACCGGCACCATGGTGGGCGCTCCCGCGGTCGTCGTAGGCGACGTCACCAAGACCTTCGGCGAGCGCGACGTGCTGTCCGACCTCGACCTCACCGTCGGTCGGGGCGAGTTCGTCGCCCTTCTCGGCGCCTCGGGGAGCGGCAAGACGACGCTGCTGCGGATTTTGCTGGGCCTGGAGGGGACCTCGCGGGGCGATGTATTCGTGCCCGAGGTGCGGACCACCGTCTTCCAGGAACCTCGCCTGGTGGCCTCCATGAAGGTGTGGCGCAACGTCGTCATCGGTCAGCCGCGCCAGTTGTCCACCCGCGAGCGCGCCGTCGCCGCGCTCCGTGAAGTCGGGCTGGAAGGACACGCCGACGCCTGGCCCGGAACGCTCTCGGGCGGCGAGGCCCAGCGCGTCGCCCTCGCACGCGCCCTCGTCCGAGAGCCACAACTCCTCCTGCTCGACGAACCGTTCGCCGCTCTCGACGCCCTCACCCGACTCAAGATGCAGTCGCTGGTGGCCGACCTCTGCGCGCGCCACAAACCGGGGGTGCTCCTGGTCACCCACGACGTCGAGGAGGCCGTCCTGCTGGCCGACCGCGTCTTCGTCCTCAAAGATGGCCGGATCTCCTTGAACCTCGAGGTGAACCTGCCCCGACCCCGCCGAGTGGGCGGGGAGGAGTTCGACGCCCTCCGCGATCGCTTCTTGAGCGAGCTCGGCGTGCAGCAGCCACACTGAGGATCCCCCAATGGAGGTCCCCGATGAGTGACCAGAAGCCGAAGAACCTGGTGGTTGTCCTGCTGGACAGCCTGAACCGCCAGATGCTCGAGGCCTACGGTGGCCGCGAGTTCGCCACCCCCCACATCGCCCGGTTCGCGGAGGAGGCACTTCGCTTCACGCAGCACCACGCCGGCTCGCTGCCGTGCCAGCCGGCACGCCACGACAACCTCGTCGGAGCCCTCGACTTTCCCTGGCGACCCTGGGGCTCGATCGAGATCTGGGAGGACAACATCGCCCGGGCCCTGCATCTCGCGGGCGTCACTACCATGCTGGCCTCGGACCATCCGCATCTCTTCGAGACCGGAGGGGAGAATTACCACACCGACTTCAACGCCTGGCGGTACGCGCGGGGCCACGAGAGCGATCCGTGGCGCACCACACCGGACCCCACCTGGGTGGGCACGCCGGCGCTCCCGGCCCAACGCGGTGCCTTCCACCACGCCTACGACGACTCGCGCACCTACTTCCGATCCGAAGGAGAGTTCCCGGGACCCAAGACGATGTCCGCCGCGGCTGAGTGGATCCGCACCGAGGCCCCGGCGCACGATCGTTTCTTTCTCTTCGTCGACGAGTTCGATCCCCACGAGCCCTTCGACACCCCACTCCCCTACGCCGGTCTGTACAACGACGACTGGGACGGCCCCCTTTCCATCTGGCCGCCCTACCTGATCGACGCCACGGCGAGCGGCCAGCTCGATGCCCGCACGGCCCGTCACATCCGCGCCAATTACGGCTCCAAGCTCACCATGATCGACCACTGGTTCGGGCGTCTCATCGAGGCGATCGAGGCGCAGGGGTTGACCGCGTCGACCGGGGTGATCGTGTGCACGGACCACGGGCACTACTTGGGGGAGCGCGACATCTTCGGCAAGCCCGCCGCTCCCGTCTACAGCGAGCTGGGAAGGATCCCGCTTCTGGTGCGGTGGCCCGGCCAGTCCCCGCGTGACATCGACGCGCTCACCACGTCGGTCGACATCCATGCCACCATCGCCGACCTCTTCGGTGCCGCCGTCGAGCATCCGACGCACGGGCGCTCGTTGCTCCCCGTGCTCGAGGGCTCGGCCGCTTCGGTGCGCCAGCTCGCCCTCTTCGGATACTGGGGTCGCCACGTCGGGGTGACCGACGGAAGGTACCGCTACCTCCGCGGCTGCGGCGAGGACAACGGCAACTTCCCGCTCTCGGTCTGGTCCAACCGCTGGTCGACCATGCCGATACCAGCGTTCCCCCAGATCCGCCTGCCCCGGCCGGACGGACGGGCCACGCTGGAGCGGATGCCCGGCACCGACGTACCCGTGATCCGCCAGCCCTTCGAGCCGGGCGACCCGCTCCCCTTCTGGGCCGGGCACATCCCGCCGTCGGACTCCTATCTGTTCGACACCGACGCCGATCCGTTCGAGTCGGAGAATCAGGTCGGGACCCGGGCCGAAACCGCCATGCGCGACGCCGTGGCGTCCGAGCTCCGCAGCATCGACGCGCCCTCCGATCTCCTCGAACGGATCGGCCTGGCATGACCATTCCGACCGGCACCCGGGCCACGGGTAGCGTGACGGCGGCCCTGACGATGGCAACGACCCGGACGAAAGGCACGAACGAATGAGCATTGCGGTTGTCGTGGGAAATCCCAAGGCCGGCTCCCGGACGCTGCGCGTCGCGCAGGCCGTGGCGGACATTTTGGTCGACCGGCTGGTCGATGCCTACGAACTCGGCGACAACACCGAAAGATTCGTCATCGACCTGGCCGACGTGGCGGGCCAGTTGTTCGAGTACCCATCGCAGGCGATCGATGACCTACTCGAAACGGTGGCGGCCAGCGACCTGGTCATCGCGGCCTCGCCGACCTACAAGGCCACGTACACCGGCCTGTTGAAGGTCTTCTTCGATCGCTACGGCAACAACGGTCTCGCCGGGGCGGTCGGCGTCCCGGTCATGACGGGCGCCGCGCCGATTCACGCGCTGGCCCCGGAGCTGCACCTGCGACCGTTGCTGGTCGAGCTCGGCGCCACGACCCCGACCCGCGGGCTCTACGTCACCGAGGCACAGTTCGACGACCTCGACGGCGTGATCGGCGCCTGGGCCGATGCCGCGGCGCCGCTCGTGGCGAAGGCTCTGGCAACTCCGTAACAACCTCCACGCAATGCGGCGACCTGCCTGAATGATCGCCTCAGGGTAAGGATCAGCCCTAACCCAGGCGACAATCCCAACGCAGGGAACGCATCTGAG
>CAWFTV010000020.1:0-81249 GCA_963818915.1 uncultured Acidimicrobiaceae bacterium | reverse complement strand
CTCGGAGTGAGGTAGATCTGGGTGGTGGTCAGGAGGGCATGGCCCAACACCTCCTGGACGTCGGTGAGCGGCAGCGTCGGATCTTCGGCCATCCGATAGGCCGCGGTGTGGCGCAGTGAGTGCAGGGTCGCCTTGGAGCCGGCGGCGACATTGGCCCGCTCGAACATGCGGTGCACGCCGTGGTAGCTCAGCGGATGCGCGGGCGACGCAGTGTCCACCACAGCGGCTGACGGCGTCCCGTCGGGATCAGGTCGCCCATCTCGACTTGGTAGAGGCGCAACCACACGAAGGCGTCGAGCGACGCCGGAGCTCTTGGTTGGCGCCGCTGCCCTTGCGGATACCCTGATCAGCGGCGGCTCGGGTCGACGCCGCCCAAGGTCACCGAGAGCAGCTCGGAGGCCCGAGCCCCCGTTGAGACGTAGAAGGCGACCAGCGCCCGGTCCCGATGCGAGGGGAGCCGGGCGAAATCTCGTTGAACTGCTCGTCGGAGACGCTGCGAGGATCCGTGTCGGGACCTTGGGCCGGTAGAGGCCGCTGCGTTCGTTGCGGTGCGGCTCCATCGGGTTGTGATGCGCATGGGCCCGCGTGCCACGCCGGTCCGGTCCAAGGGGACGGGTTAGCTCGGACCGCTGCCTCGTCGCGGTGGAGTCGTAGAAGCCGCGCAGCACCGTCTCGCTGTGGGCAGGCACCGAAGGCGTGTACATCTTGTTCGTCCGCACCGAAGAGACCGGCTCCTCGGGATGGCGCCAGTGGGCCCCGACGGCTTGCCGGCCGCCGCAGCCAGCGGGAGAATCCCGGGCCTCGCCCGGCTCGCCCGGTCCCAGGGCACCGACCGCGGCCAGGAACCGGAACCATCTCAAAAGGTCCATCCCATAGGAGCGCAACGTGGCAGAAGAGCGTCCGGCCGCCAACAGATCGGCGAACCACGCCGAGACCGGTTCGACGGTTGTCCCGTCCGCCGCGATGATCCGATAGGGCTCCCACGGATCAGCGGTCTCGACCAGCCGGCCAACCTGAGGGACAACGATGGTCGCCAGGTCTCTCACGCCCTCTTGCTCGCTGGTCATGGCAGGGGTGCCTATCAGGAGGGCCCACAACATCGGTGGATGCCATATTGGTCAATGACCTGGATCTACCCCAACTGATGTTCAGTCAACTGGTAATGGTTGGCGAAGCGCACGTAAGCGGGCGTCGGGATGACCAGTCCGGCCACCGTGCCGCCCTTGAGACAGCCCATGCGGTCCGTCAAGGCGGTCCGTGGGACGGCGCCGAGGTACTCGAAGCACCGGGCCAGCGCCGTCATGGTGGACTCCGCGCCCAGGTTGTCGGCGAAGTAGACGAAGCGGACCCTGCTCCAGGCCATGACGGCGCAGAAGACGAACAGCGGGCCGATCTCCCCCCAATCGAAGACCAATATGTCGCCGGGTGTCCAGATGCCGGGCCGTCGGCCCCGGTGGTGCTCCCTGCGCCAATCGGCCTTGGCCTCTGCCACCAGCCGGCGCAGGTTCCGCGCCGACCCGGTGTAGCCGGCCGGGTTGGCCACCGCAGGAGCCGCTTGGCCGACATCTTCCCCTGCGTCTTAGCCACCCGGGCTGCGATGACGTCCCTCACGGCGTCGTAGTTGTGCTCGACGAGAGGTTTCTCGCCCCCCTCCTTGGCTGCAGCGGCCAGCACGGCTCGCTTTACTGTCTTGGGTGTCGTGCCGCAGATCTCCGCTGCGGCTCGATAGGTGCCTACCTCTCGATAGGTGGCATGCATGTCCATGTGTTCCCTCACTGATTTCATAGAGATGTCCCTTGGTCGGTCGGCGGTTTGGTTAGCACCGCCACCGTCACCGCCCAGGGGGCCTCTTTGGTGGATGCTTCAGTGAAGGGTGGGGACTTCTCGTGGCCAAAAACGGGGACTTCTCGTGGCCACCAGCGGGGACATCAGCTGGCCAAAAACGGGGACTTTCTCATGGCCACGGACAAGAGGACTCGAACCTCCGACCTCAGCCGTGTGAAGTCTGTTGGCCAGACACGCCGTCTGGGAAAGTTCATCTGCCGATGCGGCGCCCCCGCTTGAGGTTGACCTGCGGCTCGCCCGAGCAGACCTTTTGACATCTTGGACGCTGGGCTTACTCAGCCGCAAGCACACTCGCTGCCACAGAAACCCGGCCTGAAAAGGGGACGTGGCGGATGGGACGCCACGGGTCGCTACGGGTAAGTCGGGGCTGCTGGGACCAGCTATGACAGGGGATTTCCCTTTTACTAAGATGAAATCGGCTATACTATGAGCATTGTGGTTGATAGTATGACTTCAGAGCCAGCCGATGGCCCCAAGACGGACCTAACCATCGATGACGCTGACGCTCTCTTGCGAATGGTCAGGCTGGATGAAGCTTTCCGGCCCGGCGCCCCGCCGACAGCACGGCTGTATTCAGGGGACGGGCTGACCAGCGCTGGAGCGTATTGGAGGCGATTAGATCACCCGGGTCCCATGCGTCATCTACGGGGAACGCGGAGTTGGAAAGACAAGCCTCGCTGCCACATGCATGTCGCTGTCGTTGCTTGACGGCAGGGTAGCCGTCCGGATCACCTGTGACGCCGCCGACGACTTCCATACGATCTGGCAGAAGTTCGTCGATGAGTGCCAGATCTACTCGCGTCCAACCCTGGCCATTCTGCCGAACTGAGCGGGGCCATGGAGCGGGCTGCCGAAGTGTTGCACATGACGCCTTCGCCCTGCGCACGTGCGGATCGCACTACGACACATTCTGACGGTCGCGGAGGTGGTGGTGTGCCTCGATGAGTTCGATCAGATCACCGACAGCGATGCCGTTATCCTCACAGCCAATCTGATCAAGGCCCTCTCTGACAAGATCGAGCCGGTGACGATTATCCCTGTCGGCGTCGCCGACAGCGTGGGCGGACTAATCGAAGGCCATCAATCTGTCGGTCGCAATCTCGTCCAGGTAAGAATGCCTCGAATGCGTCGCGAGGAGCTCGCTCAGATCGCATTGCGTGGATTCTCCGAACTTCGAGATGGTCGCCACCCCGGATGCGATGGCATTCATCGCCATGACGCCGATGGGAATGCCACAGTACGCCCACGTTCTTTCCCAGAAAGGCCGACAAGCCCTGATGGGAAATCGAACCGAGATAACGGTTGCTCACGTCCTGGATGGTCTTGGTGTGGGCTTGAGCAAGTTGGATCATTCTCTGTCCTCCGCGTACGACACGGCGACCTACTCGGCACAACGATCGCGATTCAAAGAGGTCCTGTTGGCATGTGCACTGACCAACCGAGACGATTTGGCTATTTCTCCCCTATCGACATTGAGTCCCACTATTCAATGATCCTTAATGAGGAGGCTAAAGTCCACGATTCAACACCCACCTCGTCCAACTATCGCAGGAGCGAGGTCAGATCCTGACCCAAATCGGTCCCGATCGTAAGCATCGTTATCGATTCTCAGATCCGCTGATGGAGCCTTATGTACTAATGAGGGGCTTCGACGGCGGAATGATCACACCTGATCAGATGCTTTGGGAACCTCTGGACCCTTCGCAACTATTGAGCGCTGGTCAGCAGCAGCTCTTCGCAATGCCACCGAAAAACCGACCCTGACATCGCCTCTTCGCTTATTGGGCCACTCGTGAGACTCGGCGATCCGGATTCGTCTGAGAGCGCTGCTCACGTCAGTGCGACAGACATGCGGCACGGGCCCAGAGCGGCAAAGCTAATCGCGTCCGCCTGCAGGTTTAGTTAGGTCGGAAAAATCTGAATCAGACGGCTGAGTGCCATTCCGTCTGCTTTCTTCAACTTCACGGTAGGCGCGATCCCACCGAGACTCCTGCTCCCTCTCCGTACCACTCGCTTCACTCCTGGCCATCCCAAACCTCCTAGGTAGCGCCATGACCCAGTGTAGTCACCACGATTAAAACCACGGCCCCGGCCAGCACGACTGCCGAGGCGGCAATAGCCCTCCCTTCCACATAAGACGCCCATCGTTCCTGGTAGCAGCGCTTGCATCTGCATACAAGAGCACGTCCTCCGTCAGAGTCACATCTCCGGTATTTAGAATCCGGTCAAGCAGAAACTTGGGCTGGATCGGTTCTCGACCTGGACGGGGAAGAAGCAATCCGATCATCGCACAGACCACCGAAAGTCCAGCTGCGGCAATCCCCGCTTGTCCGAGCCCGTGGGTCGCCAAGCTCGGGATCGTGCCCGCCAGGGTCGTAATCACGCCACCGAGCCCTGCTAAAACTCCGGCAGCGGCATTGAGTGATTCCCCCCGGCTGATCTGATCATCCAAAAGGGTATCGAATACCGACTTTGCGACCTCTCGCCTGCGATCCTGACTGCCGGAAGCTGCCGTGGTGAGGGCGCTTCGTCTGACACCATGCGGTGAGGGTAGCCAACGGGGAGAAATCCCGCATGTTGCAATTGACAAAAGGAGGATGCTCCTAGTTTCGTCCGGTAAGTGGGCGAGAGTGCTTCTTACCAGGTGGCCGGCAGGATCGACACCACGACTCGGCTGGATAGAAATGGCCGCTCCATTAACCGGCCGGGTCAGGGGGTCGGCACAGTGGCTCGCCGCCTCAGACCACTGTTACCGACAGCCCATAGCCAGTCTTTGGCAAGGCGTCGCCAATAGATACAAGGGCTGGATCGTGCCGCCAGCAACACGGACCTCACGCGTTGGTCTAGGAACATCCTGGGGGTTGCTAGGCCCAGACCCGCATCTCGCCCGGCGCCAACACCGAGGCGGTACGGTCGCATTATGACACGGGACGAGGCGATCCGAGTTGGGATCTTCACGCTTGCCGACTGGCACCGACACGACCATGGGCAACGATGCGTCTGCATCGAGGGCGAGCAGTTCGGGGCTCAGTCGGCGGCTCTCATCGATGCTCTGGCAGCCGAGGGGATGACCTTCGACGGATATTCCGGGACGGATCGAGGACCGCTGGGACCACCGGCCCTGGGGGAGGGGTAGTGAACGGGTTCCTATGGGCCCTTGTGGACGCCGCCGCATTCTTTGTTCTCGGATGGCTCGGCAGGATGGTCTGGCAGAGGATTTACCCTCCTGTAGTCGACGGTGGAAACGCGTCCTCTCGAATGCTGCCCGTCCCGCCGTCCGCCTTGGGAGCGGCGTGGTGGGTGAACATGCCTGAGATCCGTCACGACCCCGAACACCCAACCTCGAAGGAGGCCGCTGCCACCGCTCGAGCGCTCGTCAAAGCACTCGTGGACGGAGAGGGCGAATACTTTGAGCTCGTATGGGGGGATGCTCGCTTTTTGAGCGCCCCTGTGCACTTCGTGGATGTGGAGCGCCCCGAGCAGCTGGCGCAGGTCGCAGAAGCCGACCGATGGAGAGCCGCGCTCGTAGCCAACCTTGCTGGAATCGCAGCCGTGGCAAATTCCGAGGGCGTACCCCGATGGAGCTACCAGCTTCTTTGACGAACTGCTCGAGGGTGACGGCTTCTGAAGCTCTGCCTCGTCAAGCTTTGTCAACGGGACTGCACAATGAGCGGCCTAGTTTGGCCACTCAAGACCAAGCGAGCTGCCCCGGTAAGCCACCCCCGAATCCTCCCCTTAGGTCAGACGTCGGTGGGGAAGTACGTGGGGAAGTCGAGGGTGTGACGGTGCCAAATGACCATCTCGTGAGTGAGGGAATCACCTGGGGCGCACCCCGTGAACTATTGCAGGACGACTTCGCCCGATTCCATTCCGAGTCGGGAACTGGGGGTCGATGGTGTCGCCAGGCTGGTCGTGAGAGTGTCCGGGTGCCAATGCCGCACAGCGCGGAAGTCTCGGGGCGATCGAGAGCGATGGAGGAATCCAATGACCACAGGCCCAACGCCAGCGACCGAGAATGTTGGACGGCTCCTAGACCTCGACGGCGCTGCAAACTATCTGCACGACACTCCCCGGCACGTACGCAGTCTCTGGGAGCGACGCGAACTTGCGGCCGTTCGCATAGGTCGCAAAATCCGCTTCGATCCGGTCGACCTCGACAAGTACATCGATTCACAACGCGTCAAAGCTCTTCGCTGAGTCGGCAAAGCAGGTGGCCACCAATCCCAAGTCGTAGCATGCGGGGGCGCCAACCGAGCTGCTGAACGGTCTTCGGCAGAACCTCCTACCGAGAAGAGTGCAGTCCCCCTTCGCGACTCGGCGCTGCGTTGTGGCCGAAAATCCAAGCTCCATTAGGGTCCGCTCGGGACCTTGATTGCGCTCTTTTGAGACCTATCCAACCGTCAGGAAGCGTCGGGAAATCGAAAGTGAAGCGAGGCCGCCTCCCAACAAGGTGCGAGAAAAAGGGCCTTCCATCGATGGGCAAGGCTCGGCATTTAGTGCCGAGAGTGTGCGTTTCGGCGCACCCTCCTTCATCGCGAAGCGGACGTGACAGCCGCGGTGCGATACTGGCCGCTCATGAGCCGGTCGTCGTCACTTCGGAAGCGTCAGGAAGCGGTCGTCTGGTCGCTGGCAGGCCAGCTATTTCCACTTGGGCATGCGCCACCAGGCCCCTGAAACCTTCGCCACGAAGGCGGAGGCCCTGGGGTGGCTCGCAGGAGTCGAGGTGGATATCCATCGAGGCGGATGGGTCGACGAGAAAGGCGGCAGGAGGCTGTTCGCCGACGTCGCCAATACCTGGCTCGACTCGCGCCCTGATCTGGCACCCCGATCTGTGCTCGTCTACAAGTCGCTGCTCAAGTGTCATCTCATTCCTGCCTTCGGGCATCTCCGAATCGCTGAGGTATCACCGTCGCTGATCAGAACGTGGCATGCCCGTCTCCTTTCGGACAAGCCGGGAGCAGCCCCAGCCGCGTACCGACTGCTACGGGCCATCTTCAACTCGGCCGTGCACGACGAACTCCTCATCAAATCTCCCTGCCGTGTGCCGAAGGCCGGAGCGGATCGTGCTCTGGAGCGAAGGGTGCCGACGATCGCCGAGGTGCAGGCACTTGCAGAAGAGATGCCCGAGAACCTGCGGGTGGCGATCATCCTGGCGGCCTGGGGAGGTCTGCGGCGCGGAGAGATACTGGCACTGCGGCGCCGCGACATTGACCCTCTTCGATCCTCAGTGCGCATCGAACGGGCACAGGTGGAACTGAGTGACGGGACCGTACTCTTCACTGGGCCGAAGACCGATGCGGGTGTCCGCACGGTCCACCTTCCCGCGCTTGCCATGCACGCGATCGAGGAGCACCTTTCGGATTACGTGGCTGCCGATCCCAATGCACTCCTCTTGACAGGACGGGGCGGAGTACCTCTGCGACCCAAGACGTTAGGGGTGGCGTTTGCCAAGGCACGCGCAATCTGTGATCTACAGACAACACGATTCCACGACCTCCGACATTTTTCGATGACGCTGGCGGCGGCGACAGGAGCGAGTACGAAAGAGCTGATGCGCCGCGCCGGTCACGCATCACCGGCCGCTGCGCTGCGGTATCAACACGCCACCGAGGACCGGGACAAAGCCATCGCAAATGCGTTCGACGAAATGCTCAGTGGTGACGTCGTACCCATTTCGAAATCAGATCGTTCGCGCCCAGATCGCGCCCAAAAGGCGGAGGGTCAACGGGAGAGGGCCTCTGAGCTGGGAAAAGCTCCGGGGGAGAGACTCGAACTCTCAACCTAGCGGTTAACAGCCGCTTGCTCTGCCATTGAGCTACCCCGGAAAGGGACTGCGATTCGGCCTCCGAACGATATCAGCGGTCCGCCGGGCCACGGGATCGATGGCCCGGGGGCGCCTCGTGCGCTTCAGGACTCTTCGAGGTAGTCCCGGAGCAGGTGCGCCGCATCGGGGCGGCGCAGCTTGGCCAAGGTCTTCGACTCAATCTGGCGGACGCGTTCGCGGGTGACGCCGAACTCCTTGCCGACCTCTTCGAGGGTGCGGATCTTCCCGTCGTCGAGACCGAACCGGAGGCGGACCACGTCCTGCTCGCGCTCGGACAGATGGCCGAGTGCCTCCCGGACCGCGACGTCGAGCAGTGATCGGGTGGCCGCGTCGTCGGGCACCACGGCGCCCCTGTCCTCGATCAGGTCGGAGAGGTTGAAGTCGTCCTCGTCGCCCACCGGTTGCTCGAGGGAGACCGTGTCCTGGTTGATGCGCAGGATCTCCCTGATGCGGTCGATGGGGAACTCCACCCGCTGCGACACTTCCTCGATGGTGGGCTCGCGGCCCAGCTCCTGCAGGAGTTGCCGTTGCGCCCACACCACCTTGTTGATCGTCTCGACCATGTGGACCGGTATGCGGATGGTGCGCGCCTGGTCGGCGATCGCCCGCGTGATGGCCTGGCGGATCCACCAGGTGGCGTAGGTGGAGAATTTGAAACCCTTCGTGTGGTCGAACTTGTCGACCGCGCGCATGAGGCCCAGGTTGCCTTCTTGAATGAGGTCGAGAAAGGCGAGGCCGCGATTGCGGTAGCGCTTCGCTATCGAGACCACCAGGCGCAGGTTGGCCTCAATGAGCTCGTCCTTGGCCTGTTGCCCCTTGCGTACCAACCGACGGTTACGCGTCAGGTCGCTGCTCGTCAGCAACGCGTCGGCCGGCCCTTCTCCGCACTCCGCCAACTCGTGCGCCGCAATACGGGCGGCGGCCTCGTTGCCGACTTCGATGGCTTGCGCGATCTCCACCTCGAGCGCCGCGTTGAGCAGCGGGACCCGACCGATCTCCTTGAGATAGGTGTGGACCGGGTCCTCCGCGCTTCCCGATGATTCTGCGCTGGTCGGTCGCTTTCCATTCGCCTTGCGCCGGGCGGCACCGCTCGAACTGGCCGCAATCGTTCTGGCCTCGGCCCGCATCTGGACGCGCTGTTCGATCTCCGCCGCCAAGTCGTCGACGTCGTCGTCGACCAGTGCCACGCCCTCGGCATTGATGCGGGCCAGCAGGGTTCCGAGCACCTCGGGCGTCAGCTCGACGTTGTGCAGCGCGTCAATCAACTCGTCGGGTGTGAGATGTCCCTTCTCCCGCCCCGCGGCCAGCGCGGCATCGAAGTCGACCTGCGACACCCCGGCCGGAAGCGCGACGTCTTTCACCGCGACGAGCACCGTCACCGGTGTCCCCCCGGAGGAACCATCGTCAGCAGCAGCCTCGTCGACAACCATCGCCGACTCGTCGTTCACTGGCACCATCCCAGCTCGCTCATCCCTCTTTCGGCTCCCGTTCCATAAGCCACGCTACCAATCGATCCACTGCACTGCGCACCGAGGCCGGATCTTCGAGTTCGTCCAGCCAGTGACGTACTTGTGCCGTCACCGCCGCCCCGGCTTGCCAAGATTCTCCCAGACCACGAGACGCCTTCTCCACTTCGGACAATTCGAGGCGCACGGCCTCTCGCAGGAGGACACCGACCACCAGGTCCACCGGATCCCCGAACGCGGGGTCGCCGGCGAGCGGCTCCTCGACGGTTACCCGGCGCAAGAGGCCCGCCACTTCGGGGGACGCCGAGGCGATGGCATCGTGGAGATCGTCGTGGTGCACCAACGCGTTGAATGCGTCACGCTGCAACGGGTCGGAGAAGAGCACCGCGTGGAGCCGGTCGGCCACCTCTTCGGGACGGTGCACCGCCAATTTCAACGCCTCCAGCCCGGGGCCCGACTTCTGCGTCACGGGGCGTCCGACGTCCACAGGCTCATCCCAGTCGCTGGCGTCGTCATCGGGTTCCCTCACGTCGCCGGGATCGCGCTGAGCGCGCGTGCTGGGCTCGTTGCGCGTGTGCCGCGGCTCAGCCGGTGGGTGGGCGCGCAGGTGCTCGAGCCGTTCCCGCAGGCGAGGCGCGTCGAGCCGGCAACGGTCCGAAAGTTGCATGACGTACTGGTCGCGGACCAGAACGTCGGGATGCTCGGCCACCGCACTCAGGGCCGATTCGGCGGCCCGGGCCCGGCCCTCGGCCGTGGTCAGGTCGCTCCCGCCCAGAATGCGGTCCACCCGGAACTGCAGGAACGGTCGGGCCTCCGCCACGGCGCGGGCCAGCGCGGCGGGGTCGCTCCGGGCGAGGTCGCCCGGATCGCTCCCTTTGGGCAGGTCGGCCACGACCACGTCGACCTCGTGCTTGCGTTCCCATTCGTAGACGCGGGACGTCGCGCTCTGGCCGGCCCCGTCGGCGTCGTAGGCCAGCACGATGCGCCGGCCGAAGTTCCGCAACAGGGTGAAGTGCTCCTCGGCCAGGGCCGTCCCGCAGGTGGCGACGGCCCGGGGCACGCCGGCCTGGAAGAAGCCGATGACGTCGGTGTAGCCCTCGCACACCACCACCTCGCCCTGCGCGATGACGTCGTGCTTGGCCCAGTTGAGCGCGTAGAGGGTGCGCCGCTTCGAGTAGATCGCCGTCTCCTGGGAGTTCTTGTACTTGGGCTCGGGGCGCTCGGGGGGCGGTTCGCCGGGCCGGGGAGGGAGGATCCTTCCCCCCAGCGCCACCGGTCGTCCCGAGGGGTCGCAGATCGGGAAGAGGACGCGGCCCCGGAAGGCGTCCTGCGCCCGACCCCGCCGATTGACGAAGCCCAGGCCCGAGTCGGTCAGCACCCGCTCGGGCAGTTTCAGGGCACTGCTCAGGGCATCCCACTCGTCCGGGGCCCATCCCAGGCGGAACTGGCGCACGACGTCCCCGTCATAGCCGCGCGAGCGCAGGTAGTCCCGGGCCAGACCGGCATCGGGCGCACGCAGCAGCCGCTCGTGGTACCAGACGACGGCCCGCTCCAGGGCGTCGAGGAGGTCGGTGCGCCGCTTGCGGTCCTTCCCGGCCTCCGCATCCTCGTGCAGGGCCACCCCGGCCCGGTCGGCCAACAGCCGTACGGCGTCGACGAAGTCGAGATGCTCGGTCGCCCGGACGAAGGTGATGGCGTCGCCGGAGGCCTGGCAGCCGAAGCAGTAGTAGAACCCCTCCTCGGCGTTGACGCTGAACGAGGGGCTCTTCTCGGTGTGGAACGGGCACAGGCCCGTCCAGCGGCGGCCCGACCCGCTTGAGCGCGGCGTGCTCGCCGATGAGGGCGACGATGTCGGTTGCCGCCCGCACCTGGGCCACATCCTCGTCCGGTATCGCCATTGGATGACGGTACCGCGCCGTTGCGTCCGCTCAGGCGGGCCGGCCCTCGCCGGCCCGGCCCGTCAACTGGCCTTGCGGGCCTTCGGGGCCGTCTTGACCGGGGCCGGGGGCTCGGCTGCCAGCACCGCCTGGGCGGCGGCCAAGCGGGCCACGGGGACCCGGAACGGGGAACAGCTGACGTAGTCGAGCCCGGCGTCGTAGAACAGCGAGATCGACTCGGGGTCCCCGCCGTGCTCACCGCAGACCCCCACCTTGAGGGAGGGGCGAGTGGCCCGCCCCCGCTCGGTGCCGAGGCGGACCAGCTCGCCCACGCCGTCGGCGTCGACCACCTCGAAGGGGTTGCGGGGCAGGAGGCCCAGCTCCAGGTAGGCCCCCATCATCCGCCCCTCCACGTCGTCCCGGCTGAAGCCGAAGGTCATCTGGGTCAGGTCGTTGGTGCCGAACGAGAAGAAGTCGGCCACTTCGGCGATCTCGCCTGCCCGCAGCGCGGCCCGGGGCGTCTCGATCATGGTCCCGATCGTCACCTCGAGCGCGCCCGCCTTGGCCTGGGCCCGGGCACCGCCCTTGGAGGGACGCGGGTCGGGCTCGGCGGCCACCTCGGCCACGGCCTCTTCGACCCAACTCCGGGCCAGAGCCAGCTCCTCGCGGCTGACCGTCAGGGGAATCATGATCTCGACGATGGGGTGCCCGCCGTCGGCGACCCGCTGGCGGGCCGCCTCCATCAGGGCGCGTACCTGCATGGCGTAGAGCCCCGGCTTGACCACGCCGAGTCGCACGCCGCGGGTCCCGAGCATCGGGTTGGCCTCCCTCCAGGAGAGCGCGGCGGCGTAAAGCCGCTGCTCTTCGGGGGTGAGTCCCACCGTGGCCTCCTTGATCGCCAGCTCCTCGGTGCTGGGCAGGAACTCGTGCAACGGCGGGTCGAGCAGGCGCACGGTGACGGGCAGCCCGTCCATGGCGGCCAGGATCTCGATGAAGTCCTCCCGCTGGACCTGACGCAGCTCTTCCAGGGCGGCCTTCTCGTCCTCGGGCGTGTCCGCCAGGATCATCCGGCGCACCACGGGCAGGCGGTCCTCGCCCAGGAACATGTGCTCCGTGCGGCACAGGCCGATGCCCTCGGCTCCGAGCGAGCGGGCGTTGGCGGCGTCCTCGCCGGTGTCGGCATTGGCCCGCACGGCCAGGTGGCCCTTGCGGATGTCGTCGGCCCACGAGAGCACGGTCCTGAAGGCCGGGAGCGGTGAAGCCGCCGTCAGCGGCACCTGGCCGGCCACCACGATGCCCGCTGCCCCGTCGAGGGAGACCCAGTCGCCCTCGTCGAGGGTGACGTCGCCGACGGTCACCGAGTGCGGGGCCAGGCGCAGCACCTCGGCCCCGACCACGGCCGGCTTGCCCCAGCCGCGGGCCACCACGGCGGCGTGGCTGACCAGGCCACCGCGGGCGGTGAGGATGCCCTCGGAGGCCAGCATCCCGTGCACGTCCTCGGGCGAGGTCTCGCTCCGCACCAGGACCACCTTCTCGCCCCGCTCGGCCGCCGCCGCGGCGTCGTTGGCCGTGAAGTAGATCCGCCCGACGGCGGCGCCCGGGCTGGCGCCGAGCCCCTTGGCCCAGACGGTGTAGCCCGAACCGGAGAACTGCGGGTGCAGGACGGAGTCGAGGTGGTCCTCGGTGATCCGCGAGACCGCCTCGGCCTTGGAGATCCCCAGATCGCTCGGCCGCACCATGTCCACCGCCATCTTCAGGGCGGCCGCGCCGGTGCGCTTGCCCACCCGGGTCTGCAGCATCCACAGCTTCCCCTGGTCGATGGTGAACTCGGTATCGCACATGTCCTTGTAGTGACCCTCCAGGCGGGCGAAGATCGCCAGGAGCTCCTTGTGCACGGCGGGGAACTGCTTCTTGAGCTCGGAGATGGGCTCGGTGTTGCGGATGCCCGCCACGACGTCCTCGCCCTGGGCGTTGACCAGGAAGTCGCCGTAGGCGCCCTTGGCGCCCGTGGCCGGGTCACGGGTGAATCCGACGCCGGTCCCCGAGTTGTCGTCGCGGTTGCCGAAGACCATGGCCTGCACGTTGACGGCCGTCCCCAGGTCGTGGGCGATGCGCTCCCGGTTCCGGTAGGCGATGGCCCGGGGCCCGTCCCAGCTCCGGAAGACGGCCTCGATGGCCCCGCGGAGCTGCGCCGCCGGGTCCTGGGGGAACGGCGTGCCGGTGCGGCGCTCGACGATCTGCTGGTAGGAGTCCACCAGGTAGCGCAGGAGCTCGGTGGGCACCTTGGCGTCCGAGGTGGTGCCGGCCAGCTCCTTGGCCGCGTCGAAGAGGGAGTCGAACTCCTCGCCGGGCAGCTCGAGCACGATGCGCCCGTACATGGCGATGAAGCGGCGGTAGGAGTCGAAGGCGAAGCGCTCGTCGCCCGTCTGCTTGGCCAGGCCCTCGACCGAGCGGTCGTTGAGCCCCAGGTTCAAGACGGTGTCCATCATGCCGGGCATGGAGAACTTGGCACCGGAGCGGACCGAGACGAGCAGCGGGTCGTCGGCGTCGCCGATCACCTTGTCCATGGCGCGCTCGAGGCGGGTGCGGGCCCGGGCCACCTCGTCATCGAGGCTCTTGGGCCACCCGCCGGCCATGTAGTCCCGGCAGGCGTCGGTCGAGATGGTGAACCCGGGAGGGACCGGGAGGGCGAGTACCGACGTCATTTCGGCCAGGTTGGCGCCCTTCCCGCCCAGGAGGTCCTTGAGCTCCATGGGCGGGCGTGCGTGCTTATGGTCGAAATCGAAGACGTACGGCATCGGGCCTCCTTGCCCTGGCATGGCGAACCGCGTGCGAGCGGCGCTCATTGGGTGGTCGTTCTCCGACCCCACCTGGGGTCGGAATGCCCACAGCCTACCGGCCCGCCACCACCCTCCGGGGCTCCTGGGCGCCTGCTCCTCGAACGGCGCCAACCCGGAGATCCGGCCCCTCCTCCGCCTCGAAAGGCAAGGTGACCTGCTTCATCTTCTCGACCCTGGGCCTCGGCGGGTGCGGGAGCCACTTTCCGGCCGCGGACGCGGGACCCGGAGCCCTTCAGCGGTTCTCAGCCTGCTCTCATCGAAGGTTGGCCTGCCCACCCGCTAAGTTTTGTTCAATAATGAGCGAGAACTCCGCCTACGCCGTGGAGGCGCACGACCTCGTCAAGGTGTTCCCCCGCGGCAACGTGCGCGCGCTCGACGGCGTCTCGCTGCACGTCGAGGAGGGCACGATCCTCGGCTTGCTCGGCCCCAACGGCGCCGGCAAGACGACCGCGGTCCGCATTCTCTCCACCATTTTGAACCCGGACTCGGGTCGCGCCTCCATCCTCGGCCACGACGTGGTGAAGGAAGCGGAGGCCGTCCGGCGGATCATCGGCCTGGCGGGCCAGTACGCCGCGGTCGACGAGAACCTGACCGGGCGCGAGAACATCCGCATGGTCGGCCGCCTCTCGCACATGAGCTGGAAGGAGTCCCGCGCCCGCGCCACGACCCTCCTCAAGGACTTCGGCCTCTCCGACGCCGGTGACCGCGTGCTCAAGACCTACTCGGGCGGCATGCGCCGCCGTCTCGACCTGGCCGCCGCGCTGGTCGCCCGCCCTCCGGTCCTCTTCCTCGACGAGCCCACCACCGGGCTCGATCCCCAGAGCAGGCAGGACCTCTGGGGCGTCATCGAAAACCTGGTCGCCCGAGGCACCACCGTGCTGCTCACCACCCAGTATCTCGAGGAGGCCGACCGTCTGGCCCGGAACATCATCGTGGTCGACCATGGACGGGTCATCGCCGAGGGCACGCCGGCCGCGTTGAAGGCGAGGCTGGGCACGTCCGTGGTGAGCATTTCGTTGAGCGACGGCGAGACCGCCACGCGTGCGGCCGCGCTGGTGGCCCACATCTCCGACAAGGAGCCCATCGTCGACCACAACACCGTGGAGCTCACCGTCGAGAACGGGCCCCAGGTCGGCGCGGAGGTGCTGCGCACGCTCGATGCCGCCGGGGTCCCCATCGCCGGTCTCGCACTGCGCGAGCCCAGCCTCGACGACGTCTTCTTGAGCCTCACCGGTCACAAGTCGGAGCCCGAGGCCGAGCCCGAGCCCGAGGCGCCCGAGGCCGCACCCGAGGTGATGGCCGAGACCAAGGCCCCGGCGCCCAGGACGGGGCCCAAACACGCCAAACCACGCGGGGCCCGAGCCAAGGGGAGAGACGCCGCATGACGACCATCACGGTGCCCACCATTGCCGTACCCGCCGCCTCGCGGCACCGCGTGCGCTGGACCGTGGCCGACACCGTCACCATCACCTGGCGCAACCTGCTCGCCATCACGCGCATCCCCGAGGCACTGTTCTTCTCGACGCTGCAGCCCATCATGTTCGTCTTGCTGTTTCGCTACGTGTTCGGCGGCGCCATCCCCATCCCCGGCGGCGTGCCCTACGTCGACTACATGATGCCCGGCATTTTCGTGCAGACGATGTTGTTCGGTTCCGTCGGCACCGCGGTGGGCCTGTCCGAGGACCTGCAGAAGGGCTTGATCGAGCGGTTCCGCGCCCTGCCCATGGCCCGTTCGGCCGTGCTGGCCGGACGTACGTCGGCCGACGCCGTCCGCAACGTGTTCGTGGTCATCATCATGACCGGCGTGGCCTACGCCGTCGGCTTCCGTATCGGCGCCGGGGTGCCTGACTACCTCCTCGGCGCACTGCTCATCTTGGCCTTCGCCTACGCAGTCAGTTGGGGCTTCGCGGCCGTCGGGCTGGCCGCGCCGAACAGCGAGACCGCACAGGTCATGGTCTTCCCGATCCTCATGCCGCTCACCTTCGCCTCGACCGCCTTCGTACCGCTCCAGTCCATGCCGGGCTGGCTGCAGGCGTTCGCCCGGGTCCAACCGGTCTCGGTGGTCATTGACGGGGCGCGCTCGCTCATGGTGGGCGGCTACTACCAGTCGTCGAAGTCGGTGGCGTTCGCCCTGCTCTGGATCGTCGGGCTGCTGATCACGCTGGTGCCGTTGGGCGTGCGGAAGTACCGCCAGATCGACTAGTCCGGCTACTCCTCGCCGGTACGGCGGCGCAGCTCGGCGACCAGCCCGTCGATGGGCACCCGCACCTGCTCGGTGCTGTCCCGGTCACGCACGGTCACCGCGTTGTCCTCCAAGGAGTCGAAGTCGACCGTCACGCACCACGGGGTCCCCACCTCGTCCTGGCGGCGGTAGCGCTTGCCGATGCCCTGGGTGGTGTCGTAGTCGCACATGAAGTGCGGCTGCACGCGGGCGAGCACCTGGCGGGCGAACGGCTCGAGGGGCTCCTTCTTGGACAGCGGGAGAACCGCCACCTGGTAGGGCGCCAACCGCCAGTCGAGTCGGAGCACCGTGCGCGCCTCCCCACCCACCTCGTCCTCGTCGTAGGCGGCCAGGAGGAAGGCCATCATGGTCCGCGTCGCCCCGGCGGCCGGTTCGATGACGTGGGGGACGTAGCGCTCGTTGGTCGCCTGGTCGAAGATAGTCGAGCTTCTCCCCCGAAGCCTTGGCGTGGGCCGTCAGGTCGAAGTCGCCCCGGTTGGCGATCCCCTCGAGCTCGTCCCAGCCCCAGGGGAACAGGAACTCCACGTCCGCCGTGCCGCGCGAGTAGTGCGACAGCTCGGCCGGGTCGTGGTGCCGCAGGTGCAGCTTGTCCTTCGGGATGCCGAGCTCGACGTACCAGCGCAAACGCTCGCCCAACCAGTACTCGAACCACTGCTGGCTCTCGGCCGGCGGCACGAAGTACTCCATCTCCATCTGCTCGAACTCCCGGGTGCGGAAGACGAAGTTCTGCGGCGTGATCTCGTTGCGGAACGACTTGCCCACCTGGGCGATCCCGAAGGGCGGCTTCTTGCGCGTCGTGTTGAGGATGTTGGAGAAGTTGAGGAACATGCCCTGGGCCGTCTCGGGCCGCAGGTAGGCCACGTGGCCCTCGTCCTCCACCGGGCCGGCGTGGGTCTTGAACATCAGGTTGAACGCCCTGGCCTCGGTCAGGTCGGTGGAGCCGCAGTTGGGGCAGACCCCCTCGATCTTGTCCTCGCGCCAACGCTCATGGCACTTGCGGCAATCCACCAGGGGGTCGGTGAACGTGGCCAGGTGGCCCGAGGCGGCCCACACCGCCGGGGGGGACAGGATGGCGGCGTCGAGCCCGACCACGTCGTCGCGCAGCTGGACCATCGAACGCCACCAGGCGTTCTTCACGTTGCGCAGCATGTTGACCCCGAGCGGCCCGTAGTCGTAGGTCGAACGGAAGCCGCCGTAGATCTCGGCCGAGGGGAAGATGAATCCCCGGTGCCGGCAGAGGCGGACGACCTTTTCCAAAAGGTCGGACTCCCCCTGGGGCGCGTCGGGGCTGGCCTGGGACTCTACCGTCATCAGTGCAGACTACCGGAGGTGATTCTGGTGGTGACCTCGTTGGCCAGCAGCCTGCCCCGGACGGTCAGCACGGCGCGGCCCTCGTGATCGTCGACCAGCCCGTCCAATTCCTCGACGTGGGCGAGCGTGCCCCAGGGGACGCCGCGGGGCGTGCGCAGCATGAGCGAGAGCTCCTCGAAGGCCCGCTGCTCCGTCGTGAGCACCTCACGCCCGGCCTCGGGGCTCCGGCCCGCCTCGATGGCGTCGATGTAGCGATCCGGGGTGCGCATGTTCCACCAGCGCACTCCGTCTCGATGGCTGTGGGCGGCCGACCCGATGCCCGCATAGTCGCCCTGTTCCCAGTAGAGCTGGTTGTGGCGGCACCGGTGCCCGGGGAGGGCCCAGTTGGAGATCTCCTCCCAGCCGTACCCGGCGCCGGAGAGGATCTCGTCGGTCAGCTCGTAGCGGCGGGCCGACGTGTCGTCGTCGGGATGGCGGTCGGCCGCCCGCGCCAGTGGCGTGCCGGGCTCGACGGTGAGGGCGTAGGCGCTGATGTGCGGGGGCGGGTTGGGCAGGGCGAGCACCGTGGCCAACGTGCGCTGCCAGTCCTCGTCGGACTCCCCGGCCCCGCCGAAGATCAGGTCGAGGTTCCAGGTGCCGAACCCGGCGCGGCGCACGGCCGCCGCCAGGCGTGCCGCGGCGTCGGGCACGTGGCGGCGGCCCAGCCCCGCCAGCACGTGGGCGTTGGTGGACTGCAGGCCGAAGGAGACACGCGTCACCCCGGCGGCGCGGTAGGCGCCGAGATGCGCGTCATCGGCGTCCTCGGGGTTGCATTCGACCGTCACCTCCGCCTCGGGGGTGCGGGGGATGGCCTCGAGAATCCGGCAGAGGGTGGCGGGGGCCAGGCGCGAGGGGGTGCCGCCTCCGAAGAACACGCTGCTGGCCGGAGGGAGGCCGCCAGCCTGCTCCATGCGCGCCAACTCGGTCACGCAGGCATCGGCGTAGCGCTCCATGAGATGGTCGCGGTCGGTGTAGGTGGCGAAGGCGCAGTAGTCGCAGCGCTCGCGACAGAACGGGACGTGCACGTAGACGCCGAACTGGGCCGGCGCCCGGCCGGCCGTCGTCTGGCCCGCCGTCATCGTGGCGTCCGGCCGCCCGGGCCGCTCAGAGCCCGACGGCGGACCGCACCGAGCGGATGCGGCGATCGAGGTGACCCTCCATGGCCTCGGTGGCCAGCTCGGCCACCTCGTCGGCCCCGGGCGGAGGGGGCCCGGCCAGCACGGCGGCCAGGTCGCCGCCCAGGATGCGGCGCAACAGAGCCAGGGCGGCCGCGCTCATCGGGCGGCCGCGCCGGCAGCGACGGCAGAGCGTGCCCCCTTCGACCAGGTCGAAGGCGACCAGTTCGACCTCGCCGTCGGGCTCGCCGCACGAGGCGCACGCATCGAGCATCGGCGCCGCCCCCTCGAGCACGAGCGCCTTCAAGAAGAAGGAGGGCGCCAGCAGCGTGGGGTCGGCGTCATCGTCGGAGAGGGCCCGCAGCGCCCCCACCAACATGGCGTAGAGCCGCCGGTCGGGGTGGCGCTCCTGCGCCATCTGGTCGGTCACCTCCAAGAGCGACAACCCCTTGGCCACCCGGTGCAGGTCCTCGCGAACGGCCCGGAAGGTCTCGATCACCTCGACCTGGTTGACGATGTCGAGCTCGCTGCGGCCCTGCCACAGCAGGAGGTCCACGTGGGTCAGCGGCTCCAGACGCGCCCCGAACTTGCTCGAGGTCCGCCGGACCCCTTTGGCCACGGCCCGCACCTTGCCGTGCGCCTCGGTCATGACCACGATGATCCGATCGGCCTCGCCGAGCCGGTAGGTGCGCAGCACCACGCCGGTGTCCCGGAACAGGCTCACTGCGGACCGCCCTCGGCCGGGCGCCGGGCCTGCTCGCGCTCGAGGCGGGCCCGCTCCTGCGCCTCGTCGATGGCGCGGTTCCGTGCTTCCTGGGCCGGCCGGACCCGGGCCGTGGCGGCGGCCCCGTGGGAGTTCTTGCCGTAGAGGAGGTTGCCGCAGGCGACGAGGCCGACGACGGCCATGATGGCGATCACCGGGGTGAGGGCGCCGTGGATCCCGATGGCGACCAGCAGCATGAACGCCACCACCGCCACGACGCCGACGGCCAGGGCGAATCGGGTGAACCTCATCGCACCAGTCTCACCGATCTCGCAGCCTCACGGATTCACGGCACCGAAGCGGCGCACCCGGCGCTGGTACTCGATGACGGCCTCGTAGAGGTGCCGGCGCCGCATGTCGGGCCACAGCACCTCGGGGAAGATCAGCTCGCTGTAGGCGATCTCCCACAACAAGAAGTTCGAGATCCGCGTCTCGCCCGACGTGCGGATCACCAGATCCGGATCGGGCATGTCGGGGAAGTAGAGGTGGCGCCGGATCGCCTTCTCGTCGACCTTGTCCGGGGAGATCCCCTCGGCCACCAGCGCCTTGACCGCATCGACGATCTCGGCCCGCCCGCCGTAGTTGAAGGCCATGGTCATGGTCATGGTCCGGTTTCCCTTGGTCAGCGCGATCGACTCGTCCATCCGGCGGAGCACCCGGCGGGGCACCCGCCAGTCCCGCCGGCCGGCGAAGCGGATCCGCACCCCCTTCTCGTTGAGCTCGTCGCGCCGGCGCATCAGGAGCGACTCGTTGAACCCCATGAGGTAGCGCACCTCGTCGGCCGGGCGCCGCCAGTTCTCCGTCGAGAAGGCGTAGAGCGTGAGCCAGCGGATGCCGATCTCGAGGGCGCCGTTGACCACATCGAGCAGGGCGACCTCGCCGGCCCCGTGCCCCTCGGTGCGGGGGAGGCCGCGGGCGTTGGCCCAACGGCCATTGCCGTCCATCACGCAGGCCACGTGGACGGGCACCCGCGTGCGGTCCAGGGCGGCCGGGACGGGGTCGATCTGCTCGCTGGGAATTGGCAGGGCCACGCGAACGAACCTACCGCGCCGGCCCTTGTCACCTCGTGCGGGCATGATCATGGGGTGGACACCGATTGGGACGTAGACCTCGACGAGCCGGGCCCGGACAGCGGCGCGGCCCGCCAGGCCGGCGACGACGCCGTCGAGGCGCTGGCCAAGGTCACGGCGGGCATGGCCACCGGCGAGCAGCGTCCCGAGCAGCAGGAGATGTGCCGCGCCGTCGGCGAGACGCTCGTCACCGGCACCCACCTGGTCGTCCAGGCCGGCACGGGGACGGGAAAGTCCCTGGCCTACCTGGTGCCCGCCCTCCTCAGTGGCAAGAAGGTGGTGGTGGCCACCGCCACCAAGGCCCTGCAGGACCAGCTGGCCGAGAAGGATCTGCCGCTGGTCGAGCGCGGGTTGGGCCGGGACTTCTCCTACGCCGTGCTCAAGGGCCGGAGCAACTACATCTGCCGCCAGCGGGTGGAAGAGGTGGGGAGCGGGGGGATCCAGCCCGAGTTGGGCGGCGAAGCGGGCGGTGAGGCCGAGTCGTTCGAGCCCGGGGACACCCGGACCGAGACTGCCCCCGCCGGCCTGGTGGACGAGGTGCGCACCCTGCTGGCCTGGTCGGGCAGCACGACCAGCGGCGACCGGGCCGACCTGAGCTTCGAGCCCAGCGGCCGGGCCTGGGGCATGGTCAGCGTCGGCCCCCGCGAGTGCCCCGGGGCCTTCAACTGCCCCTCGGGGAACCGGTGCTTCGCCGAGGCCGCCCGGGACCGGGCGGTGGCGGCGGACGTGGTGGTGGTCAACACGCACCTCTACGGCGCCCACCTGGCCAGCGGGCGGGCCGTGCTGCCCGAGCACGACGTCGTCGTCTTCGACGAGACCCACGAGCTCGAGGAGGTGATGACCTCGAGCCTGGGCGTCGAGATCACCCCCGGTCGCTTCCGCGCCCTGGCCACGTCGGCCCGCGCCCTGGTGCGCGACGACCAGGCCGAGCAGGACATGGTGGCGTCGTTGTTCACCGTGGGCGACCAGATCGGGGTGCTGCTGGCCGATCGGGTGGGGACCCGGGTCATGCACGACGACGCCCAACCGCCGGTCGACGACAGCGAACTGGCCGAGCTGCTCGGCCGCGCCGCCGACATCGCCGGGCGGGTGACGGACGCCATCCGCCGGGCCGACCTGCAGGGGTCCCTGCTGGCCGAGGGCGGATCCGGGGCGGACAGGGGCGCCCGCAAGACCCGGGCCATCAGTGCCGCTACCCACCTGACCGATGATCTGCACCGGCTCATCGCCCGGGGTGACGGCGACGTCGCCTGGGTCGACGGCACCCGCCGCAACGTGCGGCTGCGCCTCTCCCCCATCGATGTCGGGCCGGTGCTGTCCGCCGCCCTTTGGGGCGAGGTCACCGCGGTGTTGACCAGCGCCACGGTGCCGCCCCGCCTGGTGGAGCGGGTCGGGTTGGAGCGGTTCGAGCACAGCCAGCTCAACGTGGGTAGCCCCTTCGACTACCGCGCCCATGCCCTCCTCTACGTGGCGCGCCACCTGCCCGACCGCCGGGCCCCGCAGGCCGAGGCGGCCCTCCACAAGGAGCTGGCCCTGCTGATCGAGGCCGCCGGCGGGCGCACCCTGGCCCTGTTCACCAGCCGCCGGGCCACCGAGGAGGCGGCGGCGGCACTCGCTCCGCACCTGCCGTACACCGTGCTCTTGCAGGGGGAGCTGCCCAAGGGCCGGCTCCTCGAGGCGTTCGCCGCCGACGAGACCTCATGCCTCTTCGCCACCCTCGGCTTCTGGCAGGGGGTCGACATCCCGGGCCGAGCGCTGTCGCTGGTGACCCTGGACCGGCTGCCCTTCCCCCGTCCCGACGATCCCCTGCTGCAAGCCCGCCGGGCCCGGGCCGGCAGCCGCGCCTTCCAACTGGTCGACCTCCCGCGGGCCGCCACCCTCTTGGCTCAGGGGGCCGGCCGCCTCATCCGCACCGCCGACGATCGCGGCGTGGTCGCCGTGCTCGACCCGCGCCTGGCCACCGCCAGCTACCGCGACGTGCTGCTGTCCACCCTGCCGCCCATGCGGCGCACGGTCGAGCGCACCGAGGTGGCGGAGTTCCTGCGGGCGGCCCTGGCCCGGTAGCCGTTGCGGCCTCGGTCGGTCAGACCGTGGCGACCACGAAGGAGATCGGCGTCGGGCTGGCGACGACGTGGGTGAAGTGCAACCCGGCTCGCTCGAAGAGCTGGCGGTGCTCGTCTTCGGTGCGCTCGAGACCGCCCGTCATGGCCAACATGGTCAGGTCCAGCATTTTGGACATGTGCGGCCCGTCGCCGGCCGGCATGACGGGCTCCAGGGCGATGATCGTCGCTCCCGGCTTCGCCGCCCGGCGGACGTTCTCGAGAATCCGGAGCGCCCGCTCGTCGTCCCAGTCGTGGAGGACCAGGGACAAGAGGTAGGTGTCCGCCCCGGCGGGCACGGCTTCGAAGAAGTTGCCCGACTCTGCGTCCAACCGGTCACCGAGCCCATGTCCTTTGATGGCGGGACCCGCCTCGGCGATCACGTGGGGCAGGTCGAAGGTCACCCCGGTCGTCGACGGCGTGCCGGCCAGGATCTGAGCCAGGAGGGCGCCGTCGGCTCCGCCGATGTCGACGATCTTCCCGCACCCGTTGAAGTCGTAGGTGGCGACCGCGCCGGCCTTGATCCCGTTCGTGAGGTTCGCCATCGCTCCGGTGAACTGGCCGACTTGATCGGGATACTGGGAGATCCAGTCGAAGAACGGCTCGCCGTAGTGGACATCGGCGGCGGTGTCTCCGGTCTTGACCGTGTCGAGCAAACGGGCGAACGGGGCATAGTGGGTCTCCATCCACATCAACGCGACGTCGCGCATGGAGCCCGGCTCGTCCGCGGCCAGAGTGCGGCCCAAGGGGGTCACGGCGAAGACCTCCGGCTCGGACTCGGTGAACACACCCAGCGAGGCCAGGGTGCGGAGGAGCCGCCGGAGCGAGGACGGATCCGCTCCGACGGCGTCGGCGAGGTCGGCCACCGACCGTGGCCCGTCGAGCAATTGATCGGCCACACCGAGTTTGGCCGCCACGTAGAGGGCCTGAGAGATCTGGAATCCGGCCAGCATCTGAATCATCTGGACGGGCGGTGGTGGGGCGGCTTCCATGGGGGCTCCTTTGTGCGGAGGGGGCGGGTCTCGATGGCGTTGCAACAGTAGTTGGGATCGAACGGTGCGGCGCCTTTTGGCTCAGTCCGCTCCCAGGGCCTTGGCAAAGTGGAGGGTGTCGACGTACTGCTGAAAGCGCACGGCCTTGCCGTCCTTGAGATCCCAGACGTGCACGGCCTGCACGTCGAGGGGCTCTCCGGTGGCGTGCGCCTTGGCGCCCCAATAGCGGCCCAGCATCACGACGGTGTCGCCGTCACCGAGGAAGCGCTCCGGACGGATCTCGAAGCCCTCGATGTCGTTCATAACCCGGGCGAAGACACCCTCGACGACCGCGGCAGGGCCGACGAAGGAATGCCCGGGGTTGTACGGATTACCCTCCGCCTCGTTCCACTCGATGTTCTCGCCCATCACGGCCAGGACCGTCGGCACGTCCCCGTTCGCGAACGCCTTGTACATGCTCTTCAGCAATTCGACGTTGTCGGCTGCCTCTGTCATTGGACTCTCCCCTCGGTCGGGGGCGTCGTCCGCCCCTCTCGCCAACGACAGTGTGAAGCGTCGCCGTTACAGCTGCGCGTCACCTTCGGGAGCGGAGCGCCCCCGTCGCTCAGTACCCGGGGCAGTTCCTCAGTACCCGAGGCGGTTGAGCATCTCGTCGCGGTCCTGCCAGTGCTTCTCCACCTTGACGTGGAGCTCCAGGTAGGCCCCTTCGGGGAGCGTGGCGCGCACGGCGGTCCCGACCGCCTTGAGGACCTCGCCCCCCTTGCCGATGACGATGCCCTTCTGCGAGTCCCGCTCGACGATGATTTCGCAGCGGATGTGCGGCCACTCCCACTCGGTGACCCGGCAGGAGATCGAGTGCGGCAATTCGTCGTGCGTCTTGGCCAGGAGCTGCTCACGCACCAGCTCGGCCACCCAGAGCGCCTCGGGGGTGTCGGTGATCACGTCGTCAGGGAAGAAGGGAGGGCCTTCTTCCAGCGAGTCGACGATGTAGGCCTTCAGGGCGTCGACGCCCCGGCCGCTGCGGGCCGAGACCGGGAAGTACTCGACCGACTCCGTCTCGAAGATGGCCTCGACCGCCGCCTTGGCGGAGAGCAGCCGCTCGAGGATCTGGTCGCCGCTCGCCTTGTCGATCTTGTTGATGACCACGACCAGCTTCGGGGGGTCCTCCCCCCGCTGCACCTCGCGCAGTGAGCGCTCGAGCACCGTCCGGTCGCCGGGCCCCACGGCGGCGGTGGCATCGACCAGGACCAGGATCATGTCGACATCGGTCAGTGCGCTGGTGGCCGTCTCGTTCAGGCGGGCCCCCAGCACGCTGCGCGGGCGGTGGAGTCCGGGTGTGTCGACGAAGACCACCTGCACGTCGGGCTGGTGCAGCACGCCGAGAATGCGGTGGCGGGTCGTGTTCGGACGAGACGAGGTGATGGAGACCTTGGTGCCCACCATGCTGGTTGACCAGGGTCGACTTGCCCACGTTGGGGCGGCCGACCACGGCGACGAAGCCTGAGCGCACGGCGGTCCTCAGCCCCCCTCGTCGTCGGCGTGGCCGTCACGGCCGTCGCCCGACGTCACGACCGCCATCGGCTCGATGCGCACGCGCCCGATGCGCCGGCCCCGCACCTCTAGGGCGGTGAGCCGGAACCCGTCGACCTCCACCGAGTCCCCCGGCTCGGGCACCCGGCCCACCAGGTCGAGCATGAGGCCGCCGACGGTGTCCCAGGCCCCCTGGGGCAGCTCTGCCCCGAGCAGCTCGTCGGCATCGTCCACCGCATAGCGGCCGCTGACCACCACCGACCCGTCGGGATTGCGCTCGACGCTCGGCTCCTCCACGTCGAACTCGTCCACAATTTCGCCGACCAGCTCCTCGAGCAGGTCCTCCAGGGTGACCAGTCCGGCGGTGCCGCCGTACTCGTCGACCACGATGGCCATGTGGAACTTCTGCTCCTGCATCTCGCGCAGGAGCGACGGCACCTCTTTGGACTCGGGGACGAAGACGGCGGCCCGCGCACTGGCTCGGACCGACTCCTGGCCGCGGCCGACGCGCTCGGCCCGCATCAGGTCCTTCGTGTAGGCGATGCCCACCACGTCGTCGATCTGCCCGGTATGCACCGGGATCCGGCTGAAGCCGGCGGCGAGTGCCGTCTCGAGCGCCCCCGTCACCGAGGTGTCGGCCTCGACCGTGACCATGTCGGGCCGGGGCACCATGACCTCGCGCGCCACGGTGTCGCCGAAGTCGATGATCGAGTGGATGAAGGCCCGCTCCTCGCCCTCGATGACGTTCTCCTCGTGTGCCACGTCGGCCATGGCCCTGAGCTCGCCCTCGCTGATGTAGTTCGGCCGGATCCCGTCCTCACTGTCACCGGACTCCCCGATGATCAGGTTGGCCAACCCGATCAGGAGGCTGGACACCGCCCGGATCGGAGGGAAGCGGACCAGGGCGGTCACGATGGGCGCGCTGAACAGCGCCGCCCGCTCGGGGTTGTGCACGGCCCAGTTCTTGGGGACCGCCTCGAAGAAGACGAAGATCACGACCACCTCGAAGGCGGCGCCGACCAGTACGCCGATGCCCCCGAGGATGTGCGCCGCGACCACGCCGACCAGGGTGGCCGACACCAGTTGGCAGATCAGCACCAGGAGCAGGATCGGGTTGAGGAACTTGGCCGGGTCCTCAATGAGCCGCGCCAGCTGCCGGGCGCCCCGGCGCTTCTCGTCCACCAGCGCCTTGGCCTTGATCCGGTTCATGCGCACCAGGCTGGTCTCGGCCAGGGCCAGCAGGCCCGAGGCGGCCAGCAGGACGACGATGACGATGATCAGGACGACGTCCTCGGCGTGGAAGCCGGCCGTGGCGGCGATCACCCCCCCGGCACCTGCCCCCGGTGGTAGCGGGCGAGCAACTCCTGCTCCAACGCCTCCATCCGCTCGGCTTCGGCGTCGTCCTCGTGGTCCATGCCCAACAGGTGGAGGAGCCCGTGGACGACCAGCAGGGCCAGCTCGTCGTCGAGCGACACCTCGTGCTCCACCGCGTTGCGGGCCGCCACGGCCGGGCAGATGACCACGTCGCCCAGGAGGGTCAGCGTCCCCTCCTCGGGGGAGCTGCCCGGTCCGCTGCCGCCCAGGTCGGGGGAGCGCCCGGTCGGACCCGGCTCGTCCTCGATGGGGAACGACAGGACATCGGTCGGCCCGCTCTTGCCCAGGAACTGCTCGTTCAGCGCGGCGATGGCATCCTCGTCCACGAAGAGCAGGGAGACCTCGGTCTCCCCCTTCACGCCCCGGGCGACGAGCACCTTGCGACTCAGTTCCGCCCACCGGGCCACCTCGACAGGGTGGTCCCCTTGTTCGTCGGCGGCGAAGACGTCGATGCTCACAGAGTGGATCCCGCCCGCCCTTCCGCCACCTCGTAGGCGTCGACGATGTCCGCCACGATTTTGTGGCGCACCACGTCACGGCGGGTCAGGTGCACGAAGGCGATGTCCTCCACCCCGCCGAGCACCGGCTCGAGGCCGATCAGTCCCGAACGGCCGCCGGGTACGTCGATCTGCGTCACGTCCCCCGTCACCACGCAACGGGAGCCGAACCCGATACGGGTCAGGAACATCTTCATCTGCTCGGGCGTCGTGTTCTGGGCTTCGTCGAGAATGATGAACGAGTTGTTGAGGGTGCGGCCGCGCATGAAGGCCAGGGGCGCCACCTCGATCGTCCCCCGGTCCAACAGGCGCTGGGCGCCCTCGGGCTCGAGAAGGTCGTAGAGCGCGTCATAGAGGGGGCGCAGATAGGGGTCGACCTTGGCCATCAGGTCGCCGGGGAGGAAGCCGAGGCGCTCGCCCGCCTCCACGGCCGGCCGGGTCAAGATGATGCGGGCCACCTGGCGGGACTGGAGCGCGTGCACGGCCTGCGCCACGGCGAGATACGACTTGCCCGTCCCCGCCGGCCCGATGCCGAACGTGATGATGTTCTGGGTGATGGCATCGGTGTAGCGCTTCTGGCCGGCCGTGTTGGGCCGGATCGTCTTTCCCCCCGCCGACCGCACCACCTCGGCCCGCATGATCTCGCTCGGGCGCACGTCGTCGCGCACCATGTCGATGGTGCGGGCCATGGTGGAGTTGTCGAGGCTCTGACCGGACTGCAGCAGCAGGACGGCCTCGTCGAAGAGGCGCACCACGCGATCCGCGTCGGGTCCCTCCACCGTGATCCGGTTGCCCTGTACGGCGATCTTCTCGTCGGGGAAGGCCTGTTCCACTTGACGCAGGAGCTCGTCGCGGGTGCCGAGCAGGCCCGCCATCAGATGGTTCCCGGGGATGAGGCATTCAGCGTGGGTGGTTGTCGTCATGCGAGTGCGAAGTGTCCTTTGAGCGGTTGGCCACCGAGCACGTGGAGGTGCAGGTGGGGGACGGAGTTCATGGCATCGGGACCGATGTTGAAGATGAGCCGGTAGCCGCGGTCGGGTCCCGCCACCCCGGCGGCCTCGGCCACGGCGTAGGCGGCCACCATCATGTCGGCCAGCACGGGGCCGTCGGCCGCCGTGATGTGGGCGGCGTCGGTGACATGGCGGCGGGGCACGACCAGCACGTGCAACGGCGCGGCCGGCGCGATGTCCTTGAAGGCCACCGTCGTGGCGGTTCTGTGCACGATTTCCGAGGGGATGTCGCCCGCCACGATCCCGCAGAAGAGGCAGTCGCGCACCCGGCCGGCGTCACCCTCCTGCTCGGTGTCGGGCATCAGTCGGTGTCGCTCACTTTCAGTGGTGGGTAGAGGTGCTCGAGCTGGCCCGGTTGGATCCGGCAGGACTCGATGAAGCGGTCGACGTCCTCGACTTTCACCCGGATCACACGTCCGAACTTATAGGCCGCCAGGTCCCCCTCGTCAATGAACCGGTAGAGGCTGCGCAGGGTGATGCCCAGGCGGGCCGAAGCCTCCTTGGTCCCGAGCCATTCCGTCTGATCGCCCACTAGGAGGATCCCCCTGCGGGTGTCGTCGGCGCCATCTGCGCAACCGTACCCGTGCGGAGTGACACCATGAGCGCTGCGGCCGTCACGGCGGCCGTCTCGGCCCGCAAGACGCTCAGGCCGAAGCCGACGGTCGGCAGGCCCGACGCCAGTTCGCCCGCGCTCCAACCCCCCTCGGGCCCCACCGCCACCACCAGTTGCGACGCCCGCAGGCGGTCACCGCTCAGCTGGGCCAGCACGACATCCCCCGGCGCAGCCAGCGACCCCAGGGCGTCGAAGCGCATGACCTCGGTGATCTCGGGCAGCCAGACCCGGCGGCATTGGGCGGCGGCCTCGCGGGCCACCCGGCGCAGCCGCTCCACCGCGCCCTGGCCCCGGGCACCGCTCCAGCGCACCACGCTGCGCTCGCTCACCAGCGGCACCACGCGGTCGATGCCCAACTCCGTGAGCTTCTGGACGACCCATTCGGGACGTTCCCCCTTCGTCGGGGCGAACGCCACCGTCAGGGCGGGGGAAGGTGCCGCCTCGAACTGCACGCCGCCGTCGGCCCCCGGCCCGGTGTCGTCGTCCAGAACGTCCAGGGCGGTCAGCGCGGCCGGCCCGCCGGCGTCCCCCGTCCAACGGGTGCGGGCCCAGCGACCCGCTCCGTCGCTCACGATGACCTCCTCGCCGGCGCGCAGGCGCAGCACCCGGCCGAGATGATGGGCGTCGTCGGGCGAGAGGTCGGGGTGGGCGGGATCCTCCACGAAGACCTGGGCCGACGCGGCGGCCCGCACCGCGATGGCGGCCACCCGTGCGGGGAGCCCTGAGGCCACGGGCCTAGCCAAACGCGGAGCGGATCCGCGAGAACACGCCTTCCCCGCCCGTGCCCGGCGCCGAGACCTGCTCGCCCCGGGCGGCGGCGAACTGGCGGAGCAGCTCCTCTTGGGCCGCATCGAGCGCGGACGGCGTCTCGACCAGCACGTGGACGAAGAGGTCGCCCCGGCCCCGGCCGCGCAGGTGGGGCACGCCCTCTCCCCGGATCCGCTCGACGAACCCGTGCTGGGTCCCGGGCCGCAGGACCACGGCGTGGGTGCCCTCGAGGGTTTCCACCTCCACCTCGGTGCCCAGCGCCGCCTGGGCCATCCCGATGGTCAAGGTGGTGTGCAGGTTGTCGCTCTCGCGTTCGAAACGGGGGTCGGGTGTGACGGCCAGGTGCACGAAGAGCGAACCGGTGGAGCCGCCGCGTTGTCCCGGCCGCGCCCCGCTCGGCCAGCCGCAGGGTCGAGCCGTCGTCCACCCCCGCCGGTACCTCGACGGTGAACGTCTGTTCCTCCATGCGCCGGCCCTCGCCCCCGCACTCGGGGCACGGGTGCGGGATGGTCTCGCCGGTGCCGGCGCAGCGCGGGCAGGCCACGCTGGTGACGACCTGGCCCAGCAGCGACTGGCGGACCCGCCGGATCTCGCCGGCCCCCTGGCAGTCCGGGCAGACCACCGGCTCGGTGCCCGGCGCGGTGCCCCGGCCGGTGCAGGCGGCGCAGGTGGCGGGCAGCCGGACCGAGATCTCCTTGCGGCAGCCGAAGACGGCCTCGGCGAACTCCAGGCCGATCCGCACCTCGGCGTCGGACCCGGGCGCCGGCCCGCGACGGCGGCCGCCCCCGCCCGCCATCTGGCCGAAGAACGCCTCGAAAATGTCACCCAGGCCTCCCTCGAAGCCGAAGCCGCCCGCGCCGGGCTGGCCTCCGAAGACGCCCTCGGGGCCGAAGCGGTCGTAGCGAGCCCGCTTCTCGGGGTCGCGGAGGACCTCGTAGGCCACCGAGACCTCCTTGAACTTGGCCTCGGCCGCGGCGTCACCCGGATTGGTGTCGGGATGGAGCTCACGGGCACGGGCCCGGTAGGCCTTCTTGATCTCGTCGTCGCTGGCCTCGGGCCGGACTCCCAAGAGCCCGTAGAGGTCGCGTAGTCCGTCAGTTCCCGCCATGGTGACTCCCTGCTCCCCCGGGCGCCCCGCCCCGCCCGGTCTCCCCCAAACGTTCCCCGAGCCGCTCGCCCACCACGTGGGCCGCGGCCAGCGCCCGCGGATAGTCCATCCGGGTCGGGCCGAAGAGGCCGACCGCGCCGAGCTCGTGGCCGTCGATCGACACCGGGGCCACGACCACGGCGCACGAGGCCAGGGGCTCGTAGCCGTGCTCGGTGCCGATGGACACCGACAGCCCCCGGTTGAGGACGTCCCGCAGCAAGGTGACCACGACCAGCTGCTGCTCGAGGATGCCCAGCACGGAGCGCACCGTCTCCACGGCGTCGAACGACTGGGCCAGCCGCGAGGGGCCGCCCACGAACACCTGATCGGACTCCATCGACCGCTCGATGAGGCCGAAGGCGGTGCCGGCCGAGGCGACCACGCGGTCGACCTCGGCGTTGCCGCTCGGGGGCACGAGCCAGCTGGCCGACGTGGTGCGCCCGACCAGATGGGCGTTGAGCATGGCGCCGCTCTGGCTCAACACTTCGTCGCTGACGGCGGCGTCGAGCTCGATGCTGCGCTTCTCCACCGCGCCGTCCGAGAGCACCACCACCAAGAGCGCCAGGCCGGGGGCGAGCCCCACCACCTGCACCGAGCGGATGGTGGCCGAGTCGTGCGAGGGACCGACCACCACGGCGGCATAGGAGGTCAGCTCCGAGAGCAGGCCGGTGGCCCGGTCGAGCATCTCTTCCATCTCCCCGTGGACCTGGTCGAAGAAGTTGCACACCTGCTCGTGCTGGGCCGGGCCGAGGACGCCCGGCTGGGTCAGGTGATCGACGAAGAAGCGGTAGCCCTTGTCGGTCGGGATACGCCCTGCGCTGGTGTGCGGCTGCACGAGATACCCGTCACGTTCGAGGGCCACCATTTCCGAGCGCACGGTGGCCGAGGAGACCTGGACCCCGGGGGAGTTGGCCACGTGGGACGACCCCACCGGCTCCGCGCTGCCGATGTACTCGGTGACCACAGCTTCGAGAATGGCCGCCTGGCGGTCGTTCAGGGCGCGCCGCTCCGCCTCGGGGTCGGCGGGTCGGGCGAGCTTGTCGTTTGTGGTCATGGGCGGGCCTTGGCACTCAAGTCTACCGAGTGCCAGGCCGTACCCCCCTGCCACCCCGGGGACGACGCCCGGATGCTCCGGCGGGGCGGCGTCAGTCGTCCAGCCGCAGGGCCGAGATGAAGGCCTCCTGGGGCACCTCGACGCGCCCGATGTTCTTCATGCGCTTCTTGCCCTCCTTCTGCTTCTCCAGCAGCTTGCGCTTGCGGGTGATGTCGCCGCCATAGCACTTGGCCAGGACATCCTTGCGCTTGGCCTTGACGGTCTCGCGGGCGACGATGCGGCCGCCGATGGCGGCCTGGATGGGGACGTCGAAGAGTTGCCGCGGGATGAGCTCGCGCAGCTTGTCCGCCATCCGCCGGCCGTAGCTGTCGGCCGAGGAGCGGTGGACGATGGTGGAGAAGGCGTCACAGGGGGCGTGGTTGATCAGGATGTCGACGCGGACCAGGTTGGCCGTGGCGTAGTCCTTGGGCTCGTAGTCGAGGCTGGCGTAGCCCTTGGTCCGGCTCTTCAGCTGATCGAAGAAGTCCAGCACCACCTCGGCCAGGGGGATGGTGTAGACGAGCTCGACCCGCTCCGGCGAGAGGTACTCCATGCGGGTCATCTCGCCCCGCTTGCTCTGGCACAGCTCCATCACCGTCCCGGTGTACTCCGACGGGGTGATGATGGTGGCGGTCAGCATGGGCTCGTCGATGTGGTCGATCCGGCTGGCATCGGGGAGCTCGGTCGGATTGTCCACGTCGATCTCGGACCCGTCGGTCAAAAAGGCCCGGTAGGCCACGCTCGGCGCGGTGGCGATCAGCGAGAGGTCGAACTCCCGCTCCAGGCGCTCCCGCACGATCTCCATGTGCAACAGGCCGAGGAAGCCGCACCGGAAGCCGATGCCCAGGGCGTGCGACGACTCGGGCTCGAAGGTGAAGCTGGCGTCGTTGAGCTTGAGCTTCTCGAGGGCGTCGCGCAGGTCGGGCAGCTCGTCGCCGTCCACCGGGTACAGCCCGCAGAAGACCATCGGCTTGGGGTCCTGGTAGCCGGCCAGGGCCTCGGTGGCCCCGTGCGTCGCCGTGGTCACCGTCTCCCCCGAGCGGGCCTCGCCGACGTCCTTGATCCCGGCGATGAGGTAGCCGACTTCGCCGGGGCCGAGCACCTCCACCGGGACCCCTACCGGCGTGCGCACGCCCACCTCCTCCATGTCGTGCACCGCGCCGGCCTGCATGAAGCGCAGGCGGGCGTCGGCATGCAGCGTGCCGTCGACGATCCGGATGGAGCTGACGACCCCTCGGTACTGGTCGTAGGACGAGTCGAAGATCAGCGCCCGCAACGGCGCGGTCGGGTCGCCGGTCGGGGCCGGGATCCGGTCGATGATCGCCTGGAGCAGCTCGGGCACCCCTTCACCGGTCTTGGCCGAGATCTGCAGGACATCCTCCGCCGCCAGGCCGAGCACGTGCTCGATCTCGAGGGCGCACCGCTCGGGATCGGCCGCGGGCAGGTCGATCTTGTTCAGCACGGCCACGATCTCGAGATCGTTCTCGATGGCCTGGTAGCAGTTGGCCAGGGTCTGGGCCTGGATGCCCTGCGAGGCGTCGACCAGGAGGACAGCCCCCTCGCAGGCGGCGAGCGACCGGCTCACCTCGTAGCCGAAGTCGACGTGCCCGGGGGTGTCGATGAGATGGAGCACATGGCCGTTGAAGAGCACCCGGACGTTCTGGGCCTTGATGGTGATCCCCCGCTCCCGCTCGATGTCCATGGAGTCGAGATACTGCTCCCGCATCAGCCGCGGATCGACGGCCCCGGTGATCTCGAGGATCCGGTCCGACAGCGTGGACTTGCCGTGGTCGACGTGGCTGATGATCGAGAAGTTGCGAATGTGCTCAATGGCAACGGGTCCACTGGCGGTCACGGAAGGCGGCACGGTCAGTCGATCGTACCGGTCCGCACCAGGGACCCGGACGGACCGTCGGCCCCGAACCGGGCCCGCAGGCACCGCCGCCCCCGGCCGCAGGCACAGGCGTCCACCGGCTGCAGGCACCGCCGTGACCGGTCGGCGTGGCGGAAATGGGGCCTCGACCTGCTATGGTTGCCACCCGCACCGGTGAGCTGACGCCCGCCGCGCCAGTCTCCCTGCAGCCCACCTGAAAGTACCGAGGACCCCACGTGGCCAACATTGCCAGCCAGATCAAGCGGAACCGCCAGAACGAGAAGCGGCGCCTGCGCAACAAGTCGGTCCGGGCCGAACTGCGCACCCGCACCAAGAACGCCGTGACGGCGGCCCAGGTCGGGGCCGAGGACAGCATCGAGCAGCTCCGCCTGGCCGTGAAGCGGATCGACAAGGCCGCCGCCCGTGGCGTGATCCACAAGAACACGGCGGCCAACCACAAGTCACGCCTCGTGCGCCGCGTCGCCGCCCTCGAGGCTGCCAATGCGGCCGCGTTCGAGCCGGCCGAGGATGTCGACGACGAGGTCGACGAAGCTCGCCTGACCGCGTCGACCTGATGGTGTTATTCAGTCGCGTCCTGATTCAGTCGTCGCTGATTCAGTCGCCGTGCTGATTCAGTCGCCGTGCTGATTCAGTCGCCGTGCTGCGCCTCGGAGAGGTGTGCACCGAGCGTGGCCATGTAGGCCCGCAACGCGGCCGGTTGGCGCACCTCGAACTCCAGGCCCAGTCCGATCAGGTAACCGGCCGACCACTCGAAGTTGTCGATCCCGAACTCGAGCAACGTGCTGGCGGGACCCGCCTCGGAGAGCACGCCGACATGCGGGGCGATGACCGTGGCCACCTCCGCCAGCGGCGCCTTCACCACGACGACCGCCGTGTGCGTGTAGAAGGAAGTCGTGATGCCTTCGGCCACCATTTTGGCCGGGTCGCTGAGCGGCCGGGGGACGAACGTGTGCCCGGGCACCTGCACCGAGGAGATCCGGTCGACCCGGAACGTCCGCCAGTCCTCCCGCTCCAGGTCGAAGGCGACGAGGTACCAGCGGCGATCGGTGGCCACCAGCCGGTGCGGCTCCACACGCCGCTCACTTCCCCGCCCGTCGTGGGCGCGGTAGGAGAAGAGTGCCCGCTGGTGGTTGTCGCACGCCTCGGCCAAAAGGATCAGGGCTTCGGTCGACACGACCTCCGATGGCGGGACCAGCGACACGGTGGCGTGCCGCAGGACCGCCAGCCGCGCCCGCAGCCGCGGCGGCAGGAGACGGTCCAGCTTGGCCAGCGCAGTGAGCGCGCTGCGCTCTATGCCCGGGAGGGCGGCACCCGCCGAGAGTCCCAGGACCACGGCGATGGCCATCGCCTCGTCGTCCTCGAACAGCATGGGTGGCACGTCCGTCCCGCCGCCGAGGTGGTACCCCCCGGCCGCGCCCGTGACGCCGTCGATCTGGTAACCGAGGCCACGGAGGCGCTCCACGTCGCGGCGGACGGTGCGGGTGTCCACTTCCAGGCGCTCGGCCAGGTCGGCCCCGCTCCAGCTGGCGCGGCGCTGGAGCAGTCCGAGAAGCCGCAGCAGGCGGGCAGCGGAATCGGGCATGGCAGCATCATTCTTCCCCATTGCGGACGAGATCTGTCCTCAATGGGGCGTACCGTCGACGCATGGTCAATCCCCAACTCCTGCAAATGCTGGCGACGGAGCGCTCGAGGGAGTCCGCCGCCGCCGCGGCCCGGCCCCGGGTGATCGGACGGCCGCCGCGCGCGGCGTGCGGCAGAGGTTCGGCCGGGCCCTGGTCGAGGTGGGCGTGCGGATCGCCCGGGACTCACTGGCCCAGGCGGAAGGTGAACAGCTTCTCCGGCGTGATCCGCGCCCCCAGCGGATTCTCGTTCTCCAGCCACGTCTCGAACGCCGGTCCCTGCTTCGGTAGGTAGAAGTCGAGCATGGCCTGCCGGAGCTCGCCGTGCGCGGGGTCGAGCACGTCGAACATCTCGGCCCGGCCGTGCACGGTCACCGCGAACTCCTCGCCGGGAAGGTAGGTGGCGCTCACCGCCGGTCGGGCGGCGAGGTGCCGCATGCGCACCGAGTTGCGCCCCGAGCTGAAGGAGAAGGTGCCGTGGAGGAAGTACCCGTCGACCGGGCCGGCCAGCGGGCGCCCATCGGCCGTCGCCGTGGCCAGGACGAGGAGACACATTCCCTGCAACCTCTCGCACAGCGCCACGGCATCTACCCGACGATCCTCGGAGATGATGCCGCGCAGGTGGGGTCCGGCCGCCGCCGCGCTGGCGTCGAGAAGCGCTTGCAGGCCGAGGAGTTCGTCGGGGGTCTCGTGCACCGGACGATTCCATCACGGCGTGATCAGCGGCGGGAGGCACCGCTTCGTTGCCGGGTCTGGCGGCTGAGCCGGGCCACCAGAATTTCGACCACCACCTCGGGGGGCAGCCCTGTCGCCCCCTTCACGTCGAGGTCGGCGTCGGCCAGCAAGCCGATGGCGTGCGCGATGCGCGGCACTGCCCAGCCGGCGTGATTGCTCGAGCGCCTTCTTCCCCACGAACGCGCTCGGCACCGACAGCAGCTGGGCCGCCTCCTCCCCGCTCGAGACCGTGGCGCCGTCAAGGGCGAGCATGTTGGAGTAGTGCCGATTCAGTGAGAAGAGAACCTCCACTGCGCTCAATCCCCCGGCATCGGTCATGCGGTGGAGCACCCCGAGGGCTGCGGCCGCGTCACCGCGATCGATGGCGTCGGTGAGCTCGTAGCGGGCGACGGTGCCCGCCTCCCCCAAGTAGGGCTGCAGGTCCTCCACCGTGATGCGGGCCCCCTGGCCGTAGGCGGCCGCGAGCGCGCCCAGAAGCCCCTCGACCCGGCCCAGGTCCTCGCCGACGTGCTGGCCCAGCAACTGGGCCGCTTGCGGCTCCAGCCTGACCGGCGCGCCCCGCAGGTGGTCGTGCAGCCAGGCCTTGCGGTCGCCCGGGCGGGTGACCGAGACGTCGATGACCTTTCCCGACGCCGTGACGGCCTTGGCCAACGGGGCCGGAATGGTGCCCCCTCCCCCGACCAGGATGAGCACGGTCGACGGGAGGGGGTCCTTGACCACTTCGACCAGCCGGGGCACGTCGGCCGTGAGGAGCCGGCCCGCCTCCCGCACGACCACGACGCGCTGGTCGATCAGGAACGGCGGGGTCAGGCAGGCATCCACCACCGCCCCCACGTTGATGTCGTCCCCCGGACCGCCACCGATCTCCTCGACCACGAGGGAGTGGTCGCGCTCGCCCACCACCTCGGCCAGCAGCCGGCGCACCTCCTGGGCCACGAGCGACGCGTCATCGCCCTTGACGAGATACGACGATGCGCTCATTCGGCTGCGTTCATTTCGGCTGCGCTCATGCGGATGCGCTCATTCGGCGGCGCTGACCGCGGCGAGGGCATCGCGGACGCGGCAGGTGCCCTTCACATCGTGCACACGGAGAATCCGGCATCCCCAGGACAGTCCGAGTGCGGCCGCCCCGAGGGAGGCCGGGCCGCGCTCGGTCAGGTCGAGGTCGAGGATGACGCCGAGAAACGTCTTGTTCGAGGCGGAGAGCAGCAACGGATAGCCGAGGTCGGCCAAGGTCGACGAGGCCCGCAAGAGGGTGAGCGACTGGGCTGCCGTCTTGCCCAGGTCCAAGCCGGCGTCGAGCACGATCCGCTCGGGCGGGATACCGGCGGCGCGGGCACGGACGGCCCGCTCGGAGAGGAACCGGCTCACGTCGGCCACGACGTCGTCGTAGTGCGGCTCGGGATCGGCCACCCGGGGGGCGAGGCGGATGTGCGTCGCCACCACGGCGGCACCGAACTCGGCGGCGGCGGCCAGGTACTCGGGGTCGGCGAACCCGCTGATGTCGTTGCCCAGCAACGCGCCCTCCTTGTACGAGGCGCGGGCGACCGAGGCCCGCCAGGTGTCGACCGACACCGGCGTCGGGAAGCGCGAGACCAGCCCGGCCACGGCCGGGACGACCCGGTCCATCTCCTCGGCCTCGGTGACCTCGGGACCGGGACCGGCCTTGACGCCGCCGACATCGAGGATGTCGGCCCCTTCGGCCACCAGGGCCTCGGCCCGGGCGTAGAAGGCGTCCAGAGAGAAGGTGGCACCTTTGTCGTAGAACGAGTCAGGAGTGCGATTGAGGATGCCCATGACGAGGCCCCGGTGGGTCAGGTCGTAGCGCCGACCGCCGAGGTCGAGCGTGTGTGCCGGCCCCGCCGGAGCCATCATGGGCGGTCTGGACGCATCGGGGCGTGGTGCGGGTTATCCGGCGTGGCGGGTGTGATCAGTAGAGGCGGGTGGCCAGGGCCCGCCGGAACGAGTTGGTGCGCGGGTCCTCGGCTCCGAGGGTTTCGAGCAGGTCCACGTACTCCTGGCGTGCCGCGTCGTCGTCCCGCACCCGTTCGAGCAGCGCATTCAGTCGGGCGTCGACCTCGGCGTCGTCGGCCGCCACGTTCACGCCGCTCTCGACCAGGCGGGCCTCAGCGGCCAGGCTGCGGGCGACGGGCGTCTCGGGAACCCGGGCCAGCAGCGCCAGGGCGTCGGCGGCCTCGCCCCGGTCGATCAGGATCCGGGCCAGGGCCTCCGTCGCCTGCTGATGCCCCGCCTCGAGCTCGAGCGCCCGGCGCAGGGAGGCCTCGTCCCCGGCGGCCGCCAGGGTGTCCGCCTCGCTGAGAGCGGGGAGCAGCTTCTGGACGAAGTCCACCACCTGGGGTTCGGGCAAGGCACCGATGAACTGGTCGGCCACCTTGCCGTCGACGATGGCGAACACCGCCGGGATCGACTGCACGGCGAAGGACTGCGCGATGCGCGGGTTGTCGTCCACGTTGACTTTGGCCAGCTCAACGGCACCATCTGTCGCCGCCACGGCCCGTTCGAGCATGGGGCCCAGCGTCGTGCACGGACCGCACCAGGGGGCCCAGAGGTCCACGACGACCGGTACCTGTGCGCTGCGGCCCAACACATCTGTCTGAAATGTCTCGTCGGTAACGTCCATAGCCATTCAGGGTATCGACCGACCGGCCCCGAGGTGACGGCTGGGGCTTTCCACACCCGCCCATCGTGCCCTGGGGCTGTACCAACCGTTCCCTGCCGGGGCATTAGCGTCGGGTCCCATGCCCGTCCAGCCTGAAGGCATCCAAGTGGAGAACGTGACCGAGTGGTTCACGGCGCATGTCCCCGAGATCGCCACCCCGCTGACCTTCACCCTGATCGCGGGCGGGCGTTCCAACCTGACCTTCCGGGTCGAGGACACGGCCGGGCGGGCGTGGGTCCTGCGCCGGCCGCCGATCCACCACGTGCTGCCCACGGCGCACGACATGGTGCGCGAGCACCGCCTCATGACCTCGCTCGGACCCTCGGGCATCCCGGTGCCCAAGACCATCGGCCTGTGCACCGACGAGGCCGTCAACGAGCGCCCGTTCTTCGTGATGGAGTTCGTCGAGGGCCACATCGTCCGCGACGTGCCCGAGGCCGAGAAGGCCTTCGACGAGGCGACGCGGGGCGCCGTCGGCGGCCATATGGCGACGACCCTGGCCGCACTGCACGACATCGATCCCGATGCGGTGGGACTGGGCGACCTGGGGCGTCGAGAGGGCTACATAGAGCGGCAGCTCAAGCGGTGGAGCGGCCAGTACGCCCAGACGCGGGTGGAGGGCGTCGACCACGGCGGACTGGTGGAGCGGGTGGGTGACGAACTGGCCCGCCGCGTCCCGACGCAGCAGCGCACGTCGATCGTGCACGGCGACTACCGCCTGGACAACGTGGTGCTCGACGACCGCGGCGAGGTGCGGGCCATTCTCGATTGGGAGCTGTGCACCCTGGGCGACCCGTTGGCCGATGTCGGACTGCTCCTGGTCTATTGGGCGGACCGCGACGACCCCTTCTCGGCGCTCACCTTCTCCCCCACCACTGCCCCCGGCTTCTCGACACGGGCGCAGGTCCTGGAGCACTACGCCGGGGCATCGGACCTCGATATCTCGGAGATCGGCTACTACACCTCGTTCGGGTACTGGAAGTTGGCCTGCATCCTCCAGGGGGTCTACGCGCGCTACGTCGCCGGGGCCGGCGCCGGCGACCAGGGCAGCGTCGACGCCTACCCGGCCCAGGTGGCCGCCCTGGCCCAGAGGGCGGCCGACGCGCTGGAGGCGGCCCCGTGAGCCCCGACGGCATCACCGAGATCTTCGCCACCCATGGCGAGCCCGCGCTGGACCGGCCCGTCCTCGTCGTCTCCCTCGAGGGGTGGGTCGACGCCGGGTTGGGCGCCACCACCGCCATCGCCTCCCTGCTGGGGCAGGGCGCCACGGCGCCACTCATCACGTTCAACGGCGAGCACTTCTTGGACCAGCGGGCCCGGCGGCCGGTGGCCCACATCGTCAACGGCGTGACGACCGAGCTGACCTGGCCCCAGACCGTCGTCCGGCACGGGCAGGACACCATGGGGGCCGACGTGCTGTACCTCGTGGGGCCCGAGCCCGACTTCCACTGGCGCGCCTTCACCGACGCCGTGGTCGGGCTGGCCAGGTCGTGGCGGGTCAAGATGGTGGTCGGTCTCGGGGCCTTCCCGGCGCCGGCGCCACACACCCGTCCCGTGAAATTGGCGGCGACCGCCCCCGAGGCCTCGGCCGACCTGGTCGAGCGGATCGGCATCGTGCACGGAGAGCTCGAGGTCCCGGCCGGCGTCATGTCCGCGCTGGAGATGGCGTTCGCCGAAGTGGCGATCCCGGTGGTGACGCTGTGGGCCCGGGTGCCCCACTACGTGGCCGGCATGCCCTTCCCCGAGGCCAGCGCGGCGCTGATCGAGGGACTGGTGAGTGTGGCCGGGCTCCGCTTCGACTCCACCGCACTGCGGCGGGCGGCCGACAGCTCGCGCCGACAGGTGGACCAGCTCATCGCCGACAACGACGAACATCAGGCCATGGTCCGGAAGCTCGAGGAGAACATCGACGCCTCCGAGGGCAACGCCATGGGGGTCGACGGGGTCCCGTCCGGCGACGAGATCGCGGCGGAGCTCGAGGAGTTCCTGCGGGGCGAAGAGCAGTAGTACGTACGAAAGGTGCTGGGCGATGAAGATCGATGAGAGCCTCCGGTTCGATGGGACGGGGATCGCCGAGGCGGCCCGCCAGGCGGAGGCGGATGGCTACGACGGCGTGTGGGCGGCGGAGACGGCGCACGACCCGTTCCTCCCCATCGCCATCGGCGCCGCCGCCACCGAGACGCTCGAGTTCGGCACCGGCATCGCGGTCGCCTTCGCCCGCAACCCCATGACGCTGGCCGTCCTGGCCAACGATCTCCAGCTGCTCTCCCGGGGGCGCTTCATCCTGGGGTTGGGCAGCCAGATCAAGCCCCACATCACCAAGCGCTTCTCGATGCCCTGGTCGCACCCGGCGCCGCGCATGCGTGAGCTCATCGTGGCCATGCGGGCGATCTGGGCCACGTGGGAGACCGGCGAGAAACTCGAGTTCCGCGGCGAGTTCTACACCCACACCCTGATGACCCCGTTCTTCGACCCGGGCAAGAACCCCTACGGCAACCCCAAGATCCTGCTGGCCGCCGTGGGCGAGCTCATGACCGAGGTGGCCGGCGAGGTCGGCGACGGGCTGCTCGTGCACGGTTTCTCGACCGAGCGCTACCTGCGCGAGGTCAGCCTGCCGGCGCTCGAAGGCGGAGCGGCGAAGGCAGGCAAGACACGGGCGGACTTGACCGTGTCGTATCCAGGATTCGTGGTCACCGGAGCGAACGAGGAGGACGTGGAGCGGGCCACCAAGGCCGTCCGGGAGCAGATCGCCTTCTACGGCTCGACCCCGGCCTACCGGTCGGTGCTCGAGCTCCATGGCTGGGGCGATCTGCAGACCGAGCTCAACACCCTCTCGAAGCGGGGCGAGTGGGTCAAGATGGGTGAGCTCATCGATGACGACGTGCTCGATGCGTTCGCGGTGGTGGCCCCCATCGAGCAGGTGGCCGCCAAGGTGCAGGCGCGCTTCGGCGACATCGTCGACCGCTTCAGCTTCTACGCCCCCTACAAGATCGACCCCGAGATCTGGCGGGCCGTGCTGGCCGGGTTCCGCTAAGACGAGCGCGACGGCTGGACGCTCTCGCGGGCCCGCTACGGCTGGGCGCTCTCCGGGGGCCCGCTACGGCTGGACGACGACGTTGACCAAGCGGGGTGGCCGGGCGACCACTCGTTGCGGCTCTCGGCCGGCGAGCGCCTCCGTCACCTTGGGCAGGGCCAGCGCCACCGCGATCGCCTCGGACTCGATGATGTCCGGACGTACCTCTACCTTGTCGCGCAGTTTCCCGTTGACCTGGACCACCATGGTCACCGTCTCGTCGACCAGGAGCGCAGGATCGAAGGTGGGCCAGCGCTGCAGGTGCACCGAGGGCTCCCCGGGGTGGCGCTGCTCCCAGAGCTCCGCCGTGACGTGCGGAGTCAGGGGGGCGAGGAGGGAGAGGAGGGCGTCCGCCGCTTCGGTCCATACGACCGCGTGCGGCCCGTCGCCGCTACGGGCGTAGCGCTGCAAGAGGTTGAGCTGCTCCATGCAGTGGGCCACCGCCGTGTTGTAGGACCATCGCTCCAGGTCGTTGGTCACGTCCGCGATGGTGCGATGGGTGGCGCGCCGCACCTCGCGGTCGGCTTCTGTCTCGGGCCCCGATCGCAAGGGGCCGCCATCGGCACCGGGTGACCCTTCGGCACCCGGTGAGAAGGTGCGCCAGAGCCGGTCGAGGAAACGCCCGCAGCCGTCGATCACCTGCTCGGTCTGCTCGGTCCAGTCCATGTCGTCGAACGGCGGTCCGACGAAGAGGTGGAAAAGCCGCAGCCCGTCGGCCCCGACCGTCTGGTAGTAGTGCTCGGGCGCGATCAGGTTGCCCTTGGACTTGGACATCTTGGTGCCGTCCATGCGGATCATGCCCTGGGCCAGGTACCGCTTGAACGGCTCGCGGGGTATGCCGGGGGCGAGACCCACATCGATGAGGGCGCGGGTGAAGAAGCGGGCGTAGAGGAGGTGCAGGATGGCGTGCTCGATACCGCCGATGTACTGGTCGACCGGCATCCAGTGCTGAACCGCCTCGGGATCGAACGGCCGGTCGGAGCTCCAGGGATCACAGAAGCGCAGGAAGTACCAGGAGGAGTCGACGAAGGTGTCCATGGTGTCGGTCTCACGGCGGGCCGGCCCTCCGTCGATGGGGCAGGTGGTGTGCAAGAACCCCTCGTGGAAGGCCAGCGGTGACTGCCCCGTCGGGAGGAACTCCACGTCGTCGGGCGCCACGATCGGCAGCTGATCCTCGGGCACCGGCACCACGCCGTGCTCGGGGCAGTACACGGCCGGGATGGGGCAGCCCCAGAACCGCTGGCGCGAGACCAGCCAGTCACGGATCCGGTAGTTGACCTTGCGCTCGCCGATCCCTCTTTCCTCGAGCCACTGGATCGAGAGGGCCTTGGCCGTGGCGATGTCGAGCCCGTTCAAGAAGTCGCTGTTGATCTTCTCGCCCTCGCCCGTGTAGGCCCCGCCGCCGTCCTCGTCCCAGCCGGGCGGTGGCTGGACCGTCCGCACGATCGGGAGCTCGTGGAGTTGGGCGAACGCCCAGTCCCGCTCGTCCTCGGCCGGAACGGCCATGATGGCGCCGGTGCCGTACCCCATGAGGACGTAGTCGGCCACGTAGACCGGGACTGCGGTCCCGGTGAAGGGGTTGATCACGCGGCTGCCGGTGAAGGCGCCCCGCTTGTCGAGCGAGCCGAGCTCGGATTCGATGGTCCGGTCGATGTCGCTGGTCACGGCGGCCCGCTGGCGCAACTCCTCGACGGCGGCCCAACGATCCGGGGTCGTGAGGGCGTCGAGGAGGGGGTGTTCGGGCGCCACGACCGCATAGGTCATGCCGAAGCTGGTGTCGGGTCGCGTGGTGAAGACCCGCAGGCGCAGCTCCTCGTTCCCCTCCACGGGGAGGTCGAACTCCGCCCCCTCCGATCTCCCGATCCAGTGCCGCTGCATGGTCTTGACGCGCTCGGGCCACTCGAGGTCGTCGAGGGCCTCCAGGAGCTCGTCGGCATAGGCGGTGATGCGGAAGAACCACTGCTCCAGATTGCGCTTTTCGACGAGGTCGCCCGAGCGCTCGCAGGTGCCGTCGGGCAGGACCTGCTCGTTGGCCAGCACGGTCTGGCAGCCCGGGCACCAGTTGACCGGGGCGAGGGCGCGGTAGGCCAGGCCCGCTTCCCAGAGCCGGAGGAAGATCAGCTGGGACCAGCGGATGTACGAGGGGTCGTGGCTGTGCACCTCCCGGCGCCAGTCGTAGACGGCACCGAGACGGAGGAGGGAGGACTTCAGCTCGGCGATGCGGGCATCGGTGAACGTCCGCGGGTGGGTCCCCGTCCGTATGGCGGCGTTCTCAGCCGGGAGGCCGAACGAATCGAAGCCGAACGGGCTGAGCACGCCCTTCCCGAGCATGGTCTGGTACCGGACGGCCAGGTCGCCGAAGGTGTAGTTCCGCACGTGCCCCTGATGGGCCGCGCCGGAGGGGTAGGGGTACATGCACAGTGCGTAGTACTTCTCCCGCGGATCGTCGTTGTCGATCCGGTAGGTGCCTTCTTCCTCCCAGTGGCGTTGCCACTTCTCCTCAATTGCAACGACGTCGAACGCCCGGGCCATACCACCAGGGTAGGCGAGGCCATAGGGGTTCCCGAGCGTTCCCGGGCAGACGGGGCCGAGTCCAAGGGGACCTCCGGCGACTGCTAGCGTCTCACCTCGCCACTGGGGGCGTAGCTCAGCTGGTAGAGCGCCTGACTGGCAGTCAGGAGGTTCGTGGGTTCGAGTCCCATCGCCTCCACCACAAAAAATCGCAGGTCAGATGGTGTATGGTCTGGGCGTTTTGCGTCCTCTGACGTTGAATGTACGCAACCGTGTACGCAACGCCGGCGACTTTCCACGACGGGGACGAACGCTCATGGCCGGCAAGCGAATGAACGGTGAAGCCTCCATCGATCGACGGAACGCCGACGGCCGCTGGTTTGCCGCCATCGTCGTAGCAACGAACTGGAAAAACCGATGCGCAGGACCGTGAGGGCGAAACGAAGCGGGCGCTCGATAGGGGCTCAAGCGCCTGGTGGAGGACCACGAGGGGCTCGCGGCCGAGGGACTTTCGCCGATTGCCAAGAACGTAACGGTCGGCCAGTTGCTGAACGAAGAGGCTGACCCTGCTCACCTTCGCGGACGTACGCCCTCCTCGAAGCCAAGCGCGAGGCCGGTCTGGGATGCCTGTTCATGCTGATGCTCATGACAGGGGTGCGTCGGAGAGGCGCTGGATCTGCGATGGGAGGATGTCGACCTCAAAAGGGCGTGATCTCTGTCCGACAGCAGCAGCAGCAGCGGATCGAGGGTTTACTGAAGGCGACAGATGTCAAGACCGAAAAGTCACGACGATCCATCAATCTTCCGAAGTCGATGGTGGCGTTCACGTCGGCTTGCCGGAAGGCAAGGATCGGGAAGTGGCATCCCCACGAATTTCGACACACCGCAGCGTCGCTGATGCAAATGAGCGATGTTGCAGTTTTGCATCATTCCGCACGGTTCGCGATGAAGTCCCACCTGGGCATATGAATGTGAGTGGCGACGTAACCGTTGGACCATCGTGCGACGATGTCCTGGTGGGGGCTGGCATCCACCAGTCCTGATGGCTTACATGCAACATTGATGCACCTGGGCGTGTTGCATGCGTGTGCACGATGTTGCATTCGATGTGACGGCCAGCGAGAGGGACGACATGGGCAGGCCGTCAGGGTACTGGAGGGCAAACGTCCCTACAACGGCGTCGCTTCGCTTACCGACTCTCCATGGCCGTTTCCCGGGCTCTCAGCTGGCCGACCAGTCAACGCCCCGGCCCTCGGAGCCCGGTTACGCCAAATCGGTGTCAGGACCATGTCGGGTCGCCGTTCAGCCATGAACCACCTCGCCGCACGGCTGCCCGCCGCATTCCTCGCCGATCTCCTGGGCCTCCACCACAACACCACCGTTCGGTGGGTCCGAGACACGGGAGCGGATTGGTCCACCCACGCCGCTGAACTCGTCAAGGGGCCCATCGCGAACCGTGCGGAATAGTTCACGACCAAAGAGTCCCCAAGGGCCTATTCCTCACATGCAGGACAATGCTCATTGCCAGTATGGCTAACGGCATCCCACTCAAAGGGATGTCCGACATACTCCACCACGCCTCCATCCGTATCACCAGCGATGTCTCGACTGGAATGGTGAGGCTATGGACGAAACCGTCGTGCTGGCGTCTTGTAGTGGCGTGAGTGGTCGAACAGCAGCCGAGGATCGATGCCCTGCATTTCGGCTCGGATTCGCGTATCCTGTGCGCGGCACCCCCGCTTCGGTTGGGGTGATGGTTCAATGATCCGATCACAAGGGGAGGGTGTGAGGATGATCTGCAAGGGACTGCGTAACGCTTCGGAAAGTCCGCGCTGCCGCTGGCCACTAGCGACCTGATGATCTGGCGGGGACCTCCGTCGCCCTCACGTCGACGACCGCTGCGGCAGCGACGTCGGCGTCGAGTTCGAGCGGCGTCTGGCCCGGGGTCGGCAAGATCTGCGAACCGGGACCGGGCGGTGCCTCCTCGGTCCGCGGTGTGGGCACGAAGACCATCAACATCGCCGTTTCAACGACGCCTCCAACACCATTGACCCGGGGCTCGAGGCGGAGTTCCCCCAGCAGGCCACGGCCTTTGCCGACTGGTGCAACGCGGCCGGGGGCATCGACGGGCGCAAGATCGTGATCGACAACCGGGACGCCGCGCTGTTCAACGCGGCGCAGCAAGCGACCGCGGCCTGCCAGAGCGACTTCATGGCGGTCGGTGGCGGTATGGCCCTCGACCAGCCGTCCGTCCCGATCCGTGAGAAGTGCGGGCTGGGACAGATCAGCGGCTACGTCGTCTCGAACGCCTCGGATCTTGCCACCGACCAGGTCGACCCGACCGGCACCAACACGGACTCGGTGACCTCGGGATGGTTCCTGGCCCTGGCCAAGGCCTACCCGAAGGCGGTCAAGGTGGCCGGCATGGGCGCGGTCGACACCCCTTCGGTCCTCCAACCCGAAACGAAGTACGAGTTCGGCGCCGAGGCGGAGGGCTGGAAAGTCGTCGACTTCCTCGAGCCCCCGACTTCGGTGGAGAACTGGGCGCCCTACGTGGAGCAGTACCAGCAAAAGGGGGTCACGGCCCTGTGGCCGGCCGACAATGCCAACTTCACCCCCTTTGCCCAGGCGATGACGACCGCCGGCTACCACCCCGCCTTCGTCGCCCTGGGAACCCAGTTCGCCAACTCCCAGACGCAGCAGGCCGTGGCCGCCAACCCCAGCCTGCCTCCCGGTCTTCGTCGAGACGCAGTGGTGGCCACTGGCGATGGCCTCGCAGAACCCTTCGACCGAGGAGCTCGTCACCACCATGCACAAGTACGCCAAGGGCGACCCGATCGACTTCGACGACGAAGAGGGGGCGGAGTCGTGGCTCCTGTGGGCCAAGGCGGCCTCGGCCTGCGGCGCCGCCAACCTCACGGTGACCTGCGTGCTGAACCACGCCGCCGCCACGACGAACTGGGACGCCGGGGGCATTCAGGCCCCGATTGCAAAACTGACGCTCTCCAACGAGAACCCCCAGCCCTCACCCTGTTTCGCCATGCTCCAGTTGACCGCCAAGGCGATCGTCTACGACAAGAAGCTCACCGCTCCCACGCAGTCCATCTGGAACTGCAACCCCAAGAACGTCGTCCAACTGACCCCAGCGCAGGTTGCGCAACTCAACGCCATATGACCACGGGTTGGGCCGGCCGACGACGTTGCGATTCGTCCTAGCGAACCGCCCCGAGAATCCTCCAGTGCGGCTTTGTTGTAGTAACTCACTGAAGCCATTGAATCAACGCCGGCAAACTCCGAAACGGATACGCCTGGATTGCGGACTCGACTTTGCTTGTGGAAAGTTCGCGGCAACGATCCGCCGCGCAATTAAGGCGGCTCACTGACCCGAACAGACCCAGTTCGAGTCGTTGCGGTGCCCGGCGTCATAGGACTGAACCTGACCACGGGCGCGAACTCCGCTCATCCAATTGAATCAAGAACGTCCGCCCGATTACGCCCTCTATCGCCTCACGTGAGGCGATCATGCGTCGACCCCGAGCGCTGTGGGCCGGCGGATGGTCGGGTTCGCCTGCTGCCAGGTGCAGCTTTCGTCTCGCAGTCGGAGTTGGGGAGCGCCATCGATCAGCGCGATCAGGGCGATTTCTGCCTCCAGGTGCGCCAACGCCGCGCCGATGCAATTGTGCACGCCCGCGCCGAAGGTGAGCGGACGACTATCGGACCTCGTGATATCGAACTCATCGGGGCGGTCGAAGCGATCAGGGTCCCGGTTGGCGGCAGCAAGCGAGAACAAGACGTTCTGACCAGCCGGAATGATTCTGCCATTCACTTCGACGTCCACGGTGGTGTGTCGTGTCGTGGAAAGTGCAGCAGGTTCAAACCGGAGCACTTCGTCCACGGCCTGGTCCACCAGCGAGTGATCGTCGCGCAAGAGCTGTAGCTGCCCGCGATGGAGCAAGAGGGTACGCACTGCGAGTGTTATCAGACTCATCGTCGTCTCGAAGCCGGCAGTGACCAACAGAACGGCATTCGCCTTGAGCTCGAGATCGGACAGCGTCTCACCGTCCTCGGCAGCGAACAGCGCTGAGAAGACATCGTCACCCAGTTCCGTTCGACGCTCGCCGATCAAGACGTCGAAAAACCTCGCGAGTTGCTGGAGCTGGTCGAGAACCCGACCTTCGCTCTCCGGGGCCGCTGGGGCGAAGACGTCGGCGACCTCATCTCGCCATCGACTTGCGTCGACGCCGAAGAGCAAGCGAACCACCTCCATGGGAAGTGGGTACGCGAGCGCGGTGATGATGTCGCCGCCCCCCGCTGCAACCAGATCGGAGACGAGTCGATCCGCCAAGCGCGTGACTGGCACGCGAAGGGCCTCCACCGCGCGCGGCGTAAAGGCGCGGCTTATCAGTCGTCTCGTGCGAGCATGCGCGGCACCGTCGGTAGCCATGAGCCAGGCATCCATGACATCGCGCAGCGTCCCCTCGTGTACCCCGAGCGAATCGGGCACGCCCTGGCCCGCGATCAGTCGAGGATCGCGCAAGAGCTTGGCGACATCGTCATACCGTGTCACGTACCAGTAGCCGAAGTCGGTCTCGAACACCGGGTCATTGGTTCGAAGTCGATTGAAAAGGGTGTAAGGATCGTCCCGAGTCGATGGCGCAAAGAAGTCATAGGTCATCGCTACTCATCTCCTTCGGTCGTCCGCTTCGCTGGTCTTCCGTTACTGCACTATCGGTCTGCATGCTGGGCCCGCGCGGCGAATATCGCCCGAGCGCGGTCATCGGGAGCTCTTCGGGCTCGGGAACCCCCTCTGGGCCTCCGACAACCGTTGACCTCGAGTCAATGGAAGACCTGGCCCGCGTCGACATAGAGGGCTTGGCCGGTGATAGGCGTTGCCAGGTCTGAGGCCAAGAACACCACCGAACCGGCAATCTCCTCTTGCGGAACCACGTAGCCGAGCGAATTCTTGGCACCCCACTCGGCGTGGACCTGATCGATGGATCGGCCGGTCGAATCGGCCAGGTTCGCCAAGTACGCCTTCAGCGCCGGACCCAAGATGGGGCCGGGGAACACGGCATTGACACGGATACCGTACTCACCGAGCTCGGCCGCCAGCAGCTTGGTGAGATGGGCCAGCGTCGACTTCGACGACGTGTACGCACCGAAGGTCGGCTGTATCAGCTCGACTCCGTGCGTGCAGATCATCACCACCCGACCAGCACCGGAAACTTTGAGGTGCGGCAACGCCGCTTGCGTCATGCGCAGCGTGCCCCACACATTGATGTCGGCGGTGTGGCGCCAATCCTCCAGATCGGCGTCTTCAAACTTCTGGTAGTCGCCCCCGTGGTATGCGTCGTTCACCAACACGTCCAGCCTCCCGTAGGTGGCAATAGCTCGATCCATGAGGGCCTGACAGGCGGCCGCATCACGGATATCGGTAACGGCGCCGCTCGCCTCCCCGCCGGCGATCTGCACCGCTTCTACGGTGGCTTCCAACGCGTCGCCGTCGATGTCTCCTGCCACCACCCTCGATCCGTTGACCGCCAGCGCGACACAAATAGCCCGACCCAACCCTTCACCCGCACCGGACACCACCGCAACCTTGCCCTGCAATAACGCCTCTGCCATCTGAATACCCCCAGTCGGTGTCGAATCGCCTGCCGATTCCGAACCGACCAGGATCATCGACAGCGCGCCAACGTAGCCACTGCTTATGTGAACGGAGTCGTGTCAGCCTTCAGGTGATGGGCCATGTTTCCAATCAATCTGACGGCGATTTCCCGTTTCTTCCATCTCCATGCGCCGTCGACACGCTCGAATGTGTCGTAGTTGCGCCCAGCGTTGATGGGCTGGAGCGGAAGATCATCGGTCTGCTGGTACATCACGTAGTGGCTCTGGCATGTGGCGGTATTGGCTTCCTCGTTGACCTCGATGATGAGGTTTGTAGAGAGGTGATGGGTCCGGGCTCCCCCGGAGTCGTACACCTGGGTGGCGCGCCTGAACTGTCGGGCCGTCTGCTCGGCACCCGAGCACACGTCTTCGCCCATGCCCTCGACGGAGATGGAGCCGTGGGCGAACAGTTCCCCCACGCCATCGAAGTCACCGTCATCATTGCGCTGATCACACAAAAAGATGAGTCTCGATATCTCCTGCAGGGCGTCGCTCATCGTCCCCCTTCAGCTTCGCGGGCTCAGCCAATGCCTTGTCTCTTGAACTACATGGGCACTCACCCCGCCTATCAGGAGTTTTAGTACCTATACAGTTTCTGGTCAAGGGCTCGACCACGGATGTGACGGATGCACGCTCTCGAGGACTGAATTTGACCCGTACCGCTGGAGCGGGCGGGATGCCTCCGAGGATCGTACCGATACCAGCCAATGCCAATCGCGTCGGTGCCGCAGACGTCATTTTGTTCCAAACCCGGTCGGTTTTGGCGGGTGGACGGCGAGCTCGAGATCCGCGGCCACCCGCACGCGTGGTGGCCGGTCGAAGAAACCGCTGATGAACTTCCGGCCCGGCAGGATCGTCTTCGCCGAGCTCGCTGTCAACTGCCGGGTGGGCAGTGCAGGGTCCTAAATGGCCCTTTCGTTGCGGACGACTCATGAAACGATGAGCTGAGGCTGACCCCAAGGAGCCAGGATTTCGCCGCCGCTGGTGCGAATGTCGTCCGAGAGGTCGTCGGTCACGTGCCACGTGGCGGCAAGCCCGCCGATCCCCACATCGAGCGCGCAGTTCAGTCCGATCTCGACCAGTTCACCCTCCTTGTAGTACTGCCTCAGGTCGTCGTAGACGCTGTCGTCAATGGCGAGGTCGGCGTTCATGAGCGGACTGGGCGTCTCGTTTCTGGTCGGTGCCGTGGTTGCCCTGGGCGGAGTACTCATCGCCTTGGCCTACTTGCCCTCGAGCGCCCCCAATGCATCACCAGACCGAGACACCCACGATTAGGGGCTCGTCGCGAGCTGACACTGGCAGCAAGGAGGCTGTCGAGACCTGCGGAAAAGAGGATCTACTTGAGCGGCCCACCAGGGTCGACGAAGTGGCGCACTAAGAGGGGTAGCTCGATCGATGGACCATGTAGCAGCCTGGGAGCTCTCCGCGTCGCCGAGAAGATCGCACGCGGTGCTGGTCGAAACGGCGAGACATTTAGCCCGCATTGGCTGGAGGGCGAAGAATGAGGCAATAGCCTGGCGATCGCGGGCCGGCGCGGTTGATTGCACCCGTCGGCAACCGGGGTACCGACATATCGGCGAGGGTTCGGGCTAAACGAACGTCTCCTCGCTGGCTCCCAGAAGGGGATGGGAGACGTTGGCATACAAGACAAGACGCTCACCCCCATCTGCTCGACGCCATTCCGAGAAGGAGGGACCCCTGGACCCCCGCTCAATGGCCCACCCATCTCGTTGAGCTTAATGTCTCGTCTGGGAGAGCGGGCCGAGACTTTCGCGGCCCTATGGGTGTAGAGTTTACCTCGACGCGATAAGGATATCCCGCACGTGTTGGACTCTGCTCACATGCTGGGCAGCTGTCCGGGAGTTGATCCGGACCCTCGTGGCGCATCGTTCGGGTGTTTAGATGAGACGCCAGTTCGGGTAGGACGATCGCACAGCGGTACGTCGCCTCCTGCGGGCTCGACGCCTCCTCAACGTGAGGAGAAGACTGTGACAATGCACCTTGGAAGCCCGCAGACGCCCGTCGCAATGTTCGAGCCGATCCAATCGTCGACCGTCAAGAATTGGCCTCCCGAGCCAGTCCCTACTCTGCGGACGAGACGACGCAGTCGCACGGCCAATTCGACCGAAAAATTCGGCCTGAGATTGGAGTGGAAACGTAAAGGACGACCCGACCAGGGCTGTAGTTCGTCAATGGCGTGCCGCACTGGAATTTGTGAGGTGCCATGAAGGAGCTCGTGTACCCCAGACTCTTGCTCCAGCGCGCCGAGCAGCTCGCCGACAAGGTTGCGTTCATCGACGTGTCGAGCACGGGCACCCGCTATAGAGGGCACGTACGAAGTCCACATCGATCGCCTATTGCGACTGGTCAATTCCATGCGATCCGTCCTCGGTGTAAAGCCGGGCGACCGCTTCGCCGTGCTCGCCGCGAACAGCCATGAGTATATGGAGTTGTACCACGCCGCAATGTTCGGGGCGGGCATCATTAACCCTCTAAACATCCGGTTCGCTCCGTCAGAGCTGGCCTATGTACTCAACGACTCTGGTTCCAAAGTCGTCTTTACCGACGCGTCGTTTGCGGCCCTTCTCGAGCGAGCCCGAGCCGACGGCGCAAGGGTCGACCAAGTGGTCATGATCGGCGGAGAGTCCGACAGTGGTGTACCCGGTGGAACCCGCGCCACAATCGCTTACGAGGATCTGCTGGCCGTCGGTCGACCGATCATGCCGCCTGAGCCAGATGAAGAAGACGCCGCCGTTCTCATGTACACCGGAGGGACGACCGGCTTCCCGAAGGGCGTCCTGCTCGAGCAGCGCGCCGAGGTACTGAACGTCTACCACGTGCTTTCAGAGTTAGGGCTCCGCGAGAAACGGCGCTTCCTGTTCCAATCTCCCATGTTCCACGCAGCTCTCGTCGCCGGCGTCCTCGGAATCCCCGCCAGTGGAGCGACTTCGGTGACGATCCCGTTGTTCGACCCGGAGCTGGTGCTGCGCGTCATCGAGGAGCAGCAGATCGACACCACAATGGTGGTCCCGATCATGTTATCGATGCTCGAGCGGGTTGAGAGCTTCTCGCCAGAGCGCATGCGGTCACTGCGGCAACTTGTCTACGGAGCGGCCCCGATATCAGAAGCACTCATCGCACGCTGGCTGGAGATGCTCCCCGATACCGACTTCTTGCAGGGATACGGAATGACCGAAGCGGCATCGGCGCTCACGTTCCTCGGCCCCGAGGACCACCGTCGTGGTGGGAGTGCGCTCACAAGTGCCGGCAGACCCATCTTCGGGATCGATGTTCGCGTCACCGACGCGAAGGGAAAGTCTCTCCCTTGCGGAGAGACGGGGGAGGTATGCGCCCGAGGCGGGAACTTCATGCGCGAGTACTGGGAGAAGCCGAAAGAGTCCGAAGCGGTACTTCGTGACGGTTGGTATCGAACTGGTGATATGGGCTTTTTCGACGATCGGAACCTCTTGCATCTCACCGATCGGTTGAAGGACATGATCGTCACGGGCGGAGAGAACGTCTACTCCACCGAGGTTGAAAACGCCATCGCCTCACATCCCGCCGTACAGGAGGTCGCGGTGATCGGGATCCCGAGCGACATCTGGGGAGAGGCAGTGCACGCGATCGTCGTTCTCAAGAAGGGTGGCAAGGCCACGGCCGAGGAACTGATCGAACATGCGCGCAGCTCTTTGTCGGGGTTCAAAGTCCCGAAGTCAGTAGAGTTTCAAGATGGACCGCTTCCGATTTCGGGAGCATTCAAACCTCTCAAGCGTGAGCTGCGTCGTCGATACTGGGAAAACCGTGAGCGCCAGGTGAGTTGACTCCCATCAGGTGCTGAAGTATCTGAGCGGTCGTGTCGCGATGGTGACCGCGGCTGGTTGACAAAGGGGGCCGCATTGTCGACGGCGACAAGGACATTCATCGGACTCCGGCTGGGTCAGCCCCACGGGGATTCCCTTGCAGCTGGCGTTCGGTTGGGTGGCATCGACCGAGGCGTCAATGGACTATCACGAGGTCGGCCAGCTCTCCCGAGCAGCCTCGATCCGATTCCCTAACCTGGTCCACCCAGGTGGGCCGACTACTTCTGATTCTCCAAAATGATCTGAAGGGGCCCTGGGCCGCCTCGGTGGCAGCGGGCGGGGCGGCCCCCGCAGAATCCAGGCGATGGCCACGGCAAGCGCGGCGGCGGGCCATTGGCCCGACGGCGTGATCCATGCATCACCCCAATGCCCTCCCACAATGGCCGGGCCGAGCGACCGGACGAGATTCATCGACGCGCCGGTGATCGGTGCCGCCCAGAGGCAACCGCGGCATTGGCCCTACGCCCCTGCCGCCGACGCAATCCCGAGAATCACCCTGATGAGACCCGTGGTCAGTAAGGCCTCAACGATAAGCCCGGGGTCGACACCGATGCCGGCCCGAAGACGGGTTGCACCGAGATGACCACTATCACAGCTTTCGGCACCCAGCAGCAGATCGTCTTCCCCGCCAAGGCGGCGTTCGCCCACCCGGTGGCGGGCGGTGAGATCACGCCGTCCATGATCGGCACGGTCTCGAAGTACGCCGGCCAGCCTCTGGTGACCGGGCAGCAGGCCGCGGTCTACGCCAACGACTTCATCGCCGTGCACCTCCAAGAGATCGGTGGAGGCAAGACCTACGCCCAGCTGAGCGCGGCCGCCATGGCCCTGCCCCCGGGTTCCGCGGCCTACACCGCTGCTGAAGCCAAGGTGCAGACGGTGTTCCAGGGCACCACGCTGCGTGGACTCCTCTTGGAGGCCTACGCCTTCGGCACCTTTGCCACCATCGCCCTGATCGCGGCCATCGCCGCCTTCGTCCTGGCCGGTGTGATGGCCGTGCTGGTCGCCTTCGGATTCTGGCACGCCCGCCGGACACCGACGGACGCTGAGCTCGCCGTCCACGCCGAGGCCGAGCGGGTGCTGGTCACCACCTGATTCACCCGACCCAGCGATCCAGCACCGTTCCACCCGGCCCGTCAGTCCAGCGGGCCGGGTGGAGCCGCGACGGAGTTCGTGTACGCCAACCTGCGAACGCCGACCGGCTGGATCTGGGACGATAAGGGCAGCCGATCCTTCGCCTCATGGAGCGAGTACCGAGATCGCGTCTCGCCAGGTCGCCACGGTGCGGATCGAGCTGCTCCTTGACGGCGGATTCGTGGGACGTGTCGTCACTCGTGACCTTTTGTCCCAAGACGCTCAGCCTCGGGACCTTTGGCCCTGCTGCAACATCAACCCATCCGGAAGACTTCGATCGTAGGAATCCGAAAAGACCCATGCTTGGGACGACACACTTGGAGGTCTCGACAATGCGGCTCCTTGGCAGGTATCGCCATCGCTACCACGCGTCCCGTCCGACACCTTCGTATTTGTTGCCGCCAGCACCACGTGAAGTCGTATTCGATCCCTCCCTTCGACGAGCAGGAGAGCTTCTCGCAGAGGCGGAAGGCCGGGTGGGACATTGACCGTCTCTATGGGCCCATTCCCAAGCTCCTTAATCGGCCCGTCCGTGGTTCGGGTCCGCAGCCGGCCTGACGCTGGCGACATCTGCACACATGCTTCAGTACTCGATCCACGCAGCGCTCAGCGCAGCGTGTGGAGACTCGCGAAAGGAAGCTGGCCATGGTGACGAATGACACGACAGGTGAGCATGTTTGTGATCTCCTCTGCCCAGTCAGAGATCTGCTGCGAGGCGCCCCGTCGTTTGTAGACCCCGAAGACACTCTGCGTGTGGCGGCGCAGGCTATGGCGGGCCAGAAGACTGGGGCGGTGATAGTTCTCGGCCCTGACGGGCCGACGAGCATCGTGACCGAACAGGACATTGTGAGAGCGCTGGCCGATCAAGCCGACCGGAACCTGTCAAGCGATTTGAGACACTTTCTTATGACGCCTTCTGTAGAACCTCCTCCTCGCTCACCGGCTCGTTGATCCACGCGATGGTGGGCAGCTTGGGTGGCTCGGGTTTGCGGTGGCGGAATCGGCCCGGGTTCGTGGCGTAGGCGGCGTCGAGAGTCTCCTTGCGCTTGGCCCGTACCTCTGCGGCAGTGCCGTAGTGCACCGAGGCCGGTGTGTGATAGCCGATCCCCGAATGACGATGTTCATGGTTGTAGTACGCGAAGAACGACTCGCAGAAGACCCGGGCGTCGGCGATGGAGCCGAAGCGTTCGGGGAAGCCGGGCAGTACTTGAGCGTCTTGAATTGGGCCTCGCTGTAGGGGTTGTCGTTGCTCACGTGCGGTCGGCTGTGTGACCGCCTGATGCCCAAGAAGCTGAGCAGCTCGGCCACCTGGTTTGAGGTCATCGAGCTGCCCCGGTCGGCGTGGATGGTCAGCTGGTCCGGTGGGACGCTGTGGCGGAGGACGGCGTCGGCGATGAGGTCTTTGGCCAGTTCCCCTGATTCGGAGGGGGCCACGCACCAGGCCACCACGTAGCGGCTGAAGATGTCGAGCACGACGTAGAGGTCGTAGTATTCGCCGCGCTTTGGGCCCTTCAGCTTGGTGATGTCCCAGCTCCACACACGTGCGGTGCGTCGGCCACCAGCTCGGGTTTGACCTTGGCCGGATGCGTGGCCTGAGCGGCGGCGTTCGCGCACCTCGTCATTGGCCCGCAAGATCCGGTAGAAGCTCGAGACGCTGGCCAAATAGGTGCCTTCGTCGAGCAGGGTGAAGTAGACCTGGGCGGGCGAGCAGTCGACGAAGCGCTCCGAGCGCAATACGGCGAGCACGTCGTCGACCTCGGTCTCGCTCAGCTTGTTGGGTGGGGCCGGCCGGGGCTTTCTCGGCGTCACCCGCGCGGGCCTCGGTGCCGGTAGTGGGTGGCCCGGGGCCGCCCGACGGCCGCACAGGCGGTCTTGGTGCCGAGCAGGGGCTCGATCACGCCGAAGCATTCGTCGATCACCGCGTCGGCCCCTCCTCGGTCTGCTGGGTCGTCTCCGGAGTGCTCTGCGCCAGCAGCTGCGCCAAGAGCTCCGATGCTTTTCCCTGGGCCTCGAGCGCCACCCGGTGCCGGGCCAACTGGTCCTCCAACTCGGCGTTGCGCCGCCGCAGCAAGTCGAGTTCGCGCTCGGCCGCCGTGCGCTTCTTGCGGTGCTTGGGGGCCAGTCCCGTCAGGGCACCCACCTCGCGGGCCCGCTGCCATTCGACGATGTGGCTCGAGTACAGGCCCTCTCGGCGCAGGAACGCCCCTTTGCCCCCGTCCTCGGTGATGTGCTCGTACTCCTCCAGAATGGAGAGCTTGTACTCGGCGCTGAACCGGCGCCTCTTCGGCTTGGCCGCCGGGTTGTCGTCGGGCACGCCCCCATTCTGGGCGCGTGCCGTCACGGATGCTGATATCATGGTCATTTGTTCTACGTGTTCCTGTCTCGCCCCAGTGGGATGGTGGCTACTGCAGGTGTCTCACCTCAGCCTGACAGACCCGACACGGTCTGGGCCGCCGACGTGGCGTCACGCGATCTGGCCGCCATTGACCCGGATACCTCCGTCGTGGAGGCAGTCCGACTCATGATGGAAAAGCAGGTCCGCCATGTTCCCGTGAAATCCCACGGCGAGGTCATAGGGATGGTCGTGGCCGAGGACATCTTCGAGCTCCTGGGGTCGGCGACATTGCGTGCGCGGGTGGTCTGAGCCACCTGCCCTCGGCCTCGGCCTCTCGCTCTGCGGCTGGAACCATCGGATCCCCCAAGACAAGGCGTGGCTCGCACCGATGATCCCAGAAGGGATCGATCCGGCGTTCGCGATCCCGCCGGTCGGGACCTTCGGCCCTGGTGGATCGAGCTCAGCCGGCTCAGTTTGATGAGAGATGCACTGAAGGAGGAACCTCCTATGGCGGAGAGAACATCTCTCGACGATCAGACCGATCAGGAGACTGCGGAAACGAGATCGGACCTCTTCGATCGCATCGACCGCACGCTCAGCGATTGGCGAGCGAAGATCGACGAGCTTGTCGTTCGGCTCGACCTGGCCAATCTGGACCTGCGGGACGAGGTCCGCAAGAATTTTGACGCCACACAGAACGCATATCTTGCAGCTCATTCCAAGCTCTCCGACGCCAGGCGAGACGCCAGTTCGAGCGTGCACACCGTCGAGTCGAGCCTCAAAAAGCTCTTGCATGACCTCACGCTGGCCTTTGAAGCGACTCAGGCCGCCGTCACGCGTGCCCGGAAGGGGTAGGTGATGAAAGCTCGGCGGCGTCAGCACGGAGAGGTCGGACTTGCGGACGAGTGCGCGGCATTCCTGACCGGAACGCTGACCGATCGTTGGGAGTCCCATGGCATGGCGGTCCCCATCTGGGCCTGGACCAATCTTTTGGCACACGGAAGCAGAGACATGCTGGCTGATGCCGTGTCCCGGCCGAGTCGACACCGCCTCCTGACCCGGGGCTGGTGGATCGCGCGTGCCCAATTGGCCGCGCTGATCCTCGAAATGACCGACTGGGTCCCCCTGAGCGATCTCCAAGAGTCCATCCTGATGCCACTCGAACTCGAATTGGCGGCGAGAACCGACGTCCCGTTCTGGACCGTCCGTGAATGGGTCAACACCGTCACCGCCGAACTCCATGGCCACGATCACACACCGAAGAGTTCCTGATTTGATGGCGCCAGTCGAGCAAGGAGCGCATGCCGCGCAACAGCTGTCAAAGTATCTTCGCACTCACGCCGCAAGGGAAGATGAACTGCTCGGCAACTACCGGGCACTGTGTCGAGAGCTTCCTGCACCATCTATGCGTTATCTGGCGCGCCTGATCTTGGCCGACGAGCAACGCCATCAGATGATCTTCGGCGATCTGGCCGAAACAGTATTCGCAACTGACGATCTGAAGGCCAGCGGCATGCCCATCCTCCAAGGTGGTCACGTCAGCGACCACGCCGAGCACCAACGCGCCGTCACCATGCTCGAGACACTCATCACCCGGGAGGACGATGAACGCTTGGAACTTGCGGCACTGAGGAGCACGCTTGAACCGGGCACGGAATCCGAACTCTGGAACGTCCTCCTGGCCCTGGTGGCGCAAGACACCGAACGACACATCTCCTGGCTCGAGTTCATGCGCGACCGGATGCTCTAGGCGAGTCACGCCACGATCCACGCGCTTCCCCCGGCCAATGAGCGACCATATCCAAACTGGGATCAAGGTACGCCTTGCCGTTGGTCGTCAGTCCTTGTCACGGACCAGCCGTGCGAAGCAAGGGAGCACGACTGGCTATCGCCGTTGTCCCGCCCAGGTGTTGTGATGCCGCAGTCCCGGCTCGCCAGTCATGCCCGCATCGGACTGAATCGCCTCTTCGAGTAGCCCAGGTGCTCCGTGACGGGGTATGACGCTCGCGAGCGGCCTCCGTTCGGACCCAATCACATCGTCTTCAACCAACCGACTTGTACGGCTGGACGGAGGCGTCGGCACCCGGGAAAAAGAGCGTCTCGTGGGCACTGTCCTCCCAGCGCACCAAGTACGGCGGACCACCGTCGGGGCCATGTACCTCAATCACTTGACAGTCGCGATCAGGTTCACCGATGTGATGACCCTTGATCACGATGCGATCTCCTACTTTGGCTTGCATGTTGATCTCCCTTCGTCCTGAGGGTGATCTTTATCCCGGGGTGCCCACCTCAATAGGGCAGAAAGTCCCTAGCGACCCGAATCTGAGATCCGGGCGCACTACGTAGCTGAGGATTGGAGGTCACTTTCGCGTAGCGGCCAAGGCGATCAGCCAGACTTCCCCGATGTTCCCGGAGGCGCTGGATCCGGCGCGCCAATTCTCTCGGGACGCCACGGTGTGCCAAGCGTTCCTCGTGCCGCGTGGGTCCCTGCCGCACCACCGCCGGGTCTGCGCAATACGTAGGCAATTCCAACCGCATGACGCCACCTGCGATCGGCCTGGCCAAATACACCCACCATGACGCCCAATCACTAAAGGCGAGGGCCGGACCGAGTGAACGGACGGGGTTCATCGACGCTCCGCTCACGGGGGCAGCCCATAATCCGGCTAGCGCTATATAGCTTCCGACACCGATGGCCGCAATCGGTCCCAGTTGCTGAGCGCCCGAGGCGGTTCCGAGTATCACACTTACGAGGGCCGCCATCAGGACCACCTCGGTCAAGAATGCAGTCAGATTGCTGACACGCTGACACCGTCTCCGGGCAGCGTTAGTCCGGCCGGCCCGAACTTACCGAGCATCCCCCAGAGGAGGAGCGCACCGAGGCCCGCGCCGAGGAGCTGGGCGACGACGTATGCCGGAACACATAACGATCATCCCAAAAGTCGACATTCCCGTGTAACTGAGTTCGGCCGACCCATGGTACTGAGGGAGGCGTGTGCTTGGACGAGTTGTTCTTCCCTGCGGGCCACCTCACTGTGGCCATCCGTTCCTGTTCGCTGCGCTGTCATATCTCCCGTTCTGAGAAATGCTCTAGGTCGGGGCGTAGCCGACACGCGGCCGACGCACTCCTACATTGAAGGGACCGGATCCCCCGTTAGAACGGACTTGACTCGGGCATCTCGAGCTGCGGGACGCGAAAAGCAACTGCTATGCGGGAATCGCATTGGCGGCGGCCAGGTTGACTGCGGTGCATCGCTCCAAGAAGGCCAGATTTTCCTCCGAGAGCCGATCGCAGACCCAGTCCCAGTGAAGCGAGACGACGTCAGTGACTGCAACTTCGGGAGCCAGGCGGACGCCGCCAACACTACAGCGGGCTGTTTCCACTACCTCGGGTCCAAGGAGCAGCCGTGATCCTTCGAAACCCAACACACGCGCGCGTACGGTTGCGTGGTCGCCGGCGACGGCTTCAACGCGACCCCATCGAATACGGCACCGGTCAAGGACGTTGAGGGAGGGTTCCTCCCTTCCGGACCGCAGAATCCCCAGCCAGGGGTAGACAGTAAACACATGGTGGTTGTGGTGGCACATTCCGGGCGAGAGGGCAGGCCCTGCAATCACACTGTCATTACTGGCGAGGCGGTCACGCAATGAAGACAGGCTCGAGTCCGAGATCTGCTCGAGGAGTGCGTTGCCCACCCAGTAGGCCTCCACCACTCGGGAGTCGAGTGGATCACTGATCCCATTGCACGAGGCGATGAGCTCGAGGTACGGCCAGGCACCCGAGAACTGCTTCGCCACATGCGTCAGCTGCGCCAGGTCTACCCCGTTCGAGGCCGACTCGAACAGGACGCTGGGATCAGGCGGCCCGCAGTAGCCACGTTCATTGGGGGGATACGCATAGCGTGCAAACAACAATGGTCCAGGTACGGCTGACCTGCCGGGCGCGGTGACGGCGCGGGGCGTCTCCCTGATTGGGCACGGTCACACTTCGACTGCCCCTCCGGACCACGCGGACCGGACCTGAGCGGGAGGTCGATCATGATCCCTCGCAAGCGGGTGCATATGCGCTCCACTCCGCCCGAGCTCAGCGAGCGCTCTCTCTGCCTCTTGTGCCTCCGCACGGTCGATGGCATACCCACTGTGCACTACGAGCCAGTCCCCCGGGACAGGCACGGGCTCCTCCGGTTCGAGCGCGAGGAGGGACACCTCATGGAGCCGCCCGTCCACGTTCTCGACCAGCACCATGCCGGGTCTCGTCACCCTCCGCACCTGATGGAACCTGCTCTGACACATCAGTCCACCTCCTCATCATCTCCACTACGTGGCGCGCCGCGTGGGCCACGCCCTCTTGTACCGCAGGGCTCAGCCCCACCCCCTGCCCGAAATCGGATCCTTCGATCCCGACCACCACCACTTTTGCGGGGGCCTGGCCCACTGCCTGCGCCAACCGGTAGACCCCAGCGAGCCCTATCCCGTGGGTGCTGTTGGTGCTCGATGAGCGCCTGCCGCGGGTTGGCGTCGCTGAGAGCGGGATCCAACTCGACTATGTGGATCGTTCCGGGCGCCGCCCCAGAGGAAACGGCGTCTATGACGACGGCGAGGTCAGCGTCATCCCACAGGCCGAGGAGGTCGAACGGATCATCAAGCGGTCCCACTACGGCGACGCCTGGACATTGTCGGGCTACGACGCCTATCGCAGCAGGGCCGGCGCCGTCGTCCCGCCGGTACTCGCTCCCCATACCAGCCACGACCACCCGGCAGTGAACCTCGCTGGTCTGATTTGTGCTGCTCGCTGACGCATCAGTCACCCAGGCTGTCCGTTCGGACCACCGTCACGTCGAGGAAATGAGCGGCGCAGGAGATACATGGGTCGTGGTTGCGTACGGCCTGCTCGCAACGCCAAGCCAACTCGTCGTCCGATAGCTCGAGTGAGTCTTGCGCGACGCGCCGCAGGTCGGCCTCAATCGTGATCTGATTTTGTGACGTCGGCGGCACTATGCGGGCGGTGACAATATCCCCGGTTGCGTTCAGCGCGTAGGTGTGCAGGAGCAACCCACGCGGCGCCTCGGTGACGCCGGCGCCGACCCCGGCTCGCAGTGAAATCCCGCTGCTTGGTGGGCTTGGGGGCTCATACGACGCCGCCAAGCGGAGAGCCTCATCGCATGCGAAGACGAGTTCGACGGCTCGGACCACAATGCTCTGAAACGGATTGGTGACCACCGTGCCCAGGCCGACTGCGCTTGCCGCTTCACGCGCCAAGGCTGGCAGGACGGACGAGTTCAGCGCATAGCGGGCCAGGGGCCCGGTGAGGTAGTCGCGCTCACCGCCCAAACGGGCGTGCAGGGCAGTTGATCGTTGCACGTGATCCTCGACTACCAACCGGTCAAAGGCGGATGCGGTCAGATCTAGTCCGTCGCTCGAGGCGACGCGACCCGATTCGACCGGATAGTGGTCGGCAGTGCGTAGCGCAACGAACCGGTAGTCCCCTGCGACTTCCGGGAAATCGAAGCCCGCTACCCATGAGACCGTCTCCAGGGCAAGGTCACGGGCTCGTCGCAACGGTTCGATCAACGCGGCGATAGCGGCGACGTCGGGGGCAGAGTAGAAACCGCCTACCCGCACATTGACCGGATGAATAGCCCGGCCCCCGACGGTCGCCATCACAAGATTGCCGGCTTTTTTGATGGCCAAACCGCGCTCAACGGCGGTTCGATCGAGTTCTGCCAGTTCCACCGCATCGGCGCATCCCAGGAAGTCCGGCGCGTGGAGAAGATAGATATGCAACGCGTGACTCTGAATCCACTCCCCGCAGTAGAGGAGCCGGCGCAAGCGGGCCACCTCTTCGCTCACCGTGACTCCGAGGGCATCTTCGATCGCGGTACAGGCGCTCATCTGGTAGGCCACTGGGCAGATACCGCAGATCCGTGCCGTGATGTCCGGCGCCTCCATGGCCCCACGACCCTGCAGAAGCGCCTCAAAGAAGCGCGGTGGCTCGAAGATGTTGAGTGCCACTTTTTCGACTACGCCATCGCGCACCTCTACTCGCAGCGAGCCCTCTCCCTCCACTCGTGAGAGACCCTCCACCGAAACGGTGCGAGTGATTTTGGACCCGTGAGTCATCGGGGAGTCCCGCCCTCTCCGCTGGTGGCGGATTCGGCGGTGTCGGCAAGCCTCTCCGCTTCCTCCGCAAACACAGGGTCCGCCTGCATAGAAGGTGGCGAAGAGTCGTGACGCGCTCAAAGGGTCCAGCCCACTCTCACGCAGGCGTCGCGTCAGGGCAGCCGTGTTCGCCCCCTCCGATGGGCCGAAGCAGCCGAAGCAGCCCCGGCCGACGGCGGGGCAAAGGGCGCCGCAACCCGCACGAGTCACTGGTCCCAGGCAAGCCGTCCCATGGGCCACCAGCACGCACACAGTTCCTCGTCCCTTGCATTCCTGGCAGACGCTGTGGCTGGGCAGAAGAGGCTTGCGGCCAGTGAGCTCCGCGGTAATCACCTCCAACAGCTGCCGGCGGTCAATCGGGCAACCCTGAACCTCGAGGTCCACCGACACGTGGGCGGAGATTGGGGTGGAGGTGGAGAGCGAGGAGATGTAGTCGGGATGGGCGTAGACGGTTCGGACGAAAGCTCCCTCGGCCGCGTAGTTCCGCAAGGCCTGGATGCCCCCAGCGGCCGCGCAGGCACCAATGGTGATAAGTCGGCGCGAGCGGGACCGGATCTCGCGGATCCTCGCGGCGTCGTCCGCCGTCGTGATCGAACCCTCCACCAACGAGACGTCGTAGGGACCATCGACTACGACCGCGTGACATCTCTGTGAAGTGCGCGATACGCACTACACCAGACAAGGCCAGGAGATCATCCTCGCAGTCGAGCAGGCTGAGCTGGCATCCGTCACACGACGCGAACTTCCACACGGCGAGTGTCGGCCGGCCGTCAGGCACCCGATTCATGCTGTCGCTCCTGCTCGCGGTCATCGGTTGCGCTCCATGAACAGCTCGTCGGCCACGCCGCCGTAGGTCACAACCGGACCATCCCGGCACACGAGGAGCGGGCCCAACTGGCAATGGCCGCACAATCCCACTCCACATTGCATGTTCCGTTCGAGTGAGACCCGGATCCGGTGGGGGTCAACTCCGAAGTCCGCCAGTTGGCGGGCCACGAAGCGCATCATGATCTCGGGTCCACAAAGTATGGCCACCGTCCTGGCGGGCTCGAAGTGGGCCAGGGGCAACAGCACGGTCACGACGCCTACCGAGCCGTCCCAACCAGGGGCAGCGAGGTCGACGGTCACACCAACGTGGAGGCCCACGGCGCGCCACGCCTCGAGGTCTTCGGCGAACAAGATCTGATCAGGTGAGCGAGCGCCGGCCAGGACGAAGACACGACCGTTCGTCTGACGTTGCCCCGCCAAATCCCGCACAGCGCCACGGAGCGGAGCCAGGCCGATCCCACCGGCTACGACGACGACGTCTGCGTCATCGTCGAGTGAATCAAGGCCCCAGTGATGACCAAAGGGTCCACGGACCCCGATGAGGGACCCCTCGGCTGCGACGCACAAGGCATGGGTCACCGCGCCCACGTCCCGGATGGTGTGCTCCAGAGGCCAGCCCGCGCGTGGAGAGCTCGAAATGGAGATCGCCGCCTCTCCCACCCCGAAGGCCGTGAGCATACTGAACTGTCCATGCGCGAAATGTGGTGGCTCGGGAGGGTCCGGTGACAATGGAACGACCGACAACGTGACCACGTCGTCGAGTTCCACCCGTCGTTCAACGATCCGATAGGTCGTCGGCGTGAAGGGGCTGGACAAGACAGATGATCCGACTATGAGCTCAGGAGCGGCCGGCATTGGCATAGAGGTCAAGGAGCCGGATCCGCGTGGCCTGCAGCCGCGACAGCAGGACCGAGGAGAGACGCTGGTGTAGCTCGGCTGCAGATTCGGGGTCCTGCGCCATTGCTTCCGACAGACGTGTGGCATCGAAAACGACGGCTTCGACGTTGGTCAGGGCACGGGCGTCGAACTGCCATCGGAACGGAGGAGCCACCCAGCTGAGCCCGACGATATGACCCGGTTCGATAGTGTCGATCACGAGAGGCCCTCGTGAGGGCGAATGGATCTCGATGGCGACTCTCCCCGCGGCGATCAGGTAAATCTTGTCCGCCACTTCACCTTCGCGCAGGAGCAACATACCTGCTTCGAATGCCTCGGGACTCGCCACCTCGGACAACAGCGTCACGGTGTGAGCTGAAAGCCCGGCTAGAAACCCATTCCCGGCCTCCAGTTCACTCATGGCCTCGACCGTACCGTTCACCGCGCTTTCCTCAATTCATTGATGGTGCCAACCAAGGACGCACCATCGCTGGCCCGAATGGCCGCGGCCTCTTCGGTGATATCGATGCCGACGGGACACCAGGCGATACAGCGGCCACACCCCACGCACCCAGATTCGTCGAACTGATTCCACCAGGTGGACAGCTTGTGTGTCATCCACTGGCGATATCGGGACGAGGTGGTCGGACGAACCGCTCCGCCATGGAGATAGGAGTGATCGATATCGAAACAGGAAGCCCATTGGCGCTTGCGTTCCACGGCACCATTCACGTCGGATACGTCGTTGATATCGCTGCAGAAGCACGTGGGACATACGAGCGTGCAATTGCCACACGATAGACAGCGTTCGGCCACCTGATCCCAACGAGGGTGCCCGAGATTCCGAGCAAGCAGCCCCGGTAGGTCATTCGTATCCAGGGAGCGACCCATCCGTTCCCTTGCGCCCTCGATGATTCCGCGGCGACGTGCCCGCACTTCGTCGTCGGCAGGGCGACTCGGTACCTGCGCCAACACCTCGGCCCCAGCATCGGAGCCAATGCGCACGAGGAATATGTGGCCGCTGTCAATCGGAGCGGCCATCTCGGTCACGGCCAAGTCGTAATCGGCGCTCGCTTCAGGACCCGTGTTCATGGACGTGCAGAAACACGTGCCCGACGGGGACCCGCATTCGACCACGATGACGAACGCGCCGGCGCGGCGCGCCGTATATCGGTCGTCAGGAACCGCTCCGCCACCCAGCACCCGGTCAAGAACGCCTAGAGCCGCAACCTCACAGGGCCTCGCTCCGATAATGGCCACGGGACCGGAGGTCTCATCCGCCTCCGAGATCGTCACCCCACCTTCGCCCACGGTGGCCCGCCACACGGTTTCGGAGGGGACGAAGAACTCGGACTTCCAAGATTCTGGTCCAACGGCCCACCCGAACAACTCCGAGCCTTCGTCCTTTGTGAGGCGGTAACTTCCTGGTGCGGCGTGGTCATGCCAGCCCTCGGGCAGATCAGAAGTGGTGGAGATCTCACCGTGCACGATGCCCCCATCGCGGACCACCGGCCCGATCGTCCGAAGACCGCTCCGGTGCAGGACGTCGAGCAGTAGATCGAAACCAGGACGATCGATAGTTGCTTCGTCCCCGATTTGCACCCCTCCAGGCTACGTCCTTCACCGGGCAGCCGCATAGGGCCAGTTGTCCTGCCCCGTCCAGATATCACCCCCGAATCAGCAGACATCCGACTCTCGCACGATGCCCGTGGCGGGTGTCGAGAGTTGCCACGCGGCTGGGGACCTACGGCCCTACTCCCCCAGCCAATTCGTCTTCACACTTACTTCGGCGTCGACCCAGATCGGAAGAGGGCACGGAGGAATACGATGGCGAGCCGTACGGCACCAGAGAGCGCAGTCCCAGTTCACCGGGTGGTGGTTGGGATCGACGGGTCGGACGCGAGCGATAGGGCCCTCGCATGGGCCGCCACAGCAGCGGCCAGGACAGGGGCCGTCCTCGAGGGTCATTGCAGTCAGGGGGTCGGCTATCTCTACACCCCTCGTGACGAAGCACAGATGGCCTCGCAAAGGACCATCGACGAAGCGGCTGACCGTGTCGCCGACATGGCGCCAGGAGTGACGTTCAAAGGGGTGGCCCACGAGGGGCCTGCGGCCAAGGACCTCATAGACGCCAGTGAGGGGGCGGACCTCCTCGTGGTTGGTTCGCGGGGACTCGGTGGTTTTCGTGGCCTTCTCCTGGGATCGGTCAGTCAGCAGTGCACCCTGCATGCCCGCTGTCCCATCGTGATCGTCCGGCCCTCTTGAGGGTCAGGATCAGACAGGCGGATCGGCCCGGACATAGCCCGGACAGAGAAGGTTCTGCTGCGCGCTGGGTGCGACGCCAAGCCAAGGATGCCTACGGCACATGACGCCGGACTTTTACACTGGGGTTGCAGGATAGGTCGCGAGCCGATGCCCGCCGACCGACGTTCCAACCCCCGGCTCCCCTTTCGCCGGGCCAGAGCTACGCAACCGGGTGACCTTCGGCCCTACCCGGTTGGCCGTCATCTCTCCACGATGAGATCAGAGGAGATCGATCGATCCCCGAAGAAATGAAGGAGTGAGCGATGACGGTACGGCTGGCGATAAACGGGTTCGGACGCACGGGGCGATCCTTCCTACGCGCCGCGCTGCTCCCCACGCATGACTTCGAGATCGTGGCCATCAACGATCTTGGCTCCCCGGCGGCACTCGCCCGACTCTTCGCTCGGGACTCCGTACATGGGCCCTATGCCGAACCAGTCCACGTCGAGGGTGAGGCGATGATTGTCGGTGAGCGCCGTATCAAGATGCTGGCGGAGTCTGAAGCGAAGGCTCTCCCATGGCAGGAGCTCGCAATCGACGTTGTCGTCGAGTCGACCGGGAAGTACACAAAGCAGCGAAAGGCGACCCAGCACCTCGAAGCGGGTGCGACCCGCGTCGTGATATCCGCACCAGCCGAGGATCCCGATGCCACCTTCGTGATCGGCGTCAACGAGGATCAGTACGATCCACAGCGACACTTCCTCATCTCGAATGCGTCTTGTACGACGAACTGTCTCGCTCCCCTGGCCAAGGTGCTCGATGACGCCTTCGGCCTCGAAGACGGGTTCATGACGACGGTTCACGCATATACCGATGACCAGAGCCTCGTCGACGCACTGCACAAGGATCCCCGACGAGCCCGCGGCGCGGCCATCAACATTGTCCCGACCACCACCGGCGCGGCGAGAGCCACCGGGCTGGTTCTCCCGAGCGTGGCTGGCAACCTCGACGGCTTGGCCCTTCGCGTCCCGGTTCCCGACGCGTCGATCACTGATTTGGTGGCGAACCTGCGCTCCACACCGAGCGCCGCCGAGATCAACGACGCCTACCGGGCAGCCGCCGAGTCAGGACGACTCGCTGGAGTCCTCGAGTACTCGGAGGAGCCGCTCGTCTCGAGCGACATCATCAACTCATCCGCCTCGTGCATCTTCGATTCAGGACTCACGATGGCCCATGGGCACCTCGTCAAGGTCCTCGGTTGGTACGACAACGAGACGGGGTATTCGAGCCGGCTCGCCGATCTGGCCGCGCTTGTCGGCGCCACGCCAAAACCCTAGCCGTCACCCAAATCGAGAGTCGAAACCATGTTTCAAGTCCGTTTCCACGGCCGCGGTGGCCAAGGCGTCGTGACCGCAGCCGAGATGCTGTCCGTGGCGGCATTTGCCGAGGGTCGTCACGCGCAGGCGTTCCCGAGCTTCGGATCCGAACGGATGGGCGCGCCAGTGGTCTCGTTCTGTCGCATCGATGACCTGCCAATCCGCACCCGCGAGCCGGTCATGGCACCCGACGCGCTCGTTATCCAAGATGTCACGTTGATCCATCAGGTTGATCTCTTCTCCGGCCTCTCCGCTGAGGGATACGTCCTCGTCAACACAGAGCAAGACTTCGACCAGCTCGGGTTCGGCGACTTCTTCCACCAGTTCCACCGCGACCGCCTGCTCACCTGTCCGGCCACCGACCTCGCCCAGGAGCAGCTCGGACGGCCGTTGCCGAACGCTGCTTTGCTTGGCGCTTTTGCCGCACTTTCCGGCAAGATCACGCCTCGAGGCGATCGACTCGGCAATCCGCCAGCGATTCCCTGGGGCTGTCGGCGAGCGCAACGCCGCCGCCGCCAGAGCGGCCTATCGCTTCGTCACACTCGAAAAGGAGGGGGTCACCCGTGCGTCGACAGATTGAAGGCTCTCGCGCCGTGGCAGAAACAGTGGCTCTTTGCCGGCCCGAAGTCGTATGCGCCTATCCGATCTCCCCACAGACTCACATCATCGAGGCAATCGGTGCCATGGTGAAGAGCGGTCAATTGGCGCCGTGTGAATTCATCAATGTCGAATCCGAGTTCGCGGCGATGTCGGTCTCGATCGGCGCCTCCGCGACGGGTGCGCGCGCCTACACCGCCACAGCAAGCCAAGGGCTCCTCTTCATGATCGAAGCCGTCTACAACGCTGCGGGACTCGGTCTCCCGATCGTCATGACGCTCGCGAACCGGGCCATTGGTGCGCCAATCAACATCTGGAACGACCACAGCGACGCCATGGCTGTGCGCGACGCCGGCTGGATCCAGCTCTTTGCCGAGACCAATCAGGAGGCGGCGGACCTGCACATCCAGGCCTTCCGCCTCGCCGAAGAGCTCTCCCTCCCGGTCATGGTGTGCATGGACGGCTTCATCCTCACCCATGCGGTTGAAGACGTCGACATGGCCGAACAGGAGGCCGTCGATGCCTTCCTCCCGCCCTACGAGCCTCGTCAGCTCCTCGATCCGCTCAACCCGGTCTCAATAGGCGCCATGGTCGGCCCAGAGGCCTTCGAGGAGGTCCGCTATCTCTCACACCTCCGCCATCTCGACGCGCTAGAACGCATCCCCGTCTTGGCCCGCGAATTCACCGACTCCTTCGGGCGCACCAGCGGCGGCCTCCTCCACTGCTACCGGACCGAAGATGCTGAGACGATTGTCGTCGCACTGGGATCGGTCCTCGGCACAATCAAAGACGCGGCAGATGCGCTCCGCGTCACCGGCCAGCGCGTCGGCGTCGTCGGGATCACATCGTTCCGACCGTTCCCTCACGACGCCGTGCGTGACGCCCTGTCCAGGGCCCGCAGAGTCGTCGTCGTGGAGAAGGCGTTCAGCGTCGGGTTCGGCGGCGTGCTCTCGACCGACGTGGCAATGGCGACGCACGACCTTGACCTGTCACTACGGACGGTGGTCGCCGGGCTGGGCGGACGGGCTATCACCCAACGTTCACTCGAGGGGATGCTCGCTGACGCGACAAGTGAGCGCCTCGAACGCCTCACCTTCCTCGACCTCGACCACCAGATCATCGAGCGAGAACGTGCTCGTGTCGCCGGATCCCGGCGCTCGGGTTCCACCGCAGAGAACATTCTTCGCGACCTGGGCACGGTCGCCTCCCGGATCGGTTGAGGAGTCCCTATGACCACTGAACCCGTACGCTTCTATCAAGTCGGCAGCTTCGCCGTCGGCAATCGCCTGGCTGAGGAGAAGGACCGCAGCCGTTCAGTCCCACGTGGACCGCAGCAATTCCCTCGACTCAGGACATCGAGCCTGTCAAGGATGCGGCGAGGCACTCGGTGCCCGCTACGCCCTCGATGCCGCCATGCGGGCCACGAACGGCCAATTGATCGCCGTCAATGCCACCGGCTGTCTCGAGGTTTTCTCCACCCCATACCCCGAGACCTCGTGGCGGGTGGCCTGGCTCCACTCACTCTTCGGCAACGCCCCGGCGGTGGCGACGGGGGTAGCGGCCGCGCTGAAGGTGAAGGGGAAGCGTGACGTGCGCGTCGTCGGACAAGCTGGCGACGGCGGGACGGTGGACATTGGGTTCGGGTGTCTCTCAGGAATGTTCGAACGCAACGACGACGTCCTGTTCATCTGCTACGACAATGAGGCCTACATGAACACCGGCGTGCAGCGCTCCGGCGCCACGCCACCTGCGGCGCGGACGGCGACGACCGAAGCTCTTGGCCCTGAGCCGGGCAATGTCTTCGGCCAGGGCAAAGACCTTCCCCGGCTCGCCATGGCCCATGGAATTGACTACGTCGCCACTGCGACGGTCGCCGACCTCCATGATCTGGAGGCCAAGGTCGAGCGGGCCATGCAGTTCCACGGTGCCCGTTACCTGCACATCCTCGTCCCTTGCCCGCTGGGCTGGGGCTCAGCCCCGAGGGACACGATCCGGGTGGCGCGGCTCGCTCACGAGACTGGGCTCTTTCCACTGTTCGAAGCTGAGCATGGCGAGGTCACCGCCGTCACGTCGATCCGCCACCGCATGCCCGTCGAGTCCTACCTGTCGATCCAAAGTCGCTACGCCCATCTCTTCGGCGAACACGGACGGCCGGACATCGTGGCTCGCATCCAGGCCATCGCCGATCACAACATCTCCATATATGGGCTCGCCGAGGCGCCACGAAGCGATAGGGATGCAATTGAGGAGAAGGCATGAAGGAACTTCCGTTCGCCGTCACGCTCGAGGTTGGGTCCAGCCATGCCAATAAGACCGGGTCCTGGCGGATCGAACGACCTGTCTATGTCGACCGGGTGCCTCCTTGCAACAACGCCTGTCCCGCCGGGGAGAATATCCAACGCTGGCTCTACGACGCCGAACCAGGCGATTACGAGTCTGCTTGGCGTACCTTGGTCGAGGACAATCCCTTCCCTGCCATCATGGGCCGCATCTGCTATCACCCTTGCGAAACAGCTTGCAATCGGGCCCAACTCGACGAGGCGGTCGGAATCAACGCCATCGAGCGGTTCTTGGGCGATCTCGCCATCGAACGGGGCTGGGCGCTGCCATCAGCGGGCACCGATAGCGGGAAACGCGTCCTCGTCATCGGTGGCGGCCCGTGCGGGCTGAGCGCGGCATATCACCTACGCCGCCTTGGTCATGAGACCCGGCTGGTCGACTCCGGGCCAAAGCTTGGCGGCATGATGCGTTATGGCATTCCCGCCTACCGCCTTCCACGAACCGTCCTCGATGCCGAGGTGGAACGGATTATTGCCCTGGGCGTGGACGTCCAAGTCGATCACACCGTTCACGACATCACCCGCGAGCGACAGGAGGGCGGATTCGACGCTGTCTTCCTCGCCGTCGGTGCCCAGCTCTCTCGACGGACTGAGATTCCGGCGGGCGACTCCTCGCACATTCTCAACGCAGTGTCGCTACTCCGCCAAGTGGCCCAGAACGACCCCCCACTACTGGGCCGACGGGTCGCAATATACGGCGGCGGCGATACCGCTCTCGACGCCGCGCGCACGGCACGCCGTCTCGGAGCCACCGACGCTGTCATCGTCTATCGCCGTAACCAGGAGCGCATGCCTGCTCATCCAGACGAGCTCACGGAAGCGATTGAAGAAGGTGTCACCATGCGCTGGCTCTCAACCGTCAGTCGGGTCGAAGGCACTCAGCTCGTGCTCGAAAAAATGCGCCTCAACCAGGAAGGTTTCCCCGAGCCGACCGGTGAGTTCGAAACACTCGACGCCGACTCGCTCGTCCTCGCCCTCGGTCAGGATACCGACCTCTCGCTCCTGGCCGGAGAACCAGATGTCAAGACCGTGCACGGTGTCGTCGAGGTGTCCCGGGCCATGTCGGCGGGCCCAGATGGCATTTTCGCCGGTGGCGACGCGGTACCGTCTGAGCGCACGGCGACGGTGGCCATCGGGCACGGCAAGCGAGCCGCTCTCGGCATCGACGCCTACCTCGCCGACCGCGATCTGATCGACCCGGCCCCAGGCGAACCAGCGACGTTCGACCGACTCAACACGTGGTATTACGCCGATGCGCCTCGAGCTCACCGACCGGAGCTGGAAGCGGCTCGGCGCCAGAACACATTCGACGAGATCGTCGGGGGCCTCACCGAGGAGAATGCGGTGTTCGAGGCACGACGCTGTCTTTCGTGCGGCAACTGCTTCGAATGTGACAACTGCTTCGGCGTCTGCCCGGACAACGCAGTCATCAAGTTTTCTGACTCGCCGCATTACAAGTTCGACTACGACTTTTGCAAGGGCTGTGGCATTTGCGCTCAAGAATGCCCGTGCGGTGCGATCGACATGAGACCAGAGCGGATCTGACCCATGAACATGCGCACAAGGGATCGACCGTGACTCCATGACCCAAAACACACCATTACCACTTTTGTCGGGTCGCTGCAGCGAGGATCCTCGATGACGCACGCCAGTACACAAGGGCCAGCTGGCTTCGACCGCGAACGGTCGCGTCTGCCCACCCTGGAGGATCTGCCCCCGGTCAGAGGGCGACGCGTGCTCGTTCGGTCCGATCTCAACGCTCCGCTGCGGGCGAAGGCAGGCGGCGGCATCGAGGTAGCCGACGACTTTCGCCTGCGATCGTCGGTCCCGACGCTCGAATGGTTGTGCGCAAACGGGGCGCTCGTGACCGTGTGCAGCCACCTGGGGCGGCCCAAGGGCAAGGTTGATCCCCGTTTCGCCATGGCGCCGGTCCGCCAGTCGCTCTCGGCGATGGTACCTGGCGTCACGGTGATGGAGAATCTTCGCTTCGACCCTGGGGAGGAGTCCAACGATCCAGAATTCGTTCGACACCTCGTTGACGGCTTTGACTACTACGTAAACGATGCATTTGGCGCCTGTCACCGCAGTCACGCGTCGATTGTCGGGCCTCCCGCACTGGTGCCGAGCGTTGCGGGGCGGCTCCTGCAACGTGAAGTGGAGGCTCTCTCCCGGCTCCTGATCAATCCGACTCGACCCTTCGTTGCCGTGGTTGGTGGCGCAAAGGTCTCCGACAAACTCGGCGTACTGCGCTCCCTGGGTGAACGGGTCGACCATCTCCTGCTCGGTGGTGCCATGTGCTTCACGTTCCTCGCAGCCCTCGGGCATGACGTCGGCGCGTCCCACCTCGAACCGGAATTCTTCGAGGAGGCGCACTCCCTCCTGGACTCGCAGTCCGCGCTGCAACTCCCCAGCGATCTCATAGGTCTTTCTCCAGAGGGGATCCTGGGAATCGGGACGCCCCCAACGGGCGAGGTGCGCAATTTCGGGGCCGACCTCCCTCCGGGTTGGCAAGGGGTTGACATCGGTCCAACCACTCGAGTGAACTTTGCGGACACGATCGGGCGAGCCCGAACGGTACTTTGGAATGGACCCATGGGCGTATTCGAGGACCCTCGATTTGAGGCAGGCACTCGTGCCCTTGCCGAAGCCATCGCCGCATGCCCAGGATTCACCGTTGTCGGCGGCGGCGAAACCGCGGCGGCGCTCCACGAGTTCGGTCTCGAAGACCGCATCGATCACGTTTCGAGCGGCGGAGGCGCCACGCTCGAACTGCTCGAAAAGGGGGATCTGCCCGGACTGGCGGCCCTGCGGTCGGGGCGCTTCCTCCTGCGCCACTAGGGTCCGTTACTTACGTCGTCCGGCGGAATACGCAGATCGAGTCCTTTGCGCCACGATCGCATTACTACTTCCTCACGGACTCGCTCTCGCTCGGCCGCATACCGTCTCGAAGGCGTTCGAGTTCGAGCACCCTCCGAGTGGTCTTCAGGACGCTGTCGGGATTGAGACTCATGGAGTCGATGCCGAGCTCGACGAGATATTCGGCCATGTCCGGATAGTCCGATGGCGCCTGCCCGCAAAGTCCTGAGTGGATCCGATTACGGCGACAACCCTCGACAGCCAGTCGGATCATCTCTTTGACTCCATCGTCGCGCTCGTCGTAGTCGAACGCCACAATCTCGCTATCGCGGTCAACTCCTAAGGTAAGTTGCGTGAGATCATTCGAGCCGATCGAGAAGCCGTCAAAGTACTTGGCAAAACGGTCGATCAAAATAACGTTGTTGGGGATCTCACACATCGCATAGACCTCGAGGCCGTTCTCCCCGCGTCGGAGGCCCAACTCGGCCATGCGCTCCAGCACCTGCTCCGCCTCAGCGACGCGTCGAACGAAGGGAAGCATGAGCACGACATTCGTGAGGCCCATCTCCTCGCGCACCCTCTTCATAGCCTTGCACTCGAGGGCGAAGCCCTCGGCGTAGGCAGGATGCGCGTAGCGCGAGGCACCTCGAAAACCGATCATCGGATTGTTCTCAGATGGTTCGAAATCGGCACCACCCAGAAGGCTGGCGTATTCATTCGTTTTGAAATCCGACATGCGCACGACGACGGGCTTGGGCCAGAACGCTGCAGCGATGGTGCCGATCCCTTCCGAGAGACGCTCGACGAAGAAGTGCTCACCGTCGGGATAGTGGCGTGTCAGTCGTGCCAGCGCGGCGCGATCCTTAAGGCTGCTCACCTTCTCGGGGTGCAAAAGGGCGAGCGGGTGGGCGCGAATCGACTCGCTGATGATGAACTCCATACGCGCCAGACCTACGCCATCGTTGGGTAGCAGCGATGTCTTGAAGGCAAGATCGGGATTACCGAGGTTGATCATGACCTTCGTCTTGGGACGAGCGAGATCCCCCACCTCGCTGCGTTCTACATGGAATCCCACTTCCCCGTCGTAGACCCGACCGGTAGCGCCCTGGGCACACGAGACAGTCACTGACACACCACTCGGCACCGTGGTCGTGGCGTCCCCCGCGCCGACTACGGCTGGAACGCCCAGTTCCCTGGCGATGATTGCGGCGTGGCACGTCCTCCCCCCGCGATTAGTGACGATCGCCGCCGCGGTCTTCATCACGGGTTCCCAGTCCGGACTGGTCGAATCCGCCACCAGGACCTCACCGGGTCGAAACTCCGCCAGGTGCGCCACGCTCTCGATGACGCGCGCCGAACCGGATGCGATCTTCTCTCCGACGGCTCTCCCTTCCGCAATGATCGCACCGCCTCCTTCGAGCACGAACGTCTCGAGGACCGACGTTTGCCGCTGGGAAGCCACCGTCTCGGGTCGAGCCTGCACTATGTAGTGCTCACCGTCGACGCCGTCTTTTGCCCATTCGACGTCCATAGGGCGACCGTAATGAGCCTCGATGACAAGGGCGCTGTCGGCCAGTTTGAGAACATCGTCATCGCTCAAGCAAAAACGCTCACGGTCGATTCGTGGCGTGGGGATATTGCGTGTGGTGTACTTGGTTTCGCCCTCGACAAAGACCATCTTCACCGCCTTGTCGCCCAGCCGCCGTCGGAGAACGGCACGGTGTCCGGCCAAAAGGGATGGCTTGTGCACATAGAACTCATCAGGATCAACCGCTCCTTGCACCACGTTCTCACCGAGTCCATACGATCCGGTAATGAAGACCACATCGCGAAAACCAGACTCGGTGTCCAGCGAGAACATCACACCAGCGGAGGCGAGGTCTGAACGCACCATCTTCATCACGCCGATGGACAGTGCCACTTTGTAGTGATCAAAACCCTGGTCAATGCGATAGTGAATGGAGCGGTCCGTAAATAGGCTGGCGAAGCACCGTCGGCAGGCGTCAAGCAAACTCTCCTCGCCATAGACGTTCAGAAAGGTGTCCTGTTGGCCGGCGAAGCTCGCGTTCGGCAGATCTTCGGCGGTCGCCGATGAGCGCACCGCAAGGCTCACGTCTTGGCCATACTGGCCCTTGAGACGCTGATAGCCAGCAAGAATCTCAGCGGCCAGATTGTCGGGCAGTCCGGCGCCGTAGACGATTTCACGAGCCCTCTTGGCCCGGCGAGCCAGGTCGGCAACGTCACTTGGAACAAGGTTGTCCAGTGCCTCGTGGAGCGCCTCGACGGCTCCGGTCTCCTCGAGGGTGTAGCGGTATGCCGAGGCGGTGGTGGCGAAGCCGTTTGGTATCAACACCCCCTTGCCGGAGAGTTTCTGATACATCTCGCCCAGGGAGGCGTTCTTCCCTCCGACGATCGGTACGTCCTCGATACCGAACTCTTCGAAGAACTTGACGTAGACGGGATTTCTCATGACGGTTTCCTCACTGCCTCAGCCGGCCAAGCCATACGGAAGATCGTTCATCGCTTCGATCAGTCGGATGCCCCCGGGAATCCAGGATCTCATGGGCAGACAGTGCGACTACCTCCAACACCCGGGCCCTTCGTCTCTTGACGCTGAATGCCATAGTCATTCGATGTCTTTCCTCGTCACACCCACTCGAACAGGTGGCCCATTCAGGGTGCAACTACCCCACCAACAGCGCTAGGGCCATAGGTCCCGGGGCTTTCCATCCGTTTTCGGCCCGTGTCCTTCGGGAGTGACGACCCGGGCGTCCTCCGATGGGTGACCTGTACGGGAGGGTGGGACCAACGGCCCTATCGTCAAAACAAGATCGAGGGTTGCATGGTGGCATGCAGAAATGGGACGTCATAAGTGTCGGCGACACGGCAACGGATGTCTTCATCCGACTGCTGGAGGGTAGAGTGAAGGTGGTCGAGGATGCGTCAGGACGTTGGCTCGTGCTCCCCTACGGTGACAAGCTGCCGTTCGATCATGCCCAAACGGTTGAATCGGGTGGCAATGCCGCCAATGCAGCGGTTGCATTCTCCCGATTGGGTCTTGCCACCACGTTCGCAACCCACGTCGGTGACGACCAAGTGGGGCGCGACATCCAACTCGCATTACGAAGAGAAGGAGTTGACACGCATCTCTTGAGGGTCGATCCGGGCGTGCCCAGCAATCGAAACTTCGTTCTTTGGTTCGGAGAGGATCGAACGATCCTCGTCCGTCACCAGATCTACGACTATCACTGGGCACATCTGCGGCCTAGTGAGATCCCCCGGTGGCTTTATCTGAGTTCGGTGGGTTCTGACGCTCCTCAGTACTATGACCAGCTGGCCGAATGGCTCGAAGCGGAGCCATCCGTCCGTTTTGCCTTTCAGCCGGGCACCTTTCAGATCGCACTGGGGGTCGACGCGCTGGCGGCCATCTACCGTCGAGCCGATGTTCTCGTGTGCAATCGGGAAGAGGCCGTGGAGATAGGTGGTGGAGACCACCACGACATGGCCGACCTCCTCGAGGGGCTCCACGAACTCGGGCCACGCACGGTCGTGATCACTGACGGACCCGCCGGAGCCTTCGCTTCAGATGGATCCGTGCGCTACAGCGTGCCCTCTTACCCTGACCTTGCGCCACCAACCGACCGCACGGGCGCCGGAGACGCGTTCACCGCGACACTTGTCGCCGCGCTGTGCAAAGGGCATTCACTCGACCAAGCGCTCGCCTGGGCCCCTATCAATGCCATGAGTGTGGTCCAACAGGTCGGATCACAGGCGGGACTCCTGGGGGAGCAGGAGGTGAAGCAATGGCTCGATCGCGCACCTGTCAGCTACGAGGTCAGCAAGTGGTGAGGTCCTGCAAGTGCGTAGAACGCCTATTTCCCCATCGAGTCCATCCAGAGAAATGGATCTCGCTCGATCGATCACGATTCGGGCGCTGGCCGGTGTCCATGACTGCTGCTGAGGGTGGTCCCGTCATCGCAGTTGACCTCGGCGGCACCAACCTGAGAGTGGCACTCGTCGGCGGAGATGGTGCGGTGCTGGCGCGCCATAAGGTCCCCACACCCGCTCAGGGTTCGATCACCGACGCCCTGGCTGAACTCGTCAGCGAACTCGAATGCGATCCCGACAGTGCCGCAGTGGTCGCTGTACCGGGCGTGGTCGATTACGAACGCGGACGTGCACTGTGGGCGCCTCACCTGCCATCGGCCTGGGTCACCGAGCTAAGCGAGGACAAGCTGGCTTCCCGTTTGCGCCGGAGAGTCTCCATCGCGAACGATGCCGATCTCGCGGCGGTCGGAGAGACGTACTTCGGCGCCGGGAGACAGGCCAATGACATTGTCTTTGTGACGGTCTCGACCGGCATCGGTGCCGGAGTACTGCTGAACCGCCGCTTGGTACGAGGGCGTCGATCGGTGGCAGAGATCGGCCATACGATCATCGATCGTCACGCCTTCTCCAATGGGGAGTCGGCGACGCTCGAGGAGTTCGCTTCCGGGAGCAGTCTCCCGCACCTCACTCAAATGGCGGACGTTCAGGCGCGCACGGGTGAGCAACTCGAAGCTCTCGAAGAGAGCGGCGATATCCGCGCCACTGCAGTGTGGATGCAGATCGTCGAAAGTGTCACGATCGGCATCATCAATTTGGCCTGGTGCTACGGACCCGAACTGATCATCATCGGTGGTGGAATCGGTCGAGAAGGGCCTCTCCTCGACCCGGTACAAAAGGGATTGGCAAAACTTGCACCAACCATTGCCATGGAGTTCTCCCTCGTGAAGGAGGAGCTCGGCGACGACGCCGGCCTTGCCGGCGCCGCCGCCTGGGATAGGGCAACATGATCCGAAGCCCAGGGCGTTGCGACACAGCGTGACGACGCCGTCGCTTTCGTTTAGACGACGCTAATCAAGACGCATGGTGCCATAACGCAGGAAGCGCGTGTGCCACGACAGGGCGTCCTCGAAGGAGGTGAGGGGTGTGCTTGCCGGGTGCCGTCGCCACGGCTCGTTCAAAGTACTCGAGAAGCGCTTGACGATAATCGGGGTGGGCACAACGTTCTATAACTCGTCGGGCACGATGCTGGGGAGCCAATCCCCGTAGGTCCGCCACGCCCTGTTCCGTGACGATGACGTGCACATCATGCTCGGTGTGATCGACATGACTGACCATTGGAACGATACAGGAGATCCTGCCATGTTTCGCCGTGGAAGGTGTCACGAACAAAGAGATGTAGCCGTTGCGAGCGAAGTCGCCTGACCCTCCGATCCCATTTTGGATACTGGAGCCCATGATGTGCGTCGAGTTCACATTGCCGTAGATATCGGCTTCGATCATCCCATTCATGGCGATGCAACCCAGCCGACGAATGACCTCGGGATGATTACTGATCTCCTGAGAGCGCAGAACGATGCATTTGCGATACGTGTCGATGTTCTCCCTCAGGTCAGCGATTGCGGCATCGCTGAGCGAGAATGCAGTGGCAGATGCCGACAACAGTGTTCCCGACTTCAGCATCCGCAACATGCCGTCCTGAATCACCTCGGTGTAGGCGGTCAAGGACCGAAATGGCCCGTCATCCAGCTCGGCGAGTACTGCGTTGGCCACGTTGCCGACGCCGGATTGCAGCGGTAGCAAGGTAGGCGGGAGCCGACCTTCCTGCACTTCGTGAGCAAGAAACTCGACGACGTTCCGCGCGATGTGGACGGAGTCGTCGTCTGTGGCTTTGAACTGCGTGTGGCGGTCAGGACTGTCGGTTCGGACCACCGCCACGATCTTGTCGTGCGGACAATCAAAGTGTGGTTGCCCGATGCGATCCTCCGGTCGGAGGATCGGTATGGGCTTTCGGTTCGGCGGAAGGGCAGTGCCGTAGTAGATGTCGTGCATGCCCTCGAGTTCCTCTGGTTGCCATGAGTTCACCTCCAAGATCACCTTGTCCGCCAACTCCAGCCACGTTTTGTTATTGCCCACCGACGACGAGGGGACAAGTGCGCCGTCAGGCGTGATTCCAGATACTTCAATCAGAGCCAAGTCGAGGTGACCGAAGAAGCCCTCCCAGGCCATCTGGGCGACATGGGAGAGATGCACATCGAGATACTCCATCTCGCCCGCATTGATCTTGGCCCGGCTGATCGGATCAGACATGTAGGGCAAGCGAAGATCGATGCCATCGACGGCGGCGAGCGCACCGTCGAGATCGGGACCTGTCGAAGCACCGGTCCAGACGCTCACGGTAAACGGCTCTCCTTTCCGATGAGCCTCACCAATACGTCTCGCCAAGGCTTGGGGCACCTCTTTTGGATACCCTGACCCCGTAAACCCGCTCATCCCGATGGTCGAGCCGTTCAGGATCAGCGCCGCCGCCTCATCCGCAGTCATGACCTTGCCCGCGAGATCCAGGCTTTGAATGCGATTTGCCATGAAGGTAACTCTCGCGCATTGATGGATCCCGGCCCGACAACGCAATCGATCCTGTTGGGAGGCCTTCGGCCCTACTGGCATCCGAAGGCCCCGCCTCGGGCTCTTCCATGGGGCCGTTTGGCCCTATGCGCAAGGCAATGTCCGCCATAGTGTCGAACTTGGGGGTGCTGTTCTGCACGTGGGAAGATCAAAGGAGTGAAAGGAGCGAGGCCGTGGCGGCTACGGATTGTGGTGAGATCAAGATCGCCGGTCGCAGCAAGTTCGAGGAAATCGGCGACCGGATAGAAGTTGAATGGCAACTGGACGCCCCACCGGACCTTGAATGGGCGGAGACATTCGAGATGACTGCCGTTGCGGACCGCCAAGGAACGCTGGAGTGGGTGCGGGGTGGGGGCCCCGACGTGATCGGAAACGTCGTTCGATGGTTCGTTCCAACCTCGCACATCGAGGATGCCGATGCCGAAGTGCGCTATCGCGTCGCCGTGGCAAACGAAAGATGCGAGAGGCCACGGAGCTGAACCCTGTCGTCATGCCGGGGTCGAA
>CAWFTV010000019.1:202500-436186 GCA_963818915.1 uncultured Acidimicrobiaceae bacterium | reverse complement strand
GAGAGTTGCGACCCGGGAATTCTTGCCCGTCCAGGTGTCATGAAATGGCAATGTAAGCAACGGGGTAAGCAACGGGGCCGGAACCTGCTGAACGGACTCAAAACCGATCAGCGTTTCCCCAGGGAGGGGAGTCGGCATTCTCCGATACTTGCCGCTGTCACAGCACCTGACGGTTCAGTAACCATCTCCTTCGGTCCCGTGAGGCCCGAAGGGCTGGCTGACGGCAACTCGGAGACCACCGTTCCCTGCCGGGGGTGAATACCCTCTTGCGGTTTTACAGCCCATGGACGCCCTTCTTCGACAAGAGCTGGAGGGCGGGCGACGTCGAATCCATTTAGGTGTGGTTGCTCTCCCTGCATACCTCTCGGCGGGCATCCGTGTCCCTGTTGATCGCCGAGCTGCCCCAGAGGACCTCGGCCATGCGCGGCTAACCATGCGGTTCGTTCCGGCGATCGTTCCCGTGAGGCCGGCTTGGCCGGGGTCGGGCTAGATCCCGACGCCGGTGGCAAAATAGCGTTACCGGTGCTCCGCAGCGATAGTGATCCACCCAAGCAATGGGGAACTCGGGCCGGTATCTTTCCTGAGCATCAGAGCGCATTCGTCGTCCCAGCCAGATGGCCGCGAACCTGATGGGCCCCAGTGGAAAGAGCCAGGAACAGATGGATGGTCATCATTCGACAGCGCCCAATTCCGACGGTCGTTGACCCACTCGCGACGCCGATATCTGAGATAGGCATTTCAGCGGATCGATCAACAGAGCGTATTGCCCGAAGACGGTGAAGCCTTCCAGGGTTTCGCTGGAGCGGGAGATAGGCGTCCCGTCAGGGTACGGTTCGCTCAACACAACCGCGCCATTGCCGAGGCGACTACGGACCAGAGTCAACCGGTATCTGCGATTGTTCGCGCTGGACCAGCCAACGCAATCGAGCCGCCTTCGCATCCCAAGAGTAAACGACGGCCGTCCGAGCGATGAGGTCGTGGATCGTTCGGCGTTCGCGTTGGAAGAGGATGAAAAGCGCTGCCACCACGAAAAACAAGAAACTAAAGTAAAGCAACGCTGCGCGAAGCAGCGCCTGGCGCTTCGTGATTGTTCGTCCGTCCTTCTGCACCACCCGTATGCCGAAGAGCGCCATTCCGAGAGTGCGCCCCCCTGCCGCCCACTGCGCGGCGAAGTATACGAACCACCAAATCGTGAGCACCACGGCGGCCACGGTCTGGTGGTGGCCGAGATTGTATGAGCTCCCATCGATCAGTTGCCACAGCAGCGCAAAACCGTACGCTCCCAGAACGTAGAGACCCCAAAGTGCACCCAGGTCGACACCAAAGGCCAAACCTCGGGAGGCCACACCCGCATATTGTCCCAGGCGGCCTGTCATGGGCGCGAGATTCCGCTCGGCATCCTTCACGGCGGAGCCATCTTCACTGGGTAAGGGTGGAGACGTAGCTCGGCTGCCACCATTCACGTCAATCTTCTCCAGTGCACTGTTTCCTCATTTCCGCGGTAACCGGTCAACCGGCCTCGCCAAGTATGCCATGGGGAGATGTGGCGACCCTCTTAGCAGCAGTCGATCGCAATGCTCCTCAAAGGGCAAGGCGGTGGCTTCATTGCAGTGCGGCGCGACCAAGTCGGCCGCGACCCCTGGCGTGGTGTCCCTATGCGACCAGAGGCCATGGTCCCTTTACCTCGGGAATAGCGCATCTCGATACCGAGGTCGCGGGCATGGTAGCGCGGGGGACGTAGCCGATCGGGGGGCTAATTGTGCTCGCGCTGCCTTTTGGTGCCCTTGTGCAAGGATGCAGGGGGTGCTCCGGCTTGGGGGTAATACAATGGTTCGCTGCAGCGAAGGCCACCTTTTCATGACGGCTTGGCTGCCCTGTGATTCGCTCAAGTCGATGCGCCACGCCAAGTTGAGCTTCCAGCAGCGCCCCGTTAGAGATCACGGGTCTCTAGGCACCATGTCAAGGACTTTGATGTGACGGATGAGAAGAGCCAGCTGGAAGCCGAGCACCATGACGTGAATGTCTCCTGATTCCACCGATGCGACGATGCGAATCCGGGACCCGTTCCGGAGGGTGAGGATCGGGCTAGGAGCCCTGGCCCTTGTTCTCGTAGCCGGCACTGTGGGTTACTTATCATTTGGTTTCGGCCCCCTAGACGCCGTCTACCAGACGGTTATTACAGTCACGACGGTCGGCTTCAACTCTCCGCACCCGCTCGATCAAGGCAGCAAGGTTTTCACTATCGTCCTCATCCTTGTCGGTGTTGGTACGGCGCTGTATACCTTCTCGACGGTGCTTGAGGTGCTCTTCGAGGGTCAAATGCGTGAACTTGTCAGGAGTCGAAAGATGGAACGTGACATAGCTCGAATGTCTGGCCACGTGATCATTTGCGGGTGGGGGCGAGTAGGGCGTGAGGTGGCGCAGTTCCTCACGAACGCGCAGCGCGTCGTCGTTGTGATCGACCGAGATGGGGAGCGAGTGCGCGACGTCCCATATGCGTCGGTTCACGGCGACGTGACCGACGACGAAACGCTACTGAAGGCGGGGATCGAGCGAGCCGCTACTTTGGTGGCGGCCCTCGACACCGATGCGGACAACCTGTACGTGACGGTTGCTGCAAAGTCCATGCGCCCCGAGCTCCAGATCATTGCCCGTGCCCGCAGCGAGTCGTCGGAACCGAAGCTCGTGCGCGCCGGTGCCGATCGTGTGGTCAACCCACAGCAGCTGGGTGGCGAGCGCATGGCTTCTTTTGTGACCCAACCCCATGTGGTCGACTTTGTCGACGTCGTTATGCATGACGGGACGCTGGAGTTCCGATTAGAGGAGCTGGTGATTTCTGCCACCTCAACGCTGGCGGGGAATACCATTCGTGCGGCGCAGTTGCGCGAGCGCACGGGTGCACTTGTTCTGGCGATCCGGCGCCCACAGAGTGGTTTCGTGACCAATCCATCCCCAGAGGACGTCATCAAATCGGGCGATGTGTTGATCAGTGTGGGCACGGCAGAGCAGCTCGAGGCGCTGGCTCGATATGCAGCACTGCCGTGAACTGACAAAAGCGTAGGGGGGACCTACCGCCTCCCTGGTGCCGCGAACGCGGAGTTCGCTTTCGCCGAAGGAACCCGCACCAACCCGGCGAGCCGGACGCCCGCATAGACCACGAAGTAGTCCTGACCGCTCGGCAGCATGATGGCGACCCGATCGCCACGATCGAGTCCAGGCGCCAAGAGACCGGACGCGACGGCTGACGCCGCACCGGCCAAGGCGCCATAGGAAAGAAGCACCATGGCGGAGTCATGGTGATTGCCAAGGATCCGGATGCTCACGAGGTCCGGGTGGACCTTTACATGCCAATCGATTACTTCGGTCATGGTCCCTGCCGAGTCTGGCCACGTTTCCCCTGCGGGTCGGCTCGGTGAAACGGCGGGACGCGGACCATTTGGCGTGGCCCTGAGCGGCCAGTCGCCGCGCCTTGGGCACGGCGAACAGCGCGGTCCCAGACCGCCGCAGTGGTGGCGGTCGACAGGGTGTCCTCGGGCAAGATGACGTCGAATCTCTGCCCGAGCCGCTCGAGGAGCTCCGCGAGGGAAAGACTGTCCAAACCCAGGTCAGTGGTGAGATCACTTGTGCACTGGGCGCGCCGTTCCGCCGTGGAGTTCAGCCACCAATGACGCGATCTCGGCCATGACGAGCGGGGTTGTCTCACTGCTGAGGGGCGTTCGGGGTTGCTCTCGTGCGTCAACTCCACGTCAATCCAGTTTCAACGAAGGGTGAAGTCAGTTTCAGGGCGCGTCATGCTTGGCCTTTGCGTCGATCACGAAACGAGTCGCAGTACGGCGCCGTGACCGGGGTCCATATGCGTGGGGTGGCTGATCCAGCTTTGGACAAAGGCACTCGCCTGTCGGCAGGCCTCGCTGACGTTCCCCCCCTCCCGATAGGAGGTCGACGCGACGACCGCCGCCCGTTCCGCGACGTCCCGATCACCGGGCCGTATCTGATCCACCCAGGCCTGCACCGCTTCCGCCAATACCTCGTCGTTGGTCACTGTGATCACCTCTGGAGGCGCATGCTACGCCCGCCCGCCTTCAACCGGCAGGGCCGAACGTCCCACGGCAGGGCGTAATTGGTGATGATGTGTCGATCTCGATTTCGACCTGAGATGGACAACATGAAGGGAGTCTGAAGTGGCACGTCTCATCCCACTGGTGCTGATCGTTGGTGTCGCGGTCGTTCTGATGGTGAGTTTATTCTTCGCCCGAGTGCACCGGCGCCTCGAAACTGCGGTCGAGCTGGTTCCGGTGCAACCTCGTTCTTTCGTCCACGTGCTGCGGATCCAGGGCGAGCTGGAGGAAGCGGTAAGGCGCGCGGCGACCTTCGAACGTCGAGCGACGAAAGCCGTTCACGGGTCGATCACTACGACGCCATGATGGCCCCGAGAGCGATTTCCCAGATTCGAGGTAAGCGGGATGAGCAAGTATCTTCCCTCAACGACGATCACGCCCATTCGGCCTAGAAATCCGTGTCCGACGTCGTCCGTCAGCCTCAGACGGGAGAGTTCAGTGCTCTCCCTGCCGGCGAGATCGCGGTTTGACGTTTCCCTTTGACCCACCTTACGGCGACGACCGCAAGGGAAATGGCGACGGGGGAGCACCTGCCGCCGGGTGGTGGATGCCGCCACCGCGGCCCCGACCAGCAGGCCGTGCTCCGGTCATGGCCCTGGCCATCGTGATGATCCTCGCCGCCGGCGGCTATTCGCTGACGGGTTCGAGACATGCCAAGGCGGCCGCGGCCAAGTCGAGATCGTCGTCGAGCGCCCTGGCGGCGTCGAGGTCGACCCGGGCTTGGTCGATGTGAACACCACTGTGCTCACAAACACCATGTGATCGACGGAGTCACGACGATCAACGTCACCGACGTCGGGAATCACTTCACTTACTCGGCAAGCAGGAGCGCTGGAGCCAAGTGGCGAATGAACCACTCGCTGGCCAGGCAGGCTACCTCCTCGAGGGTTCCGGGTTCTTCGAAGAGATGCGTGGCGCCGGAAACAACCGTGAGGCGGCTCTCTCGCCCCAGTGGCCCAAGGGCCTTTTGATTGAGCCTGAGAACCTCCTCGTCGCGTCCTCCCACGATTAGCAAAGTCGGTGCTCTCACCTGCGCCAACACTGGCAGAGCCAGGTCGGGGCGTCCCCCGCGCGAGACGATGGCGCCAACGTGCGCGCTGGGTTGAGCGGCAGCCCACAGGGCGGCCGCCGCCCCGGTGCTCGCTCCGAAATAACCGATCTTTGATCCCATTGACTCGGGCTGCGCCCTTAGCCACTTGGTGACTGTGGTCAACCGGGCGGCGAGCTGGGGGATATCGAACACCTGCGAGCGATCGATCTCCTCGTCGGGACTTAGGAGATCGAAGAGAAGAGTGCCCAGCCCGGAGCCGTTGAGCGTCGAGGCGACAAAGCGATTCCGTGGGCTGTGGCGGCTGCTCCCGCTGCTGTGGGCGAAGACGACCATCCCGCGGACAACTTCAGGCACTGTGAGGTGTCCTGCGAGATAGACCGGCCCTACGTGGATTTCTACCTCCCCATCTCGGGCTGGGGGATCGTCCCCGACGCTCGCCGTCGCGGGCGATGCAGTCGTGACGCCGTGGGCCGCACGTTGGAGGAGAGCCACCACCTCGGCGTCAGAGGTAGGGGAGAAGTCCAGGTACCACTCACCGACGGCGTAGAAGGGCTCGGGGGTCTCCAGGCACACCACTTGATCACAGATGTCCGGTCAGCTCGGTTACGGAGGATCGGGACGCAACGGGTGCTGCCATCACGACCCGGGCCGCGCCCAAGTGCTCGAGCAACCTGGCAGGCAGCACGAGCAGTCGAACCAGTGGCGATCCCGTCGTCGACCACAACTGCGGTACGCCTGAGGAGGGAGACGGCGAGGTCGGTCGCCACGGTAGGAGCGACTGCGACGTTCGAGCTCGGCCCGTTCCCGTTGTTCCACCGCGGCGAGCTCGCTCTCGGTGATATGAGCGGACTGCAGCATCTCCGCGGTTCAGGATGCGTACTCCCTCCTCACCGATCGCCCCCATGGCAAGTTCGGGTTGGAAGGGCACGCCGAGCTTGCGCACCACGATGATGTCCAGCGGTTGGTCGAGCGCGTGAGCCACCTCGAAGGCGACGGGCACCCCGCCCCTAGGTAGTCCCAGGACCACGACGTCTTCATTCTCGAGATGGCGCCGCTCCGAGCTCTCAGCCAACTGCCGACCAGCATCGACCCGGTCACGAAACATCACGAGCACCTCCTCCTGGCGCCAGCCTCTCCCGTGAGGGCGTTGGGGCTAGGGCCGATGGTCCCGAGTGCCCGGCAAGAACCCCACTTCTAGGGACCTTCGACCCTGTTGAGGTGGCTACGCCGATATCAGGATCGTAGGTGGACGAAGGGAGAATCACATGCAAGCCAAGCCCGGAGATCGGATCGTGATCAAGGGTCACCACGTCGGTGAGCCTGAACGCGATTGCCAGGTCATCGATGTACACGGCCCCGATGGCGGTCCCCCGTACGTGGTGCGCTGGGAGGACAGTGATCACGATACGCTCTTCTTTCCAGGCTCCGATGCCATCGTTCAGCCGTATGAGTGGGCTGGGTGACGGTCGGGTGGGGCAGTGACCACTCCGACGCGGGTCTCGCCCGATATTCGTGCGTACCATGCCATGCCGTCACGGGTGAGCGCATTCGACTATGACTCCTTAGTCGATCTCATCGGCGATCGGCGTTTCGTCCTCATTGGGGAGGCGTCGCATGGCACGCACGACTTCTACCGTGAACGGGCTCGCATCACTCGACGTCTTATTGACGAACGTGGATTCACCGCGGTAGCGGTCGAGGCAGACTGGCCTGACGCCTATCGGGTTAACCGCTACGTCATGGGGCTGTCCGATGATGAAGATGCCGAAAGCGGCGTTGTCGGACTTTCGGCGTTTCCTGCCTGGATGTGGCGAAATCGTGATGTTCTGGGCTTTGTTGAATGGCTCCGAGCCCGCAACGATGCCCACTGCCGATCCGGCCACGAAAGCCCGCTTCTATGGGCTGGACCTCTACAGCCTTCGAGCATCGATGGAGGCTGTCGTGGACTACCTCGACCGTGTCGATCCTGACGAGGCTAAACGGGCGCGAGGGCGCTACTCGTGCTTCGACCATGTCGGTGGTGAAGGGCAACACTATGGCTATGCGCTGGCATACGCCGGTGCGTTCCCTTGCGAGAACGAAGTCGTGACCCAACTCATCGAGCTGCGTCGAAGAGTCTGAGGCGTATCTTCGGCGTGACGGGTGGGTCGCCGACGACGAGTTCTTCTTCGCCGAGCAGAACGCTCGTCTGGTGCGCAACGCCGAGGAGTACTACCAGCAGATGTACCGAGCTGAGGTCTCCTCGTGGAATCTGCGAGACCGCCATATGGCCGGCACGCTCGATGCGCTCATTGGACATCTCGACCGCCAACGTCCTCGCGTCCAAAATCATCGTATGGGAGCACAACTCACACGTTGGTGACGCCCGATCCACCGAGATGGGCGAGCGGGGCGAGCTCAACGTCGGGCAGCTCGCTCGGCAACGTTACGGGATGATTCTGTGCTGATCGGCTTCACCACATACGACGGCATAGTCACTGCAGCGAGCGAGTGGGGTGGACCCGCCGAGCGCAAGCGAGTCCGGGCCGCTTCCGCCTGACAGTCATGAGGCGTTTCTTCACCGCTTGGCGGCACCGCGTTTTGGCTGGATACAGCCGAGCTCGGCGGTGCACGCTGCCCTGAGCGTCCCTCGTCTGGAACGGGCGATTGGCGTGATCTACCGGCCGCAAACCGAACGTGGAAGTCACTACTTTCATGCTCGGCTGGGCGAGCAGTTCGATGCCGTGATCCACCTCGATCACACCCGAGCCCTCGAGCCGCTGGAACGGACATCGCTCTGGGACGAAGGTGAACCGCCGGAGACCTACCCGACCGGTATCTGAGGAAGGGGTTTCAAGGAGGCCGAAAGGACGAGGGTGAGGTGAGTTCAGGCCCTTCGGTCCCGCATGCCGGAAGCCTTGAGGCAGTCCGTTGCGAGTACAGTCTCGTTCAGGTCGCCGAAGATTGTCTTGTCACGTTGTTCATCGGCCAAGATCAGAGGCGCCAGATACCGCATGGCGGGTGCGGGGAGGTCTTCGTGCAGCACCCGGCGGAAGCCGGGCAGTTCATCTTCCCGCTCGGCGTGGGCGCGGAGATACTTCGACGTCTCCTGCGCTGCATAGGGCGCTTTTTCGACAGGTGCGAGGTTACGAGGTCTGGGATGTGCGGTTGTGGCGATGGAGCTCAGCGGTGACGGTATTCATGCATCGGCGAGCAGTCCAGAAGGGGACATCGGACCGCGTGGCCAGTTCGAGTTTGAGGGGGATCAACACCGACTCCTGCAGATTGCGGAGGGAAGACTCGTCCGTCATTTCGAGAGGGTGTCGAGGATCATCCTCCAAACGATCGGTGAGCGTTCCGGTCAAGAAGGCCCCGCACTCATCCGCAAGTCCCTCCTCTCTGCTGTTGCGTCCTCGTCGTCTCATTTTCTAGTCCTCCGGGGTGCAATCGAACACGACTTCACCTGGGACCGGCGGCGACAGCTACGAAGGAGGAGTCGGCCTGTACGTCTGGTTGCGATGAAGATACTTGCTAAGCCGCATTGTCAGTCCTCCAAGCGTGTCGTTCCAGCGCGTGGGCATTTCACATTCGTAGACTCCAGTGTTCCGGATGATTGGGGGTGGCAGCAGGGCCATTGGTACCAAGGTGATCGTGCTTTGGAAACCGACGGATCGGTACGCAAGGGAGCGAGCTCGGCATAGGGACCTTCGGCCCTGACCCACCTAATCACGAGATGTACAATGACATTGCGCGGATCCGAAGGATCCGAAAGGAGGTGGTCAGGACCATTGGGCCAGAAGTGTATCTCAGGGATAACTGCAGGGGATTTCCGGGAAAGTTGACCGGAGGCTCAGCTAACAATTAGGCAAGCGGCTCGAGGTTGGAGCGTTGCGAGGATTGGAACTCGAAAGTTCCTTTGAGTGCCACTCCCTCGAAGCGGTTGTTCTCTGAGATTACAATTGAAGAAGGCGCCCGATCCCCGTCAATTTGTGGGACGGGCGTTTTCGTGTCCGGGTTCCCTGACTTGGGCGAATCTGCCGAAGTTGCACCCATTCGGGAGCGATGAAACGAGAGGCGGAGGGCGGGAAGCAATCCCCTGACTGGGGATGTTCTTTTACTTGCTGTGTCGGTTGTCAGAGCGAGGCGGACGACAGATCCCGTTCGGGCTGTGGGACCTTTGACCCTACTGAAGAATGGTGCGCTCGCCCGAGGATGTACTTGTGCTCGATCACCTATCGATCCAGTGTGCAGACATCGCTGGGAGTGCTGCCTTCTATGACGGTGTTCTCACCGCGCTCGGTGGAAGGCGCGTCATGGACCTCGGACAGGTCGTCGGTTTCGGTTCCAATGCGAAACCGGAGTTCTGGATTGGTCCACGCGAGACCGGCGAAGGGTTTCGGGAGTGTCACATCGCTTTTGTTGCGCCGAGTCGTGCAGCTGTACGTCAGTTCTTCGATGCCGCGATCCGGCTGCATGCCGAGGTGCTTCACAAACCTCGCCTGTGGCCTGAATATCACCCCAACTACTACGGGACGTTTGTGCGCGATCCCGACGGCAACAATGTAGAAGCTGTCTGCCATCTACCGGACTAGTGCTCGGTGGACTCGAAGAGACACTGCGGTTCATACCCGGCGGAAGCTGAGATCAGCGGAGGAAGGAGGTGTGGGTGCGCAAGGCAGTCATGGCGTTGGCCCTGATGGCGGTTATAGCCGCAGCGTGTGCGAAAGCGCCAATCAGCAGTTCGAGAGGTACCGGCTCGACGTCGACCAGTATCTCGTCGACGAGTGTGCCCTCGACCTCCGGCCCGTCGCGTGCGCTCGACGACCTCACGGGGTTCTTCGCTGTCGCTGCCGGTATCGACCAGAATCTGAAGGTTGCTTCCGTCGATGCCGATGGTGCCATCGGGACGACGCAGATCACGATCACGCGGCAAACGCTCGACACCATCGCCACGGGCGATCCCACTTCGGTGGCGAACGATATTCCCGCAGGTCTCCCTTCGGAGGTATTGCTTCCAGTCCTGACAGTTCAAAGCGACCTTGTGTCGCGTGATTACGCCTTCCGAGGTTTTGTCGAAGCTCAGCCCGGAACCATTCCGCGGACCAACCCCACTTCCGGCTCCGTGTCCGCCGCTGACTATCTATTGACGTGCCTGGGCAACGGGGGCAATGCGGCCAGCACGTACCCCGCCGACGTGGCGGTTGCCCGGAAGGCGGCCTTGGACGCGCCATGGGTCACACCCGTCAGCCCATCCACGCAGGAAGCCGCTGATCTCGCCATATGGCTCCATGACATCGTCGAGGCGAATTCGGGATGCGAATCGTGTGGCGGCTTCCGACTGACTTCCCTGCCAAAGGTCACGTGGCACCACGTCGCCCCTCTGGCCGCGGGAGGCAATGCCTGGGACGGCGACATAGCCGGCCTGCTGTTCGCCGCCCAGTACACGCCGGGCCAGGGTTGGTCGGTTCAATTCAATGCCTGTTGAGCCCACAGAAGGAGTGGCCACTGCGGCGGGCGAGGTCGCCGTCATTGGACCATCACGCGGTGAGACGCGGTGGGCGTTTCGCCTACAGAGGAACGGAGCAACAAGTGCGCGGAGGCTCTCACAAGAAGCAGGACAACCACGTCGGAAGGGTGATGATGCGGCTACGGAACTGGCTCGCCTTGATCGCTGTGTCATTCCTAGTGGTGGCCATCGGCACGCCAACGTCGGCGGCTCCCAGCGTGTCCGGCTATTGGTTGGAGGGCGGCGATGGTGGCATCTTCACCTTCGGGGTGCCCTTCGAGGGTTCGGCGGCATCGGACACCGCTCAATGCCCGGTTAATCCACCCACTCGCTCCATGCCTAATGGATCGTGTTGGTCCATGTCTCCGACCTCCAACGGCAACGGTTACTGGATCCTCAACGCCTACAGCGGCATCATCTACCCCTACGGCGATGCCGTCTCCTACGGTGAACCGGCCGACACCGCCGCCTACAGCGGAGGGGCGGATACGTGGCCCACGGCGATCGGGATCGTCGCCACTCCCGACGCCGAGGGATACTGGGTGCTCGAACAAGGCCTAAGTGGACTCGGCTCCGTTCAGAATTTCGGTGACGCCGTCGACTATGGAGATGAGCCGACCATCGCGGACGGTACGGCGCACGTCGGGAGACCGGTGGCGTTGGCTCGCACCCACGACGGCAAGGGCTATTGGATCGTCGATTCTGACGGCGGGGTCTTCAGCTTCGGTGACGCCACCTTCTACGGATCCATGGAGGTACGCGTCGAACGCGCCGGTGGTGGGCATCGCCGTCACGTCCGACGGCAACGGCTACTGGCTGGCCGGCGCCGACGGCGGCGTCTTCAGCTTCGGGGACGCCGTCTTCGCTGGATCCATGGCCGACACCGCACTGGCCAAGCCGATTGTCGGCATTGCCGGCAACGCCAGGGGAGCCGGCTACTGGCTGGCGGGCGCCGATGGCGGTGTCTTTGCCCTTGGCGGAGCCCCCTTCCTTGGATCTCTGGGTGGCCAGGCTCTGAACCGCCCAGTGTTTGCCATCACAAGCCCTTCCCTACCGGCCGGCTGAGTGGAGGATCATCCTCGGGCATCCGGACCCTGCGGCGGGTGGTTGGAAAGTGCCGTAGGTCCCTGGTGATCTTCATCGGTGGGGTGCATTCTCAGTGGCGGGAAGGAGGTGAGTTATGTCCACACACAAAGAACGCTTGGATCCTGTTCTCGTTTATGACAGGCCCACGAGCGGTACGGGCAACGGCGGCGACATGGCTCGCCAACAGACAATCAATCAGATCGAACGTCGACGGCACTTTGGGGTTGGACCGGTGTGGACGTGGGCGCCGAATCTGCCTACGAATGGCCTTTGGGCTGCGATCCACTTGCTGATTCTGAAAAGGGTTGCCGAGTTGGACGTGATACCGTCCGATCGTGTGACTCGGGGTGTGAGCGTGCCACACGTCGCTGACCCAGTGATGACGACTCCTCGGCGATTGCAGTGCTTTACGCACCGGTGCTCCACTAGTCGGAGTCGCTGTGCCAGATAAAAAGGAGTCGCCTCGAGTCGCCGTCATCGAGACACATGTCTCAACCTTGTTTTTTGTCGACGACAACGTCTACAAGCTCCGAAAAAAGCTAAAGTTCGGGTTCCTCGATTTTAGGCAAAGAGAGACTCGCTACAAAGATTGTCATCGCGAGGTGATGCTAAACCGACGTCTCGCTCCTGACGTCTATATGGGGGTGGCCGACTTGCAACTCAATGGCGAGCCGATCGACCACATGGTGGTCATGCGACGCCTTCCAGAAGAGCGCCGATTGGCCTCCCTGGCGCGCCAAGGCGATGACCTCGGCGAGTGGGTCAGGAAAGTAGCAGAAAGGATGGACATATTTCATCGGATTGCGCAGAGGTCGCCTGAAATTTCGGCGGCTGCCACAGGACCTGCCCTTCAGGCGGGCTGGGATACCAACTTTTCAGAGACTGCGCCGTTTGTTGGGAAGATCTTGGCTCCCGAGGTAGACGAGGAAATTCGCTCACTGGTCCATCACTGGATTCAAGGGCGCCAACGCCTTTTCGATGCTCGTATCGCGGCTGACCGGATCTGCGACGGCCACGGAGATTTGCAGGCAGAAGACATTTTCTGCCTGGACGAAGGTGTGCGAATTCTCGACTGCATCGAATTCTCTGATCAGCTGCGCTACGGCGATGTCTGCACAGACATGGCTTTCTTGGCCATGGATCTGGAGCGCTTAGGGCGGATCGACGCCGCAAAGCAGTTGCTCGACCTCTATCAATTTCTCGCGAAGGACCGATTCCCGGCTTCACTTGTCCATCACTACATTGCATCGCGAGCCTATGTCCGGGCCAAGGTGGCATGCCTTCGGGTGGCGCAAGGAAATGAAGGCTCCCGAAATGAGGCTCGCCAGCTGCATTCGTTGGCCCTGGCACATCTTCGCCAAGGGCAAGTGAAGCTCGTTCTTATCGGTGGGCTGCCCGGTTCGGGAAAATCTACAGTCGCGGCCGAGGTCGCCCGCACACTCGGATGGAGCACCGTTCGTTCTGACGACGTGCGTCACGCTATGGCTCTGAACGTGGCGGAGACGAGGCAAGGTTACTCTCTCGGACGCTATGCGCCGGCGGCCACCGCTGCCGTTTACAACGAGCTGCTCAGGCAAGCCCAGGAACTGCTCATGCGCGGAGAGTCAGTGATTCTCGATGCCTCGTGGGTAGATGTCGAGTGGCGAATTGCCGCCCAAGAAGTGGCCTCGCAAACCGAGAGCAACCTCGTCCAACTGTGCTGTTATGCCGAAGCCGACATAGCCGATACGCGAATAGTGCAGCGAACATTAGGGAACAGAGACGTATCCGAGGCCACTCCCGAAGTCAGGCAGGCTATGCAAGAGGTGATGGATCCTTGGCCATCAGCCATCGTCATCGACACCACCAGGTCGCTGGTGGGGGAATCAGCGACTCGAGTGCTCGATATTTTAGTGGATGGGAACGATACACACACCTAACATGAGCCCTTACTCTTTCCTGGGTACACCTTCGATGCTACGGATGAAATTGATCACACGAACGATGGTGTGTGGGAATCGACGAGCTAGTGGTTCTGCGCAACCAGGTTGTTGACGCGACCGATGGGGGGTCCTCCGATGGCCGTGTGGTGCCGGTGATGGTTGTACTTGTGGAGGCGTTCTGGCGGCTTCTGAGCGGTAGGGCCGGGCATAGGCCCACTCGTTGAGCAAGGTGCGATTGAATCGCTCGACCTTGCGTCGGGGGGCGGCTTGGGGCTCACCAACCTACGGCGCCGGGCCGAGAAGCTGACCGTCGTTTCGAGGTGACGGATGGCCCGACGGCTCGGGCGGTCCTGATCTGGCGGAACCGCTAATGGCTGATTGCCGATACTGAGTATCCCATCCCGCAACCGCCCTGCCTGGGTATCTGCTGCGGTATGGGACGTTTGGCCCTACCAGGATCGCTCCTCGCCTGTCACCGTCATCCGATGACACGCGATTCGATGACGAACGACCTCACCGAGAGCATTTGGAAATCACTGACCGCGTCGCTCGCTGATTCGCGCCGTGTGACATCGGTCCAGGTCTGCGAAGGCTGGGGCGACATTTTCTACGTGAGGATTCGAAAGAGTCGCTCTTGTCCCGACGACGGCGACGATCTCGACGCCCCGCTGAAATCTGCCGTAGCGAGTGCGTTGGGAGAAATCCGACACAGCGTCACGATCGATTGGGATCAGCCGCCAAAGCAATCTTGAATCAGCCCAATGGAAGCGGCGATCGTGAATTCGCGAGCGGCGTCTCGGCGTCTCGGTGGCCCGAACAGTTCGACGAGACGGCCTTGTGACCTCAAGTCACGATTCGCCATATCAACGGCGTGACCCGGGAATGGGAAAGCGGCGATTCGTCGTCGCCTTCCTGGCCCTGTGTCTTGTTCTCACGGCCGGCGTGGCGTCCTCGGCTCTCGCCTCGAAGTCGGCCTTCGGAACGAACAGGGACGGACCAATACTCGTCGTCGGCGACAGCCTCGTCGTGCAAGCAACCAAGTCATTGCAGTCGTTGAATCTTCCATCGGTACCGATCATTGCCCAAGGTGGTCTCGGGTCAGCCCCCTGCGACTGGGAAACGGGGTACACCGACCCCCTCTCGGGCCACCACTTGAAGTTCTCTCACGTGCTCCAAGAATCGCACCCCGCCGCCGTTGTCTTCGCATTCACCGGTAATCCTGGCCTACAGTCCCATTCCACCGGGTGCGTCAACTCCTCGGGAAGATATTCGCTCCCCACTCTCCTCGCCAGCTACAAGAGGGCGTTGACCAAGATGGCGATCTACGCCGGAGAGAGAGGTGCTCAGGTGTACCTGTCCGCGACACCGCCGCGGAACCCAGCAGTTGCTGCAGGTCTCTATAGAGGTTCGGGGGGAATACTCCAGTACGGCTTCAACGGCGTCCCGGCGCTTAACCGTCTCTATCAGGACATGGCTGGATCCGAACTCGGACAAAAGCTTCACTGGACCTACGATCGGTATCCGGCGGAGTATGTCTCGACATCGTCGTTGACCTGGAGGTTGAACGAACGCTGCCTGCCCTGGGACGCTGGCAGCTGCATTCGAGGGTTTGTCCAAGTCCGCGCTGGAGGGCTCGACGCCATCCACCTCGACACGAAGGGTGCGGGTGCCATGCTTTACGCGATCGGTCTGGTGCAACTGCCACTTCAACAGATGAGGGGTTGGGGATTGTCTTCAACGCTCGCCGTTGGGCTGGGTGCGCGATAGCGGGGGCGAATTGGGCGACCCTGGCATCGCTCAGGCGCCGGTCGTGGGTATCGGGTGAAACCCTGATGAGGAGGCCGGAGATGTGGGGCAGGGCCCCCTGGGTCTCGCCCCACCGCCAACAGATCAGAAGCGACGGGTTTGCAACTGTTCTGCCACCGTCCGTTTTCCCAAGGGGTTTACCCTTATCTACGCAGGTGGTCCTGCGATTTTGCCGTTCGGCATGACAGCGAAGGATTCGACAATGGCCGGTGAGGAACCGATCACTCCCGCGACACCACGCGTTCGTCAGATCGACGCCTCGCTGCGGACGTTGGCCATTGAATCCCTACGTGCAATCATCGGCATTCTGATCGCCTTCTCTGTTTCGTGGTGGATCAGCGGAGCGCTGCACCTACGGACTGGGTTCGGTGGCTACGCCGGCACGGCGGCGATCTTCGTGGTGGCGGCGCTCGTCGCACTCACCATCACCAGCGGCCTCCCGATCCACGATGCCCTGGCCGCACAGCGATCCGAGATCGCACGCCAACAGGGGCTCCTCCAAGCTGCGGCGGACGGCCACCAGTTCAACTCCGACCTGCACACAGCCCTGGAGATGGCCGAACGCGAGCCGGACGTACTCCAGGTGATCGGGCGTGCGCTTGACCTGGTCTCCGATGGACCAGGCGAACTCCTCCTGGCCGATTCCAGTCAGGCCCATCTCCATCAAGGCGCCGCGTCCGTGACCAACGGGGCCCCAGGCTGCGCCGTCAGCACGCCTTGGGGATGTCCAGCCGTGCGGCGAGGGCAGATCCTCGAGTTCACCGACAGCGACGCGTTGGCGACCTGTCCTCACCTACAGGTGCGACGGGAACAGGTGTCCGCGCTCTGTGTACCCGTGACAGTCCTGGGCACATCGACCGGTGTGATCCATCTGACCGGACCGGTCGACGAGCCGCTCGATACGGTGCAACGCGCTCGGGCGGAGGTCCTGGCCATACAGACAGGAGCACGTCTCGGGCTTCTCCGCGCCTTGGTCACCAGCGAAATCGCCGCAACCACCGACTCGCTCACCGGTCAATTGAATCGACGCAGCCTCGAAGAGGCGCTGCGTCGTTTGGACAACGAACAGATTCCCTATGCCGTGGCCTTCGCTGACCTGGACAACTTCAAGGTTCTCAATGACACACACGGGCACGCCGCCGGCGATCGCGCTCTGCGCCACTTCGCCACTGTGACCGGGGCCACGGTACGGACCGGCGACATGGTCTGCCGGTTCGGCGGGGAAGAGTTCCTCTTGGTGTATGTGGGGTGCGAAGTGACCGAGGCGGCGCCGATCGTGCACCGCCTACGCGCCGCGCTGGCAGAATCGGTGGTCGCGGCGGGAGTACCGCCGTTCACGGTGAGCATCGGTCTGGCCGATTCCACTTACGCCGCCACAGCGGCGGAGATCATCGCCTATGCCGATGCCGCGCTGATGACGGCGAAGCGGGAAGGGCGGGACCGTCTGATCATTGCCGCGAAGCTCGATCAGGTGGTGGACGAAACCTCCTGGACTACCGGGTGAGCGGTACGATGCGAGGACTCGGTAATCGTGACGGGAGCGAGAGCGCGGATCTGGGCGCGTACAAATTCGATGATCTCGCCATCGCTGAGGCTGGACCCTCGGCGAACGGCGGATGCAAAGGCGGCAGCGCCGAGCCGGTGGCGCAGGTCATCCACCAGGACATTAATTTGTTGGGCGTCGGAAGCTTCGAAGGGTAGGGCGTAGGCAGATCCGGCGGCGGTGAGCGCACCATGGAGTGTGGCCGCCCCGAGGTCGGCTCGAAGTTGAACGAGAATGCCGAATACGTGTCGGAGCGAGAGCCACTGGTTAGCCCAATCTCCGCCTCGGTACCACAGGTCGATCACATTGATGTACCGTGCCAGAGCTTCGCGTGGACGGCCTTGGCGCGCCTCGAGCCAAAGCACTTCGGTGAGAGCGAAAGCTTGAATCCACCGATTTCCGGCGTCTCTGGCGATATCTGCCGCCCGCTGGAGCTCGGCCGTGGCTTCTTGCGAGCTCGTCGACTTGCGAGCAAGACCCTGCGCGTACAGAGCTTGGGCGTGGGCGGTGGGCGATCCAGACTCCGCCGCTGCGATGCCGGCGTGCGCAGCAAACTGAGCACCTCTGACATTGTCGCCCACAGTCGTGAATGCAACGGATCGCATATACAGAGCATGCGCGAGGCGGGCGGGCGAACCCCTCTGAGCCGACGCGATCAGTCGATCAGTCCATTCGGCGCCTCGTTCATAGTCCCCCCGATAGAACCAGGCATTGCCGAGCGCACGTTCGGCCAGGCCAGAGCCGTCGACGTCGAGTCGACGAGCAGCAGCGACGGCGCGCTCACCGAGTTCGATGGCTCCCTCGAGATCGCCCCGCACAAATCGGCCGTAGGCGGCAATGCCAACGGTGACGGGGTACCGTTCATGCGCACAGGCGTCGGGCAGTGCGATCGCGACATCGGCCCAACTAGCGATCTCGGCATGCATGCACCGGAATGAATACTCCCTGAGTCCGGCGACAAGGCGCAACGCCGTGTCGATGTCAGAGTGTTCCACAGACCAACGATGCGCAGCCCGAAGATTGTCGAAGTCCCGGTCCAGTATCCGGATCGCGGCCGACTTCATCCGATCCCGCCAACGACCGAGCACATCGTTCGGCCACTTCGAGGTACCACGCCGCATGGCGAACGCGGACCCTGTTGCGTTCGGCTTCGCTGAGGCGGTCCCGGCCGTATTCGCGCAGGGTCTCCAACAGTCGATAGCGGGCAGGATCCTCGTCAACGAGTTGCACCATCGACTTATCGACTAAATTCGCCAGGAGCATGGGCGCTCTGGATTTGTCCACATCCCGTCCGGCGCACACTTCTTCGGCGGCATCCAGCCCGAAGCTTCCAGCGAACACACACAAGCGCGCGAAGAGGATCTGCTCATCGGGACCGAGAAGGTCGTACGACCATTCCACCAGATCCTGCACTGTGCGATGACGGGGATTCATTGACCTCTGCGCCCCGTCAAGGAGTTCGAAGCCTTCGCTGAGACGTTCCGCCAGCGCCGCTGGACCCATGGCCCTTATGCGAGCCGCCGCGAGCTCGATCGCCAGCGGAAGGCCGTCGAGGCGGCTGAGGATCTCGATGACGCTTTTCACATTGTCCGGTCCGAGGGCAAAGCCTGGCCGGGCTGCAATGGCGCACTCGACGAATAGGCGCGTGGCTGGAGCTTCGGCCGCTACCGCCGGACCGGAGCCTTCGTCGGGAATCGCAAGTGGTCGAACGCGCCACACGTGCTCGCCTGGAAGTCCCAGTACTTCGCGACTGGTCGCCAAAATGGTCACACCCGGGCACCAGCTAAGGAGGCGCTCGGAGAGTGACGCGATGGTTCCTCGAAGATGCTCGCAGTTGTCGAGCACCAGCAGCGCCCGTCTGGCTCGCAGGTACTCGACGAGGGTCTCCTCTATGGATAGATGCTGACGTTGCTGCACATCGAGCGCCGTGGCGATCGCGGCGACGGTCGATGTTGCATCGCGCACCGGCGCGAGCTCGGTCACGAATACTTCGCCGTCGAACTCATCCCATAACTCGCGGGCGACTCGCATGGCAAGCCGCGTCTTGCCGACTCCACCGGGCCCGGTCAGAGTCACCAGCCGATCTAACCGCAGCCGGCCCGCAAGCAGCCTGAGTTCCTCGGCTCGTCCCACCAGCCTGGTGGGCTCGGCCGGGAGTTGTCGCGTCACAGATCGTCGCGCCGCCACAGGCGGTTGAAAGAGCGTCGGGTCATCGTTGAGGACACGAGCTTCCAGCTCGCGCAGCGACGGCGAAGGATCGAGCCCGAGTTCCTCCCGCAGGACGACCCTGAGCGACTCTGCTTGCCGTAGCGCCTCCGCGGCGCGGCCACTGCGATAGAGGGCGACGATGAGCTGATGCCAGAAGCGTTCCCGCAAGGGATGCTGTGTGACCAGAGCTTCGAGATCACCAACAAGTGCGGCGTGTGCGCCGAGAGCGAGGCGGGCCTCGAAGAGCTCCTCTTGCGCCAGGATGTGTAGTTCGTCCAGACGCATCGCCTCCAGCTGTGCCCACTCATGCTCGGCGAACTCCTCGAACGCCGATCCCCGCCAACACGCGAGTGCTTCTTCTAGCAGTTCGACTCTCGCTTTTTGGTTCGAAGACGAGTTCGCCCGCCGGCACAACTGCTCAAAGCGGCCTACGTCGATCATCTGATCTGGGACCTGAAGGACGTAGCCCGGTGGACGAGCGATGATCTCGGCCTCGGGGCGAAGGGCCCGACGCAATCGAGAAAGATGGCTTTGGAGAACCCCGAGCGGGTCTACGGGAGGGTTGTTGCCCCACAACTCGTCGCACAGGCGGTCTGTAGAGACGACTGAGCCACGACGGGCAGCCAACAGAGCGAGCGCCAGTCGCGGCTTGGGCCCCCCAATCGGGACGGCCTGCCCTCCACGCTCCAACGCAATGCCCCCCAAGACCCGAAATTCGAGGTCAGACGCCACGGAAACCATTATTGCAAGCGAACTTGCAGAACGCTTGCAGCCGGTTGCACAGGCTGACAGGAATCCTGCAGGCCACGCGCAGCCGTCTTCCGGATACTTGATCTCAGCGCCCAAACCGGGCTTCGACAAAGGAGGCGTCATGCCACTCGTACAGGTCAAAGTCATCAAAGGTGTCTTCGACAGCAGCCAAAAGAGAGAGATGATCTCCCAGCTCACCGAGACAATGGTGGGCATCGAGGGAGAGGCGTTGCGTGGGGTCACGTGGGTCACGATCGACGAAGTCGAGAGCGGCGACTGGGGAATCGGTGGCAATACGGTCACGGCCCAATACGTCAAAGACCTTCAAAAGACGCCCGCAGTCTCCCGATAGCTCGGAGCCCTGGGCCGGGCCAGGTCGATCCGGCCTGGCCCGGCCGCACGGTACCGGCCCGGTTCCTGGCCGGCAAAGTTTCCAATCCGAGCGATGTGTCCCAGCGGCCGGCCGCCGGCGACTCAGATGATGCCGGCGAGCTTTAGGACCTTGGCCGGTGGCAGGTATTGCTCGGTCACCTTGGCCCCGAAGGGGAGGAGCGCGTCCTCAATGGCATTGGTCAGTGCGGCCGGGGCCACGATCATGCCGCCTTCGCCCACGCCTCGGAAGCCGATCTCGCCGTCGGGGTCGGATTCAACGTGTTCGATCTCGATGGTCGGTATCTCCGTGGCCGTCGGCAGCAGGTAGTCCATGAACGTGCCAGCCAGGAAATTACCTTCGTCGTCGTAGGCGGCTCGCTCGTAGAGCACTTGGCCGATGCCTTGCGCCACGCCACCACGGATTTGGCCTTCGACGATTGCTGGGTTGATCACCCGCCCGCAGTCCTCGACCACGATGTAGCGGACGATCTTGACCGCGCCGGTGCCGAGGTCGACTTCGACCACGCAGGCGTGGGTGCCCCCCGACCAGCCGCTCCCGGTGATGCCCTCACCCACGAAGCGTTCGTTCGCTTCGAGGTTGGCATCGGTTCCTGGTGGGAGCGAAGTCGGACCCAAGGTGGCCTGCAGCGCTATCTGGGCCAGAGGGATGGCCTTGCTGGGGACGCCCTTGGGCGTGATCATCCCGGCGAGGATCTCGAGGTCTTCGCTGTCGACCTCCAGTTGGGCGGCGGCGATGGCCAGAACCTTCTCCTTGACCTTGCGGGCGTTCATGAGCGCTGCTCCGCTGGCCCAGGTGGCGGCCCGGCTCCCACCGGTGCCCACGACGCTGAACGGAGTGAGCCGGGTGTCGCCGTGGACCACCCGCACCTGGTCCATCGCCACTCCCATCTCATCGGCGACGACCTGGGCCAAGGTGGTCTCGTGGCCCTGGCCGTGGGGAGACTGAGCGGTGATCACCGTTACCTGACCGTCAGCCTCGAGGCGGACCTTGGCCTGTTCTCCGCCGAACATTCCGCCGCCGATTCGCATCTCGGGCGGGCCGGGCGCGGCCTCGATGAACGTGGCGAACCCGACGCCCACGCAGCGGCCCGCGTCACGGGCCACCTCCTGATCCTTGCGCACCTGGGCGTAGTCGATGAGCTCCAGGGCCCGGTCGAGGGTGTAGCGCGACGTGATACCCCACAGGCTGAGCCCGGTGATGAGTCGATCGTCTTCGGCACCCTCTTGGAAGTTCCGGCGGCGTACCTCGGCCGGGTCGAGGCCGAGCTCGTGGGCCACAATGTCGATCAGCCTCTCGCGGGTCCAGGTCTCCATGGCCCACGGGCCCCGGTAGGCCACGTAGGTGCACTTGTTGGTGGTGATGACCTTCGCGTCACAGCTGTAGCCCTTGACCTTGTAGGGCCCCGGCAGCAAAAGGGTAATGAACGCAGGAAACACGGATGCCCCGAACGGCAGACCGGGATAGGCGCCCTGGTCCATGGTCAGCTCTGCCTTGATGCCGAGTATGTCTCCCGCATGGGTCACCGCTACCTGCGCCGAGATCTTCTCCTCCCGAGCATGACCCGACGCCAAAAGGTGCTCGTTGCGATCCTCGATCCACTTGACGGGCCGGCAGATCTGCTTGGTGGCGATACAGGCGCAGAAGTCCTCGCGAAAGATATTGCCCTTGAGACCGAATGCGCCGCCCACGTCCTGGGTCAGGACGATCACCTTGTCCAGCGGGTGCTCCAGGGTGGTGGCCAGTTGGATCCGCAGGCCCTGCGGGCTCTGCGTGGCGGCGTGCACAGTCAGCTGCCCACTGCCGTCGTCATAGTCGGCCACCAGACCTCTCGTCTCCATCGGCACGTTGGCGATGCGGTGCTGGCTCAGCTCGACCTCGACCACCCGGTCCGCCTTCGCGAACGCCGCCTCGACGTCACCGCCCTCGATATGACTGGTCGCCAACACGTTGCTGTCCAGGTCGCCGAAGAGGGGAGCGACGGCCGAATCGAGAGCCGTCTCGTAGGTGAGCACCGGCGGGAGCGGGTCGTAGTCCACCTCGATCAGCTCACAGGCGTCCTCAGCCTGCTGGCGTGACTCGGCCACCACCATGGCCACCAGATCGCCGACGAAGAACACCTTGTCGGTGACCAGCGCGTAGTACTCCGGCGTCAGGCCCATCTCGATGACCGGCCTGATCGGCTTGGAGATCTCCTTCATGTCGGCGCCCGTGTAGACGGCGATGACACCGGGCGCCTGCCGGGCCCCGGTCGCATCGAGCCCGGTGATGCGGGCGTGGGCCAGCGGGCTGCGCAGGAACGTGGCGTGCAGCATGTGCGGCAGCTGGATGTCGTCGACGTAGTGACCACGCCCGGTCAATATCCGCCGGTCCTCGACCCGGGGCACGTTCGCCCCGACGAGTCTCATGACGCCCCGCTCTCGACGGCTCTGATCGATCCGGTTTCGGCAGTGCGCCTGATGCGCCTCGGTGACGCCTTCGACGATCGACTGATACCCGGTGCAGCGGCACAGATTGCCCGACAGCTCCTCGCGCAGCTCCTCCTCGCTCTCCGGCGCCGTCCCGTCCTGGATCAAGGCCAGGGCGGTCATGACGAACCCGGGCGTACAAAACCCGCACTGGAAGCTGTGACAGTCACGAAACGCTTCTTGGAGAGGGTGCAGCTTCCCGTCCTTCTCGAGTCCTTCGATCGTCATCACCTCCGACCCGTCGGCCTGGACGGCGAACATCAGACAGGAGCGCACCGCCTGGCCGTCAACGATGACCGTGCATGCACCGCACACGCCGTGCTCGCAACCAAGGTGGGTCCCGGTCAGCCGCAGGTCGTCTCGCAGGAAGTCCGCCAGAGTTCGTTGGGGTTCGACCGGGGCCTTGTAGCTGGATCCGTTGACAATCAGCTCCACCTGCATCCTCACGCCTCCTGTCCAAGGCGGCCGTGCGCCTCGACGAGCGCCCGCTCGGTGAGCACAGCGGCCAGGTGGCGGCGGTGCTCGGGTGTGCTGTGCAAGTCTCCTGGCGGGTCGAGAACGGCGGCCGCTTCCTGGCCGGCAGCCTTCCACAACTCAGGCGACGGGGTCTGCCCAGCAAGCGCCGCTTCGGCCGAAGGTGCTCTGACCGCCGTGCCGGCCACGCCGCCGAACGCCACCCGGGCTTCGCTGATCGCACCGTTGCTACCGGCGGCCAGAGTGACGGCAACGGTGACCACGCCGAAGTCTCCGCTGCGGCGGCTGAACTCCTGGATAGACCACCCGCACCCGGGCGGCAGGGCGGGAAACGTCACCTCGGTGAGGAGCTCGTCGGGTTGAAGAGTCGTCGTCAAGAAGCCGTCGAAGAAATCCGCTGCCGCGATCGTGCGGGCGCCTCGAGAGCTCCGGGCCTCGATCTCCCCGTCGAGTGCCACCAAGAGGACCGGAAGTTCCGCCGCCGGATCAGCATGCGCCACGCTGCCCCCAATGGTCCCCCGGTTGCGGATGGCAGCGTGGCCGACCCGTTTGAGGGCGGCGACCAGGAGCGGATTGACCCGAGCGACCAACTCGGAGCGTTCCACATCTCTGTGACGGGCCACGGCGCCCACCCGGACGCCGGAACCGTTGGTGATGAAGTTGAGCTCACCGATCGGGTTGATATCCACCAGGTAGGCCGGATTCGCCAGACGGAGGTTGAGCAGCGGCACCAGGCTCTGTCCGCCGGCGAGGACCTTGGCCTCGTCGCCCAACTCGGCCAGCTGGGCCACGGCCTCATCCACCGAAGACACCCGCACGTACTCGAACGCCGACGCCTTCATGATCTCCCGGCTCCAAAGCGCTCTGTACCCATGGCACCTTTCCTGCTGACCGACGAGCCGAACCGGGGTGGTTCCCTTCGCTGCTCTCGGGCATGGTATCCGTCCCGGACCGGGTGAGGGGTCGCCCGTCTCACGTGGAGGTCCTCTACGCCTCGACTGCTCATTGCGCCCAGGGTCGGGCAGACGATGCAGCACACGCCATGGTCGGGACTGACGACCACCCCGTGAAGTCCCTTACATCTCGGTGACCAGGGGCAGGAGGCCGAGCCCTGCCGGCGCCGCCCATCGGGACCACCGGCGGCGGCCCAGGGGCAGGAGGGCGCCGGCGGCGGGGGGAGGTCTGTCGAAGCCTGCTGCGGCAAGGAGTGGTTGCGGACGAGCGGCCACCCGGCTAAGTAGATTCCATGAGCAGTCCCATGCGGTTCCACCGAGCCACGGCGGTGCCTCGGCTGTCCCCAATTGGGAACTCTTTCGCGACTCGCGTTCGCGCCACCGATTCCGAGGGAAGATGACCACCCGAGCCAGCGAACCCGCAATCGCCCCCGAGCCGCAGACCAAGAAAGTTGAGTCAAATCGGTCCGCCGGGACGTTGCTGTCGGTCAACGTCGGTCTGCCCAAGAATGTGTCCTGGCAGGGGAGGACTGTCTTTACCGGGGTGTTCAAGGACTCCGTAACGGGTTCCCGCCGGGTCCACCGGCTCAACATCGACGGGGATGGTCAAGGTGATCTGACCGGTCACGGCGGCGAGCAGCGCGCGGTGTTCGTCTACCAGATCGACTCGTACCGGTACTGGGAACACGAACTTGGACGACACGACTTCGTGTACGGACAGTTCGGCGAGAACTTCACGGTGGAGGGACTCGCCGACGACGAGGTGTGCATTGGCGATCGCTACCGGATCGGCAGCGCGACCTTCGAGGTAACGCAACCTCGCGTCACCTGCTATCGCGTCGGGATTCGCATGAATGACCCGCAGATTCCCGCATTGCTCGTCTCCCACCACCGCCCCGGTTTCTACTTCCGAGTGCTCGAAGAGGGCGAGGTACAGGCGGGAGACGACATCATCAAGCTCGCTTCGGGACCCGAGCAGATGACGGTCGCCGACGTCGACGGGCTGCTCTACCTGCCCGGGCACACGCGCCAAGGGGTGCTGCGCGCCCTCCGGATTCCCGCCTTGAGCCCGGGCTGGCAGGGCTCCTTTCGCGCGCTTTTGAAGGAGGAACCCGGCAGCGGCAACGCGGGCCTGGCAGTGACGAGCCCCCCTCCCGCCTGGTCCGGCTTTCGGCAGTTGACCGTCACCGCAATCACGACCGAAAGCGACTCGGCCATCTCGATACGCCTCGAGGACCCCACCGGCACTCCACTACCGGCGGCCCTCCCCGGTCAGTACCTCACTCTGCGAGTCCAGCCCGAGGAGGGGCAGCGGGCGCTGCTGCGCAATTACTCGCTCTCCGGGCCACCTGGGGCGGGCTATTACCGGCTCACCGTCAAGCGCGAACGCGATGGTGCGGTCAGCGGCTATCTGCACGACCGACTCGCCGTCGGCGACAAACTCGACATTGCGGCACCACGCGGCACGTTCGTCCTCGATCAGACGCAGGCACCCCTCCTGCTGATCAGCGCCGGGATCGGCGCCACCCCCGTTCTCGCCATGCTGCAAGCACTGGCGCAGGAGTCCTCCGACCGGGAGATCTGGTGCCTGTACGGCGGACGCGACGGTCACGAACACCCGTTCGCCGCCGAAGCACGTACCCTCATCGCCTCGCTGCCGCACGGGCGGTCTCACGTCTATTACAGCCGCCCCGGCCCGGAGGACCTCGAAGGCCGCGACTTCGACAAAGCAGGTCGTCTCACCGCGCCGGTGCTCACCGAACTGCAACCGCCCTCCGATGCCGAGGTCTACATGTGCGGGCCAACGGCCTTCATGAACGACATCAGCGCCGGTCTGTCCGCGCTGGGCTTTGATGCGTCTCGCATCCACACCGAAGTGTTCGGGGCGGCAGCGGCCCAAACGCCGGGGATCGCACCAACCCCCTCGCGGGCGCCCCACCCACCCGCCGGACAACCCGGAAACGGCCCGGCAATCGCGTTCGCCCGCAGCGACCTCACGATCCCATGGAGCCCCGACTACGGCACCCTCCTGGAACTAGCCGAGTCCTGCGACGTACCGGTCCGCTGGTCATGCCGCACCGGTGTTTGCCAAACCTGCGAGACGACGCTCATCTCCGGCCATGTCGATTACAGCCCCGACCCCGTTGAACCTCCCGCTGAGGGAAGTGTGTTCATCTGTTGCTCACAGCCTCGTGATGACATCGTGCTCGATCTATGACCGACGTCCGGGACGATGACCCTCGGGGGGGTAGGAGCGGCCCACCGCTGCCGCGCGGTCGACGAGCCACACGGGCGGGCACCCCAACGTGCGGCGGCACGTTGCGATCGGGGCAATAGGGTCGGAACGACCCAGGACTGCAAGAGGAGAATATGGTCATGAAGCTCACGAGAGGGTTCCACGGTCGAGGCAATCGGGACCCTCGTTTGCCTCCGGGTCAATATGACGTGGGTCGGGATTGGCCGGTGCTCACGGCCGAGGCCACGCCCGACGGTCTCGACGGCGACCTGGACCTTCTCGATCGATGGCCTGGTTGAGCAGCCAATGAAATGGACGTGGGACGAGATCCGAGCTCTCCCGGACTCGACCTACAACGGCGATATCCACTGCGTGACGACCTGGTCGAAATTAGGCGTTTCCTTTCGAGGAGTTTCCGTCGACACCCTCCTTGCCGCCGCTCGACCCTCTGTCTCGGCGACCCACGTACTCGCCACAACCCACACCGGGATACACGACGAACCTTCCGCTCGAGGACGTGACCGGCGGTCAAGCCTGGGTGGTCTGGGACTACGAGGGCGAGCCGCTCGCCCGCGAGCACGGCGGCCCGGCGCGCCTGCTCGTTCCTCATCTGTATTTTTGGAAGAGCGCCAAATGGGTCGCCGGACTAGAGGTGCTGGATCACGATGAGCCGGGATTCTGGGAGCAGAACGGATACCACGATCACGGGGATCCCTGGTTAGAACAGCGTTACCAAGGTGACTGACGGGCTGCAATCGGTCCCCTTTTTGGGGAAGTGGCAACGTGCCACGGTCACCCAGATCCGTCATGAAACTTCTACGGCCAAAACCTTTCGGATGGAGTTGGATGAACCCTCGGATTACTTGGCCGGTCAGCACTACGTGCTGCGTCTGACTGCACCGGACGGCTACACCGCTTCTCGTTCCTACTCGGTCGCCTCAGCTCCCGACGGGTCCAGCGAGATCGAACTGACGGTTGAACGTCTACCGGATGGCGAGGTGTCGTCCTTCATGCATGACGAAGTCGTCGTCGGGGACGAACTAGAAGTGCGCGGTCCGATCGGAGGATGGTTCGTCTGGCGCGGCGACACGCAGGCACTTCTTTTGGGCGGCGGATCGGGCCTGGTGCCCCTCATGGCCATGCTCCGGTTAGCCCACCGGACGGGACGGTTGGAACTCGTCCATCTCATCGTGTCCATTCGCACCCCTGAGGATCTGTACTACGCCGCCGAGTTGAGAGACCTTCCGGCGACCGTGCTCTACACCCGCACGACGCCGGCAGCCTGGCCCCGCCCGGCCGGTCGGCTTACAAGTGCGGATCTACCGACGTCGATAGGGGCGGAGACCACGGTGTTCGTCTGCGGTTCCTCTGGCTTCTCGGATGCGGCCACTGAGTTGGTCATGGACGCGGGCGTACGAACCGACCGCATCCGTGTCGAACGGTTCGGACCCACCCGGTAGCTCGGCTCATGGGGGAGCTCGAGAACTCGGAGCGTGGTCGGTGCCCCCGGGGGGCGAGCCGGAGCCGTTCGGGTGACACCCCCACGCGCCCCGGGGTCCGTAGGCTCACGGGGTGCCTCCGGCGTCGAAAGGTCGAACTGAAAAGGAGTCGGGTCCACGCGTCGCCGTGGGTCGCAGAGTCTTTCTCGGCATGGGGGTCCTGGCCGCGGCGGGAATCGTCTTCGGGGCGAAGGTCCAGGATGTCCTTGGAGGCGCCCTGGGTGGCATCCTTCCCGGGGGCGACCACTTCCGCATCTACACGATCACCGGCTCGTACCCGAAGATATCGGAGTCCGACTATCGCCTGGAGATCAGTGGACTCGTCCGTAATCCCCAAATATTCACCCTTGCCGACCTCAAGGCGATGCCGCCGACATCGTTTGTCCAGGAGTTCCAATGTGTGACCGGATGGACCGTTCCGAACGTGCACTGGGAAGGCGTGAAGCTCTCCGACATACTGGACAATGCCGGCGTGAAGCAGGGGGCGGTAGCCCTCAGCTTCGAGTCATACGACGGGGCAGACTCCGAGAGCCTGACCCTTGATCAGGCTCGACTTCCCGATGTCATCGTGGCCTATCGAATGCTTGGCGCTCCCGTCACCACCGAGCACGGCGGTCCGGTACGCCTCTATGTCGGACCGATGTTCGGGTACAAGTCACTCAAGTGGCTTTCGGCGATCCGGGTGGTGGATGAGGTCATTCCGGGTTTCTGGGAGCAGAACGGCTATCCCGTGAACGGCTGGCGTGACGGATCCACTGGACCCACTGACAAATCGCTGAGTTGAAGAGCGACATGAAGGCCCAGTTCGATACCGAACCACAGTCCATGTCTCGCATCTTGCGATTCGACCGGGTGCAGCGCGCCGCTCATTGGGCCAACGCTCTCTTGTTCGGCATCTTGATGCTGACGGCCTTGCCTCTGTATTTTCCTTCGCTGTCCGCGGTGGTCGGTCGTCGTGCGCTCGTGGCCAATATTCACCTGTGGAGTGGTGTCGTGCTTCCGCTGCCGATCCTCATCTCGCTTCTGGGTCCTTGGGGAGCACGGATGCGCCGTGACCTCCGCCGGATCAACGTGTGGACCAAGGATGAGGTCAGGTGGCTCAGGTCGTTGGGAGGTCAGGCGCCTCGGGTCGTCGACAAATTCAACCCGGGCCAGAAGCTCAACGCGATATTTGTCGGCGGATCGATAGTGGTTATGCTGGCCACCGGGTGCATTCTGAAATGGTTCCGATTCTTCCCGGTCAGTTGGCGCACCGGTGCCACGTTCGTCCACGACGTCCTGGCGTTCGCCATCTTCGCCGTGGTCATCGGTCATATCCTCTTCGCCGTGACCCACCGAGAAGCGATGCGTTCGATGATCAAGGGTTGGGTAAGCGAATCATGGGCCGCCCGGAACGCTCCTGGGTGGTTGCGGGAAGAGAAATCAAGGTTGGAAGGCGACGAGCTGACGTAACGTCCGTCCGAGTGGTCGCGCCCTCCGGATTGCGACGCGGCCGGCGCCGGCTACCAGGATGCACAGCCGGACACGGTGGCGGTTCGCCAATGGGGAAGGTGTGGCCTTCGGGCGGCCGCTACGGCTACTGCCCCGTCCGCTCCGACGCCGACCCCGGCCCGGACTCCTCAATCGGGGCCGGCCCTACATTGCGGGTCAGGCGACCCCCGGGTCCACTGCGCTCCCAATTGCCCGACCGGCCTCCCGACTTGTGCCAGAGGGTCAGATCCTCAATGGATGCGTCCGGGTCGACGTGGATGAGGGCCTTGACGAGGGAGAGGGCAGCGACTGCGCAGGCGGTCAGCGCTTCCATCTCCACCCCCGTGCGCTCGACGATCTCGGTGACCGCGCTGATTTCGATCTTGTGCACATCGACGGCCACGTAGACCATGACTCGATCGAGACGGATGGGGTGACAGAGCGGAATAAGCGAAGAGGTCTGCTTGGCAGCTTGGATTCCGGCGAACCGAGCTCCCTCCACCGCATCCAGTCCATCCGGACTCTCAGAGAGCACTTTGGTGGCGTCCGCCGCGGTCACGACAGCGCATTTGGCCAGAGCCACTCGTCGGGTGAGCGGCTTGGCCGTCACGTCCACCATGCGGGCCTGACCGTGCTCGTCGATGTGGGTCAAGGGGCCGCCATCGAGGCCGCTCGGGCCGGGTTGAGTCGGCGGGGTGCTCATCCTCCCGAAACCGGGGGGATCACCGCGACCTCATCCTCGTCCTTTACCGGAGCGTCCGTCTCGACCGGCTCTCCGTTCAGCCAGATCTTGGATGTCGACAGCACCCGGGAGAAGGTCTCTCCGAATTGCTCTTGTGCCGCCGCAATAATCTCCGACACGCTCTGCCCCGGCAGAGTGATGCTCGCCGTGCCGGCCGCCTCGCGGGCTGGACCGAAAAGCCGGAGGTGCGCCACGGCTAGCCGCCGATCATCGACATGGAGCGAGCCGGGCTGAGGAATCCTGGCTCGTTGATACCGTGTCCTGGGAACTTCGCCCAGACGGCTCGACGGAACAAGAGGGCGAGATCGGCATCGGTGCCGCCGTTCCGCAAAAGGTCGCGTACGGTTCGCTCGTCGTCGGAGAACAGGCAGTTCCGCAACGCACCATCCGCGGTCAATCGGAGGCGATTGCAGGTACCGCAAAACGGCTCCGACACGCTAGAGATCAGGCCGATCTCACCGATCCCGTCGGCGAAGTGGAATCGTTCTGCCGGCGCTCTGCCCGATGGCTCCGAAAGAGGCTCGAGAGGCCAGACAGCCGAGATGCGGTCAAACACCTCGCGGCCGGGTACGAGCTGGTTCCGATCCCATTTTCCTTGCGCGTCCAACGGCATGAACTCGATGAAGCGCACAACGCGGCCCGTCGTGCGGGCAAAGGAGGCGAAGTCAAGGATTTCGTCGTCGTTCTGGCCCCGCAGGAGGACCACGTTGACCTTGAGAGGAGCCAAGCCGGCTTTCTCGGCCGCAGCCATCGCATCGAGAACGACATCCAGTTGTCCCCGCCGGCGTATGGCCGCGAACCGTTCGGGTCGCAGCGAGTCACAACTCACGTTGACCCGGCGCAGCCCGGCCGCGGCTAGGTCTTCGGCGACTCTCGCTAATTCCGTCCCGTTGGTGGTCATGGCCAGGTCGTCGAACCCAACCGCCGAGAGTTGCCTGATGAGCGATGGCAGCCCCTTGCGCACCAGCGGTTCGCCACCGGTGATACGGAGAGCGGAGACGCCGAGACCCTTGGCCACTTTGGCTAATCGCGTGATTTCGCCGAACGTCAGCAGTTCAGCTTTCGGGAGGAAGGAGAGCCCTTCTTCGGGCATGCAGTAGACGCAACGCAGGTTGCAGCGATCGGTCACCGAAATACGGAGGTCGTCGTGCCTCCTTCCGTAACGGTCGACCAGCGGTCCCTCGAGCGGCATGGTCTGTGCCAGGGCGATCGCACCGTCAGGGCGACCGCGGTGAGGTCTGACTGAAATCGCAACGGGTACCGGCGTCGTCACGGCGGATCCAGGCGACTACGGGGTGCCTGCAGCACGAGTGACGCATCTGCACTCAGCCGATCGGGATCGATGAGAAGAACGCTGACTGGCTGTTCAGCATGTGCGCCGGGACCATCGGGCAGGAGAATCAACGAATTGGCCTCCGACATGGAATGCAGCTGATGTGATTCTTGGCCGCCCGTGGTTCGGACCCGCCACGATCCGGGATCTTCGAGATGGGCGAACGCTCGCACGAGGTGCAGCTTGCCGTCGGCTCTCCGCTGCAGATCGACCTCGGTAGTGGCGGAGACAATCGGGCGGTGCAGGATGCGATGCCCTCCGAGGCGCCGCAGTGCCGGCCGCACGAACAGCTCGAAGCTGACCATCGCCGACACCGGGTTCCCAGGAAGCCCGAACACCGGCATGGCTGAGTCAGCCAACACGCCGAATGCGAACGGCTTTGCCGGCTTTATGGCCACTTGCATCCAGCGCATGTTGCCTGCGCTCAATTTCTCCAGCACGACCCGGACCAAGTCAAGGTCACCGACGCTCACGCCGCCGCTGGTGATGATGGCATCGCAGGTCGACGCGGCGGACGACAGCAACTGCACCACGGCGGACTCATCGTCACCCACGATCCCGAGGTTGACGCCGTCCCACCCTTCGCGGCGGACGAGGGCCAGCAGCGTGTGCCGGTTGGCGTCGCGGATCTTGCCGGCGGGGAGTGGGCCGGTCCCCGTGAAGAGCTCGTCGCCGGTGGAGAGCACGCCGACCCGAGGACGGCGATGGACCCTCACGTTGACGGCACCCTGATTTGCGAGAACACCCAGATGTGCTGGAGTGAGCACGGTCCCGGCCGAGTAGATGACGTCGCCGACGCTCACATCGCGTCCGGGCTGGCGGACGAAATCACCCGGCTGCAGCTCGCGGCCGATGACGACGGTATGCCCGTCCGGGTCGGTTTCGGTCTCCTCGATCATGCAGACGGCGTCGGCGCCCTGGGGGAGTGGTGCTCCGGTCATGATGCGCGCCGCCTGGCCCGGGCCGACCGCATGATCGAGTGTCTGCCCGGCCATGATGGAGCCGATCACCGTAAGTCGAACGGGTGCGCCCGAGGTGTCCTCCGCCCGCACCGCGTAGCCGTCCATCGACGAGTTGGCGAAAGAAGGGACCTGTTCGGTCGCCACGACAGCGGCGCTCAGCACGCACCCCAAGGCGTCGTCGAGTGCGAGCTCGACGGGAGGAAGCGGGCCGCACAACCCAAGAACGAAGCCCTGCGCCTCATCGAGGGGGATCATTGGCGTGTTTCGGTAGGGAAGAGGTTCACTCGCCCGATCCTGTCGGAGAATGCGTCCTCACCAACGAAGGTTCAAGATCATGTGTACCGGCGCCGTCGGGGGTGCATACGCTCCAGTCGGAGCCGCCCTCCCACGTTTCGCGCTTCCAGATGGGGACGGTGTGCTTGAGGGTGTCAATGCAGAACTGTGCAGCCGCAAAGGCCTCAGCCCGATGCGGTGTCGATGCGGCGACGACAACCGCCACCTCTCCTACTTCGAGCCGGCCCACCCGATGAAGAAGAGCCAGGCGGCCGATTTCTGGCCAGCGGGACCGTGCGGCAGTGGCCACGTCGGTGAGCCGTGGCACGACGTGCTCCTCATAGGCCTCGTACTCCAATGACGTCACGCCGCGGCGGCCATCGGAGTGGTCGCGCACGGTGCCGCAGAAGGTGACAATCCCCCCACATTCAGGGACGCCCACCCATCTCCAGGCGTCGTCCACCGGGAGCTGACTTCCGCTGATGGCGATCCAGTTGTCGCCGTCTACGGGCATCTGTGGTTCGGGCTCGGTCATATGGCGACTCGATGGATCGGGCCGGCGCTATCCCGGAGCGACGGTGCCCCCACTCCAGCACGCAGAGAGATGATCTCAGCGCAAATCGACACGGCCGTCTCTTCCGGCGTACGTGCGCCTATATCGAGACCGATGGGAGCCATGATCCGTCGGATGCCATCGGGATCCACACCCTCGGCACGCAGCCGTTCAACACGACCATCGTGTGTACTGCGCGAACCCATGGCCCCGATGTAACCGACCTTGGTCTTCAACGCGGCAACCAACGCCGGGATGTCGAACTTGTGGTCGTGGGTGAGCACGCAGATGGCATCCCCAGGGCCCAATCGGTCCTCCACCTTGGCTAAATGGCGGTGCGGCCAGTCCGCCACGACTTCGTCCGCCTCCGGGAAGCGGACGGAAGTAGCGAACACGGGCCGAGCATCGCACACCGTGACGTGGTAACCGAGCACTTTGGCGACGCGAACCAGCGCGGCGGTAAAGTCCACCGCCCCGAAAATCAGCATGCGGGGCGGCGGCGCGAACACCTCGATGAACACCGTGACGTCGCTCCGTCCAGCTTCTCCATGGGGACCATAATGGCGTGCCACACTGCGACCGCCGTCGAGCGCTCCTCGGGTATCGCGGGTGACGACGACGTCGAGGTGGGGTTCGCCCAATGAGCCCGACGGCTCGGCCTCTGGCCGCACGACGAGCTTGGCGCCCAGAGGCGGGAGGATCTCGCTCCCCCCGTCCTCTCGGGGGTCGAGTTCGATGACGGTGGCCAGTGCGACAGGCTCCTCGGCGCGCAGGCAGTCCCGCACCAGGGCGAAGAGGCCGTCCACTAGTCGAGCGGCTCCACGAAGATCCGAACGGTGCCCCCACAGGTGAGCCCGACCGAGAATGCCTCTTCGTCCGAGTACCCGAAGGTGCAGAGACGAGGTTCTCCGCTGGCCAGCACCTCGAGTGCCTCGGCCACAACGGCTCCCTCGACGCATCCTCCCGACACGGATCCGGCCACCTCTCCGTGATCGTTCACTGCCATGGCGGCGCCCGGATCGCGTGGCCCCGAACCGATCACGGCGACGACCCGGGCCAAGGCAACGCGATGGCCGCTGCGTTGCCATTGATCGATCTCGTCGAGCACGTCCTTCACAACTGCCTCTTTCGCCTTTCGCCCCTGGTGGGACGATGTTCCCTTCCCAGACTAATCAGGGTACGCCGACCATTGCCCTCCGCCTAAGCAATTCGTTAGGTTGGCCTTGACTCGCAGCCGGGACGGGCGTAGGCATCGGGGACGGGCGCAGGACCCGAGGGTGGCCTTTTCGGAGTGACCGCGGGCTGGTTCGCAAGGCAAAGCCACCCCGCCCCATCCGCGTGAGGACCCTCGAGCCACGATCGCCCACCCGGTCTGGCATCGGGCCACGGGCGGCGATGTCAGTGGCCGTCCCTCGTGGGCCCTGGCGTGACCGGCTCTCGGGGGCTGATGGCGCCCCGCTGGCACCCTAAGCAGAACCTTAGGTTGGTGTTGACAATCGATCCCGATGGGTTCAGATTCCGTGAGGTCAGCACGAATTAGGGGGTCTGCATGCAAGTTCCCGCGCCGTTTGACTACGAACGTGCCACCAGCGTCGACCACGCCATCGGTCTGCTCGAACGGTTGGGAGATTCGGCCCGGGTCGTTGCGGGCGGCCACAGCTTGCTCCCCATGATGAAGCTCCGGCTGGCCAATTTCGAGTATCTGATCGACATCAACGACCTCCATTCGGAGCTTGGCTACATACGGACGGAAGGCAACGAGATCAGGGTGGGCGCCATGACCCGCCATCGCGAGCTGCTCGAATCCGACGTGCTGGTCGAGGCCTTTCCCATCTTCCGAGACGCCGAGAGGGTGATCGCCGACCCGGTCGTGCGCAATCGAGGAACGCTCGGCGGATCCCTGTGCCAGGCCGATCCGTCCGAGGACCTCTCGGCGGTGTGCACCACGCTCGACGCCAGCTGCGTGATCCACGGCAGCGCTGGCACTCGTGTCGTATCGATGGAGGACTTCTACCAGGGTCCCTATGAAACGGCAGTGGGGGCGGCGGAGCTTCTGATAGAGATCCGCATCCCGCTGCGGCCGGGTGGCTCCAGTGCCTACGAGAAGGTCGAGCGGCGCGCCGGTGATTGGGCGGTCGTCTCCAGCGGCGCCGCAGTGTGGTTGCAGGACGGGGTGATTGGCAATGCCCGGGTCGGTTTGGCCGCCGTCGGACCCAACACGGCCGGGATTCCCGCCATTTCCGAAGCGCTCCGAGGCAAGGCGCCCACCGAAGAGCTGTTCGCGCAGGCCGGCGCTCTCGCGGCCGAGAGTTGCAATCCGAGTAACGACATGCGCGGGAGTATCGAGTACAAACGTCACTTGGCCAACGAGTTGACGCAACGAGCTCTGCGCCGCTCTGTCGCCCGCATCAACGGACAGGAGGTTTGACATGCAGGTTTCGTTGACGGTCAACGGCGAAGAGGTCAGCGAGGAGATCGAAGGGCGGCTGCTCTTGGTCCACTTTCTGCGGGATCAACTGGGCCTGACAGGCACCCACTGGGGGTGTGACACGAGCAACTGCGGGACGTGTGTGGTGTGGATGGATGGCGAACCGGTGAAGTCCTGCACGGTGCTGGCCGCCATGGCGAGCGGCCGGGAGGTGCGCACGGTGGAGGGCCTCGAGCAGGACGGCGAGCTCGACCCGGTCCAACAGGGATTCATGGAGTGCCACGGTCTGCAGTGCGGATTTTGCACGCCGGGAATGATGATGACGGCGCGCGCGTTGCTCGACCGCAACCCCGACCCCACCGAGCAGGAGATCAGAGAGGCCATCTCGGGGCAGATCTGCCGTTGCACCGGGTACGCCACCATCGTCCGTTCCATCCGCTGGGCTGCGACCCACGAGTCCGCCGTCAGTATGGGAAACAGGTCATGACCACTACCGAAGAACGTCCAACTGAATTCGTCGACAACGACCAGAAGCCGGTCGGCTATGGCCGCATGTTGCGCAAGGAAGACCCGCGTTTCATCCGGGGTCTGGGCCACTACTGCGACGACATCCAGCTTCCGGGCATGCTGCACATGGCCATACTGCGCTCGCCCGTGGCCCACGCCCGCATCGTCAGTGTCGATACGAGCGCGGCGGAGGCCCATCCCAAGGTAAAGGCGGTGGTGACGGGCGCCACGCTGGCCGAGAAGGGCCTGGCTTGGATGCCGACTCTGTCCAACGACGTGCAAGCGGTATTGGCCACCGACAAGGTGCGCTTCCAGGGCCAAGAGGTGGCTTTCGTGGTGGCGGAGGACCGTTACTCGGCCCGCGACGCGTTGGAGCTGATTGAGGTCGAGTACGACATCCTCGATCCCGTCATCGATGCCCGCAGGGCTCTCGATCCCGAGATGCCGGTGATCCGCGACGACCTGGAAGGCAAGACTGACAACCACTGCTTTGACTGGGAGACCGGTGACGAGGCCGCCACCAACGCGGTCTTCGAGTCGGCCGACGTCGTGGTGAGTCAGGACATCGTGTATCCGCGGGTGCACCCGGCACCGATGGAAACGTGCGGCTGCGTGGCCGACTATGAACGGGTAGCCGGCAAGCTGACGCTCTGGACCACCTCGCAGGCCCCCCACGCGCACAGAACGGTCTACGCCTTGGTGTCCGGCCTGCCCGAGCACAAGATCCGGGTCATCGCCCCCGATATCGGCGGTGGTTTCGGCAACAAGGTGCCGATCTACCCGGGCTATGTCTGCGCCATTGTGGCCTCATTGGTCCTGGGCAAGCCGGTGAAGTGGATGGAGGACCGTTCGGAGAACCTGATCAGTACCGGCTTCGCCCGTGACTACATCATGCGTGGGGAGATCGCGGCCACCAAGGACGGAAAGATCCTGGCCATCCGGACCAACGTTTTGGCCGATCACGGAGCCTTCAACGGCACGGCGGCGCCCACGAAATACCCGGCGGGATTCTTCGGCGTGTTCACCGGCAGCTACGACCTCGAGGCGGCGTATTGCAAGATGACCGCGGTGTATACGAACAAGGCACCCGGTGGGGTGGCCTACGCCTGTTCGTTCCGCATCACCGAAGCGGTCTATCTGGTCGAGCGCATCGTCGATTGCCTGGCCCACCAACTCGAGATGGACCCGGCCGAGTTACGGCTGAAGAACTTCATCAAACCGGAGCAGTTTCCCTACACGACCAAGACCGGGTGGGTCTACGACTCGGGCGAGTACGAGACCGCCATGCGTCTCGCCATGGAAATGGCGGGCTACGACGAGTTACGAGCGGAGCAGGAAGAGAAGCGATCCCGCGGCGAGCTCATGGGGATCGGCATCGCCTTCTTCACCGAGGCCGTGGGCGCGGGCCCCCGCAAGAACATGGACATTCTGGGACTCGGCATGGCCGACGGGTGCGAGTTGCGCATACATCCCACCGGCAAGGCCGTGGTCAGACTCTCGGTCATGTCGCAGGGGCAGGGACACGAGACCACCTTTGCCCAGATCGTCGCCGAGGAGATCGGTATTCCCCCGGCGGATATACAGGTAGTGAACGGCGACACCGATCAGACTCCGTTCGGTCTGGGCACCTACGGAAGCCGCTCCACTCCGGTCTCGGGGGCGGCGGCCGCCCTCGTGGCACGCAAAGTGACGGGACAAGGCACAGATCATCGCGTCGGGCATGCTCGAGGTCTCGGTGGCGGACCTCGAGTGGCAGAAGGGATCCTTCAACGTGAAAGGTGACCCGTCCAAATCTGTCACGATTCAGGACATCGCGATGAAGGCCCATGGTGCCGGCGACCTGCCCGAGGGACTGGAAGGTGGGCTGGAGGCACAGATCTGCTACAACCCGGAGAACCTGACGTACCCGTTCGGGGCCTACATCTGTGTCGTCGATGTCGACCCGGGTACGGCGGAGGTCAAGGTCCGTCGATTCGTGGCTGTGGATGACTGCGGCACCCGCATCAACCCCATGATCATTGAGGGCCAGGTCCACGGCGGCCTCACCGATGGCGTGGGCATGGCGCTGATGGAGATGATCGCGTTCGACGAGGACGGCAACTGTCTCGGTGCGTCGCTGATGGATTACCTCATCCCCACCGCGCTCGAAGTGCCTGACTGGGAGACCGGGCACACGGTGACCCCTTCGCCCCATCATCCGATCGGGGCTAAGGGGGTGGGGGAGTCGGCCACGGTGGGCTCGCCCCCGGCAATCGTGAACGCGGTGGTCGATGCGCTCAAGCCCTTCGGGATACGACACGCCGACATGCCGCTCACGCCCTCCCGGGTGTGGGACGCCATGCAGGGACACCCCACACCGTCGGTTTGAGCCGGACGTCACGTGGCGTACGGGATGAACGCTCGGGCGACCGAGTTGCGAGCCGAGCGGGTGCCGTTCGTCCACGCCACGGTGGTTCGGGCCCAGTCACCGACGTCTGCTCGAGCGGGTGACGACGCCATCATCTTGTCCGACGGCACGATCGAGGGTTTCGTCGGCGGTCAGTGCGCCGAGGAGTCGGTCCGTGTCGCCGCGCTCGACGTGCTCAACGACGGCCAGGCCCTGCTCTTGCGGGTGTTGCCAGCCGGCGACGAGGGGTTTCCCGAGCTACCCGGCGCGAAGGTGGTCGTCAACCCGTGTCTCTCCGGCGGTGCGTTGGAGGTCTTCTTAGAGCCGCAGTTGCCACCACCGTTGCTCGTCGTCGTTGGCGAGACTCCCATATCGGATGCGGTGGTCGCCCAGGCCGAATCGCTCGGATTCGCCTTCGCCGCCGTGCGCACGCTGGAGGGGCAGCAGCCTGAAGGAGCGGTGGCGGTGATCGTCGCCAGCCACGGGAGCGATGAGCCCGAGTCCATCAGGGCCGCGCTCAATGCCGATGTCCGCTTCATCGGACTCGTCGCCAGCCGCCGGCGCGGCGAGGCGGTGCTCGATGCCATGGATCTGACCAAAGAGGAACGAGACCGCGTGCACACGCCGGTCGGCCTCGATATCGGGGCGCGGACCGCCGCCGAGGTCGCTTTGTCGATCATGGCCGGGGTGGTGCGGGCAATGCGGACCGAGGGTCTGGTGGCCCCCGGTCCGCACGTGCTCCGCCGTCCCTTCGGGCGGTTGACCCGGTATGTGGGATGGCCATCGCGGTCCGCCCCGACACACCGCATCGCACGGTCGACGGAGTGGAGCACTGGTACTGCAGTACAGAGTGCCGGGACCGTTGAGCGACGCCCGCGGGTACTGACGTGTTCGTGACCGGACTGGTGCTTGCCGCGGGGGCTTCGCGCCGGCTCGGCCAGCCCAAGCAGCTCTTGGCGTACAGGGGGACGACGGTGCTCGGCGCCACCTTGGACATGGCCAGAGGTTGCGGCTTCGATCAGCTGCTGGTCACGCTTGGCGGCGCATCGGCCGAAGTGCGGGACCGCATCGATTTCCGGGACTGCCAAGTAGTGGAGAACAATCAGTTCGCCAGTGGATGCTCGTCATCCATTTCGGCGGCCGTGGCTGTCGTCGACGACCGGGCCGATGGGATCATCCTTCTGTTGGGGGACCAACCGGATATCTCCTCTGGCGCGGTTTCGATGTTGCTCGCGGGTGCCGGGAGCTCTCCGCTGGGAGTGTGCCGCTACACCGACGGGGTGGGCCACCCGTTTTGGTTCCGACGCCAAGTGTTCGACGACCTTGGCGCGCTCCATGGCGACAAGGCGGTGTGGAAGCTCCTAGAGTCCGACCGCTACCCGGTGCAAGAGGTCGAGATCGACGGGAACATCCCGCTCGACGTCGACACCTGGCAGGAGTACCGGGCGCTGCTCGCGGCGGTGGGGCGGGAGTCCGAGGAATGACCCCAGGCCCGGCCTCCGCACAGGTACTCCGACACCAGCTTGATGAGGTCGACTACCTGGTCGACGAGGGCCTGTCCACCGCCCTCTATCTCGCCCTGGCGCTCGGCCTGCCGCTACTGCTGGAGGGCGAACCGGGGGTGGGCAAGACGGCGGCAGCCAAGGCCTTGGCCCGGGCGCTCGATGCTCCCCTGATCAGGTTGCAGTGCTACGAGGGGCTGACGGCGAGCGAGGCGCTCTACGAGTGGAACTACCAGCGCCAGCTCCTGGCCATTCGATTGGCGGAGTCACGCGACGAGAAGCTACGTGACGCAGACCTCTTTACCGAGGAGTTCCTTCAGGAGAGGCCGATTCTGCAGTCCATTCGGCACCAAGGCCCGATCGTCCCGGTCCTCCTCATTGATGAGATCGACCGGGCCGATGACGAGTTCGAGGCTCTCCTGTTCGAGTTTCTGGGGGAAGCGTCTATCACCATTCCCGAACTCGGTACCTTCACCGCGGCGCGACGACCTATGGTCATCCTGACCTCGAATCGCAGCCGAGAGCTCCATGACGCCCTCCGTCGTCGCTGCTTGTACCACTGGATCGATTTCCCGGATCCGCCGCGAGCGGCGGAGATACTGCGCCGCACCGTCCCCGCGGCCAATGAGGGACTCATCCTTTCGGCCACTGATTTCGTCGGACGCGTTCGCGGGCTCGATCTCGACAAGCCGCCCGGGCATGGCCGAGACCATCGACTGGGTGTCAGCGCTGACGGTACTCGGCGCATCCGAACTGGCCCGCTCCGACATCATGCTGACGTTGGGGGCGATCGCCAAGACCCCCGACGACCGGGACACGGTGGCCGGCGAGCTCGATGCCCTTGGCTTTGAGCAGGCCAGGGCCTGATGAAGCGCCGTGGCCCCGATCTGGCGGCCCCTGCTCCCTGCCTGCCGGGAGCCCGGCTCACCGGCTCCGAAGGCGACATCTGTTGGGGAAAGACAAAGGTCAAGGTCGGCCGCCCGCCCGCCGTGGTGTCCGGGACGTCCGAGGTAGTACTCGGAGTCGCCGTCGTGGTGGACGTAAGTGACCTTCGCCTTGTCCGTTAGACGCCCCGCGCCCCCCGTGGTGATGCGGGGGGTCGACCGCGCCGCGTTCGCAGTGTCCCTCTCGGTTCGCCTACAGGGGGCCGGGATCCCGGTCGGGTTCACCGGCATGGGCGCATTGGTGCGGGCCATGGACATCGTCCCACTGGACTCGCGCCCGTCGCTGTACTGGGTGTGTCGTATCTGCCTCGTTCAACGGCAAAGCGACCTCGCTCCTTTCGACGCTGTGTTCGCTGCCGTATTCGACGAATTTCGTGGGAAGATCGAAGCACCCGCTCGCCGCCCATCTCCGCCGCCCGCGGAGAACGAGGACAGGCTGGCCTCGGTGTCGGGTGCGCCCTCATTCGAGGAAGAGGGGAACGGCTTGCCCTGGGTGACGCTTCCCAACGTGACGGCCACACCGGCGACCGAAACAAGTGCACTGGCGGTTCCCGAACGGCTGCCGAGCCGGTTCGAAGGCCTGTCGGAGACTCCGTTTGACCAGTTCGATACGGCCCAACTGGCGCTACTGAACGGTTGGCTCGAGTCGGCTCTGGCCGACTGGCCCAGCCGCCGGACACGGCGAGAGTCAGCTCATCGGGCCGGAGGGCGTACTGCCTTGCGTCCCACCTTGGCCCGGGCACGCCGGACGGGATGGGAACCGATTGAACTCGTGCGTACGCGGCCGGTGCGCAAGCACCGCCGCGTCGTCATGCTCTGCGACGTCAGCCAATCGATGCAGAGCTATGCCGCGGCATACCTTCACCTGATGCGGGCCGCCGCGTTGACCACGGATGCCGAGGTGTTCGCCTTCGCCACCACCTTGACGAGGCTCACCTCTGTCCTGGCCTACAAGTCGCCCGAGCTGGCGATACAGCAGGCCACCGAAAAGGTGGCTGACCGGTTCGGCGGCACTCGGATAGCGTCCAATATCCGCACCCTGCTGTCATCACGGCACGGAGGAGTGACCCGCGGGGCCATCGTGATCATCGCATCGGACGGATGGGACAGCGACCCACCCTATGAGCTGGCCAAGGTCATGGCGAGGATGCACCGGCGGGCGTACCAGGTGCTCTGGTTGAATCCGCGGGCGGCAGCCCCGGATTTCGCCCCCCTGGTCGGAGCGATGGCTGCGGCCCTGCCTTACTGCGACCATGTCCTCCCAGCCAACAATCTAAAGGCTTTGGGCGACGTGGTGAATGCAATCGTGCAGGCCGGCCGAACCGACGTCGTCAGCTCCAGAGGGTGACGTAGACCGAAGGGCGGAAATGGCCGATATTGGCGCCCGAGCCGCGCAGCATGGCACGGGTCGCCCGGGGGGTAGAGATGAAGCGCGTCAGCTCGGCCGCGGCCGGGAGGAGGCTGTGCTCAGGGAGGGTCAAGGTGCTCCACACCCCATCCCCCTTGACGCCCGGCCCGGAGATCGCCACCAGACGTCCATTGGAGATGTCGTCAGCCACGGCGAACGACAGCGCCAAGCTGATGCCCTTGTTGTGCGAGGTCTCCTCGAGGGCGGCCGCATGACTCTGAAAGATCCGCTGGTGCTCCTCGGGAACATCGAAGCGGCGCAGCATGCCCCGGACGACTGTGTCATCTCCCGCTGCCGAGGGGCCGAGAAGCCAGGTCTGCTCACGAAGTTGGGTGGGACGAGCCTGCACGCGCGCCAAGGGGTGGCGGGGCCCGGCCACAACGACGATCTGGTAGTTCAAGAACGGCTTGCCAGTCACGTTGTCGGGCAATTGCCGGGGCTTTGGCCCGATGGCCACATCGACCGAGCGAGTGGAGAGGAGCGATTCGAATTCGCGGGTGTTGTGGACGCTCAACTCGACGTCGAGATCGGCGGCTCGGCTGACGAAGAGCTCGATGAGTCCCGGGGCGGCATACTCGGCAAACAAGCTGGAGGCGGCTACGCGCATCAACCGCTTGCCGCTGCCCGCCTGACCCACCTCGCGAATGGTGCGCTCTTGCAGACCGAGCATCTCGCCCGCTCGGCTGGCTAGCCGCAATCCGCCGGGAGTGAAGGCGAGGCCACTGCCGGTCCGGGCGAAGAGCTGGTCCTCAAGCTCCTTGCGCAGGTGGCCGACGTGTAACGAGACGGCCGCTTCGGTCACGCCCAGCTCCGCCGCCGCTGCCTTCACCGAACCCAGGCGCACCACTGCCGAGAAGGCGCGGAGCTGGGTTGGTGTCACTGCCTCGAGCTATCGGGCACCAGCAGGACGGACCTGGGTCGCGCCAGGGTCGCTCTTCCGGACGGTGAGTGCCGCCAGCTCAATGAGGTGCTCCGCCGACGAGCAATTCGAGCGCATGGGGCAGGACATCGACGACCGCCTCGAACGACTCAACTGCTCCTTTGGGGGACCCGGGCACATTGAGGATCAGGCACTGTCCGATGGCACCGGCGACGCCACGCGAGAGGCGTCCGAGGGGATTGACAGCCCGCATCGCCTCGGCCAGGCCGGGCGCCTCGCGTTCGATGACCGAGCGGGTCGCTTCCGGCGTGAGGTCGCTGGGGGAGAATCCGGTGCCGCCAGTCGTCACCACCAACCCCGCGAACGATGACGAGAGCTCGGTGAGGGCCGAGGCAACCGGGTCTATCCCGTCACGTACGACCCGCCGTTCGACCACCCGATAGCCGTGGTGGGCCAACGACGCTGCCAGTTCCTCTCCCGAACGGTCCTGGCGGGTGCCGCGGCTGACTGACTCCGAGACGGTCAGCACCTTGGCGTCGAGTGTCACCCCTTCGACGTTACCCCTGCTGGCGTGTCACGAGTCACAAGAGGACGTCTACCCGGGACGCCAGGGCGGGGTGCGATGGTCGGGAGAGTCAGGAGGTCGGCCGGAGGTCGGCCTGACGTCGGCCGGACGTACGGGCGCGTCGATCAGGCCCTCTCCGGAGAGGGATGCCCCGGGAGGTTTGCGGTGACCCCTCCAGCCCAACCGCCGATCGGGGCGCCGCCAAGGCGACGCCTCGGAGACTCGCTCCACACTAAGGTGAGCCTTGAACGCGCGCGGGCGTGGAGCCGAGAAAGGTCGCGATGGTCCTGATTTCTGTCGAAGTGAACGGCACCCGGCGCCAGCACGATGTCGAGCCGAGGCTCCTGCTCGTGCAGTACCTCCGAGAGACCCTCGGTCTCACGGGCACGAATATAGGGTGCGACACCTCCTCGTGCGGGGCCTGCACGGTGTTGCTCAATGGTGAATCGGTGAAGTCGTGCACGCTGTTGGCGGTGCAGGCCGACGAGACCGAAATCCTTACCATTGAAGGCCTCGGCGGTCCCGACGACACATTGCATCCGGTGCAGGCGGCATTCCGTGAGCATCACGCGCTGCAATGCGGCTATTGCACTCCGGGGATGGTGATGGCGGCAATCTCGCTCCTGGCCGAGGAGGACCAACTCGATGAACTCGGTGTCAGAGAAGGGCTCGAGGGCAATCTTTGTCGGTGTACCGGCTATCACAACATAGTGAAGGCGGTTCTCGCTTGTGCGGGAGACCGTGAGACGCCGACCGGGTCGGGCGTGTGATCCCTGCTGCATTCGACTACGCCCGGGTTGGCTCAGCGGAAGAAGCGATCGCCCTCCTCGTCGAGCACGGTGACGAGGCCAAGCTGGTTGCCGGCGGCCATTCGCTGATCCCATTGATGAAGCTGCGACTTGCCATCCCGGCGGTGCTCATCGACATCGGAAGGGTTCCCGGTCTTTCGTACATCGAAGAGCGCGGTGATGAGATCGCCATCGGCGCCCTGACGCGCCATCACGACCTCGAGACGTCGGCGTTGCTGAAGGACCAGGTTCCCCTGCTCGCGTATACCGCCCACCAGGTCGGTGATCCCCAGGTGCGTCACCGGGGCACGCTGGGCGGCACGCTGGCCCACGGTGATCCGGCATCGGATCTTCCCGCCGCCGTCCTGGCCCTGGGGGGCACGCTGGTGGCGCAAGGGCCGACAGGGAGGAGGGAGATTTCCGCTTTCGATTTCTTCCAAGGCTTCCTCGAGACCGCGCTCGCCGTCGACGAGGTGCTGGTCGAGGTTCGCGTGCCGAAGGTGGCCGGTGCCGGATGGTCGTTCCAGAAGTTCAACCGCCGAGCCCAGGATTGGGCGATTGTGGGCGTGGCGGCGGTCGTCAACGGCGCCGCCGGCATCGCACTGGTCAACATGGGATCTACCCCTCTGCGGGCGACCGCGGTAGAAGAAGCCCTACGTAGCGGCGCGTCTGCGGCGGACGCCGCCACGGCCGCTGTCCAGGGGACCGAACCGCCCGGTGACATCAACGCGTCGTCTGAGTACCGCCGGCACCTCGCCACCGTGCTGGTTCGCCGAGCCCTTGAGGAGGCCAGCGTATGACACTGGGCGCCGGCATGTTCTCTGGCAAGCCGGTACGGAGGGTCGAAGACCTGAACCTCCTGCGGGGGGCGGGTACCTACGTCGATAACCTGAAGATCGAAGGCATGCTCACGCTGTACTTCGTACGCTCACCGATCGCTCACGCGAGGATCAGGTCGGTCGACGTCAAGGCGGCCCGAGAAATGCCAGGAATCGTAGGCGTGTACAGCGCAGACGATTTCGAGTTTCCTTCCGCACCCGCCATAATGATGCTGCATCCAGCCGCCGTCCGGCCCTCACTGGCGAAGGGAACCGTCAATTTCGTCGGCGACCCTGTGGTGGTCGTGGTGGCTGAATCGCGAGCCCTGGCCATGGACGCCGCCGAGCTGGTGGAGATCGACTACGAGCCCCTGGGGGCGGTGATCGATATGGAGGATGCACTCGCACCCGACTCGTCGGTCCAGTTGGAAGGGATCGGCAGCAACGTCATCATCGGCTTGCGCTCCGGCAGCGACGACCCGCTCGCAGGTGCTGATGTTGTCGTACGCGGGCGCTTCGAGAACCAACGACTGGCCGCGGTGCCCATGGAGGGGAGTGCCATCGCGGTCGATCCGACCGGAACCGATTTCGACCTCACGGTGCATCTCGCGTGCCAGATGCCCCACATGGTGCGAGGAGCCCTCGCCGGGCTGTTGGGCATGGAGCCGGATCGACTGCGCGTCATCGCGCCGAACGTCGGTGGTTCTTTCGGCGCCAAGCACCTCTCTGCCGAGGGGGTCGTGGCGGCCAAGCTGGCTCTGGAGCTGGGCCGACCTCTGAAGTGGGTCGAGACCCGCTCGGAGAACATGGTCGCCTTGCCGCATGGCCGTGGCCAGGTGCAGTACGTGGAGTTGGGTCTCAGCCGCGACGGCACGTTCGTGGGGATGCGTTGTCGGATGATCGGAGATGCCGGAGCGTACGGCGGCTGGGGCGGCATCCTCTTGTTGGGCCAGACGAAGGTCATGGCCGAAGGCGTGTACCACATTCCCGAAATCGCCTTCGACGTGGCGGTAGTCGCCACCAACACCACGCCGATAGGGGCGTACCGAGGGGCGGGTCGTCCCGAGGCCTCCGCCTTCATCGAGCGCATTGTCGACATGGCGGCCGATGAACTTGGGATCGACCCGGCCGAGATACGCCGCAAGAACTTCATCCAGCCCGAGGAGTTCCCGTTGACCACGGTCATGGGTGCCAACTACGACAGCGGTGACTACGAGGGCGCACTGGACGAGGTTTTGCGTATTTCCGACTACGCCGCGCTCCGTCGCGAACAGGCCGAACGGCGCCGGCGCGGCGATCGCACGCAGCTGGGCATCGGGGTGTCGTGTTATGTCGAAGTGACGGGTGGGGGAGGGGAATTCGCTGAAGTGGAAGTGCACGACGACGGGACGATCACGGTCAAGGCCGGCACCTCCGCTCACGGGCAGGGTCACGCGACGGCGTTCTCGCAGATCGCGGCCGATCAGTTCGGTGTACCGATGGAACAGATCCGCTACGTGCAATCGGATACGGCACTCGTCGTCCGCGGTGGCGGGACGGGCGGCTCCCGATCCGTCCAGCTCGGAGGGACGGCGGTGCTCCAGACATCGAAGTTGGTGGTAGAGCGGGCCAAGGAACTAGTGGCGGAGGTGCTCGAAGCGGCACCGGAAGACATCGTCGTGAGGGGAGACGGCCAGTTGGGCGTTGCCGGCGTCCCGAGCAAGGCGATCGAATGGGGCGCCGTGGCACGCCTGGCCTCAGAGCGAGGTGAGCCACTGATGATACAGCACGACACGGCGCAAGCCGGTTCCACATTTCCCTTTGGGGCACATGTGGCCGTGGTGGAAGTCGACACCGAGACCGGACGTGTCGTCCCGGTGCAGCACTTTGCCGTTGACGATTGCGGCGTGATCGTCAATCCACTGCTGGTTGACGGCCAGGTGCATGGTGGGCTGGCGTCGGGAATCGCGCAAGCGCTGTGGGAGCAGGTCCTCTACGATGACGACGGCAATCCGATCACGTCCACCTTGGCGGAGTACGCCATTCCCAGTGCGGCGGAGCTGCCGTCATTCGTCACCGCACACACGGAGACGCCATCGCCGACAAATGAGCTTGGAGCCAAAGGAATCGGCGAGTCTGCCACGGTTGGATCCACCCCCGCCGTCCAGAATGCGGTGATCGACGCCGTGAGTCACTTCGGCGTCCGGCACATCGACATGCCCTGCACGCCTGAGCGGGTCTGGCGGGCGATCACCGATGCGGAGGCGGGCACGCTGCCCGATCCGTGGCGGGAGCCACCGAGCGAAATGGCGGCCTTTCCCGGGGAAGGTGCTGCGGGCGAAGAACTCGAACGTGGAGCAGAGAGCGTCAATCTTTGACAATTGCCACCGGTACCGGCTTGCGGCTGGGCATCGCAGAAGGGAGACACCGCGGCGACCGGGGTCTCCTCGGACTGGCGCGCCTGGCCCGACGCGCACCATCGACGGATCCGGCGCAGGACGGCGTCAGTTGAGGGGCCACGCGTGGTGAGCGAGGCTTCGGGGAAGCCCGGCCGCGGATCCTTCGTGCTTCCCGAGACGCCCGAAGAGGTGCGGCGCGCTCTCGAAAGCCATGAGTACCTCGCCGACGACGGTCTGGCCACCGCGATCTTTCTGGCCATGGTGCTCCATCGTCCGCTCTTCCTCGAAGGCGAGCCCGGCGGCGGTAAGACCGAGGTGGCGAACGCCCTGTCCCGATGGACCGGTGGGGAACTGGTTCGGCTCCAGTGTTACGAAGGCATTGACGTCAATCAGGCGGTCTACGAGTGGGACTTTGCCCGGCAGCTCCTCCATCTCCGAGCGGCCGAACTTCGGACGACGCCGGGCGGCGGGCCAGATGACGTCCGCATTTTGGAGGACGAGTTGTTCTCCGAACGGTTCTTGGTCCGGCGTCCGCTCTTGCGCGCCATAGCGCATTCATCAGAGCGCCTCGCCGCGCCGGTGCTGATCATTGACGAGGTCGACCGGGCCGACGACGAATTCGAGGCGTTTCTGCTTGAGGTCCTGTCCGACTATTCGGTGACGGTCCCCGAGCTCGGGACGTTTCGAGCCGACGAGCCGCCACTCGTGGTGCTGACCTCGAATCGCACCCGTGACGTGCACGACGCCCTCAAGAGGCGCTGCCTCTACCACTGGGTCGAACACCCGGACTTCGAACGCGAGGTGGCCATCGTGCGCCTCAAGGCACCCCAAGCGGGTGACCGGTTGGCCCGCCAGGTCACCGCGGCCGTGCAGACCGTTCGTGGAATGGGACTGTACAAGACGCCCGGTGTGGCCGAGACCATCGACTGGGCCCAGGCCCTCGCCGCATTGGGGAGCAGTGAATTGGACGCGACGGCGGTCAGACGCACCCTCGGCAGTATCCTCAAGTACCGCGAGGACATCGAACGGGTCTCGGATGGGGACCTCGTCGGTCTGGTCGAGGAAGCCAGGCGACGTGGCTGACCCGCGTGATGCTGCGACGATCGGTCTGTTGGTGGCGTTCGCCCGAAGTCTTCGCCGTGCCGGCGTCGCCGTCGCCGTGGACAATGTGGTGCAGTACGTGCGCGCCATCGAAGCTGTCGGGATCGACCGTCGCGACCCGGTGTACTGGGCCGGGAGGACCGTCCTGATCCATCGGCACGAGGACGTGCCGACCTATGACCGGATCTTCGACTCGTTCTGGTGGGGCGGCGATCTGGGGTCGGATCCTCCACCTCTGTCGTCGGAGGATCAGTCCGGGGAGAGTCGCGACGAAGCCGATGTGACGTCGGGTGACGGCGAACCTCCGCGGAGCCTGGCTTTGGTCAGTTACAGCGATATCGACCAACTCCGGCGGAAGGATTTCGCTGCCTGCACTCCTGAGGAGCTCCAAGAGATCTCACGCCTTCTTCACGAGACCAGCGTGAGAGCCATGCAGCGCTCCCGCAGAATGCGTCGTTCCAGGCGCGACCATGGGCGTCACGACACGAGGGCGACCATGCGGCGAACCTTGCGATCGGGCGGCGAGGTTGTCCGTCTTATGCACCGGGAGCCCACGTTGCGCCCACGCCGGGTGGTGCTTCTGTGCGATGTCAGCGGGTCAATGGAGCCGTATGCGCGCGCGCTGCTGCTCTTTCTCCACGTCGCAGTGGCGGGACAGGGGAGGGTCGAAGCATTTGCTGTGGGCACCCGGCTCACCCGGCTCACCCGGCAGCTGTCGTCACGGGATCCTGACGCTGCCCTGCGTCTGGCCATTGAGCGGGTGCTGGACTGGTCTGGGGGAACACGGCTCGGAGAGGGAATCGGCGCCTTCAATGATCGTTTTGGCATGCCCGGCATGGCCCGGGGCGCCATCGTGGTGATCATCTCTGATGGTTTGGACCGAGGCGACCCCACGCTCTTGGCCGGGGAGATGGCTCGCCTCCATCGGGCGGCCCATCAGACGATTTGGGTCAACCCGCTGAAGGCATCGGCCGGGTATGAGCCACTGGCCCGGGGAATGAGGGCGGCGCTTCCCCATGTCGATCAGTTCGTCGAGGGTCATTCCGCCGCCTCGCTCGACGCACTGTTGGGCGTGATGGCGGTAGGTTGAGAGTGAAGGCCCACCGTTGTGCCCTCAGAAGGGTTGTTGTGGTGACAAACGCCCATTTCGCGGGTGCCCCGAGCCGGGAATCCGGCTCGGGTACGTTCCAATGAGCGTCGCCGCCGTCGTCCTGGCCGCCGGCGGGGGACGCGTTTCAAAGGCCCTGAGCACAAATTAGTCTCACCCTTCCGGGGTCGACCTCTCGTATGGTGGGCCCTCACGGCCGCGGCAGATGCTCATCTCGACGAGGTGGCTGTGATCGTCGGGGCGGTGGATCTGGGAGTGGCTGTACCGGAGGGGGTGCGCGTCATAGAGAATCCCGATTGGGCAAGCGGGCAGGCTTCTTCCTTGCGGGCGGCGACGTCGTGGGCCCTCGCGCGCCAGCACGAGGCCATCGTGGTGGGATTGGGAGACCAGCCCCTGGTCCCATCGGCCGCATGGGCAGCGGTGGCGGCTTCACCGAGTCCGGTCGCGGTCGGCTACGTTCGATGGTCTGCGTCGGCCCCCGGTCCGGCTCGAGCACTCGGTGTGGTCGCTTCTGCCAACTGGTGGCGACGAAGGTGCCCGAGTGCTCATGAGGGAACGGCCCGATCTGGTCTCCGAAGTAGTTTGCGGGGGCCTACCGGTCGATATCGATAACGAGGAGGATCTCACCCGATGGAACTGACCAATGAATTTCACGTTTCGGTGCCGATCGATGTTGCATGGGCGGTACTCACCGATCTTGAGCGGGTAGCGCCGTGCATGCCCGGCGCCGAGCTGCAAGAGGTTGAAGGAGATGAGTACCGGGGGATCGTGAAAGTGAAGGTGGGACCGATCAGCGCGCAGTACAAGGGGAGCGCCCGATTCGTCGAAAAGGATGACGCGCAACATCGAGCGGTCCTATTGGCCGAGGGACGTGACACACGAGGCCAGGGAAATGCATCGGCCACCGTCACCGCAACAGCCATCGCCGACGACGACGGGACGACCGTCTCCATCGTGACGGAGCTCTCCATCACCGGGAAGGTGGCGCAGTTTGGTCGGAGTGTGATGGGCGACGTCAGCACCAAAATGCTGGGGGAGTTCGCCGACAGGCTTGAGGCGGACGTCCTCTCGCAGGGCTCTGGGCCAGAAGCCGGGGCCGGAGCCGGGGCCGGAGCCGGTGACCCGGGCCGCGGGCGAGAGCAAGGCGACAGCTGACGAATCGGATCCCTCGCCTGTCCGGACAATCCATTCGGCGCCGGCCGAACCGGTTGATCTTCTCGGCACCGCCGGGCCCTCGGTCTTGAAGCGTGTCGCACCGCTCGTGGCAGTCTTGAGCCTCGTCCTGTTCTTGTGGAGTCGGCTACGACGTCGGCGAGCCTCACCGGACTGATGCGCGATGGCGCCGCGGTCAATCAGTTGCGCGGCGAGCTCTCCCCATGCAATCGGGCAAGTCGCCGCTGAGCCACGGCACGCCAACCCTCCGGCACGTCGTCGATGGTGGCTATGCGCTCAAGCAAGGGGATCGGCGTGCTCGGTCGCACGGCCACCAAGTCGCCGACCGTGAGGCCGTGGCTCGGCGGATGACGCGCCACGATCGGGTCGCCGGCGCCGATATCGCCAGGCTGACGTATGCGTAGGTAGGTCCCGGAACGTCCACTCGACGCGAATAGTTCGACGAAATCGGCGTCACCCATACGCATCCCGAGCTTGAAGCACGGCTCTCGGGGTTGGGCGACTTGGAGGACGGCCGTGCCGACGTGCCACTCTTGCCCGATGACGCAGGCACTGAGATCGATCCCCTCCGTGGTGAGGTTCTCGCCGAAGGTTCCGGCGCCCAAGTCACGGTCGAGTACGTCTGCCCACCACGCGTAGTCCTCCATTGCGTAGGCGTACACGGCCTTGTCCGGACCTCCGTGCACACGCCGATCGGCTTGATCGTCTCCCCGGAGATTGATCCCCTCGACGAGCACTCGACCGCTGACCGGCTCCTTCCAAATGCAGCTCGTCACCGACCGCCCCGCCCAGTTGACGGTACGCGGCAGACCAACATTCACCGAAATGACCCGGGGTGGCACGATGAGCCGTCTTATCTTCTGCCTTGTCTCATTGAGGCAAAGATACCCCGTCCCCTTGCCCCCGTTTACTCCTCAGGACTTTCGAGTAATCGGCGTGACGGCAAAGATGCTCCGATGGTAAGACCCAAGTTGAATTTGGCGTCACGCACGGGAGTGCGAGGTCGACCACGTCCGGCGTCAGGAGGTGACGCTGTACACGTCGCCTCCGGCGAATGCGACATCCTTGAACTGGTGCCGCAAGTGCGAGCCGTCGATGGTGAGCGTGCCTTTCCCTATTGCCTCGGTCAGCGGCAATGCAAGCGTGCCTCCCCCTTCGCGTTGGCCGGCGCGGGGAGGGTGGCGTGGCCATCGGTAATGTGCGAACCACGATATTTCTTGCTTCGGTTCTCTTTCTCGTAGGCATCAGCAGCCACTTCCGCGTTCGACGTGCGCGGATTGCCCTTGTCATCGTCGGCTCCTCCATGATGACCCTGGCCGTCGTGTTGCTCGCGGTGGCACCAAAACCTGTCCTGTAGCACGGACGCACGGACGGACGGACCCTCTGTGTCCCGCGATGCGCATACCGTGCTCAGCGGCTCACGTCGTGTCGAGTCGCCCGCGGTAGGGGAAGCAGGGTGGCCCGGTGACGCCCAGGTGGTCGATGCGGAAGACTCGTCCCGCGTCGGGCTGTTCGCTCAGGGCTGCCGGGGACAGGCCCTCACTCGCGGTGGTCACGAACAGTGTCGATCGGTCTGGCCCTCCGAACGCACACGACGTTGGGCGGTCGACCGGAAGGGACACGCTGGCCAGCAGCGAACCATCGGGGCTATAGCGCCTGAGGGCTGCACCATCCCACATGGCCACCCAGAGACATCCCTGGTCGTCGACGGTGAGTCCGTCGGGGGCCATGCCGGGCTCGCTCACCTGCACAATCGTGCGGCGCCGCCCGAGCGCTCCCTCCATTGGGTCGAATTCGAAGGCAGTCGATTCGACTCGTGCCGCTGTCAGCCAGATACATCGTCGTACCATCGGGGCTCCATCCGATCCCATTGGAGATGGTCAAGCCGCTCACCACGGCCGTGCAGCTGCCATCCAGTTCGAGCCGGTAGAGCACTCCCGCTTCGGGGCTCTCGTCGTAGGCCATCGTGCCGGCCCAGAATCGCCCCTGCGGATCGCAGGCTCCGTCGTTCATGCGCACGTCGGTGCGACCAGCTTCGGGTTGCGCCAGCTGGCGTACTGCTCCGTGCTCGTCGAGGTGGAGAAACCCGGCGCCGGCAGCCAACACGTACCCGCCGCTGAGCGTTGGGGCCGCCGCACCCAGGTGGCAAGAGAATCGATTCGTGACGACCTCATCGAGCAAACCGCCCGTACCGACACGAGATCGGTGCAGTAGCCCTGCCAGCACGTCTACCCATAGGAGTTCGTGGCGCTCCGGGTCCCAGCGTGGACCTTCGCTGAGGATGCCTCTGTCTGGTGAGCAGGGATATACCTCGGGTGCTTGGGACCGCCCGTGCCCGGACCGCCCTCACTCGCGTCATAGTTGGCCGTCTCGTCACACCGGGGCCGCTCGGCGTCGACGATCGAACTCGTGGCCGGGGGTTGTCCTCAGTTCCTAGGCGCTGATGATCTTCGCTTTGGCCGTTTCGTATTCGCCGTCGGAGATGGCACCCTTCTCCTTCAAGTCGTGGAGCTTCGTCAACTGGTCAGCGGCAGAGATTCCCGCCGTCTGCTTGATGTAGTCGTCCATCGCCTGCTGTTGACTCCGCACGGCCTGAGCCTGGTGTTCGTGCATTTTGCTCCCCCGGGCGACTATGTAGACGAAGACGCCGAGGAAGGGCACGAGGATGACGAAGATGAACCAGAGCGCCTTATGGAGACCACTCAAATCCGGACTACGGAAGAGGTCGATCACTACCTGGAAGAGGATGAAGAACCAGAGGACAAGGAGGAAGAAGTAGAGGACCTCCAAGAAGACATCGAGGACGGGGAATGACGAGGCGAGCATGGAAAGGTTCCTTTCGATCGACCAGCGCAGGGTAGCACTACAGCTTCAGAATTCCGGGGAATGGATCGAGTTGCCTGACCCTTGGATGGGACGCTCACGACACCCTTGAGGGGATGTGGTGAACTGTGTGAATGCCACGTGTTGTGACGATATCGGCGTCCTACGGCGCCCACGGGGATCAGATCGCCCACCGGGTCGCCGAACGTCTTGATCTCCCGTTCTTGGATCGGGCCATTCCAGCTTCGGTGGTGCAGCAACTGACACCGTACGGGGAGATAGAGGAAAGTCTCGACGAACCCGCTCCCCGGCGGTGGGAGCGGATCATCATGGGGTTCGCCAACGCGACCACACCAATGGGGCCGAACCAGTTGCCCACGGCAGAGATCGAGACGCCGGAGCGATTTCGAAAAGCGAACGAGGCCAAGCTTCGCGATGTCGCCGACACCACCGGGGGAGTCATTCTCGGGCGGGCCGGCATGGCCGTGCTGGCGGATCGACCTGGTGTTCTGCGGGTGCGACTCGACGGTCCGGTCGAGGCCCGGATCGCGCAGGCGATTGCGCAGGGGGTTGACGAGGCGAGCGCCCGGAAAGATCAGCGGGCGGTGGACCGGGCGCGCGATGCGTACGCTCGGGTCTTCTTCAATGTCCGCCAGGACGATCCGCGCCTGTACCACCTGATTATTGACAGCACCGCTTTGTCCGTGGAAGGGAGTGCCGATATAATCGTCCGTGCTGCGTCCGATCGTTTTGGCGCCCGGTAAGCATCCGCGCTGGCCACCTGGCCCGACGTGAGAGCGGGTAGTGCTCCCATCAATTCAGTACCGATCATGTGCCTCAAGATCTTCCCAATTCTGCCACTATTCGTGCCCAATTTGCACCGCCAGATCTGCTTTCTCGGGTTGGGGTTGCGAAGGGACTGGTACCGTCTGTGCAGGAATGATCGATCAGTCGGCGGACCTTCCGCCCCGGGTCGTGGTACGGCGCAGACGTGCTCGCAATGTTCTGAGTATCAAGGGGATTGAGTGACGTGATGGCGGATGACGGTGCGCAGCGGTACATACCCGTCCTGATGTATCACGACGTCGCGGTACGCCCGAGCCGGGCAGACGACCCCTTCACGGTGAGTGCGTCTTTGTTCAATGAGCACCTGGCGGCCCTGAAGGATCTCGGATGGCAGACAGGTCTGGTCGGAGACATCCCATCGCAGCGAGCAGGGAAACTGCCCAAAGAGACCTATTTGACGTTTGACGACGCCTTCGAGAGCTTCGGAAGCATCGTCGCTCCGAGTGTCGAAGCCTTCGACGCCAAGGCGACTGTCTTCGTTCCGACGGCGTACCTCGGGCGCAGAGCCGAATGGCCCTTTGGCGGTGACAGTGCTGAGAACACGGTGATGAGCCTTGATTCCCTGGCCGATCTCGATCCCACCCGGATCGAGATCGGGGGTCATGGGCACCAGCACCTTCAGTCTGACCTTCTCTCATCCGCCACCCTGCGCAACGAGTTCCGGGAGTCTCGGGGGATTCTCGAACAGGGACTCGGGAGATCCATTACGTCGATGGCCTATCCCTTCGGGTATCACGACAGAAGGGCGCGACGGATTGCCAGGCAGGAGGGATACACGCGTGCGTGCGAGGTGGGTCTCGGGCTGCATGCGCTCGGGCGAGGACGCGATCTGTGCATTCGCCGCCTCCTGATCACTCCGGAAGTGACTCCCGAAGTGCTCGTGCAGCTCATGGAGGAGGGGCAACGGAGTACGTGGCGCAGCGCGTTGTACAGCGCGGCGCGACCGGCGTGGAGAGAAGTCCGGCGAATCAAGAGAGTGCTCCACCGAGCCGGCGCACCTGATCGGTCAGTTGCAAAGGAGTCCGTGTGAGCGGCAACGGCTGGGACAGTGTTGAAGGATGGCGTCCATCGAAGGTGTTCATCGCCGACTTCGTCGACGGGGAGCTGTCGTCGGATCCGGAGAAGGAGATCGACGCAGACACCAGGAGGGTCGAGGTCCTGGTGCGGCGCGACGGCAGAGCGGTGGGAATGGTCAAATTGGATCTCGACGACGGCGGCCCTACTTTGGCTGACCAGATCGTGGCCGCTGCCGCCGGGCTGCCGGCCTCCGTGGACGCATCCTGGTCCAGATTGGAGCCGACCTCGTGGCCGCGGGTAACGGTGGCGATTCCCACGACGTTCGGGGGCGTGCAGAGCCTCAGCGTCGCCGTGGCCAGCATCGCTCAGCTCGACTATCCGGAGTTCGAAATCGTGCTGGTGGACAATCGCTTGGTGCCGAACGAAGAAGACCATGCGCAGGTACGCAGCGTGACGGCACATGAAGTCCAGATCCTGCACGAGCCAGAACGCGGTATCTCGGCGGCCCGAAACCGGGCCTTGTTCGGCTGCCAGGATCAATTCATCGTCTTCACGGACGATGATGTGGAGGTTGAACCGGACTGGCTGCAGCAACTCGTGAGGCCGCTCCTCTCGGATCCGCGTGTGGCGTGTTCCAGCGGCATCATAATTCCCGCTGAGTTGACCTCTCCCGAGCAGAGCATGTTCGAAGATCTCTTCGGCGGCTTCAATCGATCCTTCGTGCCGATGCTCCACGGCGAGGAGGCGGCGGATCGCGATCCTCTGTACCCCTATGGTGCCGGAAGGTTCGGCAGCGGCGCCAACATCGCCTTTCGAACCAGCGTGTTGAAGGATATCGGTGGATTCGACAACGCCCTTGGTACGGGCACGCCGGCTCGCGGCGGCGAGGATTTGGCCGCCTTCATTCAAATTCTCACTGATGGCGGATTGATCGCATTCGAACCATCGGCCATTTTGCACCACATGCACCGCGGGACGAGCGGGGAGCTACGGCACCAGGTCTTCAGTTACGGACTCGGTTTGACGGCGATGTTCACCTCCTTGCTGGTGGCGGACGGGCGGCATCGACGCGCCATAGTCCGAAAGCTGCCGATCGCCGCCAAGCTCTTCCTGAGTTCGGGCAACGGCACGGTGCGGAAGAATGAAGCGACCCCGGTGCCATTTCGATTGAGGCTATGCCATGCCGCGGGAATGGCCGCTGGTCCGCCCAAATACTTCCTGAGTCGCCGGCAGCATCCGGCACGTTGAGCTGGCCCTCGGTCCGGTCTCCGTCAAGCCGACTCCGTTCCAACTCCGGTTGTGGCAGGTTCGACGTACGACGCTCGTTCTTCTGACCGCACCGGGCCTCCGAGTACCCAGCGCAGCGGCGTACGCAGCACGAGGGCGACGAAGATCCCGGTCAACGACACGGTCCCGACGAAAAGGATGATGACCGTTGCTTCCCAGGGGAGATGGGCCCGAAGTCCCGATCTGGTCAGTTCTGAGCGGATGAGGTTGATGAAGATCGTATGGGCGAAGAAGATGCCGCCGGTCAGCCCGGCCAGGTAGGCCACTGATGGCAACGTGCGGACCGTGCCGTGACCCCGCACTCCGGTCGTTCTCTGCTGCCACCACCAGCTGAAAGCGAATATCCCGGCGACAGCGGCGAGACACCACAGCGCCGCTTGCGGCTCGTAGATGTCCGAGGCCCGCTCGACCGAGCTCCCGGTCCAGACCGAGACCATGTACCACAGCACCATCGAGATTCCTACGAGGCCGGTGCCGATGAAGATCCTCCGGTAATGCCGCGAAACAAATCCGATCACTTCGTCGAGGTGAAACGCCGCCAGCATCCCGATGATGATGAACTCTTGATAGACGAGGATGTCGCGGCCCCACGGGAGGATTTGGTTGATCGTCTGGTTGGCGTTGCTGAGGGGAGAGAACAAGGAGGGGTAGTGCAGGAAGAGTCCGATCAGCACGGCAAACCCGAGGCTCCCGGCCAGGATCCACCGATGGTCCACGGCGCGAAGCAGCTTCATCAACAACGGGAAGAACAGGTAGAACTCGAAGATCACGATGACGAAGTACATCTGCGAGAAGCCCAGCAGCAGGTTGTGGCGGAGGAAGATGCCCAATTCGTCCCACGACGCATTGATGGTGACGAGCGAGAAGATGAGGTAGATCCCCGTCCACGCCAGATAAGGAATGCCTACCTGCGTATAGCGGCGCCTCCAAAAGCGAGTGGTCGATCGGGGGTGGTCGATCTGGGCATGGGTGACCACGAGGGCTGTGAGGAAGAAGAACGACGTGCGGCTGAGGTGCAGCATGGTGATGAATCCTGTGCCGACGAAGTTTCCTGTCATGTTGGTCCAGATGAACGAGTGCTGTCCGAGGACCGCCGCACAGGCGATCACCCGAAAGAGGTTCAGCTCTCGATGTGGCCGAGGGACTGCCGGACGGGAACGCGATGTGCCAGCATCCTTACCTGGCCAACTGAAGTGACCCTCAAGGCGCTCTGTGGAAAGGATGAGAAACGTCGGTGATCTTGCCCGCATCTGAGCGACACCTCGTAGTGGTCTGTGCCACGGGTGAGAACAGGGCCCCGGGCCTGAGATGATGGGAGGACTCGAGCCCGGAAAGGATGTGCCTGATGGCGCGCGACACGGAGGACGATTGGGTCTCTCGCATGGCGGACCAGGTCATCGCGGCCGCGGCGCGCCGCGCCCCGGGGAGGCCCGTCGTCGTGGCCTCCGGCCTCAGCCCGTCGGGTCCCATCCACCTGGGCAACCTGCGGGAGGTCATGACGCCGCACCTCGTCGCCGACGAGATCAGGCACCGCGGTGTCGAGTGCGTGCACATCCTTTCGTGGGACGACTATGACCGCTTCCGCCGGGTGCCGGCCGGTATCGACCCGTCGTGGTCACGCCATATCGGAAAGCCATTGACCTCCGTGCCGGCCCCCGCAGGCAGCCGGCACGCCAACTGGGCCGAGCACTTCAAGGCCCCGATGATCGATGCGGCCGGCCGGCTCGGGATCGAGTTCCTCGGCATCAGTCAAACGGAGCGCTACACCTCGGGCGCCTACAGCTCGCCGGTACTGCTGGCCATGCGCGAACGATCGAGAATCGATGCGGTCCTGGACCGCCACCGCACGAAACCCAAACCGGGCGCCGGTTCCGGGGAGCGACCAGGTGGGCTGTCCGAGGATGAACTGATGGCGGCCCGGGCCGCAGTTGAGGGATCGGGCGCCGCCACCGAGGACGATGGCCGCGCCGGCGGGGCGTACTTTCCCTACAGGCCCTACTGCGCTGTCTGCGAGCGCGATGCCACGGCGATCACCCGCTACGACGACGACTCCACGGCGCTTACCTATGTCTGCGCGTGCGGGCACGGCGAAACGGTGGAGCTGGCGACGCACCATCGGGGAAAGCTGGTGTGGAAGGTCGATTGGCCCATGCGCTGGGCCTACGAAGGCGTGATCTTCGAGCCGTCCGGGGTGGACCATCAGTCACCGGGCTCGTCCTTCGTGGTCGGGGGGAATTGATCCGCGAGGTATTCGGTGGCGAGCCGCCCATCGGACCGATGTACGCCTTCGTCGGCATCAGTGGCATGGCGAAGATGTCAAGCTCCAAAGGGAGCGTGCCCACACCGTCCGACGCGTTGGAGATCATGGAGCCCCAGGTGCTGCGCTGGCTCTACGCCCGCCGCAAACCCCAGCAGTCGTTCACTGTCGCTTTCGACCAGGAGATCTATCGGCTCTATGACGAATGGGACGCGTTGGGTCGCAAGGTCGACGCAGGTACGGTGGCCCCCTCGCACGCCGCCGCATTCGGTCGTGCCGTCGGCACGACGGCGGGGCCATTGCCCAGCACGCCCGTGGCGCTGCCCTATCGGACGCTGGCCTCAATCCTCGACATCACCACTGGTGACGAGGAGCAGGTAGTGCGCATTCTCAGGGATCTCGACCAAAAGAACCATCCGGTTGATGGCCTCGACGACGTCCGGCCCCGTCTCGACTGTGCCCAGGCCTGGGTCATGACGCAGATGTCCGCCGACCAGCGCACGTTCGTGCGGGAAGAACCGGACGCGCCGCTCCTGGCCGCGCTCGGCCCAACGGAGCACGACGCCCTGTCCCTGTTGATCGCCCGGCTCGACGAACACTGGTCCCTCGACGGGTTGACCACCCTCGTCTACGCCATTCCCAAGCTACAAGCCGGACTGCAGATGGATGCCGAGCCGACGCCGGAGCTCAAGGCCGCGCAACGGCAGTTTTTTGCCCTGCTGTACACGTTGCTGGTCGGCCGGGATACCGGGCCCCGGCTGCCCACGTTGCTCTTGGCCATCGGATCAGCGCGGGTCCGCTCGCTGCTGGGCGGATGATCGCCCCCCTGCGGTTCGCGGGCCTGACAGGCCCGGCGTACGCCACGGGGCCTTGGTGGTGGTGCCGCGTTCCCCACGTCGCCTCTCCGCTGGGAGAATGACTTCGTGCCGGATGAAGTGCCCCACTCCTCAGGTGAACTGACCTCCCTGCACCGCGAGCTGCTCCGTCGCCATAAGGCGGTGCTGCCAAGCTGGCTCACCCTGTACTACGACGAGCCTCTCGAGCTGGTGAGCGGCGAAGGGCGGCACGTCGTCGACGGCGAGGGCAACCGCTATCTTGATTTCTTCGGCGGCATCCTCACCACGAGCACCGGCCACAACGTCCCCGAAGTCGTGGAGGCGATCCGGGAGCAGGCGGGACGGATGCTGCACTCGTCAACCCTCTACCTGATTCGACCCATGATCGAGTTGGCGGAGCGGATCGCGCAACTTTCCACCATTCCCGACGCCAAGGTCTTCTTCGTCAATTCCGGCACGGAGGCGGTCGAGACCGCTCTCATGCTCTCCTGCACCGCCCGGTCCTCCAACCAGGTGCTGGCGGTGCGGCACAGCTATCACGGTCGGTCCTACGGCACCATGTCGGTCACCGGAAACCGAGCATGGTCAGCGTCGAGTTTGAGCCCCTTCGCCGTCCACTACGTGCAGAGCGGTTACCGCTTGCGCAGTCCGTTCGGGCCATTGAGTGACCGCGAGCTCACCCGGGCCTGCGTGCGGGACCTACGCGAGGTCATCGAGACGACCACGGCAGGTGACGTGGCGTGCCTGATCGCCGAGCCGATCCAAGGGGTCGGAGGGTTCGTCGTTCCTCCCGATGGGTTCTTCGGCGCCATGAAGGAAGTGCTCGACGAATACGGCATTCTCTTCGTGTCCGACGAGGTGCAGACCGGGTGGGGGCGTACCGGCGAGCACTTCTGGGGATTCCAGGCCCACGACCTGGTGCCTGATCTCGCCGCGTTCGCCAAGGGCCTGGCGAACGGCCTGGCCATCGGTGGAGTGGTCGGTCGCGGTGATCTCGTCGACTCGATCGGCGCCAACTCGATCTCGACCTTCGGGGGCAATCCGCTGGCCGCCTCGGGGGCGCTCGCCAACCTCGACTACCTCCTGCGCCACGATCTGCAGGGCAACGCCCTCAAGGTGGGGAGCTTCCTCCTCCACGAGCTCGGAAACCGCTGCGCCGCCCTCCCCGTGGTGGCCGAAGTACGGGGGAGGGGGCTCATGGTCGGCGTCGAGCTCGTGGAACCCGGCACCATGGCGCCGAATCGACCGGCGGCGCGGCTGGTGCTCGAGGTCTGTCGCCAGGAGGGGCTGCTGATCGGCACCGGAGGATTGTACGGAAACGTCCTGCGCATCGCCCCCGCAATGAGCGTGACAATGGAGGAGGCGGCCGAGGCGGCTGGGATCCTGGTCCATGCGCTCCAGACGGCAGACCGCGCTGCACTCGTGAAGGGAGCACCATGAGACACATCACGCACTGGATCGACGGCAAGCCGTGGGTGGGCGATGCCGGACGGCGCGGGACGGTCTTCGACCCCGCCACGGGGCGCCAGACCGGAGCGGTCGACTTCGCCGCCGTGAGCGAGGTCGACGAGGCGGTCGCCGCAGCCCGCAGGGCGTTCGTCGAATGGCGATCCACCTCGTTGGCCACACGCACCGCGGCGCTCTTCGCCCTTCGGGCATCGCTCGCCTCTCACGTCGACGACCTGGCCGCCGTGGTGACGTCCGAACATGGCAAAGTCGCGGCGGACGCGGTCGGCGAGGTGGCTCGCGGTCTCGAAGTGGTCGAATTCGCCTGCGGTATTCCCCAATTACTCAAGGGCGAGTTCAGCGAGGGCGTCTCCAGCGGTGTCAACGTCCACTCCATCCGGCAGCCGTTGGGGGTCGTGGCGGGCATCACGCCGTTCAACTTCCCGGTGATGGTCCCGCTGTGGATGTTCCCCCTGGCGATCGCGTGCGGCAACACGTTCGTGCTGAAGCCCTCGGAGAAGGACCCGTCTGCCTCGCTCTTCCTGGCCGAGTTGGTGGCCGCGGCCGGCTTTCCCGACGGGGTGTTCAACGTGGTGCAGGGCGACGCGGTGGCGGTGGACCGGATCCTCACGCACCCTGACATCGCCGCCGTGAGCTTCGTCGGATCGACGCCGGTGGCTCGCCACGTCTATGAGACCGCGGCCGGCGAGGGCAAGCGGGTCCAGGCCCTCGGCGGCGCCAAGAACCACATGGTGGTGCTTCCCGATGCGGACATGGGGGAGGCGGCGGATGCGGCGGTCAGCGCCGGCTACGGCTCGGCCGGTGAGCGTTGCATGGCTGTGTCCGTGCTCGTCGCCGTGGGCGGGTGCGGCGACGCGTTGGTGGAGGGGATCCGCCGTCGCGTCGACCGGCTCGTGGTCGGATCGGGCACCGATCCCGACTCCGAAATGGGCCCCCTGATCACGGCGCAGCACCGGGACCGGGTCGCGTCCTACCTCGACATCGGCGAGAGCGAGGGAGCGAGTGTCGTCATTGACGGGCGCACGCACCCGAACCGGGGCGCCCAGGGCGGGTATTGGCTCGGGCCATGCCTGATCGACGACGTCTCGCCCGCCATGCGGGTGTACCGAGAGGAGATTTTCGGGCCGGTGTTGTCCCTCGTGCGCGTCGACTCCCTCGACCAGGCGCTCGATCTCATCGCGGACAACGACTACGGGAACGGCGCGGCGATCTTCACCGCCGACGGTGCGGCCGCCCAACGCTTCGAGTCCGAAGTGGAGGCGGGCATGGTAGGGATCAACATCGCCATCCCGGTCCCGGTCTCCTCCTACTCGTTCGGCGGGTGGCAGGGTTCGCTCTTCGGTGACCTCCACGTCTACGGGCCCGACGGCGTTCGCTTCTACACCCGGGGCAAGGCGGTCACGAGCCGATGGAATCGCATCGGTGATCACCACGCCAGCCTGGCCTTCCCCATTTCGTCCGAGTCCGCCACCCACTGAGAGGGCAACCTGGGGTACGAATTCCCTGCCTAACGGCCGTTGTGGTCACCAGGGGTGGGGTGCCGGGTGGCGTCGGCCACCCATGCCGGGGTGCGGAGGGGACCGCATTCCCGCCTGATAGATGCCAATCGAGAGGAGGGGTTCGCTAGATTGGCCGCACCATGACCAGCGGCACGAAGTCCAAGGCACAACGACGAGCAGAGTTACAGCGCAAAGCAGCCGAGCGTCGGGCCGCTGAGCTGCGGGCCAAGCGGGTTCGGCAGGCCGTCAGGTGGGGGAGTGCGCTCGTGGTGCTCCTGGTGATCGTCCTCATCGTCGTCCTTGCGACGAGCTCCTCGAACAACCCGCAGTCGACCAAGACGGCGGCGGATGTCAAGACCACGGCCATCCCCTCCTCGCTGCAGATGATCCCGGTCCCGCCCACGACGACGGGCCCGGAAGGCATTCCGATCCCCAAGGGAGTAAAGCTGGCGACGTTGAGCACCGGAGCGACGGGACAACCGGTGGACGGGATCCAGTGCAACGCCGGCGAGAAGACCGTCACGCACGTCCACGCCCATCTGACGGTCTTCGTGAACGGGAAGGCGCGCGTCATTCCGTACGGTGTGGGCATACCGGGCTTCCAGGCGGTGTCGACCCCCGAGGGCCCGTTCGTCGAAACCGGAAGTTGTTTCTACTGGCTGCACACCCACGCCAACGACGGCATCCTCCACGTTGAGTCGCCCAGCTCGACGGAGACCTTCACTCTGGGCCAGTTCTTCGCCGTGTGGGGCATCCCACTGAGCTCCACCCAGATCGGGTCGGTCACCGGGAAACAGACGGTGTTCTTCACCGCCCCGGGGAAGAAGGTGGGCATCTACAAGGGCAATCCGGCCAACCTCCCCCTCGGCAGTCACTACCAGATCCAGATCAACGTCGGCACGCCCGTGGTCAAGCCCGTCAACATCACCAATTGGGGCCAGCTCTGAGCAATGCAGTGTGACGCCGTCGTGGTCGGGCTGGGACCCGGGGGGGAACACGTAGCCGGCCAGCTGGCCGAGGCGGGCCTCGATGTGGTGGGTATCGAGGCCGAGCTGGTCGGCGGTGAGTGCCCCTACTGGGGCTGCATCCCGTCAAAAATGATGGTGTGGGCGGCCGGGTTGTTGGCGGCGGCCCGCCGCGTCCCGGGTAATGCCGGAGTCTCGGTCGTCACGCCGGACTGGGCTCCGGTCGCTAGGCGAATCCGTGACGAGGCGACCGATTCCTGGGACGACACGGTGGCCGTCGAACGCTTCCTCGGGAAAGGGGGGCACTTCATCCGCGGTCAGGGCCCGCGTCACGGGCGCCTCCTCGGTCGAGGTCAACGGTGAGGAGATCACCGCCGGCACGGCTCTCGTCCTGGCCAGCGGAGCCCGGGCCTGGGTGCCGCCCATGTTCGAAGAGATCCCGCACTGGACGAACCGGGAGGCCATCGCCACCGAGACGATCCCCGGGTCATTGCTGGTCGTGGGCGGTGGTCCAGTGGGCCTCGAGATCGGCCAGGTCATGGCGCGGTTCGGCGCCGCCGTCACGATCGTCGAGATGGATGAGCGCCTCGCTTCGACAGAAGAGCCCGAAGTGTCGGAGATGATCACCGACATTCTGCGTCGCGAGGGCGTCACCGTACGGACCGGGGTGCGCATCGTGCGCGTCGAGTCCCATGCTGCCGGAGGTTGCACGGCCCACTTCGCCGACGGGTCCTCTGCCGAGGCCGAACGCGTGTTGGTCGCCACCGGTCGTCGTTCGGATCTGGGCGGCCTCGGAGTGGCCGCCCTCGGGCTTGATGCCAGTGCGCACAGCATTCCGACCGACGCCCGCATGCGGGTCCTGCCGGGTGTCTGGGGGGTTGGGGACGTCACCGGAAAGGGGGCATTCACCCATGTCGCCATGTATCAGGCCCGGATCTGCGTGGCGGACATCCTCGGACACGAGGTCGCCGAAGCCGACTACCGAGCGGTGCCGAGGGTGACGTTCACCGACCCCGAGATCGGATCGGTCGGCCTGACCGAAGCGGCCGCCCGGGAGTCCGGCGGCGCGGTCAGCGTGATGCATGAGCCCATCTCGGCCTCTGCGCGGGGGTGGATCAACAAGGGTGAAGGGCTGGTCAAGTTGGTCGAACAGGACGGCGTACTCGTCGGGGCGACCTCCATGGGCCCGTCCGGAGGCGAGGTCCTCGGCCTGTTGGCGCTCGCCGTCCACGCCCGGATTCCCGTGGCCACCTTGAAGAGCATGATCTTCGCCTACCCGACCTTTCACCGGGCGATCGATTCGGCCTTGTGGTCTCAGTGATGTGGCTAACCGCTGACGTGGCTCGTCAGGTGGCTGAGGATGGCTGGCGCCTGGTGTTGCAGGAGTGACAGGTGGCCCTCGCCGGGTACCAGGGAGAGCTCGGCCTGTGGCAGGTGACGGAGCAACAGCTCGCGGTACGCCGGAGGTCCAGAGTCGTCTTCCTCTCCCTCCCAGATCTGTACCGGCACCGTCACTTCGCTGAGATCGAACTCCCAAGGGCTCCCGAACACGCGGTAGTCCTGAATGCACCCTTGCGCCCCCTGGCGCATGGACTCTTTGACGAAGGCCACGGCGTCGACGATCGATCCCCTCTCCGCCAGGGCGGCCCGGTCGACCGCGGGAAAGCTGCGTCGGATCTCCCGGTACAGACGAGCCTCGCTGGCCTCGCCGATGGTGACCCGGAGGAGGGCGGAGGCCAGACGCGGCGTCCAGCGAACCAGGGAGAGCAGGAGACGGTCGTCGCGGGCCAGGCCCTTGGTCGTACCGACGAGCTCGAACGGCACGGCACTCGAGAGCAGTGCCACCGCGGTGACCCGGTCGCTCATGCGGGCGCCGCAGGCGGCGGCGTACGGTCCGCCGCACGACCAACCCATCACGGCGAACCGATCGATGCCGAGTACCTCGGTCAGGGCAGCCACGTCGGCCGGCCAGTCCAGCAGGCGCCGGCCGGGCTGGTAGGTCGAGAGGCCGATTCCCGGCCGGTCCGGCGATATCAGCCGCACGCCCAGATCGAGGGCGGCCTGGTGGGCGGGAGCGGCGTCCAGTCGGGAGCTCAAGCCGCCATGAAAGCTCAGGACCGGATCGCCGGCCGGATCGCCATACACCTCATACGCCAGCTCCCTGCCGTCGGGCAAGGTCACCGAAGCGGTCATGGGCAACCCGCTGGGTAGCCGGAGGTGCCCGAAGGGCCGGCCGGGGCAGGGTCGAGGGCAATGACGCGCACGCAGGCACGCTATAGGCCAAAGGGCGGAGGCTTTTGGTCAGCGCACTATACGCTGCTGCTGTGAGTGTGAACGTGGAAGAGCGTGTCGACCGGCTGCTCGAAGAGCTTCCCCCGGCGACCACGCCGGCGAAGGAGTTCCTGGGGGAGCAGTTCGATCGGGGATTGGCGTGGCTGCACTATCCCGAGGGTCTCGGTGGTCTGGGTCTCACGCCCAAGGACCAGCAGTTGGCACAGTCCCGGCTGGCCGCAGGCGGGGCCCCCGTCAGCGGGCTGAAGAACCCGATCGGCTATGGCATGTGTGCCCCCACCATCGTCGCCCACGGGACTGATGAGCAGAAGAAACGCTACTTGCGCCCCCTGTTCACGGGCGAGGAGATCTGGTGCCAGCTCTTCAGCGAGCCCGGGTCGGGATCTGATGTGGCCAGCCTGTCCACCCGCGCCGTCCGGGACGGCGAGGAGTGGGTCCTCAACGGGCAGAAGGTCTGGACGACCCTGGCCCACCTCTCCCGGTTCGGGCTGCTCCTGGCCCGGACCAATCCCGACGTGCCCAAGCACAAGGGCATCACCGCCTTCTTGATCGACATGGACGCTCCGGGCGTCGACGTACGACCCCTGTACCAGATCACCGGCGAAGCCGAATTCAACGAGGTGTTCTTCGCCGACGTCCGCATGCCCGACTCGGCCCGCCTCGGTGCCGAGGGCGATGGATGGCGTGTCGCCGTCACCACCCTGATGAATGAGCGCGTCTCGATCGGGGGCGGTGTGGCGCGCCGCAGCGGCGGTCCCATCGCCGACGCCCTGCGCATCTGGAAGGAGAGGTGGAGCGGGGACACTTCTGCCTACGCCCGCGTCCTGCGGGATCGCCTCGTCTCCAGCTGGATCCGCAGCGAGGTGCTGAGGCTGACCAACCAGCGGGCTGCGCAGGTGCGCCGCGCCGGGACTCCCGGTCCCGAGGGGTCCGTGGCGAAGTTGGCCTTCGCCGAGGAGAACCAACGCGTGTACGAGCTCTGCGTCGACCTGTTGGGCAATGAAGGGATGCTGTATCCGGCGGGCTATCCGATGGTCCGCCCCGACTTTGTCGGGATGGGCTCCGCCGACGTCCACAAGTCGTTCCTCCGCGTGCGGGCCAACTCCATTGAGGGGGGGACGTCCGAGGTGATGCGCAACATTCTGGGGGAGCGCGTCCTGGGTCTGCCTGGCGACGTGCGCAACGACAAGGAGCTGCCCTGGAAGGACGTGCCCCGCAGCTAGCGCGGCGCCATCATTGCGCCGGAAGTGCGGAGTCGAGGGTCTTCCGCGAGGGTGGGGGGGTGGAGGACACCGAGAGGGAGAAGCAGGGCGCCGCAGAGGCTGCCGCTGCGCTGGCCGAAGACGGCATGATCGTCGGATTGGGCACGGGGTCCACGGTTGCCTACCTACTGCCCGCGTTCGGGCCGGCGAAAACTCGACATCTCGTGCGTCGCCACGTCGCCGGCCACCGAGACGCTGGCCCGGGCGCAGGGCCTTCGGGTCGACTCGTTCGACCGTATCGATCGGCTGGACATGGCGATCGACGGCGCCGACCAGGTCGATCCTGCCGGCTGGTTGATCAAGGGCGGCGGCGGCGCCCACACGAGGGAGAAGATCGTTGCTGCCGCGGCAGAGCAGTTCGTCGTCATCGTGTCATCGAACAAGCTGGTGCCACGGCTGGCCTCGCCCGTGCCGCTCGAGATCATGGCGTTCGGGCTCGGTTCCGTCCTGCGCTCCCTCCCCGGCGTTGTCGTACGCCCGGCTCCGCGCAGCCCCGACGGGGGCGTGCTGGCTGACTACCACGGTGCGCTCGATGATCCGGCGCAGTCGGCGGAGCGGTTCGGCGCCACGCCAGGCGTGGTGGACCATGGATTTTTCCCGCCGTCCATGGTGTCCCTCGTGCTCATCGGGCGAGGCGACGGGGTGGAGTCCTTCCGGCCGCCGGACTAGGGCTTTGTCACGGCCGGGCCGAGCTGGAGACGACGGAGAACCGCTGCCATGTCACTCTGGCACGCCGGTCGCGCGAAGAGGTAGCCCTGGGAGTTCTCGCAGCCCAGCTCATCGAGGGCGGCGCGCTGGCCCTCGCTCTCGACGCCCTCGGCAATACAGGTGAATCCCAGGGCGCGACTGAGGTCAATGACGGCGCGAGCCATCGTGGTCCCGCCCGCGTCCGGTGTGATCCGATCGATGAAGGACTTGTCGATCTTGACGAAGTTGACCGGCAGGTCGGCCAGGTAGCTCAGCGACGAGTACCCGGTGCCGAAGTCATCGACCGCCAGGCCGACGCCGAGGGATCTGATGGCGTGCAGCCGGGGCAGCGCAAGGTCGAGATTTTCGATGATGGCACTCTCGGTGACCTCCAGGACGAGCGCCCCGGGCGGGAGTCCCGAGACGTCCAAGGCATGGGAGATGTCGTCGACGAGGTCCGGCTCTTGGAGCTGATGGGTGGAGAGGTTGACGCTCACGTAGAACTCTTCGCCGACCAGCCGGCTCTCCCGCCACTCCTGGGCCTGGCGCGTGGCCTCCCGGAGGACTTGCCGTCCGAGGGGAACGATCAGCCCCGTGGTCTCCGCAATCGGGATGAACTCGATCGGGGCCAGGAGCCCCCGGACCGGATGGTTCCATCGGACGAGTGCCTCCGCGCCGATGGGCCGGCTCGTGTGGGTGTCGACGATCGGCTGGTAGTAGACCTCGAATTGACCTCGCTCCAGGCCCTCTCGGACCCCGACGGCCGTCTCGAGGCGAAGAACGGCGTCGGCGTGCATGTTCGGGCGGTACATCTCGAAGCGGCCTTTTCCGTTGCGCTTGGCGAGGTACATGGCGAGGTCCGCATCCCGCAGGAGATCGTCAGGTGTCTCGTGCGGTCGCTGACCGAGGGCGATGCCCATGCTCGCCCGTATCGCTACATCATTGGCCTGGATGCGAAACGTCGCCGCCAGGCCCTCGGTGATGCGCTCGGCGACCGCCTCGGCCGCTTCGGGCATGGCGCCCGACTCGACCAGGACGGCGAACTCATCGCCACCGAAACGGGCCACCGTGTCCCCGGGGCGCGTGGAGGCGCGGATGCGTTCGGCCACGGCCACCAGCAGACGATCGCCGGCCGGATGCCCGAAGCTGTCGTTGATGGCCTTGAAGTCATCGAGGTCCAAGAACAGCACGCCGACCGGATCAGCGCCCCGGTCGCCCCTGTCCATGGCATGGGAGAGCCGGTCGAGGAACAGGGCGCGGTTGGCCAGGCCGGTGAGGGTGTCGTGGAACGCCTGGTGATTGAGTTCCTTTTCCAACGAGCGCCGTGCGGTGACGTCACGGGAGTTGAGCACGATGGCACCCACGTCGGGCTCATCGAGCAGATTGGTCATCACGGAATCGACGATGAGCCACTCCCCGTCGGCACGGCGCACCCGGCATTCGAATGTCGCGGTGGTGCCGAGTCCTCCGGTGAGTACCTTGCTCAACTGCGCCCGGGCCGTCGCCTCATCATCAGGGTGCACGAGTTCTCCTTGCAAGTGCCCGATGAGGCCGTTGGGTGAGCCACCGAGGGCTGTCGCCACGGCCGGGCTCTCGTAGATGGTGCGCAAGTCGGGACCGAGAAGGGTGATGAGGTCGGAGGAGTGTTGCACGATGGATTGAAACCTTCGCTCGTTGCGGGTTTCCTGCACGACATGCGCCAGCTCCACGCGTTCGAGGGCCAGGGTCAGCTGGGCTGCGATGGCACCGAGCACCGAGAGGAGATCGACCGGCAGCGGCCTGTCGTGGGCGAAGAGCATGCGCCCCCGGGCAAATTCGGCGTGGGACCAGTCGAGCTCCGTCCACATGGTCGCCTCCGTCGTGGTCGCCACGGGCTTGCCATCGGCAAGGCGAACCACTCGGCGATCGCCCGCCGTGTCGGGTGCGGTGACCCCGACGGTCACCCCGGCCAGTTCGGCCCAGGTGGCCACCACTATCGTCTCGCTATGCCTACGGGGTTCGGTCACCAGGCACCCGATGACCTCGGGTGCCCCGATGGTGACGACGGCATCGACACCGGCGTTCCACACGGCGGTGACCTCGGTGGCTGCGACGAGCCGTTCCGAGAAGAATCGCAGTGCCTGTTCGTGGCGGGCATTGAGCGCTTGGGCCCGCGCCAACCCGGTCAACCGGATGAGGACGAGCGCGAACACCACCACCGAGGCGCCCGCCAGCTCGCCGGCGTCCGTCGGGACACCCACGACATCGCGCCAGACGATGACAAGCGGCGCAGCCAACGCGGAGGCGCTCAAGAGGGCAAGCGCACTAAGGCGGAGCTGCCGTGGACGCCAGGGCGATTCTACCGTGAGCTCGCGCATGGCCGGGTGCAGTGCGGCGGCGCCCCAGCAAAGATAGAAGAGCACCCACCCCAGGTCGGTGGGACCGCCCACCGCCCACGATCCGTGTAACTGGATCCAGCCATAGGCGCAATCGGCGCCCAGCAGACCCAGCGCCCCCGTTCCCAAGAGGCGCAACGACTCGTTGTGGGTCCCCCCTCCGAATACCAGTCGAACGAGTACGCACAACAGCAGGATGTCGCCGAGTGGGTAGGCGATGGACGTCAGCTTGGGGAACAGTGTCATGTGCGCCGCGTGCACATAGGGCTGGACCAGAAAGATCCACGACAGCACGCCAAGACCCGAGGTGATGATGAGCGCGTCCAACAATGCGCCCGTCTCGCCGTCCCGTCGCCGACGGGCCCTCACCATCGCGACCATTGCGACGGAGAGAAGGACGTAGGTGGCGAGGTAGAAGACATCGGCCGGCGACGGGAACGGGTTTGACCTATGCAGAACTCTGGTCAGCACGTCGTAGGTGATGTCGCCCAACGCAAAGGTCGTGACTCCCGCTACGACGAAGAGCCACGCCATTGGGTGGGTAGGGCGGTTGCGGGCCACCCCGACGACGATTGCTGCGGCCGAGCCCAGGCTGAGAAGCCCCCACAGATACAAGTGGTACCGGGGTAACAAGAAGATGGCCGCCACCAGTGGCACGTTGATGCCGACGTACACCCAGGGCGCCATCGGATGGCCCAGGCCGGGATCTGGGCCCCGGCCTGATTGCGGACGCACCGCAATCACTTGGGACGATTCATTGGTGAAAGTGTCGCAGTTGGTCCCCACCGCACACCCGACCGGCGCCCAACCCCGGCACAACGATCGTCGCCAACCGCTATTGCGGGGGTGCCCCGACGACCCTCGCGTCAGGCGACGACTCTTCAGTGAGTCTGTCGGAACTGGGCAGGCCACCGGCACCGAGGCCTAGGATCACGCCCCGATGGAGACACTGCGCACCCCTGAGGAATGCTTCGCTTCCCTGCCCGGCTTCCCGTTCGCGCCGCATTACGAGGAGATTGGCGACGGGGAAGGAGGCGCGCTCAGGGTCCACTACCTCCGCGAGGGTGATCCGGAGGCACCCGTTGTCCTCCTCATGCACGGGGAGCCTTCCTGGTCGTTCCTCTACCGCACGATGATCCCCGTCCTCACGGCGGAAGGGCTGCAGATCGTGGCACCAGATCTGGTCGGCTTCGGACGATCGGACAAGCCGGCCGAACGGAGCGACTACACCTACGCCCGGCACGTGGAATGGATGCGGGAACTGCTCTTCGACCGCCTGCGCCTCACCGATGTCACCCTCGTCGGGCAGGATTGGGGAGGCCTCATCGGACTCCGACTGGTCGGCGAGCACCCCGAGCGGTTCGCCCGGGTCGTCGCCGCCAACACCTTTCTCCCAACCGGTGACACCTCACCCGGTGAGGCCTTCTTCAACTGGCAGCGGTTCTCCCAGGAAGTGGAGGTGTTCCCGACCGGGTTCATCGTGAACTCCGGCTGCGTGACCGATCTGGACCCCGCGGTGCAGGCGGCCTACGACGCCCCGTTTCCCGAGGAGTCGTACAAGGCGGGCGCACGCGCCTTCCCCATGCTGGTGCCCTCGAGCCCCGACGATCCGGCCCATGACGCCAATGCGGCCGCCTGGGTCGGGCTGGCCGCGTTCCCGCGCCCGTTCCTGACGGCATTCGGTGACAGCGATCCGATCACCAAAGGGAGCGATCGCATGCTGCAGGACCGCATCGCCGGGGCGCAGGGTCAGCCGCATACGACCATCGTGGGTGGTGGGCACTTCCTGCAGGAGGATCGCGGGGAAGACCTGGCGCGGGTGGTCGCAGCATTCGTCAGGTCGTGACCGGGTCCCCATGATCGTTCTCGATCCCATTGGTGTTGTCGTGGGCGGTCGTACCGAACCGATCGATGACAACTGGGGCGCCGTCGAATCCGTCGTTCGCCTCGAGCACACCCGCTTCGAGAACGACGCCGTCGCCGGGTTGGAGGCCTTCTCGCACCTGTGCGTGGTCTTTCATTTCCACCTGGTCGAGGAAGACGACGTGGTCACAGGGGCGCGTCACCCGCGGGGCAATCCCAACTGGCCCCGGGTCGGGATGTTCGCCCAGAGAGGGCGCACGCGGCCGAACCGCCTCGGGGTGAGCACCTGCGCCCTGTTGGCCGTCGACGGCCTCGACCTGTTGGTGCGGGGGCTCGACGCCGTGGCGGGTACGCCCGTCCTCGATGTCAAGCCGTTCATGCGGGAGTTCGAGCCGGTCGAGAGTCGCCAACCTGCGTGGGCCACCGACTTGATGGCCGGCTATTACTGAGCCGCGTCAGCCGGCGAGCCGCGTACAGCGGGCCGTGTGCCGATCAGCCGTCGATGGCGGCGCGCACCTTGTCCAGCGACATGGCCGTGGTCAGGTGCTCGTTGCACTGCACGCAGTCGGCTTCATGTCGCCACGACCTGATCATCCGGCTCCCGGCGTCATTGAGGTAGACCGTGAACGTCTCCGAGTCCGAGGGATCCTCGAGCCGGGCGTAGGACCGCCACCCGGTGACGACCGGCTGCCCTCCCACCTCGGTGCCCTTCAAGATCCGGCGGAAGCGCATCCGATCGGTTTCGAAGATCCACGTGCTGTGACAGGACTCGATGGTCAGGGGTTCGCGTTCCATGTAACCATTCTTGTCCCTCAGCCTGTTGTAGGTCATAGGTTGAACTGTGCCTTCCCTGGGGAGTCCGTTTCAGAATTATGACAGTCTCGAGCGGCCGGAGCCCAGGCCGCCGTCAGTCGAATGCGGGGGGCTTGTCCCGGCTGCGCTTGATCTCGAAGAACCCCTCGGTGCCGGCCACGAGGAGCACGCCGTCCCAGAGTCGGCCGGCGGCCTCGCCCCGGGGGGCAGGGGTGACCACCGGGCCGAAGAAGGCGATTCCTCCCACATGGATGACCGGGGTGCCGACGTCGTAGCCCACCGGGTCCATCCCCTCGTGGTGGGACTTTCGCAGTGCGTCGTCGAACTCGGTCGAGTCTGCCGCGGCGACCAGGTCGGAGGGCAACCCGACCTCTTCGAGTGCCTCGAGCATGATGCCCGGGTCCTCCCGGCGCTGTTCGAGGTGGATCCGGTTGCCCAGGGCCGTGTAGAGCGGCAGGAGCACCTCGGGGCCCTTGGCCTGCTCGGCTGCGATGCACACCCGCACCGGGCCGAGGGCTTTCTGCATGAGGTCTTTGTACTTGTCGGGAAGTTCATCCCTCCCCTCATTGAGGACGGCCAGCGACATCACGTGCCAGCTGGTCCGCACATCGCGGACCTCCTCCACCTGGAGCATCCAGCGCGACGTGATCCACGCCCAGGGGCAGAGAGGGTCGAACCAGAAGTCGGCTGTCTGGGTCACGGGAAACCTCCATCAACTCGCACGTGTGCCGGCAGACCCACCATACGGGCCGTGGAACCTGGGTCAACCACCCCGGGTAACACCCGAGGTATTACCGGAGAAGCTCCGCCACGGCCGCGGTCACCGCTTTGGCCATCGGGATGTGGAGGAATTCGTTGGGTCCGTGGGCGTTGGAATGCGGCCCGAGCACTCCGGTCGCCACGAACTGGGTGTGCGGGAAGCTGCGCTGCAAGTCGGCCAGGAAGGGTATGGTGCCGCCCTCGCCGTGGAAGCCGACAGGCTGGCCGAACTCGGATCGGGAGACGCGTTCGAGCGCAGCTGTGTTGCGGGCATCGAGCGGCGGGGCCACCCAGCCGTCGGCCACGCCTTCGAGGTCGATGGTGATGTGGGCTCCCTCCCCGGTGGCCAGGGCCGAGATCAGGGCGTCCGCAGCGGTTTGGGCATCGACATCGGGGGGCAGGCGCACCGAGATTTTGGCGGTGGTGAACGGACGTAGGACGTTGCCCCCGTCCCGCACGGCCGGCACCCCGTCCATGCCGGTCACCTCCAGGGCGGGCGACCAAGCCCGGGCGATGAGCCGGTCACCGGCGTTGGCACCGGCAAGCCGGAGCCCCCCGACGGTGGGAAGGGCGCTGTCGGCGAACTCCTCAGCCGTGGCGCGCAGTGACGTCTCGAGATCCTCGGGGACACCTGCCCCGCGGAGCTCGGGCAGAATGATTTCGCCCGTGGCCTCGTCCTCAATGCGGGAGAGCATGGTCCGCAGGATCCGGAACGAGGACGGCACCACGCCACCACCGACGCCACTGTGCACGCCCTCGGTGAGGACGTCGACCCGGACGCTGGCCACCAGAATGCCGCGGAGCGACGAGGTAAGCCACAGCCGGTCATAGCTGAGGCAACCCGAGTCGAGGCAGATCACCAGTGACGGAGTCCCGATACGCGCCCGCAGATGGTCCACGTAGGCCGACAGATCAGGGCTGCCGCTCTCCTCGCTCGCCTCGATCAGGATGACCACCCGACCTCGCCCTCCGTCGGCGGCCAGTAGGCCGGTCACCGCGGCGAAGAGCGCGTAGCCGTCGTCGGCGGTGCCCCGGCCGTAGAGGAGATCGCCCTGGCGTACCGGTTCGAAGGGTGACAGGCCGGGGCGCCAGTCGCCCAACGGCGGCTGCTTGTCCATGTGTCCGTAGATCAGAATCGGGTCGCCGGCACCGCCGTTCTCGACCAGGAGGACGGGAGTGCGTCCCGGGAGCTCCACTATCTCGGTGAGCAACCCGCCGTCCTGCTCGTGGGCCCATGCCCGCAAGAGCTCCGCCGCCTCCGTGATGGCGCCCCGCTCGGCCCAGTCCGGGTCGAACGCAGGGGACAGGCACTCGATACGGGTGTACTCGGCGAGCGTGGGCAGCACTCGTTTTTCCCAGGTGTCGTCGATCATCGGCAGATTGTTACCCGGATGACGGCTCCTCGGTGATTTTGGCCAGGCTCTCCAGGGTCTTGGTCATGCCCTCGGCAGTGGCGCTGGGGAGCTTGCCCCGCCGCAGGAAGCTGGACTGCTTGTCCTGCGAGATATCCCAACTCTCCCGGACCAGGGTCCCGCCCTCCGTGGGTTCGAACTCGTAGCGCCAGATGCGCCCGCCGATATAGCGCCCCAGGAACCCCGAGAGCACCGTTTTCCAGGCGATGCGGCGATCCTGCTCGAACTCGATGACCGTGTTGGTCATTGTGTAGGGCACACCGGCTTTCATCGACATGCCGAAGGTCGATCCGAGCGTCAACCCCTGGGGCGCGCCGTCCTTGGGCTTGACGACCGCACCGGAGCCGTCGATATCGGGATGGCGCCTGACGTCGGAGACGACCCCGAAAAGATCCGACGCCGGGGCTGCAATGAGCCGTTCCACCGTGACCACGTCCCCTTGCACCGTTCGGCCTCCTTCGATGGGCTATTCGTAGACTGGCGGACATGGGCGAGTTCTCGATCTATTTCAATCCGCGCTGCACAAAGTGTCGCACGGCGCAGGGGCTCCTGGCCGAGCGCAACGTCGACGCGCCGGTCATCGAGTATCTGAAGTCGCCGCCGACGGTGCCGGACCTGCGGGTGCTGATGGGACAGCTCGGCATCAGCGATCCACGCCAGATGATGCGGACGGGGGAGGACGCCTACGGCGCGCTGGGCCTGGCGGAACTCTCGGGTGACGCACTCCTGGAGGCCGTTGCCGCCCATCCCATCCTGCTGGAGCGTCCAATTGTGGTGCGGGACGGCCGCGCCGTGATCGCGCGCCCGCCGGAACGGCTCTTGGAGTTGCTCGGTCCGTGACCGGAACGGTCAGCGGGTGCCAGCCTCCTCGTGCCGACTGACTGCCGAGACCTCGACCCGGTTCTTTCCCTGGCGCTTGGCTCGGTACATGGCGGCGTTTGCCTCCTCCATGATCTCACTGGCACGCACGAGCGCATGGCAACCGGATGCCCGCCCGCCGGGTGTGGGGGGAGACGAGCAGGCGATGCCGATGCCGATGCCGATCGGGATCGCATGCTGCACACCGCTGACCGTGAATGGCTCCGCTGACGCGTTAGTCCTTGACGGCGAACAGGGCCAGGTCGCTGAGCTGCACCCACTCCAAGGTCGACGCGTGCGTGGACTCCAGCACGACCGGGGGTGCCACGCCGGCCTCGAAGGCCTCCTGCCAGCGGCTGGCGCACAGGCACCACTGGTCCCCGGGCGTGAGGCCGCTGAACCCGAATTCAGGGTGCGGCGTGGAGAGGTCGTTGCCGACTGATGCCGAGAAGGTCAAGAAGTCCTCGCTGGCGCGGATGCAGACCGTGTGCACCCCGAGATCGTCGGCACCGGTGTTGCAGCAGCCGTCGCGGAAAAACCCGGTCAGCGGGTTATAGCTGCAGGGTTGGAGCTCGCCTCCGAGAACGTTCTGGGCCATGCCACCATTTCAGCACGGCTGGGCCCCGTGCGAGTGCCGGATGGACGCCGGCCGCTCAGGCGGAACCGTCGAAGGCCGTCCCCCCGTAGCGGTCGAGGAAGGTGAACTCCTCCACGGTGAGCCGTCGCAGACGCCGGGCCGCCGAGACGGGCCGGCCCAGGACGATTACGGCCGCCACGGCAGCCGTCTCGGGAAGGGCGAACAACTGCCGCATCTCGCCCTCCCGCCGGATCACCATGGTGGTGATCACGCCACCGAGTCCCTCGGCCCGCGCGGCCAGGAGGAGGTTCCAGGCAAAGGGATAGATGGAGGCCCCGCCGGCGAACGTGTAGCGGTCGTGGTCGCGGTCGACTGCGGCCAATGCCGTGAGATCGGCCACCAGGACCAGCAAGGCCGGTGCGAGATCGAGCGCCTCGGCCATGCCGGGTGACCCGGCGGCGGTCTGGGTTGCCGCCTTTTCCGCCAATTCGGGGGCCCGGGCCATGGCTTCCGCCTCTGCGGCCCGGTCCGTCACCGGAGCCCAGGGGACCAGTCCGGCACCCGCCATGGCGAGATACTCGTACCAGCCGGTCAAGTAGAGGTCACGCAGGGCGCGGCGCTTCTCGGGATCCTTCACCACGATCACCCGCCACCCTTGTCGATTGCCTCCGCTGGGCGCGAAGCGTGCCGTGTCGAGGACCCGGTAGAGCACGGCGTCGTCGATCGGGTCGGGGAGGAAGTCGCGCACGGCACCCGTGCTCCGCAGGGTTTCGATCAGGTCCATGCGGGCACGGTAGCGGTCACATCCGCGGTCCGCCTCTTTCGACACCGCACCAGGTGGCGCGGCAATGTGGAGGCATGTCCGCCGCCGACCGCCTCCGTGAACTGAGCCGGCTTCCCCTGGTGGTGGCTCCCATGGCCGGCGGGCCGTCCACCCCCGAGCTCGTGATCGCCGCGGCGGCGGGCGGGGCCGTTGGCTTCCTCGCCGGCGGCTACAAGACGGCGGCCGACATGGCCACGGAGATCGCCAGCGTCCGGGCGGCGACGCCGGGGGCGTTCGGGGTGAACCTCTTCGTTCCCGGCCACACGACGAGCGAGCCGGCCGCACTGTCGTCCTATGTGGACCTCCTGCGCAAAGGAGGCGGCCGATCTCGGTGCCGAGATCGGCCCACCCCGTTGGGACGACGATGGCTATGACGCCAAGCTCGACGTGCTGCTGACCGACCCGCCGCCGCTCGTGAGCTTTACGTTCGGCTGCCCCAGCACCGATGCCGTAAGGGCGCTGCAGCACGCGGGCGCCCTGGTGGCGATCACGGTGACCACGCCGGACGAGGCTGTGCGGGCGGAACAGGCGGGCGTCGACGCCCTCTGCCTGCAGGGCTCTGAAGCAGGGGCTCACCGGGGGAGTTTCACCAACGACACCGGACCGGCGCAGGATCATCCCCTGGCTGCCCTCCTCGCCCGGGTGCGGGGGAGCACTAGCCGGCCGCTCATCGCCGCCGGGGGTCTCGGCGGCCCCGACGACGTGGCTGCCGTGCTGGCCGCCGGCGCGTCACAGGTCCAGCTCGGGACAGCGTTCCTCCGCTGCACCGAGAGTGGTGCCCACCCCCTGTACAAGGCGGCGCTGGGCGATCCGCGCTTCACCGCGACCGCCGTCACCCGGGCCTTCAGCGGCCGGCGGGCCCGCGCGCTGGTCAACGATTTCGTGCGGGCCCACGAAGGAGCGCCGGCCGCCTACCCCGAGGTGAACAACGCCACGCGACCGCTCCGGGCCGCCGCGCAAGCGGCCGGGGACGTGCAGCGGATGAGCCTCTATGCCGGGGAGGGATTTCGTGCGGCGGAACCGCGCGCCGCCGGCGAGATCATCGAGCGCCTCACCTCTGGGGTGGGGCGGTGACCACGCGGCGCGACGTCGACTCCTTCGAGTTCACCCCACCGGCCTTCGACCGGGTCACCGGCTACCTGCACCACCTGACCGAGGCCGGTGAGGGCTGGATCAACCTGCTCCCCGGCGTCGACGCCGAGGAGGACGAGCAACAGACCATGGCACCCGGCCTGTTCAGCGTGTTCAGCGGTCGGCAGCCCCCCGTGACCATGGCCACGATCGTGCCGCCACGGCCGGCGAAACGGGGCATCGAGGGAGTGACCGTCGGCCTGCTGCATCCGACCGGGTCGAAGGCGGTGGCGCGACTGGCGGAGGCGGGGGTGGCCATCCCCCGCGACTGGCGGCTGCGCCAGGACCACGCCCGCCGTGGTCTGGTCTTGCGCTCGCCCCTCGGCACGCCCGCCACCGACATCATCGACTGGGCCATCAGGGCCGGTACGGCGTTGTGCCGCAGGGACATGACGGGGGAGTGGCGGGCAGTGGTCTATCTCCCCTGACTCCGTGGCCCGTCGCCCTCAGGCCGGGCGGAGATCGGTCCCGTCGGTCTCCGAGACGACGCCTCGTAGCTCGTCGACCAACCGTGCGACGGCGCCCGGGTCGGCACTGAGTTGCAGGCGCCCGTCCTTGCGCTCCGATCGCACCAGGCCCGATTCACGGAGGGACTTCATGTGCATGCTGATCGTCGGTTGGGCCAGGCCGAACGACGTGGCCAGATCGCCCACCGTGCTCGGGGTCCCGGCCAGATAGTGCAGGAGAGCCAGGCGGGTGGGGTCGGCCACCGTCTTGAGGCGCCGCGCCAGCGATTCGGTACGGGCCCTCGCCGCCGCGTCGTTCCGCTGTGCGCCGCAGCCGATGAGCGTGAGACCCGGGAACTCCAGGTAGAGGCTGTTGCCGAAGAAGAGGCAGGGGACCACCAAGAGGGGGTGGCCCGAGTCGATGCGCTGGGTGATGTCGCCCAACCTCGCCTTGAAGATCTCGCAGGATTCGCCACGCGTCACATCGCTGAGCGTCCGCCCGCTCTCCATCTCCGCCACCACCTGGCGCCCGGCCTGGCGCAGTGTGGGGATGGCGGCCTGCCAGATCTCGTCGATGGGCCCCCACACTTCTCGGAGGAGGTCCATGTAGGAACGGAAGAGAGTCGGTGACTCCTTGAGGCGTTCGAGCCGTCCGAGGAAGATGAGACGATCTTCGGGCGACTCGGACTCCAGCGCGATGTCGGTCGGAACAGTCGCGATGGCCCCTTCGAGTGCGGCCCAGAGGGCCGGGGGAGACGTTTCCTCGAGCGCCCCGGCGTGATGCGCCAGCACCTGCATCTCGGTGAAGCAGGTGTCGTGGTCGCAGTCGGACCAGAACGTGCGGACCCGCTCGGCCAGGTCCTCCCTCCCGGCCAGATGTTCGAACACCGCGGGGAACTTGGGGCGCCACTGTGGCCGCACGGCCACCGAAATCACCCACGAGAGGTCCATGGCCAACGAGGGGGCCGAGTCGAGGGTCCGCCTCAGGCTCGGGGCTACCGGCTCATCCATTGTCATAGGCATCCACCTATATTAGAATATAGTTGAATTACTGTCAACTCGGGATTAGGCTGGACTTGCCGGACAACGACGAATCCCGCCTGGTGCCGGCTGCGGGAGGTGAGTGGAGTGGCAATGCAGCAGTGGTGGATGGCCCAGCAGGTGGCCGAAGAGCATCGGCGCGACCTGGCCAGCTCCGCCCGATCCGGAACCCGACGAGACGGTAGACGAACCGACCTCATGGTTGACCCGGAGGCGGGCCACGACGACTGCGTGCCCGATCGGGCCCGCCAGGACGACGACCGGGCCAAGCGGCGGGCCATCGCTCCTTCGGTGGGGGCGTTGCTGATCCGGATGGGCACCCGCCTCGGTGGCACGTCCATGCGCACCTCTTGAGGAGCGGGCTGCCGAGTTCGCCCTGGCTGGGGCTATCGACAAGAGTGAGGCATGGCCCCCCCTCGCAATGTGCTGTTCATCACCGTCGACCAGTGGCGGGGGGATTGTTTGTCGGCCCTCGGCCACCCCGTCGTGGAAACGCCCGCGCTCGATGCGTTGGCCGGCCGGGGCGTCCTGTTCGCCAACCACTGGGCCAACGCGGCGCCCTGCGGCCCCTCCCGGGCCTGCCTCTACACGGGGACGTACCAGCACCGTAACCGTTCGGTCCTCAACGGCACCCCGCTCGACGCCCGTTTCACCAACGTGGCGCTCCTGGCGCAGGAGTTGGGCTACGACCCCGTCCTGTTCGGGTACACCGATACCTCGGTCGACCCGCGGACAGTCCCGGCGGGGGACCCCCGCCTGTTCACGTACGAGGGTGTCCTGCCCGGGTTCCGCGCCGTCGTCAACGACCCCTGGGAACAGGGGAGCCCGGCGTGGGGGGCATGGCTCGCGGGCCAGGGCGTTGACGTGCCCGCCAATCCCCATGAGCTCTACGAGCCCATTCCGGATTTCCCCGCGTCCGACGACCACGGTTCGACGTGGGCGCCGGCCCGGTTCCCCGCCCACCTCTCTCAAACCAGGTTCATCGGCCAGGCCGTCAGGGCATGGTTGGAGGCCAACGGGGACGAGCCGTTCTTCGTGCACGCCGCGTTCATCCGACCGCATCCTCCCCGGCGCAATCCGGTCGGCTATCACGACCTCTACCACCCCGACCAGGTCGGCGACTTCGTCGGCTGTGCGCGCCTCGAGGATGAGGCGGCCATCCATCCCCTGGCGGCGTTCGCCACGTCCGTACCGCGACTCAGAGCGCCGCTCGACGATCGGGACCGGCGCCAGATTCGGGCCACGTACTACGGCGCCCAACGTGAGGTGGACGACGGGTTGGGCCGGCTGTTCGGTTACCTCGAGGAGAGCGGGCTCGGCGAGTCGACGCTGATCGTCGTCACCAGCGACCACGGCGAAATGGGCGGTGACCATTGGCTACTCGAGAAGCTGGGATATTGGGACGAGAGCTACCACGTCCCGCTGATCGTGGTCGATCCGCGCCCCGAGGCCGCGGCCGGCCGCGGCACCGTCGTCGACGCGGTCACCGAGTCGGTTGACATTCTCCCGACCATCTGCGAGTACATCGGTGCGGAGGTTCCGCTCCAGGCGGACGGGTGGTCACTGGCCCCGTTCAGCCGGGCCGAAGGTGCTCCCGAGCACTGGCGGGACACGGCCCACTTCGAATGGGACTTCTCCGACCCGTCGGGCCACGTCACCGAGAGCCTCCTCAACGTCCCCATGAGCCACTGCGCGCTGGCGGTGTCGCGGGGTCCGTCCCACAAGTACGTGCAGTTCGCCACGGCACCGGACGTGTTCCCGCCCCTGTTGTTCGACCTGCGGGCGGATCCGCAGCAGATCCACAACCTGTGTGCCGAACCGGGTGAAGGGTGGGCCGCCACGGCGTGGGAATGTACGCAGGAGTTGCTGCAGTGGCGCATGCGCAGTGCCGAGCGCACCCTGACCGGGCACTTTCTGTCGCCCGAGCGCGGTCTGGTGACCTCACGGGATTCCTGGCGCTGATCCACCCGGTCACACGGGGGCGATCGTGGCATGCTGGTCCCATGCGCGTCCTGGTCACCGGAGCGGGCCGTGCGATCGGTCGGGCCACGGTGGAGATCCTTGCTGCCCGAGGGCATGAGGTGGTGGCCACGGCGCGGGACGTCACGGTTCTCTCCGGCCTTCCGGCCGATCGCATCCTCAGACTCGATGTGAGTGACGACGCCTCGGTCGCCGCCGCCGTCGCCGCGGCGGGGGAGCTCGACGCGGTGGTCAATAATGCCGGGCGCACCGGTTCGGGCCCGCTCGAGGACTACCCCCTCGACGACTTCGCCCGCGTCCTCGACGTCAACACCCTCGGTCCCCTCCGCCTGGCCCAGGCGGTGGTGCCGTGGTGGCGCCGCCGGGGCCACGGCGTGTTGGTCAACGTCAGCTCGGTCCAGGGGCGCATCTCCACCCCACTCGAAGGGGTGTACGCGGCGTCGAAGCACGCGCTGGAGGCACTGTCAGAGACCCTGCACTACGAGCTCGGGCACTTCGGTATCCGGGTCGTCATCATTGAGCCGGGCTATATCGCTCCCGGCATGAAGCACACCGGTGCTCACCAGGGGCCCGACGTCTATCGCGAGATGCACGAGCAGTGGAACGGTACGGCCGAGGCGTTGTCGGGCCCCGATGGCCGGCCAGGTCCCGAACTCGTCGGGCACGCCGTGGCCGATGCGCTCGAGGACCCTTCGACCCCGTTGCGGGTCGAGGTCGGCAAAGATGCAGCCATGGTTCTCGCCCTCCGGAGAGCGCAGGGTGATGCCGAGTTCGAGGCGACCATGCGCCATGCGCTCGGCCTCACCTGGTAAGCGGGGCGGGTGTCGTCAACAAGCAGAGTGTCATCAACAAGCAGAGTGTCATCAACAACAAAGGGAGGGACGTTATGGCCGGTAAATGGAGTCGGGACGAGCTCGAACGCGCGCACGACGAATTTCAAGGAGGTCGCCGCCCGTTGTGCCGCGGCGGGGGAGTGGCGGGAATGGGCCGACCTCTTCACCGAGGACGCGCGCTACCTGGAACACATGTTCGGCGAATTCCACGGGCGCGAGGAGATCTATAACTGGATCTCCTCGACCATGGCGGAGTGGCCGAATTCGGCCATGTCATCGTTCCCCCACGACTGGTGCATCTGTGACGAAGAGCGCGGCTGGTGGGTCTGCCAGATCGAGAACCGCTTCCGGGACCCCGGTGACGGGACGGTGCACGAAGCGCACAACCTGACCGTGCTGCACTACGCCGGTGACATGAAGTTCTCCTACGAGGAGGACGCCTACAACCCGATGAACTTCGCACCGGTGGTCAACGGCTGGCTGGAGGCGTACGCGGCCAACGGCGGCACGCCTGACTGATCCGCACGCCCTACGCTCGGCGCCTCCACCGGCCGTGGCCGCTGGCTGATGGCCGCTGGCCGCTGCGACCACCGGCGCCAGCACCGACGACGCCCCAGGTGACGTACCAGTTCCACGAGGAATACCTCTCGTTCTGGGCGTCGTCGCACCTAAGCTGACCCAAAAACCCAGGTAAATCACAGTTTTTCGGTGGAGAATGGCACCCGTCATGGGGGTGAAATCGTAGCTGTCAGAGAATTTCGGAAGTTACCGCAGGCGTTGACATCTCCGATGGTGCATCGTTCCTAATGTGAACAGCCGTTCGTATCCGTCGCGGCCCGCTGTGGCCTTATGCCCTGTTGATCGGGCCTTCCGGCCGCGGCGTTCATCCTCCCGGATCTCCTCGGTGGGCCATCTCGTTGCTGACCGGCGACAACCTCCAGCAGAACTATCCGCTGCATGTCCTCGTCGGTTCCATGTTGCGGCGCGGTCAGCTTCCGTTTTGGAACCAGTACATGTTCAGCGGCACCCCGCTCCTGGCCGGTTTCAACGCGGGAGCGTTGTATCCCTTGGTCGGGCTCTTCGTGATCCTGCCCGATCGCGCCGCCTGGATAGCCACGGAGGTGGTCCTGTTCTCGCTGATCGGGGTCGGGATGTACCTCTTCCTGCGCGCCCTGGCGCTGTCGACCACGGCCTGCGTCCTGGCCGCCCTCACGTTCGTCGTGCTCTGGCGTCGTGCTTGGTCAGGCCGATCACGTCGACATGACAGAAGGGTTCGCCTCCATACCGTTCATGCTCCTGGCGGTGCTGCACATCGTCAGGGACGGGCGTTGGCGTTGGTCGGTGCTGCTCGGCCTCGCGTTCGCGCTGGTGATCTTCGGAGGCGCCCCCGAGGCGATGCTCGACGGGGCCCTGCTGATCGCCGCCTACGCCGCCGTCTCGGCCGGATTCGATCGCGCCCGTTGGTGGCGTGTGCTGACCCGTTGCGGAGCGGGTGCGGCGTTGGCCCTGGCACTGGCCGCGGTGCAATGGCTGCCCGGCATCACGGCGATCGCCAATTCCCAGCGCTCCGGGTTGGGCAGCTCGTTCGCCGCCTCGGGCAGTTTTCCGCCCACGTACAGCCTGCTGTCGCTCGTGCCCTACCTCTACGGCGGCTTCGGCCACCTCGGGGAAGCCATGTTCTTCTCGCACTACAACCTGCCCGAGGTCGAGATCTACATGGGAATCCTTCCCGTGATCGCCCTCCTGACGCTCTGGCGCCCCCACTGGCCCTCACGGCTGGCGGGTCGCGAGCGGATCACCTGGTATGTGGTCGGGCTCATCGGGCCTCCTGCTGGCTTTCGGCGCCAACACACCGCTCGAGCATCTCTTCAACGCCATTCCTCTCTACGGGCGCCAGCGCCTGCAGAGCCGCAACATGATCGACCTCGCCGTCGCCACCTGCGTGCTCTTTGCCGGTTGGATCGACCGTCGGAGCGACACCGGGGACCGCAGTATGGCCTTCGACCGCCGGATCGCTCTCATTCCCTTCTCGTTGGTCCTGGCCTTGGCCGGTTGGGCGCTCATCGACCCTGCGTCGCTGATCACCACCCTCTCCTCGGGATCAGGCTCGCCAGCCGAGGCGCACACGGTCGCGCGCGGCCACCCTCATCGCCCTCGGCGTCTGCGCCGCCGCCGCCGCCATCGTCTGGTTGCGTCCCGTGCTGCCCCCACGCCGATGGCTCCTCCTCGTGAGTGCCTTCACGGTCCTCGACCTCGGAATCGTGGCGGGCACGTCCGGACTCGTGTCCGTCCCATCGAATGCGGTGGTCGCAGGGACGACGCCGATCGAGGACCACGTCGCGGCGGACCTGACATCCGGTGGACGTTTCGACGTCTACGACCCCCAGGGTTACGCCGACCGGCCGAGCGGGGCACCGGCCGGGCTGCCCGACGACAACGTGCTGGCGCGACTCCCCTCAGTGGCGGCTACGCCTCTCTCGTCAACGGGACCTACAACGCGCGTACGTTGACCCACACCCCAGGGCAGCTGGATCTCGCCCCCGGCTCAGGCGATCTCGGATGGTCTCGATTTGCAGGAAATCGTGACGGCGCCGGAGTATTTCCTTCTGCCCTTACGCGGTCAGCCGACCTCGGTGAGCGGTGTCCAGCAGGTGACCGAGGCGCACGGGACGGATCCCGTTCTCCCCCTGGGCATCGAGGCCGATGTCCCCGACAGCGGCTACCCGACCTATCCGGCGCCCCGCGGGGAGTTGGCGACCGGACAGTCGAGCTCGTGGTTCTTCGGCGAATCGCTCCGAGCCCTGCACGCGAGCGTGCTGCTGACCGCTCCGCGCCCGTTGGGGGCGTGCGAATCCGATTCGGCACGGTGCACGCCGACGGGGCGACGACCTGGGGTGCGCCCGTCACGGTCGTCACGGGTGCCCGCAGCGCCGCCGGGCCGTTGTCGCCCGGGGCGGCAGTCGGTCTGGCCGTCCACGTCATCTCCGGACGTCTGCCGCCGCATCAGGCGACAATCACCGTGGGGGCGCGGACCTATGAGCTCGACGGCTCCCTCTCCAACGTGGTCCGTCCCGGCCTATGGCGGCTCTCCGCTTCCCTCGACCACTATTCGCTGTTCGCGCGCACCGCAGCACCGCATCCCCTCTACGCGGTGCTCCACGCCGGCGATCCATCCCCGCATATTTCCGTGGTGTCCGACGCGGCCAACGTCGAAACATTCCGCGTCCGTGCCGCGTCCCCTGTCGTGGTCGTGCGCGATGTGGCCTGGGACGCCGGATGGCATGCCTCTGTCAGCGTCAACGGCGGACCGCCCGAGCCGCTGCGCGTCGCCCCCGCGGCCTGACGGAGCAGGTGCTGCTTCCGGCCGGTGCCGATCTGGTCACGTTCACCTACCGCCCTCCCCATTGGGTAGCGGCCAGCACCCTGACCGGAGGAGCGACCCTGTTTCTGTTCGTCCTCGGGGTCGTGGTCCTGTGCCGCCGGCGACGTCAGGTCCGCCGCCGTGGCGGCCACTGGAGCGACGAATCGTCCGAGTTGCTGGCCACCACCGCTGCCGCCCGAGGAGCCACCTGCGCCTTCGGTGCTGTCGGCGCTCCCGGCGCGGGATCCCAGGTTCGTACGCGGTCAGCAGTAGGGGTGGGCCAGGGTGAGGAGGAATTCCCCCTCATCGGCCCCCCACATGCTGTCCACCACGAAGCCCGCGGCGCTCAGCTCTTTCTCGACGCGCTCCGGCGTGAACTTGGCGCTGATCTCGGTCAGCAAATCCTCGCCCCGGTCGAAGTGAACGGAGATCCCCGCCTCGCGCAGCGTCACGTCGGCCGCCTCTTTGGCGCGCAACCGCATCTCGATCCACTGCTCGTCTTCGTTCCAGGTCGCCACGTGGGTGAACAGGTCCGGAGCGAAGTCTCCTCCCAGTTGCGTGTTGAGGACGTGCAGGACGTTCTTGTTGAACTGTGCCGTCACGCCGGCGTCGTCGTCGTAGGCCGCCACTAGGCGCCCCCTGTCCTTGACCAGGTCGGTGCCGAGAAGGAGAGAGTCTTCGCTCGACATGGTGCAGTTGAGGTCGAAGAGAAACCGGGCGCGTCGGGCAGGATCGAAATTGCCGATGGTCCCACCCAGGAAGGCCACCAGCCGGCGGCCCTCGATCGGGATCGCCGCCAGGTGTTCGCTGAAGTCACCGATGACCAGATGGACGGCGAGGCCTTCGTACTCCTCGGAAAGGGTCGAGGCGGCGTCACGGAGGAACTCGTCGCTCACGTCGAAGGGGACGTAGCGGGCCAGCACGCCGAGCTGCTGGAGGGCGCCCAGAAGCACCCGGGTCTTCTCGCACGCGCCTGCGCCGAGTTCGACGAGTGTGTCCGCCTTCGACAACTCGGCGATGGCCGGCGAGTGCGCCTCCAGCAGGGCCCGCTCGGCCCGGGTCGGGTAGTACTCGGGCAGCGCGGTGATCTGCTCGAACAGCTGGCTACCCAGCTCGTCGTAGAACCACACCGGCGGAATCGATTTGGGGCTGTCCGAGAGCCCCCTGATGGCGTCGGCGCGCATGCGGCGGCGAACGTCGTCGGGCGAGAGGTGGACGTCGATCGTGTAGGTCATCGGCCGGTCAGGGATCCTGTGCCAGTCGGACACCGCTGAAGGCCCAGCGCGCCCCGGGTGGGAAGAAGTTGCGGTAGGTGGAACGTGCATGCCCCGGCGGCGTGGCGCAGCACCCGCCCCGCAGCACGTATTGGCTCACCATGAACTTTCCGTTGTATTCGCCGACGGCCCCCGCGGCGGCCCGGAAGCCGGGGTAGGGCGTGTAGGCGCTCGAGGTCCACTCCCAGACGTCGCCCATGAGCGCATTGGTCGAGACGGCCGGTTGGGGGTGCGGGACTCCCGGGCCGAGGAAATTGCTCCCCGTCGCGGCCGTGCTGGCCACGGCCTCCCACTCCGCCTCGGTGGGCAGGCGGCGGCCTGTCCAGTGTGCGTACGCATCCGCCTCGTAGTAGCTGACGTGGCAGACCGGTGCATGCGGGTCGATCGGGTGGGCTCCGGAGAGGGTGAACTCCTGCCACGGCCCGTCGTCCCCGTCACGGAACCAGTACAGCGGAGCCTGCCATCCCTGGGCGGTGACGACCGACCAACCGTCGGAGAGCCAGAACTCGGGACGGCTGTAGCCGTCGTCTTCCATGAACGACATCCATTCGCCGCAGGTGACGGGCCGATCAGCGAGGGCGAACGGGCTCAGGTACACCGGGTGACGGGGGAACTCGTTGTCGAAGCCGAAGCCCTGCCCCCGGTGTCCTATCTCGGCCACGCCGCCCTCGTGCTCCAGCCAGCCGGCGGCGGGTGGGGTGCCGCATTCGGTGGCATCGTCCGGCGCCATGTAGGCCGGGTGGAGGGGGTTGCGAGATAGGACGTTCTTGATGTCCATGAGCAGGAGTTCCTGGTGTTGCTGCTCATGGTTGAGCCCGAGCGTGACGAGGTCGCCCACGCCCGGCTCGAGATCGCCGTTCAGCAGTTCTTCCATGGCCTCGTCGACGAACTCGCGGTAACGGGCGATCTCGGCAATGCCCGGGCGGGAGATATGCCCGCGTTCGGAGCGGGGATGTCGATCGCCGAGCGCCTCGTAGTAGGAGTTGAAGATGTATGCAAAGGCATCGTTATAGGGGTGGTAGGCCTCGGAGTGCGGCCCGAGGACAAAGGTCTCGAAGAACCAGGTGACGTGCGCCCGATGCCATTTCGTGGGGCTGACGTCCGCCATCGATTGCACGGTCTGGTCCTCGGCGCTCAACGGAGCCGCCAGCCGCTCCGTCAGGGCACGGACCGACATGTAGGCCTTCGGCAGGTCGGAGGGAGTGGTAGGCCCGCAGTTCTCGGACATCGATTCCTTCCGCTGGTCGCTCTGCGCCGCCCGAAGCCGCCGCCTCGTCCTGTCATTCGCTGCGACAACGTTACCCAGATCTCGCTGAAATCAAGCGCGCCCGTCGCGATGCCGTCACCAGGCGTCTCGGCCTCCCTCTCGGGCCGTCATTCGGCCGCCCTTCGGCCCGTTCGGCCGGCCTTCGGCCCCCGGCCCCCAAGGATGCCGCCAGGGGGATCGCCGACCGGGTGGCGTTCTGGAAGGGCGTCACCGTCGCCGACGGCTGAGCGACGTGCTGCTCAGGCGGAGGCGATGAGTGGTACCTCGGGCTCCACGGAGTCGAGCGGAGGGGCCTGGTCCTCGTCTGCCGTGGTGAGGAGCTTCTTGCGCAGGCGCCTGGCGTCCCAGCGGTCGAGCAGCTTCGACCCGAAGTAGAAGGTGGCCGCGGCGTAGATCCACCCCACGAATATGTCGGTCACGAATCGGGTAGGCCGCCAGCAGCACGCGCTTGCGCGTACTGACCCTTCCAGAAGAACAGGCAGATGAGCATCGGGTAGGCACCGTGCAGCGACGGCATGGCCGCCACGTTGTTGTCGAATTTGTCGCCGCCGGCGAGGAGCGCCTGCCCCAGGCCGATGTGTAGGTGCTTCCACACCTGGTCGATGATGCGCGTGGTGCGCGGGATGTGCCCGAACTGGCTGACCATCCAGGGGGGCATGGCCGGGTAGAGCACGTAGGTGATGTAGCCGTTGAAGGTCAGACCCACGAACAGTGGGACGAAGCGACGGAACTTGGCGTAGTTCGAAGAAGTGGCTCATGTAACAGACCCACACCAGGTAATCCCAAAAATGCAGCCCGGGCCGGTAGAGCCAGCGCTGCAGCTGGACGGTGGGATCGACGCCGAAGCCGACCACCTGAGTGTCGAACCAGACCTGGGCCCGGTAGAAGGGTCCCCACAACGTGTGCGACGCGTACCCTCGCAGAACTCCATAGCCGAACAACACCACCACGAGCGGTAGCCAGTCCAGGATGAGCCGCTTCCAGCGCACCCCGCTCCCGAGGCTCGAGACGACGAGCCCCGCCATGACGTAGAGCAGAACCGAGTTGGTGGACCACGGGATGCCGGCCACGAAGTAGTACACGACCAGGCTGGTGATCAGGACGGCCCACCCGATGATCACGCGCCGCGACCGGCTGTCGGCCCAACGGGTGGCGAACCACGAGCCCTGGCCTCCGCGGCCCGACGACGAGTCCGCTCCAGGTTCGACCGCTCCATCGGTCGCTCCGTCGGGTTACAAATGTGTGAAAGTCATAGCCTGATGGTCACATGCGAGGAGGACGGCACCCGGGAGTCATCACGGGACCTGTGACAGTGGCGGAGGTGTTCCCCGCCTCGCGGACAGGGGGAGATCGGGCGGGACGACAACTCGGGTTGGTTGTCGTGGTCCTCACTCTCATCGGTTTTCTCATCCTGGGCGGCATCGAGGCCTGGCGCGATTCGGCCACGTTCGACGAGCCCGTGTACGTGTCGTCGGGGGTGGCGGCCATCCTCCATCACGACGTGGCGGACAATGCGGAACACCCACCCCTGTTCAAGGTGCTGGCCGCGCTGCCGGTCCTGGCCGTCGGCCCGGTCGTTCCCGCCGACGGGCACTGGAATGTCAACAACGAGCGCTCCTATAGCGCCCGCTTCGTCCAGGCGCAGATGCGGGCGGGCACCATGCACCGCGTCACGTTCGTTTCCCGCCTGGTCCCGTTACTCGAGTCCGCCTTGGTCGCGCTCGCCCTCTACGGGCTCGCCTCACTCCTCTTTGGGGTGTGGTCGGGCGTGGTGGCCGCGTTGCTGTGGCTGCTCGACCCTCTGGTCCTGGGTCTGGGACACCTCGACGGCGTGGATCTGCCGTTTGCGCTGACGACCGTGCTCGTCTCGTGGGCGTTGGTGCGTTGGTTGCGACGGCGCGACGGGCGCTCGTTGGTCTGGCTGGGTGCCGCCTGTGGGGCGGCCGTGTCGGCCCAGACCACGGGATTGCTTGTCGGGGCCGTGGCGCTCGGCGTCATCGTGGCGGCGGCCGTGCGTTCGGGCCAACGTGGGTGGCAACTCTGGCGCCAAACGCTCGTGGTCGTGCTGGTGGCCTGGGTGCTCGTGTGGGCGGTGTACATCGCCCTCGACCCCGGCATCTTCCTGCACTCCTGGCTGATCCTGCCGCAGCCCTACGTGGAAGGTTTGAAATTCCTCGCCACCAACGACACCGGGGGGTCGCCCGGTTTCTTGCTCGGTGTGGCCTGGACGGGGGCGAACATCTGGTTCTGGCCCGCCACCCTGTTGGTGAAGATCTCCACTCCGGTCCTCATTCTCCTCGTAGCCGGGCCGATCGTCCTGGTCGCCCAGGTCCATGCGGGAAGGGTCAGCCGGTCGACGTGGCGCCAGACCCTGGTGGCCGTGGTGCTGCCGGCCCTGGTGCTCTTCGTCTTCGAGCTGCCCAATCCGAAGACACTCGGGGTCAGATACCTCCTCCCCTCCATCGCGCTGTGGACCGTCGTCGCCTCGCCCATCGCCCTGGTCGTCACCAGACGACTGGCGGCGGTGGTCATCGGACTGGTGCTCGCCGTGGCCGCCGCGGTCACCGTGTATTCGTTCCCGCACTCGATCGCCTACACGGCCCCGCCATTCCAGCCCGGCTACCGGGTGGCGACCGATTCCAACGTGGACTGGGGCCAGGACTTCGGCCTTCTGTCCATTTGGAGCCGGGGCCGGCACCCTTACGTCGCCTACTTCGGACCGCGGGGCATCACGGATGCGGACATACCCGGGTCGCGCCCACTCGTCGGCGTTGCGCCCTCCCGGATTACGGGCTGGGTGGCTGCTTCGGCCAGCGCCCTCACGAGTGCCGATCGGGACTCACTCAGCTGGCTGCGGGCCTACTGCCCGGTGGGCACGTTGGGCGGTTCGATCCTCTTGTACCACTTCACCGTCGCCCCGACGGGGGCAGCAGGGAGGTCAGCGCCGGCGGCCCCCGCGGCCCTCTGCCCGGGATCAGCCAGTCGTCGGGTGGCGGGGGAGTAGCCCCGGGCGTTGCCCAGGCGTCAGGAGAGGACCTTGCGTCGGAAGTTGCGCAACCCGAGGGCCAAGAAGACGGCGCTGAAGGCCAGGAGCGCCGGATAGACCACGTAGAGATGCATGTGCGCGGCGTTGGTGAACGCCGCCCGCATGCCTTCGTTGACATAGATCAGTGGATTTATGAGGACGATCGTCTGCAGCCAATGCCAACCGCCCGCCTGGACCGGCGCCAGCCTGGTCCACTGGTAGTAGGTGCCACCGAGGAAGGTGATGGGCAGCACGATGAACCCGAACATCAGCCCGAGATTGCGCGGTTCGAAGCTGGTGCCCAGCAAGAGCCCGAGCGAGGTCATGGCGAGGCACGACAGCGGCACGAGGGTCAGGATGAGGAGCCAGTGCAGATTGATCTGCGCTTCGACGCCGGCGGCATGAACGACCGAGGCGATCGGGAGGACTATGGCGGCTGAAATGAGCCCCTGCACCCCGCCGGAGATCACCTTGGAAATGGCCACCAACCAGATGGGGCACGGGGCCTGGACCCGGTCCTCGATCTCGCGGGTGAAGCCGAACTCCTGGGCCAGGGGCATCGCCACCCCCTGGATCCCTTGGAACATGATCGAGAGCCCCACCACCGCCGGTACGAGGACGGTGGCGAAGGCGGATTCGGCGCCGGGGATATTCGAGGCGCCTATGCCCTGGCCGATCTTGGGGAAGACATAGAGGAAGACGAAGCAGAGGAGGAACGGCTGCACCAGCGTGCGAACGACGAAGACCTTCAGGTCCTTGCGCAAGACGATGAGGTCACGCAGGATCAGCGCCCCCAGGGCGGTCCAACTGGCGGCGGTGGCCGAGCGGGTGGGAGCGAGGGCGACCGGGCGTGCCGCGGCCGGGCTGACGACGGCGGACAGGGGCTGGTCGGGAGCGGCGGTAGTGGTCATCAGTCGCGCAGGTCCTTTCCGGTCAGGCCGATGAAGACTGTCTCGAGCGTCGGCTCAGCCACCGAGAGGTCGGCCAGGGCAAAGCCCTCCGCCTCGGCTGCGGCGACGACTCGGGGCACCAGACGGTCGGCCCCCTTCACATGCAGCTCCACGCCCCCGGGAACCGTGCGGGTCCGCGTTACCTCGTCGATGCGTCGGGTGAAGGCGGCCGCCAGGGCATCGGGATCTCCATCTGACTTCACCGTCACGATGGTGTCCGCCCCAACGCCGCGCTTGAGCTCGTTGGGCGTGTCGAGGGCGAGGATCTTGCCGTGGTCCATGATCGCCACCCGGTCACACAGCTTGTCAGCCTCTTCCATGTAGTGGGTGGTGAGCATGATCGTCTGACCCTGGGCATTGAGGTCGCGCAAGAGGTCCCACAGCGCCAAGCGGCCCTGCGGATCGAGCCCCGCCGTCGGTTCGTCGAGGAAGAGGACGGCGGGGCGGTGGAAGATGGCGCGGGCCACCATGAGGCGTTGTGCCATTCCCCCTGAAAGGGCATAGACCGATGCCTTGGCAAAGCGCGTGAGCTGGAACTGCTCCAGCAGATCGTCGGCCGCCTGTTTCGACTCTCGCTTCCCCATGCCGAACAGACGGCCGTGGAAATACAGGTTCTCCCAACTGGTCAGCTGGCGGTCGAGGGTGTTCTGCTGGGACACCACCCCGATCATCTGCTTGGCCAAGGTCGGGTGGGCCACCACGTCGATCCCCCCGACGAACGCCTGGCCCGACGAGGGGATCACCCTGGTGGTCAGGACGCCGACGGTGGTCGTCTTTCCGGCGCCGTTGGGCCCGAGCAGCCCGTAGACCTCGCCCATCCCGACGCGCAGATCGAGTCCGTCCACGGCCCGGAAGTCGGTGCCGGGATATGACTTGACCAGCCCGATCGTCTCGATGATCGGCTTCTCGCTCCCGCCGCCCCTAGCGGTGGCGGCGTCAGCATCGGTGGTCAAGGTCATCGTTCCCTCACAGTACTTTCCGGTCCCGGCGGCGGGGGTCAGTCCTCGGCCAGAATCTGGTAAAGCTCCTTGCGCGCCTTTTGGACCACGGCGATACCCCGCTCCACTTGGGCGTTCTCACCGGCCCCGGAAAGCTGCTTGGCCGCACCCATCAGCTGGGTCACCGCCAGACGCAGGTTGCGGATCTGGTCGTCGCTCTCGCCGCGGGCCTGCCAGGGGAGTGGGGTGCCGCTGGCGGCTTCGGCCACGCCGGCGTCGGTGAGGTGGAAGATGCGGGTCCCGTCCTTCTCGGAGGAACCGACCATTCCCTCGTCTTCGAGCATCTGCAGGTGCGGGTAGACCGAGCCGGGGCTCGGGCGCCACAGGCCGCCGCTCATCTCTTCGAGCCGACGCATGACGCCGTACCCGTGCGCCGGGCCCTCCTGCAGGGCGGAGAGGATGGCGCGCCGGATGTCGCCGCGGGCCATGCGGCGCCCGCCTCCCCATCCGCCTCGTTCTCCGCCCCAGCGGCCGCGGCCGCCCCCTCTGGGGTCGCGCTCGCGCCCCGGTCCCCGGCGCATACCTCGTGGGCCCCGGGGTCCTTCGAAGTCGTGGCCGTGGTCGTGTTCGTGTTCGTGTTCCATGTCGACATTTCCTCTCGTGCTGTGGTGGTGGTGGTGGTGAAAGTGGTGGTTGGTGTGGTGGTCGTGCAGGTAGTGGTCGTGCATCGTCGTTCCTTTTGTTCGTCTCGTTCTCTCGTTCGTGGGCCATCCGGCTTTTCTCAAGCGATATGGCTCTCGGGCGATCCGGGGTCTCGTGTTCACCCCGGGTTTATGTAACACTAATGATATATCATAACCGTACGCCGATGTCACGAAAAAATGGGATCTATTTTCCATCGGAGCCGGGGCGACCGGATTCAGGACTACCGGACGGCGGCCAGGCGGCCGAGGGCATCCTCGGCCTCTGAGACGAACCGTCGCACGAGTTCGGCCGCGGGGACCAGCTCGTTGACTGCACCGACGCCCTGCCCGGCTGGATAGCACTCCGACGTCACGTCGACCCCCTCGGTGGCCGCATCGCCTCCCAAGTGCATGGTGCCGGAGCTGTAGGCGAGTCCGAGCTGCTCGGGGAACTTCTTGAGCTCCTCCGGGTGGGCCTCGAAGTGATCGGTCACGCGGTTGCGGAGCACTCGCATGGTTTTGCCTGAATAGGCCCGGCTCACGGTGGTCTGGTCCTCCCGGCTGGCCAGCAATCCGTCTTTGTAGCCACGCACGCCGCGGGCCTCGGGGGTGGCGATGAACCGGGTGCCCACCCAGATCCCGTCAGCACCCAGAGCGAGGGCGGCCGCCAGGCCGCGCCCGTCAAAGATGCCTCCTGCCGCCACGACCGGAACGCGAGCACCGACGGCGTCGACGATCTGGGGAATCAACGGCAACGACGCCACCTGACCGGTGTGCCCGCCGGCCTCCGTTCCCTGGGCGACGACGAGGTCACATCCCGCCTCGACAGCGCGGACCGCGTGGGCAACCTTGCCGCACATGCTGACGACGAGCACACCGTTGTCGTGGCACTGCGCGATCACCTCCGAGGGGACCCCGAGCCCGGCCACAAAGGCGGTGGCTCCGCCCCCGATGATCAACTGGACCTGAGCCGCCATGCCCCCCGGCATGGCGGTGAGCAGGTCGACGCCGAAGGGCTTGCCCGTGGCCGTGCGTACGGCCGCTATCTCCTGGGCCATCTCCTCGTCGCCCATGGTCGACGCCCCGAGACAGCCGAACCCTCCGGCCTCCGAGACGGCGGCAACCAGCTCGGAGTAGGACACACCACCCATCCCGGCCAGCATCACCGGGTACTCGATGCCGAGCAGTTCAGTCAGTCGGGTTCGCATGGCGTTCGGCCTCTTTTCGGTTCGTCGTCGTCGGGGGCCGGCTCACGGGACGGATCCTTGGACGTCGCGCCACGAGTAGGAAGGCTCCCACCGGGCACGGCGGACCCGAGCGTACCGAGGAGTAAGGCCGACCTGGCCTCCCAGGAACAGGGACGGAGACTCCGCCGAACGAGGCATGCGGGAATCGACGAGGGTGAGCGTCACGCGGCGCATGCGCTGGCCCGCGACAACGCGAGTTCCCTCCCGAACGGCGAGTTCCCTCCTCGTGTCACACCCCCTCCCTATGGTTCTCATGTGGTCTCAGCGACACTCCCAATCGAAGCGGCGACGCCCTCCGAGGCGACCCGGTTCGCCGATGTCGAGCGGGCGATCCGGCTCATCCGCGACGTCGTGCGGTGTCCGGTCCCGGCCGCTCTGTCGGGCGCGGCGGCCCGCCAGTTCGTCACCCTGTTCAGCGAGGCCGAGCGGGTGGCGGCCGCCGGGGTGGCTCTCTTCGCGCCCCGAGTGGTCGAGACCGGGGAGTACACCAAGGGCGGCCACGGCACCGGCGGCCGACTGGCTGGGGGCGCTCTCGGGCTCCTCGGCCGGGGCGGCCAAAGGACGCCTGGCCGCGGCGGCGCGGGCCGCCAAGGACCCGCTTGTTGACCGAGGCCCTGCACGACGGGGAGCTGTCGGCGCCCCAGCTCGGGCTCGTGACCAAGACCTTGAGCGAGAGCCCCGAGGCCAGCGCTGATCTCTTGGAGTTGCTCGACCAGGGGGCCTCGCACCACGAACTGCGCGACGCCGCGGCCAAGAAGCGGGCGGCCGCCCGCACTAAGGAGAGCGAGCGGCTGCGCCGGGCGAGGGTCCACACCAACCGGTCCTTTCGGTGGGGGCAGGACGAACACGGGGGTATCAGGGGCGGGTTCTTCTGTGACGAGGTGGAGTTCGCCCGGGTGGCACCCCGCCTCGAGGCCGAGGCCAAGCGGCGCTGGAAGGCGGCCGGGAACGGGAACGACGCGGGCGGTGGCGACTCCTTGGAGGCCCATCGGCTCGATGCCTTCATCGACCTGCTGGGCGGTGGCTCAGGTGGTTTCGGCCCAGGCGATGACGATGACATCGATGATGTCGTCGACGATCACGGCGGCGCTGGCGAGGGGGGCGGCGGCGGACACCGAGGGCGCTCGGGCCCAGGCCCAGGCCGCGGCCCGCTGGCCGCGCACCGTGATCATCGTCAACGCCGAGTCGCTGCGCCGCGGCAGCACCGAGGGCGACGAGCTGTGCGAGATAGAGGGCATCGGCCCCGTCTCGGTCGCCGCAGCCAAAGAGCTGCTCTCAGAAGGCGGGTTCCAGTATCTCGTCAAGGAGGGCTTCGACATCAAGACGGTGACCCGCAGCACCCGGGTGGTCGCCAACTGCATCGACATGGCGCTCATCGTCCGTGACCGCGTCTGTGCCCGACCGGGCTGTGGGAACCGCCTCGGCCTCGAGCGAGACCACCGCCAGCTCGACTACGGCAAAGACGGCCCGACCGAGCTCGACAATCTTGTGCGCCTGTGTTCGTCGTGCCACAAGCTCAAGACCGACGGCGGCTGGCGCCTCGAAGGTCGCCCCGGGGCGTGGAAGTGGGTCGCACCACCCAAGCCGCCGAGCGCCCGGCAGATGGACCGGGTCCGCAAGGTGGCGGTGGCCAAGGCCAAGGCCAAGGCGTTCGCCAAGAAGGACCCGAGCGGGCCCAGGCGGACTTGATGCTCAGGCGTGAGGCCCCTCAGAACGGAGCCAGAGCGGCTTTGCTCTGCCGCCTGGCGCGCCCGTGGCTGAGTCGTCTGCGTTTCTTGAGGATTTGAATCGCCCAAAACGATGCATTGCTGCAACGAAGTCCCTCAGCGCGTGCTCGCCCACTTCATTGAAGGGGCCGCGGATTCATTGAAAGGGCCGCGGACCCCCTGGCCTGACAAGATTGCCTCGGAATGAACCCTGTCGAGGTTTGGAGCGTGCCCGGTGACTGACGTGAGGAGTGGGGTGTGACGGTTGCGGCGGCACCCACGGCGCCAGTCGGAGAGCCGATCACGAAGCGCCGGCTGTGGGTGATTCTCGGCGCCCTGTTGCTCGGGATGCTGCTCGCCGCACTTGATCAGACGATCGTGTCCACCGCGCTCCCCACCATTGTGGGGGACCTCCATGGCGGTTCTCATCTGGCCTGGGTGGTGACCGCATACCTTCTGGCCTCCACCGTCTCGACGCCCCTGTGGGGGAAGTTGGGTGACCAGTACGGACGGAAGTTCTTCTTCCAGGCGGCCATCGTCATCTTCGTGGTGGGTTCGGCGCTGTCGGGTTTCAGCCACACCATGACCGAGCTGATCTTCTTCCGCGCCGTGCAGGGGCTCGGCGGAGGTGGGCTCATGGTGGGGGCCCAGACCATCATCGGTGACGTCGTCTCACCCCGCGAGCGTGGTCGCTACATGGGCCTCTTCGGCGCCATGTTCGGGGTGGCCACCGTCATCGGGCCTCTCATCGGCGGACTCTGTGTGACCTACCTCTCGTGGCGCTGGGTCTTCTACATCAATCTGCCGTTGGGCATCCTTGCCTTCTTCGTCACCGGGGCGGTGCTGCCGGGGACGTTGCGACGGGTGCACCACACCATCGACTACCTCGGCTCGTTCACACTCTCCGCGGCCGCCACGCTCTTCATTCTTTTTGCCAGCCTCGGGGGCATCTCGTGGAGTTGGGGCTCGGTCCAGAGCATCGGCCTGGTGGTGGCCGGCGTGGTGCTGACCCTCATTTTCCTACTCGTCGAGCGACGGGCCAAGGAGCCGGTGATGCCCCTCAGACTTTTCCGGGAGAGGGTGTTCACCGCGGCGAGCTCCATCGGATTCGTCATGGGGTTCGCCATGTTCGGCGCCCTGACGTTCCTGCCCCTGTTTCTTCAGGACGTGAAGAACGTCAGTCCCACCCTGTCGGGCTTGCGCCTCTTCCCGCTCATGTTCGGCCTGCTCGGTGCGGCCATCGTCTCCGGTCGGCTGGTCACCCGGTGGGGGCGCTACAGGATATTTCCGATCATCGGCACCGCCCTCATGACCATCGGTGCGTACCTCATGTCGCTCATCGGGGTGCACACCGATGCGTGGGTGATTGCCGCCTACATGTTCGTGTTCGGGAGCGGCCTCGGCTTCATCATGCAGGTACTGATCGTCGCCGTGCAGAATGCCGTCTCCTACGAAGACCTCGGTGTGGCAACGTCGAACGCCACCTTCTTCCGTATGATCGGCGGCTCCTTCGGGACGGCGGTCTTCGGGGCCATCTACGCCAACGTGTTTGCCTCCAAGCTGAGGCCGGTCATTGCGTCCTTCCCGGCCGCGTCGGCGAAGAAGGTCGGTCTGGAGACCCTGGATCCGCAGGCGCTGCACGAGTTGCAGCACCTGTTCCCGGCGATCTACGACAAGGTGATCAACGCCATCACGGAATCCGTGCAGACCGTCTTCCTCGTGGCGGTGCCGATCGCCTTCCTGGCGTTTGTGCTCAGCTGGTTCCTGCCAGAGCGGCCTCTGCGCAAGTCGGTGCAGACCGTGGACATGGGCGAGGGCTTCGGGATGCAGGGGTCGCGGTCGTCGGTTCAGGAGATCCAGTTGGCCCTCGAACGAGTGGCCAATCGGGAGAACCGGGCCGAGCTTTACCAGACGCTGGCGCACCGGGCCGGCCTCGACATTCCCTCCCGATCCTGCTGGTTGCTCTACCGGTTGGCCGATCGACCCGCGTGCACCGTGCGCGAGGTGGCCAAGCGGCTCAAGGTCGACGCCGAGATCATCCGCCCGGCCGTGCAGGGCCTGGTCGCGGCCGGCATGGTGTCCGAGATCCATCGTGGGACCGAACGCGACCTGGCCTTGACGCCGACCGGTCTGGCCGCCATCGACCGCCTCGCCGAGGCGCGGCGCAACGGACTGACCGAGTTACTCGAAGGCTGGAATCCCCAGGAACACCCCGAAGTGATCGACATGGTCAAGCACCTGGCGAATTCGCTGCTGGCCGACGACGAGCGCATGCTCGAGGACGCCGTACCCCGCGAGCCGGCAGGGGCGTCGGCCCGCCCCGGTCCCGCCGCCGGCTAACCGGGAGCGAGGGCGGCTCGGAGCCGATCCTTGGCCTCATCGCCGGCGCCGATGGCGTCGAGCCCCAGGAGCGCTGCGCCCAGTACCGGGGGCGCTTCGAGTCGCAACAACCGGGCCCGGGGTGCCACGGCGTGAATGCCCGCGGCGACTCGGGCATGGAACTCGGCGTCGCCGGTGTCGAAGATGCCCCCGCCCAGCACCACCTCGACGTCGGTGTCGGCCACTCCCAACCGGGTGATGGCAGCGCCGGCGAAAGTGGCCACCTCGTCGGCCAACACGTCGGCCGCCTGGCGTGAGGCGAGGTCGCCTTCTGCCGCCGTATCGAGGAGCACCCGAGCCAACTCGAAGAGCCGGCCGTAGGGGAGGGCGCCGGTGTAGACCGCAGTGAGGACGGCCTCGGCGTCGGGGTGATCGAAATGCGCCGGCACCCTGCTGCTGAGGAGGGTGGCCGGTCCGCGGCCGTCGCTGGCGCGCAATGCGAGCCCGAGGGCCCGCACGCCCAACCACGAACCGCCGGGAGCGAAATCGCCGGAGAGCTCGGCCAGGGCGGGGAACCGCACTGTGGTGCCGTCGGGCCCCACACCGGCACAGTTCAACCCCGATCCGCAGACCACGCCGATTCCCCATGTGGTGGTGGTTCCCGCCCTCGATACGGCCAAGGTGTCGTTGTGCAACAGGTCGACTCCCGTCCAGCCCCGCAGCGCGATGGCGGGAGCCAGGTGCTCCTCGTCCACCGGGAGGTCCATCCCGGCCAGGCAGTACACGCCCATGGGGCAGAGGGGGAATGGCGGGTCGTCGATGCCCGCGTCGGCGGTGGCGGCGGCGATGGCCTCACCGAGGGCGTCCATGGCCGCGTCGAGACCGACCAACTGATGGTTGCTCGGGCCGACACGGGCGCGACCGAGCAGGGTGCCGTCCTCGGCGACCAGGACCGCATCGGTCTTGGAGCTGCCCCCGTCGAGGGCCACTACCGCCGGCTCGGCGTTGGTGTGCATGCCGGATAGTACGTTGCCGAGCGTGGGGATCAAGGTGGCCGTCGTGGGCGGCGGCAGTACGTACACCCCCGAGCTCGTCGACGGACTGTGCGATCACGAGGATCGAATGGTCGTCGACGACCTCGTGTTGCTCGACCCCAGCGAAGAGCGGCGTGAAGCCGTGGGGGGCCTGTCGGAACGCATTCTGCGGCACCGGGGTTGGGGCGGCAGCTTCTCGACCACCGCGGATCGGCACGCCGCACTCGAGGGTGCCGACTTCGTGGTGGTCCAGCTCCGCGTGGGAGGGCAAGCGGCCCGCCACGTGGACGAGACACTCCCGGTCGGCTACGGATGTCTGGGGCAGGAGACCACCGGAGCGGGAGGGTTGGCCAAGGCGCTGCGGACGGTGCCGCTGGTGCTCGAGTTGGCCGAGGAGACCGCGAAGAGGGGCAACCCAGGAGCCTGGTTCGTCGACTTCACCAACCCGGTGGGCATCGTGACCCAGGCACTCCTCGACGAGGGGCATCGAGCTGTCGGCCTGTGCAACGTGGCGATCTGGGGTCAGCGCCGGCTCGGCCACTATCTCGGCGTCGATCCCGACCTGGTGGAGGTCGAGCACGTCGGCCTCAACCACCTCACGTGGATCCGCTCGGCCCGTCTGGCCGGAGAGCCGGCCGACCGCCTCCCCGAGCTCTTTGACCGGTTCGGTCCCGAGCTGGAGCTGGAGAGTGGCGTGCCGATCGGTGCGCTCAATTTGCTGGGCGCGCTCCCGTCCTACTACGTGCACTACTACTACCAGCACGACGCTGAAGTGGCCCAACAGTCCGTACCCGGGCACCGGTCACGGGCCGAGGCGGTGGCCGAACTGGAGGCCACGCTCCTGCGCCAGTACCGCGATCCGGAATTGGTGACCAAGCCGGACGGTCTCTCGCAGCGCGGCGGCGCCTTCTACTCGTTGGCCGCAGTGCGCCTGATGGCCTCGCTGCATGCGGACACGGGCGACGTCCAGGTGGTCGACATGCGCAACGACGGCGCCATCCCGGGGCTGCCCGACGACGCCGTGGTCGAAACACGCGCCGTTGTCGACGCCGCGGGTGCCCACCCTCTCCCGCAGCGGCCGCTCCCGCCCGAGATGCTGGGCCTGGTCCAGCACGCCAAGGCGTACGAGCAGCTCGCCGTCAAGGCCGCGTGCTCGGGGAGCCGTGACGATGTCGTCCGCGCCCTTCTGGCCAATCCTCTCGTCGGGCAGTACCCGCTGGCGGCTGAGCTCGCCGACGCGCTGCTCGACGCCAACCGTGCGTACCTGCCGCGCTTCTCCGGGCCGTAGCGCAGCTACGCGTTGGTGTCGTCGGCGGGCACGTCCCGGGGGTCGGGGAGGGGCGCGGCGGCAGAAGGGGAGTGTGTCGCCGCGGCGGGCGGGAGGCCCAGGGTGTACGCGGTCATCGACAGGGACCCGTAGGTGTAGCCGTCGACGAGCACGTCGGCGGACGAGTTGTCGGCCGCGGCCAACCCGGCGATGTAGAGAAGAGGGAGGAAGTGCTCCGCGGTCGGCACCGCGTTGCGAAAGTCGGCGTGGTCCCTCAGTGCCAGCACCCCGGCGGGTGAGGTCGTCATGTGCTCGCGGGCCGCATTGTCGAACCGGCGGCCCAGTCGAACCCGCCCTCCGGTTGGTTCCAGTCGACGCGGCGCAGGTTATGGACCACGTTCCCGCTGCCGATGACCAACACCCCGCGGGAGCGCAGCGGTGCGAGCTTCGCCCCGAGCTCGAGGTGGTAGTCGAAGGATTCTTGGGCGTTGATGGACAACTGCACCACCGGGATATCTGCTCCGGGGAACGCGTGGACGAGCACCGACCAGGTGCCGTGGTCGATGCCCCAGCTGTCCTGGTCCTCGCCCAGCCAGGTGGGTGCGACGACGTCGACGATCTGGCGCGCCAGCTCGGGATCGCCAGGGGCCGGATACTCCACCGCGAACAGCGCGTCGGGAAAACCGTAGAAGTCGTGGATCGTCTTGGGCCTGGCCATCGCGGTGAGGACGCTCGCATTGATGTACCAATGGGCCGAAATGGACAGGATGGCGCGCGGGCGCGGCACCGACGACCCGAAGGCGCGCCAGGCCTCGGTGTAACCGTTGTGTTCGAGCGCGTTCATCGGGCTCCCGTGACCCAAGAATGCTGCCGGCATGAGCTGATCGGTCATGGATCTTCAGCCCGCGTTGTCGGTCGGCTGCGTCACGGTGGGCTTGGCGGTCGTCGTCGTGGTGGTACTTCGAGGCCGTGCCCGTCCCCGTCGCCGGCGGGGCGGTCGTGGTGGTCGTGGTGGGGAGGGCGAAGGGAGTGGTCTCCCCCTTCTCCGAGGTGAGGGAAGCCGTCGGGGCAGCCGAAAGGTTGGTGCAGCTGCGTGCGGCCAGCCAGCTCTGTATGGCGTTGGCCGCCGGTGCGCCGGTGAGGGGCTGGGGCAGTCCGTTGACGATGGTGGCGGGGCGGAAGGTGAACCCGAGAACGTGGCGCCCTTCCACCGTCAAAAGGAGTGTCCCGCTGTCGGTCTCCGGGGCGGTGTTGTCGTAGAAGGCGAGGTTGCCGAGGCCGTATTCCACGTAGGCGGTACCGAGGTACCCGGCGCCTAGCAGCACGTGGGCGCCTGATCCCACCACGATGTCGGCCCCGGCCTTGACCAACTGCTCGGCCAGGGGCTCTTGCTGTGGGTTGGGGCAGGCCACGGTCTCGGTACCCCAGTCTAGGAAGACGACGACCGTGTCCGATGTCCGCCGGGCCGCCTGGACCGCTTGGATCAGTTGGGTCGGATCGACCGCGGAGGCCACGCCCCCCTGGGTCGACGTGGCGGTCCACGTGCTGGTCAGATTGGGGGGGATGATCTGGGTGCCCGCAAAGACGGCGATGCGCTGGCCGTCGATCGTCGTCCGGTACGGGGCGAACGCCTGGGCCGCATTGGCCCCTGCACCCGCCAGGGGGAAGTTGGCGCTGGCGGCCACCGCCAGCCCCTGCGTCAGGCCCGCCTGACCGCAGTCGACCGCGTGGTCATTGGCCTGGGAGATCACGGTGACGCTGGCGTTGCGCAGCGCGGTGAGCGCGGCGGGCGGGGCGTAGAAGATGTACTGCTTGGTCTGCGGTTGCGGGCAGGTCCCATCGGTGAGCGCGCTCTCCAGGTTGACCATGCGCAGTTGTGAGCCCGCCAGTAGCTGGCTGACGGTGGTCCCGAGCGCCGTCGTCGGGTCCTTGGTCAGCCGCAAGCCGAGCGCACCCTCGAAGTGCACGTCGCCTCCGAAGGCGAGGGTGACGGCCTTGCCGTTGCCCTTCCACGCCGGGTTCAGAGGCGAATTCTTCGGGAACGCTTCGTGCGACGACGCGTCGTGGTGTTTGGCGGGTGGGGCGGCCTTTGGGCCTCCGCCGGAGAAGAAGGCAAGGTAGACGAGGAAGACGATCAGGATGGCGCCGACGGTGGCAAACTGCCGACGCCTGCGTCTGACCCTCCGCGAGACCACGCCGGCACTATGGCACAGACCACCTGGAGGGCTCGGAGGGGGACAGCGCAGCGTCCCACCGCATGGCCAGGGTGGCGACGAGCCCACGGCAACCGCGGGCGATCATGGCCAGGCAGTCGTCGAACCCGGCGGAGTCGCCGTAATAGGGGTCGGGCACGTCCGGCGGCCGGGTCGGAGGAAGGATCGAAGGCGCGGAGGAGCACGAGCCGGGTCGGGTCGGCCCCCAGGCTGCGCAGCGCCTTTTGGTGCCGACGGTCGAGGGCCACCACGAGGTCGATCTGGTCCAGGTCCCTCCTCGATATCTGGTGGGCGATGTGCGGATGATCCGGATAGCCGGCCCGACGCAGGGCGGCCCCGGTACGCGGATCCATGGGCTCGCCCTCGTGCCACCCGTCGGTGCCCGCACTGGTCACCAGCAGCTGATCGCCCAGGGCCGTGCCGTCGACGAGGGTAGTGGCGCCGGCCATGGCGCGGGTGGCCACCTCCGCCATGGGTGAGCGGCAGATGTTGCCGGTGCAGACGAAGACGATCGTGGTGGGGGTGCCCCGGACGGGGCGGGGGAGCGCACTCAGGTCCGGCGCTCGCCCGGTCACTGCGGCGTACTCGTCGCGGAGCGCCTTCTTGAGGATCTTGCCGGTGCCCGCCCGCGGCCAGTCCCGTGCGGGTCTCGACCCGTTCGGGGATCTTCTGCGTCATCAGTCCCGCCTGGCGGCAGAACGCCACGACCTCGTCCAGGTCCAGCGCCTCGGCCCCTTCGGCCAACTGCACCACGGCACAGACCATCTCCCCGCGTGTGGCGTCGGGGATCCCGATCACCGCCACCTCGATAACGCTGGGATGGCTGTACAGGAGGTCCTCGATCTCCTTGGCGCTGATGTTCTCGCCCTTGCGGACGATGACGTCCTTCAAGCGGCCGGTCAGGGAGACGTGCCCGTCGGCCCGCACCACGCCCAGATCCCCCGTGCGGAAGAACCCGTCCTGATCGAACGCGTCCGCCGTGAGAGCGGGGTCGGTGTACCCGTGGAACACCATGGGGCCCCGCACGCGGACCTCGCCCTCCTCATCGGGTCCCGCCACGCGCCCGTCGAGGGTGACGATGCGCACCTCGGCGCCCTCGACCGGCTTCCCGTCCGTATTGGCCAGTTGTTCGTCGGAGTCGGAGGGCGAGCCCTGGGCGATCATGGGGACCTCGGTCATGCCGTAGCCGTGCACGACACCCCGGCCGCCGATCTCGTCGCGTACCTCGTAGTGGATCCCGGGGGGTTTGGCCGCCCCGCCCCCGGACATGAGGCGCAGGGTGGGCAGGATCGGCGTCGACGGATCCTTGCGCTGCTCGGCCAGGTAGGCCACGTAGAAAGCAGTGCTGCCGCCCACCATCGTGACGCCGTGACGGCGGAAGACGGGCAGCACGGCGGGAGCGGAGAAGGCGTCCACGAGCACGGCCGGAAAGCCGAGGCTGAGCATGGTCACCAGATAGTCGGGCCCGGCGATGTGCGCGAAAGGGAAGGCGATGGAGCCCACGTCGTCCGGCGACATCTGGAGGGCCTTGGCCAGGCCCCACCCGCCGGCGATGAGGGTCTGATCCGTGTGCTGGACGCCCTTGGGGTCTGCCGTCGAACCGGAGGTGTAATAGATCCAGCGGATGGGGGCGTCCTCCGGCGCCGTGCCTTGCGGGGCCGAGGGCAGCGAGGCCGGGTCCCCCTCGGGGAGCCCGTCGTCGACCACCAGAATTTCCGGCGGTGACGTGGCGTCGGCAAGGGCGCGCTCGGCAATGGCCACGAAGTCGATGTCCCGCCACGTCCGGGGGATCACCAGGTGTGAGGCGCCGGTCTGTCGTACGGCGAACCCCACCTCCCTCTCTCGGTAGAGGTGGATTATGGGGTTCTGGACCGCCCCGAGCCGGGACAGGGCGATGGAGAGCACCACGGTGTCGATGCGGGTCGGGAGTTGCCACGAGACGACGGAGCCGGCACCGACGCCGATGCCGGCGAGCCCAGCGGCCACCCGTTCGGCCCGCTCGCGGAAGCCGCCGAAGGTGAGGATCTCGTCGTCCGCGCCGATCAGCATCGGGTGGTCGGGCGTCGCGTCGGCGCGGCGCGCCACGAGCTCCCACATGGTCCGTGCTCCGGTCAGGGTCTCGTTGCGCGGCATCTGGTCTCCTTTTGGCCCCATCTCGGCCCCCTCTCATAGCAGTGACGGGATGGGACGGGGGACCTGGGCACGATAGAGCCTGCTCAGGAGCCTGGTGCGCCAGGACCGTCCGCCTATACCCGATGACGGGATGCTAGGAAAAAGCCGTGCCACCGCGTGCCAGAAAGGTGAGGCTGGTCGTAAGCTATCGGCGTGGGTACGAACAGGCACCGCCCAGCGAGCCAGGGGCACGTTGTGTGCGCCGCAGCCGCGTGCAAATATGGGCCTTGCATGGTCATCACTCGGGATGCGTTGCGGGGCGGGGCACAATGATGCGCCGGGGCTCAGGGGGAGGGGATCGTGCCTCTTTCTGAGCACGAGCAGCGGATATTGGCCGAACTCGAGGAATCTCTCGTTCGGCAGGACCCCGAATTCGCCGAGCGGGTGCGCTCGGAGTCGGTGTACCGCCATGCTGGTCGCTACTGCAAGTGGGCTGCTGCGACGTTCGTCCTGGGTGTCGTCGTCCTGGTGGCGTTCTTCGCCAAGACGCCGGTGGTGGGGTTCATCGGGGTCGTCATCATGTTCGGCTCGGCCGTCGTCTTCGAGCGCAATCTGCGCCGGATGGGCCGGGCCGGTTGGCACGACCTGACCAGATCGAGAGACGGGGAACAGTCGAAGGCGGCCGCCGCGTCGAGTGGCTTCGAAGGTGCCGTCACCGAGGCTCGCGACTGGTTCCGCACCCGGTTCCACAAGCGCGACAGCTGAGCCCCCGGCGGGCGTTCCCGCACGCGTCGCCCCCGCCCATCTCCCCGTGACCGACCTGGCGCTCGCTGTCGACATCGGGGGCACGAAAATCGCAGTCGGACTCGTCGACCGTTCGGGGACGCTGCGAGCGCGCGCCCAGGTGCCGACCCGGGCCAACGAGGGCGGCGTCGGCGGCGTCGGCGGCGTCGGCGGCGTCGGCGGTGAGAGCGAGGTGCTGTGGCGCACCGTGGCCGAACTGGTGCGCCAGGTACAACTCCGGGTGCCGGCCGATGATCGCCTGGCGGTGTGCGGCGTCGGATGCGGGGGGCCGATGAGCCCGGATGGCGAGACCGTGTCCCCGCTCAACATCGGGGAGTGGCGCGATTTCCCTCTGCGGTGGCGGCTGCGGGAGCTCACCGGGCTCCCGACCTACGTGGACAACGATGCCAAGGCGCTCGCCCTGGGGGAGGGATGGGTCGGCGCGGCCGCCGGCCGGCGCGACTTCATCGGCATCGTCGTGTCGACCGGGGTCGGCGGTGGCATCGTCCTCGAGGGCCGGCTTCTCGGCGGACGACTGGGGAACGCGGGGCACATCGGCCATGTCGTCGTCGTGCCGGAAGGGCGCCGCTGCGTCTGCGGCGGCCGGGGCTGTCTGGAGGCCGAAGCCTCGGGTACAGCGCTCGCTGCCCTCACCGGGCGCCCGGCCGACATGGCTCCTCCGGTCATGATCGAGCGCACCGGGACCCTGGTCGGTCGCGCCGTCGCCTCAGTGGTCAACCTGCTCGATCTCCCCTTGGCCGTCGTGAGCGGCTCGGTGGCCCTCGGGTTCGGCGCGCCGTTCTTCGAGGCGGCGCAGCGTGAGATGGACCTGCGGTGTGGGCTCGACTACGCCCGGGGGGCCCGCGTCATCGCCGGAGGGCTTGGCGACCGGGGCCCTCTGATCGGAGCCGGATGTCTCGGGTGGCGCGGGACGGAGGTAGCAGCGTGAGCACCCGCAACGCGGCCTCGCCCCCTCGGTCGGGATGTGGTCGTCGTCCTCCTTGCGGTCGCGGCCCATCCGTCCGTCTGGTGGGCCGGCCTCGCCGCCGTCGGCCGTACGGCCCGAACCGGGTGGTGGCACCGCCGACCGTTTCTCCCACTGCCGGGGGAGTCCTATTGGGCCTTCCGACTGGAGACGGCATTCGGGGGGCCCGGGACGGACGCGGCGATGACGGGGCGCGACGTGGTGGCCTACCTCCAATGGTGTCGGAGGACACACCCCCGCCGCGGGTAGCCTCTCCGTCGTTGTGACTTCTCTGATGGCTGGAGCCAACATCCACTGGGCCCTGGACCGAGCCCCGGATCCGCCGAGGGTACCGACTTCAACCGCGGCGGTCGTGTGACGATGGAGCGGGTGCTCCTTCTCAACGCGACCTACGAGCCGCTCGCCCTCGTTTCTGATCGTCGTGCCGTCGTCCTCGTGCTGGCCGGGCGAGCGGAACCGGTGGCCTTCCGGGACGACTGCGCCGTGTTCCACTCGGCTTCGCTCGATGTTGACGTGCCGTCCATCGTTCGCCTGGCCCACATGGTGCGGATCCCCCGCTGGGCGCGCACCCCTCCGGTGACGAGACGGTCGGTGCTGCGACGCGACGGCGGCCTCTGCGTGTACTGCTCGGAGCCGGCCGACACCATCGACCATGTCATTCCGCGCAGCCGGGGTGGGACCCACGACTGGTCCAACGTGGTGGCGGCCTGTAAGCGGGACAACCTGACCAAGGCCGACCAGCTCCTCTCGGAGTTGGGTTGGACGTTGCGCGTGAAGCCGGCCCCGCCCGACGGGTACCTGTGGCGGTTGCGGCATCTCTCCGATGTGGACCCTTTGTGGGAGCCGTATCTTGCTGCGGCCTCCTGACGCGGCGCTCGGTGCCGGCGCCGCCCGATCCTTCTGACCCGTCCGACCCGTCCGACCCGTCCGACCCGTCCGGTTCCCCGCAGGCGCTGTTCGACGTCGAGCCATTCCGGTCCCTACGCCACCGGCACGCAGTGGCACGCCAGGTGGAGCACTCGACGCTGGTGCTCGGGAGCACACAGAGCTCCGACGTGGTCAACGCCGTGCGGGCGGACGAGAGAGGCGTGGCCGTCGTGCGACGCCGGGGCGGCGGGGGAGCGGTCCTGTTGCGTCCAGGGGACCACCTCTGGATAGAGGCGTGGATTCCCCGCGGGGACCCGCTCTGGGAGGCGGATGTGGCGGTGGCAGCAGAGTGGGTCGGTGCGTGGTGGCGTGATGCGCTCGACCACGATGGCGACGGTGCCCGTGGACTGGCCGTGCACCACGGTCGGGCGGCGCCCGGGCCCCAGGGCGATCTGGTCTGCTTCTCGGGCCGCGGCCCGGGAGAGGTGTTTCTGGCCGACCGCAAGGTGATGGGCATCTCCCAGTGGCGGAGCAGAGAAGGGTCCCTCTTCCACACGTGTGCCTACGCCCACTGGGATCCCCGCCCGCTGATCGATCTCCTCGATGTCGGTTGGTCCAGGCGAGAGGCACTGCTGCGTGACCTGCCCCAGGCGGCGACCGGGATCCTGGCGCCCCGGCCCCGGCCCCGGTCGCCTCGCCGCGCTCCAAGAAACGCTCCTCACAACGTTCGCCACCTGGGAAAAGGACGCGCCTCCCCCGCCCCACTGACCCGTCCGTCCACGCCTGACCGTCGGCCTGACCCACCCCGGCCTCCGCCGGGCACGCCGGATGATCGCTGCATCTCTGAGGTTCCTGCCTCGCTTCAGGACGCCGTTCCTCCGCGCCATCACGCATTTTCCCTGGTGGACGGTAATGCGAGCCGGAAAACTTCGGTCCCACGGGGGCCCGTGGGAGGACCGCGGGGCGATGTGGCGCGATCGGGTGCGCAAAGGGGTTGTCAATGGTTGCTAGGTGGGGGGAAATGGCGTAGAGTGGCGCGAAATGGAGTAGAGGGGCGTTCAAGGACGCAGTTCAGGGAGCGTCGTGGGAGATCTGGCCAGTGGCACGATTTGTGGGACGGTACGAGCACTCGCTCGATATCAAGGGCAGGGTGATCCTGCCTGCGAAGTTCCGTGCCCATTTCGAGAAGGGCGGCTATCTGGCCCAGCAGTCCGAGGGCTGTCTGGCCTTGTGGGACCCCGAGGAATTCGATCGTCAGATGGAGGTCATGCTCGAGCGCGCCGAGTCCAATCGGGCCAACCGCAACCGGGCCCGGTTGTGGGCATCGACCTCGCACGAGGTGGAGATCGACCGGCAGGGGCGCATGGCGATCCCGGCCCATCTGCGCGCCTTCGCCGGCTTGGAGAGCGAAGTGCTGGTGCACGGTGCGATCGACCGGGTGGAGCTGTGGAATCCCCCGTCCTGGGTGGAGCGCGTCCTCCCCGAGGAGAGTTGGCTGTTGGACGACGACGAGGCAGACGGATAGGAGTGGCCGCTCGGACATCGAAAACCCTCACGCCGGCGGATTTCGGCCGCTGGACCATGTGCAGCTCCTCGACCGGTTCGGTGGAAGACCACTCCACCCTCTTCCACCCAGGTTCAACGGGCTCGTCCCGTTCGTTCCTTCAACCAGTCGGGGAGCTGCAGATGGTCCAATCGTTCGCACACATCCCGGTACTCCGCGAGGAAGTCGTCTCGTCCTTCGGCCCGGTCCCGGCCGGCGTGGTCGTCGATGCCACCGTGGGCGGGGGAGGCCACAGCGCGGCGCTCCTGACGGCCTACCCGGCCCTGCAGATCATCGGGCTGGACCGTGATCCCGTGGCCCTCGAGGCCGCCGCGGCCCGGCTGGCGCCCTTCGGCGACCGGGTGACGCTGGTGCACGCCGCCTTCTCGGCGCTCGGCGAGGCCACGGCGGGGCCGCTCGCGGGTGTGCTGTTCGATCTGGGCATGAGCTCGCCGCAACTCGACCAGGCCGACCGCGGCTTCTCCTTCCGCAGCGACGCCGCCATCGACATGCGGATGGATCAGTCGACGGGTCCGACGGCCGCCCAATTGGTCAACGAGCTCCCCGAGGCGGCACTGGCCGCACTCTTTCGAGAGAACGGCGAGGGTCGCCTGGCCGGCCGGATCGCCCACGCGGTGGTGAATGCCCGCCCTCTCACGTCGACCGTGCAGCTCGCCGAGGTCGTCGCGGCCGCCGTCCCTGCCGCGGTGCGGCGAAAGGGGCACCCGGCCAAGAGGGTATTCCAGGCCCTGCGTATCGAGGTCAACGACGAATTGGGCCAGCTGGAGCACGCGCTCCCCACGGCCCTGGAGCGTCTGGCGGTCGGGGGTCGTTGTGCGGTCATCAGCTACCACTCCGGCGAAGACCGGCTGACCAAACGGATCTTCGCCGAGGCGAGCACCGGTGGCTGCACCTGCCCTCCGGACCTTCCCTGCGTCTGCGGTGCCGTGGTGCGCCACCGACTGGTCTTCCGGGGCGCCCGCCGGCCCAGCCCCGAGGAGATAGCGGGCAATCGTCGCGCCGGGAGCGCCCGGCTGCGCGTCATCGAGCGGATAGAGGAAGCCTGATGGCGCCTTCGTCCACCGGGGCCGTACGGCGGATCGCCTCCTCCCGGGTCGCCGGCGACCCCGGACGCAACCCATCCAAGCGCCCGCCACTGCGCGTCGTACCGCGCCGCCGCGCCGACCGCGCCCGCAGCCGTTTCGTCACCTACCTCCCCGCCATCATGGTGGTCGTGGCGCTGCTCTGCGTCGTGGTCGGACAGGCGATATTGGCCAACGGCCAGGTGCGCATGGCCGGCCTCGGCCAACAGCTGCAGGCCGCGCAGGCGAGGCACAGCGCCCAAGAGGAGAGCGTCTCTCGACTGGAGACGCCGTCGCGCATTGTGGGAGACGCCACCGCGAACGGGAAGTTGACCCGTCCCAGCCACGTGACACAGCTCCCCTACGTTTCGTTGGACACCCCGATCGCCACGCCGAACGTCACGCCAGCTGCGGGATCCGCCGTCACCACGACCACGCCGGCAGTGCCCTAGTGAGCGTCACGACCCGACAATCCTCTGGGCGCGCGCGGCCCGACGCAGGCCGGGGGACGACGGCACGGCCGCGCCCCATGCCCAAGTCGGCACGTCCCGCGGTCATCACGCCACGGCGGCCCACACGGACGTCGGAGGAGCGCCCCCGCCCCCGCCCCCGCACGTCGCCCACGCGCCCCGACGGTCTGGTCGGCCGGCAACTTCGAAAAGCGGATCCGCCTGGTGCGGGTCGTGCTGGCCGCAGCCATGCTGCTCGTGGTGGCGCGCCTGATCGACGTCCAGGTGATCCATTCGGGCAAGTACCAGACGGCGGCGCTCAACGAGTCGCACGAGCAGGTCACCCTGGACTCGTTGCGCGGCGGCATCTACTCCCGCGACGGGTCGCCTCTCGTTCTTTCGATCCCCACCGACAACGTGATCGCGGACGACTTCCAGATTGCGCATCCCATGAAGACCGCGGCGGCATTGTCACCGTTGCTGGGCGTCCCGGCGCGCACGCTGGCTTCGGAGCTCCACCGGCGTTCCGGCTACGTCGTGCTGGCCAGCCGGCTCTCGCAGACCGTCGGCCAGAAGATCGCAGCCGACGCCATCCCCGGCATCACCTTGGTAGCGGGATCGAAGCGGGTCGTGACCAACGGAGATCTCGCCTCCCCGGTACTGGGTTACACCAACGGATCGAACGACGGCGCAGCAGGAATCGAGTACGCCTACAACCGGAAGCTGGCGGGAACGGCCGGTAAGGAGACGCTCATCGAGTCGCCGTCGGGCGTGGCGCTGCCCGAGTCGACGGTGGCCGATCGGGTGGCCAGCAATCCCGGTCAGGGGCTCGAGCTCACCCTCGATACCCAGCTCCAGTACGAATCGGAGCAGGCCCTGGCCCGGGCCATCGAGTCCTCGCAGGCCCTCAGCGGGACGGCGATCCTCATGGACGTGAAGACGGGCCAGATCCTCTCCATGGCCAATCTGGTATCGACCCACCCCACTGCACCGGTGTCGGCCACCCCGCCGACGGTGGCGAGCACGGCCGGCGGGGATATCCCTATCGGCCCGAAGGACGCGGTCAACGAGGCCACGAACAACACTGCGGTGACGCAGCTGTACGAGCCCGGTTCGGTGTTCAAGCTGGTCACGTTCTCGGCCGCGCTGCAGGACGGGCTCATCAACCCCAACTCCGTCTTCACCGTGCCCGATCAGATCAACCTGGACGGCTCGACCTTCCACGACGCCGAGCCGCATCCGACGGAGAAGCTCACCGCCACCCAGATCCTGGCCCAGTCGTCGAACATCGGCACCTCTGAGATCGCGGAGGGGCTGGGGGAGCAGCGCCTGCTGGCGCAGGTCAAGAACCTCGGGTTCGGTAAATCCACCGGACTCGCCTTCCCGGGGGAATCGCCCGGACTGACGGCCACGGCCGCCCAGTGGGAGCCGACCGACTTCGTGTCGCTGCCCATCGGGCAGGTGGACGCCGTCAGCGCACTCCAGGTCCTCGATGCCTACAACGCGGTGGCTAACGGGGGCACCTTCGTCCAGCCCAAGCTGGTGGAGGCCACCGTCGACCAGTCGGGAGGCGTCACGGCGACCGGGCCGTCGTCGACCCATCGCGTCTTCTCGCCCCAGACCGACTCCGAGCTGACCACCATGCTGGAGCAGGTGGTCTCGGAAGGGACGGGCACGAGCGCCGTGGTGCCCGGCTATACCGTGGCGGGCAAGACCGGCACGGCGCAGATCCCGACCACGGGCAAGGACGCCTATACCGTGGGTGCGTACATGGCCTCCTTCGTGGGATTCGCCCCTGCGGTCAACCCGACCTTCTCCATGATCGTCGTCCTGGACCGCCCCACGCCGATCTTCGGGGGGACCGTTGCAGCCCCCGTGTTCTCGCAGATCATGAGCTATGCGCTGCACCGCTATGACATTCCGACCACCGCCGGCGCCTCCAGCCAGAGGGCAGCGGCACAGACCCCCAGCAGTCAGGCGCAGGACATCACATGAACCGGTACCATCAGCGGGCCGCTCGCGGGAGGCGCGGAGCCCCCGTGTCCCGACTGTGGTGCGGGCGACCGTGCGAACTGTGCAGATGAACCTTCTCTTCGACGACATCAACGTCATCGAGACCGCCGGGGATCCTGCAACGGTGGATGTTCGTGGCATCGCCCACGACAGCCGCCGCGTCGTGCCGGGGGACCTTTTCTGCTGCGTGCCGGGAGAGCTCACCGACGGCCACGCCTTCGCCGCCGAGGCAGTGGACCGGGGCGCCGTGGGCCTGCTGTGCGAGCACTTCGTTCCCGAGCTTCTCGATCGACCGGTCGTCCAGACGCTCGTCGCCCCGGGGACCATCCGCCCGGTCATGGCACGCCTCGCCGCCGCGTTCTACGGGTTCCCGGCCCGTGACCTCCTGACGATCGGCGTCACGGGGACGAACGGCAAGACGACCGTGACCAGGTTGCTCGGGGACCTCCTCGAGACGACCGGTCGCCCGACGACCGTGCTGGGCACCCTTTCGGGCGTCCGCACCACGCCCGAGGCCACGGAGCTGCAGAGCCTTTTGGCCCAGGTCCGGGATCGCCAGCTCGTCGATGGCCGCTCCCATGCCGTGGCCATGGAGGTCTCCAGCCATGCCCTGGCCCAGTCCCGCGTCGAGGGCATCCATTTCGACGTGGCCGCCTTCACCAATCTGAGCCACGACCACCTTGACTACCACGGCACGATGGAGGAGTACTTCGCTGTGAAGAGCGCACTGTTCACGGCTGACCATGCGGTGCGAGGGGTGGTCAACGCCGACGATCCCTGGGGTCAGCGGTTACTCCGCAAGGGCCGCATTCCGATGGTGCCGGTGCACCGCCGCGACGCCAGCGATGTGGTGCTGGCGCCGGGCCGGACCTGGTTCACCTGGCGGGGCCATCGTGTGGGCACTCCGTTGACGGGCGACGTCAATGTGGAGAACGCGCTCTTGGCGGCCGAGGTGGCGCTGGCCCTCGGCATCGAGATTCCCGAGATCGTGGCGGCGTTCCCCCACGTGTCGCCCGCTCCGGGAAGGTTCCAGGTGCTCTCGGCACCGGCGGGCGCGGCACCGGGCTCGCCGCCCTTTACCGTCCTCGTCGACTACGCCCACACGCCGGCGGGGCTCGACGTCGTCCTCCGCGAGGCGCGCGGACTGGCCACCGACGGCGGGAGGGTCCTGGTGGCCTTCGGGTGCGGGGGCAACAGGGATCGGGCCAAGCGGCCGAAGATGGGGCGCGCGGCGTCGCTGCTCAGTGACGTGGCAGTGCTCACATCGGACAACCCCCGCGACGAAGACCCACTCTCCATCATCGAAGAGGTACGGGCGGGCGTGGCCGCCGACGCGCCGCCCCATGCGGCTTTCATGGTCGAACCCGATCGGCGCGCCGCTATCCGCTTGGTGCTCGAGGAGGCCCGGACCGGTGACGTGGTGGTCATCGCGGGAAAGGGTCACGAGGACTATCAGGAGATCGGGGGCGTGCGTCTCCCCTTCGACGACGTCGTGGAGGCCCGCCGCGCCCTGTCGTCCCGTTTCCCGTCGGACCCGGCGACGTGGGTGGCGGCGCCGTCCGCCGAGACAACGCCAGAAAGCAAGTAGTCCGTGCTCGGGTTAGGGGTCTCGGGAGGGATTGCACTTTGGGTCAGCATTCTGACCACGCCGGTGCTCTTGCGATGGCTGCGGAAACAGGGCATCGGGCAGCCCATCCGCGAAGACGGACCGGCCAGTCACAGCGTCAAGGCGGGCACCCCGACCATGGGGGGCTTGGCCATGGTCTGCGGGGTCGTCATCGGGTATGCGGTCGGGCACATCGGCACGGAGATCCGCTTCTCCCGGACGGGCTATTTGGCGGTCATGGCGGTCGTCCTCTTCGGGATCATCGGATTTCTCGACGATTGGATCAAGGTCCGTCATAAGCGGAGCCTGGGCCTGAACAAGCGCGCCAAGTCGCTGGCTCAGGTCGGGTGTGCCGTGCTCTTCGCCGAGCTGGCGCTGCACTGGGCCCACACCTCGACCGCGTTGTCCTTCACCCGCTCCAGCGTCCCGGGCATCGACCTGGGTCAGGTCGGGTGGGTGATCTTCGCCGTGCTGGTCATGGTGGGCACGTCGAATGCGGTCAACATCACCGACGGCGTGGACGGGCTGGCCGCCGGCGCCTCCACCTTCTGTTTCGCCGTGTTGGCGATCATGGGCTACTGGATCTTCCGCCACGTGAGCATCTACCACGTGCTCCCCGCCTCGGCGATCGACCTGGCCCTCGTCGCCGTCGCGCTGGCCGGGGCCTGCATCGGCTTTCTGTGGTGGAACGCCGCGCCGGCGAAAATAATCATGGGCGACACCGGTTCGCTGTCCATCGGGGCCGGGTTGGCTGCCCTCTGCCTCCTGTTGAACCTCGACCTCCTGCTCCCCATCATCGGTGGCCTCTTCGTGATGGAGACGCTGTCGGTCATCGCCCAGGTGGTGAGTTTCCGTGTCTTTCACCGCCGGATCTTCCGGATGGCGCCGATCCACCATCATTTCGAGCTCGCCGGATGGCCCGAGACCACCGTGATCGTCCGCTTCTGGGTGTTGGGCGGGCTCTTCGTCGCCGTCGGCCTCGGCATCTTCTATGCCGATTTCCTCTCCGTGGCGAAGCTCACATGACGACACTCCACCACTCGAGCGGCACCATGGGGAAAACTAGGCAGATGTGTCGGGTGTCGGGCCCTCTTTTTCGCGCGCGGTCGAAGGAGGGGACCGGTGACGCCGGGTTCGAGCGGCGCGGCAACGAGCGCGGCAACCAGCGCGGCAACCAGGGCGGCCCCCTCGGGCGAACGGGCGCGCCCGAGGCTGGTACCAAGGAAGCGGGCAGGGCGAACAGGGCGAACAGGGTCCAAACGATCGCCGTCGGGGCTGGCGGCGACCATCTCGGAACTACCGACCGGGACGGTGCTCGCCGTCATCGTGGGCCTGCTCTGCGTCATCGGCCTGGTGATGGTCGGCTCCGCCTCGTCGGTGATCTCCATCTCCCTCTACGGCAGCCCGTGGGCCATTTTCATCCGAGAGGCCATGTGGATGGGAGTGGGTGTCATCGCGTTCGGGGTGGCGGTGCGCTTCGACCATCGCAAGCTCCGGCGGCTGGCGCCGTTTCTCCTGGTGGCCACGTTCTTCCTTCTTCTCGTGGTCCTGGTGCCCGGTCTCGGGGTCCACGCCCAAGGCTCGAGTCGGTGGATCGGCTTCGGCCAGTTCCGCCTGCAGCCCTCCGAGCTGATGAAATTGGCGCTCACGATCTTCACGGCCGACCTGATCACCCGCCGGCTCGACGAAGGCGCCACCGATCGGCGCATCATCGGCCCGCTCCTTCTGGTCACGGCCTCTGCCGGGCTGCTCATCGTGATGCAGCCGGACATGGGGACGGCCATGGTCCTCGGGTGCATCGTCTTGTCCCTGCTGTTCGTCTCGGGGGTCCGTCTCGGGCCGGTCCTGAAAATCCTCGGCGGTCTCGTCGGGCTCGCCCTCGTGGTGGCCGTCGTCTCGCCCTACCGGCGGGACCGCTTGTTGTCCTTCCTGAACCCGTCGGCCCACGGATCAGGGTCGGGGTACCAGGTGATGCAGTCGTTGATCGGCTTGGGATCGGGCCACCTGGTCGGAGCCGGTCTCGGCGGCGGGCAGGCGCAGTGGGGGTTCCTCCCCAATGCCCAGACCGATTTCATCTTCTCGGTCATCGGCGAGGAGCTGGGCTTCATCGGCGCCGCCCTGGTCCTCTTCCTCCTGGGTGCCTTCGTCTGGTTCGGAATACGGGCGGCCACACGGTCGCGCCAACGCTTCGGCGGTCTGCTGGCGGTCGGTCTGGTGGCGTGGTTGGCGGCCGAGACTCTGATCAACATCGGCGCCGTCGTAGGGGTGTTGCCGGTGACCGGCATCCCCCTGCCCTTCATCTCCTACGGGGGGTCCTCGCTCGTCATCACCATGGTGGCGGCCGGCATCCTCATCAACATCGCCCGCCAGGAGCGCAGTGCGACGGAGCACGCCATAGTGCACATGCCACGCCGTGGGAGTGAACGGTCCCGTGTCCGTTCATCGGCCGCCCGCGGGCGAGGTCAGTGAGGGAAGGACGGGGCATCGTGATCGCCGGCGGCGGGACCGGAGGTCACGTCGTGCCGTCGTTGCAGATCGCCCGGGCGCTCGTGGCGCGGGGCCGCTCGGCCAGATCCATTGAGCTCTTCGGCTCACGCCGGGGGCAGGAGGCGGCCCAGTGGCCCACCCTCGAGTTCCCTTTCACCCTCCTGCCGGGGAGGGGCATTCGTCGCAGTCTCCGCCTCCGCGCGCTCATCGACAATGCTGGCGCCGTGCTCGGACTACTCGTGGCGACCGTCGCCTCGATCGTCTCGTTCCTGGCGCGCCGGCCGCGGGTCGCCGTCATCGTGGGGGGCTATGCCAGCTTCCCGGCCGGGATCGCCGCCCTGCTCACCCGGGTACCCATGGTCCTCGTGAACACCGATGCGGTCCCCGGGGCCGTCAACGGGCTGTTGGCGCGGTTCGCCGCCGCCAACGCCGTGGCCTTCCCCGGCACCGAGCTCCCGCGTGCGGTGGTGACCGGGACGCCCGTCCGCCCCGAGCTGGGCGGGCTCGACCGGTCGCCGGCGGGGCGCCGCCAAGCGAGAGCGCTGCTGGGTCTGCCGGAGGAACGCCGGACGCTGGCCGCCTTCGGCGGCTCGCTGGGGGCTCGTCGCATCAACGCCGCCGTGGCGGACCTGGCGGCGCGCTGGTCCGATCGGCGCGATCTCTCGCTGTACCACGTGGCCGGTCGGCGTGACTACGCGCAGTTCGCCGCGCCACGAGCCCGTGACGCCCGAAGGTCTCGAGTACCAGGTGGTGCCCTACGAGGATCGGATGCCCGTCCTTTACCGCGCCGCCGACGTGTTCGTGTGCCGGGCCGGCGCCATGACGGTGGCCGAGCTGATGGTGTGCGGCCTCCCGGCCATCCTGGTGCCGCTGCCGGGAGCGCCGCGGGACCATCAGACGCGCAACGCCGAGGCCCTTGTGGCGGCCGGGGCGGCCATCCTGGTGCCCGACGCCGAGTGCACGGCGGCCCGGCTGGAGAGCGAGTTGGCAGCGCTGCTCTCCGATGCCGACCGACTCGCCGCCATGGGAGAGGCAGCTCGACGTCTGGGGCACCCCGACGCCGCCGCGACGGTGGCCGAGCTGGTCGAGGCGCATGCCCGCTGACCGCCCGGAGCCGGCACTCGACCTGCGCACCCCCCAGCGCATCCACATCGTGGGGATCGGCGGGGCCGGCATGAGCGCCATCGCCCTCGTGCTCCGGGCCATGGGGCACTCCGTGTCGGGTTCTGATCTCAAGGAGTCACCGGTGGCCGCCCGGCTGCGGTCCCAGGGGATCACGGTTGCCGTGGGTCACCGGGCGGAGAACGTGGGACCGGTCGAGGCCGTCACCTACTCGCCCGCCGTGGCGCCCACCAACGTCGAGATCGTCGCCGCCGCCGAGCAGGGCGCCGCGGTGGTGGCTCGGTCCGGGCGTGCTGGCGGCCATCTGCGCCACCCGGCGCTGCCTGGCCGTGGCCGGAACCAAGGGAAAGACCACCACGGCGTCGATGCTCTCGCTCATCCTCATAGAGGCGGGCCTGCGCCCCTCCTTCGTCATCGGGGCCGACGTGAACGAGGTGGGCACCAACGCCGTATGGGACAGCGGGGAGTGGCTCGTCGTCGAGGCCGACGAGAGCTTCGGGACGTTCCAGGCCCTGCGTCCCGACTGGGCCGTCCTGACCAACGTCGAGTCGGACCATCTCGACCACTACGGGACGTTCGCCCGTCTGCGCGCCGCCTTCGACGAATTCGTGGCGCAGGCGAGCCTGGGGTCGGTCGTGTCGGCCGACGACGTCGAGGCGGCGGCCCTGGGCAGGGACCACGGCTCCGTCAGCGTCGGCACCACCTCCGACGCCACGTTCACCATGACCGACATCAGCTTGAGCAGGAGCTCGGTATCGTTCACCCTCCACGGCCCCGAGGGCGAGCTGGGCCCGTTGATTCTCGGCGTGCCGGGATTGCACAACGCCCGCAATGCGGCGCTGGCGCTGGTCACGGCCCTTCAGGTCGGCGTCCCGTTCGCCGCCGGGGCCACTGCGCTGGCCCGGTTCGCGGGGGTGACCAGGCGCTTCGAGTTCCGCGGCGAAGCCCATGGCGTCACGTTCGTCGATGACTACGCCCACCTTCCGTTCGCCGTCCGGGCCGCACTGGCCACAGCCCGCACGGGCGGGTGGTCCCGCGTGATCGCCGTGTTCCAGCCGCACCGTTACTCCCGCACGGCAGAACTGGCCGAGCAGTTCGGCACGGCGTTCGCCGACGCGGACGAGCTCGTCGTCACTGACATCTACGGGGCCGGCGAGCCCCCGGTGCCCGGCGTCTCGGGGCGTCTCGTCGTCGATGCCGTGCGCGCCCAAGATCCGAAGCTGCCGGTCGTCTACGTCCCGAACTGGGAAGAGCTGCGCGAAGTCGTCGGGTCGATGGTGCGCCCGGGCGACCTCTGCCTCACGCTGGGCGCGGGAGATCTGACGGCTCTCCCTGACGAGCTGTTGGAATCACCCCGGTGGTGATGGTGGCCACCGGACGCGACTATGACGCTCTGGCGGGGGCCCTCGGTGCACGCGCCACACGTCGGGCGCCGCTGGGCCCCCTCACCACCTACGGGGTCGGCGGACCGGCTGCCGTCCTGGTGGAGATCGAGGGCCCTGAAGATCTCCCGGCGGTGCGGGCCGTACTGGCTGAGCGGGCCGGTGGCGACATGCCCGTGTGCGTGGTCGGACGCGGCTCGAACCTGCTCGTCGCCGACGCCGGGTTCGACGGGGTCGCGGTGCACCTGGGTCGCGGCTTCAACTGGGCGCGGTTCCCGGCACCAGGCGGAGAGGGGTCACCCCCGTACACGGTGCGCGCGGGTGCCGCGACCCCCCTTCCCGTTCTGGCCCGCCAGGCGGCGGAGGCGGGCTGGTCCGGTCTGACGTGGGCCGTGGGCGTGCCGGGCTCGGTCGGGGGGGCGGTGCGCATGAACGCGGGCGGCCACGGGGCGGACATGGCGGGCTGCCTGCTCCGTTACACATGGGTCGATCTTCTGGGCCATCGGGGGGGCACGGACGACGTCGCCCGCCTGGCCTACGGGTACCGACGCTCATCGGTCGGGGCGGCCGAGCTGGTGGTCGAGGCGGAGCTGGCCGTCACCCCCGGCGATGCCGTGGCGGAACAGGCCGCGCTCTCGTCCATCGTGCGCTGGCGTCGCCGTCATCAACCGGGCGGGTCCAACGCCGGTTCGGTGTTCACCAATCCACCGGGTGACCCGGCCGGAAAGCTGATCGAGGAGGCGGGTCTGAAGGGGTTCCGGTTGGGCACGGCGCACGTGTCCGAGAAGCACGCCAACTTCATTCAGGCCGAAAAAGGGGGCCGGGCCGACGACGTGCGGGCCCTGATGGAGCATGTACGCCGGCAGGTGGTGGCGCACGGCGGGGTGTCGCTCTCCGCCGAGGTCCGCCTGCTCGGCTTCGAGGAGGGGGAGACTGGGGCCATGGTCGGCACAGAAGGGGGCGGGAAGTGAGCCCCACCACCACCCGGTCGCGTCCGGCTTCCGGCGGGCCGCCGGAGGCCCACGACGAGGTCGATCCCCGCATTTCGGCCCGGCGCACCGAGGTCAGCCGCCAGAGGGCCCGCCGCCGCCTGCGCCTGGTGGGCGCCGCCGCGGCCGCCGCGCTCTTGGCGTTCGGAGCATGGTCACTCCTGCATACGTTCCTGTTCTCGGCCCGGGCGGTCACCGTGGTGGGGGCGGTGCACGAGACGACGGCGCAGGTTGAGGCCGCGGCCGGACTGTCCGGTCACCCACCACTCCTCGACGTCAATGCCGCCGCGGCCGAGCGCGGCCTCGACCATCTCCCCTGGGTGCGCGAGGCGCTGGTCACCGTGCACTGGCCCGATGGGGTTCGGGTGGAGATCGTCGAGCAGGTGCCCAAGCTGGTCATGCCGCTGGCCGGAGGCCAGTGGGCCGAGCTGGCCGCGAACGGGAAAGTTCTGGCCGTGGTGGCCACCCGCCCGCCGGGGCTGATGGAGCTGACGGGACCGAAGCTGGCCGGGAAGCCGGGTGCCACGCTCGAGGGGTCGGACCGGCTGGCGCTCGAGGTGGCCGCCACCCTGCCCCCGTCCTTCCGGGCCCAGGTGACATCCGTGAACGTGATACCCGGCGCCTCGGGGGCCTGGGTCCAGCTGACGATGACCACCCCGATTCTGGTGAATATCGGCAACACGAGCCAGCTCACGGCCAAATACGAGGACGTGACCACCATGTTGGCCAACGTCGCCCTCCACAACGGCGACGTCATCGACGTGAGCGTTCCGGGGGCGCCGACGGTGTCCGGACCGTGATCCGGTGCTGTAACGGGAGCGTTCCTGCTAGTAGCATGCTTGACCTCTCGGAAGGCCCCTCGTATGGTTGGGCACGTTGCCGCTCTGTGAACGTCAACCTTTCCAAGAGGATGAGGGATTCGAGGTAGGAGCGGCGTGGTGACTCACCGTGGGTATACCCAGAGAGCGATTGGTCGGCGATCGACCCGAGTACGAGGGAGTTCATGACGACCGTTCCGTCCCAAGGCAACTACTTGGCCGTCATAAAGGTGGTCGGGATCGGCGGTGGCGGGGTGAATGCCGTCAATCGCATGATCGACTCGGGGCTGCGCAACGTGGAATTCATCGCCGCCAATACGGACGCGCAGGCCCTCTTGATGAGCGACGCCGACCTCAAATTGGACATAGGACGCCAGCTGACACGGGGACTGGGGGCCGGGAGCGACCCCGAGGTCGGTCGTCAGGCCGCGGAGGAACATCGCGCCGACATCGAGGAGGCCTTGCAAGGGGCGGACATGGTCTTCATCACGGCCGGAAAGGGTGGCGGCACCGGCACCGGGGCGGCCCCCGTGGTGGCCGAGATCGCCAAGGGCCTGGGCGCCCTGACCATCGGGGTGGTGACCCGGCCGTTCACCTTCGAGGGACGTCGCCGGGCCATGCAGGCCGAAAAGGGCATCCAGATCCTCAAGGAGAAGGTCGACACCCTCATCGTCATCCCGAACGACCGTCTCCTCAGTGTGTCGAACGACAAGACCAGCATGGTCAACGCGTTCAAAATGGCCGACGAGGTGCTCCTCCAAGGTGTGCGCGGCATCACCGATCTGATCACCGTCCCGGGCCTCATCAACACGGACTTCGCGGACGTGAAGATGGTCATGACGAACGCCGGGACGGCCATCATGGGGATCGGCGCCTCGATCGGCGAGGGTCGTGCCGCCAATGCGGCGCGCGCGGCAATCACCAGCCCCCTCCTGGAGGCATCGATCGAGGGAGCCCGTGGGATCCTCCTCAACATTGCGGGCGGGTCGGACCTCGGGCTCTTCGAGGTGAACGAGGCCGCGGAGATCATCCATGGCGTGGCGCATCCCGACGCCAACATAATTTTCGGTGCCGTCATCGACGACAACATGGGTGACGAGGTGCGGGTCACCGTGATCGCCGCCGGGTTCGAGCGTTGGGAGGACGGAGGGCGTCCCGCCACCGGCGATCGCGCCCCGTCGCTGTTCTCCGGCCCGGCCGAGACGGTCGACATCTTCGCCGAAGCCACGAGCACAGAGGACGAGTTCGACCTCGGTGACGACGATTTCGACGTGCCCTCCTTCCTCCGGTAAGGACGAGGTTTCCTCCGGTAACGGCGAGGTGGCGGCGCGCCTGGCCGACGTGCGAGGGCGCATCAGCCGGGCCGGGGGCGACCCGGAGCGGGTCAAGGTGCTGGCGGTGACGAAAGGCTTCGGCCCCGATGCCGTCGTGGCCGCCCGCGGCGGCCGGTTTGACCGATATCGGGGAGAACTACGCCTCGGAATTGCAGGCGAAGGCGCCCGGCCCGCCGGGGACGCGGTGGCATTTTCTCGGCGCCGTGCAGCGCAACAAGGTCGGCGCGCTGGCACCCCTGGTCGAGGTCTGGCAGGGGGTGGCCCGGCTCAGCGAGGGAGAGCGGATCGCCCGGTTCGCCCCGGGCGCCCGCGTGCTGATCCAGGTCGACTACACCGGCCTGCCGGGTCGGAACGGCTGTGCGGCGGCGGAAGCCCCGGCGCTGACCGAAGCGCTCCGCGGGCTCGATCTCGTCGTGCAGGGATTGATGACGGTGGCGCCCCCGGATCCGTCAGCAGCCGAAGCCGCGTTCGGCTCGCTCGGGCGCCTGGCCGACGCGCTTGACCTGCCGGAACGATCGATGGGAATGAGCGGGGACCTGGAGGCGGCGGTCGCCGCCGGGTCCACGATGGTGCGGGTGGGCCGGGCCCTGTTCGGGGAGCGATCGCCGGTCAGGGCCGGGTAGTCGTCCCGCCCGCGCCGACGAGCAGGCACTACGCTGTGCCGGGACAGGAGAAGGTATGGCACCCTCGTTCATGAAGAAAACAATGGTCTACCTCGGCCTACTCGACGACGAGTACGACGAGTACGACGATCTGGAAGATCGCGCGCCGCGCGCCTTCACGGCGGCCGCGCGCGGTGAGGTCAAGCCCGTAGAGCCGTCGTCCGAGGAGTTCAGCTCGGGCATGAACCGCATCCGCCCGATGGTCCCCCGCGAGTCGGCCGTACCGAGCCCGACCCGGGTGCAGCCCAGCCCGGTGCCGCGGCCATCGGCTGTACGACCCGTCCCGGTCGAGACCGCCATCGGGACGGCATCGTCGCGCCCGCATGTGGTCGTCCCCGCCCGCTTCGGGGACGCCAAGGAGATCGCGGACCGCCTGAAGGACAACCGCCCGGTGATCGTCAACCTCCAGGTAGCGGACCGCGACCTCCAGCGTCGGATGATCGACTTCTGCAGCGGCGTCACCTACGCGCTGAGCGGCGAGATGGAAAAAGTGGCCGACCAGGTCTTTCTGCTGGCCCCGACCAATGTGAAAGTCTCCGAGGAGGAGCGGCAGCGATTGGTGGAGCGCGGCTTCGGACGGGACTAACCAGGCTATTCTCAGCCGTTAGTGCATTCCATCTTCGGCATCATCGCGCTCCTCATCGAGCTCTACATCTGGCTGATCATGTTGCCGCTGGCCCTGCTCAGCTGGTTCCGGATCCAGCCCGGCACCACGTTGGCCAAGGTGCAGGTCTTCCTCTACCGCGCCACGGAACCGGTGCTACGGCCGGTGCGCCGCATCATCCCACCCATGGCCGGCCTGGACCTCTCGTTCTTGGTCGTGATCCTGTTGGCCCAGTTCGTGATCATCCCCGTCCTGCGACGCTGAGAATTACTTCCCCCATGGCAAATGCGGACGGGTAGACTCGGCCCCCATGGACAGTTCGCCGACCGCCTCATCCATCCTCGACACGCTGCGCACCGTCGAGTTTCGCCTCGGGATCAAGGGCTACAACGTCGACGAGGTCGACGAGTACCTCGATCGGGCGGCCCAGGAGGCCGAAGCCCTGCAGGAGAATCTCCGCCAGCTCAATGATCGTCTGCGCCAGGCGGGCGATCGCATCGTCGCGCTGGAGAAGGAAGTGCGCGAGAGCGTCGAGGCCGCGCCGGCGGCCGCACCCGCCCCGGCTCCCGAGCCCGCCCCAGTCGCCGCAGCGGCGCCGGTCCCCGTACCCACCGCGTCGACCGCGGTGGAACAGGCTCCCTCCGACGAGACGCTGCAGCGGACGTTGTTGCTGGCTCAGAAATTCGTGGATCAACTGAAGCGCGAGAGCGAGTCGGAGGCGGCCGCCACGGTGGCGCAGGCGGAGGCGAAGGCACGTGCGACGGTGGCCGAGGCCGAACAGAACGCCAAGACCCTCGAGTACGAATCGCAGCGCCATGTGCGTGAAGAGGTGGCACGGTTGGAGGCCACCCGCAACGACTTGGCCACCGATGTGGAGAGCATGGCCCGTCATCTCGAGTCGGAGCGCAACCGCCTGCGCGAGGCGCTGAGCGAGATCCTCAGTTGGGTCGACGAGAACGTGCAGCCGACCAACTCCCTCGTAGGCGGGCGCCCCAAGGCGGCGTCATCTCCGAAGCCGGCACCCCCTGCGGCCATTGCCGCCACCCAGCAGGGCGGTGGCAATGGGTCCGAGGTCGACGACCAACCGACGTTGAACCTGCAGTCGGTGCCCGATACGTCCGAACCGGGAGCGCACCGCCCGCTCTGACCCCTGCGCATGGTGAGCCGTATTGCTCCCTGCGCCACCGTCCGCTATGGTCACCCGCTCCCTCGGCGCGCTTGACGTCAGGGGACCGACCGCTTCAATGGTCGGGAAGGAGGACGTGATGACCCCAGCGAGCAAACCCGCCGCGACCAAGAAGGCGTCTGCATCGCGCCCGGCGGTCGGCGCTACCGCGGCGCCGGCCAAGAAGACCGCCTCTGCCAAAGCGGCGCCGGTGGCCAAGAAGGCCACCCCCGCGAAAAATACTCCGCCCACAAAGAAAGCTGCGCCCACCAAGAATGCTGTGCCCCCCAAGAACGCTCAGGTTGCCAAGAAGCCCGCTCCAGCCGCTCCAGCCCCCCAAGGCGGTGGCGCAGTGAAAAAGGACACGACGCTGACCAAGAAGGCGGCTCCGACCGCCAAGAAGGCCGCTGCGCCGGCCAGGAAGACTGCGCCGGCCTCCAAGCCGGCCGGCGAAGCGACCGCGCCCGAGACTGCTCCTGTCTCCCCACCGCCGGTCCGCTCGACCTTCACCCCCAAGCCCAAGCCGCCGGCTCCGGTCCGCCCCAAGACGGGGCCCTACGCCAAGGACGTCAAGTTCTTGGAGGAGATAAGCGAGCTCCTGGCCGAGGAGCGGGCGATCTACCAGGAGCAGGCCACGTCGCTGCGGGCCGAGGCCGACTCGTTGGCCCTCGAGCGCGAGCCGGGTGACGTGCAGTTCGACGAGGAGTCGGGTGAGGGCGGGACGGTCACCGTCGACCGCGAGCGCAATCTGGCCCTTTCCGGCCAGGCGGCGCTGGCCGTAGAGGAGATTGACTACGCCGCCCAGCGGGTCGCCGACAAGACCTATGGGTACTGCGAGCGGTGCTTCCAGCCCATACCCAAGCCGCGCCTGCGGGCGCTTCCCTACGCCAGGCTCTGTGTGGCCTGCAAGAGCGGGGGACTGTCGCGCCGCTGACCGGCCGCGGGAATGCCCGGCTGCGCGCGCTGGCGTTCGGGCTGGCCTTCATCGTCGTGGTGGCCGACCGGGTCACGACGACGCTGGTCGAGCACCACCTTCACGGCGTGGTCCATGTATGGGGACCGTTCGGGCTGGCCCTGCAGTTCAACTCGGGGGTGGCCTTCAGTGCGTTCACCGGCCGGGCCACGCTGGTCACGGTCGTGCTCGCTGTCGGCGTGGTGGTCATCGCCGTCCTCGTGGCCCGCGTCCGCACCACGGCCCAGGCTGTCGGCGGGGGACTGGTTCTCGGCGGAGGGGTGGGGAACCTGAGCGAGCGGGTGCTGAGCGGGCATCATGGGCTGGTGGCCGACTTCATCACGCTGAGTCACTGGCCCACCTTCAACGTGGCCGACGCCTGCATCACGGTGGGAGTCGTCGTCCTGGTGGCGTCGCTCCTGTTCGGGCATTCAGCGGGTTCGAGAGCATGAGCCAGCCCGACGGCCCGCTGGTCGTCGAGGTCCCGCCCCTCCTGGCCGGGGTGCGGGTGGACCGGGCTGTGGCCATGCTGGCCAACGTCTCGCGCGCCGTGGCCGCCGGGCTCATCGCCGACGGAGGGGTTCTGGTCGATGGCGCGGTGGTGACGGCCGGTCGCAGCGCCCTGCGCGACGGTGCCATCCTGACCATCGCCCTGCCCGAGCCAGGAGGCGCGGGCGTGGAAGCGGAAGCCGGCGTGGAGTTCACCGTGGTCCACGCGGACGCCGCTGTGGCCGTGGTGGACAAGCCGGCCGGCCTGGTGGTGCATCCGGGAGCCGGGCACCAGGAGGGGACGCTGGTGGGAGGGCTGCTGGCGCGCTTTCCCGATCTGTCGGCCTTGGTGGCGGCGGGGGTCTGCCCGCCGGATCGGCCGGGCATTGTGCACCGGCTGGACAAGGGCACGTCCGGGCTCCTGGCGGTGGCCCGGACCGAGTCGGCCTATGGCGCGCTCGTGGCCCAGCTGGCCGACCGCAGCATGCAGCGTCGCTACCTGGCCCTGGTGGAGGGATCGGTGGCGGACGACCGCGGTGAGATCGACGCCCCCATCGGGCGCTCCACCCGCACGCCGACCAAAATGGCGATCGCCGCCGGGGGACGGGCCGCCCGCACCGGCTTCACGGTGTTGGAGCGCCGCGACGCCCCCCGCCCGACGACGCTGGTCGAGCTGAGCCTGCAGAGCGGGCGGACACATCAGATCCGCGTCCATATGGCGGCCATCGGCCATCCGGTGGTGGGCGACGCCCGTTACGGCACGCCCGAGCGCGCCCTAGGGCCCGGCCGGTTCTTCCTCCACGCCCACCGCCTGGGCTTCACCCACCCGACGAGCCGAGAGCACGTGGAATTCTCCGCCCCCCTGCCGGCGGACCTCGAGCGGTTCTTAGGCGGCCTGGTGGACGCCGAGGACGTCAGCGTCGAAGGAGAGGGCCGCTAGGGCCTCCTCCTCGGCCCGCCGGACCCGGCGGACGCCGACGCCGAGGCGCTCCGCCGTCGACTGCAACGAGGCGGGGGAGTCCCCTCCGAAGCCGAAGCGCAGTCGCAGCACGTCGCGCTGGAGGTCGGGCAGTTTCTCCACCGCGTCGCGGACACGGTCGTAGACCATGGTCTGCTCCACGTCGGCGACGAAGTCCGACTCGTCCGGGGCCACGAGCTCACCGAGGGTTGTCGCCGACTCCGATGCCGCAGGCTGGTCGAGCGAGGCGGTCACCCGGGCCACGTCTTCGAGCGCATAACGCTCGTCGGCGGTCATCCCGGTGGCCTCGTCCAACTCGGCCACCGTCGGGGTGCGCCCGAGGGTGGTGGCCAGCTGGGCCTTGGTCAGCTCCAGACGCTGGATGTGCTCTCCCACCTCCAGCGGGATCCGGATGGTGCGCCCGTGCTGTTGCACGGCCCTCTGCAGGGCCTGGCGGATCCACCACGTGGCGTAGGTCGAGAATCGGAATCCCCGCTCCCAGTCGAACTTGTCGACGGCCCGCATGAGGCCGAAGGTGCCTTCCTGGACGAGGTCGGCCATATCGACCCCACGGTCCTGGTAGCGCCTGGCCCAGTGCACGACCAACCGGAGGTTGGCCGCGATCATCTGCTTACGGGCCAACATGTCACCGGCGGCGACCCGTTTGGCCAGCTCCACCTGGTGCTCGTGGTCCGGCATCGGGAACTGGTCCAGGTCCCGCAACATCAGTCCTAGGGTGTCGGATGTACTCACCGCGCTCTTCATCAACTTCTCTCCCGACGCTCTGCGATCTTCTCATTCCTCTTCGTACCCGGGTTGCCCCTGGATGAATCTGACCAGTACAACACCGGTCCACACCCGAGCATTCCATGAGGGTGTGACACGCCGGAGTTGCGCACGAAGTCGGCTTCTGCTCATGTTCTCCGATGTCCTCGAGGGTGGTCCTGCTCAGGCACGGGGCAACCGAATGGTCCCGTAGTGGTCAACACACCGGGCGCACGGATGTTCCCCTGCTCGAGGTCGGTCGCGAGCAGGCCCGGGCGGCCGGCGAGCTCCTCCGCAACATGGACTTCGCCCAGGTGCTGACCAGCCCGTTGCTGCGGGCCCGCGAAACCGCCGCCCTGGCCGGATTCGACGGCGAGGTCGATCCGGACCTGCTCGAGTGGGACTACGGCGCCTATGAGGGGCTGACCTCCGTCGAGATCCAGGCGGAACGCCCCGGCTGGACGTTGTGGACCGACGGGGTGATCGACGGCGAGCGGGCGGCCGACGTGGGCCGCCGGGTGGACCGGGTCATCGAGCGGGCCCGGCTGGTCGATGGGGACACTCTGTGCGTGGCCCACGGCCACGTCCTGCGGGTCCTCGCGGCGCGCTGGTTGGGGCTACCGCCGGTCGGGGGCCGCCTCTTCGCCCTGGGCACGGGGACGGTGAGCATTCTGGGCTGGGAACGCGCCTCGCCGGTGGTGACCCTGTGGAACGACGGTCCGGACGGGCCGCGGTGAGGACTGCGGATCGCGGCGGGCGGAGCCGGCTATGCGCCGACGGTCACGTTGCCCCGGGCCCGCGCCACCATGTCGGCCAGGCTGAACGACTGCAGGTGGGTACGGATGGTCTCGCCGACGTCGGCCCACACGGCCAGAAGGACGCATTGACCCTCGTGGTCGCAGGCGCCGTCGGCATGGGGTTCACCGAAGTCCCCGGCCGCGATGGGCCCGTCCACGGCGGAGACGATCTGGGCCAGGCTGATCTCCTCGGGCAGGCGGGCCAGGACGTAGCCACCTCCGACGCCCCGTTTCGAGCGCACCAGGCCGGCGCCCTTGAGGGCGAGGAGGATCTGCTCGAGATAGGGCTGGGGGAGTCCCGTCCGCTCCGCGATGTCCCGGACCGAGGTCGGATTCTCGCCGCCATGCAGGGCGAGCGAAAGGAGTGCACGGCTGGCGTAGTCGCCACGGGTCGAGACTCTCACACCCTGATGCTACCGGGCCGGTGGTCCGGAGCGGGATGTTTTCGGGTCGTAGTGTGACGATGTGAGCGCTCCCGTGGTCGTATCGCCGGTCCTTCCCACCATCGGAGGACCCAGCCTGACCGGGGTCGTGCCGGGCCTGCTCGGCCATCTCTACGGCAGTGCGCCACTGCCCGACTGGATGCCCTCGGCGGCGGCGGGCGCCTCGCAGATCGTGCTCCTCGTCCTCGACGGCCTGGGTTGGGAGCAGCTCGGGGCACGGCGGGCCCTGGCCCCGACGCTGGCGGAGGGGACGGGGCGCTCCATCACGTCGGTGGCGCCCAGCACGACCGCAGCCGCGCTCACCTCCCTGGTCACGGGGCGCCCACCGTCGGATCACGGGGTGGTCGGGTACCGGGTGGCCTACGACGACGAGATCTTGAACGTCCTGCAGTGGACGCTCGGGGGCGTCGACGCCCGTGTGCGGGTGCCCGCCCGCGCCTTCCAGCCCCTACCTCTGTTCCCGGGCGCCCCCGGGCCGGTCCCGGTGGTGACCCGGAGCGACTACGGGTCGACCGGGTTCTCCGCCGCCCACCTCGGCGACGCCACATTGCACAGCTGGCACACGCCCGCCGGGCTGCTCACCGGCGTGCGTGCGCTTCTCGGAGCGGGCGAGCGTTTCGTCTACGCCTACTACGAGGGGATCGACAAGGTCGCCCACGCGCGTGGGCTCGGCGCGTCCTACGACGACGAACTGCGCTACGTGGACCGCATGGTGGGCGATGTCCTCGGCGTGCTGCCACCGGGGGCCGCGCTGGTGGTGACGGCGGACCACGGTCAGGTCGAGGTGGACGGCGGGGTCGAGGTGCTCGGCCCCGACGTGATGGACGGCGTGCGGCTAATTTCCGGGGAGGGCCGCTTTCGCTGGCTCCACGCCCGGCCGGGTGCGGTCGGCGACGTGGCGTCAGCGGCGCGGCAGGCCTTTGGCGACGTCGCCTGGGTGCGGACGAAGGACGAGATGGTCGAAGAGGGATGGTTGGGTGGAGTCCCTTCGGCCACCGTGTCGTCACGCCTGGGCGACGTCGTCCTGGCCCCCTTCACGCCGACCGCTTTCCTCGACCCTGCCGACACCGGCGAGCTCCGCCTGCGGGCTCGGCACGGCTCCCTCACCCCCGAGGAGATGCTGATCCCCCTGCTCAGCTGGCCCTCCGCCTGAACCGGGGCGCGCCGGTGGCAGTATCAAGGGATGGCTGACGAGTCGACACCTGTAGCTCCGGACGAAGTGATCGCGGCGGGACACGGTCCCGAGTCCGCCGGCCCGGTCGACGGCGTCGCCGGGACCGAGGCCTCGAACGAGAGCGTGGTGCCGCGCGAATCGGTCTCCGAGCCGGCCAAGGTCTTGCGCATCGGGTCCATGGTCAAGACGCTGCTCGAGGAGGTGCGCCAGGCCCCGCTGGACGAGAAGAGCCGGACCCGCCTGCGGGAGATCTACGAGCAGTCGATCCACGACCTCTCCGAGGGCCTGTCGCCCGATCTGGTGGCCGAGCTGGAGCGCATGGCGCTGCCTTTCGACGAGAGCGCCCCGAGCGAGTCCGAGCTGCGCATCGCCCAGGCCCAGCTGGTCGGCTGGTTGGAGGGCTTGTTCCACGGGATCCAGGCCACGCTGATGTCCCAGCAGATGGCGGCGAGGAGCCAACTGGAGGAGATGAGGCAGCGGAGCCTCCCGCAGGCCGGGGAGAGCTCCGGTCCCCGCCCCGGGGCGTACCTCTGAGATGCGGGAGTCCGACGATGCCTGACGAGACGCCCGGAAGGCCGGGAGGCGGGCCGCCTTCGTTCCCCGGCGACGCACCCCGGGTCCCGCCACCGCAGGCGCCACCGCCACCACCGGCGGCTCCGCAGGGACCTCCTTCATACCCTTCGTATCCATCGGCTCCGAGCGGCGGTCCGCCTATCGCCCGGCTACCGGTGCCGCTCGGCGGCGATCCCCAAGCGGTGCCGTACGCAGGGTGGGGGACGAGGCTCGGCGGCTACCTCATCGATGCGATCATCTTCATCCCGGTGCTCGTCGTGTTGTACGTCGTGTTGCGCCACACGCACACGCTCGAAGTGCATCTCATGACGCGGCGCAACGGCACCCACGTGCGGCGCACCGTCTCGCTGCTGGCGCCCCTCATCACCGCGGGGCTCTTCGTCATCTACGCCACGGTCATGTACGGGGGCGCACGCGGGCCAGACGGTCGGCATGATGGCCGTCGGGGTGCGGGTGGTGCGCGACGAGGCGCACGATGCCCTCGGCTACGGGCGGGCTCTCTGGCGCGCCTCGGTCGAGCAGTTCCTGCGGATCTTGGCGACCGTGACCGTGATCCTCGGCATCATCTGGCTGCTTGACATGCTCTTTCCCCTCTGGGACAAGAGGCGGCAGACGCTGCACGACAAGCTGGCAAAAACGGTGGTGCTCCGCGTCCGCCCGACGGGGTAAGGTCCAGAGTTCGCAAGCGAATAACACGGTTGTAAGTTCAGCCGTTGAAAGGAGGGCCGGTGTCGGGGCGGTCGTTTACGCATCTCCACACCCACACCGAGTTCTCCATGCTGGACGGGGCGGCCCGGATCGGGGAGCTGGTCAACGCGGCGGTGGCGGACGGGCAACCGGCGCTGGGCATCACCGACCACGGCAACATGTACGGGGTCCTGGACTTCTACAAGGCCTGCCGGGCCCAGGGCATCACCCCCATCATCGGGACCGAGGCCTACATGGCCGGCGAGTCCCGCCACGAGCGTCCCGTGCGCCGGGGCAAGGTCGATGACACCGGTGGCGACGTCGACGGCGGCCAGAAGCTCTACTATCACCTGACCCTTCTGTCCGAGACCGTCGAGGGCTATCGCAACCTCTTGAAGCTGTCCTCGGCGGCCTACCTCGAGGGCTACTACTACAAGCCCCGGCTGGACTGGGAGCTCCTCGAGCGCCATCACAGCGGCCTGATCGCCACCACCGGCTGCCTGGGGGGCGTGGTGCTGCAGGCCCTTTTGGCCGGGGACGAAAAGGAGGCCGAACGCCGCGCCGCCCGCCTGCAGGACATCTTCGGGCGCGAGAACCTCTTCGTCGAGATCCAGGACCACGGCCTGGCCGAACAGCGGCGCACCAACCCGCAGCTGATCGAGATCGCCCGCCGCCTCGACGCACCTCTGCTGGCCACCAACGACAGCCACTACACCCACCGCGAGGACTCGGTGGCCCACGACGCCCTCCTGTGCGTCCAGACCGGGGCGCTGCTCGCCGACACCAACCGGTTCAAGTTCGACGGGACCGAGCACTACCTCAAGTCCGCCCGCGAGATGCGCCACCTCTTCGCCGACGTGCCCGAGGCCTGCGACAACACCCTGCTCATCGCCGAGCGGGCCGATGTCCAGATCGAGCTGGGCAAGCCGAGCCTGCCCGAGTTCCCGGTGCCGCCCCAGTTCACCGGGGAGAAGTACGAGGATCGGGCCCTGGCCTACCTGCGGGACCTCACCATGGAGGGGGCACGTCAGCGCTACGGCGGCTCACTGCCGGACAACGTCGTAGACCGGTTGGACTACGAGCTCGGCGTCATCGGCAACATGGGGTTCGCCGCCTACTTCCTCGTGGTGTGGGACCTGATCCGCTTCGCCCGCGACTCGGGCATCCGGGTGGGCCCCGGACGCGGGTCGGCCGCCGGCTGCTGCGTGGCCTACTGCCTGCGCATCGTCGATCTGGACCCCATCCGCTATGACCTGCTCTTCGAGCGCTTCCTCAACCCGGGCCGCAAGCAGATGCCCGACATCGACATGGACTTCGACGAGCGCTACCGCGCCGACGTGATGCGCTACGCCGCCGAGAAGTACGGCAGCGACCGGGTGGCGCAGGTGGTCACCTTCTCCACCATCAAGGCCCGGGCCGCGGTGCGCGACGCAGCACGGGTGTTGGGCAAGGCCTACATCGTGGGCGACCGCATCGCCAAGGCCATGCCGCCCCTGGTCATGGGTCGTGACACGCCGCTCAAGGCCTGCATGACCAAGACCGAGGGGCACGAGGAAGGGTTCGCCGCCGCCGCCGAACTGCGAGCCATGTACGACGCCGACCCCGAGGTCAAAGAGACCGTCGACGTCGCCCTCGGGCTCGAAGGACTGCGACGCCAGGACGGCATCCATGCCGCCGCCGTGGTCATCTCGCGCGACCCGCTGACCGAGTATCTGCCCATTCAGCGCAAGCCCGGCGCCGGCGAGAAGCCGGAGGACGCCCCCATCGTCACCCAGTACGAAATGCACGGCGTCGAAGAGCTCGGCCTGTTGAAGATGGACTTCCTCGGGCTGCGCAACCTGTCGATCATCGAACGCACGCTGGACCTGATCGAGGCGGTCAGCGGAAAGCGACCCGACATCGACGGGGTCGACCTGGCCGACGAGCCGACCCTGGAGATGCTGCGCCGGGCCGAGTCCATCGGCGTGTTCCAGCTGGAAGGGTCGGCCATGCGTCAGACCCTGCGGGCGTTGGCGCCGACCAGCTTCGACGACGTGGCCGCCCTCGTCGCCCTCTACCGGCCCGGGCCCATGGCCGCCAACATGCACCGGGACTACCCCGAGCTCAAGAACGGCCGCAAGGAGCTCACCTACCTGCACCCCGACATCGAGCCGATCCTGAAGGACACCTACGGCCTGATGCTGTACCAGGAGTCGGTCATGCGGGTGGCGCAGAAGTTCGCCGGTTACTCCCTGGAGGAAGCGGACAACCTGCGCAAGGCCTGCGGCAAGAAGATCCGGGCGCTCATCGCCGCCGAGCGGGAGAAGTTCGTGGCCGGCTGTGTCACCGAGGGCTACGGCGAGGCGCTGGGGACCGAGCTGTTCGACATCATCGAGCCCTTCGCCGACTACGCCTTCAACAAGTCCCACTCCTACGGCTACGGGCTGGTGGCGTACCAGACGGCGTGGCTCAAGGCCCACTACCCGGTCGAGTACATGGCGGCCCTGTTGACCTCGGTCAAGGACAACAAGGACAAGACGGCCGTCTACCTGGCCGAGTGCCGGTCCATGGGGATCGCCGTGCTCCCGCCCGACGTCAACCGGTCGGTGGCCGAGTTCGCCCCCGACCTCTCCGAGGACCGGGTCGGCAACGCCATCCTCTTCGGCATGGCGGCGGTGCGCAACGTGGGCGAAGGCCTGGTGGAGCGCATTGTGGAGGAGCGCAAGGCCAACGGGCCCTTCGCCGACATCTTCGACTTCTGCCAGCGGGTCGACCCCATGGTCCTCAACAAGCGCACGATGGAGTCCTTGGCCAAGGGGGGCGCCTTCGACGGCCTGGGCCATCCCCGGCAGGGGCTGTGCCTGGTCATGGAGGGCATCGTGGACCGGACACTCGAACGTCGCCGCGAGCGTGACCTCGGCATCACGTCGCTGTTCGCCGCCTTCGAGGAGGAGGAGACCGATCCCGGCTGGGGCGACGCCAAAATCGCCATCCCCGACACCGAGTTCGACAAGTCGCAGCGCCTGGCCTTCGAGAAGGAGATGCTCGGGCTCTACGTGAGCGACCACCCCCTGATGGGCTACGAGCAGGCGCTGGCCCGCCTGACCGACTGCAGCCTGTCGGACATGCGGGAGGAGGTTCCCAACAGCGAGCGAGCCCCGGTGCGCTCAGTGGGCGGGGTGGTGACCGACCTGCGGCGCAGCTACACCAAGAAGGGCGACCTGATGGCCAAGTTCGTCCTGGAAGACCTCCAGGCCGCCATGGAGGTCTGCGTCTTCCCCCGTACCATGGCCGACTTCGGGGGCTTGATCGAAAACGACGCCATTCTGGTGGTGAAGGGGCGTCTCAACACCCGTGATGAGGACCCCACGATCATCTGCATGGAGGTGAGCCGGCCCCTGCTCGAGCGGGGGGCGGAGGACCTGCACATCGCCTTGCCGCTCGGCGTGCTGACCGACACCACGCTGAGCGGTCTCAAGGGGATCCTGAGCGGGCACCCGGGGACGTCCCCGGTCCTCCTCCACGTCGGGGCCAAAGTGCTGCGCCTCGCCCCCGAGTTCAATGTCGATTGCCGCAACGGCTTGGTGGGCGAGTTGAAGCGGCTTCTCGGGCAGGGCGCCGTCCTGTCGTAAACCCGACTCGAACAGGGAGAAGAACCTCCCATACCCCACCCGGGCCCAGCCGTCGAGCCGTGGCCGGTTGGGAAAGCGCTCGGCGGAGCCGGTAGACTGGACCTATGCCGATCGTAGTGAGCACCAAAGATTGCACTGCGCTCAGCGATGCTGAGCTGGTGGAAATGGCAGATCTCTGTGCGGATCGTCCCCCCGGGTTTGACATCGGGTTCCTGTCCAAGGAGCGCGAGTCGTGGGTGCTGATCACGCTGGCGCGGGAGGGGAACAAGCTTCGTGGGTACTCCTTCTGCACCTTGGAGAGAATCGGGGGAACACCATCGCTTCTGGTGGGGCTCGCACTGGTCGACCGCACTGCGCGGGCCGAGGCGGCTCTCAAGGGCATCATGGCCGACCAGTACCGGCGTGCCCTCCTGGCCTTTCCCGACGAGGACGTCCTGCTGGGGACCCGGCTGCTGGCGCCCGAGGGATTCCGGGCGTTCTCGGGCCTCCAAGACGTCGTCCCGTTCCCTGAGCACAAGTCCTCGGGTGAGGAGCGGGCCTGGGCCCGCCGCCTCTCCAAGCGCTTCGGCTGCGAGAGCCGCCTGGACGATCGCACCTTCGTGCTCAAGGGTGACGGCTCGGTGGCCGGTGGCCTGGACTTCTTCGCCCCCAAGGTGAAGCTCCCCGAGGGTGTCGACGGGCACTTCGGCGACTTCGATGCCGAGAGGGGCGACCGTCTCGTGACCTTCGGCTGGGCCATGGCCGAGGACCTCGCCGGGGGCAAGCTCGGGCGCTGAGCCCGGGCCGGGGTGCGTCCCCGGTCAGCCGCGGGGGAGCACGGCCGCGCACACCTTGTAGCAGTGGCCGTCCCGGGGCGGGCTCACGGTCACCAGCAGGTACTGCGGGTCGAAACCGAGCGCAGCCGCCAGGGCCTTGCCGCTGAGACGCTCGCGTCGGGCGGCATCGAGGGCACGCGCGGCGTGGCGGTCCTCGACCGGTAGCCAGACGTCGTCCCTGTCCCATCCGAAACGCACCCAGGTGGAGCCGTCGGCGTGCCGGCGGATCAACTGCGGGCTCCTCGTCGGCTCGATGAGGGCCACCGAGGGCCGGAACCCGCGGAACTCCCAGTAGGGCGCTGACGGCCCCGGGAACCCCAGGAGCGGGCCTTCCGGCGTCGCCACCATGCGGCGGAGGAGCTTGCGGAGCTGGCGCCCCCGCAGCGTCCCCACGTGGCGGGGCAGGTCCGCCGCCGTCGTCGCCTCGGGCTGGGCCAGGTCGTCGCGCTCGGGATCGTCGGCCAGCGTGACCTCGACCACGTCGAAGAGGGTGATGTCGGGCTCGTAGCCGGCGGGCCACGGGACCCGTACCCGCATGACGGTGCGGGTGGCCAGATCCACCACGGTGGTGTCCTCCACCGTCGACGACAGGACCAAGAGATGCAGGGTCGAGCCGCCCGAGGTCGGCACCTTCTCCCGCCGGCGGGCCGAGCGCCGGAGAAGGCGGGCCGGATCGGTGGGGGTCAGCGGGGCGCGCCGGGCCTTCACCTCCTCGCGGTCTTCGCTCATGGGCGCAAGGGCTCGAGCTGGGCCGCCAGCGTCGGGACATCGCCGGCCGGCGCGGCGCAGGTGAACCCGCGGCACACGAACGCGGATCCGTCCGGACGGTCGGCGAAGAGAAGCGAACCGTCGGGCTCGCCCCAGGCCAGGACGGCGTCGGGCAGCCAGCGTCGCCGCACCTCGACCAGCAGGTCCGGCCTGTCCCCGGTCACCACGATCTCCTGGCGCCCGTTGAGCATGGGGAGTGCCGCCACCATGTCGGCCAGCGCGCCGGGATGGCGGGTGAAGAGTGCCCGGGCCCCGGCCACGGTGCGGTCGATGGCGCGGCGCAGCCCCTCGTCGTCGTCGAGCGCGCTGGCCCGCAGGAGCGCCTGGAGGGCAATGGAATTGGTGGCGGGCAGCGCCCCGTCGAGATACTCCTTGGGCCGCACGATGAGGCTCTCCGCATCCTCGCCGGTGGTGAAGAACCCGCCAGCGCCGTCGTCCCAGAACAGTGCCAGCAGCTCCCGGCTGACCCGGTGGGCCCGGGTGCGCCACAGCTCTTTTCCGGTGAGCTCGGACAGCCGGGTGCAGGCCTCGACGAGCCAGGCGTGGTCGGCGGCCACGCCCAGATGCCGGGCCCGGCCGCCCTGCCAGCTCCGCATCAGCCGGCGGCCGTCGTACATGGCGGACATGAGGAACTCGCCGATCTCCTCGGCCCGGCGGGCGTAGCGGTCCGAGCCGGTCACCGCCGCCACCTCGGCCAGGGTGGCGGCGGCCATGGCGTTCCACTCGGTCAGGACCTTCTCGTCGCGGGCCGGTTGCACCCGGGCGGCCCGCACGGCGGCCAGCAGCAGGCGGGCCTCCTCGATCTCAGGCGGGCGCCGGAGCGGGGCGCCGACGGGTCGAAAGGGGATGGAGCGGCCCTCCCAGTTGCCCTCGGCCGTGATCCCGTACCACTCGGCCGCCGGTTGGACCAGGTCGGCGGGGAGCGCCTCGATGAGCTCGGCGAGGGTGAAGGTGGCGTGGCTGCCCTCGACCCCACCGGCGTCGGCGTCGAAGGAGGAGTAGAGGGCCCCTTCGGGCGTGGAGAGGTCGTCCAGCACGAAGTCGAGGGTCTCGGTGACCACGGCCAGGTAGTTGTCCCGACCGGTCTCCTGCCAGGCATGGAGGTAGGCGCGGGCCAGGAGGGCCTGGTCGGTCAGCATCTTCTCGAAGTGCGGGACCAACCACCGGTCGTCCGTCGAGTAGCGGCAGAAGCCGCCGACCAGGTGGTCGTACATGCCGCCGGCCGCCATGGCGTCGAGGGTGGTCAGTGCCATCTGACGGGACCGTTCCGAGCCCGTGTGGCGGTAATGCCGCAGGCACAGTTCGACCAGGGAGGGGCGGGGGAATTTCGGGGCGGGTCCGAATCCGCCCCACTGCGGGTCGAAACCCTGCGCCAGCCCGGTGACGAGCTGATCGATGAGCCCGTCGGCGTCGAGGCCCGGGGCGGCAACGAGGACGGGGCTGGACTCGGACTCGGTCATCGATTCGGCCAGGCGCACCTCGCGACGGACGGCGTCGACCAGCGCGTCCGCCTGCGCCAGCACCGTCTCCCGCTCCGTTTCCCAGGCGGTGCCGAGTGCCTCGAGGACCCGGCGGAACGAGGGCATCCCGTGGCGATCCTCGGGTGGGAAGTAGGTACCGGCGTAGAACGGCCGGCCGTCGGGCGTGCAGAACACGGACATGGGCCAGCCGCCCGATCCGGTCAGCGACTGGGTGGCCGCCATGTAGAGCGAGTCGAGGTCCGGGCGCTCCTCCCGGTCGACCTTGACCGAGACGAACCAGCGGGCCAGGTCGTCCGCGGTCGCCGGGTCCTCGAAACTCTCGTGGGCCATCACGTGACACCAGTGGCAGGACGCATAGCCGATGGACAAAAAGATCGGCTTGTCCTCCCTGGCGGCCTTTTCGAGGGCCTCTTCGCCCCAGGGAAACCATTCGACCGGGTTGTCCGCATGCTGACGGAGGTACGGGCTCGTTTCATCCGCCAGATGGTTCACGGGTCACGATGCTACGGGTCCGCAGGGTGTCCTCCCGCCGGGGCACCCGCCAGCGTGGAAAGCTCGGAGGGATGGACCCCGTACCTGCGTTGGACGGCAAGACGGCAGTCATCACCGGAGCCAGCCGGGGCATCGGGCTGGCCATGGCCGATCGTTTCCTCCGTGCGGGGGCCAATGTCATGCTCTGTTCGCGCAAGTCGGACGACCTGGCCGAGGCCATGGCCGGTCTGATAGCCGCCGGCGCCGACCCGGCCAAGGTGGGATGGCACGCGGCCCACGTCGGCGACGCGGCGCAGGCCCAGGCCTGCCTGGCGGAGACCGTCGAGCGCTTCGGAGGTCTGGATGTCCTGGTGAACAATGCGGGCACCAATCCCTATTTCGGGCCCATGATCGACATCGATGTGCCCCGGGCGCAGAAGACGTTCGAGGTCAACCAGCTGGCGGTGGTGATGTGGACGTCCTACGCGGTGAAGGCCGGGCTGCGGGGGTCGGTGATCAATGTGGCCTCCATCGGCGGTCTCGGGGTCGAGCCGGGCATCGGTTGGTACAACGTCACCAAGGCAGCCGTGCTCCACATCACCCGACAGCTGGCCTTCGAGCTCGCGCCCGACATCCGGGTGAACGCGCTGGCGCCCGGGCTGGTCAAGACCCAGTTGGCGCGCGCCCTGTGGGAGGGCCCGGGCGAGGAGCGTGTGGCGGCACACATCCCGTTGCGACGCCTCGGTCTACCCGACGACATCGCCGCCGCCGCGCTCTTCCTGGCCTCCGACGCCGCGTCCTGGATCACCGGCCAGACGTTGGTGGTCGACGGTGGGTCGACCGCCCAGCCCTCGGGAGGGGTCGGTTGAGCGACGGGGTGCGGTCAGTTCCGGAGCAGATCTATCACGTCCTTTGAATGCGTCACGGGCAACCGGTTGCCTTCCAGCTTGATGGTGGACCCACTCTCGTTGTCATGCAGTTCCAAGATGCGCACGTTGAGGCGCTTCTGCACCGTGGCCTTCAGACCTGCACGTGGAACCTGAAACACCAGGGCCGTGGGTGCGGTATGCCGGGTGGTCGCGGCAAATCCGTAGACCGTCTCCGCCGACACCCCGACAAGCATGTTTGCCGGCAGACCTGAGGTCTCGTCCGCCGCGTGCATACCGGCCAGCGAGCCGACCCCGACACCCACACTTTCTGCTGCGCCGCCAATCAGGCCACCTGCTTCGCCTCCGGCCAGTCCTCCGGCAAACATTCCGCCAACGTGGCCCCGCGGGTTGAACTGCCCGACTGCGAGGATCTTCTCAGTGATCCCGTGCGCAGCAAGGGCTTCTTGCACCAGGCGTACCATCGTCTCCTCTGACATGAACAAGTCCCTTTGTCATGAAGCCCCACTCACACTGAACGAAGCCAAAGATAGCGACAACGTCCTCCTCGTCGAAACCGGTAAGCGGGGCCGCCGGTCCGCCGTGCCGCGATGTCTCCCAGGTCAGAAGCCTGGGAGGTGGACCTCTGGCGTGTCGGGGGACCGACTTGTCACACTTTTGCCGGTCGTTTCGTCTGCGTTCACGACGAAAGGTGGTGGACCATGGCAACAGTCCCATTGCAAAACGACAGGAAGGGCGTCATTCCCCGCTTGGCTCGGCGTTATGCCAAAAGGAGGTTCGGCCAGGCGGTCGATCCGGCGGCGGCCGCCTCTCACCATTCCGGCGTGTTGGTCGCCATGGGTGCTCTCGAGACGGCGGTCGAGAAGGGGTGGAAGAAGCTGGACCCCGACTTGCGGTGGTTGGCCACACAGGGGGTAGCCGGCCGGATCGGGTGCACGTGGTGCATCGACTACGGCTACTACGAGGGCATGCACGATGGCATCGACCCGGGCAAGGTCCGGGCGGTGCCGGCCTGGCGCGAGAGCCCCCTCTTCGACGAGCGCGAGCGCACGGTCCTGGAGTACGCGGAATCCGTCACCATGACCCCGGTCGCGGTGTCCGAGGACTGCGAGGGTCGGCTCCACCGATACTTCAGCGACGCCGAAATCGTCGAACTGGCGGCGTGGGTGGCCCTGGAGAACTTCCGCTCGCGGTTCAATGCGGGCCTCGGGCTGCGCAGTCAAGGCTTCGCCGAGAAGTGCGAGGTCCCGATGTCCGCCGACGTCCCTCGTGTCGCGACGACCTGACGACGGCGGAGCCGCCGGCGGCCGCGGCCGCGGCACGCGTCACAGCGGCTCTCGCGACAGCAGCTCTCGCGACAGCGGCTCTCGCGACGCCGACGACTCATACTTCGAGGAGTGGCGGGGCCTGCTTTTCGGAATCGCCTACCGAATGTTGGGCAGCGCCACCGAGGCCGAGGACATCGTGCAGGAGGCCTATCTCAGGTGGGTTGGCAGGTCGAACTGCCAGGTGGAGACCGTGCGCGCCTATCTCGTGACGATCGTGACCCGTCTCTGTATCGATCATCTCGCCTCGGCTCGGGTGCGTCGGGTCGCCTATGCCGGCCCGTGGTTACCCGAGCCGATCATGGCGGAGCGGCCCCCGCTCGTGGAGCAGGCAGATTCCCTGACCATGGCCTTCCTGGTCCTCCTCGAGGAGCTGACCCCGCCGGAACGGGCCGCGTTTCTCCTCCATGATGTCTTCGGTTACCCCTTCGACGAGGTGGCCGAGTCGGTCGGCCGCTCAGCCACCACGTGCCGCCAGCTGGCGTCCCGGGCCCGGCGCCATATCGAACAACGTCGCCGGCGCTTCGATGCCGACCCTCGGCACGGTCAGGAGCTGACACGGCAGTTCTTGGTGGCCTGTGGCAGCGGCGACCTGGACGGACTCCTGGGTCTCTTGGCTGACGACGTCGTGGTGTGGACCGACGGCGGTGGGAAGGTGCGGGCCGCCGTTCGCCCTGTCGTCGGCGCGCACCGGTCCTCCCGTTTCTTGCTCAACGTCGCCAAGAAGGCGCACGGCGTCCCCCGGGAGGTCGTGCTCAACGGTCAGCCCGCCCTGGTGTTCCTCGACGGCGCCGTGTGTGACGGCGGCGCTGATCGTCGATAGCAGCGAGGCGAAGATCGTGGCGGTCCGCCTGGTGTCGAATCCGGACAAGCTGGCGCGCCTGAACCGGGAGGTTGGCCCCGGGGAGGAAGTCCCGGGCCGGCGAGGCGCCCCGATCGGCGAGGAGGTCTAGGCAGACGAGCTGATCGGGGCAGGCTGGTCACTCATCGCGGGAGGCGAGCGGGTATGAGCCGGAGATGGCCCTGGGGGACCTACGGTGGAGCGCGGTGCCAACGGAACGACTTCAGCCATGACTTCGCCCGCCGAGCTTTCTCGCATAGCCCGCGCGGCAGAGACCCATTCGTGGAGCGTGAGCGTGGTGGCGACGTCGCCGGCCGTGATGGCCACCCGGGAATCAGGCCGGATCGGGGAGCCATGGGTCGTCATGGCGGTGCCCGCCGGCCGGGGTCTCAAGGTGTCGTTCTTCCAGCCCGGCGACGCCCTTGACGCCGAGGGCGAAGAGGTGGGCGAACTCTCCGGGAACCCCCGCGAGATGGGCCGCGAGCTCCGCTCCATCCTCGAGGACCTGGCCGACGGGGCTGCGGCCTGAGTCATCTGTCAGTGAGGAGGGCCGGGTTGTCTCAGCGCAGCTCGCTCCGCTTGACCTTGCCCGATGGTGTCCGGGGTAGCTCGGTGGTGAAGACGATCTCTTTGGGTGCCGCCCAGGGTGCGAGCGTTCCGGCGACGAGGTCCTTCAGCTCCTCCGCCTTGGGCAGCACGTCGGCCGGTACCACCCACGCCACCACCCGCTCACCCCATTCGGGGTCCGGTCGCTTCCACACCGCCACCTCGGCGACATCGCGATGGGCTGAGATGACGCGTTCGACCTCGTCGGGCCAGACCTTCTCGCCCCCGGTGGTGATCATCTCCGCGATCCGCCCGGTTACCGACAGCGTGCCGTCCGCGTTGAGATATCCGGCGTCGCCCGTGGCGAACCAGGTCTTCGAGCCGTCAGGCCCGAGGACACGCCCGGTCGAACCGTCGCGGTAGCAGCGCAGGAGCATCGGGGCCCGCAAGAGGATTTCGCCGCCCTCGCCGCCTCGCCGCCCTCGCCCTCGCCGCCGCCCTCGCCCTCGTCGAAATGGGCGATGGCGAGCTCGACATCGTCCAGCGGAACGCCGTCGTAGACGACCCCGGATCCCGTTTCCGTCATCCCGTAGGTGACCACGACGTTGGCCGGCAGGTCGCCGGGGGGCCGGCTGCCCCCGAGCAAAATTCTGGTGAAGAGCGCGGGGTCGAGACGGCGCAGCGCGGCGGGCACCAGCGAGAGGTGCGTCGCCTTCTCGGCCCGACCGAGCGCTTCGACGGCGTCGGCATCGAAGCCCGGGTAGGACCGTGAGGGGAGTGCCGGTCAACAGTGCCCGGGTCACCACGGACAGCCCGCCCACGTGGGCGAGAGGAAGGCAGGCCACCCACGCATGACGAGATGGGTCGACGCCCAGTCGATCGGAGGTGGCGTGCGCGGATGCCCGGAGGGCATCATGGGTCAGGACGACCCCTTTGGGCTGCCCCGATGATCCGCTGGTCGCCACCACGAGCGCATCGCCCTCTTCGACCGGGCGCCCGCCGGCCATGACGTGATGTTCGCCATCCGACGCCACCACCCGGGAAGGGCGGAGGGCGGCCAGTACGACGTCACGGGCGGCGCGGGGCAGGCGGGGGTCGAGAGGGGCGGCGGCATCCCCGGTGTCCCAGACGGCGCGCAGCGTATCGACGAAACCGGGCCCCCCCGGGAGATCGAGTGCAACGAGTTCAGGCACTGGCCGGTAGCGTAGGGCGCCGTGCACACCGTGGTCACCGGCAGTCCTCATGATCCGCTCGACGATCTCCGGCCTCTCGAGGCGCCCAAGTGGGAATCATCGGGGTCTTTTACCGACATTCGCTATGAGGTGGGCGACGGGATCGCCAAGCTGACCATCTGCCGGCCGGAGCGCCGGAACGCCTTTCGCCCACAGACGCTGTTCGAGTTGACCGAAGCGTTCACCCTGGCGCGGGACAATCCCGATGTCGGCGTCATCATCCTGTGCGGGGAGGGCCCCGATGCCTTCTGCTCCGGTGGGGACCAGAAGATCCGGGGCGACGACGGCTACATGGGAGACGACAGCGTGGCCGAACGCGGCATCGGTCGGCTCAACGTGCTCGACCTGCAGATCCTCATGCGGCGGATCCCCAAACCGATCATTGCCATGATCGCCGGCTATGCCATCGGAGGCGGCCACATCCTGCATCTCGTCTGTGATCTCTCCATCGCGGCCGACAACGCCCGCTTCGGGCAGACCGGGCCCAAGGTGGGGAGCTTCGACGGGGGATACGGCTCGTCCCTCCTGGCCCGGACGATCGGGCTGAAGCGGGCCAAAGAGGTGTGGTTCCTCTGCCGCCAGTACGACGCCGCGCAAGCGCTCGAATGGGGACTCGTCAACACCGTGGTCCCCTTGGAGGAGCTCGAACGCGAGACCGTGGCCTGGTGCCGGCAGATCCTGAGCCTGTCTCCCATTGCATTGCGGATGATCAAGGCGGGCATGAACGCGGCCGATGACGGGTTGGCCGGCGTCCAGCAGCTGGCCGGCGACGCCACCATGCTCTTCTACATGACCGAAGAGGGGCAGGAGGGCCGCAACGCGTTCGTCGAACACCGGAGCCCCGACTTCTCGAAATATCCGCGGCGTCCGTGAAGACGCCGCTGAAGCTGTGGGTGGCTGGCGCGCGCCCACGGACGCTTCCTGCGGCCGTCGTTCCGGTGGTGGTGGGAACCACCGTCGGCTATGTGGCGAACCGCGAGTTTCTCGTCGCGTTGCCCCACGCCAATGCGGCGGCGCTCGCCCCCGCGTATCGGAGCTTTTCAATCGTCAATGCCGTCATGGCGCTCGTCGTGGCACTGGCTCTGCAGATCGGGACCAACTACGTCAATGACTACGCGGACGGGGTGCGGGGCACCGACGAGGTGCGCGTCGGACCCGTCCGCCTGGTCGCCGGCAAGTTGGCCTCGGTGCGCGAGGTCAAGCTGGCGGCGCTGGGCTGCTTCGGTGTCGCCGGTGTCGCCGGCCTCATTCTCGCCATCCGGGTCTCGTACTGGCTCATCCCCATCGGTCTGCTTTGTGGCCTGGCCGGCTGGGCCTACACCGGAGGACGCCACCCTTACGGGTATCTCGGGCTGGGAGAGGCCCTGGTCTTCATCTTCTTCGGACTGGTGGCGACGGCCGGATCGGCCTACGTGCAACACCTTCCGTTCTCCTACGGCTTCGAGTTTCCGTGGCCGTTCGCCATCTGGGCCAGCGTGCCCGTCGGTCTGCTGGCGGCGGCCCTCCTGCAGGCGAACAACCTCCGCGACGTCGAGACCGACAAGGAGAGCGGCAAGAAGACCGTCGCTGTGCGGCTCGGCCGGGTCCGGGCGGGGTATCTCTACGTCGCCACCCTGGTGGCCGCGGGCGCGGCGATCTGTGTCCTCCAGCACTACCGCGGCTGGGCGATCATCGCCCTGGCCGCCGTGCCTGTGGCGATCGTCCCGGCCCGCCTGGCCTTGAGCGATCAGAACGGGAGGGCGCTGCTGCCCATGCTGGCGGGCACGGCCCGGCTGCAGCTGGTCGTGGGCGCGCTCCTCACCATCGGGCTTCTCCTCGTCAGGCCGTAGCCAGCCAATGACCCACGAGACGCCCGACCGGATCGGGCTGAGCCAGGTGCACCGCATGCCCTCCGCCCGGGATCAGCGATGCCACGCCCAAAGGGGCGGTACGGGCCAGGCGGAAGGCGTGGGCGCCGAACCGGGTGTCGTCGGTACCGGCCAGCGCCAACAGCGGCACCGCCAATTTGGGAATGCGGTCCCACAGGGGCTCTTGGGTTCCGGTGCCGACCAATCGCAAGCTCGATGCGAGCCCGGCCGCACTGTTGCGCCGCCGTTCGGCCGCCTGCGCCGCGTCGGACAGCCGGGAGAACATCGGCCCGCTGACCCAGCGATCGATGAACGCCTCCACGTCGCCCGAGGCCTCGAGGGCAGCCGCAGTGGCGTCGTCGGCCTCCCGCCGCCGGGACCGGGCCACCGGGTCCTCAATGCCTCCGGTGGCGCCGATCAGCACCAGCCGGCGGATCTCCAGGTCGGTTCCGGTGGCCACATGGAGTGCCACTCGTGCCCCCAGGGAGTACCCCAGGAGATCGCACGACTCCTGCCCGATGCTGGTGGTGACCGCGTCGCGCACGAGATCGGCCGTCGCCGGCAAGTCGGCCCGCACAGCGTCCGAGCCGGCGTGCCCGGGCAGGTCGATGGCGACCAGGGTGTGGTCCCTGGCCAGGATGTCGCCGAAGGGGCCCCACAGGCGCGCCGTCTGGGTGAAGCCGTGCAACAGGACCAGGGGTGGGCCGGATCCGCGTTGCTCGACGTGGAGGGACACGGCAGGTGAGCGTACAGGCCACCTTTGCGGCCACCCTGGTCGACGAGTGGGTCAATCGTGGCGTCACCGATGCTGTGGTGTGCCCGGGCTCCCGGTCGACGCCACTGGCTCTTGCGTTGGCCGCCCGGCTGCGGGTACACGTCCGCCTCGATGAGCGGAGCGCCGGTTTCTTCGCCATCGGGCTCGCCATGGCCAGCGGCGCCCCGACCGTCCTCTGCGTCACCAGCGGTACCGCCGCCGCAGAGCTCCATCCGGCGGTCGTGGAGGCCCATCAGGGGCGAGTGCCCCTCATTGTGTGCACGGCGGACCGCCCGCCCGAGCTCCATCATGTGGGGGCGTCACAGACCATCGACCAGGTGGGATTGTTCACCACCTCGACCCGTTGGTTCCGCGACCCCGGTGTCCCGGAGGAGTCGCAGGCTGCCTCATGGCGCCCGCTGGCTGCCCGCGCCGTTGCCGAGGCCAGGGACGGGCCGCTCGGACCCGGGCCGGTCCATCTGAACCTCGCCTTTCGCGAACCGCTCATCGGCTCCGCCGGCCCGCTGCCGGCCCGGCCCGGCCCGTCGCTCGTCCGGTCCCGTCCGGGGCCTGCCGTCTTGGACGAGCCCCTGGAGGGCCGCGGGATGATCATTGCAGGAGGCCACGCCACCAGCGACCCCGACCGGCTGCTCCTGCTGGGGGAGCGCCTCGGATGGCCGATCCTGGCCGATCCGCGATCCGGGTGCCGCCTGACCGGGACCATCGCCGCCGCCGACGCCATCTTGCGCACGCAGCCCCCGCTTCCCGACACCGTGGTCCTGCTGGGGGCCCCTTGGCTTTCCAAGGTCCTCGGTGACTACATCTCGAAGGTGGCGGCGGGGGGCGGGCGCGTCGTCTGCGTCGATCCGTGGTGGCAATGGACCGATCCCTTGGTGGTGGTGAGCGAGTTCCACCACGTAGGCGGAGATGCGTGGATCGGCGCCGCGCTCGAGTCCGCCGTCACGACTGATCCGGGGTGGCTGACGACCTGGCAGTCCTACGAGTCGGCCGCGCAGGCCGCCATCGAACGCGAGTTGTCCGGGGAGTTGAGTGAGCCCTCGGTCGCTCGCGCCGTGGCACGACACGCCGCGGCGGTGGGGGGGACCATTGTGGCCTCTGCGTCCATGCCGATGCGCGATTTGGAATGGTTCAGCCCGGCGCTGCCCATTCGCACCGACCGTGATGGCGAATCGGGGCGCCAACGGGATAGACGGGGTGGTCTCGACGGCATTGGGGATCGCTGCTTCAGGTCGCCGCACGTGCGCGCTCCTGGGAGATCTGGCGTTTCTCCACGACGTATCTGGACTGGTCAACCTGCCCGACGTCCCCTGCACGTTCGTCGTGTTGGATAACGGGGGAGGGGGGATCTTTTCGTTCCTGCCCCAAGCCGGGGCGCTCGAGCGCGATCAGTTCGAGTTGCTCTTCGGGACCCCTCCGAGCTCCGACGTCGCGGCGGTCGCCCGCGGCTTCGGGCTCGACGGGCGCGACGTCGCTTCGGCGCCGGAGCTCGATGAAGCCCTCGCAGGATCTGCATCTGCAGCATCGCCGGCACTCGTCCGTGTGAAGCTGCGCAGCCGTGCGGAGAACGTCGACCTGCACGAGGCCATCAACCAGGCGGTGCGGCTCGCGCTGACGTAAACGTCGGAGAGGGAGTTGACGTCGTCACCCGACCGGTCGGGCTTCGAAATGAGAGCATCTCGTTGGCGTCTCCGGACATCTTCCAGCCGAGCTCGTGCACGGCGCGGTGGTGGGCGTCGCACAGCGTCACGAGGTTCGGTATGGAGGTCGGGCCGCCGTTGAGCCAGTGCACCACGTGGTGGACATCGGTGAAGTCGCTATAGGTGCATCCGGGAAAGCGACACCCCTTGTCCCTGCGCCTGATCTCGATCCGCTGTGCCGGGCTGGGATTCCGCGTGGCAGTGCCCTGTTGCAGGCTGTGCCCCTTCTCGTTGTCGGCCGAAAGGATGATTTTGGCGTCGCAGGCCAGTCGGCGAGCGACCTCGGGTCCGAGCGGGCCCAACACGTCGAGCTCGGCCGCGCCGTCACCACCGGCGAGGTAGGCGAGGTCTGCGTGGACCACGACTGTCGTCCGTTTCGACGGCGGCCCGGCCGCGGCGCTCACATCGCAGACTTCGACAAGGGCATCAGCCATCCGTTGCTCGAATGTGGTCGTGCCTCTCGGCCTACGGGCGGCCCGCGTCGTCAGGGCTCCCTTGACCCGGGCGTACTGGTCCTCGGGAAGGGTGCCCGTGAATGAGCGGCGAATGTCGTTGAAGCGGAGGGACCGGCGCGGCGTAGTTGCCGGCGGCCTGGTCGTCACTCTGGTGATTCGCCGCCACGGCGAGTTCGCGCACCTGCTTGGCCGACCACTTGGTCGCCGCTTCGGCCAGTCGGGCGTCGGAATCGGGCTTGGCCACCTGGACGAGGGGTTTGATCTGGTCGAAGGAGAGCTTGCCTTGGGACAGGGCCTCGGAGATCTTCGGGAGCGACTCCAGCTTCTCGGCTGCCGTGACCCAGTCGCGGGCGGTCGCGGCGGTGACAGAGCAACGCTGTACGAGCCACGACACCATGGTGGTGGCGCCGTCGACCCGCCAGGCCTTGCGGCGATCGAGCTCCGCCACCGCCGACAGGAGCCGACGCTGATGGGCCGAGATCGCTCGATGGTGCTGGGCCACGCTGGCCACGAGTGAGTCGGTCCGGCGGGAGACGACGTCTGGACGGGGACCGTCGCGCAGGGTGGTGTTGGCCATGTGACGAGTATGCCGGGGGGGTGTGACAGACCAGAGGAGGCAACGGGAATCATTCAACCGATACCGAACCATCCTAAAGCCGTCAGGATCACATAGACCGAGGCCAGCGAGGCCAGCGAGGCCAGCGAGGCCAGCGAGGCCAGCGAGGCCAGCGAGGCCTTGATGATCAGGTTGATCAGGTTCCCGGGTACCAGGACCACGGCCGCGCCGATGAGAATCTGGGCAGTGAACAGACCGAGGAAGAGGGGGGCCTGCCGGAAGCTCGATGAGACCGAGCGCTCCACGCCGATCGCCTCGGCTACGGCGTACGACGTCGACAGGGGCACGACCGCGGCGGCTAACGCCGAAGCCCCGAGGAGTCCGAGTCCGAACAGCACCTCGGCTGCCGGTCCCGCCACCGGACGCAGGGCCTGGGCCGCGTGCGCGGCGGAGGTGAGGGTACCCGTTCCGCCGATGGTGGCGGCCGTGGCCACGATGATCGCCATGGCTACCACGTCGGAGACAATGGCCCCGCTGACGGCGTCAGCCCGCGTGAGGTGGTAGTCCTCCGGCTTGGCACCTTTGTCCACCACGGCACCGGCCTCGTAGAGCTGGATGTACGGGGTGATGGTGGTGCCGATAAGGGCGACGGCGAGGAGGAGGAACGATTTGGTGGCAAGGAAGTGGGGCCACAGGGTATTGGCGGCGACTTGCCTCCAGTCGGGGTGCCCGAGAATGGCGGCGATGGGGTAGGTGATGAAGACCAGGGTGAGCAAGAGGAAGACCCGCTCGGCGTAGCGGTAGGAGCCGAAGAGCACCAGGGACCAGATGGCGACGGCGGCGATGGGGACCGACAGGTAGCGCGACACGCCGAAGAGGTCGAATGCCGTGGCGATCCCGCCGAACTCGGTCACCATGAGGCCGATGTTGGCGATGGCGAACGCCGTGATGGCGAATGCCGTGATCCGCAAGGGGAATTCCTCGCGTATGAGGGCCGCCAACCCCTTGCCGGTGTACACGGCCAGGCGGGCCACCATCTCTTGGACGACGACGTAGGCGATGGTGATCAACACCATCAAGAACAAGGTGCGGTAGACGAACTCCGCTCCGGCGGAGGCGTACGTGACGACGCCACCGGCATCGTTGCCGGCGGACGCGGCAATCAGCCCGGGCCCCGCCGTGGCAAGGAAGATGAAAATTCGCCGGCCGGGGCGGCGATTCACGAGGGGGATACGAGACACGGGTGCCTCCTCTCCTGGGATTTGGATGCGAGCAAACGGGGGGACAGTCACCGACGGCGCCCATGCGGCGGTCACGACGCGGCGTGCCAGGGGTGGCAGAGATGACTCGGCGCGCCCAGGACGCCGCAGAGAAGGCGCGACACGCCCAGGACGCCGCAGAGATGAAGAGAAAGAGGGCTCCAGCACGCTCACCTGACACGGCGCAACGCGCCGCCAGGTGAGCGTGCTCGCTCTATCGACCCTCGTCCGTCAGTGAAGAATCAAGACAAGTGATGCGAGACGGCAGCTCGAACGTCAGGCCCGAGCAGACGAACAAGGGGGCAACGGAGGGGGCCAGCTACTGGGGGGTTCGGATTTCATCTGGCTCACCTCCTCCGACGTCCATATTGGCCCTACACCGTACCCCTGCCAATTGGCACACATGGGCGCGACGCCTCCGACTTTCGGATGAGACGGCGTGGCGGATCTCATCTTGGGGGGGAGATACCGTGTACGCGCGGCCTTCTCTAGGCTCGGGCCAGAACCATGGGACGCCGAGCCATTGTCGTACCCGGCCCGTCCCCGCGACGCTCGGCGTGGCGAACCTGGACGCGCCGAACCGGGGCGAGGCCTGCCGGTACCTGGCGCCTCGACGCCACCGCCGACCTGCGTGACGTCCCGGGGACCTTCCGGGTCGATACGCTCCGCCGCCATGACTGAGGACGGGAGACGCCGGCGGGATCCGAACTCCTCGCCGCGCCGTCCCGGGCGTGCGTCGGTCCCCAACGAAAAGGGCCTACGCAATCTCGGCAACCAGGTCGAGGGAGAGCAGGGTCCCGGGGAGACCCCGGGGAAGGCCGGCCGCAATCCCGCCCCAGCAGTCCCGCCGGTCCCGCCGGCCCTGCTGGCGGGGCGACGGCGAACGAGGCGGGTCTGACGGCTCTCGGGGAAGCGATGCACGGGCGCGACGCCCGGAAGGGCCGGCGGGCCGGAAAGCGACCCCGGAAGGTGCGGAGCAGGCGGCGGCGCATCCTCCGACGGGTGGCGCTGATCAGCCTGGCTGTCGTGCTGGTGGTGCTCGGAGGTGGCGCCGGCTACGCCTATTACCTGACCCACGATCTGCACCGGGTGCATGTGCAGGGACTCAACTCGGCCCTCACCACGGGTCAGGAGGCAGGCAGCGAGAACATCTTGATGGTGGGATCCACATCCCGCTGCGCCCTCAAGGTGCAGAACCCGGCCTACGGGCTCTGCTCCCAGGGCGTGAACGGCGTGAACAGCGACGTGATCATGATCCTCCACGCCGACCCGGCGCACCATCAGCTGGCACTGCTCTCGATCCCTCGCGACCTGTTCATCCCCAACGCACGGAGCACCGGTCCCAACAAGATCGACGCCGGGTTGTTCGAGGGCCTCTCGCAACTGGTGGCGGCGATCGAGGAAGACTTCGGGATCCCCATCCAGCACGCCGTGTCCCTCAACTTCGATCAGTTCGCCAACATTGTCGACGCCCTCGGCGGCATCAACATGTCGTTCCCCGAGTCGGTATTCGACGCCGAATCGGGACTGAACGTGCAAGCGGCCACCTGTGTGCACCTCGACGGCACGCAGGCTCTGCAGGTGGTCCGGGCCCGGCACCTCCAGTACGACGCGCCCGGGACGACGACCTCCGACGCCGAATACTGGCCGCAGGAAGTCCAGAGCGACCTGGCCCGCATCAACCGCGATCACGAGTTCCTCCGGGTGTTGGCGACCGCCGTGGCGAAGAAGGGGCTGGGGAACCCGATCACCGACCTGGACCTCATCAACTCGGTGAAGGCCGATCTCACCTTCGATCAATCGTGGTCGGTGAACGACATGGCCAACCTCGTGGTGAATTTCCATTCGGTCAACATCGACTCGGTGCCCCAGCTCACCCTCCCCGTTGCCGTGGTGACCGATCCGGACGGGGCGGGCGGAAGCCTCGTCTATCAGGGCGGGAGCTACGGAGACGTCGAGTTCCCCGTCCAGGCACAGGACCAGAGCGTCATAGACCAGGTGCTCGACATCGGGGCGACCACCGACTCCATGACCGGGAGCCCCCTGCCCACCCCTTCGTCGGTGACCGTCTCGGTGATGAACGGAACCGGCGTTTCCAATCAGGCGTCGGATACGTCCGCCGCGCTCGCCGCGCTGGGCTTTCACATGGTCGGCGTAGGGGACACCCCGGCGGTGGGCGATGTCGCCGAGACCGTCGTCTACTACGGCTCCCGGAGCGCAGCCACCGAGGCGGCGGCCGAGTCGGTGGTTCGCTCCATCTCCGGTTCGGTGATCATGGCCTACGACCCCAGCCAGGTGGCCGACGGCGCACAGGTGACCGTCGTGACCGGTACCCAGTTCGCCGTGAACGCCCCAGCCGGCTCCACCACGCCGACGAGCGCAGGGACCACGACCCCGCCGACCTCGTCATCGCCGAGCTCGACGTCCTCGGGCGCCATCGCCACACCGTCCACCCCCGACCCGAGCCTGGCTCCCTGGGATCCGCGGGCATGCCCGGCCGGCGCCGCCCCGACAGCTCCGGTGGCCAATCGGACCTGAACCGGCGCGGACTCGCATCGTCGTGCTCACCCACACGCAATGCAACCCGCAACCCTCAACCTCAACCTCAACCTGAGCTTCAGCGGTAGCGGTCGGCGTCGATCCATGTCCCGTGGCTGCGGAATGGCAGCGTCGCGGCCTCGGGGAGGTGGATGACGGCCTGCGGAGCGCGACGGCCGAAGGAGGAGGCGTCGAGCACGTAGAGGTCGCTGGCGCCCCGGGCGGCGTCGTACACCACCGTGAGCAGCCAGCCCTCGTCGTCGGATCTGCCGTCGACGGCGCGCACGAAGAGCGGTTCGCTCGCCGTCCGGTACTGGCCGGGATTCCAGGCCAGTACTTCGTCCCGGGCCACGTCGAAGCGCAGGAGTCCTACGTGATCGAGCTCCCGGTCGGCGCTGCGGTCCCAGTTGGGCGCCACCTCGACGGCATACCCGTAACGGAAGGGGCCGGCGTCGCACGCCGGATCCGAGCTGGGGTATTCGATGAGCCGGTCGTCCACCTGTGTCCGCTCGAGGCGATCACCCTCAATGCGCCAGCGCTCCAGCACGGGCAGCCCACCGTCGATCAGGCTCATCCCGATTCCCGCCGGGCCCACGACCGAAGAATCGAGGTCCACCGGTTGGCCTTCCTCGGGCACCTCGTAGCGGCAGACGTAGAGGACGACGGCGTCCCCGTCGTCGTGGGCGTGGAGTACATGGGTGACCAGGCAGGGATCAAGGCGCACCCAGCGCACGCCTACTTCCGCGTCGTGGCGGTCGAGCACGCCGACCCAACCGGGCGCACCCGGATCCCACCGGAACGGCACCGGGACGTCGGGGGTCCATTCGGTCTCGTCAGGGTCGCTGCCGTACCCGTAGAGGGCCTCGGAGAACTCGGTGGGCGACTCGATGAAGACGATGTGGCCGGCCGTGACTCCGAGGTCGTGCTGCCACGTGGCCCGCTCGAGCTCGACCTCACGGTGGTGCACCAGCGCTCCCGAGGCGTCCCATTCGCCCATCCGCAGGAACGGGGGAGCAGTCTCGGTGCCACGTTCGACGCCGAAGAGAACGCGACCACCGGTGGCGGCATCCCGACGGACGTGCGATGCGATGGGGACGGTAAGGCCGCCCTCGAACTCCTCCGGCACGAGCAGGCGTGAGAACTGCTGGGGCAGGCCGGACTCGGCCAGGGCCAGAACCTTCCCGGCGTGCCAGAACACGTTGGCATCGGCCGAAGAGGGCCCGGTGAGGTAGGAGATGGCGGCTCCGTCCCGGATCTCGATGGCGTGGAGTGCCCCGGCCTCGGCCCGATCCGCTAGTCCCTGCCGCAGCCACAGCTCCAGGCTCGGCCCCGTCATCCGCAACAGGGCCCTCCGCCTGCCGCCGTGCGCCCCGGGGCCGATCCGAATCAGCGTCCCCTGGAGGTCCGGCGGCAGCACGCCGTCGATGGGCAACGGCGGGTTCATGCGGTCACCAGGGTACTTGTCGTATGGCAAGGTTTGAGCATGCCGACACTCTCGGAGGACCTCGCCTTTCGCGGCTTGATCCACCAGGTCACCGACCCCGATCTTCTCAAGCGACTCGACGCGGGGGGCCTGACCGTCTATGCCGGCTTCGACCCCAGTGCGGACAGCCTCGGGGTGGGCAACATGCTCCAGCTCTGCACGTTGCGACGGTTCCAGCTCGCCGGTCACCGCCCCATCTCCCTGGCGGGCGGCGGGACGGGGCTGATCGGCGATCCGGGCGGGAAACAGGATGAGCGCGCCCTGCTGACCAGGGAGGTGCTCGACGCCTACCTGGAGGGGATCCGCCCCCAACTGGGGCAGTTCCTCGACCTGTCCGACGCCCTCCTCCTCGATAACAGCGCCTGGCTGGGCCAGCTGTCGACCCTCGACTTCCTGCGCGACGTCGGGAAGCACTTCACGGTCAATCAGATGGTGGGGAAGGAGTCGGTCAAGACCCGGTTCGAACGACCCGACCAGGGCATTTCCTACACGGAGTTCAGTTACATGCTGCTCCAGGCGTACGACTTCCTGCGCCTGCATCTGGACCACGGCTGCGACCTTCAGATCGGGGGGAGCGACCAGTGGGGGAATATCACCCTGGGAGTCGAGCTCGTCCGCAAGGCCTGCGGTGACGAGGTGTGGGGGCTGACGACGCCGCTCGTGCTCAAGGCCGACGGAACGAAGCTGGGCAAGTCCGAGTCGGGCAACGTGTGGCTCGAGCGCGGCCCGGACGAGCCCGTTCGCCTTGTACCAGTTCTTTCTCAACAGCGCCGACGCCATGGTCGGTGCCTACCTGCGCTTCTACACGTTCCTGTCCCACGACGAGATCCAATCGCTGGATGCCGAGACGGCGGCCCACCCCGAACGGCGGACGGCGCAGCGTGCGCTGGCCCGGGAGGTCGTCGCCCTGGTGCACGGGGAGGCCGAGGTGACCAAGTGCGAGGAGGCGTCGGCCGCGCTCTTCGGCGAGGAGATCGCCAACCTCAGCGAGGAGATGTTGTTGGCCATCACCGAGGACGCCCCCTCCACGGAGATCGGCCGGCAGTCGATCCGAGATGGCATCCTTCTCGTCGACGCGCTGGAGCAGAGTGGTCTCGCCAAGTCGAGAAGTGACGCCAGACGGACCATCGGCGGGCGCGGTGCGTACGTCAACAACGTGCAACAGTCCGACGTCGACCGCATGCTCGGCACCGACGACCTCCTCCATGATCGCTACATCGTCCTGCGCAAGGGACCCCGAGGCGTCCACGTCCTGCGCACCGGCGAGGCGTGAGAAGCGGAGGGGCTCGGCGCCGGATCGTGTCGACCGCGCTCGTCGTGCTCCTCGGGGTCGGGGTGGCGTCGTGTGCCGGCGAGGACCAGCAGGGGTCGGCGGCCCATCAGGTGTCGGTGTGGGTCAAGAACACAGGTTTCGGCGAGGACATCGGCACTTTGGTGGCGCGACAACGCTCGCATCGCCAAGGAGAAGACGACCGCGGCCATGCACGCGGCCTGCGGCACGATGGAGGTCGACGCCGACACCGCCAATCGGCGAGTTGCCGATCCACAACGAGCCACAGATCTCGGAGTGGTTGTCCGAAGCCTACGGGCTGGAAGGAACGGCGGCCACTGACTGCTACAACGCCGGCGTGACCAACAAGAAGTTGTTCGCCAAGGCAGAGCGGGACTTGAAGAAGGCCGAAGCGCTTTACTCGCGGGCGCTGATCGCCATCCAGTCGATCGACGGCCGCTTGCCCACGACGACGACGACAACGAACAACACTCCTGGCAACATTCTCGGATGACTGAGCACACGGGGAACGGCGACAGAGGGGACGGGTCCCCGATTCACGACGAGTACGACCGGCAGCGCCGCCGGGTGCTCTGGTCCCTGCCCACCGGTCTCTACCTCATCGGCAGTCGCCACGGGGACGCGGTCAATTTGATGACGGCCAATCTGGTGGTCCAGGTCTGCCTCGAGCCCAAGCTGGTGGCGGTGGCCGTGGAGGCGGGCTCCGTCACCGCCGATCTCATCGGGCGCGGGAACGCATTCACGGTGTCGCTCCTGGCTCGCCAGGACAAAGATGTCGTGCGCCGCTTCGTCAAGCCCGTGCACGATGTGGTGCGCGACGCTGCGGGCGCCGTGACGGCCTTGTCGGGGCATGAGGTGCGCGAGGTCGGGCCCGCCGCTGCTGCCGGTGCTCGCGGCGGCATCCGGCTTCCTGTCGTGCACCGTGGTGCGCCAGGACCCGTTGGGGAGCCACACGCTCTTCATCGGAGAGGTGGGTGAAGTAGGAGGCGAGCCGGCCGAGGTGCTCCGCATGGAGGACACGAGGATGCACTACGGCGGCTGAGCCGATTCGTCGGCTCAGGCCGGGTTGCGGATTATTCCTTGGGGCGTAGGTCGATGCGCAAGGTGAGGATGCCGTCGACCAGCTCGGCCTCGGCGTCGCCGATCATGGCGTAATCGGTGAAGTCGCGTTGGGCCTGCTCGCGGAAGCGCTGGCGCTCGGGACCCTCGATGGGGGGGATTCCCCTGGTCCGTACCGCCTCGGCGCGTTGACGGAAGCGGGCCACCATCTCGTCAGGATCGAACACGATCACCAGCGTAGGCCGGGGCTGGATGGCCGCCAACAGGACCGGGCCGCCGGGCCGACCCTGTTCGGGCCCCTCAGCCACTACACTGGCCCGGCGGTCATTCGGGTTATCGGCCGCACCAGGGGGCGGGACGGGGTTCGTTCCGTCCCAGGTTGACAAGGAGTTCTCGTGAAAAAGGGACGCCACCGCCGTTTTGAAGAGGCGCGAAGCTTGAAACGATCAGCGACGGAGTCCACTGCCCGGTGCGTGGAGTGCGGCGCCGAGCCCGATGACGTCCATGCCGCGTGGTGCTTGGCGGAAGAGGACAAATACGACCGTATCTTGGGCTCCACCCCGTCGCCTTCGTACGCCGAAGAGGACCCGCTCAACGACTGACCCCTCCGGGTGCGGTGCCGGTCGGCGGGCGCCCGGGGCTACTCGGGCAGAAGAATCGCACCCTCGGGTGACGGGGTGTGCGTGGCCTTCACCTCGGAGGTCTGTCCGTTCTCGAACTGTTCCTCGACTGATGAGAAGCCGGTCGCCGCGACGGGTTTTGGGTAGCGCACGGCTGGATGGGGGAGCGCGACGCGCTGGGCCCGCAGGCGATCCCGTTGGCGGAGGTAGGCCACGAGGCGTTGGAACACGTGGGCGCCGACCATCTCGGTGAGCTCGGCCTCCATCTCCTCGTAGACGGGCTTGGTGCCGACGAAGGCCTCGGGATCCTGCGTGCACCACCAGTGGAACTCCTCGCCGCCCTTGCCCCAGTGACGACGGTCCCACTGGCGGACGGTCGAGACGACATGGCCGTCGTCTTCGACCTGGTCCTCGCGCCGCAGGGGGAGTTGCCAGCAGACCTCGGGCTTGTAGGTGAGCGGATTGACGCCGCGCCGAAGGGCGGCCGAGTGGAGCGCACAGCCCGGACCGGCGGCGAAATCGGGGCTGTTGAGGAAGATGCAGGCATCACCCTTCAGGCGGGTCACCAGCTCGCCGTGCTTGTTCGTGTGGATCACCGTCTTCTTGGTGCCGTGGTTCTCCCACTCGTCGGCCGTGAGGGTCTTGGCGACCTTCTCGACGCGCCGGGCGTCCTTCTTGTCGATCAGATGGGCTCCGTAGCTGCAGCATCCCTGCACCAGCTCGGGTGCGGGTCCGGTGAGCACACCCTGGCACCCCTCGCCGAAGATGCACTTCCAATTGCTGGTCAGGAAACTGACGTCGAAGACCCAGGTGCGCTCCTCGTCCTCGTCCTCGAAGCTGACCCACTCATGGGTGTCGACGGGGGGTCGCGCCACGACAAGGACGATACATGCTCTACCGCCACACGAGCGACGTGGCGGGGGTGGTTGGGCGTTCGACCCTGACGCCGTAGACTGGTCGTCATGGCCACAACTGCCGATGAACTGACGACCACCACGACGCCGATCGTGACCTTGACCCCCGAAGCGCACCGCGTGGTGCGCGAAGCGCTGGACGCCGAGCCCGAGTCGGCGAGTCTGGCGCTCTGGCTCGAGGTTCGGGGCGTCCAGGAGGGGGCGTTCGTCTACGACCTCTTTTTCCAGGCGACTTCCGACGCCGGTGAGGACGACGGGGTGCACGCCGACGGCGACGTGCAGATCGTCGTGCCGGCGGGAAGCATCGACCGCCTGCGCGGGGCGCGCCTCGAGTGGTCCGACGAAGGCGACGGCGGCCTCGTACTGGTCAACCCGAACACGCCCACCCTCGAGGAAGCCTCACCCGGCGTGCCGCCCGAAATCCTGGCGGCCGGCATCTCGGGCCCGCTGGCCCTCCGGGTGGCGAGTGTGCTCGAGGAGGCCGTCAACCCCTCCATCGCCAGCCACGGCGGGCGCGCCGACCTTCTGGCCCTCGACACCGAGCAGGGCATCGCCTACCTTCGCCTCTCCGGCGGCTGCCAAGGTTGTGCCATGTCGCAGATGACGCTGAAGCAGGGAATCGAGACGACGCTGCTCGAAGAGGTGCCTGAACTGACCCGGGTCATCGACGTCACGGACCACGGTGGCGGGGAGAACCCCTTCTACTCCTGATCGGTCGATCGGCGTAAGGTCGGGCGATCGAAGGGGGCGGTGATGGCCAAGAAGAACGGGTCAGGGGCGAAGAAGAACGGGTCCGGGTCGGACGCAAAGAGCTCGTCGGCGACGAAGTCGCATCCGGCCAAGGCGGAACGTTGGAGCGAAGAGCCCGACGAGCATGACTATCCGGCCGCCGCGTCCTATCTCAGCCTCATCTGCGATCCCACCGAGGTGCGGCGGCTGGTGACCGCGCTCAAGGCGGCGCCGATCGTGCACCATCAGGCCAAGGATCTCTTGCGGGCCTCCGGATTGGCGTTGCTGCCGACGGACAATTTCCATGTCGCCTCCGACCTGGACAAGGTCGACCGGGGCGAGCGCCTGTCCCCGGTGCTGCTGATGCGGGGCGACTTCCGGCGCGGCGTTCCGCTCACCATCGCCGACGGCTACCACCGGGTCTGCGCCAGCTACCACCTCGACGAGAACGCCGATATCCCGTGCCACCTGGTCGACCACAAGGGCCCGACGGCGGTTCCCGGGTTCCGCCTGGGGTCCGGCGTCGGCGTCGGCGTCGGCGTCGGCGCCGAGGCCGGGGCCGGGTCGGGATTGGGGTCCGGAACCCTGGCCGGTGGCCGCGGTCCGGCGGGAGCCGGCGGTCCGGCGGGAGCCGGCGGTACGCCCGCTACCGGCGATGTGACGGGTACGGCCACCCCCGGAGGAGCCACGCCCACGAGAGGCCGTGAGCCGGTCCAGTAACGTGACTGCGTGTTGCGCTATCTCACAGCGGGCGAATCGCACGGCCGCGCCCTTGTTGTCATAGTCGAAGGCCTTCCCGCCGGGCTCCCCGTGCAGGCCGGCGATATCGCCGATGAGCTGAAGCGGCGCCGCCTCGGCTACGGACGCGGGCCGCGCATGCGGTTCGAGGCCGACGAGATCACCCTGACCGGCGGCATACGCCACGGCCGCACGCTCGGTTCGCCGGTGGCGATCGAGATCGCCAACTCCGAATGGCCGAAATGGACCGAGGAGATGTCCCCGGAACCAGGGCGGCCGGCCGCGGTGCTCACCCAACCCCGTCCGGGGCATGCGGACCTCCCGGGCATGCTCAAGTATGGCTTCGAGGACGCCCGCGACGTCCTGGAACGGGCCTCGGCCCGGGAGACGGCGGCCCGGGTGGCGGCCGGGACCCTGGCCAAACTCCTGCTGTCGCACCTCGGGGTGACGATCGTCAGCCACATCGTGGGGCTGGGCGATGCGGTCACGCCGCCCGACAGTCCGCGCCCGGGGCCCGGCGATCTGGAGAGCGTGGACGAGAACGAGGTCCGCTGCTTCAACCCGACCGCCGCCGAGGCCATGATCGCCGCCGTCAAGGCAGCCGCCAAGGACGGGGACTCGCTCGGTGGTGTCGCCGAGGTGTTGGCCTACGGGGTGCCGGTGGGGTTGGGCAGCCATGTGCAGTGGGATCGCAAGCTCGATGCCCTGCTGGCGCAGGCCCTCATGAGCATCCAGGCGGTCAAGGCCGTCGAGATCGGTGAAGGATGGGATAACGCCGTGCGCCGTGGTTCCGACGCCCACGATGCCATCACGTTCGATGCCGCCACCGGATATGTGCGCCCGACTGCGCGCGCCGGTGGAATCGAAGGCGGCATCTCGAACGGCGCCCTGTTGGTGGCCCGCGTGGCCATGAAGCCACTGGCCACTCTGAACCGTCCCGTGCTCGAGACGGTCGACGTGGTGACGAAGGAGTCGACGGTCAGTTTCCGCGAGCGCACCGACGTGACGGCGGTACCCGCTATGGGTGTGGTGGCGGAGACCATGACGGCGCTGGTGCTGGCCTCCGAGGCACTGCGCAAGTTCGGCGGCGATTCGTTGGCCGAGGTCGTGCGCAACCGCGACGGGTTCGTCGCCGCGCTGGGCAGCACGCCATCGGCCGCCGTCGATCCCGAGTTCGATGTGCCATGACCGGGCCGGGTGATGGGGGGCGGGACCACGCCACACGCGATGACCCGGGGCGGATCCTGCTGGTCGGCATGATGGGTGCCGGCAAGACCACGACAGGCAGAATGATCGCCGGGACGCTCGGCTGGGATTACCTCGATTCCGATGTCGAGGTGGAGAAGAAGACGGGGTTGACGGTGCCCGAACTGTTCGCCCGCGACGGTGAGGTGGCGTTTCGGGACGCCGAGGCCGAGGTGCTCCGCGAGGCGTGCGCCCGTACCGATCCCGTGGTCATCTCGGTGGCCGGCGGCGCCGTCCTGCGACCCGAGACCCGGGACCTCCTGCGCGCCAGCGGCCGCGTGATCTGGCTCCGCGCCCGCCCCGGGACCCTGGCGGCGCGGGTCGGCGACGGCGTCGGCCGTCCCCTCCTCGGAGAGGACCCCGGTGCCGCCCTGCTCGCCCTCGAGGCCGTCCGCCGCCCGCTCTACGCGGAAGTGGCGGACGAGACGATCGACGTGGACGACCTCAGCCCGGACCAGGTGGGCGGGCGGATCATCGCCGGCGTCGAGGCCCGGGGCCGCCCGTGATCCGGGAGATCGAGGTCGCGCTGGGCTCGCGTTCGTATCCCGGTCCTCATCGGGCGGGGCGCCCGCCACGAGTTGGCCCGCCTGGTGCCGTCGACGGCCAAGCGCGCCTTCGTGGTCACGCAGGAAACGGTGGAGAAGGCGGGGTGGCTGGTCGACCTGGACCCCGGCGTGCCCTTCGAGGTCTGGGCCATGCCCGAGGGGGAGGCGAGCAAGACGCTGGCGACCGTGGAAGTGCTGTGTCGCCGCTTCGCCCAGGCCGGCCTCTCCCGCGCCGATGTGGTCGTGGCCATGGGGGGTGGCATCGTCACCGATGTAGTCGGGTTCGCGTCGGCCTCGTACCACCGAGGGACGGCATACGTGAACATCCCCACGACGCTGTTGGGCCAGGTCGATGCCGCCATCGGCGGGAAGACGGGCGTGAACCTGCCCGAAGGGAAGAACCTGGTCGGGGCGTTCTGGCAGCCTCGCGCCGTCTTGTGCGATACCGAGACCCTCGACTCGCTCCCACCCCGCGAGTGGGCCTGCGGCAAGGGGGAGATGGCGAAATACGCCTTCTTGGGGGATCCGCCCCGCGCCGACACCGATATCGACGAGCAGGTGGCGCGCTGCGTGGCGATAAAGGCCGAGGTGGTCGCAGCCGACGAGCGGGAAGGCGACCGTCGGATGATCCTCAACTACGGGCACACGCTGGGCCATGCGCTCGAAGGGGTCGGCTTGACGGACCATCCTGAATGGGACCTGCGCCATGGTGAGGCGGTGGCCATCGGCGTGATCTTCGCTGCCTTGCTGGCGCAACGATTGGGCCGGATCGACGCGGCCCGGGTGAAGGAGCATCGGGATGTGATCGGGAGTTACGACCTCCCGAGTGCGCTCCCTGAGGGCGCCGCGGCGGCCGAACTGCTCACGTTCATGGCCCGCGACAAGAAGGCCCAGCAGGATCTGACCTTCGTCCTGGACGGGCCCGCACGGCGTCGAGGTGGTCCGTGGCGTAGACCGCGCCGACGTGCTCGCTACCCTGGCAGACATGGGAGCGCGGCGATGAGGGGCCACCGATGAGCCTCGTCGTGGTCTTGTCGGGACCGAATCTCAACCTGCTCGGGGAGCGCGAACCGGCCATCTACGGCACCGAGACCCTCGCCGCACACGTGGCGCGCGCCGAGATCGCCGCGGCGCGCCACGGCCTGACGCTCGAGCACTTCCAGACCAATCATGAGGGTGAGCTGATCGAGGCGGTCCACGGGGCCCGGCACCGCGCCGCTGCCCTCGTGGTCAACGCCGGCGCCCTGAGCCACACCTCGTGGTCCTTGCACGACGCGGTGGCGGCCTTCGCTGGGCCCACCATCGAACTCCACCTCTCGAACCCGGCCGGGCGCGAGCCGTTCCGGCACACGTCGGTGCTGGCACCGGTGGCCGCCGGCCTCATCGCCGGATTCGGTGGCCTCGGTTACGAACTCGCTGTCGACGCCGTCGCGCAGCTCTTGAAGGGAGCATCATGACAACACTGTCCCCGATGTCGGTCGCCGGCCGTCTCGACGCCCTGCGGGGCCGCTTCGACGGCTTCGACGCGTTGGTGGTCACCACACTGCCCAACGTGCGGTACCTGACCGGCTTCGCCGGTTCGGCCGGCCTCCTGGTGGTGACGCCGACGGGCGCGCTGTTGACGACCGACGGACGGTACCGCACCCAATCGTCCGAGCAGGTGCGCCAGGCGGGCGCCGATGTGGAGATCACCATCGGCAGCATGACCGACCAGCGCCAGGCGGCGAAGGACTTTCTCTCCACCGTGGCGCGGGTGGGGTTGGAGGCCGACAACGTGAGCTGGAGCGGTCAGCGCGTCTGGGCGTCGCTGTTGGACTCCGCCGAGCTGGTGCCGACGAGCAACGCCGTCGAGGCCCTGCGCGAGGTGAAGGACGACGCCGAGATCGCCCGGATGGAGCGGGCCGCCGCCATCGCCGACGCCGCCCTGTACGAGGTGCTCCCGATGCTGTCCGAGGAGGTGACCGAGGAGCAGTTCGCCCTCGAGCTCGATACGGCCATGCGGCGCGGGGGTGCCGAGGGCGTGGCCTTCGAGACGATCGTCGCCGCCGGGGAGAACTCGGCGAAGCCCCACCACCGGCCCGGGGCGCGACGGGTGCGCCGGGGCGACCCCGTCGTCGTCGATTTCGGTGCGACCTACGAGGGGTACCGCTCGGACATGACACGGACGTTTTGCGTGGGGGCCGAGCCCGAGGGTGACATGGCCCGCGTGTTCGCCGTCGTCGGGGCTTCACAGGCGGCGGGCGCGGCCGCGGTGCGCCCCGGGCATCGTGGCCAAAGAGGTGGACGATGTCTGCCGCGCCATCATCACCGACGCCGGGTGGGCCGACCGGTTCGAGCACGGGACCGGCCATGGGGTCGGGCTCGACATCCACGAGGCACCGACGGTCAGTCAACTCGGCACTGCTATTCTGGCTCCCGGCTTCGTCGTCACCGTCGAGCCCGGTGTCTACCTCCCCGGCCAAGGCGGTGTCCGGGTCGAGGACACCCTGGTGGTGACTGAGGACGGAAGCCGCCCACTAACCCGTTTCACGAAGGATATTCATGGCATTCTCGACTAACGACCTGAAAAACGGCATGAGCCTCAACCTCCCCGAGGGGCTGTTCAGCGTCGTGGAGTTCCAGCACGTCAAGCCGGGCAAGGGCGGGGCCTTCGTGCGCACCAAGCTCAAGAACCTGCGGAGCGGTGCCGTGATCGAGCGCACCTACCGGGCGGACGAGAAGCTCGATCAGGCCATCATCGACAAGCGGGACATGCAGTTCCTCTATCGGGACGGCTCCGACTACGTCTTCATGGACACCAGCACCTACGAGCAGATGCAGGCGCCACCCGACACCCTCGGCGACGCCCCGAGCTACCTGAAGGAAGGCGACGACGCCAACATCCAGATGTACAACGGTGAGATCGTGGGCGTCGACCTCCCGGCCTCCGTGGAGCTGACCGTGACCGAGACCGAGCCGGGGGTCCAGGGGGATCGCGTGTCGGGTGCCCGCAAGCCCGCCACCTTGCAGACCGGGCTGGTGGTCCAGGTCCCCCTCTTCGTCAACCCCGGCGATGCGATCAAGGTCGACACCCGCACCGGCGAGTACTTGACGCGGGCTTGAGCCGGGCCCCGGTGCCGACGTCAGGGGCGGCGACCGATGCCGGGGCGCCGCGCCACCAGCAGAGGGAGCGGGCGCTTTCGCTGCTCTACGAGGCCGAGCTCAAGGGACAGAGCCCGTTGACCGTGCTCGAGGCGCTCCCCGTGCGCCCCGACCCCTATGTGTGCACGTTGCTGGCCGGAGCCGAGGCCACCAGGGCCGAGGCCGACTCGCGCATCACGGCGGCCTCCGTGGGCTGGCCGCTCGATCGCATGGCGGTCATCGACCGTTTGGTCCTGCGCCTGGCCGTGGCCGAGCTGCTCGACGACGATGGGCCGCCGATGGCGGTGGTCATCGACGAGGCGGTCGAGCTGGTCAAGACCTACTCGACCGACGACTCGGGTTCGTTCGTGAACGGCATCCTGGCCACCATCGCGGCCGACGTGCGGCCGGGTTGAATCACCTCACCTGAGTCACCTCACCACGGCATGGCGGTGCCGCCGTTGGGTCGCAGGATCTGCCCGGTGACGAAGCTGGCGGCGTCGGACACCAGGTAGAGGATCATCCAGGCGACCTCGGCGGGCATGCCCACCCGGGCCAGCGGGGCCATGGAGGAGGCCCATTCGAGGTAGGCGTCGTAGCGGACCGGGTCGATCTCGCCGGAATCGTCGACGAAGTGCGCCCTCGAGAAGTTGGACAGGATGACCCCGGGGGCGATGGCGTTGGCCCGGATCCCGTGCTCGGCTCCTTCGGCGGCGATCGCCTTCGTCAGGGCGGCCACGGCGGCCTTGGTCATCCCATAGGTGGCCATCGTCGGTCCCGGGTCGTCCACAATGCCCGAGGAGATGTTGACGATGGTCCCCGATCCCTGGGGGATCATGGCGCGCAGGGCGGCTTGGCACCCGTAGAAGACGCCGCGCAGGTTGATGTCGATGACCCGGTCGAACTCATCGTCGGTTATGTCGACCACGGGCCCGTCGCTGCGCACCCCGGCGATGTTCCCCATCACGTCGATCCGGCCGAAGTCGGTGGTGGCCCGGGCGACGAGCGCGTCCACGTCGGCGCGGCGGGTCACGTCCATTTCGACGCCTACCGCTTTCCCGCCCCGCCGGTCGATCTCCTTGACCGTCGCCTCGACCCCGGGGCCGTCGATGTCGCCCAGCACGACGGTGGCCCCCGCACCGGACAGCACCAGGGCCGTGGCCCGGCCTATCCCGCTGGCCGCGCCGGTCAGCACCGCGATGCGGTCGGACACGTCGAAGGCCCGGCCGGCGGCTACGTCGTCGGTCAATGGCTGCATGCTGCCCCCCATAGGTTCGCTCCTGTCGATCGATCCTGTCCGGCCATTCGGCCGGGCAGGCGAATCCCCTCGTCCCGGCGAGTATGGCGACGGTAGGAGCCGAGCGTCAATCGTGGATCCGGGCGGGGAACCGGCCGGGGATCGAATTACTCGGGCCCGGCGCGCCGCGCCTCGGTAGCATCAGCGCCAATGGACATTTCGATGACGCTTCCGACCATGCTTCCCCACGGCCGCCGCGAGGTCCTGTCCTGGTGCCGACAGATCGACGAGGGGCCGTGGACGAGCCTGGCGGTGCCCGAGCGGGTGACGTTCACCAGCCATGCGCTGACGGTGCAGTTGGCGGCCGCGGCGGCGCTCACCGAGCGGGTGCGACTCTGGACGACGCTCGTCGTCCTGCCGGCGCACGACGCGGTGCAGGTGGCGAAGGACATGGCGTCAGTCGATCAGCTGAGTGCCGGGCGCCTCACGGTCGGGGTCGGGGTCGGGGGCCGCAAAGCGGACTACCAGGCCATCGGAGGCGACTTCGGCCACCGCTGGTCGCGCATGGACGAGCAGGTGGCGACCATGCGGCGCATCTGGGCCCAGGAGCCGCCCTTCGAGGGCAGCGATCCCGTGGGGCCGCCGCCGGTCCAACCGGGTGGGCCACCGCTGGTGGCCGGGGTGATGGGCCCGAAGGCCCTGGCCCGGGCGGCGCAGTGGGCCGTGGGTGTCGACGACCCGACCTCTATCACCGCCGTGGTGGGCGAGTCGCTGGCGGCCCAGCGCCAGCGGGTGGTCGAGGCCTGGAAGGATGCCGGGCGGGACGAGGCGCCGCACTTCTCCGCCAGCCTGTGGTACGCCCTCGGCGACGGCGCAAAGGAGCGGCTCGAGGCCTACGTGTTCGAGTACATGAAGATCTTCGATCCTTCGTTCGCGCGCACGCTGGCCGAGAGTGCGGCGGTCACCACACCCGATGCGCTGCGCCACGCCATGGACGTGGCCCGGGAGGTCGGCTGCGACGAATTCTTCCTGGTGCCCACCACGGCCGATCCGACCGAGCTCGACCGCACCCGCGAGGCACTCGGGATATGACGGCGACATCGCGCGCCGACGCGGGCGTCGCGGGCGTCGGGGGAGCCGAGGGAATCACCTTCAACGCACGCGATCCCGAGCATGCCCGTATCGGGGTGCCCTTCGACCACCTGGCCACGGTGCGCCGCGAAGCCCCGGTCTGCCCGAGCCCGCACGGCGCCTGGTACCTGTCCCGGTTCGCACTGGTGGAGGAGGCCTTGCGGGACGTCGCCACCTACCGGTCGGACCTCGGGGTCCTCTCGGGACTCGGGGGCGTCGAAGATGTGCCTCCCGAGCAGCAGTTCCTGAGCGAGATCACCGGTGAGCGACACCGGCAGATCCGGCGGCTCTTCAACGCCACGTTCGGTCCTCACCGCTCGCCCGAGTTCGAGCCCACCGTGCGCGCCATCTGCCGGCGGCTGGTCGACGCCATGCTGGGCGCGGAGGTGGTCGATCTGCACGGCGACTACGCGCTGCAGATCCCGGGCCTGGTCATGACCGACATCATGGGGCTGCCGGACGAGGCACCGGAGCGCTTCATGGAGTGGTCAATGGACGGTTCCATCATGAAGCGTCCGTGCTCTCCGGGCGTGGGTGCCGGGCAGCACCCCTTGCAGAATCTCTTCGCGGCCGAGCTGCGTGCCCGCCGCAACCTCGACGAGATGCCGGCGGACGTGTTCCGCACGCTGGCGGAGGCCAGTATCGAGGGGGAGGCGCTGACCGAGCAGGAAGTGGTGACGCAACTGCACTTCATGGTGCAGGCCGGGGTCCACACGACGCGGGGCGCATTGACGCACCTCGTCCATCGCCTTTTGTTCGACCCGGAGCTGTTCGAGCGCCTGGCCCGCGATCGGTCGCTCCTGCCGAACTACGTCGAGGAGTCGTTGCGCGTTGATTCGCCGGTGCAGATGACCAGTCGGCGCTGCACGAGGGAGACGGCGATCGGCGGGGTACCGCTGCACCCTGGTGACTGGGTCGAGATGGGGATCGCCTCGGCCAACCGCGACGAGGCCGTCTACGAGGACCCCGACTCCTTCCGGCTCGACCGGGCCCAACCCCGCACCCACCTGGCCTTCGGCGCCGGACCCCATGTGTGCCCGGGGGCGACGCTGGCCCGCATGGAGGGCACCTTCGCGGTGGAGGAACTGCTGAACCGCGTGGCACGGATGGAACCGGTGCCCGGCGCCGCCTACCCACCGTTGCCGGGGAGCCTCGGGCATCAGCCGATCCCGGCCCGCCTCATTCCGGTGGACCCGACGTGATCGCCGTCTCGGTGTGGGGCGGTTCCGACGCCACCACGGTCGACGCCGTGGTGGCGCGGGTGGCCGCGGCGGCCGAAGAAGGCTTTGGGTCCATCTGGTTCCCCCAGACCGCCGGGCTTGACGCCCTCACCGCGCTCGCGGTGGCCGCGGTCAAGGTGCCCGGGATCCGCCTCGGCACGGCCGTGGTCCCCATTCAGGGACGCCATCCCATCCCGTTGGCCCAGCAGGCTCTGACGGTGGCCGACGCAGCCGGGCCGGGGCGCTTCACCCTCGGGATAGGGGTCACCCATGGCGTGGTGTCGGAGGGTTGGTACGGGATTCCCTACCGCGACGTCGTCGCCCTTTGCGAGGAGGAGCTCGAGGCGCTCGACGGCCTCTTGTCGACCCGGCGCCAGGCCGACGTGCAGGGAGCCCATCTGACGGCGCGCCTGACGCTCTCGGTCCCGGTCGCGCCACCCGGGCTGGTGGTGGCGGCCCTCGGTCCCCAGATGCTCCGACTGGCCGGCCGGTTCTCCGACGGGACGGTGACGTGGATGACCGGGCCCAAGACACTGGCGGGCCAGGTCGTCCCCGAGATCACCGCCGCCAGTGCCGAGGCCGGGCGCCCGGCGCCCCGGGTCATCGCCGCCCTGCCCATCTGTGTGACGAGCGACCGGGAAGGGGCGCGAGACCGCGCCCGTCCGATCCTGAGTGGCTCGGCGCGCATGCCGTCCTACGCCCGGCAGCTGGCGGCCGAAGGCCTCGAGGATCCCGTGGACCTCGCCTGCATCGGCGACGAAGCGGAGGTGGCCGGCCGCCTGTCGTCCCTCGACGGCATCGGGGTGACGGAGCTGTTGGCCAACGTGATCGGGACCGAGGAGGAGATCGCCCGGACGCGGACGTTCCTCGTTCAGTGGGACGGGGCGTAGGCCCGCCTACGCGGTGTGAGGGCGCCGCGGCCGGTGCGCCGCAAAGAGTCCACGCGATAAGGTGTGTGCCTGACCGTGAAGTGAGTCCCGTGAGGCTCACACGGACCGGAGGAGCAGTGGCCGAACGCGAACGAAGTCATACGCGACCCCTCGGGGCCGTGTTCGTGGCCCACTCCCAGGTCCTTTCTGCCGCCGACGTCCAGCGGGCCCTGACGCGGATGTCGCACGAGGTGGTCGAGCGCAACGGGGGCGTCGAGGATGTCGTGCTCGTGGGCCTGCAGACCGGCGGGGTTCCCCTGGCCAACCGCATGGCCCAGGCCCTCAGCCAGATTGAGGGCGTCGATCTGCCGGTGGGCTGCCTCGACGTGGCGTTCTACCGGGACGACGTCGGGCTGCGTCCCGTCCTCCCCGAGGCGGTGACCACCATTCCGGTCGATCTGGCGGGCAAGGTCGTGGTGCTGGTCGACGACGTCCTCTTCACTGGCCGGACCATCCGAGCCGCCCTGAATGCGTTGAACGACTTCGGGCGGGCTCGGGCCGTGCAGCTCGCCGTCATGGTCGACCGGGGCCATCGCGAGCTCCCCATCCGGCCGGACTTCGTGGGCAAGAACCTGCCCACCCGCCGCGAGGAGATGGTCGACGTGGGGGACGAGGGTGTCTGGATCGGGACGTTGGAGAACCGGTGACAAGACCCCAGCATCTCCTGTCGGTGGCCGACCTGGGTCTCGACGGCATTGCGGAGGTCCTCCGGGTGGCGGAGTCCTTCGCCGAGGTCGAGCGGCGTTCGGTCCCCAAAGTCCCGACCTTGCGGGGCAAGGTGGTGGCCACCCTCTTCTTCGAGGAGTCGACCCGCACCCGCCTCTCCTTCGAGACCGCGGCCAAGCGGCTGTCGGCCGATGTCCTGTCGCTCGCCGTCGCCAGCTCCTCGGTCAAGAAGGGCGAGTCCTTGCGCGACACGGTCGAGACTGTCGAGGCCCTCGGCATCGATGCCCTGATCATCCGGCACTCCTCCTCGGGGGCACCGCACCAGGTGGCCCGCTGGGCCACCCGGGCCCGGGTCGTCAATGCGGGCGACGGCTGGCACGAACACCCCACCCAGGCGCTCATCGACTGCTTCACCGTGCGCCAGGTCCTGGCCGAGCGCAAGGGAGCCGCTCCCGAGGACCTGGGCATCGACTGCTTCGAAGGGTTGCGGGTCCTGATCGTGGGGGACGTCCGCCACAGCCGGGTGGCCCGTTCCGAAGTCCTGGCGTACAGCGCGCTCGGGGCCACGGTCACCCTGGCCGGGCCGGGCAGCCTTCTGCCGCCGTCGCTGGAGGGATGGCCCGTCACGGTGGCGCCGGACCTGGACGTCGCGCTGGGCGATGCCGACGTCGTCTCCTTGCTCCGGTTGCAGGCCGAGCGGGGGAGCGGATCGTTCGTGCCCAGCCTGCGTGAGTACACCGCGGGCTGGGGGCTCACCAACCGCCGCGTCGAGCTCCTGCGGGAGGACGCCATCGTGACGCACCCGGGTCCGATGGTGCGGGGCGTCGAGATCGCCTCGGACGTGGCAGACCTGCCCCGGAGCGTCATCACTCGACAGGTCACCAATGGCGTCGCGGTCCGCATGGCCATCCTGTTCCTCCTCCTCGGCGGCGAATGGTCGGGAGCCGACCCCCGTGCCGGGAGTGACCGTGCCGGGAGCGACCGTGCCTGACGGGACCGGGCCTGACGTGACCGTGGTCGTCCGGGGTGGCTCGGTCGTCGGTCCCGAGGGTCTTTGGCGGGCCGATGTGGCGCTGGCCGGGGCCGTCATCGTGGCGGTGGAGGAGACGATTGAGGCGCCTACGGGAGCACGCGTGCTCGATGCGGGGGGCTGCCTCGTCGGGCCCGGCCTGGTCGACCTGCACACCCATCTGCGCCAACCGGGCCGGGAAGAGGCCGAGACGGTGGAGAGCGGGGCACGGGCGGCTGCGCTGGGCGGGTACACGGCGGTGGTCGCCATGCCGAACACCGAGCCGGCGATCGACTCGGCCGGTGTGGCCCGTGACGTGCTGGCGCTCGGCCGTGGCGCAGTGGCCGAGGTGGCCGTGTCCGGGGCCATTACCGTCGGGCGGGCGGGTAAGGCCATGGCCCCCTTGGGGGAGCTGGCGGCGCTCGGGGTGCACATCTTCACCGACGACGGCGCCGGCGTGCAGGACGGCGCCCTGATGCGGCGTGCCCTCGACTACGCCAAGGGGCTCGGCGTCACCTTGGCCCAGCACTGCGAGGACGACTGCCTGGCCGGCGGTGGCGCCATGCACGAGGGCTGCTGGTCGAGCCGGCTCGGGCTGCCGGGCATCCCGGCGGCGGCCGAGGAGTCGATGGTGGCGCGCGACATCCAACTGGTGCGGCTCACCGGGGCGCCGGTGCACTTCCTCCACCTCTCCACGGCCGGGTCGGTGCAGCTCGTCCGCCAGGCCAAGCGCGAGGGGTTGCCGGTCACCGCAGAGGCGGCGCCCCATCACATGCTGCTCACCCATGCCGAAGTGGCAGGGTACGACCCGGTGTTCAGGGTCAACCCGCCGCTGCGTACAGACAGCGATGTGACGGCGGTGATCGAGGGCCTGTGCGACGGGACGATCGACGCCGTCGCCACCGATCACGCCCCTCACGCGCCCGAGTCCAAGGACGTTCCCTTCGACCAGGCGCCCCCGGGGATGCTGGGCCTGCAGACGGCGCTGCCCATCGCCTGGCAGGTGCTCTCGCCCACCCTCGGACCGGAGCGGATCTTCGCCCTCATGAGCGCGGCGCCGGCGGCCATCGCGCGGCTGACCCGGACCGACCTGCGCCCCGGCGGCCACAGTGCGCAGGGCGGCCCGATCGGGGTCGGTGCGGCGGCCAACCTCTGCGTCTTCGACCCGTCGGCGACGACGGTCGTCGATCCGTCACGGCTGGCCAGTCGCAGCCGGAACACGCCGTATGCCGGCCGGAGCTTCACGGGCGCGGTGCGCCACACGATCTTGCGGGGCGAGCCGGTCGTCATCGACGCCGTGGCTCAGCGATGAGCGCTGCACCGATCAGCGCAGGCGAGCGGGCGGCCGCCCTCCTGGTGACCGCCGACGGCGCGGTGTTCGCGGGCGAGGCGGCCGGCGCGGCCCATCCGATCGCCACCGGGGAACTGGTGTTCAACACCGCCATGAGCGGTTATCAAGAGGTCATCTCCGACCCCTCGTACGCCGGCCAGGTGGTGGCGTTCACGAACACCCACATCGGCAACTACGGCACCAACGGCGAGGACGACGAGGCCACCACGCCGTTCTGCCGCGGCGTCGTCGTGCGCGATCTCACGGTTGTCCCCTCCAACTGGCGCGCCACCGAGGGGCTGGAGAGCTTTTTGGTCCGCCACGGGCTGCCCGCCATCACCGGGATCGACACCAGGCGGCTGACGCGTCATCTGCGCCAGGTCGGAGCCGTGCCCTGTGCCTTCGGCACGGCCGGCGAGGCCGCGCTGCGAACGGCGGCCGCCACGGCCGCCACCACCGACGGGATGGACCTGGTCTCCGGGGTCACGGCGAGTACGGCGGCGACCTACGGGGACGGGCCATTGCGCATTGTGGCTTTTGATTTCGGCGTGAAGGCGACCATGGTGCGCCAGCTGGCGGCGCGGGCCACCGTGACCGTGGTGCCCGCCGCCACCTCGGCCTCCGACGTCCTGGCGCTCGAGCCCGACGGGGTGTTCCTCTCCAACGGGCCGGGCGATCCGGCCGCCCTCCCGGGGCCGAGGGACGTCATCGCCGACCTGTTGGGACGCGTCCCCATCTTCGGGATCTGCCTGGGCCACCAGCTGCTGGCCACCGCCCTGGGCGGCTCCACCTACAAGCTCCCGTTCGGCCACCACGGGGCCAACCACCCGGTGCAACGGCTCGAGACGGGGGTGGTGGAGATCACGAGTCAGAACCACAACTACGCCGTGGCGGTGGACTCGCTGCCCGATGTCGAGGTGACCCACGTCAACCTCAACGACGGGGTCATCGAGGGGATCCGCTCGCGCCGCGCGGCCGCCTTCTCGGTGCAATACCACCCGGAGGCGGCGCCCGGGCCACACGATGCCCGCTACCTCTTCGGCGAGTTCGATGCGCTGATGCAGCAATCGTCCGGGCGCGCCAGGCCGCGCTGAGCGAGAGGGAAGAAGGGACTTCATCGTGCCGCGCCGCGAGGATTTGAGGACGATCCTGGTCATCGGGTCCGGGCCGATCGTGATCGGCCAGGCCTGTGAGTTCGACTACTCCGGCACCCAGGCCTGCCGTGTGCTGGCCGAGGAGGGCTACCGGGTGGTGCTGGCCAACTCCAACCCGGCCACCATCATGACCGACCCGGCCACGGCTGACCGCACCTATGTCGAGCCGCTCGACGCCGAGGTGTTGACGGCGATCATCGAGAAGGAGCGACCCGACGCGCTGCTGCCCACGCTCGGCGGGCAGACGGCCTTGAACCTGACCATGCAGCTGGTCGAGTTGGGCGTGCTCGAGCGTTACGGCGTCGAGGTCATCGGCGCCCGGCCCGAGGCGATCTCGACGGCCGAGGACCGCGACCGCTTCAAGGCGGCCATGGAGGAGATCGGTCTGGAGGTGCCCCGGTCGGGCTTCGCGCACACCTTGGCCGAGGCGGAAGAGATCGCCGAGGAGATCGGCTTCCCGATCATGGTCCGGCCGAGCTTCATCCTCGGTGGGTCCGGCACCGGCATCGCGCCGGACGCGGCGCACTTCACCCAGCTGGCCGTGGAGGGTCTGGCGGCCAGTCCGGTGGGCCAGATCCTCGTCGAACGCTCGATCGCCGGGTGGAAGGAGTACGAGCTCGAGGTCATGCGTGACGCGGCGGACAACTGCGTGGTGGTCTGTTCCATCGAGAACTTCGACCCGATGGGCGTCCACACGGGGGACTCCATCACGGTGGCGCCCGCGCAGACACTCACCGACGTCGAGTACCAGGGGATGCGCGACGACGCCTTTGCCTGTCTGCGCCGCGTGGGCGTGGAGACCGGCGGGTCGAACGTACAGTTCGCCGTGGACCCGCAGACCGGGCGACGGGTCATCATCGAGATGAACCCGCGCGTGTCGCGGTCCTCTGCGCTGGCCTCCAAGGCCACCGGGTTCCCGATCGCCAAGATCGCGGCGCGCCTGGCCGTGGGCTACCACCTCGACGAGATCCCGAACGACATCACCCGGGCCACGCCGGCCTCCTTCGAGCCGACGATCGATTACGTGGTCACCAAGGTGCCGCGGTGGGCGTTCGAGAAGCTCCCCGGCACCGACGGCCGGCTGGGGACGCGCATGCAGTCGGTGGGCGAGGTGATGGCCATCGGTCGGACGTTCTGCGAATCCCTGCAGAAAGCGTTGCGCTCCCTGGAGCAGGGCCGGGCCGGGCTGAACGCCGACCCGTCCGAGACGGTCCTCGACGAGCTCGATGACGCCGCGCTGCTCGATCGCGTCGCCGTGGCCACACCGGACCGGATCTTCGAGCTGGAGGCCGCGCTCCGGCGCGGCATACCGGCCGCCGACGTCGTGGCCCGCACCGGTATCGACCCCTGGTTCGTCGAGCAGATCGGCCGCATCACGGCGGCCCGGCAGGCGATCGTCGATGCCCCGCTGCTCGATCGGGCCGGCTACTGGCGCGCCAAGCGCCTTGGCTTCTCCGACGACCAGCTGGCCTACCTGCGGCACACCAGCGCGGCCGAGGTCCGCCGGGAGCGCCTGGCCCTCGGCGTGCGGGCCACGTTCAAGACCGTCGACACCTGCGCGGCCGAGTTCGAGGCGTTCACCCCCTACCACTACTCGACCTACGAGGAGGAGGACGAGGTCCTCCCCTCCACCCGGGATCGGGTCGTGATCCTCGGCTCGGGACCGAACCGCATCGGGCAAGGGATCGAGTTCGACTACTGCTGCGTCCACGCCTCCATGGCGCTGCGCGACGCCGGCTACGAGACCATCATGATCAACTGCAATCCCGAGACGGTCTCGACGGACTACGACACCTCCGACCGGCTCTACTTCGAGCCCCTGACGGCGGAGGACGTGGCCAATGTGCTCGACGCCGAGCAGCGGGCCGGGGGCAGGGTGGTGGGTGTCATTGTGGCGCTCGGGGGCCAGACGCCGCTCAAGTTGGCCGGTTCCCTGCCGCCCGAGCTCGTCCTCGGCACGAGCCCGGCCTCCATCGACCTGGCCGAGGACCGGGAGCGGTGGAACGCGCTGTGCGGTTCGCTGCACATCCCCCAACCTCCCGGGGGAACGGCGACCAGCACGGCCGAGGCGCTGGCCATCGCAGGCGACGTCGGCTACCCGGTGCTCCTGCGCCCGAGCTACGTGCTGGGCGGGCGCGCCATGGAGATCGTCTACGACGACGACGCCGTCCGGCGGGTCATGCACACCCTGACGACGGGCGCGCTGGCCCGCGAGGGCGGCGTGACGGCGGAGCGGCCCGTGCTGGTCGACCGCTTCTTGGAGGACGCCATCGAGGTCGACGTCGACGCCGTGCGCGACGACACCGGCGAGATCCTCATCGCCGGGGTGATGGAGCACGTCGAGGAGGCCGGGGTGCACTCCGGCGACTCCGCCTGCGCCCTGCCGCCCCAGTCACTCGGTCCCGAGGTGCTGGCCGCCCTGGCCCAGCACACCCGCGCCCTGGCCGATGCCCTCGCCGTCTGCGGTCTGATCAATGTGCAGTTCGCCGTGAAGGACGGCCTGGTGTACGTGCTCGAGGCGAATCCCCGGGCCAGCCGGACGGTTCCCTTCGTGGCCAAAGCCACCGGCGTCCCCCTGGCCATGGTGGCGGCGCGGGTGATGGTGGGGCAGACGCTGGCGCAACTGCGGGTGGAAGGGCTCCTGCCCGCCGATGCCGTCGGGCAGGTCCAGACGCTCGACCACGTCAGCGTGAAGGAGGCGGTGCTGCCATTCGACCGGTTCCCCGGGGTCGACACGCTGCTGGGACCGGAAATGCGCTCGACGGGCGAGGTCATGGGAGTGGACGTCACCTTCGGGCTGGCCTTCGCCAAGAGCCAGATGGCGGCCGGCACCCGCCTGCCGGACTCGGGAACGGTCTTCCTCTCGTTGGCCGACCGGGACAAGCCGGCCGGGCTGGACGTGGCCCGGGCCTTCCGGGCCATGGGGTTCTCGATCGCTGCCACGTTGGGCACGGCCGGTTTCTTCCGCGCCCAGGGGGTCGAGGTGGACACGCTGGTGGCCAAGGTCGGGGAGGAGGGTGTCGCCTCCGATGCCGTCGAGCTGATTGCCCAGGGCAAGGTGCAGCTGGTGGTCAACACCCCGCGGGGCCTGGGGCCGCGGGCTGACGGGCAGCACATCCGCATGGCGTCGGTGACGTACCACGTGCCCTGTCTGACCACGCTCGCCGCCGCGCGCGCCGCTGCCGCCGGTATCGCGGACGCCCGGGCCCATCCGCTCGTGGTGCGCGCCCTGCAGGACCTGCACGGTGCGGTTGGCCAGTCCGGAGCGGTTGGCCGGTCCGGTGCGGAGGGCCGGCCCCGACCATGAAGGCGGGCGCGGCCGATGTCGCCACCACGGTGGGCTCGGTCCGTCTGCCCAATCCGATCATGACCGCTGCAGGGACGTCGGGCCACGGGAACGAGCTGGCCGAATACGGCGATCTTTCCGCCCTCGGCGCGGTGGTGGTGAAGTCGCTCTCCGTGCGCCCCTGGGCCGGGAACCCGGCGCCGCGGGTGCACGAGGTCGGGACCGGGATGCTCAACAGCGTCGGGCTACAGGGACCGGGACTCGAGGCGTGGCTCGAGGGGGACCTCCCCGCCCTCTCCGCCTGCGGAGCGCGGGTGGTGGTGAGCATCTGGGGCCAGTCGGTCGACGACTACGGCCGCGCCGCCGCCATGCTGGCCCAAGCGGTGCGGGGTGGGTCGGCCGGTTCGTCCATCGTGGCCGTCGAGGTGAACGTGAGCTGTCCCAACGTGGAGGACCGTTCGCGGATGTTCGCCCACTCCGAGTCGGCCACACGCGACGTCCTGTCCGCCACCGAGTGCGGCCTGCCGCGCTGGGCCAAGCTGAGCCCGAACGTGCCCGACATCACCGCTATCGCCGCCGCCGCGTTGGACGGCGGCGCGGAGGGCCTCACCCTGACCAACACCCTGCTGGGGCTCGCTCTCGATATCGAGACGGGCCGCCCCGTGCTCGGCGCCGGCGGTGGAGGCCTCTCGGGTGCCGTGCTCCATCCGGTGGCCGTGCGGGCGGTGTGGGAGTGCCGGGCGTCGTTTCCCGACGCCGCCATCATCGGTGCCGGCGGGGTGGCATCGGGCCGGGATGCCGTCGAGTTCCTGCAGGCCGGCGCCGACGCCGTGCAGGTGGGGACGGCGATCTTCCGTGACCCGGGCGCGCCGTGGAAGGTGTTGCGCCAACTCGCTCGGTGGTGCGCGGCGAGAAGGACCACCGTCGGGGCGCTGCGGGCGTCGGCCCGGGCGCAACTGACCGGGAGGCCCGACAACGTCGGTGACTCCTCGGCCCCGGTACATCGACAATCGCAATGAAGGGAGATCCGGTGCAGGCGATGACGAGTCCGACCACGAGTGGGACAGTGAGGGCGAGTTTCGGCGCCCGGGTGGCGGAAGCAGTGGGCCGGCTCGGGCCGTTGTGCGCCGGCATCGATCCCTCCGCCGCACTCCTCGGCGCGTGGGGGCTTCCCGACGACGCCAGCGGGCTCCGTTCGTTCTGTGGCATCTGCGTGGAGGCGTTCGGTGAGGCCGTGGCGGTGATCAAGCCGCAAGTGGCCTTCTTCGAGCGGCACGGCTCGGCCGGGATGGCCGAGCTCGAGCGACTCCTGGTCGCGGCACGAGAGGCCGGGCTTCTGGTCCTCGCCGATGCCAAGCGGGGGGACATCGACACCACCGCCGCCGCCTACGCCGACGCCTGGCTGCGCGAGGGGAGCACCCTGGCCGCCGATGCCGTGACGGTGCAGCCGTATCTCGGTCTGGCCGCCCTTGCCCCCCTCATCACCCTGGCCGGACGGACAGGCCGGGGGGTCATCGTGGTGACCAGGAGCTCAAATCCCGAGGGAAGGCTGATCCAGGAGGCCGTCACCAAGTCCGGCGACTCGGTCGAGGAGTCGCTCCTGGCCGAGGTCGCGGCCTGGAACGAGTCGCCCGACATCCCTACCGGAACGGTTGGCGCCGTGGTCGGCGCGACCCTGCCCAGGTCGGTCTTTCCATTGTCCCAGTTGGGAGGGGTAATTCTTGCTCCCGGCCTGGGGGCGCAGGGGGCGCAGCTCGACGAAATCGCCGAACGCTTCGGCGGGTGCGCCCCTGGAACGGTCATTGCAAGCACCTCCCGAGCGCTGCTCGCGAGCGGGCCAAAACCGGCTGAGCTCCGCCGGGCGGCGGCCGATTTGAGCAGCGAGTTGGCGGCCGTCCTGGGCTGAGTAGGGCTTTTGGGGTGAAGGCCTCGAACAGAGGCGCTATGGTCTCGCCATGCCGCAACCTCCCGCCCTCACTCCCGAGCAGCGTGCCGCTGCACTTGAAAAGGCCGCCAGGGTTCGCCGCGAGCGAGCCGTGGTGAAAGAGAAGCTCAAGATGGGCAATCTCACGCTGGATCAACTGCTCACGCAAGCCGACTCCGACGAGACCGTCGGGAAAATGAAGGTGGTGTCCGTTCTCGAGTCCCTACCGGGGTTGGGGAAGGTCAAGGCACGCCGGCTCATGGAGACGGTCGGCATCAGTGACAGCCGCCGCCTGCAGGGCCTGGGTGCCAAGCAGCGTGAGTCGCTGCTCAAAGAGACTGCGCGCTGAGCCACTGATCTTCGTGCTCATCGGCCCCGGTGGGGCCGGCAAGGGCACGCTGGCCGCCGAGCTTGTCGCCGCGGACCCCACGCTGTGGCTCAGTCGGAGCTGGACGACGCGAGCGCCCCGCCCCGGTGAGCGCGAGCGCAACGCATATCGGTTCGTCGACCGGGCCACCTTCGAGGACGCGGTGCGACAGGGCGGGTTCTTCGAATGGGCCGAGTTCCTCGGCAACCTGATGGGAACCCCCATTCCCCAGCCGCCCGAGGGTGCCGATGTTCTCCTCGAGATCGACGTGCAGGGAGCCGAGCAGGTCTTGGCCAAGCGACCCGACGCCACGGTCATCCTGCTCCTTCCCCCCTCACCCGAGGTGCAGGCGGCCCGGTTGGCTGCCCGGGGGGACGACCAGGACCACATCCGCCAGCGGGTCGAAAGAGGTGCCCAGGAGGTAGAACGGGGGCGCCAGGTGGCCGCCTTCACCGTGGTCAACGACGACCTGCGTCGGGCCCAGGCCGAGCTGGCCGCTATAGTTGACCGGACCCGAACGGCCGCTCAGCGCGCCGCAACCCCGGAGGACACCTAAATGGCCCAAGGCCGCAATACGCTCATGGATCCACCGATCGAGGATCTCTTGGACAAGGTGGACTCGAAGTTCACGCTGGTCGCCCTGGGCTCGGCCCGGGCCCGCCAGGTTAATTCGTACTACAACAGCCTCGGTGAGGGGCTGGGCAAGGTCGTGCCGCCGCAGGTCGCCTCCGTCTCGGGCAAGCCCGTGTCGATCGCATTCGAGGAGATCGCCGCCGGCAAGGCCACCTACACTCGGATCGATCCCGAGGAGGAGGCCGCCCTGGCCGAAGCCGAGGCCGAGGTCGCCGAGGCCGTGCTCGCCGAGGCCGTGCTCGCCGAAGTGGCAGTGGCCGAGGTCGCCGAGGTCGCCGAGGTCGCCGAGGTGGAGGACGCGGTTCTCAGCGAACTTGTCTCCGATGACGTGACCGACGTCGTAGCGAATCGCATCGTGGACGACGAACTGGCGGACGTCGTCGCCGAAATCACGGCGGACGACGCGGCGGACGCCGAATCGGTGGCCCAGGCGGAGATCGAGCTCCTCGACGTCGGGGACGGGGACCCGACCGCAAGTTAGTCACCGGCGCGCGGAGATTCCGGTCGTGACCGAAGAGCCGCACGCGTCCGAGAGCCGCCCGCCCCGTGTCGTCCTGGGTGTCTGCGGTGGCATCGCCGCCTACAAGGCGGTCGAGGTGTGCCGGCTCCTGGTGGACGCCGGCGCCCATGTGATCCCGGTCCTGACCAGCGAGGCCACCCGCTTCGTCGGCGCGGTGACGTTCTCGGCGCTGGCCTCCGAGCCGGCGCAGACCTCCCTGTGGGACGAGGACACGCCGATACCGCACACCCGTCTGGGCCAGAGTGCAGACCTGATCGTGGTGGTGCCGGCGACGGCCCACCTCTTGGCGCGCTACGCCGTCGGGCTCTCCGACGACCTCTTGACCGCGACGTTGCTCGCCACCCGGGCCCCGGTTTTGGTGTGCCCCGCCATGCACACCGAAATGTGGGAGCACCCGTCGGTCCGGGAGAATCTCGCCACCTTGGAGCGGAGGGGCGTCAGGATCGTCCCACCCGCCGTCGGTCGCCTGGCCGGAGGGGATTCCGGCGAGGGCCGTCTCGCCGACCCCGGCCTTATCGCCTCCCGGGCCCTGGCCCTGGTGGGGCTCAGCGCGGCCGGGGGTGCGGCGGAGCCGCGGCCGGAAGGCGACCTTTCCGGGCTGCACGTGGTGGTGAGCGCAGGCGGTACCCGTGAGGCTCTTGATCCTGTGCGCTACCTGACCAACCGCTCCTCGGGCAAGCAGGGGCATGCGCTCGCCGAGGCGGCGGCCCGCCGGGGGGCGACGGTGACCCTGGTCACCGCGTCAGCACTGACCCTGTCGCCCGAGGTACAGGGAGCGGTGACCCGCATTGACGTGGAGAGCGCCGCCGACATGGAGGCCGCTCTCGCCCAGGCGTGCCCCGGTGCGGACGTGGTGATCATGGCCGCCGCGGTGGCCGACTTCCGACCGAAGGTGACGGCCGACCACAAGCTCTCCAAAGAGGACGGCTTGCCGGAATTGGTGTTGGAGCCGACGCCCGATATCCTTACCGGCTTGGTCTCCCGACGCACGCCAGGCCAGGTGTTGGTCGGGTTTGCTGCAGAGACCGACGACGTCGCCGAGCGGGGCCGCAGGAAGTTGCACCGCAAGGGGGTCGACCTGCTGGTTATCAACGACGTACGCGCTCCGGGAGTGGGATTCGATCACGACACCAATGCGGTGTCCATCCTCACGGCGGACGGGAGCAGCACCGAAATCGCCCTGACGTCCAAGTATGCAGTTGCCAATGCGGTACTCGACAACGTCCTCGCCCACAAGATCGCCCAAAAGAGTGAGAAGCGGAGCTCAACTTGAAAACGACATTCACCTCGGAATCAGTCACCGAGGGCCACCCCGACAAGATGGCGGACCAGATCTCTGACGCCGTGCTCGACGCCATGCTCGAGGGTGACCCGGCCAGCCGTGTCGCCTGCGAGACGCTCCTCACCACCGGCCTGATCGTGGTGGCCGGTGAAGTGACCACCTCGACGTACGTCGACATCGCCACGCTCGCCCGCCAGACGGTGTGCGAGATCGGCTACGACAACGACGCCTACGGTTTCAACGGCAACACCTGCGGCGTGCTCGTCTCCCTCGACGCGCAGTCCCCCGACATCGCGCAAGGGGTCGACAAAGCCTTCGAGTTCCGCACCGGGACCGGCGGCGAGGACACCCTCAACGCCCAGGGGGCCGGCGACCAGGGGATGATGTTCGGCTACGCCTGCGACGAGACCCCCGATCTCATGCCGTTGCCGATCTGGCTGGCCCACCGTCTCTCGGAGCGCCTGGCCCAGGTGCGGCGCATCGGCGCCATTCCGTACCTGCGGCCCGACGGCAAGACCCAGGTCTCCGTGGTCTACGAGGACGGGCGGCCGGTGCGAATCGACACGGTGCTCATCTCCACACAGCATGGTCCCGGGATCGACCTGACCGAGCAGCTCCTGCCCGACCTCACCGAACACGTGATCAAGCCCCTCCTGCCGAGTGACCTCGACAGCGAGGGCGTACGGATCCTGGCCAATCCGACCGGGATTTTCGAGTTGGGCGGGCCCCACGCCGATACCGGCCTCACCGGCCGCAAGATCATCGTGGACACCTACGGCGGCATGGCCCGACACGGCGGCGGCGCCTTCTCGGGCAAGGACCCCTCCAAGGTCGACCGCTCCGCCGCGTACGCCGCCCGCTGGGTGGCCAAGCATGTCGTGGCATCCGGGGCCGCCACCCGCTGCGAAGTCCAGGTGGCCTACGCCATCGGGGTGGCCCACCCGGTCTCGCTGCTGGTGGAGACCTTCGGCAGCGAAGTGGTCGACCCCGAGAAGATCTCCGACGCGGTGCGCCAGGTCTTCGACCTGCGCCCGGCCGCCATCGCCCGCGATCTCGACCTGCGGCGCCCGATCTACAAGAAGACGGCGGCCTACGGCCACTTCGGTCGCTCCGAGAAGGAGTTCACGTGGGAAGCCACGCCACGGGTCGACGACCTGCGTTCCGCCCTGGGTCTCTGATCCCCGGATCACCCCGCTGAGCGGGGTCACCGTCACCACGCCCGGCCGGCGGTTCGTGCGGGTACGCACCGACGTGCCCGCGCTCTCGAAGCTCTTCGACTACGCCGTTCCCGAGAGCTGGACCGACGACGTCGTGGTCGGAACCCGGGTGCGTGTCGCCCTGCACGGTCGCCGCGTCGGCGGTTGGGTGGTCGATGACGACGTCACCCCGCCCGAGGGCGTCGAACCCCTCCCGCTGTCGCGCTGGTCCGGCTGGGGCCCCCCGCATGCGGTGGTGGATCTGGCCGAGTGGGCGGCCTGGCGTTGGGCCGGCCCGATCCCGTTCTTCCTCGGCGTGGCGTCGCCGACTCGCCCCGTACGTCGTTTGCCGGCCGGGATGGGGGTTGGCGCGCCGGCCTCCGACGGAGGCTCCACGGCGACCGTCTTCGGCGGCATGGTGGCCCGGGCGGTAGCGGAGGGAACATCCACCGTGCTGCGGATTCCGCCGACCACCGATCTGCTCGACCTCGTGCTCTCGGTGGTCCAGGCGCCCGAGACGGTGGCCCGGCCCGGAGGGGTCCTCGTCCTGGTTCCCTCGGTCGGCTGGGCCGAGCGCCTCTGTGGGCGCCTGGTGCGGAGGGGGTACCCGGCCACCACGGATTGGGCGTCCGCGCGCGCGGGTTGGCCGATTGTGGTGGGAAGCCGGGCCGCGGCCTGGGCCCCACTTCCCGAGGTCTCGGCCGCCCTCGTCCTCGACGCCCACGACGAGTCCTATCGGGAGGAGAGTGCGCCGACCTACAGCGCGGTCGACGTCGTCACCGAGAGGAGCCGGCGGGCCGGCAGTCCCTGCATCGTCACCTCTCCCTGCCCGCCGACCGTGGTGAGCGCCGGCAGAGCGCTGGACGCGCTTCCCGTGGCGGCGGAGAGGGCCGGCTGGTCGGCCGTGGAACGGGTGGATCGCCGCGGCGCCGACCCGCGCAGCGGCCTGTTCTCCGAAGAGTTCGTGCGCCTGGCCCGTGCCGTGCTCGACGACCCCGACGCCGTCGACCGGCGCGGGCCCTTGGTGTGTTTCTACGACAGGACGGGCCGGGCCCGCCTCCTGGCCTGTGCGGCCTGCGGGGAGCTGGCCCAGTGCACGACCTGCGGTGCGGCCGTGGCCCAACACGGGACCGGCCTGCGATGCCCGCGCTGTGGGAGCGAGCGCCCCCTTGTCTGCGCCGCCTGCGGGAAGCTGCGCATGAAGACCCTCCGGGCCGGGGTGTCGCGCTTGCGCGAGGAGGTGGCCGCCCTCCTGGGGGCCGAGGTGGGGGAGGTGTCCGGCCCGGCGGTCGCCCGTTCCGGAGAGTCGGCGAGGGGGTCCCCACCACCCCGGTCCTTATCGGAACCGAGGCGGTGCTGCACAGGGTGCGCCGTGCCGCCGCGGTGGTGTTCCTCGATATCGATCTCCACCTCCTCGCCCCCCGCTTCAGCGCGACCGACGAAACGCTGGCCCTGCTGGTCCGGGCCTCTCGGATGGTGGGGCCGCGCCACGTCGGCCCGGCGTCGGCGCGCGTCTTGGTGCAGACCCGGGTGCCCGATCACGCGGTCCTGCAGGGGGTGGCGCGGGGGGATCTGTCCGAGGTCGCCGCCGGCGAGGAATCGATGCGGCGGAGCGCCCGACTTCCCCCCTTCTCCGCCCTCGCCTCGCTGAGTGGTCCTCTCGCCGCCGGGTACGCCGACGCCCTCCGGGAGGCGGGCGCCGGAACGGGCGTGACGCTCTCCGAGTTGCCCGACGCTGCGTATCTCGTGCAGGCGCCGGATCACGGCGCCCTCTGCGACCTGCTGGCGGCGGTGCCCCGCCCCGGGGGCAGAGGGCTCCGGGTGGCGGTCGATCCGGCTGCCATCTGAGCCCGGACCGGGCGGGTGCCCCGTTAGAATGAGGGCGTGTCCGGCCTGACCATTCGACAGTACGGGGATCCTGTCCTCAAAGAGCGCACCGCCGAGGTGCTGGAGATCGACGGATCGGTGGCCGCATTGGCCGAATCCATGATCGACACCATGTACGAGGCCCCGGGCTCGGGGCTGGCCGCCAACCAGATCGGCGTGATGCGGCGGATCTTCGTCTATGACATCGGCGAGGGGCCCCGCACGGTCGTCAACCCGCGGATCATCGAGAGCGAAGGGGAGTGGGTCTACGAAGAGGGGTGCCTCTCGATTCCCGGCTTGAGTTGGGACATCGTGCGTCCCAATGCCGTGCACCTGGTCGGCCTGGACCTCGACGGGAACGAGATCTCCATCGAGGCGACCGAGCTGGAGGGACGGGTCTTCCAGCACGAGCTCGACCACCTGGACGGCATCCTGCTGGTGGAGCGGCTCGACGCCGACCAGCGCAAGGAGGCCTTGAAGATCCTGCGGGGTCGGACGCTGCACCTGCCTGCCGGCGACCCCGACGGCCTCTCGAGCATCTTCGCCCGCTGAGCCACCGGCTGGGCGGCCCCGCGGCCGCCAGGCCTGCCCTACGGTGACGGGGGTGGCACGACTCGCCTTTCTCGGCACGCCGGAGACGGCCGTCCCGCCCCTGCGGGCCCTGGTCGACGCCGGGCACGACATCGCGCTGTGCGTGACCCGGCCGGACCGCCGCCGGGGCCGGGGGAGTGCCGTCACGCCCAGCCCGGTGAAGGCGGCCGCGCTCGAGCTCGGCCTCCCGGTCTCCCACTCCATGGAGGATGTGGCCGACGCCGGGGTCGAGTTGGCGGTCGTCGTGGCGTACGGGCGGATCATCCCGGCGTCGTTGCTGGCCCGTGTCCCCATGGTCAACCTGCACTTCTCGCTGCTGCCCCGCTGGCGCGGCGCGGCGCCGGTCGAGCGCGCGCTGTTGGCCGGCGACGAGGAGACGGGAGTCTGCCTCATGAAGCTGGAAGAGGGGCTCGACACGGGTCCGGTGTACGCCCGGCTCGTCGTGCCGATCGACGGCGAGGTGGACCTGCCCACGCTGCGCGACGAACTGGTCACGGCCGGTTGCGCCCTCCTGGTCGCCGCCTTGGCCCACGGTGTGGCGGGCCTTCCGGCGCCCGTCCCACAGTCGGGCGAGGCCACCATCGCGGCCAAGGTGACGCCCGAGGACCTCCACCTGCAGTGGGAGCAGCCGGCGGTGCAGTTGCACCGCGTCGTGCGCCTCGGCCGGGCGTGGACCACGTTCCGCGGCAAACGGCTGGGAGTCCTCAGGGCGACGCCGGTTGCCGCGCCTGCAGCCGATGCCGGGGCAATCGATGCCGGGGCACCGGGCACGCTGGTGGGAACCGTCGTGTGCACCGGCGACGGCGCCCTCGCACTGGACGAAGTGCAGCCCGAGAGCCGGTCCCCCATGCCGGCCGGTGACTGGGCCCGGGGTGTCCGCCTCCTGGCCGGTGAGCGTCTGGGCAGCGACTAGACATACATACGGTGACCGTGACGCCGATTGAGGGGTGGAACCCTGACCAGTACGAACGATTCTTCGCCGAACGGCGGCAGCCCTTCGACGATCTGGTCGCACTCTGCACCCCGGTTCCCGGTGGGCGGGTGGTCGACCTCGGTTGCGGGACCGGCAACCTCACGGTGGAACTGCACGAACGGATGCAGGCGGCCGAGACCGTGGGCATCGACTCCTCCGAGTCGATGCTGGCGCGCGCCAGAGCCAACCACGGGGACGTGCCGGGGTTGACGTTCACCGAGGGGGACATCGAGACGTGGCTCGGTGAGGGGCTGGACCTCGTTTTCGCCAACGCCTCCCTGCAGTGGGTCGACGACCATCTCAACCTTTTGGCCCGGATGCGCACCGCCCTCGCCGACGGTGGCCAGTTGGCCTTCCAGGTCCCGTCGAATTTCCGCCACCCCTCGCACCTGTTGGCGCGGCAGGTGGCCAACGAAGCGCCGTTCATCGACGCGCTGGACGAGGACGCACCGGAGGACCGCGGCCGCTTCGTCCTTTCGCCCGAGATCTACGCCGACCTTCTCTATGAGCTCGGCGCCCGGAAACAGGTCGTGCGCATGGAGGTCTACGGTCACGAGCTCTCCTCGACCTCCGACGTCGTCGAGTGGGTGATGGGGACTCTGCTCACGCCGTACCGCACACGGCTCAGTCCCGAGCTGTTCACCGCCTTCGTCGAGCGGTACCGCGAACGCCTCCTAGAAGAGCTCGGCGACCGCGAGCCCTACTTCTACGGGTTCCGGCGGATCCTGTGCTGGGCCCGCTTCCGATGAGTGACTCCTCTTCGACCGACCGGTCCCCGCTCAGCGGCCTGCCTCCGCGTGGGCCGGGGCGCCCGGGTGCGCTGCGGATCGCCCCCTCCGTGCTCTCGGCCGACTTTGGTTCGCTGGCCGAACAGGTGGGTGAGGTGACGGCATCGGCGGACTGGCTGCACGTCGATGTGATGGACGGGCACTTCGTGCCCAACCTCACCATCGGGCCCCCGGTGGTGGCCTCGCTGCGCCGCCACAGCCCCCTGTTCTTCGACTGCCATCTGATGATGACCAATCCGGGCCAGTACCTGAAGGACTTTGCCGACGCCGGGGCGGACGGGTGCTCGGTCCATGTCGAGATCGGCGGGACGTCCGAGTTGATCGCACAGATGCGCCAGCTCGGCCTACGCGCCGGTCTGGCCTTCAACCCCGACACTCCATTCGAGAAGGTGGCTCCCTTCTTGGGCCAGGTCGACTTGGTGCTCTGTATGACCGTGTTCCCCGGCTTCGGTGGGCAGTCCTTCATGCCCGAGGTCCTCGACAAGGTGCGCCAGGTGCGCGCCGCCGTCGACGCTGCCGGCCTGGCGGTGGACATCGAGGTAGATGGCGGCATCGACGTCGAGACTGCTCGCCGGGCTGCCGAAGCCGGTGCCAACGTCTTCGTCGCCGGCAGCGCGATATTCGGCCACGACAGGCCCTGGGTCGCCGCCGAGGAGATCAGAGAGTCGGCGCGCAGTCATTCGGTGCCGCGCTGAGGCGCACGTGGCGCCCCTTCGCCGCACTCGGCGCACCAGCCGCACCAGCCGCACCAGCCGCACCAGCCGCGCTAACCCAATCTGCACGTTGGGTTCGACATGACGAAGGGGGACCAGTTGTCTACCGAGGGTGAGCAAGGCAGCGACGGCGCGATGACGCTGACGGGCCTGGCGGGCAAGGTTGCCGTGGTGACGGGAGCGGGTCGCATGCGTTCCATCGGGCGACCCATCGCCGTGGCGCTGGCCCGGGCGGGCTGTGACGTGGTGATCACCGGCACGGGGCGCCCGGCCGAGCGCTATCCCGATGACGAGAAGGCCGTGGGGTGGCGCGATATCGAGTCGGTCGCCGATGAGGTCCGTGCGTTGGGACGCCGCGCCTGGGCGGTGGTCACCGACGTCAGTGATGCCGCCGCCGTCGAGGATCTGGCCGAGGGAGTGATGCGCGAGTTCGGTCGGGTCGATGTGGTGGTCAACAATGCCAGTGCGGCCCGGGGACCTGATCGGGTTCCGGTCCTCGACCTGGAGCTGGCCGAGTGGCACAAGGTGATGAACGTCAACCTGAACGGCACCTTCTACATGAGCCGGGCGTTCGGCCGCCGGCTGGTGGAGCAGGACAGGGGCGGGTGCATCATCAACATCTCGTCGGTGGGCGGGAAGATCATGGCCGGCACGACCGCGGCCTACTCGGCGTCGAAGGCCGGTATCCACGCGCTCACATGTGCGATGGCCGACGAGCTCGGCCGCCACGGTGTACGGGTCAACGCCATATGTCCGGGCATCATCGACACGTTCCGCCTGGACGACATTCCCCGCGGCGGGCCGTTCGACACCATGGTCCGCACGCAGATACCGCTCGGTCGGGCCGGCACGGGCGAAGACATCGCCTGGATGGTGATCTACCTGTGCGCCGACCAGGGCTCGTGGATTTCGGGCCAGCTCTATACCGTCGACGGCGGGATGGTGCGCGGGCGCTGACGTCGTCACAGGTTGCGCAAGGTTTGCGGTTTGCGAGCAGACCGGTGACCGTTGTGTGACCTAAGCAAACTCTGTGATCACTGCGAAACGCCGAGAAGAATTGTTTCCGCTTCTGCGTTACATCGGGCAAATTTGGGCAAAGGCAGGAAATTCCGATGTGATACTTCCCCCGTGAAGCGAGCCGTGGTGGCCGGTGGAGGAATCCTCGGAACGTGGCACGCGCTCGAGCTGTGCCGGGCCGGCTTCACCGTGGCGCAGCTCGAGGCCGACGCAGCACCCCAGGGTGCGTCGGTGCGTAACTTCGGACTCGTGTGGGTCAGCGGCCGCCGCACCGGGGCCGAGCTCGACACCGCCCTGCGCGCCCGGCAGCGCTGGGAGGAAGTCAGCACGGACATTGCGGGCATCGGCTTCATGCCGTCGGGATCGCTGACGTTGGCGACGACCGACGGGGAGCGCAAGGTCATGGAGGAGTTCGCCGCGCATGCTGATGCGGCGGCCCGGTCCATCACCTATGTCGATCCCGATGAAGTCGTGGCGCTGAATCCGGCCGCCCGCGGCGAGGTCGCCGGAGGCCTGTACTGCAGAGCCGACGCAATAGTCGAACCGCGTCGAGCCCTCGGCGCGCTGCGGGACTACCTCTCCGGGCTGACGGGCTCCTCCAAGTCCGGCTCCTACGCCTTCCACCCAGGGACGCGTGCGCACCGTGTGGAAGACCGCGCCCTCATCGACACCGCCGGCACGCGCTGGGAGGCCGATCTGATCGTGCTGGCCACCGGTGCCGGCTTCGATCAGCTGCCCGGGACAGAGGGGGTGGCCGCCGGGGTGCGCCGGGTGCGCCTCCAGATGTTGGAGACCGAGCCCTATCCCGCCCGTCTCACGACGGCGCTGGCCGACGCCGACACGCTGCGTTACTACCCGGCCTACGAGGTGGTGCCGCAGGATCTTTTGGGCGCGCAGTCCCCGGTCGCCGTCGCCCATCATCTGCAGCTCCTCCTGGTGCAGCGGGCGGACGGCGGTCTCACCATCGGCGACACCCACGCCTACGACGAGCCGTTCGACTTCGCGCTGGAGGAAGGTCCGTCCCTCGAGCTGCTGGGCCGGGCCGAACGCCTGCTCGGTGGCGCGCTGCCCCCAGTGGCCCGGCGCTGGGAGGGTGTCTACGCCCAGTGCACCGACGGTTCGGTAGTGGCGCGTGAAGAGTTGGGCCCCGACGTGTGGCTGGTCACCGCCCCGGGCGGTCGTGGCATGACCTGCGCGCCCGCCATCGCAGCCGACACGCTCGTGGCCGCGGGGGTGCGCTGACAGTGATCGGTCCCTACGCCCTGGCCGTCCTCGATATGGCCGGCACGACCGTCCGCGATGACGGGGCCGTGGACGAGGCGTTCACCACCGCGCTGTCCTCGGTCGGTATCGGGGTGGACGACGCCCGGTTCGCCTCGGCGCAGACCTATGTGCGCGACACCATGGGCCAGTCCAAGGCAGATGTCTTTGCCGCCCTCCTCGAGCCCGGCGACGCGGCGCGGGCCACGGACGAGTTCGCCCGCGCCTACGAGCGCATCGTGGCCGAGGGCCGGGTGGCGCCCATTGCGGGTGCCGCTGACGTGTTCGCCGCGTTGCGCACCGAGGGCGTGCAGGTGTGCTTGACCACCGGGTTCGCCCCGAGCACGCGTGATGCGTTGCTCGCTGCGTTGGGCTGGGAAGCGCTCGTCGACCTCGCACTGTCTCCGGCCGATGCCGGCCGGGGAAGGCCGGCACCGGACATGATCCTCGCCGCCATGGAGCGCCTGGGCGTCCCCGATGCCGGTGCGGTGGCGGTGGTGGGCGACACGACGAGCGACCTCGAAGCCGGCACCAACGCGGGGGCCCGTGCCGTCGTCGGCGTGCTCAGCGGCGCCCACGACCGCAAGACCCTCTCGGCCGCGCCCCACACGGATCTCATCGACGACGTGACCGGACTCATCGAAGTGCTGAGCCGCAACTGATCGACCTGACGCAAATGATGCAGATCGCCACGACCCTCTTCATCCCCATCGTCCCCATCATCCCCATGAAAGGAAACAACACATGAAGATACGTCTGCGCGCCGCGCTCACCAGCGCGGCCGCGCTCACCGTCGGTGCCACGTTCGCCGGCATCGCGCCGTCCACCGCGGGAGCATCCGTCAACCCGTCGACGGCGACGTCTGCTGCTGCATTCGGGGGATGTCCGGGCTCGTAAAGGCGGCCCAGAAGGAGGGCACGCTCAACGTGATCACCCTCCCGGCCGACTGGGCCAACTACGGCAACATCATCAAGGACTTCTCGAAGAAGTACGGGATCAAGGTCAACTCGGAGAACCCCGACGGCACCAGCGCGGACGAACTGGAGGCGGTGACCACCGAGAAGGGCCAATCCCGTGCGCCCGACGTCCTCGACGTGGGACCCTCGTTCGCCTTGACGGCGGCCTCGGAGAAGCTGCTGGCCCCGTACAAGGTGCAGAGCTGGAACGAGATCCCGAGTACGGCCAAGGCCTCGAATGGCGACTGGTTCGACGATTACGGCGGGTTCGTGGCCATCGGGTACAACTCCAAGGTCGTCAAAGACCCGCCGACCTCCTTCGCCGACCTCCTCAAGCCCGAGTACAAGAACCAGGTCGCCCTCAACGGGAACCCGACTCAGGCGGGCGCGGCCTTCGCGGCCGTGTACGCGGCGGCGCTGGCCAACGGCGGGTCGTTCAGCAACATCGAGCCGGGCGTCAAGTACTTCCAGAAGCTGTCCGCGGCCGGCAACTTCGTTCCGGTGACCGGAGGTCCTTCGACGGTCGAGAGCGGCCAGACGCCGATCCTCATCTGGTGGGACTACCTCGAGGAGTCAGAGGTGGCCAAGACGTTCCCCGGGTGGAAGGTGGTCATCCCCTCTGACGGTCACTATGCCTCCTACTACGTCCAGGCGATCAGTGCGACGGCCCCGGACCCGGCGGCGGCCCGCCTCTGGGAGGAGTACCTCTACTCCACCACCGGCCAGAATCTCTGGCTCGAGGGCTCGGCTCGTCCGATTGAGCTGGCCAGCCTGCAGAAGGACGGCACGGCGAACAAGGCGGCGTTGGCTGCCCTCCCCGCTGCCCCGAAGGGCGCCGTCACCTTCCCGACGCAGTCGGAGCTCACGGCGGCCGAGACCGTCGTGACCCAGAACTGGCCGTCGGTCAGCGGGTGACCCTCGGGTCGGCTCCCGGGTCAGCCACGGAGGTCGCCCCCTGCCGCGGCGGCGAGTGCGTAATGCGCTCGTCGCCGCGACGGGGATCGTGCCCTTCGGCATCTACGTCACCATCTTCTTGGTGGTGCCCACGCTGGCCGTGATGATCGGGGCCTTCCGGACACCCTCCGGGCATTGGACATGGAGCAACATCTCGATTGCCACGCACGGGACGTACGCCCATGGGTTCGAGATGAGCATCGAGCTGTCACTGCTGACGGCCATCGTCCCGGGGATCCTGGGTCTCATCGTGGCCTATACGGTGCTCACCTCGAAGGGCAGAGCCCTGCGACGGATCGTCTCCACTGCCTCGGGCGTCTTCGCCCAATTCGGCGGGGTGCCCCTGGCCTTCTTGTTCATCGCCACCTTGGGCACGACGGGCCTGGTCACCAACTGGATGAAGGCGCTCGGCTTCGATCCCTGGGACCACGGCTTCGACCTCTACACGTTCTTCGGGGTGGCCATCGTCTACACCTACTTCCAGCTTCCCCTCATGGTGCTGGTCATCACCCCGGCGCTCGAGGGGCTGCGTCCCAGCTGGCGGGAGGCGGCGTCGGGGTTGGGCGCCCGCGGCTGGCAGTACTGGCGCTACGTGGGCGGACCCGTGATCTTCCCCTCGTTCCTCGGCGGAGTACTCCTCCTCTTCGGCAGCGGCCTCTCCGCCTACGCCACGGCGGAGGCCCTCACGAGCGGCAGCATCCCGCTCACCTCCATCCAGATCGGCTCGTTCCTGAACGGCAACGTCATCTCCGGCCAGCAGAATGTCGGCAAGGCCCTCGGACTCGGCCTGGTCGTGATCATCGCGGTGGCGATGGTGTTCTACAGCATCCTGCAAAGAAGGGCGTCGCGTTGGTTGCGATAGGCGAAGTGGACGCCCTCTTCGACACCCAGGAGGCGGTGGCCAGTTCGCCCCGACCTTGGAGACACGGACTGCGTAGAATCGCCTGGTGGCGTGGGATCGTCCTGCTGTGCACGGGCGCCTTCTTCCTCATCCCGCTCTATGCCGCTCTGCGCTTCTCGCTCGAAGACGTCAATGGCGGGTTCACTCTCTCGGCCTACACGGCCATACCGAGCCAGGCCGGGTTCACCGCCGCGCTCAGCCTCTCGCTACGCCTGGCCGTGGTCACCACCTTCATCACGCTCTTCCTGATGGTCCCCACCACGGTCTACGTCCACCTCCGGCTGCCGGGGCTCCGCCGGCTGTTCGACAGCATCACCATCGTCCCCATCGTCATTCCCCCCATCGTCCTGATCATCGGGGTGCTCCAGGTCGCCCCGACCTCCTTGAAGAGCACGCCCTACCTCCTGGCGTTCGAGTACACCGTGCTCGCCATGCCCTTCGTGTACCGCTCCCTCGACGCCGGCCTGCGGGCCATCGAACTGCAGACGCTCGTCGAGGCCTCCCGGTCGCTCGGCGGCAAATGGGTACCGACCCTGTGGCGTGTCATCGTGCCCAACCTCCGGACGGCCATGCTCTCGGCCACCGTCTTGACCGTGGCCCTGGTCCTGGGGGAGTTCACCATGGCCAGCCTCGCCCTCTTTCAGACCATCCCCGTGTGGATCTACCAGTTCGCCCAGGACGACGGGCACGTGTCCACGGCGGTCTCCCTGCTGGCGCTGGTGGTCACCTGGGCTGTGCTGATGGTGATCTCCTCGTTCGACCTGCGGCGCATCCGCCGCATGGCCCAGGAGCGAAAGGAAGCTTGATATGACCACGACCGCGGGGCAGCACGCCCGGGCGACCGAGCAGTCCCGGGCGACCGAGCACGCCGGAGCCTCGGTGGAGTTGTTGGGCCTGCGCCGCCGTTTCGGGGCCACCCAGGCGCTCGACGGGTTCACCCTGACCCTCGAACCGGGTGAGCTGGTCGCCCTCCTCGGACCGTCCGGGTGCGGCAAGACCACCGCCTTGCGGGTCTTGGCCGGGTTCGAGACGGTTGACTCGGGGACCGTCCTGGTCGACGGCGTCGACCAGTCCCGCATGCCCCCCCAGCGGCGCGATATGGGAATGGTCTTCCAGAGTTACAGCCTCTTCCCGAACATGACGGCAGTGGACAACGTCGCCTTCGGCCTGCGCATGCGCAAGGTCGGGAGCCAGGAGCGACGCACCCGGGCCCTCGAGCAGCTCGAGCTGGTGGGGCTGGCCTCCGAGGCCGCCAAGTACCCGCACCAGATGTCCGGCGGCCAGCAGCAGCGGGTGGCCCTGGCCCGCGCCCTGGCCATTGAGCCGCGGGTGCTCCTGCTCGACGAGCCCCTGTCCGCGCTCGATGCCAAGGTGCGCGTGCAGCTGCGCGAGCAGATCCGTGTCCTGCAGACCCGTCTCAAGATCACCACGCTGTTCGTGACCCACGACCAGGAGGAGGCGTTGTCCATGGCCGACCGGGTCTGCGTCATGCGGGCCGGGCAGATCGAGCAGGTCGACACGCCGTCCACGCTGTACTCCGCCCCGGCGACCCCCTTCGTGGCCGAGTTCGTCGGCACGATGAACCGGATCCCCGGCGCCATCAGCGGCGACGGACGGGTGGGCCTCCTCGGTTCGGTGGTCGACATCCGCACGGCCGTCACGGCGATCGGGGTGGGCGCGGCCGGCTACCCCTCCGGTACGCCGGTCGACGTCCTCGTCCGCCCGGAGGGCCTGGCCGTCACCCGCTCGCCGCAGGGCCGGGGCATCGTCATGACCACCACGTTCCTGGGCTCGATCACGCGGCTGGGCGTGCTCCTCGATGAGGACGTGGTGGTCTACGCCGACCTCCCGAACTCCGCGGTGGCCATCCCCACCGGATCCGCCGTCGAGGTCACCTTGACGGAGCGCTCGGTGATGGTGGCCGAGCGCACGGAGTCGATGCACGCCGCCCCGACTCCTCTCGAGGCCCGGGCGCCCGAACGCTGATCGGGCAGCGGCCCGTAGGGCGCGGCGGGCCGCTCCCAGGCCGTGGCGTCGGGAGGCGGCTCGGGCGAACGTTCGCACAACGGCCCCGCGGGTGGGGGCTACGGGGCGTTTTCCTGGCAGACTGTCGCCCTTAGTTCTGTCGTGAAGGCGGCAGGCTCCGGAGCGACGATGGCTCCGACCTGCACTTCTCGACATAAACTGAAACGTGTTCTATTATTGGGCCAGCGGCAGTGGGGCTTCCACCGCCAGATCGGACGCACCATGCACGGTCCCGGGGACGGCGAGAGCACCAGCGGCCACGAGAGCACCGACGGCCGCCTGATGCATCGAGCCGTGACGGTGGCCGATTCCGTGCGCGGGACGACCGCGCCGAATCCGTGGGTGGGCTGCGTCATCGTCTCCGGCCACGATCCGGCGCAGGTCTTCGAGGGGGCGACCGCCCCGCCGGGAGGCCCGCACGCCGAAATCGCGGCGTTGGGCCAGGCCGGCGACCTGCACGCCCGAGGGGCGACCCTGTTCACCACCCTTGAGCCGTGCGCCCACCACGGGCGGACGCCGCCCTGTACCGACGCCATCATCGCGGCGGGAGTGGCCCGGGTGGTCATCGCCGTGGAAGATCCCGACCCCCATGTGGCGGGTCGGGGAGTGGAGCAGCTCCGGGCCGCCGGCATTTCGGTCACCGTCGGTTCCGGCGCCGAGGAGGTCAGCGAGCAGCTCGCCCCGTACCTCAAGCACCGCACCACCGGGCAGCCCTGGGTGGTGCTGAAGATGGCCGCCAGCCTCGATGCGCGGACCGCGGCGCCCGATGGCACCAGCCGGTGGATCACGGGGCCCGAGGCGCGCCGCGACGTCCACCGCCTGCGGGCCCGATCCGATGCCATCTTGGTGGGGGCCGGAACAGTACGGATCGACGATCCCGAGTTGACGGTCCGGTTAGAGGACGGGGCGAACCCGAAGCAGCCTCTGCGCGTCGTGCTCGGTTCGGCGCCGCCTGGGGCCCGCATCCATCCGGCGCTCGAGCTTTCCGGCGCGTTGGCGGACGTCCTGACCGAATTGGGCCGGCGCGGCGTGCTCCAGCTCCTCGTCGAAGGGGGTGCCTCGGTGGCCCACGATTTCCATGCGGCCGGCCTGGTCGACCGCTATGTCCTCTACCTCGCCCCGTTGCTATTCGGTGGCGATGACGGGCAGCCGCTTTTTGCCGGCCCGGGAGCTGGCACAATTGCAGATGTGTGGCGAGGGAAGTTGGTCTCAGTCGAACGGCTGGGCGAGGATTTGCGAGTGGAGGTGGCAGCCTGATGGGGTTCTCAGAGGTCCAGGAGGCCATCGACGCCATCGGCCGCCTGGGCATGGCGGTCGTGGTGGACGACGAGGATCGCGAGAACGAGGGCGATCTGGTCATGGCGGCCGAGGCGGCCACGCCCGAGAACATCGCCTTCTTCCTGGCCCACACCTCGGGCGTGATCTGCGTGCCGCTGCTGCCCGAGCGGGCCGACGCGCTCGAGCTGCCCCTCATGGTCACGGCCAACACCGAGGCCCAGCGCACCGCCTTCACCGTCAGCGTCGACTACCGCCACGGCACGACGACGGGTATTTCGGCCACCGACCGCGCCGCCACCATCGGCGCCCTGATCGATCCCTCCACCCAGCCCACCGACCTGAACCGGCCCGGGCACATCTTCCCCTTGCGCTACCGCGTCGGCGGCGTGCTCAAGCGGGCCGGGCACACCGAGGCCACCGTCGACCTCGCCCGGGCCGCCGGCCTCACTCCGGCCGGCGTGCTGTGCGAGATCGTGACCGAGGACAAGTCCGAGATGGCGCGGCTCCCCGAGCTCGAGCGGTTCGCCAAGAAGCACGATCTGCCCATCATCTCCATCGCCGAGCTGATCCGCTACCGGCGCCGGAACGAGAAGTTGGTCCGCTTGGTCTCCGAGGCCCGCATCCCGGCCGAAGGCGGCCAGTTCCGGGCCTACGTCTACGAGTCCGTCCTGGACGGCGAGCAGCATCTCGCCCTGGTCATGGGCGACGTCGCCGGCCAGGAGGACGTGTTGGTCCGGGTGCACTCCGAGTGCCTGACCGGTGACGTCTTCGGCTCCTTGCGCTGTGACTGCGGCCCCCAACTCAGGGCGTCGCTGGCCCGGATCGAAGAGGAGGGCCGGGGCGTGCTGATCTACCTGCGCGGCCACGAGGGCCGGGGCATCGGGCTCGGGCACAAAATCCGCGCCTACCAGTTGCAGGAAGAGGGGCACGACACGGTCGACGCCAACCTGCAGCAGGGCCTGCCGGTGGACAGCCGCGAGTACGGCATCGGGGCGCAGATGCTGGTCGACCTGGGCGTGACCACCATGCGGGTCATGACCAACAACCCGTCCAAGTACGGGGGGTTGGAGGGTTTCGGCCTCGACATCACCGAGCGCATCCCGCTGCAGCTGACGCCCAACCCCGAGAACATCGCCTACCTGCGTACGAAGCGGGAGCGCATGGGGCACATCTTGCACGGGCTCGACGACGTCCTGTGAGAAGTGGCCCGGGCGGGGCGTGCGCCTGATGGCTCGCTTCTGATGGCGTGCACCTGATGGCCGCCAGCTGATGGCGGGGGTCTGATGGCGGGGCGGATCTCATGGCACTGCCGGACGGTGCCATCGACGATGTCGCCTCGCGGGTCGGAGCATCGTTGCGCGGGACGCACGACGGCACCGGGCTGCGCATCGGCATTGCGTGCGCCATCTTCAATGGCGGCATCGCTCTGCGGCTTCTCAACGGGGCGCTCGACGCGCTGGCCGAGGCGGGCACCGATCGCGGCGACGTGACGGTGGCGTGGGCCCCGGGCGCCTTCGAGCTACCCCTGGTCGCCCGCGCGTTCGCGTCGACGGGCGCGGTGGACGCGGTCCTCTGTTTCGGCGCCGTCGTTCGGGGCGAGACGGGCCACTACGAGTTCGTGGCCGGGGAGTGCGCATCCGGGATCCAGCAGGTGCAATTGTCGACCGGCGTGCCGGTGATCTTCGGCGTGCTGACGACCGAGACGCTCGAGCAGGCCCTGGCTCGCTCCGAGCCCGGTGACCCCGGGAACAAAGGGCGGGAGGCGGCGCTCACCGGAATCGAGATGGTGCGACTGCTCCGGTCGGGGCCGCTTTCTTCCTGAGTTCGGTGTCCGGCCTCCTTGGCCCGCGTGCGGGCGGGAGCGGCGTGCCCTCAGTGACCGGTGGCGGCGCAGACGGCGAGCTCGTAGATACGATGCAACTCAGGCCAGGCGGCGTTGTTCTGCGTCGGAGTGATCTGGGCGTTGATTTGCACGGTCACCGATCGCGACCCATCGGCGGTGGCAGCGGCAAAATCGGTGTAGCCGAGTGTGTTGCCCGTGTGGCCGTAGACGGTGCCGCAACTCGTCTCGTAGCGGAATACAGCCAAGCCGGCGCTGTTGGCCCCCGGTCCCGGCGGCTCCGAACTTCCCGGGCGAAAGGTGAACTGCGCCTCGTGCACGGCCCCGGACGTGGTCGCGCCTTGCACGTAGGCACGGATGAACGTGGTGAGGTCCTGGGGCGTGGCGATCACGCCTCCCGAGGCCCAGCTCCAGCCGGCGCCGAAGAAGTTCGTCACATCGCTCGGCGGCTTGGGCGGATCGAGGTCATAACCCGAGATGAACGGGGAAGGAATGGCCGAACCCTGGGGCAGGCTCGTCTGGCTCAATCCCAACGGACTCACGACGCGCGACTGCAGCTCGCTCTCATAGCTCTGCCCTGTGGCCGCTTGGATCATCAGCGCCACAATGATGTTGTCCGAATTCGAGTAGTGGTAATCGGTTCCCGGCGTGAAGATGAGATCGGGGCTGGCAAAGGAGAGCAAGGTTTCAGGTGCCGGAGGGTTCTGCGGGTCCTTCAGAAGTTCGTCGACGAACGTGGTGGTGCCGCTGAAGTCCCGGATCCCGCTGGTGTGCTGCAGAAGCTCGGCGAGCGTGACGCCGTGCCATTCCCCAGGCAGGGAGGGCAGCCACTTGCCAACGGTGTCACGTAGCGAGAGGACGTGGTCGGCCACGAGAGAAAGCGCCACCGCACCGCTGTAGGCCTTGGAGACGCTGGCCAGGCGGATGTGGTCGGTGGGTTCGAGAGGCGCCGATTGGCCTACCTGGCCCGTACCGGCGCGATAGACGGTCTGGGTCGCACCTATCTTGACGACAGCGATGATCCCCGGCGGTCCGTCGCTCCCGGACACGAGCGTGTTCAGAGCCCCTTGAAGAGGCTCGCGGCCGGTCTCGGTTGCCCCGTCGGCAACCACGGCGGGAAAACTCATGGCGGCGGCGGTCAGGACCGCCAGTGCGGCCGCCGTGCTACCGAGAAAGGAATGACGCCGCCGAGCGCGGCGCGGGTGTTGTGCGGATTGTGAAAGCGTGCTCGAAACCACGGTGTTCATAAGGCACCCAGTCTTTTTGCGGTCACGTCCAAGGAGTGGGAAACGTCCGTTGCCGGACCAAGACTAGCGCTGCGATCGGTCGATATTGACATTGCTCATGGTACTAGTAATAGTAGCTCTGGCATTGGCCGCGCGATGAGGGGATTATGACCACTACAACCCAACCCCCGAAGACGGCCCCGTCGGAGTTTGCGACCCAGGTACTCTTTCCAGAAGCCCGTCAGCGAAGGCATCGACGATGGGCTGTCGGGATCGCTCTGTTGGCAGTTGTGGCCACGGTCGTGGCTCTGCTCGTCTCGTCCAGTCCCAAGACCACGCACCTCAGCGGCCACGTCGGGCTAGCGAGATGGACGCCGCCACGAGGGACGCGTCAAGCCGCCCCGAAGGCCTTCGTGGCAGGTGACGGGAGGGGAGGCGTCGGCGTGTATTCGACGAACAGTGGCCAACTCATCCGTACCCTGAGCCCACAGAGCCCGGGGGGCCCTGACCAGCAGGTCGTGCTCACCAGCGATGGCAGCACCGTGTATTTCGCGCAACCTTCGGGAGCATGCAGCGGACAAATCCTCAGTGCCCCGATCTCGGGGACCACGGCACCGACTGTCGTGATCTCGGATCCTGGGCGTCTCGCACTTGCTCCATCGCCGAGCCCATCGTCAGACGACCTGGCTTGGGTGGGTGTCACCTGTGGTGCAACGGGATCTACGACGAGTTCCTCCCTCTACGAAACCGATCTGGCAACGCACGCCACGAACGATCTGGGGGCGTATTCAGGCCAGGACGAAGTGGCATGGAGTCCAAACGGACAAAGACTCGCCCTGCAGGGCAACTCGTCAGTGCAAGTGGTTGACGTCACGCGGCAATCCTCCGAGACCGGCCCGTCAATGAAAGTTTCTTCTGGCTGCCGATTGGCGAGTCCAGTCTTTCTCACACAGGACCAGATCGCCGCGATCCGGACCTGCTATAGCTCCAGCGGAACCTTGCGCACGAGCAGCGCACTTGTGTTCAACGTCGTGACCAGAAAGGCAGTGGCGTTGATCGCTGCCGCACCGCCGGGCTCCACCTTTCAGGGGTTGTCTGTCGACTCCTCCGGACAACACATCTTGCTCGGCCTCGTCAACTCTGTCGAGCGCCGAAGATGTACAAGTACAAGACGGACGGCTTTTGGTGGTAAGCCGCGATGCGCCGACGGATGCGCAGTGGTAAGTGGCGAGCCTCCGGCGTGTGGCTGGCCGAAGCAGAGCACCTCGAAGGTGAGCGATTTGAAGTAAGGGTCGGCAGTGACTCGGAACTCAAGCGGGAAGCGTGACGGCCCCTTCAGCCACGGTTCGCAGCCAGGCTGCGGCTTTCCCGGTGAACCCTTCGGCGAGGCGAGCAGCAGCGGCCACACGAATCCACGCATCGCAATTGGCCTCGACCAGGCCGCGCTCGCGCAAACCGTGCCGTCGCACCCCTCGCGTGAACTCGACCGCCCGTGAATCGGCGATCTGGAACCCCAACAGCAGCGTCCGGGCAAGGTCAGCCGCGGGCGGACCGCTCGCCGCGGCGAGCCAGTCAATGACAACCCAGCCAGCAGCAGTAACGATCACATTGTCAGGATGAAGGTCATAATGGCAAACACCACGCGTTCCGTCATCGAGTTGGGCCACGAGCCCAGTCAGTTCACTTATCAGCGGTGAGGGTAAGCCGCTCTGCTCAATCTCGCTTGTCAGCCGACACACGAGGTCCGGGAGACCCTCGATGACGGTGGTGTTGATCATCGTCTGGAGACTGGCGAACTGCTCGGCCAGGGAGTCGATGTCGGCCTCCCCTGCGTCCAGCACAACCTGGAGAAGGGAGTTGCCGTACAGGCGGTCGAGTAGGACCCCGCAGCGCCCGTCGACGGTTACGATGCCGTGCGACCGAGCCACCGGCAAGCCAGCCTGCGCAACCAATGCGATGACGTCGGACTCGAATGCCGAAACGCCGTTCCACTCCTGACGATCGAGCTTGAGCACTCGCTCGTCATCGATGATGAACACTTCGGCCATACGTCCAGCTGCCAACAACTCCACGACCAAAAGCGTACTGATCGCCCATTCGGTTGGGCGGCCCACCCCATGACCGGGATCGGGGCCAGGGGGCTGTCATGTAGCTTCTCCCGTGTTGCAAGGGGCACTGAGGGGGCCTTGAAATGAATGCACTCCTTCGACCGATGAGCGGACGTACATGAGGCTACGACCGGCCCGGGCGGTGTGGTGCCCTGTGTTAGCGGGCACATTCCTGGTTGCCACCCTGGCAACGATCGGTGCTGCTCCTTTAGGGGCCAGGCAACTCTCGACGGGTCGGAACCGCTCCAGCTCTGGAGCGCAGATTGCCGCGACAACTCCAATGCTCACAACGTCCGGACAGCCCGGCTGCTCGGCGACGGGCGTGGGATCGCCGACGACTTCAGCCGGCTACTGGTTGGCCGGTGCAGATGGTTCGGTCTACTCCTGCGGTGATGCCCCATGGAACGGGTCTCTGACCAGTGAGCACATCACGCCTGATGGCCCCGTGGGGGGCATCGCGGCCTGTGGTAGCGGTTATTGGCTCACGAGTTCTGCGGGCGCTGTGTACGCCTTCGGAGGCGTCCTTCCCTTGGGCGGCGCTGACAACCTGCAACGTACGGCACCGATCGTGGGGATCGTTGCAACGTCAGATTGCTCTGGCTATTGGCTCGTGAGCGCGGACGGCGGGGTCTTCACCTATAACTCGCCTGGCAACTCGGACCCGGGCGTCTTAGGCTCCTCTGCAGGCTTCCTGGGCTCGACCGGATGTCTGACCTTGAACAAGCCGGTGGTGGGAATGGCCGCATCGCTGGACACGACCGACGTCGGAGTCACTACCGTGTGCCACAGTGGCCCTCTGCCTACGGGCGGATACTGGTTGGTGGCCTCGGACGGCGGAATCTTCTCCTTCGGCAACGCTCCTTTCCTTGGCTCCACCGGGTGCATTGCCCTCGACAGGCCCGCTGTCGGCTTGGTGGTCTCGCCTGACACGACAACGGCTGGCGACAGCTCGACTTGCCTTCCGCAAGATCAAGGGCCGAGCGGCTCGTACAACCTCCCCCCGGGCGGCTACACGATGGTTGCTTCCGACGGGGGCGTCTTCACCTTCGGGAACGCCCCCTTCGCCGGCTCCCTGCCAGGGTCCGCCATTTCGGTGAGCGACGTCGTCGGCATCGCCTTGTACCGCGCCTCCTAACCGAGTGCTCAACTTCTGAGAACGCCCGGCACACCCCAGGAGGGCCCACTACATCGCCCGGGCCCGCAGGGCTTGCCGCGCCAAAGGCGGGGCGAGGGCGGATCGGCAGACGTGAGTCGTTCAGGTCAGGGGCGCCGGCCGACCCAGGTGGAACCCTTGCGCGTAATCAACCCCGTACTCCCGCAAGAGCTCCAGCGTTTCGGCGTCTTCTACCCCCTCGGCAATTGTCTCGCAGCCGAATCCTTCAGCCAGATTGACGATCGCCTTCACGACATGCTGGTTAGCCGAACTCTCGATGAGTCCCCACACGAACTCGATATCGATCTTCAGATATTTGACATCGAGCTTCTTCACGTGGGTGAACGTTCCAAATCCGGTTCCGAAATCATCGAGGGCGATGCCGCACCCGAGAGCGACCAGACCGTGCGCGAAGGCGTGACACTTTTCAATGTCACTCATGATTGCCGTCTCGGTGATCTCGAAGACGAGGTTGGTCGGATCGGCCCCGGTTTGCCGAATTTCATGTTCGATCAATGGCAACATGTCGACGTCGACGAGCGATTCAGCCGAGAGATTCGCGCCTACGCGACGCCCCGCCGCGACAAGGCAGACGGCCTGCTTCACGACCCACCGATCGATCTCTGTAATCAGGCCATATTTCTCTGCGACACCCAAGAACGCATCGGGGCCGATGATCTCACCATTTCGGCCCACCATTCGGATGAGAAGCTCCTCGCTGGGTTTCCCTCCCTTGAGGGGGACAATGGGCTGGGAATACAAGACCAGTCTGTCCTCGTCCAGCGCCTCTCGGATTCGGCCTACCCACGACAGCGCGGCAAGCTCGCGCTTCACGCGAAGTCGTTCCGATTTCTCGTCGGTGATATCTCGGAACACAACGACAGCACCTTCGACTGACGCTCCTGATACCAACGGCGAAGCAGAGATCGCAACCGGCAGAACCGATCCGTTCTTGCAACGATACGCGTGGTCTTCCAAACGAACATGGCGGCCTTCTGAACGCACCGACAAGAGTTCTTTGTTTCCATCTTCAAACTCTTCGCGGCCACCTCCGGGGGGGAGTATCAAGGAGCGCATCTCCGTGCCTAAGAGGTCCTTCTCCGTCCAACCCAGCATTTTGGTGGCCGCAGCGTTCATTGACGTCAGGCGACCCTGGGCGTCGACCGTGAGGAGACCTTCTGCCATGTTGTTCATGACGATTGACCGGAAGTCGTCGGCTTGGCGCCGTTCGGTCACGTCGACGACAACGGTTCCCACTCCGATGATTTCGCTGTCGAGGTAAACCGGGTAATAGCTTGCGAGCCAGTGCCGCTGATGGCCGGGATCCGAGGAGATCTCGCCTGCGACCTCAACGTTGAGTATGGCGTTGCCGTTCTCGAGAACCTGCCGAAATAGGGGCTCGACCTGGGGCCAGAGGTCCGGGACGCTCTCCTCCACGGTCTTGCCGATCTGCTCTTCCACCGTTGAACCATTGACCGCCGCCAGCACCTCGTTGAGGTGGACGATACGGAAATCGCGGTCGACGAATCCAAGTCCGACGGGAGCGGATCGGTGGAGCGTCTCGAGGGTGGTCAACGTTTCGTCGGCGCGTCGGTGAGCCTCCCGGAGATCGGTGATCTGTTGGTCAAAGACGGTCAAGTCATGAGCGATGGTCGACATGCCGAGAACAGTGCCGACAGCGTCGACCACGGGTGCCACGGTGATCGATACTGCAACACTCGTTCCGTCTTTTCGCACCCGTTCGGTCCGGAAGTTTCGCACGGTCTCTCCGGCTCGCACCCGGGCCAACAGGCTCGACAACTCGTGGGGTCGGTCCGGAGGGATGAGGATCGAGATTTCACGCCCGATCATCTCGTCGGCGCCGTAGCCGTAAAGGCGTTCGGCCGCTTCGTTCCAGAACACGACGACGCCATCGGTCGTCTTGCCGATGATGGCGTCGTTGGAGGATCTGACGAGAGAACAAAGAAAAGGCTCGGACGCGAGCTTGGGAGGGGCGGTCCGTACGACAGACTTCATGGTGGCCTCAAATCCAGGGTGATCCGTCCTGAGCCTGGAGCGTAAGCCCCCTTTTGGAGCAATCTCCTAGACGAATCACAGGCAACTGTATGGCCGATAGAGCGACCTCAGCCGTCTGTTTGCCCAACAGTCCCCCAACAATGGCCAGGGCCTGGTCAGGGACCGGCCAGCGCTTCGACGGGGGTTCATCCGCCGTTTACACCGCCGTCACCAGTGCGATACCTCCGATTCATACGATTGCCGGCGGGTGCATTTCACTTCGGGCACTCCATGGTTGATGGGACGGACGGGATGAGGGGTCCATCGGAGCAGTCGGGTGCAACGCCGGTCGATCCCAGAGTCATCCGCTTCAGGCCGGGCCTGCGACGCGAAGGCGGTCATCCCGTGCGGTACTGCACAATCCACGGGTACCGGCGGGCGTTCGTGTCCTTCGGGAAGGGGCCGGCCCTCCTCCTCATCCATGGGATCGGCGACAGCTCGGACACCTGGAAACCGGTGCTCGAGGAACTGGGCCGCCATTACACGATCGTCGCGCCCGACCTGCTCGGACACGGAAGGTCGGAGAAACCACGTGCGGATTACTCGATTGCCGCGTACGCCAACGGGATGCGCGACCTCTTGAGCGTGCTCGAGATCGATCGGGCGACCGTGATCGGTCATTCCCTCGGCGGCGGCGTGGCGGCGCAGTTCGCCTACCAGTTCCCTGAACGTTGCGAGCGCCTGGTTCTGATCGACAGCGGCGGCATCGGCCGGTCGATCAGCCCGTTCCTCCGCCTGGCTGCTGTTCCGGGAGTTGACGCGCTCATGCCTCTTTTCAGGCTGCCGGTGGTGCGCACGGCCGGCTGGCTCACCGCGGGCGTCTTGCGGCATTTCAGCACCGCCCTGGGCCGGGACGCCGAGGAATTGCTGGCGGTCTTCGACGCCCTGCCCGATACGGCGGCCCGCACGGCCATCCTGCGCACGCTCCGTTCGGGGGTGGACTGGCGAGGGCAGGTGATCACGATGCTTGACCGTGCCTACCTGGCGGAAGGAATGCCGACGCTGCTCGTCTGGGGTCGGCACGACGCCGTGATCCCGCTCGGCCACGGTCGCCTGGCTCACGCGGCGATGCCTGGTAGCCAGTTCGAGATCTTCGACGATGCCGGCCATTTTCCCCACCACAGCGACCCGGCGAGGTTCGTCCAGGTGGTCTCCGATTTCATGAGGCGAACGGCGCCCTCATCCTTCGATCCCGAAGAGTGGCGCAGCCGATTACGACGCGGGCGCCAACCCGTGGAAACGGGAGCATCACCGGCCGACCTCGAGATGATGGACCTCTCGTTGTCCCCGCTCCCCGGGGCGAACTGATCTGATCTCTCTCGATCAGTCACCGCTCCCTCGATCAGTCACCGGTGGCTCCTTCCCTTTCCGGTCTGCGATGATCTCCCCATGCTCCGCCTGGTCCTCCCCAAAGGTTCGTTGGAACGCGCCACCTTGCAGCTCTTCGACGACGCCGACCTGGGCGTCTCGCGGGCCTCGGACGTGGCGTACCGGGCCAGCATCGACGATCCCCGCATCAACGACGTGCGGATCCTGCGCCCTCAAGAGATCCCCGCCTACGTCGCCGAGGGGCTCTTCGACCTGGGCATCACCGGACGTGACTGTGTCGAAGAGCAGGGGAGTGACGTGGTCTCACTGGGCGAGCTCTCCTATTCGAAGGCCACCAACAGGCCCAGCCGCGTGGTGCTGGCGGTGGCGAGCGACTCACCGGTCACCAGCTTGGCCGAGCTGGCCGCCCTGCCCGGGAAGCTGCGCATCAGTTCGGAGTACCCCGAGCTCACGCGCAAGGTGCTGGCAGGTCATGGGGTCGAGGCCGACATCTCGTTCTCCTATGGCGCCACGGAGGCGAAAGTCCCCGAGATAGCCGACGCCGTCGTGGACATGACCGAGACCGGAAGCGCACTGCGGGCGGCCGGCCTGCGCATCATCGAGACGCTGCTCGTCTCGCACACCGAGCTCATTGCCAATCCCGCCTCGGCTGCCGATCCGGCCAAGCGCCACGCCATGGAGCAGATCTTCACCCTGCTGCAGGGGACCCTCGAGGCGCGGGGAAAGGTGCTGGTGAAACTCAACGTCTCGGCCGAACAGCTCGATTCCGTCCTCTCGGTGCTGCCGGCGATGCGCTCGCCCACTATTTCGGAGCTGTCGGGCGGGGGCGCGTTCGCCGTGGAGACGGTTGTGGCCAAGTCGGACATCAACATCCTCATCCCGGCCCTGCGCGATCACGGGGCCACCGACATTCTGGAGATACCCCTCTCCAAAATCGTTCATTGAGGTTCGGGCGCGTGACCTCCTTCGACCCCCGGCGGGGCATGGGGGTCGTCACCGACTCCGAGGGTGCGGAGTTCGAGTTTCACGCCACTGCCATCGCGGACGGATCCCGCCGGATCGATCCTGGGACAACCGTCGTCTTCGAGGTCGCGCCCGGCCACCGGGGCCGCTACGAGGCGCGGGGGCTGACGGTGCTGTCCGGAAGGTCCGGGCCGTCCGGGGAAGGCTCGGCCTCCCACCACGAGTCCGCGTAGCGGCGGGCGAAGACCTCGAGCGAGGCATCGACCCCAGCCCGGTCTCCCGTAGCCAAGAGGTCGAGCAACAACCCGCGCACCACGGCCAGGCCCAGGCGGGCATGGACGCGGGCCTGGTGGCGCGGGACGCCTCGCGCCGCCGCGAGGGCGTCGTTCGCCTCGAGCCAGCTCTCGATCGATTCCCCGAGGAGCGGCCGGACCTGCGCATCGCCCTGAAGGGCACGGCCGTAGAGGGCGAAGAAGAGGCGCTCGAAGCCCCCCTGCGCCGGGTCGGCGACGAACTGCCACATGGCCCGAATGACGTGATCGGTCCCGAGACCCGACCCCTCCCGGATCCCCCCGAGCTGCCCGATCTCCTCGAGCTGGCTCCGCGTCCGAGCCTCGACCGCCCGCACCACCTCCAACAGCAACCCGTTCTTGGAGCCGAAGTGGTAGAGCAGCATCCGGTGGCTCGTCCCGACCGCGGCCGCAATTTTGCGCAGGCTGAGGTCCCCCAGTCCGTCGGTGACGAAGTGGTCGACCACGTGATCCAGGAGGAGAGCTCTGGCCGATTTCTCGCTCATGTACCAAATGGTACAGTCGTGAGTCGAATAAGGCGAACGAACGGAGGTACCCGATGGCGCTGCAGGTGGTCGAGCATGAGCTCACGACGACGGCTTCCCCCGCCACGGTCTATGCCCTCCTGCTGGATGGGTCCACCTGGCCCGAGTGGTCGCCGATCGGATCCTTCGAACTCATCACCCCTGGTGATGGGACGCCGGAGGGGGTCGGGGCGGTGCGGGTGTTCCACACCGGTCGGACTCACAGCAGGGAGCGGGTGGTGATCGCGCAGCCCAATCAGGCCTTCGCCTACGAGCTCCTCTCAGGCCTGGCCATCCGTGACTATCGAGCGGTGGTCACTCTGCGCCCTTCGGACGGCGGGACGCTCATCCACTGGCGCTCCACCTTCAAGGCCAAGGTCCCGGGCACCGGGTGGATCTACCAGCGCCAGCTCAGCGCGTTCATCGGCCGGACCGTGAATGGCCTGGCCGCGTGGGCGTCGGCTTCCGAGTTCCGGCCGAGCTGAGCGGGGCCAGCTAGTTCTGGGCTGAGTTGGCCGCGCTCTCGGCCGCCGCCCGCTCGGCGCCTTCGAGCTGCACGAAGGCCAGCCGGAGCTGGGAGAGCGCCTCGAGCAGTGAGGGTTCGGCCTCCCCCAGGCGACCCTTTACCCCGTCCAGCAGGGCACCCAGTCCGTCGATGGCCAGCCTGGCCTCGAACAGCATCGGGGGCTTGTTGGAGAGGTAGATGGTGGCCAGTTCGAAGATCCCGTAGCAATGGTTGGCCATGACCACCTCGGCCGGCGTGCTCGCCAGCTGCCGGCGCATAGCCTCGAACTCGGCCTGGGCCTCGGCGGTCGGGACGGCCACGGAATCGTCCGGCGGGAGTGGTGGGTTCTGCGGTGGGGGCGGGTCCTCCCCGCTGGGCCCGCCGTCGTCTCTCTTCGGAAAGTGTTCGCCTGAAGGTGTCCAAAGACTGCTCATGCTGGTACAATATTAACCTTGAGTACTTGGAAGCGGGGCCTGCCACTAGAAGGCCTCCACCTGGCCACCCGTACGCCCTCCGGGCTACTGCCGTGCGTCAGGTCGATGGGTTTCGCGGCGCGGGCTCTGCCCGTGGGTCGGCCTCGCTCCACCGAATGGCTTGCGGAAGGACCGCGGGCCCGAATGAGAGGTGTGGTGCCGCATCGTCGCTGAAACAACAACAGAGCACCGGATCAATGACCGTATCCGTGCCCGCGAAGTCCGTCTCGTAGACCCCGATGGTGTCCAGCTAGGCATCAAGGCGTTACCCGAGGCCTTGGCGATCGCCAAGGAGCTCGATCTGGACCTGGTGGAGGTGGCCCCCATGGCCAACCCTCCGGTTTGCCGGATCATGGACTTCGGGAAGTTCAAGTTCGACGAGGCACAGCGTGCCAAGGAGAGCCGTCGTAAGACGGTCCACGTCGGGATCAAGGAGATGAAGTACCGGCCGAAGATCGGTCCCGGGGACTTCGACACCAAGACCCGCCAGGTGGCCAAGTTCTTGAACGAGGGGCACAAAGTCAAGATCACGATCATGTTCCGTGGGCGTGAGGTGTACCACCCCGAGCACGGAAAGCGGATTCTGGATCGCATTGCCGAGCAGATGGAAGGCGTCGCGAAAATCGAGGCCGAGCCCAAGCTCGACAATCGCAACATGATCATGGTGCTTGCTCCCGACAAGCGGGCCCGTCAGGCCGCCGCATCGAGGACAGCCAATCAACATCGCGGCGACAAGACGCCCTCGACCAACGGGAACCAATCCGTGGCGGCGACGGCCGAGGCACCGCCCCCAGAAGTGAACACGACGACCGCAGACACTGCACCAGCCGACACTGCACCAACCGACACTGCACCAACCGAGACCGCACCAGCCGAAGAGGGATGACGACGCAATGCCAAAGATGAAGACGGACAAGGGCGCCGCCAAGCGGATCAAGGTCACCGGGACCGGCAAGCTTCGTCGCGACCAGGCCTTCCGGGGCCACAACTTCGAGACCAAGAGCAGTGTGCGCACCCGCCGCCTCGGCCGCGCCGCCGACGTACACAAGTCGGACGAAAAGACCGTGCGGAGGATGCTCGGCATCTGATGTGCCGGCCCGGCCGGAACTGCCGGGCCACGAACACGAACCCACGAGAAGAGAGGAGGAACCCCGATGGCCAGAGTCAAGCGATCCGTCCATGGTCGCAAACACCACCGCGCTGTACTGGAACAGGCAAAGGGGTACTACGGCAACAAGAGCCGTACCTACCGGTCGGCCAACGAGCAGCTCATGCACTCGATGCAGTACGCCTTCCGGGACCGCCGCGCCCGCAAGGGGGACTTCCGCAAACTGTGGATCCAGCGCATCAACGCCGGCGCTCGCCTCCACGGTCTGAGCTACAGCAGGCTGATCAATGGCCTGCACCTGGCAGGCATCGAGGTCGACCGCAAAGTGCTGGCCGATCTGGCGGTGACCGACCCCGATGCGTTCGGTGCGCTGGTCCGGGCCGCCCAGGATGCGCTGCCGGCTAAGGAAAACGCCCAGGTCGTTTCCTCCTGAGCCAACCGCTGGCATTCACGCACCGGCGGGTTCGTCGTGTGCGGAGCCTGTTGCAGAAGCGTTCGACCCGGTGGACCGAGCGCGCCTTCGTGGCCGAGGGGGCCGAGCTCCTGCGGACCGCGCTCCGGGCCGGTGCGGCGATCGAGTCGGTGTATCTCGCCCCCGAGGGCGAGAAGGACCCGGCCACCCTCGAGACGTGCGAGCAGGCGCTCGAGGCGGGGGCGCGACTCTTCATGCTCGCTCCAGGCGTGCTCGAGCGGGTGGCGGACACGGTCACGCCACAGCCCGTTCTGACGATCCTTCCCATGTTGCGCGGGGCGGAGGACGTGGTCTTGGCTGAACGGCCGCCGGCCGAGCAACCCCTGATCGTCGTGCTGGTCGATGTACGCGATCCCGGCAACGCCGGGACGGTCCTGCGTACCGCCGATGCCGCCGGGGTCGACGCGGTCATCTTCAGCGCCGAGTCCGTCGATCCGTACAACCCCAAGACCGTGCGGGCGTCCGCCGGGTCCTTGTTCCACGTTCCCTTCGACGTGCAGCCCGACCCGGTTGCCCTCGCCGCCGCCCTGGCGGGGCGCGGCTACCGCACCTTGGCCACCGTGGCCCGGGACGGCGAGGACTATGCGGCGCTCGACTGGTCCGTGCCCACCGTCCTGTTCCTGGGGAACGAAGCGGCCGGCCTCGGGCCCGAGGTGCGCCAGGCCATCGGAGGGGCCGTGGCCATCCCGATGGAAGGCCGGGCCGAGTCCCTCAACGTCGGCGTGGCCTGCGCTGTGCTGTGCTTCGAGGCGCTACGACAGCGACGGTCGCGTGGCGCAGGTGCGGCCCCATCTACCATTTCAGTCTGATGAGCGGTGAACTCTTGGAGAACGACGTCGAGCACGTGCTGCGCCAGGGCGCGGCGGCCATTGCCGCCGCCTCCTCGACCGACGCCCTGGCCCAGGTCGAGACGGAGCTGTTCGGGAAGCGTTCCGCGCTCACCGGTGCGCACCGCGCCGTGGGGTCCCTCGACCCCGAACAGCGCAAAGAAGCTGGACGCCGTCTGCACGAGGTGCGGGCAGCGCTCGAGTCGCAGTTGGCGGCCCGGCGCGCCGCCCTGGCCGAGGCGGAGCGGGCCGAGCTGCTGGTGGCGGACCGGCTGGACCTGACCGAGGTCATCTCCGATCAGGTCAGGTCGCCGGTGTCCCGGGGCCACCTCCACCTGGTGTCCCAGACCCGCGACGAGCTCGAAGACGTGTTCGTCGGGATGGGCTTCGAGGTGGCCGAGGGGCCCGAGGCCGAGACGGACTGGTACAACTTCGAGGCCCTCAACATGCCCCCGGCCCATCCGGCCCGCGGCACGTTCGACACCATGTATCTCGACATCGGCGAGCCCGAGACGGTGCTGCTGCGCACCCACACCTCGCCCGTGCAGATCCATCTCATGGAGGAGGCCGTGCGCCAGGGCACGCTGCCGATCCACGCCGTCATGCCCGGCAAGTGCTTCCGGCTCGACACGCCGGACGCCACCCATCTCCCGGTGTTCAACCAGATCGAGGGCCTGGTGGTCGACCGGGGCATCACCTTCGGAGACCTGGCCGGCACCATTCAGACCTTCACCTCGGCCTATTTCGGGGAGGGCATGCGGTCGCGCCTGCGCCCGGCCTACTTCCCCTTCACCGAGCCTTCGGCGGAGTTCGAGATCACCTGCGCCATCTGCCGGGGCGAAGGGTGCCGCACCTGTTCGAACATCGGTTGGGTGGAGCTCGGTGGCTGTGGCATGGTCGACCCGGCCGTCTTCGCCGCGGTGGGGATCGACCCCGACGTGTGGTCCGGCTTCGCCTTCGGCTTCGGTATCGACCGCTTGGCCCTGATACGCCACGAGATCCCCGATCTCCGGCTCTTCATGGAGAATGACATCCGCTTCCTGTCCCAATTCTGAAAGACATTCGTGCGCGCTCCGCTCAGCTGGCTTCGAGACTTCGCCCCATTCCCTGACGACATCCGGGAGCTGACGGCCGCGCTCGATGACCTGGGACTGGTCGTCGAGGAGGTCGAGCACATCGGCGCCGGGCTCGAGAGCGTGGTGGTGAGCCAGGTCAACGAGATCACGGCGATCGAGGGGGCCGACAAGATCCGTCGGGTCGTCGTCGAGGCGGGGGACGGCCCGCTTGAGATCGTCTGCGGAGCCTCCAACTTCAAAGTGGGGGACCGGGTCCCCCTGGCTCCCGTCGGCGCGGTGCTGCCCAATGGGATGGAGATAGGCCGGCGCAAGATGCGCGGGGTCGAATCGAACGGGATGCTCTGCTCGGGCACGGAGCTCGGCCTCTCCGAGGACAGCGCCGGTCTGCTCGTCCTGGGCGATGAGATCGTCGCTGCGCCGGGGACCCCGTTGGCCGATGCGCTGGGCCTGCAGGAGGACACCGTCTTCGACATCACGGTGGAGGGCAACCGGCCCGACGCGTGGAGCATGGCCGGCGTCGCTCGCGATCTGGCCGCCCGGCTCGGGCTCCCGTTCTCCCTACCCGAGCCACCCGTCCCGCCATCGAGCGGGGTGCCTGTCAGCGACGCCGCCCGCGCCTCGGTGGAAGACCTCGATCTCTGCCCCCGCCTGACCGTCTCGGTTCTCAGCGGGGTGGTCGTCGGGCCCTCACCTCGATGGATCGCCGATCGGCTCACCCTGGCCGGCATGCGGCCGATCAACAACGTGGTCGACGCGTCGAACTATGTGATGCTCGAGCTCGGGCAACCCACCCATCCCTACGACCTGGCCCAGCTCGGGGGCGCGGGCTCATTGTGCGCCGCGCCGAGCCCGGCGAGACGGTCGAGACGCTCGACGGCGTGACCCGCACAATGGGGGACACCGGTGCGGACTGCTTGATCTGCGACGGCGAGAACGTGCCGGTGGGCGTGGCGGGGATCATGGGTGGCGCCTCGTCGGAGATCGCCGACTCGACGTCGGAGGTGCTGCTCGAGGCGGCCTACTTCACCCCCATGGCCATCGCCCGCACCTCCAAGCGGCTGGCCCTGCGGACCGAGGCCTCCGCGCGCTTCGAGCGAGGGTGCGACCCCTGGGGTATCGATGCCGCCGTCAATCGTTTCAACCAGCTCCTGGCCGAGAGCGTGCCGGGCCTCACGGTGCGCGACGGCATCATCGACATTCGAGGCGCGGTGCCCGAGCCGTTCACCCTCGCGGTGCCGATCGCCCGGGTGCGGCGGCAGGTGGGCGTGCCGTTGACCGGGGAGCAGATCGCGGCGCTGCTCGACCCCATCGGATTCACGACGACCGCCGGGACTGGTCCGGGTTCCGGAGCCGGTCCGGACGCCGGCCCGGACGCCGAGGAGTACCTCTCCGTCCTGGTGCCGACGAATCGGCCCGATGTGCGCCCGGCGCCCTACGGGATCGACGACGTCATCGAGGAAGTGGCCCGGACTTTCGGGTACGCCAACATCCCGCCGCACACGCCGACGTGGCCGCAGCCGGGCCATCTCACCGCATTGCAGCGGTCGCGCCGACTGGTCAAGCAGGTGCTCGGCGGCCTCGGGGCTTCGGAGGGTTGGACCAACACGTTCGTCTCCGAGGAGGCGCATCGCCGGGTGGGCCTGCAGGGTCCGGCGGTACGCGTCGCGAACCCGCTCGTGGCGGAAGAGCCCTATCTCCGGCGATCGCTCATGCCCGGGCTGTTGGGCGCGCTGACCTACAACGCCGACCGGCGGCAGGGGTCCGTTCGCCTCTATGAGGTCGGCGTCGTGTTCTCGCACCCCGACGAGGGGGAGCCACGCGTGGTGGAGCGCAGCGGCGCGGGCGGAGCGCACAAGGCCGTGCTGCCCGGCGAGCGCGAACTCCTCAGCGCGGTGTTCGCCTACGACGACGATGATGCGCGAGCCGCCGTGGCGGCCTGGCGTGTGCTGGCCGACGCCTTCCGGGCGAGCGGGGTCCGGCTCGTCGCGCCCCGGCCGGGGGACGGGGACCTCCCGGTGGCGCTGGCCGGGCTGCACCCCACGCGGTCGGCCCAGCTGGTGGCGGACGGGACGTCCATCGGGGCGGTCGGTGAGATCGACCCCGGCGTGGCCACCGATTTCGGGCTCACCCGCGCCAGTGGGACCGGCACCGTGGCGCGCCGGATCGGCTGGCTCGAGGTCGACCTGGGACTCCTCTTCGACGACCGGGTCGTCCCCCGTCGGGCCATGGTAGCGGCGGCGGTCAGCCGCTTCCCCTCGTCCGACATCGACCTGGCGCTGGTGGTTGACGACGCCATTCCGGCCGACTTGGTGGCCGACGTCCTCGGCGCCGCGGCCGGCGATCTCCTCGAGTCGGTGACGCTCTTTGACGTGTTCCGGGGGCCGCGCATCGGCGAAGGAACGCGCAGCCTGGCCTTCCGGCTGCGTTTCTGCTCGCTCGACCACACCTTGACCGACGACGAGGTGGGGGTGCTGCGGGCCCGCTGCATCGACGCCGCCGTGGCCGAGGTCGGCGCCGTCCTGCGCTGAGACCACCAGGTGCGTGGCATCGTGGTCCGGTGCCCGCGCCGTTCGTGGTCGAAGAGATAGACCCCCGCAAAAGCGCCGCCTTCGACGCCTGGTTCGCCGTGATGCAGGTGACGGACGCCGAGCGCTGGCCCGAAGGGCCGGGCTGGCAACGCGTCGAACGGCTGGCGATGGCGCTCGACGAGGATGGGCCCGAAGAGCACCGCTTGGTGGTGGCCCGGGACGGTGCGGGAGTAGTGCGCGGGATCGCCGACATCGAGCTCTACCGGCGCGAGAACCCGCAGCTGGCGCGGACCGAGGTGCGCGTGCACCCGACGTCCCGTCGAGTCGGCATCGGGAGCGCCCTACTGGCTGGCGTCGAGCAGCTCGTCGTCGCGGCGGGTCGGACCGAACTGGGCGGGGCGGACGAGACGCCGGTACGGGCCGGCTACGAGGACGCCGCCGGACCGTTTGCGACGCACCACGGTTTCACCTGGACCCAGCAGATGGTGCGCCGCCAGCTGCGGTTGCCCCTGAGCCGGCGCCATGCCCGCGCCTTGGCCGACAGCCCGCAGGGCACGGCCCTCCGGTTACACCTTGCTCACCTTTGCGGACCGATGGCCCGACGAGCTGGTGGCGGATCGCTGCGAGCTGGGCCGCCGGATGTCCACCGACATCCCGATGGGGGAGCAGGAGCTGGACGAGGAGGTCTGGGACGAGGCGCGCGTCCGCCAGATTGAGGCGGCGTTCGCCGCCCAGAACCGGGCCAAGGTGATCGCGGTGGCCCGGGCCGACGACTCGGGGAGGCTGGCCGGGTTCACCGAGATCGCGGTTCCGCTCGGCGCGCCCGAGTCGGTCTGGCAGCACGACACGTTGGTCATGCGGGAGCACCGTGGGCACGGCCTGGGCTACGCCATGAAGGTGGCGAACCTGGCCGCGCTCGAGCGGCGGTTCCCCGCGGCGCGCCGCGTGAACACGTGGAACGCAGCCGAGAACGCGCCGATGATCGCCGTGAACGACGAAATGGGCTTCGAGGTGGTCTCCCGCTCGAACTATTGGCTCAAGAAGGTCGGGCCCGGGGTCACGAATCGAGGAAGCGCAGGACCGCCAGGACCCGGCGGTGATCGGCCTGCGAGACCGGCAGGTCGAACTTGGTGAAGATGTTGGCCACATGCTTCTCCACCGCACCGTCCGAGATGACCAGGGCGGCGGCGATCGCCGTGTTGGAGCGCCCCTCGGCCATGAGGGAGAGCACCTCCTTCTCGCGTGCGGTCAGCACGGAGATCGACTGGGTGCGCTTGGACGCCCCCAGCAGCTGCGTGATCACCTCGGGGTCCAATGCCGTCCCGCCGGAGGCCACCCGTACGAGCGCCTCGACGAACTCGCTGACGTCGGCCACCCGGTCCTTCAGCAGGTAGCCGATGCCCGACGCGTCCTCGGCCAACAGCTCGGCGGCGTAGCGGGTCTCGATGTACTGGGAGAACAGCAGTATCCCGAGGCCGTCGTGCTGGCGGCGCAGGTCGATGGCTGCCCGCAGTCCCTCATCGGTGAAGGTCGGCGGCATGCGGATGTCGACGATGGCCACGTCGGGCCGCTCCCGTTCGACCGACCGCCGCAGCGATTCGGGGTCGCTCACGGCGCCGGTGATGATGAAGCCCCGATCGACCAGGAGCTGGACCAGGCCGTCGCGCAGGACGGCGGAGTCTTCGGCGATGACCACCCGTATGGCGCCGGTCATCTACGCGTGCAGGGGCAGGTCCACGGTGACCACCGTAGGACCCCTTGGTGGGCTGGCGATGTCGAGTCGCCCGTCGACGGCGTGCACCCGGTCGGTCAGACCGACCAGCCCGCTCGAACGCGAACCGATCCGCGAGAGCTCCGCTCCTCCCGTGCCGTCGTCGCGCACCACCACGCGCAGCCACTGGCCGTAGTCCGTGCAGGTGATCTTGGCCTGCGAGGCATGGGCGTGCTGGGCCACGTTGGCGAGTAGCTCGGCGACGCAGAAATAGGCGATCGCCTCGATCGCCGGCGTCGGCCGATCATGGAGCGAGACCATGAGCTCGGTCGGGACGGTGCTGCGTGCGGCCAGGGTGGACAGGGCGCCTTCGAGTCCCACATCGAGGGCGGGCGGGTGTATCCCGCGGGCGAGGTCACGGAGCTCGACGATGGCCTCCTTGGCGCCGCGATGGGCGTCATCGACCAGCTGGCGGACCTGGTCGAGCTCTGTTCTCCCGCCCGCCGCCCCGTCGGCCCCGTCGGCCCCGACGGTCGCGGTCGGCCTCGATCTCAGCCAGCTTCTCCTTCGCCATCCCGAGCCGCATGGCCAGGGCGACCAGCTGAGCCTGGGTGCCATCGTGCAGATCGCGCTCGATCCGCCGCAGCGTCGCCGCCGACGAGTCGACCGATTGCGCCCGGGCCCGCTCGAGCACGCGGACGCGCGCCGCCAAGGCATCGGGAGCGAGGAGCACACGCATGACACGACGGTCGAGGTACACCACCGCCCGCACGAACCAGGGAGCGGCAAAGAACAGCACGATGCCGGCGCAGAACACGCCCACGCCGTGAAAGAACCCGCTCTGGCCGCCCGTGAACAATCCCCGCCCGAAGAAGAGCAGCGGCAGTCCGAAGACGGGGACGTGGCCACCCACCCGTCCCCACACCGGGTAGGTGATGCAGAAAAAGGCATCCCACCAGGCGGCGAACCCGACGAGGATGCCGAGGATCGCCAGGGGAACCTTGACGGCGACATAGGCCATGGAACGCCACCCGGTGCGATCGCGCAACGTCGACTGGAGCCAGCCCAGGAAGCCCGGACGGGAAATGAAGGGTTCAGGGTCCTCTATCTCCTCGTCGAGGAGCCCGCGGGCCAGCTGGCGATGGAGTCCTCCGAACCCCCGGGCCAACCGGACCGAGAGCGCCAAGATGGCCAACCCGAAGAACGTGATGGCCAGGATCACGCCGGCAAACAGGGTGATGGCGACGCAGGCGAAGCCGATGGCGGCGAGCGGGGCGGCGATGGTCAGATAGGAGAGCTCCGACCACGACCGCCGGGCGAACGGCTCCCTCCCGATGAGTCGGACGATGTCCTTGGTGCGGTCGGAACGCCCGTCCACAATCGTCGTCACCATCTCGCGAAGGAGAGTCCGCAGCCGTGTGCCGCCACCTTCGGTGTGTTCATCCACAGGCTCGGTCTGCCCCTGCATCAGGCGTCACGTCGCATCAACACGACGGCCCCGATTGTGAGCGCCACGGCGCAGTACACGGCCATCAGTACGAACCCGGTGGTGGGGGAGAGCTGGTTGGGTTGGCGGACCACGGCCGCCACCGAGTTGGCCAGGATTGTCAGGGGGGTGAATCGTCCCGGATTACCGTGGGCCTGGAAGGATTGGAGCACCACAGGCACGAGGAAGATGATCCCGACGTAGGCCGCGATGGCTCCGGCGGTGTTCCGGATAATCACCCCGAGGCCCAGACCGAACATGCCCAAGAGTGCCAGAAAGGCGCCCGACAGGAGAAGGGCGCGCAGCACCCCGGGTTGTCCCAATGTGGCGACCGGCGCCCGGCCCGACAGGATTGCCCGACCGACGAAGAAACACGAAAAGGTCAGGATCTCGCCCACGACCAGGGAAATGACGGCGATGACGGCCACCTTGGCTCCCAGGAACAGCGGTCGGCGGGGCGTGGCGGCCAGGGAGGACCGGATGGTCCCGCTGCTGTATTCGCCGGTGATCATGAGCACGCCGAGCACCCCGATGGCCAGCGAGCCGAGGGCCAGTCCGGTCAGGGACTGGTTGGTGGCGTCGAACCCGTGCAGTTGACCCCTCCCGACGCGGTGGATGTTGTCGGTGGCGAGCACGGTGATGAGGAGGGTGCCGACCACGGTCGCGAAGAGCGTCAGCCCCGTCGACCGGATCGAGCGGAGCTTGGTCAGCTCGGCGCGCACGGCCTGTCGCGTGCCGTAGCGACCGGTCGACACGTGCCGGGTCGTCAGATCTGTCAGGACCATCGCTTTCGCTCTCTTTCGTTCAGGATCGCGGTCGGGGGAGTGAGTGAGAGTGGGAGTGCGCCTCGAACTCAACCGCATCGTGAGTGAGCTCCATGAACGCGTCCTCCAGTGAGCCGCGCAGCGGGGAAAGCTCGTGCACGGTGAGACAGCGATCGGAAGCCAGGTCGCCGATCTCGGCCGCCGTCAACCCCGTCGCCACAATGGCGCCGTCCTCTTCCATCTGGGTCGCCGCCCCGGCGTCGTCGAGCGCGGCGAGGAACAAGCTCGCCATCGGAGTCACCAGCCGCACGGCGTCGAGCGACGCGCGCGAGGCGAACGCGCCCACGGTTGTCTCGGCAATCAGCGCACCGCGGCCGATCACCACCAAGCGCTCGGCAGTGAGGGACATCTCGTTGATGAGGTGGCTGGAGACGAACACCGTCCGTCCCTCGGCGGCCAGGTCGCGCAAGAGGTAACGGGCCCAGCGGATGCCCTCCGGGTCGAGGCCGTTTATGGGCTCGTCGAAGAGCAGCACACCGGGGTCCCCCAACAGCGCGCCGGCGATCCCCAGGCGCTGCCCCATGCCGAGCGAATATTTGCCGGCCTTCTGGCGGGCGACCTCGGAGAGCCCCACGATCTCGAGCACCTGATCGATGCGCGAGCGGGGGATGTCATTGGTCCGGGCCAGGAACAGCAGATGGTCATAGGCGCTCCGGGCCGGGTGGAAGGCCTTCGCATCGAGCAGGGCGCCCACCTCGCGCAGCGGCCAGCGGAGCTCGGCGTACGTGACACCGTTGATCCGCGCCCGCCCCGACGTGGGGTTGTCGAGCCCCATGATCATGCGCATGGTCGTGGACTTTCCGGACCCGTTGGGGCCCAGGAACCCGGTGACCACGCCAGGGGTCACTTCGAAGCTCAGGCGGTCGACGGCCACGGTGCGGCCGTAACGCTTGGTCAATCCCTCGACGACGATCATGCGTCCAACGTAAGGAATCGCCGTTGTGATGAACATGGCGCCAGCGGGCGTCTTCCTCCCTGGGGCTAACCCCCCGCCTGCCGGCAGACCGCCTCAATGTTGTGGCCGTCCGGATCCCGGATGAAGGCTCGCGTAGTAGTCGGCGTCGTACTCGGGGAACAGTCTCGGCGCGTTGAGCACCTCGGCGCCGACCCCCACTGCGGCGCGATGGAAGGCGTGCACCTCATCGCGGCTGCGGGCCCTGAAGGCGATATGGAGCTCACGATCCTCGGGCCGCTGGGCCGGGCTGAGCCAGAAGGAGCCGGGCTCGGGGCCGAAGAATCCGACCGCGGCGCCGTCGCGGTACCCGGGCCGGATCTCCAACGGAGCCAGCACAGCTTCATAGAACGCCGTCGAGACCGGGACATCGTTGACTTGAAGACTGACGTGATCGATCATCCGTCCACACTCGCGCAGTCGGGCGACAAATAGCTCACGGACAAATCACACGCGCTATCGGGGAGACGTCTTGTTGGCCCTTTGATCGGTTCTTTGTAAATCGGCCCGTAAGAGGCCTATTGCAATTGACCCGTCGTGGGACTCGTCGCCCATGCTGGACGCGTGGACACCTTTCTATCTGCGGCTGTTTCAAAGGCAGATAGCCGCACAATGCTTTGCTGCGATCCTCGCCTCCGAGACCGCGATCAATGCGTTGAGCCCGCCTCCACCTTCGAGTTCGCCAACTCCTTCGAGTTCGCCAACTCCTTCGAATGGGGCTGATGTGTCCAGGGCAGCGGATCAGCCCGGTGCGCCGGCCACGCCCGGTGCGGCGGATGCGCCCGCCACGGACCGCGACGCGCATACCGCCCCATCAGGACGTCTTTTGGGCGAGCGTGCAGAACTGCTTGACCGCGGTGGCAAACATCTCGAAAGCCTGCTGGGGTGAGGAAGGGCGACACCGCAAAGAGCGCAAACCCTTGCGGAAGAGTTTGGGTATCAAAAAGGACAGCCCGCTCAAACCGCTGTCCGCGCCCAATAACTTCGAGCATTTTGACGAGCAAATTGACGAATGGTTCGCCACGAGTACGAACCGCATTCATGTCGATCGCATCATCGGGCCCGCCAACGTCATCGGAGGTGTCGCTCCCCTCGATATGTTCCGGGTCTTCGACCCCACGACCGCGGAAGTCGTGTTCTGGGGTGAGCGGTATCCGCTGAAAGCGATCATGGACGAGGTGACCAGGCTGTATCCGTTGGCGCGCGCGCAAGGGGGCTTGCCGACCTGAGGTCCGCATGAGTTCCGCATGAGTATGCGGACTCATGTATACTGATGCGATGAAGGCCGGGATCATCGGTGGTTCGGGGTACACGGGGGTGGAGCTCCTGCGTCTCCTGGCGGGCCACCCCGACATCGAGGTGGCCACGGTCACCGCTCATTCCCGCGCCGGCCAGCTGGTGGGGGAGTACACACCGTCGTTGGCCGCCGCCTACCCCGGAATGGTGTACGAGGCGGCCGGACCGACGAGGGGGCCGGCCCGGACGGCCTCGACGGCCTCGACGGCCTGGACGGCCTCGATCTTGTGTTCTGCGCCCTCCCGCACGGGGAGTCGCAGCGGATCGTGCCGGCCCTGCGTGACCGGGTCGGCGTCATCGTCGACCTGGCGGCCGACTTCCGGCTGCGTGATCCTGCGCTCTACCCGACCTGGTACGGCGAGGCGCACGAGGCGCCGGAGCTTCTCGAGCAGGCCGTCTACGGGCTGCCCGAGTTGTTCCGCCAGCCGCTCGCCGGCGCCACGCTCGTCGCTTCCGCCGGTTGCTACCCGACGGCGGCCGGGTTGGCGCTGGCGCCCCTCGTGCGGGCCGGGTTGATCGAGCCCAGCGGGATCATCGTCGATGCCGCCTCGGGGACGTCCGGGGCCGGGCGGTCCGCCACCGACTCCCTGCACTTCGGCACCGTCGACGAGAACTTCGTGGCCTACGGCTTGCTGACCCATCGCCACACCCCCGAGATGCAGCAGATCCTGGGCGCAGAGGTGCTCTTCACGCCGCATCTCGCCCCCATGGTCCGCGGGATCCTGGCCACGTGTTACGCCCGCCCCGCTCCGGGAGCCGGCACCCTCTCGACCGCCGACGTCATGGATGCGTTGCACCGCGCCTACGACCACGAGCCGTTCGTCGTGGTCACCGACGCGCCTCCCTCGACGAAGGCCACGTCGGGCTCGAACTGCGCCCACGTCACGGCCCGGGTGGACGAGCGCACCGGGTGGGTCCTCGCCCTGTGCGCCCTCGACAACCTGGTCAAAGGTGCCTCGGGCCAGGCGGTGCAGTGCGCCAACGTGGCCCTCGGCCTCCCCGAGACGACCGGACTGCCCATTGCCGGGCTGTACCCGTGAGCGTCACCGCACCCGACGGCTTCGTCGCCGCCGGCGGATCGGCCGGAATCAAGGCGGGCGGCGTGCCCGATGTGGCGGTGGTGGCCACCGACGACGGCCTGGCCGTCCCCGCCGCCGGCGTGTTCACGGCCAATCTCGCCGCGGCGGCGCCGGTCCAGGTGAGCCGGGCCCACTTGGCCGCCACCGCAGGGCGGGCCGCCGGGGTCATCCTCACGTCGGGCAACGCCAACGCGGCCACCGGCGAGCCCGGCCGGCTCGCTGCGTTGGCGCTGTGCACGTCGACCGCGCTCGCGGTGGGCGCCTCGCCGGAGGAGATCTTGGTCTGCCAGACCGGGCTGATCGGCATCCCGTTCCCCCTGGAAGCGGTGCATCCCCACGTTCGCCGTATCGCCGAGGGCCGCGCCGGTGGCCCCGATGCCGGTGCGGCGGCGGCCCGCGCCATCATGACCACCGACACCGTCGAGAAGGTCGCCCTCGCCCGGGGCAACGGGATCACCGTCGGGGCCATGGCCAAGGGCGCGGCCATGCTGGCCCCGAACATGGCCACCATGTTGGCCCTGTGCACCACCGACGCCGCCGTCGACCCGGAGACGCTCCGGGCCGCGCTGCGTGCCGCCGTCGACGTGTCGTTCAACGCCATGACGGTCGACGGGTGCACCTCGACCAACGACACCGTCCTGGTGTTGGCCAGCGGGCGCGGCGCCGCGCCCTCGCTCGCCACGTTGACCGCCGCGCTCAGCGAGGTCTGCACCTCTCTCGCCGAGCAGATGGTCGACGACGCCGAGGGGGCCACGAAGGTGTCCCACGTGCGGGTCACCGGCGCGGAGAGTGACGCCGCCGCGCACCGGGCGGCCCGCAAGGTGGCGGACTCCATGCTGGTGCAGTGCTCCCTCAACGGTGAGGATCCGTACTGGGGCCGGGTGGTGAGCGAGCTCGGCTCGGCCGGCGTGGCCTTCGACATCGAGAGGGTGTCGGTGGCCTATGGCGACGTCGTGGTGTGCGCCGGCGGTGTTGCGGTGGATCACGACGCTTCGGCGCTGGCGGCGCACATGGCGGGACGGCACGTGGAGATCAACTGCGATCTTGGGCTGGGGAGCGGCTCGGCCGCGGTCCTCGGAACCGATCTCGGGTACGGCTACATCGATGAGAACCGGACGACGTCGTGATCGGGTCGTGGACGTGGGCGACGTCGTGGTCGTGATCGGGGCGTGGTCGTGGTCGTGAAGAACAGCCGTGTCCTCAAGGCTGCCGCGCACAACACGGCCTCGCTGCTCGTCGAGGCATTGCCCTATATCCAGCGCTTCCGGGGCAAGATCGTCGTCGTCAAGTACGGCGGGAATGCGCTGAACGGAGCAGTGGGCGCGGGCAAGGGCGTCGGTGCAGGCTCGGGCGCGGGCGAGAACGGAACCGGCACCGAGAGCGCCGCCCTGGCCTCGTTCGCCCAAGATGTGGTCCTCATGCGTGCCGTCGGCATCCTCCCCGTCGTCGTGCACGGCGGGGGACCGCAGATCGGCGCGCTCATGGCCCGCCTGGGCAAGGAGACCGAGTTCCGCGACGGGTTGCGGGTGACCGACGCCGAGACGCTCGACATCGCCCGCATGGTGCTGGTGGGGAAGGTCAACCGCGACATCGTCTCCGCCATCAACGTGCACGGGCCGCTGGCGGTCGGTATGTCCGGCGAGGACGCCAACCTGATCACGGCGGCCCAGAGCCACGTCGACCTCGGTTTCGTCGGCCAGGTGTCGGAGGTGGACCCCACCATGTTGCAGAGGTTGGTGGCCGAGGGGATCATCCCCGTCGTCGCCACCATCGGGGCGGACGAGGCCGGGCAGGCCTACAACATCAATGCGGACACCGTGGCGGGCGCGCTGGCCGAGGCCCTCCACGCCGAGAAGCTCATCTTCCTCACCGACGTCGAGGGGCTCCGGGTGGTCCCCGACGATCCGACCACGCTGATCCATCAGGCCAGCCTCGACGTCGTAGCCGAGATCCTGCGCGGCGGGGGAGCGGTGGGTGGGATGAAACCGAAGATCGAGGCGTGCGCCCAGGCCGTGCGGGGCGGTGTCGACCGCGCGCACATCCTCGACGGGCGGGTTCCCCACGCGCTGCTGCTCGAGCTGTTCACCGATTCGGGCGTGGGCACGATGGTGCTGCCATGAGCTCGACGGGCACGACGGGCACGACGGGCCACGACGGGCACGACGGGCACGACGACACGACGGGGGCCGCCGTCGACCGCCGCGCCCTGATGCGCACCTACGCCGAGCCACCCGTGACCTTCGTGCGGGGTGCGGGCACTGTCCTCTACGACGCCGCCGGCAAGGAGTACCTCGACTTCATCACCGGGCTGGCGGTGGTGTCGCTCGGCCATTCCCACCCCGCCGTGGCCGAGGCCGTGGCCACCCAGGCGCGCACCCTCAGCCACGTCTCGAACCTCTACGGGAACACGATCGGGCCCGAGGTGGCGCTCACCATCGACCGCCTGATCAACGGCGGGACCGGCCAGGCCGGCGGGCAGGTCTTCTTCGCCAACTCGGGGGCCGAGGCCAACGAATGCGCGCTGAAGTTGGCCCGGCGCTGGTCCGGCGGGGGCACGCACGGGACGACCAAGCACGTCGTCATCAGTGCCGACAACTCGTTCCACGGGCGGACGCTGGCCACCTTGACCGCCACCGGCCAGCCGGAGAAGCACGCCCCCTTCCGTCCTCTTCCCGAGGGCTTCGTCCACGTTCCCTATGACGACATCACTGCCCTCGATGCCGCCTTGGACGCCGACACCGTGGCCGGGGTACTGCTCGAGCCGCTCCAGGGCGAGGGCGGGGTCATGGTGCCGAGCTCGGACTACCTGGGCGCCGTGCGCGCCCTGTGCACCGAGCGCAACGCGCTCCTGATGCTCGACGAGGTGCAGACCGGGCTGGGTCGTACCGGCCACTGGTTCGCCTTCTTGGCCCAGGGACTCCGACCCGACGTGGTCACCATGGCCAAGGCGCTCGGCAACGGGATGCCGGTCGGCGCCTGCTGGGCCCGGGCCGAAGTGGCCGCGGCCTTCGGGCCCGGAGACCACGGCTCGACGTTCGGAGGGCAGCCGCTGGCCATGGCGGCGGTGCGGGCCACCTTGGCCGTGATGGAGGCCGAGGATGTGTGCGGGCGGGCCCAACGAGCCGGGGCGCGCCTGCGGGCCGGGCTGGCCGCGTTGCCCGGCGTCGTGTCGGTCCGCGGGGCCGGGCTGCTCCTGGCGGCCCAGCTCGGCTCGCCCACGGCCAAGGACATCGCGGCGGCGGCGCTCGAGGCGGGGCTGCTGGTCAACCCGGTGCGTCCCGATGCGATCCGGGTGGCGCCGCCCCTGCTGGTGAGCGACGCCGAGATCGACGCCGCCCTCGCCATCATGGACGGGGTCATGGCGGCGGGCCCAGCGGCCGCCCCGACCGGACGGGAGGACTGACGCATGCCGGACCTGTTCGACGTGGACGACCTGTGGCCGGACGACTACGAACGGGTGCTCGAGTTGGCCACGAGCGACGCCGGCGCCGTCGGGCCGGTGCTCGCCGGGCTCGGGGTGGCGCTCCTGTTCGAGAAGCCCTCGGCCCGCACCCGCAACTCCTCGGAGATGGCGGTGTTCGAGCTGGGCGGCCATCCGGTCTATATCCAGGCGGCTGAGGTCGGCCTCGATACGCGGGAGTCCGCCGAGGACATCGCCCGCACCCTCGGGTGCTACCACCGGATCATCTGCGCCCGCGTCTTCGATCACGACGTGCTGCCGCGCATGGCCGTGGCCCTCGAGGGGAGCAACTTCGACGTCCCGGTGGTCAACCTGCTCTCCGACGAGGCGCACCCGTGCCAGGCCATCGCCGATGCCATCACGCTGCGCGAGCTGCTCGGCCCCCTGCCCGGCCAGGTCCTGGGCTACGTCGGTGACTCCAACAACATGTGCCGTTCCCTGGTCAAGATGGCGCTGATCGAGGGCATGGATGTCCGGGTGGCCTCGCCGACCGGCTACTCGTTTTCGGCCGAGGAACAGGACCGCTTGACGGCGCTGGCCGAGCGGGTCGGGCGGGGCGGCAAGCTCCTCCTCACCCACGACCCCGAGGTGGCGGCGGGCGGAGCCGACGCGCTGTACACCGACGTCTGGACGAGCATGGGGCAGGAGAAGGAGACGGCCGAGCGCTTGGCCGCGTTCGAGGGCTTCATGATCGACGACGCCCTGTTGGATGTGGCCGAGCCCGACGTGTTCGTGTTGCACTGCCTGCCGGCCCACCGGGGGGAGGAGATCTCGGCCTCGGTCCTCGAGGGCTCGCACAGCGTGGTGTGGAAGCAGGCCGCCCACCGCCAGACCGCCATGCGGGGGATCCTGGCCTGGGCCATCGAGGAGCCGGAGCCGGGCGAGGACCCGGGCGCATGACCACCAAGAACCAGCGCCAGCACCGCATCACCAAGCTGCTCGAGGCCCAGGTGGTGACCAGCCAGGGCCAGCTGGTGGCCCTGCTGGCCGACCAGGGCGTCGAGGCCACGCAGACCACGGTCTCGCGCGACCTCGAGGACCTCGGGGCAGTGAAGGTCCGGCTGCCCGGGGGCGACACGGCCTACGCCCTCCCCGAGCTCCCCGTGCACCAGATCGCGCCGGAGGACCACCTGCGCCGGGTGTTGGGCGAGTGGGTGGTCGAGGTGGCGTACTCGGGCAATCTGGTCGTGTTGCGCACGCCGCCCGGATCGGCCCATGTCGTAGGCTCTGCGCTCGACCGGAGCGGGGTGGACGCCATCATCGGCACGGTGGCCGGCGACGACACGGTGCTCGTGGTGGTCGACGAGGATCTGGGGGGGAAGGAGATGGCGGCCCGGTTGGGCGACGTGGCCGGTGTTGGATGGGGGACGACGTCGAGCACGACGTCAAGCGTCGCAAGCGTCGAGAGCTCGCAAGCGTCGAGAGAAGGGACTGAGCAATGGCTGAGCGTGTGGTGTTGGCCTACAGCGGTGGGCTGGATACGTCGGTGGCCGTCCGCTGGTTGATCGAGAACGAGGGCGTCGAGGTGATCGCCGTGGCCGTCGACGTCGGCCAAGCCGCCGAGCGTGGCGGCGAGGACTGGGACGCCATCCGCACCCGGGCCCTGGCCGCCGGCGCGGTCGAGGCAGTGGTGGTCGATGCCCGAGTCGAAATGGCCGAGGAGTTCTGCGTGCCGGCCCTGCAGGCCAACGCCCGCTACGAGGGCAAGTACCCGCTGGTCTCCGCCCTGTCGCGTCCCGTCATCGTGCGCCATCTGGTGGCCGAGGCCCGTCGCCACGGGGCCACCGCAGTGGCCCACGGCTGTACCGGGAAAGGGAACGACCAGGTGCGCTTCGAGGTGGGGACGCGCTCATTGGCCCCCGACCTCGGCATCTACGCGCCCGCCCGGGTGTGGGGACTGACCCGGGAGGACTGCGTCGAGCTGGCGGCCAAGTGGGAGATCCCCATCACGGTGACCAAGGACAAGCTGTACTCCATCGACGACAACCTCTGGGGCAAGGCCATCGAGTGCGGCGCTATTGAGGATCCGTGGGCACCCGCGCCCGACGATGTGTACACGCTGACCCGCGTCACCGAGACCGATGCGGTCGAGGTCGTCGTCGGGTTCGCGGCCGGCGTCCCGGTTTCGCTGGACGGCGAGTCGCTCGACCCCGAGCCGCTCATCGCCAAGTTGGGCCGCATCGCCGGGAGCCGCGGCTTCGGGCGGCTGGACATGGTGGAGAACCGTCGGGTCGGGATCAAGAGCCGGGAGGTCTACGAGTGCCCGGCGGCCCTGTCGCTGGTGCTGGCGCACGCCGACCTCGAGGACCTGACACTCGAGCGGGATCTCCACCACGAGAAGGCGCGCCTCGAGCCGCGCTGGTCCGAGTTGGTCTACGACGGCCTGTGGTACTCGCCGCTCAAGTCAGCCCTAGATGCGTTCATCGCCGAATCGCAGCGCCACGTCACCGGTGAGGTGCGACTGCGCTTCGCCCCTCCCGGTACGTGCACGGTGGTGGGCCGCCGCAGCCCGGTGGCGCTCTACGACCACGACCTGGCCACCTACGACGCCTCGGACTCCTTCCGCCATGCGGACGCCGAGGGATTCGTACGGCTGTGGGGGCTCGGCGTCGCCACCTGGTCGGCCCGGCAGGGCCCGGGGTCGGAGTCGGGAGCTGGAAAAGAGGGGTCGTCATGACCCTGTGGAAGGGCCGCATCTCGACGGGGATGGCCGACACCGTGGCCGACTTCACGGTCAGCCTGCCCTTCGACAAGGTGCTGGCCCCCGACGATCTGGCCGGCTCGCGGGCCCACGTGAAGGGGCTCGGGAAGGTCGGCATCCTGACGGACGGCGAGGTGGCCCACCTCCTGGACACCTTGGACCTGGTCGAGGAGGAGGTCGCCACCGGCGTCTTCGTCTTCGAGCCGGGCGACGAGGACATCCACACGGCCATCGAGCGCCGGGTCACCGAGCTGGCCGGCGAAGTCGGCGCCAAGCTCCACACCGGGCGCAGCCGCAACGACCAGATCGCCACCGACCTGCGCCTGTGGTGCCGGCGTTCCCTGGTCGGCCTGGTCAGCGAGGTGATGGCCCTCCAAGACGTCCTGGCCCAGCGTGCCCGCGAGGCCGCCGACGTCTACCTGCCCGGGTACACCCACCTGCAGCGGGCGCAACCGGTGCTCTTGGCCCATCACCTCTTGGCCCACGGTTGGGCCCTGGCCCGCGACGTCGACCGGCTCTTGGTCACGGTGGACCGGTTGAACATCTCGCCGCTGGGGGCCGGGGCGCTGGCCGGTTCGTCCCTCCCGCTCGACCCCGACTTCGTGGCGGCCGAGCTCGGCTTCCACGGCCGGTTCGAGAACTCGCTCGACGCCGTCTCGGACCGCGACTTCGTGGCCGAGGCGCTGTTCGACATCGCCCTGCTCGGCGTGCATCTGTCGCGCCTGGGCGAGGAGCTGGTGCTCTGGTCCACCGAGGAGTTCGGCTTCTGCACGCTCGACGATGCCTACGCCACCGGCAGCTCGATGCTGCCGCAGAAGAAGAATCCCGACGTGGCCGAGCTGGCGCGGGGCAAAGCAGGCCGGTTGATCGGTCACCTCGAGCGCGGTGTTGATCACCCTCAAGGGGTTACCCCTGGCCTACAACCGCGATCTGCAGGAGGACAAGGAGCCACTGTTCGACGCCGTGGTCCAGGTCACCCGTGCCCTGAGCGCCCTGCGTGGCGTGTACGACACCGTGACGTGGAACGAGGAGCGCATGCAGCGGGCCGCCGACGGCCCCGCCGCGGCGGCCATCGACCTGGCCGAGATGCTGGTCGAGCAGGGTATGCCGTTCCGCCAGGCCCATGGGTTGGTCGGCGGCATGGTCCGCGACTCCTTGGAGCGCCACGTCCCCCTGGTCGAGCTGGTGGCCGCGCATCCCGAACTGGGGGAGGCCGCGGTCGAGCTCCTCGAGCCCGGTGTGGCGGTCACCCGCCGGCGCACCCCGGGAGGTGCGGGCCCGATCCCGGTGGCCGAGCAGGCCGAGCGCTTCGCCCGGCGCCGCGAGGTGGACCGGACCCGCCTGGCCCAGTGGTCGGGCCGCGGCTGACGGCAGTGCCGGTGCCGGCCGGCGACACGGCCGATCCAGCAGCGCCGGTGTCCACGCGCGCAGGCTCCCGGGACGCGACGATTGGGTGAACGGAGGACGACGAAGGGCTGAATTCTTTGTGCTCCCAAGACCCAGCGCGGACGTATGATGAAGGGGGAGAGCGGCGCGTCACCCCGGCCCCTCACCATGAAGTGGAGTTGGACCTATGCAGCGAATGAGCGGCATCGACCCCATGTTCGTCTACTCCGACACTCCCGTCACTCCGATGGAAGTGGCGTACACCTGCGTCTTCGACCCCGCCACGGCGCCGGGCGGGTACTCCTTCGAGGCCGTCCGAGCCGTGCTCGCCGAACGGGTGCCCACCATGCTCCCGCTCCTGCGCCGCCTGATGACGGTCCCGTTGGGACTCGACCACCCCCGCTGGGTCGAGGATCCGGCTTTCGACCTCGACAACCATGTGCGCCGGGCCGCCCTGCCGACCCCGGGTGGCGAGGCGGAGCTGCGCGCCAAGGTCGCCGAGGTGATGGGGCGGCCGCTGGACCACAGTCAACCCCCCTGGGAGATGCACGTCGTCGAGGGTCTGGCGGGCGGCAGGGTGGGGCTGATCGCCAAGGTGCACCACTCGGTCATCGACGGCGTGGCGGGAGTGCAGCTGATGGCGCAACTGCTCGACTTCGCTCCCGAAGGACGCCCACCCGACGCCGCCTCCGACGACCAGGCCGGCCTCGAGGCCGACGCCGCCGCCGGCGGGGCTGCCCCGGTGGCGACCGCCGTCCCTGCCGTCGGGCGTGCAGTTGGTGGCCCACGCCATTCCCAGTCTGGTCACCAGCCCCATCCGCGCCCTTGGCGCCTTGCGCGAGATCGGGAAGACCGCGGTCCGTCTGGCCCAGCGCGCGCTCGATGAAGAGACGCCGCCGCTCTCCATCCCGCTGGGGGCGCCGGCCACGTTCGAGACACCGGTGGGTGCGGCCCGGTCGGTGTCCTTCGCCGAGCTCGGACTGTCCCCGGTGCGCGACCTGAAGCAGCGTTTCGGGGTCACGATCAACGACGTCATCCTCGCCGTCTGCTCGGGGGCTCTGCGGACCCACCTGGCCGAGCACGACCACCTGGCCGGGAGCGACCAGGTAGCGGGCAGCCCGTTGGTGGCGGTGGTGCCCATTTCGGTGCGCGGCGACTCGCCCGACGAGGACCAGGGCAACCGGCTCTCCGCCATGTTCGTCCCGTTGGCCAACGACCTCTCGGACCCGATCGAGCGCCTGCTCTCCATTGCCGCCGCCAGCGTGACGGCCAAGGCGCAGGAGCGTGCGGTGGGCTACGCCCCCATGGCCTCCGCACTGGCCGAGGCGGTGCCGCCCGCGCTGGCCCGCCCCGTCATCCGGCTGGGGATCTCACTCGGCGCGTTGCGCCGGGCCCGGGCCGGGAACCTGATGATCTCCAACGTGCCCGGCCCCGACTTCGCCCTCTACTTCGCCGGCATGAAGATGGTGGCCGTCTACCCGCTGGGGCCGGTGGTCGACGGGGTGGCGCTCAACATCACGGTCCAGACCTACAACGACACCTTGTTCGTCGGGCTCAACGCCTGCGCCAGCGCCGTGCCCGATCTCCCGGCGCTGGCCCGCTCGATCGTCGACGAGCTCGAGCACATGACCGTGGCGGCCGAGAACGCGTACGACCGGATGGGGAGCATCGAGCGGCAGGCCCGTCTGGCGCGGCTGGCCCGTCTGGCGAGCTGAACGGACTGGCGAGCTGAACGGACGGGCCCCGTTCTGGTAGGTCGGGTCCGACCGGACCGGCCGGCCCACGTCCGGTCCGGTTGCCCATAGCCTGATCCGGTGGGGCGGGCTCATCCGGTACGGCGGGCTCATCCGGTACGGCGGGCGGACCTCGCTGGTGACCCGGTTGACGTCGCGACCGTGGTTGCTCAACAAGGTGCTGGCGCGGGGCCGCCGGGCCGGTCGGATCGTCGAGGTCGAGGCCTACAAGGGCGCCGTCGACCCGGCCTCCCACGCCTACCGGGGTCTGACGCCGCGGACCGCGGTCATGTTCGGCCCGGCCGGCTACCTCTACGTGTATTTCACCTACGGCATGCACTGGTGCGCCAACGTGGTCTGCGGTCCCGAGGGCCAGGCCGGTGCCGTCCTCATCCGGGCCCTCGCCCCGCTGCGCGGGCTCGACGAGATGCGCGCCGCCCGAGGTCCCGTGGCCCGGCGCGACCGAGACCTGTGCAACGGGCCGGCGAAACTCTGCCAGGCCCTGGGCATCACCGGGGCCGACAACGGAGTCGATCTGGTCGGGCGGACGCGTCCGGCCGCCAGTACGCGTCCGGCCGATGTGTCCGGCTGGTCGACGACGGGACGCCGCCGCCGGAGCGTCCGGCGCAGGGGAGGCGGATCGGCATACGGGTGGCGACCGAGGAACCCTGGCGATTCTGGGTGGCCGGCGAGGAGTCCGTGTCGCGCTGAGAGTATCCACGGGCGGGCGGGAGCACGGCGGTACTCTCGTTCCTGGCGCCCACCGCAGGGCATGCCTCGGCGCTGTTTTCGTACAAAGTGCGTTGACGGTCCTGCGCGCGCCTGGTACAGTGATCCTCCCGTCGGAATGACCCCCCAAGGTCATCCGGCAGCCGAAGGAGACTTTCCAGCGGAGCGATCCGTCCGGAACAGTCCTTCGGGGCACCCGGCACCAACACCAGCTG
>CAWFTV010000019.1:0-200000 GCA_963818915.1 uncultured Acidimicrobiaceae bacterium | reverse complement strand
AATCAGTCAGGAAAGCTGCACCGAAGAGGGTAATAGTCCCGTACGCGAAAAGCATTGGACTCCGCTTGAACACCCGAGTAGCGCCGGATCCGGGAAAGCCGGCGTGAATCTGCGAGGACCATCTCGTAAGGCTAAGTACTCTTAGGCGACCGATAGTGAACTAGTACCGTGAGGGAAAGGTGAAAAGTACCCCGGGAGGGGAGTGAAATAGTACCTGAAACCGTTGGCTTACAAACAGTCAAAGCGTCGTTGCTCCATCGTTATCCATATCCCTTCGGGGAGGATGGTGACACTAGATGGATGTCAGCCGTGATGGCGTGCCTTTTGAAGAATGAGCCAGCGAGTTACGGTGTGTGGCGAGGTTAACCAGAAATGGGTAGCCGAAGCGAAAGCGAGTCTGAATAGGGCGTCGAGTCGCATGCTGTAGACCCGAAGCCGAGTGAGCTTGCCATGGGCAGGCTGAAGCGAAGGTAAGACTTCGTGGAGGGCCGAACCCACCTAGGTTGAAAACTGGGGGGATGACCTGTGGCAAGGGGTGAAAGGCCAATCAAACTCGGTGATAGCTGGTTCTCCCCGAAATGCATTTAGGTGCAGCGTCGGGTGTTCAGCATCGGAGGTAGAGCACTGGATGGGCTAGGGGGCCTACAAGCTTACTGACCCCAACTAAACTCCGAATGCCGATGCTCAAGAACCCGGCAGTGAGACCACGAGGGATGAGCTTCGTTGGTCGAAAGGGAAACAGCCCAGACCGCCGGCTAAGGCCCCAAATTCTTGACTAAGTGGAAAACGATGTGGGAACGCAAAGACAGCCAGGAGGTTGGCTCAGAAGCAGCCATCCTTAAAAGAGTGCGTAATAGCTCACTGGTCGAGTGGTCCTGCGCGGATAATGTAACGGGGCTCAAGTCAAGAGCCGAAGCCGCGGATTTCTGTCTTTATTGATAGGAGTGGTAGGGGAGCGTCGATCTCGCAGAGAAGCGGCGGTGTGAACCGTCGTGGAGCGTGGTCGAGTGCGAATGCTGGTATGAGTAGCGAGAGAGGAGTGAGAAACTCCTCCGCCGTAAGCCCAAGGGTTCCTGGGGAAGGCTAATCCTCCCAGGGTAAGTCGGGAGCTAAGGCGAGGCCGAGAGGCGTAGTCGATGCACAACTGGTTGATATTCCAGTACTACCGTGTCCACGCCAATTCCAATCCAGAGGTACTAAGGGGATGACCTTCGGGTCGAGCCGACAAACTTTGGGGCGGACAGCAAAGGAGGGACGCAGGAAGATAGGTGAGCCCAGGCGTTGGTTGTCCTGGGGTAAGCGTGTAGGGAGGGATCTAGGAAAATCCGGGTCCCATAATCCTGAGACGCGATGCCGAGCCGTTCCAGGCGAAGTCACTGATTCTATGCTGCCTAGAAAAGCTTCTAGCGAGTTGGCACGGTACCCGTACCCCAAACCAACACAGGTGGGCGGGTAGAGAATACCAAGGCGATCGGGAGAACTGTGGTTAAGGAACTCGGCAAAATTCCTCCGTAACTTCGGGAGAAGGAGGGCCTCGATAGGGTGATGGACCTTGCGTCCTGATGCCTGAGGGGGCCGCAGTGAATTGGGGAAAGCGACTGTTTACTAAAAACACAGGAGCGTGCGAAGTCGTAAGACGATGTATACGCTCTGACGCCTGCCCGGTGCCGGAAGGTTACGGGGAACGGTTAGTCTTCGGACGAAGCTCTGAACCTAAGCCCCGGTAAACGGCGGCCGTAACTATAACGGTTAGTTTAATACCTGGCTGTTACAAAACCCCACTGTATGCTGGAACATCCGAGTATCCGGCGGTACTCATTCATGTCACGACCATCTTTTAGGGTTAGGGCATGAGTAGTGAAAATCCGTCCGGTGCGGACAATCAGCAGGAAACTGCGAAAGCAGGATCCTCAGAGACTATACGTGAGGCTCCTTGAATCAGCAGTTCGGTTACCTACCGAACGATTGCACTCAAGGATGAAGATATAGTCCGACCCTCATGGCGACATGAGGAGCTAGGCAGAAATGACCTAGCCGCTTGCGAAGCTGCAAGTAGTAACAAATGTGCCTAAGGTAGCGAAATTCCTTGTCGGGTAAGTTCCGACCTGCACGAATGGCGTAACGACTTTCCTACTGTCTCAACCACAGACCCGGCGAAATTGAAGTACGAGTAAAGATGCTCGTTAGCTGCATCAGGACGGAAAGACCCCGTGGACCTTTACTATAGCTTGATGTTGGGTTTTGGTACGATTTGTGTAGGATAGGTGGGAGACTTTGAAGCATTGGCGCTAGCCAGTGTGGAGTCAACCTTGAAATACCACCCTTTTAGTGCCGGGACTCTAACCTCGGTCCGTGATCCGGATCAGGAACAGCGTCAGGTGGGTAGTTTGACTGGGGCGGTCGCCTCCTAAAATGTAACGGAGGCGCCCAAAGGTTCCCTCAGGCTGGTTGGCAATCAGCTGTCGAGTGCAATGGCAAAAGGGAGCTTGACTGCGAGACCTACAAGTCGAGCAGGTGCGAAAGCAGGGCATAGTGATCCAGCGGTTGCTTATGGAAGCGCCGTTGCTCAACGGATAAAAGGTACCCCGGGGATAACAGGCTCATCTTCCCCAAGAGTCCATATCGACGGGAAGGTTTGGCACCTCGATGTCGGCTCGTCGCATCCTGGGGCTGAAGCCGGTCCCAAGGGTTGGGCTGTTCGCCCATTAAAGCGGTACGCGAGCTGGGTTTAGAACGTAGATCACACTGCGTCCCCAGGAAGTAATTCCTGGGTGTTTACTGGCTCATATCGGTGAAACCCTAAGCGTCACAACCGAACAGTACGTTTAGGGCAATACCGAGGGAAGGCCAACACAATGATTGCGTCTGACGCGTCCTATGTTGCAGGATTTCTTGATGGCGATGGAAGTATTCACTTCCAACTCGTCCGTCAAAAGGAGTATCGGTTCGGGTTTTACATCCGAGCCAGCATCTCCTTCTCTCAGTCAACTACAGCTCGGCATGGCTTGGAACACATCCAGAGTCTGCTTGGCGGTGGTTACATGAGAGACAGGGGAACCGGCATGAGTGATCTGGTGATCACGAGTCGACCGCTGCTTCTTCACATCCTTGGAGATGTCGAACCTCACGTGATCTTCAAGAAAGAGCACGTGAGGAAAGCTCTCGAGATTCTTCCTCAGTTTGATCGAGTGAAGGATCCGGAAGTGTTCCTGCAACTAGCACGAGAAGTGGACGCTTTTGCAACCCTAAACTATTCGAAAACGAAGCGAATATTCGCCGTAGATGTTGAGCGACATCTGCGTAGCAAGGGCGTGTTGTGCCCCTGTAACGACTTCTTCGCCAGCAACAGCGAAGAGATGGCTTCTTCAGGTTGATATCTAACCCGTGGACCCCCACGGAAGCCATAACACGCCAGCCCCTAGAAATAGGGTGGAGGTATAGTCTATGCCCGTAGTAATACGGGATCTACATGCGTGAGACAGTGGACATACGCGCTGTCTTTAAACTTGGCTATATGCTGGAAACACCGTAAGTATCCTGCGCTACTCGCTCACTAAAGGTCGTGATTCACCCGCTAAGTACGATGCGGGCACGGACGTAGGGAGCAGTGAAAATGCGTCAGGTGCGGTCAATCAGCAGGAAAGGCTGGAGTCGTACATTCCAGAATCCTCAGAGACCATATGCCAGGCACCCTCACATAGTGATGTGAGCGTGAAGATATGGTCCGATCTGCATGGCGACATGCAGAGCCAGGCAGAAATGCCCTGGCCCCTGATCCGAAGTTTGATCAGTGGTAACAACAATGTCGGTCCCTATCCGATGCAGCCGTAGGAGATTTGAGAAAGGCTGTCCCTAGTACGAGAGGACCGGGACGGACGTAGCTCTCGTGTGCCAGTTGTCCTGCCAAGGGCACGGCTGGTTTGCGACCTACGGGTGGGATAAGCGCTGAAAGCATCTAAGTGCGAAGCCCGTTTCGAGATGAAATCTCCCACAGGGTTAACCTGGTAAGGCCCGTGGCTAGACGACCACGTTGATAGGCCGGAGGTGTAAGTGCGGCAACGCATTCAGCCGACCGGTACTAATCGGCCGAGGGCTTGGGAACTTGCTCGTGCTCGCTTTGGAACGCTCAGGGGTTGCGGTAACGCATCCTCTGGCCCCGTCTGCCGTGCTTCAGTGCGCCGCAGACGGGGTCGAGCGCACGGTTTCCGGTGGCCATGGCGGCGGGGAAACACCCGTTCCCATTCCGAACACGGCAGTTAAGCCCGCCCGCGCCGATGGTACTTGGGGGGAGGCCCCCTGGGAGAGTAGGTCGCCGCCGGGATTTCTAAGACAGAAGCCCCTCGAGTTCGCTCGGGGGGCTTCTGTCGTTCTCCGGATTGTCGTTCGTACTGCGACATGCCTCGTCATCGCTGAAGCGGTCCCGTTCGTCGCACCGTGCGGTTGACGATCGGTCGACTCCCTCCCTCGCCTAAACTCCCCAAAATGCCTGCTGATTCCCCTCAACCCTCTCGTCGCGCCCCTTCGGCGCGCAGTGGGTCCGGGACCGGCGGCGGCGCCGGTGGCAGAAGCGGTGGTGGAAAGGGCAAGCCGGGAGCCCCCAAGGCTCGGACGAGTGGCGCCGGTCCTCGACGGGCGACGGGAACCTGGCACGCCGAAGAGGAAGACCCCAAGAAGGGTGGCCGGCCGGCGCGCAGCGCGAGTGGTCGGACGGACCGGTCGGCGGGATCGACGAGGTCTGCTCGACCGGGGGCGCCCTCAGCACGCACGTCCCGGACATCGGGAACGAGTGGTGCAGCCCGGGCTTCGTCGCCTCGTTCGAGTACGTCCGCTCGGCCATCGGCTCGGCCCGCGTCGGCCCGTTCAGGTGGTTCCGCCCGCCCATCGGCCAGGGCCGCGTCGCCCCGTTCAAGCGCTTCTGGTCGACCGTCGGGTTCTCCAAGCCGGCCCTCGAGCGCCCGTCCCGCGAGCGCCCGGCCCTCGGGTGGCCGCTCCGTCGACGGGGCCTCGCGCGCCGGCACCTCGCGCAACGGCGCCTCGCGTCACCGGCGCGCCCGGCCGCGGTGGGCAGTCCCGTGACAGCACGCGTGCCCCGCGCACCTCGGCGCCCCGACGCACCTCGGGCCCCACGCACCTCCGGGGCCCGGCCTCCCTTCTCGCGCCCCTACGACGACGAGCCGTTGCCCAGCCAGGCCAAGAAGTGGGGGAACGTAGCCCGTCGCGGCGCACGCGAGGTGACCGCTCGGCAGCCCGACGGTGACCAGCGCACCGCTCGATTCTCCGACGACCAGGAACGTCGGCGGACCGCCCCGCCGCCCCGCCCCACACCGTGGCTGAGGGCGGACGGCTCGCTCGACGAGTGGGAGGACACCGCTGCCCGTGGCAAGACGAGGGGACGAGGCCAGCCGCCTGCCGGACCACCGACCAGGGGCGTGGACAGGGCGGCGAGGGCGAGCAGCACGGCGCTCTCCACCCTCTCTACGCGCAAAACACTGCCACCCGAGATCGCGGCGGAAATTCGCAACGCCGCCGATGTGGCCACGGCCCTCCACCGGGAGCGCCTGGTCGAGAAGGCCGAGTCCGCCTACGGCGCCTACGAGCGTGGGCGGTACCAGGACGCGCTGCGGGCCATCAAGCCCGTGGCCGACGAGACGCCCAACGTGGCCGCGGTGCGGGAGCTGGCCGGACTGGCCGCCTACCGGTCGGGCAAGTGGCGCGAGGCGCTCAAACACTTGCAGGCGCATGCCGCCTTGTCCGACTCGGCCGAGCACCTCCCGGTCCTCATGGATTGCCAGCGCGCCCTGCGCAAGCCCAAGAAGGTGGCCGACCTGTGGACGCAGTTGCGCCAGAGCTCGCCCGAGCCTGATGTCCTGGCCGAAGGGCGCATCGTGGCCGCGGCGTCACTGGCCGAGAGTGGCGACCTCCAAGGGGCGATCGCCATGCTGGCCACGGCCGGCGCCTCGAAGGCTCTGCGCAACCCCTCCAACCGGCATATCCGGCAGTGGTACCTGCTGGCCGACCTCTACGAGCGCGCCGGCGATGTGCCGCGGGCCCGCGAGCTGTTCGAGCGCATCCTGCGCGTCGACCGTGAGGCCTACGACGTGGCCGACCGTCTGGTGGGGCTGGGCCCGGTCCGCAAAGCCCGACCGCCGGCACGCAGCCGGGCCGGCGCCGGGTCGAAGGCAGGAGCGGGACCGAAAGCCGTGCGGCCTCGAAAGCGGAGCGGACTCTTAGTCCCCAACGGGGACATGCCACTAGTCCCCAGCGGGGACATGCCACTAGTCCCCAACGGGGACCATGCCGGTCCTAACGGACCAAGCCGCGGCGTTCGGGGCCGAAGGAGCCGGGGTCGTCGCCGTGGCCGGGGGTGGCCTGCTGACGCACCACGCTCATCTGGGGGCGGAAGATGAGCTCGGTGGCGGGCTTCGGACGGCTGATGAAGTATCCCTGGGCCACGTCGCAACCGAGCTGGCGCAGCAGTTCGAGTGTGCCCCTGTCCTCAATGCCCTCCGCCACGATCCGCAGGCCCATGGCGTGACCGAGCTCGATGGTCGAGCGCACCAGATCGCTTTCGCGCTCGCGGTCGCTGCCCACCAGGCCGGCCAGGAAAGAGCGGTCGAGCTTGAGCTCCGTCACGGCGAGGCTGCTGAGATGCGCCAGGGAGGTGACGCCGGCGCCGAAGTCGTCGATCGAGACGAGGACGCCCAAGGCCCGCAACTCGGTGATCGCCCGGGCCACCGAGTCCAGGTCATCCATGACCGACGACTCGGTCAATTCCAGCACCAGATTCTCGGGCGCCAGGTCGTGGCGGCCGAGGCAGGAGGTGACCATATCCACGAAGCCCGAGGCGAGAAGGGTGTTCGATGAGATGTTCACCGCCATGGTCAACGGGCGCCCGGCGTCACGCCAGGCCATGCACTGCGCGGCCGCCTCGTCCAGCACCCATGCCGTGATGCTGTCCATCAGGCCGGCCTCCTCGGCGATCGGGAGGAAGTTGTCGGGCGGGAGCAAGCCGAGCCGGGGGTGGGCCCAGCGCAGGAGCGCCTCGACGGCCAGGATCTCGCCCGTGTGCAGGGTGAGCTGCGGCTGGTAGTGCAACACCAGGTCGCCCCGGGCGAGGCCGGCCTGCAGCTCTTCGAGCCGGCGCATCTGGTCCCCCTCCTCATCGACGGCGCGCTCGAAAATGGCATAGGGGATGTTGCCCAGCTTGGCCCGGTACATGGCGACGTCGGCGCACCAGACGAGCCCGGCGCTGTACGCGGCGTCGGTGGGCGCCATGGCGATGCCGATGCTCGCGCTGATACTGGCGCTCACCGCCTCGAGTACGAAGGGCTCGGCCAGGCTGTCGGTGACCCGTTGCGCCACCTCTTTGGCGTAGGCGGCGTCCCCGTCGACCAGCACGACGGCGAACTCGTCGCCACCGATGCGCACGAGGAGGTCGGTGTGGCGCAGTGTGCCCGACAGCCTGGCCCCCACCTGCCGGAGAAGCTCGTCGCCGGCGGGGTGGCCAAAAGAGTCGTTCACCTCTTTGAAGTGGTTGAGGTCGATGAAGAGGAAGGCCAGGCTGCGTCCCGCCGCCAGGGTGTCGTCGTTGTCGGTGAAGAACGAGTCGAGCACCCGGAACAGGTGCCTGCGGTTGCTCAGGCCGGTCAGGTCGTCGGTGACCGCTTGGCGATGACGCTCGTGGCTGAGCGTCTGGATCTCCTCCACGGAGAAGAGGAGCCGTATGCCGACCACGATGAGGGTGGCGGCCGACAGCCCGATGGCGACGCGTCCGACGGAGTGCACGCTGCCGATGACCAGGATCACCAGCGCGGCGCCGGCGGCGCAAATGGGGAGGAGGAACCCGGTGGGCTTGGGCGCCGTGAGCGGATTCGCCGGCCGCACGCGCATCCAGGCGGCCATGGACGCCAGCACGGTGGCGACCGGCCAGGCGATCGCATGCAGGATGAACCCGGTCCGCGTGGCGCCGAAGGAGTTCTGCAACAGGTAGGCCGTGTCGCCCACGACGGCGAGGGTGATGCCGCTGGCCAGCAAGAGCCAGGGGGCCCGGCGCCAGCCCGGGAACACGGCGCACCCTCCGACGACCAGGCTCAGCAGCAGGATGTCCCCGATCGGGTGGGCCAGGGTGGTCACCGCCGGTAGCTGACTGCCACCGGCGTCCTTCATCATCCCGTGGAACACGAAGGCGCCGCACACGGCCGCCGCACCCAGCCCGGCGATGCTGCCGTCCAACCATTTGGCGGGGGTGAGCCCCCTGACGTCGCCCCGCATGAAGATCACCGCAGCCACGTACGCCAAGGGGTAGAAGATCAGCGAGAAGATGTCCGCCAGCGACGAGCTCGGGGGCGTCGCCCCCCCGACGGACTGCGCCGTGACCAGGGTTTGCCCGACGGCCCAGGCCAAGAGGCCGATGCCGAGGGCGAGGGGGGCGGTCCGGATCGGGCGCCCGGCGATTCCCCTGGCGATGCACAGGGCGCTTCCCCAGAGCTCGACGGCGCTGATGCCCCAGCCGTCGAGCCATGTCCAGTAGGGATCGCCGGGTCGCAAAAGGAGCGAGACGAGATACGCCGCCAGCCCGAGGCCGAGCGCGGCGAACGACGCCCACAGCACGATGCGCAGGCGCGGTGCGCGGGGCGGCGTGAGGGAACGGGTCGACCGGCGGTTGGCCGCCATGGCACGTAATGGCGAACGCGACTCGTCGGACATCGCCTAGGCGCGGGGGCCTGGGGCGCGTGGGGTGAGACGAGGGCCTTGCCCTTGATCACATCGCATCGAACGAACCCTCGCTTCGCCGTACTTCTGACTCGCCTCGCCGTTACGTCTGAACGGTGGTGAAGTATGGGTTCGGTTGCACTACGTTTCCTGATAGCGCGCCCAACGCTCTCCCAACTCGCTGGGTAGGGGCCTCGGTCGGGCCGCCCCGGCGCACTCAGGAGGCGGGGCCCACCACCGTCACGAGGGTGCCGATCGGTGTCAGCGGCCAGAGCGTGCCGGCATTGGCGACGGTCATTTCGACGCAGCCGTTGCTCTGTGGAAAGCCGTACTGCGCGCGCACGAAGCCGTGCAGCGCGTCGCCGCCGTTGAAGTAGCTCGCCCACGGCACGCTGGGGTCGTCATAGGTGCTGCCGTCGGGGTTGGTCCCCTTCATGACCGACGCCGTGACGTGTTCGAAGACCGGGTAGGTGCCGTCCGTCGTGTCGGCGCCGGGCGCCCCGGTGTTGACCGGGATGTTGGTGTACTGGGGCGCACCGTTGTTGTACAGCGTCAGGTTCTCGGGCAGGACCTTGGAGACCAGCACATAGGTGTACGGCGCCGTGTCGACCTTTTGCGCCGCGACGTCCGCCAACAGTGTCGACCACACCGAGGGCCCGGCCAGGCCGTCCACCACCAGTCCGTTCTGGTTCTCGAACGTCATCACGGCCGCCTTGGTGATGACACTCTCCTCGCCCTGGGTCCACAGCGACGTCAGTTCGGCCGGAAGGGTGGTCCAGCGCCAGGCGAAGGTCCCGAGCTGGGGCGTGGCGGCGTTCCGGGCGGCCGGCGCCGCGCCGGTGGGCGTGAACGTGAGCGGCAGGTAGTCGAGCTCGGCCAACAGCTCCTGGAGGCGGAGTGGGTCCCCGTCGGCCACGGTGAAGGTGAACGAAGTACCGGCGGGCAGGGTGCCCCCGTCCTTGCCCTTTATCCCGGTTGACCCGCCGGGAACCGACACCACTTCGCTCGAGGTGGGGATGAGCGGTGCGGCCAGGTCGTACTGGATGGTCGTCGGGCTGGCCTGGACCCACGTGCCGGCGACCGCCGGCGTCAGGGTCGGCGTGACCGAGCCGAGCAAGACAGGGGACGAGAATGTGATGGTGATGTCACCGTTCGAAGCCGCCGTCTGTGTCCCCGCCACGGGCGAGGTGGCTGCAATGGAAAGTGGCGCCGCTGGTTTCGGAAGGGTGGTGGCGGTGGCGTCGCCGCCCTTGTGGCCATCCGTGGACGATTTCCCGAGGCCGTAGGCCACGGCCGCGGCCGCGATGACCAGCAGAACGGCGCCGAAGCCCACGAGCCAGGGCCGACGGCGGCGGGGGGCCTTCCCGTGCGCCTCGAGGACCTGCATCATGGAGTCCTTCCCCCCGCAGGGAGCTCCCAACCGTTCCAACCGCCCGGACCGTGCAAGGTTGCAGAGTACGCCCCCGGTAGGGGGAAGTCGCGTCGCCAGGCAGAGCGCCGGCTCTACGTGAGCCCGAACGAGGTCCATTAGGCTGACCTCCCATGAGCCTCGATCTTCACGCCCTACTGGGTGACGACGCCGACTCGCTTCTCGGCCACAACGCCAAAGCGTTCCCTTCGGAGGGACTCGTGCTCCCCGGTCCCGACTACCTGAGCCGGGCCTTCACCGACAGCGACCGTTCGCCGGCGGTTCTGCGCAACCTGGGGACCTTGTTCAGCCACGGGCGACTCGGAGGCACCGGGTATCTCTCCATCCTCCCCGTCGACCAGGGCATCGAGCACTCGGCGGCCGCCAGCTTCTCCAAGAACCCGGCCTATTTCGACCCGGCCAACCTCATCGAACTGGCGCTGGCCGGCGAGTGCAATGCCGTCGCCACCACGCTGGGCACACTGGGGATGGTGGCGCGGCGCTACGTCCACCGCATCCCCTTCATCGTCAAGCTCAACCACAACCAGTTCCTGCACTATCCGAACACCTACGACCAGATCCTGTTCGCCTCCGTGCAACAGGCCTTCGATCTGGGTGCCTCCGGGGTCGGCGCCACCATCTACTTCGGGTCCGACGACGCCGACCGCGAACTGCAGGAGATCTCCAAGTGCTTCGCCGAGGCGCACCGCCTCGGGTTGTACACCGTGCTGTGGTGTTACATGCGCAACGCCGCCTTTACCAAGGACGGCGTCAACTACGAGGTCTCGGCCGACCTCACCGGCCAGGCCAACCATCTGGGCGTCACCATCGAGGCCGACATCATCAAGCAGAAGCAGCCGGAGAACAACGGGGGCTACAACGCCATCGGGTTCGGTCGAACCGACCCGCTGGTCTACGACCAGCTGACCACCGACAACCCGATCGACCTCACCCGCTGGCAGGTGGTCAACTGCTATGCCGGACGGATCGGGCTCATCAACTCGGGCGGCGAGTCCAAGGGCGAGGGCGACCTGGCCCAAGCGGTGCGCACGGCCGTCATCAACAAGCGGGCCGGCGGCATGGGGCTCATCGTCGGCCGCAAGGCCTTCCAGCGCCCCCTGGCCGAGGGTGCGGCCCTCATCCGGACGGTGCAGGACGTGTATCTCAGCGATGAGGTCACCGTCGCCTGAATGGTCGGCCCATCCGATGCCGATCAGGTCGGTGAGAGTGACGCCTTCGACAGCGCTGTGGCGGAATTCCTGCGCCAGTACCTCGAGGCCGAGCCGGTGGCGGCCAGTTTCTACGGCCTGACGGAGTGGGACGGTCATCTCCCCGATCTGACCGCGGCCGGGTTCACGACCCGGGAGGCGGCGGCGGCGCGTTGGCTGGAGCGGTTCACCGCGTGGCCCGAGGCCGGGCCCGAGACGGGGCCCGGGGCGGGATCGGATTTGACGCCGGAGCAGCGCACCGACCTGGCCTTACTCCGGGCCCATCTGGGTCAGCAGGTGGCGACCGCTGACTTCGCCGCCTGGCAGCGCTCGCCCACGATGTATCTGGAGAACGGCGTGTTCGAGCTCTTCGTACACGGCACCCGCGACGAGGCCGCCGCGGTGGAGGCGGCCGTGCAGCGCATGGCCCAGGTGCCCGCCGCCCTGGCGGCCGGGCGCGAGAACCTCGATCCGGCTCTGGTCGACGCCGAGCTGCTGGCGCAGTGGGCCATTCCCAACGCGGCGGCGCAAGCGTCGTTCATGCGGGAGGGGTTGGCCGGGTTCGTCACCGATCCGGTCCGCCGCGCCGAGGTGGAGCAGGCGGGGGCGGCCGCCGCCAAGGCGTATGACGAGTACGTCGACTACCTGGGGGAGCTGACGGGGCGGGCCACCGGAAGCTTTGTGTTCGGCGAGGAACGCTACGACGCCGTGCTGCGCATCGGGGAGGGGTTCGAGTTCGGGGCGAGGACCCTGCGCGAGATGGGACGGGAACAGGTGGAGTCGCTCACGGGGCGCATGGCGGCGCTGGCCGAGGAGATCGACGGGACCCCGGACTGGACGGCGGTGATCGACCGCCTGCGGGACGACCATCCGGCTTCCATGGAGGCGCTGTTGGAGACGTACCGCCACGAGACCGATCGGGCCCGGGACTTCGTGCGCACGCACGGCCTGATGTCGATCCCCGAGGGGGAGGCGTGCGCGGTGGAGCCGGCCCCGCTCTTCCTCCGGGCTGCGGCGCCGGTGGCCTCCTACTTCCCACCGGCGTCCTTCGGGCCGCCCTCGGCCGGGACCTTCAACGTGCCCTTCACGCCCGAGGGCGCCAGCGCGGAGGAGCAGGAGGCCCGCTTGCGTTCGAACTCGTTCTTCGAGATCCCGGGGGTCACGGCCCACGAGGCGTACCCCGGGCACCACCTCCACTTCGCGGCGTCCCAGGGGACCAACGCGCTGAGGCAGGTCCTGCAGAGCACCTACATGATCGAGGGCTGGGGCCTCTACGTGGAGAACATGATGGGGGAGCAGGGCTACTACACCTCGCCCGCCGTGCGACTCGGGCAGTTGAGCATGCGCCTGTTCCGGGCCGGCCGCATCGTGGTCGACACCAGCCTGCACCTGGGCGAGATGACCATGGAGGAGGCCACCGCGTTCATGGCCGAGCGGTGCGGGTTCCCCGTGCCGACGGCGCACCGCGAGGTGCTCCGCTACTGCTCGTACCCCACGCAGGCCTCGGCCTACCTCACCGGGGCCCTGGAGATCGAGCGCATGGCCGGCGAATGGACGGAGTCGGGGAAGGGAACCCTGGCCGCCTTCCACGATGCCCTGACCCGGTCCGGAAAGCTCCCCCTCGGCGTGGCCGCCCGGGCGATCGGCCTGGTGGCCTGAACACCCAGGTGCCGGTGGCCCGGACCCCATCGAATTGCCTGGAGAAGTTACAGAGTGTTCACATTGGCCGGGAACACTCCGAGCACCGGGGTAGGATGGACGCCCGAACAGGACATTCGGCGGGGTCGAGCAATCGACGACCCACAACGGCCGACGACCAACGACGGCACACCACCAGGGCCGCCATCGGGGAGTCCAGGCCCGTCCGGGTCGTACGAAGAGCGAAGTGAGGGAGCGCGTGGCATCGGGAACGCAGCAGGCACCAGCCCAGCTTGATCAGGTGATCGTCCGCTTTGCCGGGGACTCCGGCGACGGCATGCAGCTGACGGGGGACCGCTTCACCACATCGAGTGCCCTCATGGGCAACGACATGTCGACCTTCCCGGACTTCCCGGCCGAGATCCGGGCCCCGGCCGGGACGCTCAACGGGGTCTCCGCCTTCCAGGTCCACATCTCGGACCACGACATCCTCACCCCGGGCGACTCGCCCAACGTCTTGGTGGCCATGAACCCGGCCGCCCTCAAGGCCAACATCGACATGATGGACAAGGGGACGATCATCCTGGTCAACAGCGATGCGTTCGAGGAGCGGAACCTGGCCAAGGCCGGCTACGCCGAGAACCCGCTGACCGACGGCTCCCTGGCGGCCTACACCGTCTACGAGGTCCCCATGACCTCCATCACCCAGGAGGTCTGCAAGGAGGCCGGGGTCAAGCCCCGTGACGCCGAGCGCTCCAAGAACTTCTTCGCCCTCGGGCTGGTCAGCTGGCTCTACACCCGCCCGATCGAGCCCACCCTCGAATGGATCACCGAGCGCTTCGGCCCGAAGCCCCAGGTGGCCGAGGCCAACACGCGGGCCTTCCGGGCCGGCTTCGACTTCGGCGAGACGGCCGAGCTGTTCGAGTCCAACTACGAGGTGCGGCCGGCCACCTTCGAGCCGGGCGAGTACGTCCAGGTCACCGGTAACTCGGCCCTGGCCTGGGGCCTCATCACGGCGGCCCGCCTGGCCGGGCTCCCGCTGTTCTTGGGCAGCTACCCGATCACCCCGGCCTCGGACATCCTGCACGAGCTCAGCCGGCGCAAGGAGTTCGGCATCCGCACCTTCCAGGCCGAAGACGAGATCGCCGGCGTCGGTGCCGCCCTCGGCGCCGCCTTCGGGGGGTCACTCGGCGTCACCACCACCAGTGGCCCGGGCCTCGACCTCAAGTCCGAGACCATCGGCTTGGCCATCAACCTCGAGCTGCCCCTGGTCATCGTCGACGTCCAGCGGGGCGGCCCTTCGACCGGGCTGCCCACCAAGACCGAGCAGGCCGACCTCCTCCACGCCATGTACGGGCGCCACGGCGAGGCGCCGCTGCCCATCCTGGCCCCGCAGAACCCCAGCGACTGCTTCGCCATGGCCATCGAGGCCGTCCGGCTGGCGGTCAAGTACCGGACGCCGGTCATCCTTCTCTCCGACGGCTACCTGGCCAACGGGGCCGAGCCGTGGAAGCTGCCCGACCTCGATGCGCTCCCCACCATCGAGCCGGACTTCGCCTCGGCGCCCAACCATGTCGACGAGGACGGGACCGAGACGTTCTGGCCTTACATCCGTGATGCGGAGACCCTCGCCCGCCCCTGGGCCCCACCCGGCCTGCCCGGCCTCGAGCACCGCATCGGGGGCCTGGAGAAGGCCGACGGCAGCGGCAACGTGTCCTACGACGGGGTCAACCACGAGCGCATGGTCCACCTGCGCCAGAACAAGATCGCCGGCATCGCCAAGGACATCCCGCTCCTAGAGGTCAACGACGTCACCGGCGACGCCCAACTGCTGCTGGTCAGCTGGGGCTCCACCTACGCCGCCGTGGCCGCCGGCGTGAAGCGGATCCGGGCCCGGGGCATGAAGGCGGCCCATGCGCACCTGCGCTACCTGAACCCGCTGCCCTCGAACCTCGGTGAGATCCTGGGCCGCTACAGCCAGGTCCTGGTGCCCGAGATGAACCTGGGCCAGCTCAGCCGCATCCTGCGGTCCGAGTACCTGGTCGACGCCCAGTCCCTCAGCAAGATGCAGGGCTCCCCATTCCGTGTGATGGAGATCGAGGCGGCCATCACCGCACTTCTCGGAGGTAAGTCATGACCACCACGACAGAGCCCACCGCCGTACCGGTGACCAGCCGCAAGGACTGGAGCAGTGACCAAGAGGTGCGCTGGTGTCCCGGGTGCGGCGACTACTCCATCCTGGCCGCCGTGCAGATGCTGATGCCCGCCCTCGGCGTGCGCCGGGAGAACACCGTGTTCCTCTCGGGCATCGGCTGTGCCGCCCGCTTCCCGTACTACATGAACACCTACGGCATGCACTCGATCCACGGGCGCGCCCCGGCCATCGCCACCGGGCTGGCCACCAGCCGCCCCGATCTCGACGTGTGGGTGATCTCGGGCGACGGTGACTCCCTCTCCATCGGGGGGAACCACTTGATCCATGCCCTGCGCCGCAACGTGCGCTTGAACATCTTGATGTTCAACAACCAGATTTACGGGCTGACCAAGGGGCAGTACTCGCCCACCTCCGAGGTGGGCAAGGTGACCAAGTCCACGCCGTTCGGCTCCTACGACACCCCGTTCAACCCGGTCAGCCTGGCCCTCGGTGCCGAGGCGACGTTCGTCGCCCGCACCCACGACATGGACCGGGCCCACATGCAGGAGATCTTCCGGCGGGCGCACGAGCACAAGGGGGCCGCCTTCGTGGAGGTCCTGCAGAACTGCAACGTCTTCAACGACGGGGCCTTCGAGAAGATCACCGGAAAAGAGGTGCGCTCGAACATGCTCATCCCGCTGGTGCACGACGAGCCCATCGTCTTCGGCGGCGAGGGCCAACAGCGTGGGGTGGCGCAGCGGTCCGACGGCGGCCTCGAGATCGTCTCGGTGGGCGAGGCCGGCACGGCCGGGCTGCTGATACACGACGAGAAGCGCGACGACCCGGGGCTGGCCTTCGCGCTGTCGCGCCTGGCCCGCGGCCCCTACGAACCGACGCCGATCGGTGTCTTCCGGGCCGTCGAGCGCCCCGAGTACGGCGAGCAGATGTCCGAGCAGATCGTGCAGACCCAGGAGAAGCGCGGCCTGGGCGACATCGGCGCCCTGTTGCGCTCCGGCTCCAGCTGGACGGTCGAGTAGATCCGGTCGAGCAGATCCGGTCGAGTCGGTCAGGTCGGTCAGACCAGGTCGAGCGAGCGGAACACCATCCCCGTCCGGGGCTTGGGACTGAAGTAGGTCGTCTTCGGCGGCATCTGGCTGCGCTCGGCGGCCCAGGTCTCGATCTGGCTCACCGTGACGGGACGGAGGAGGAAGGCGGCCTGCGCTTCGCCGCTCTCGAGCGCGGCGAGGGCCTCGTCCACCGTGTGGCGATGGACGGACTCGTGGGCCGGGAGGCGCGACAGGAGGACGGCGACGAGGCTGGAGTCGAGGTCGTTGCCCGCCTCTTCGTAGGCGGCCTCGAGGGGCAGGAGGAGATAGGCACTCCCACCGGTCACCAGGCTGAGCGAGCGCGCCTCGGCCAGCGCCCCGAGCGTGCGCTCATCGGCCGGGCCGGCCCGCACCACGTCGAACCAGGCTGCGCAGGCCCCGAGGAGGTCGAACCCGGGGGGGAGGCCCGACACGGTGCGGTGGATGGCGCCGACCGTGAGCTGATCCTCGGCCAGCTCGACGATGAAGGCGAGGATGAGGTCGTAGGGACCGGGCTTGTGCCTGTTCTCGGCCCGGCGCTCGGCTTGATACGTCTTCGCCGTCTCGTAGCGATGATGCCCGTCGGCGATCACCACGGGGGCGGCGGCGACGGCGGCCCCGATGGCCTCGATGGCGTCGCGGTCGTCGAGCACCCAGAGCTGGTGGTGCACCCCGTCGTCGTCGTAGGCGTCGGCGGTGGGCACGTCGTCGGTCGGGTCGAAGGTGGCGGTCAAGCCGCGGTGCATCGAAAGGCCCCAAATGGGCGAGAGGTTGGCCCGGGTGGCCCGCAGCAGGTCGAGCCGGTCGCTCTTGGGCTTGGGCAGCGTCCGCTCGTGCGGCAGGATGTCGCCCTCGTGGCCCGGGTCGGGCAGCCCGAGGGCTCCGATCACGCCCGTCGTGGCGTGCCCCGAGGTGTCGGTCATCCGATAGGGGTACAGGCACGGCACCGGGTCGGGGACGAGGGTGCCGTCGCCCTGCCAGCGCATGAACAGGTCGGCGGCCACCCGGTAGCGGTCACGCCCGCCCAGAAGGTCCGGTTCGGGCAGCTCGACGAAGACGGCATTGGCCGGGTGCCGGGAGGCGAAATGGACCCGCTCGACCGAGCTGATGACGTCGTAGGGCGGGGCCATGACGTCGCCGATCGGCGCCTTCTTCGGCGAGTAACGCAGGCCCCGGAACGGTTCGAATCGCGGCACCGGGCCACTCTGGCACACCGGGCTCACAAAATTGGGCAATGGTGCGGCCGTAGACTTGTCGCGTGGACGATGAAGCAGAACTGGGCCGCGTCCTCACCGCGCCGAACCTCATCACCCTGGTGCGGCTGTTGTGCATCCCGATCTTTTTGTGGTTGCTCTTCGGGCTGGATCACCAGACGGAGGCCGCCGTGCTCCTGGCCGCCCTCGGTGCCACCGACTGGGTCGACGGGTTCGTGGCCCGCCGCTACCACCAGGTCTCCACCCTCGGCAAGGTCCTCGACCCGGCGGCCGACCGCGTCCTGGTGGCCACCGCGGTCATCGCGGTGATCGTGCACGGGGCGGTGCCCTTGTGGTTCGGTGTGGCCACCTTGGCCCGGGAAGCCCTCGTCTCGATCATGGTCGTGCTCCTGGCTGCGCTGGGGGCGGCCCGGATAAATGTGTTGTGGATCGGAAAAGCGGGAACATTTGCCTTGATGTTCTCCTATCCAGCCTTCCTGCTCTCCTATGGGACGGCGGCGTGGCAGGGACCCGTCCGCGTCATCGCCTGGGGCTGCGGGCTCATCGGCCTGGCGCTCAGCTGGGCCGCCGCCTTCGGCTACGTCGGGCCGGCCCGGGACGCCCTGCGGGTGGGCCGTGCGGCGCGGAGCGAGGCGCGGAGCGCGGCGCGAGGCAGCGCCGTATGAAGCGGGGGGGTGCCGTATGAAGCGGGGGGGTGCCGTATGAAGGCCGTGATCATGGCGGGAGGCGAGGGCACCCGCCTGCGACCCCAGACCTCCAACCTGCCCAAGCCGATGCTGCCCCTGGTCGGCCGGCCGATGATGGAGCACATCGTCTCGCTCCTGCGGCGTCACGGCATCACCGACATCGTGGTGACGGTCGCCTTCTTGCCCAACGCCATCCGCAGCTATTTCGGCAACGGGTCCGAGCTCGGGGTCCGCATGGTCTACGCCACCGAGGAGACGCCGCTCGGGACGGCCGGCTCGGTGCGCAACGCCCGGGACGAGCTCACCGAGCGGTTCCTGGTCATTTCCGGCGACGTGCTCACCGACATCAACCTCAGCGCCATGATCGAGTTCCACGAGAAGAACGGTGCCTTGGCCACGCTGGCCCTGTGCGCGGTGGAGAACCCGCTCGAATTCGGCATCGTGATCACCCGTGAGGACGGCAGCATCGAACGGTTCTTGGAGAAGCCCGGCTGGGGGCAGGTCTTCAGCGACACCATCAACACCGGCATCTACGTGCTCGAGCCCGAGATCTTCGACGTGATCCCCGAAGGGCGGGCCGTCGACTTCTCCTCCGAGGTGTTCCCCTCGGTGCTCGAAGCCGGGGCACCCCTGTTCGGCTACGTGGCCGACGGCTACTGGGAGGACGTCGGCACCACCGCCGCCTACCTCAAGGCCCACGAGGACATCCTCAACGGCAAGGTCGAGGTGGACATCTCCGGCTTCGAGCTGAAGCCCGGCGTCTTCTTGGGCAAGGGTTCCTCGGTCGACCCGTCGGCCCGTCTGGACGCGCCCGCCTTCATCGGCGAGAACTGCACCATCGACGAGGACGCCGTGATCGGCGCGTACACCACGGTGGGGGCCAACACCCGTGTGGCCGAACGGGCTGAGCTCCGCCACTCGGTCATCGGGGAGAACTCCTACATCGGCCAAGCGGCCCGGGTGGAGGGCTCGGTGCTCGGGCGGTCCTGTGACCTGCGCCGGGGCGCCCGCTGCGAACCCGGTTCGGTGGTCGGGGAGGGGTGCCTCATCGGGGCCAACGCGGAGTTGCGCGGCGGCGTGAAGGTCTACCCCTACAAGGTCGTCGAAGCGGGCGCGCAGGTGCAGTCGTCCATCGTGTGGGAGTCGGGCGGGACCCGCACGCTCTTCGGCCGCGAGGGCGTCCGGGGCATCGTCAACGTGGACATCAGCCCCGAATTGGCGGTGCGGTTGGCCAAGGCGTGGGCGTCGTCGTTGGAGAAGGGCTCGGTCATCACGACCTCGCGCGACACCAGCCGGGCGGCCCGCGTGCTCAAGCGCGCCCTCATGGTGGGGTGCAACTCGGTGGGAGTCAACGTGACCGACCTGGAGGTGGCCACCATTCCGGTGACACGGCACCACATCCGCACCCGGGGCACCCAGGGCGGCTTGACGGTCCGCCTGAGCCCCGACGACCCGCAGTCGGTGGCCATCCGCTTCTTCGACTCCGACGGGCTGGACCTCTCCGAGAGCGAGCAACGGCGCATCGAGCGTCTCTACCACCGCGAGGAGTTCCGCCGGGTCACCGCCGGCGACATCGGCGACATCGACTTCTCCCCCCGGGCGCTGGAGCACTACACGGCCGACGTGGTCGAGGCCTTCGATCTGCCCAACGCGTCGCGGCGCGACCTCAAGCTGGTCCTGGACCTCTCCTATGGTGCCGCCAGCTTCGTCATGCCCAACCTCTTGTCCAAGGTCAAGGCGGACGTGCTGAGCATCAATCCCTATGCGCAGACGCCCGGAATGATCTCGGTCGATCGCGTATCGAGCGCGGCCCGTGTGGTGCAGTCGGTCCGGGCATCCGGCGCGGATCTGGGCGCGGTGATCGATGCCGGGGGCGAGCACCTGACCCTGGTGGATGGCACCGGACGCATCCTCACCGACGACGAGGCGCTCATGGTCTTCCTGGACCTGATGACCGCCGGCGACGAACCGGTACGGGTCGCCCTGCCGGCCACGGTCAGCTTCCGGGCCTACCGGCTGGGCGCGGCGCGTGGCACGGAGATCATCACCACGGCACTCTCGTCGTCCCGCCTGATGGAGGCGGCGGCCTCGGGGGGCGTCGCCTACGCCGCCGACCAGGACGGGGGGTTCATCTTCCCGGACTTCCTGCCCTCCTTCGACGGCGCCGCCGCGCTGGTCAAGCTCATCGCGCTCCTCGGCCGGTCGGGGGAGTCGTTGGCCCAGGTGGCGAGCCGGCTGCCCGACCTGCCGGTCATCCGCACGGAGGTGGAGACACCCTTCGAGCAAAAGGGCCTCGTGATGCGCACGTTGATGGAGCAGCTGGCCGAAGAGGACTCCGAACTGATCCTCATCGACGGCATCAAGGTGCTTTCCCCGACCGGGTGGGTCCTGATCGTGCCCGATCCCGAAGAGCCCACGACACACGTGTGGGCCGAAGGCGCCGATCGGGCCGACTCGGAGCGCCTCAGCAGTGGGTACGTCGAGCGCTTACGCCAGATCCTCTCGATCGGCGACTGAGGGTCGGGCTGTCGGCCCTATCGGCACGGGCGACTTCGGCACCGGCGACTTCGGATCCGCTAGCGTCGCCCCCCATGAACGTTCCAGACGATCTCCGCTATTCGGAGGAACACGAATGGGTGCGGACCGAGGGTGGTCGGGCACGGGTCGGGATCACGGATTACGCGCAGGACGCCCTCGGCGACATCGTCTACGTCGAGTTGCCGGCAGTGGGGATCGAGTTGGCGGTGGGCGCGAAGTTGGGGGAGGTCGAGTCGACCAAGTCGGTCTCGGAGATCTACGCGCCACTGGCGGGAACGGTCGCCGCGGTGAACGAGGCGCTCTCGGACTCACCGGAGAAGATCAACGCAGACCCCTACGGGGAGGGGTGGATCTGCGAGTTGGCCGTGGCTGATCCGGGCGCCCTCGAGGGGCTGTTGGACGCCGCCGCGTACAGCGACCTGACCGCAGGTTGAGCGCAATGTTGTCCCTGGCCGGGCGGCCGGGGAATCGAACCGTGCTGTGGAGTACCGTGGTTGCCGTGTTCTGTAACAACTGCGGGCATCGAAATCCCGAGGGCGTGAACTTCTGCTCGTCCTGTGGCAACGCGCTGCTCCCAGACGGCGACGACGCCACCATCACGCTCCACCCGGCCGACGAGAGTGGCGAACCGACCGACGAGGATCCCACGGTCACCCTGGTGGAGATCCCGCACGGCGCCGGCGTCCTGGTGGTGACCCGCGGGTCCAACATGGGCGCGCGCTACCTGCTCGGTGATGACGTGACCCGGGCCGGGCGCCATCCCGAGAGCGACATCTTTCTCGACGACATCACCGTGTCACGCCGTCACGTGGAGATCACCCACGTTGACGGGGGCACGTTCACCATCCGCGACGTCGGCTCGTTGAACGGGACCTACGTCAACCGCGAACGCATTGACGAGGCCACCCTCAAGCCGGGCGACGAAGTGCAGATCGGGAAGTTCAAGTTGGTCTACCTCGTGGCGGGAAACGAGTGACCGCCCGCTCGTACCTCTCCATCGGGGATGTCCTGACGCTCTTGCGCGAGGAGTTCCCCGACGTCACCATTTCCAAAATCCGGTTCCTGGAGAGCCAGGGACTGGTGAACCCGGAGCGCTCTCCGTCGGGCTACCGCAAGTTCTACGAGACCGACGTGGAGCGCCTGCGCTGGGTGCTGCGCCAGCAGCGGGAGCATTTCCTCCCGCTCAAGGTGATCCGGGACCGGCTGGACGCCGGCGACCTGGGCGAGGAAGAGGGCGCGTCGTCCGAGGCGGAGACGCACGGCAACGGCAGGGTTCCCCAACCGGCTCACGCTGCGGCGGGGCGCGCGCGGGCGGCAGCGCCAGCAGTGCCGGCACCGGCGGCACGCGGCACCGCCGGCACCGGCGGCACCGGCAGCGGCACCGGCACCGTGACGGCGCCACCCCCGTCGCCCGAACAGTCGCCCGAACAGTCGTCGGAGCAGTCCCAGGCCGACGATCAGGCGATGGCGCGGATTCTGGCCGACGCATCTCGCCGCACTACCCGTGTTCCCGAGGGCGCCGACCCGCTGCGCTCGCTGCACGCCATCCCGGACCCTGCGGCGCCCGCCCCTCCGGCCCATGCGGCCGATCCGGCCGATCCGGCCGATCCGGCCCATCGCGGCCCATGCGGCCGACGCAGTGGATGCGAGCAGCGGCGCACTCGAGGCCGAGCCGTCGGCCCGTTCGGCGGCGCCCGCTGTCCCGGCCCCATCCGTAGTGGCCCCCTCGCCCGCCACGCCACGCCCGCCTCGGCACGCTCCAGCGACGTCGGGTGCCACGCCAGCCGTGTCGGCGCCGTATCCGGCCCCGCCGGGTCCCGGCCCCGGCCGGGGCGCCCCGATCAAGAGCACGCGACAACTGTTCCCGGGGGCGACGCCCCTTCGAGTGCCGGTAGCGCCGGTGGTGCCGGTGGCGTCGTCGAAGCGAGCGGGGCGGCCGGGGCCACTGGTGCGGCGGGTGCGGCCCGTGGGAGCGGCGCGCGGGCGGGGGCGGGACGCCAAGGCGCGACGGCTTCGGGGCGGGTGGCGGAGCCGGGTGCCGCCGCTCCGAGGGAAAAGGGAGCCGGCGGGGCTCCCGGAAAGTCACCGGGCGGCCAGAGTGCGAAGAATGTCGGCGCAGCGTCCCACTCGGCGGCGGCCTCTGAGCCGTCGGCGGAGGCCGCGACCGGGGCATCGACGGGGCCGGCATCCGGCATGGTCACCGGAGCGAGCCTGACCGCCGAGGAGCTCTGCGCCGCCAGCGGCCTTTCGGAGGCGGAACTGGCCGGCCTGCAGGGGTTCGGGTTGATCGAGCCCATCATCGTGGCCGGGATCCCCACCTTTGACGAAGACGCCCTCACGGTCGCCAACCTGGCCGCTGCGTTTCGCAAGTTCGGGATCGAGGCGCGCCATCTGCGCCCCTACCGCAATGCCGTGGACCGCGAGGTGGGGCTGATAGAGCAGGTCATCATCCCGTTGCTGCGCCAGCGCAACCCTGAATCGCGGCAGCGTGCGGCGGAGGCGGCCGACGAATTGGGGGCCCTCGGGCAGACCATGCGGGCCACGCTGATGCGGGCGGCGCTACGGCGCCACGTGGGGGGCTGACCGCACGGGCCCGTCCGGGCGCTACATTTCAATCATGGTCCGAGTACTTCTCCGTGCGGTAAGGGTGGACTTGCAGACCAACACGCCGGTGCTCCTGCTCCAGGAGACCGACGGCGAAGGCCGGACGCTGCCCATCTTCATCGGCAATCCCGAGGCGACCGCCATCGCCTACGCCATCCAGGGGGTCGAGATGCCCCGGCCCCTGACCCATGACCTCATGAAGGACATGCTCGGCGCGCTCGAGATCAAGGTCGAGCAGGTCCTCATCACCGAGCTGCGATCCTCGACCTACTACGCCGAGCTCCACCTGCGCCGGGGCAACGAGCGCACCATCGTCTCCAGCCGCCCCTCCGACGCGGTGGCCGTGGCGGTGCGGACCGAGACGCCGATCTTCGTGGCCGACGAGCTGATGGAGTCCGAGGGGATCATCTTGGCGCTCGAGAGCGAGGAGGAAGGCGACGAGGAGATTCCCGAGGAACTGGTCGGCGAGTTCCGCCAATTCCTCGAATCGGTACGCCCCGAGGATTTCGACGGTTGAGGCGCACCCTGCGGGTGGCGGCGGCGCTCGTCTGCGCCGGCCTGATCGCCGCGGCGTGTTCGTCGTCGAAACCGGGATCGCACACGAGCACCGAGACCACCGGGGGCTCTCACGGGACGACCACCACCACGCAGACCACGAGCGTGCCGACCACGACGGCCGCCCCGACCACCACCACCGGCGTCACGGCCTGCGCACAGGTCACCGCCACACCGGGGCAGACACAAGGAGCCGCCGGCACCATCGTCGGGACCATCACGCTCACGCCGGTCGGCAGCGCCACGTGCACCATGAAGGGGTATCCGGTCTTGACCCGCTACAGCTCCGGTGGCGCCACGGTGCCGATCACCATGGTGAACGGGTTGACCGTGAACCTGTCGGGGGCGCCCACTCAGCCGCCGTCCGTGGTCACGCTGCGCGCGGGCCAGCAGGCCGAGTTCACGTTCCAGTACTCGGATGTGGTGACAGGGTCGGAGACATCGTGCGCCAGCTCGACCAGTGTGTCGGTCACGTCGCCCGGTGCGTCGACCGCGTCCGCGCCAGGTGCCGTTGACGATGGCGCCGTGCAACAACGGGACCGTCAACGTGTCGCCGGTCTACGCCGCTTCGGCGAGTTGATCGCCAGCCGCGTCAGCGCTGTGGGTCGACGAGGATGCGCCCACGCACGCCACCGCGCCACACCAGCTTCAGGGCCTCGGTGAGGTCGCCCAGCCCGATCTCCTTGTCGACCATGGCCTCGCAGCGGCCCATCGGAAACTCGGTCGCCATGGTCGCCCATAGGGCGCGGCGTTCCTCAATGGGCGTGGCCACCGTGTCGATGCCGAGGAGCGCCACCCCGCGCACGATGAAGGGATAGACCGTCGTCGTCAGCTCGTTGCCGCCCGTGAGGCCACTCGCCGCCACCGCACCGCCGTAGCGCGTCGTCCGGAGCGAATCGGCGAGGGCGGCACCTCCCACGCAGTCGACCACCGCGCCCCAGAGTTGCGGTCCGAGCGTCCGGCCGTCCTCGGGGGCGAAGGCACGGCCGACGACGCGAGAGGCGCCGAGGCCTTCGAGATACGCGTGCTCGGCTGTCTTGCCGGTGGAGGCCACCACCTCGAAGCCGTGCTGGGCCAGCAGCGCCACCGTGGTGCTGCCCACGCCACCGGAGGCACCGGTGACGAGAACCGGCCCGCCATCGGGCGTCAGGCCGTGTACCCGCAAGCGGTGGAGCGAGAGCAACGCGGTGAATCCGGCGATGCCGATGATGGCGGCGGCCCGGGGCGGCACGTCATGAGGCAGCGGCACGACCCATTCGGAAGGGACGCGGGCACAGCCGGCGAACCCGCCGTGGTGCGCCACCCCCAGGTCGTACCCCTGCACCAGGACGGCTTGTCCCGGGCGCAATGAAAGGTCGCCCGATTCGATGACCGTTCCCGCCAGGTCGACGCCGGGAACCAGGGGATAGCGGCGCCCCACGCGGTTGCCCGGCCTGGTCACCATGGCGTCCTTGAAGTTGATGGCCGACCACTCGACGGCGACGAGCACGTCGCCGGGCGGAAGGTCGTCGACCGAGAGCTCGGTGACCGCGGGCCGAATGTCCTCCCCGGTCTTCGTCAGGACGTATGCCGGGAACGCCATGACGTCACTGTAGGAGGGTGCTCCGTATCGGGAGCGGGCGCACGGGGACAGCGGGCGCACGAGGGACAGCAGGCGCACGGGGACAGCGGCGCACGGGGACAGCGGGCACGCGAGGCTACGTTCGTCGCATATGGACACTGTCGTCGCCTACGGGCACTGGCCCTCACCACTGAGCGCGGCAGAGGCCGCTGCCGGCAAGGTGTCGCTCTCGGAAGTCGCCTCTGACGGAACCTCGGTGTACTGGCTCGAGTCTCGCCCCGCGGAGGGCGGTCGCGTCGTGTTCGTGCGCGCGAGACGGGACCGGCACGGGCGTGGTGGACGTGACGCCGGAAGGCGTGAGCATCCGGAGCCGGGTGCATGAGTACGGCGGGGGAGCGAGCTGTCTCGTCCCCGGGCACGGGCCCGGGCCCGGGCACGGGCCCGGAGGGTTCGCCTATGTGGACGGGAGTGACGGGGGCGTGTGGCTGTATGGGGGAGGGGACGAGAGTCCGGTCGCGCTCTCCGGCCCCCCGACGGCGGGCCAGCGCTGGGCGCACGGGGGACTCGGAGCCAGCGCGGACGGGAATTGGGTGGTGGCGGTACGGGAGATCCATCACGAGAGCGGTGACGGGGATGGCCATCCCGACGAGATCGGCGGGCCCGGCCCCCGGCGTTGCATCGTGGCCCTCGGCGCCCGCCCGGAGAACGCCGGGGAGTCGATCCTCGCGCGAAGGACACGACTTCTACGGTGCCCCCCGGCTCGATACGACGGCTCAACGGTTGGCCGTGGCGGTGTGGGACCACCCCGATATGCCGTGGGACCGATCGGCGATGGTGGTGACGCCGCTGGAGGTCTCGGTCGACCGGTCGAGCGGAAGGTCGCGGTTGGTCCCCGCCGGCCCCCCGTGGAACGTCGAATGCGGTGACGACGTCTCGGTGGGGCAGCCGGCTTGGCAGCGCGACGGCAGCCTGCGCTTCATTTCGGACCGCCTGGGGTGGTGGCAGCCCTACGTGCACGCCGGCGTCCCCGACGCCGAGCCCGCGGTGGCCCTGACTGCCGCGGAGGCCGAGTTCCACGGCCCTGACTGGGCTCTCGGGCAGTCGACGATGGCCGAGCTCCCGGACGGCAGCGTCGTGGCCCGGATGACCTCGGAGGGACGCGACGCGCTGGTCGTCATCGGGCCGGCCGGCCGGCCGCTGCGCCCGGTACCTCAACCCTGCGTGGCCATTTCGGGGCTCTGCGCCCACCAGGACGGCGTCGCCTACATCGGGGCGCCGCCGGATGGGCCGGCCAGCGTCTGGACGCTCAGCGACCGACTCCGCCCACCGCCGCCCGCCGCCCCGGCCGTGCGGCTACGTCCCCAGCCATCCTCCTCACTCGCCGCGGCCGACGTCGCGGTTGGCGAGCCCTTCTCCTTCGAGGGCCGCACCGGGCGCCGGATCCACGGTCTCGTCTATCGGCCCGTGCTGGCACTGACGGTCGGGCCGCCGGAGCGCGCTCCCTCCATTGGTGGTGGCGTGCCACTCCGGGCCGACGGGATCGGTGGGGGCGGGCTTCGACCTGGTCGTGCAGTACTTCGCCAGCCGTGGCTTCGCCCTGGCCGCCGTGGACTACGCGGGCAGCACCGGGTACGGACGGGACCACCGCTGTTCGCTGTGGGGGCAGTGGGGGGTCCTCGACTCCCAAGACTGCATCGATGCGGCGCGGTACCTGGCGGCCGAGCAATGGGTGGACGGCACCCGCATGGCCGTGCGGGGGAGCAGCTCGGGCGGCTTGACGGCGCTCAATGCCCTGGCCGAGGGGGGAACGTTCGCCGCCGCGGCCTCCTGGTACGGGGTGAGCGACCTGTGTGCGCTCGCCGCCTCGACCCACGACTTCGAAGCGCACTATTTGGATCGGCTGGTGGGCCCCCTTCCCGAGTACCGACAGGCGTACGAGGCCCGCTCACCGGTGGGGCGGGCGGAGGAGATCAACGGCGCCGTCCTGCTGCTCCAAGGCCTGGACGACCGCGTCGTCCCGCCTGCCCAGACAGAGCGCCTGCACGATGCGCTGCTGGCCCGCGGCCGCCCCTGCACGGTCCGCTTCTTCGAGGGGGAGGGGCACGGGTTCCGGCGGGCCGAGACGCTCGAGGCGTGCCTCGACGAGGAGCTGGCGTTCTACCGGCGTCAGCTGTATCTCTGATCAGGCCTGATCAGCGTGCAGAAAAAGTATCCGAAATGCTGTGGCTCACCTGGGTCCGCTATGTCAGGCTGGTAGAACTCACATGTCAACCAACCCTCGCCGGCTCGCCGCCGTGCGAAGTTTCCGAGTCCGGGCCTTGACCCGCCTTCGCACGCTGAGCCCCGAAACCGGGGACGCGCTTCTCTACGCGCTCAGTGCGGCGTTCGCGCTCGTCACGATCTACACCTCGAGCCTCGCCCTGTACCGCCAATGGGCCGAGTTGGCCATCGGCCCGTTCATTTTCGGCACGGTGGCCTCCGTCATCCTGGCGGTCGTGGTGGCGCGCCGGTCCCGGCTCCGTGGCGCGGCCGCTGCCGCATCCCCGCGGCTCGCGGCGCAACTGGGTCATCCGCATCGCCATCGCGGCGTGTGTCTTCGCCGGCGCCACGGCGATTCCACTGGGGCTCGAGATCGTCTGGCGCTCCGATGGCGATCCCGGTTCCCACTACCAGCCCGAGGTCGGCGTGATCGAGCGTGCCGGGGCGACATTGGCCAAGGGCCATTACCCCTATTACGAGGTGACGAACTCCAAGGGCAAGGTGGTCCACCCCGTACCCGGCCAATCCGTCGTCAACTCGTTCGTGCCCTACCTGCCCATCATGCCCTTGTTCGGCATACCCAGCGAGAAGAAGCACGACGTCGTGCTCACCGACGCTCGGATCTTCTTCAGTCTGGTCACGCTGCTGGTAGCCGGGGCGGCGCTCTTCCTCTGCCCCGCCGACGGTCGCCGAAAAATGCGCGCCCTGCAGGTGATCGCCATCTTGCCCACTGCGGCCCTCCCGTTGGCTACGGGAGGCGACGACATGCCGGTGGTGGCCTTCTTGTTGTTGGCCATGGTGCTGGCGCAGCGCCGACAACCGTTCGCCTCCGGAGTCGTACTGGGAATCGTCTCCGCCATGAAGTTCACCGCATGGCCTCTGGCCGCGTTGGCCCTTTTCGCGGCGCGCAATCGACGGGGGGACCGCCGTCCCCTCACCATGTTCCTCGGCATGTTGGTGGTGGCCGGACCGGTGGTCGTGCCGTTCGCCCTGCGCGGTCCGTGGGCGTTCTTCGACAACGTCGTCCTCTTCCCGTTGGGGCTTTCCGGCGTCAACTCGCCGGCTGCCAGCCCGTTGCCGGGCCACCTCATCGTGACGGCGTTCCCGTTCCTCCATCGTGCGCTCCCACTGGCTGTGGGCTTGGTCGGCGGTGCCGTGCTGGCGCTGTATCTCTACCGTCGGCCCCCGCAGACCGCGGCTCAGGTGTGCAACGTCGGGGGCGTGGTGATGGCGGTCATCACGCTGCTGGCTCCGGCGACGCGCATCGGCTACCTGCTCTACCCGATCAACTTCTTCGTGTGGGGGTACCTCTTCTCGGGCGCTCCCGGCCAAGAGGAGGTCGACGGCCGGGCACCTCACACAGAAGAAGACCTGCAGCTCAGCTTCAGCTCGCCGTAGGAGGTTGTTACCCGCGGACCTGTGCGGCACGGCCCGCCGGACCCGTGCCGCCCGGCTCAGGCCACGTCTTGCACCTGGATGAGTTCGAGGGCGTATGAGGTGGCACCCGTCGACGGGGTGCCGGCACCGAACGAGGTCGGCGAAATCACCGCCCCCATCTCCCAGTAGAAGCCGTCGGAGCCGGCCTTCTTGCCCAGTACTTCGAGCCCGCCCGTCACGTGGTCGGCCGGACCGGTGCTGACGATCTGCCAACCCTGCTTTTTCATGACCAGCTTGTAGAAGTTCTCCAGCGCGGCCTGGGACTCATTGTCCCGCAGCGTGATCCGGGCGTCGTAGGCGCCTTGGGACGCCGCGCTGTTATTGGTGAACGAGGTCCGCGTGGATCCCTCGGGGATGGAGGCGGCGTTGATGATGTTCCCCGGCGGCTGGCCCGACACGGTGATCACCTTGAGCGCGTGCACCGCCGGCTCGGCCCGCAGCGGCGTCCCGGGGACGGAGAACGCACCGGTGGACGTCTTGGTCGTCTGCACCGGGTTCGAGGTCAGGAACTCGGCCCCGATGAACAGCACCAAGATGAGCAGCCCGATGCCCGGGACGATCATGGCGAGCCGCATGGAGTAGGCCTTACGGGGCGGGGGGCGCGGCGGCTCGCCGCCGTCGGAGGCCGCCACCTCCCTCGGGGCCGCATCGTGCAGGGTCATCGCCTGCAGAGCCTATGTGCCGTTGCACCACCCCAGGTGGTCGATGGGTCCGTGTCCCGCTCCGAGCCGCCACCCGGCCGCGCCGGCCAGGCCCCGGGCCACGAAGGTCTTGGCTGCCCGCACCGCCGTGAGCACATTGTCGCCACGCGCCAGACGCGCCGCGATCGCCGCCGACAGCGAACATCCCGTCCCGTGGTCGTTGCCCGTGACCACCCGCACCGCCTCGAGCACGGTGACCCCTTCGGGGCCGGCCACGACGTCATGGGCCGCATCGGTGAGGTGGCCCCCCTTCACCACCACGTAGCGGGCGCCCCGGGCCCGGATCAGCTCGGCCGCCTCGGTCATGGCGGTCACGCTCATCAGCTCGCCGACGTCGATGCCGGTCAGGGCGCCCGCCTCCCGCAGGTTGGGGGTGACCACGAGGGCATGAGGGATCAGGCGATCGAGATACGCCGCCAGTCCGTCCGGGGCCATCAGCGCCTGTCCGCTCGAGGAGACCAGCACCGGGTCGACGACCAGTCCGGGGAGCCGTCCCGCCGCCGCCAGATCGGCCACGACGTCGACGATGCCCCGGTTGGCCAGCATGCCGGTCTTGACGCCCTTGACGTCGAAGTCGTCCAGCACGGCCTCTATCTGGAGGCGGACGAAGTCGGGCTCGAGGGCCACCACGCCGCGGACCTCCACCGTGTTCTGCGCCGTCACTGCCGTCAGCGCAAAGGTGCCGTGGACGCCATGGGCGGCGAAGGTCTTGAGGTCGGCCTGCAGACCGGCCCCGCCGCCCGAGTCCGATCCGGCGATGGCAAGGGCGGTCAGCGGTGTGGCGGGGTCCGGCACCCGGCCACGATAGCGATGTCGTCGGTGCCGACCGGCCCGGCGCCGGAGGTATCGTCATCGGTGATGGCGCCCGGACCGCAGTCGTCGTTGTCCCAGGCCCCCGACGCACTGTGCATCGCGGGCGAAACGCTTCCGTCACGTCTGCTCCTGGGCACGGGCGGGATGACGAGTCTGCGGGCGCTGCGCGAGGCGCTGGTGGAGTCGGGCACCGCCCTGGCCACCGTGGCGGTGCGCCGGGTAGATCCGTCGGGCCGGGGGGCGCTGCTCGACCTGCTCACCGAGCTCGGAGTCCGCGTCCTGCCCAACACCGCCGGCTGTGCCACGGCCAGCGAGGCCGTGCTCACGGCGAAGCTGGCCCGCGAGGCCTTCGGCACCGACTGGGTCAAGCTGGAGGTGATCGGCGATGACCGGACGCTGCTGCCCGATGCCGTGGAGCTCCTGGCCGCCGCCGAGCAGCTGGCCGACGACGGGTTCGTCGTCTTGCCATACACCTCGGACGACCCCGTGCTGGCCTTCCGGCTCCAACAGGTCGGGTGCGCCGCGGTGATGCCGCTCGGCGCGCCGATCGGGAGCGGGCTCGGCATCCGCAACCCGCACAACATCTCGCTCCTGCGCGAGGCGGTCGAGGTACCGGTGATCCTCGATGCGGGGATCGGGACCGCCTCGGACGCCGCCCTGGCCATGGAGCTGGGCTGCGACGCAGTCCTGGTGGCCACGGCCGTCAACCGGGCCCACGACCCCGCCGCCATGGCCCGGGCCATGCGGTTGGCGACCGAGGCGGGCTACCTGGCGAGACGGGCCGGACGGATCCCGGTGCGTTTCTTCGCCGAGCCCTCGAGCCCCTCCGAAGGGCGCGCCGACTTCGGATCGCCACAATGACCGACGAGAGAACGGAATTGGCAGCCGAAGCCTTCATGTACGGCTTCCCGCTGGTGTTCGACCTGCAACAGGTCGATCGGTTCGTGCGAAGTGGCCTGAGCTCCGTCCCGGCGACTCCGTTCAACCGCTTCGGACACGTAGATGAACTGGCGGGTCCCGAGGCCACGTTCGTCTCCATCAATAACGACACCGTGTATTCGATCGCCCAAGTGGACCTCAGTGTTGGTCCAGTACGTCTCGACGTGCCCGATACGAAGGGTCGCTACTACGTCCTCCAGTTCGTCGATGCGTGGACGAACAACTTCGCCTATGTGGGCACCGATCGACCGGCACGGCCAGGGACGAGAGCAGCTGGAACAGGCCCTCCGGTCCAACCCGAGTCCCATCCAGAACGGATGGGCGCTCACCTATCACGTCTTCGACTACAACCTCGATTTCTTCGAGGTGGGAGCGATCGACGACGATGAGTGGAAGGTCGAGGATTCGTCCCCGGCCCGCGACATCCTGCGGGCGGGCGCGGCACGTGGGGGACTGTGGGGCAATCACGGCTACGAGGCCGCCTACGCCATGGCGTACGTCGACTCGGACGGCCAACAATTGAGCGGGGACTCGCGGTATCGGTTGCACTTCGGTACCACCCCACCGGTCAGCGCCTTCTGGTCGGTGACGATGTATGACACGCCGGACTTCTTCCTCGTGGCGAACCCGATCGAGCGGTATTCGATAGGCGATCGCACGCCAGGTCTGCGAATCAGGGATGGATCCCTCACGCTGTACCTGCAAAGGGACCAACCGGATATCCCCGAGGAGAGCGCAAACTGCCTCCCGACGCCCGCGGGCGACTTCCGGCCAATCCTGCGCATGTACGAGCCGGACGGATCCGTATTCAACGGAGGGTACGAACTACCACCGATTACTCGGCGTCCATAGCCCGTCGTCGGGCTCATGCTCGAGCTCGTCGTCGCTCTGCCCCGGAGGTCCGGCTCCGCGCCTTCTCAGCTCATTCCGCGCTCTCCGCGCTCTCCGCGCTCTTGACGGTCGCCGCCGGCCAAGGTTAGGTTAGGCTTACCTAACTTTCCAGGTCGAAGGGAGTATGCCCACGGTGGCGCTGCAAGGGTTTCTCGTAGGGGAGCGAGCATGAGGCTTGCGGTCCGGCCCCGCGGCATGGCGCTCGCCTCGGTGGCGCTCACCGTCCCCTTGTGGGTGGCCTGCGACGCGGGCAGCCCGAGTGGTGCCGCGGTCAAGCGCGCCCATGCCCCCACGGCGGTGTGCCAGAAGATCCTGGGCGTCTCGACCACCTTGCGTTGCCTCGTTCGAGCCGACCGTCCAAGACGGGCATCAAAGAGGCCGACACGTCCTTGAACAAGGCCTGCCCGGGGGTGGCGTCGTGAGCCGCCGGCCGGTCCTGGCCCGCCGGCCGGTCCTGACCCGCCGGCCGGCACTCATGGGTGCCCTGGCCGTCGTGCTGGGGTCGGTGCTGCTGGTTGTGGGGAACGGCGGAACTCCCGCGGCGGCCTCGTCCACCAGCATCACGCTCTACAGCGGCCAGCATGTCCAGACGACCCAGCAGCTGGTGGCCGCGTTCGAGAAGAAGACCGGCATCACGGTCAACGTCCGCTACGACGACGAGGACACCTTCGTCGCGCAGATCGAGACCGAGGGGAGGAACTCACCGGCCGACGTGTTCTTCACCGAGAACTCGCCGCCACTCGAGGAGCTCGCGTCAAAGGGCTTGCTCTCGCCGATCGACCCGGCGACCCTGGCTAAGACGCCGGCCAGGTACAACTCGCCGGACGGGGACTGGGTTGGCATCTCGGCCCGGGTGAGCGTCTTGGTGTACAACACCTCGCTGGTCAAGGCCAGCCAGCTCCCCACCTCAGCCATGGACCTGGCCGAGCGGAAGTGGAAGGGGAAGATCGCCCTGGCCGGGACGGAGACGGACTTCCAGCCCATCGTCACCTCCGTGGCCCGTGCGCACGGCAACGCGGCCGCGCTCACCTGGCTGAAGGCGCTCAAGGCCAACGCCGGCAGCCACATCTACCCGGATAACGAGACCGTCGTCGACGAGGTCAACCGGGGCCAGGTGGCCATGGGGATCATCAACCAGTACTACTGGTATCGGGCCCGGGCTCAAGTCGGGGCGTCCAGCATGCACAGCAAGATCGCCTACTTCGCCCCCCACGACGTGGGCTACGTGCTCGACGTCTCGGGCGCCGGGATCCTCAAGTCGTCCACACACCAGGCGGCGGCGCAGAAGTTCGTGGCCTTCCTCAACTCGGCCCAGGGCCAGACGATCATCGCCCACAGCGACAGCTTCGAGTACCCGATCGCCTCGGGGGTGACCCGCACCGGCGAGACTCCCGTTCAAGGATCTCCAGCCCAGCGCCATCACGATCCCCGAGCTGGGCACCGGCGCCGAGGCGATCAAGTTGCTGCAAGAGGCGCAGCTGCTGTGACCCGCTGGCTCGAGAGCGATCGCGTCGGGTGAGACCTCTATGAGCCGGTTATGACCTCGGTTACGGCCGAACGCGCTCCGGACGGCCCCGCGGCTCGGCCAGCGGCAGTGGGGCGCCCATTCTCACGAGGCCCTCGGGAGCGACGGCGCCATCCGCCGCATCTCCTCGTTCTGGGCGCGTTGGTGGCCTCCGTTGCGGTGATCCTCCCGATCGTCTTCTTGATCGTGCAGGCGGCGCAGGTGGGGTGGAGCACCCTGGAGCCCCTGCTCTTTAGGAGCCTGACAGCGCAGTTGCTCTGGGACACCGTCAGTCTCACCGTGGTGGTCACGTTCCTGTGCGCCATTGTGGGCACGCTGGCGGCCTGGTTCGTCGAGCGCACCGACATCCCGGGCCGCCGCTTCTGGGCCGTGCTGGTGGTGATCCCCCTGGGCATACCCGACTTCGTCGTGAGCTTCGGCTGGCGGGCCATCTTCCCTTCCTTCGGCGGCTTCTGGGGCGCCACCCTGGTCATGACCGTGGCCGTCTATCCGCTGGTCTTCCTACCGGTGGCGGCCAGCCTGCGCAACGCCGATCCCGCCCAGGAAGAGGTGGCCCGGAGCCTCGGGTTGGGACGGTTGCGCACCTTTTGGCGGGTGACCGTCGGCCAGGCCCGTTTGGCCATTCTCGGGGGATCGGTGCTGGTCGCCCTGGTGGTGCTGGCCGAGTTCGGTGCCTTCGAGATCCTCGGCTTCCGCACCCTGACCACCGAGATCTACACCGAGTTCAGCGTGGGCTTCAACGACCCCGCCGCGTGCGCCTTCTCGCTCATCTTGGTCGTGCTGGGTGGCCTCATCCTCCTCGGCGAGAGCTCCCTGCGCGGGAAGGGCCGTGGCGCCCGCGTCGGGGCCGGGGTGGCGCGACAGCTCCGGCCCGTACGGTTGGGGCGGGGCCGTCCGGCCGTAGTGGGCGGGGTGGCGCTCTTGGTGGCGGTGGCGCTCGGTGTCCCGGTGGGGGCGGTCATCTACCTCATGGTGAGCGGGGGGACCTCCACCCTGCCTCCGGGTTCGCTCATCGGCGCCGCCGGGACCACGTTCTTCTACTCAGCCTGTGCCGGCGCGTTGGCCACGGCGGCCGCCATCCCGATCGCCCTGCTCTCGGTACGGTTCCCGCGCCGGGAGGTGCGGCTGCTCGAGCGGTCGAACATGCTGATCCTCGCCGTGCCGGGCCTGGTCATCGCACTGACCTTCACCTACGTGACCGAGCAGCTCCTGGCGGGCTTCCTCTATCAGACGGCCCTCCTGCTCATTGTGACCTACGCGGTGATGTTCTTCCCTCTCGCGGTGGTGTCGGTCCGGGCCGCCGTTTCTCGATCACCGGTCGGGCTCGAAGAGGTGGGGCATTCGCTTGGCGTGCCCCGTCACAAGGTTCTGTGGCGGGTCACGCTCCCGCTGGTGGCCCCCGGCTTGGCGGCCGCCTTCTGCCTCGTTTTCTTGGAGTCGGCCACCGAGCTCACGGCGACGCTGGTGCTGCACCCGACGAATGCCCAGACCCTGGCCACCCAGTTCTGGGTCTTCGAGTCGGGTTACGCCTACAGCCAGGCGGCGCCGTACGCCGCCGTGATCATGCTCATCGCCGCCGTGCCGAGCTACGTCTTGGGCCGCTGGTTCGACCGCCTCCCGGCCCGCAGCATGGTCGGCGAGGCCCCAGGTCCCGCACCAGGCACAATGGTGACCTTGTGAAGAGTGTGTCGATTGCCGGGGTGGCCAAATCCTTCGGGGGTCTCTCCGTGCTGTCCGGCGTCGACCTCGAGGTTCCTTCCGGGTCGTTCACGGCGATTCTCGGGCCGTCGGGGAGCGGCAAGACCACCCTCCTGCGAATCATCGCAGGATTCGAACGGCCCGATGCGGGCGAGGTCCGCCTGGGATCAGAGATGGTGGACGACGCCGGGCACGGGTTCGTGCCCTGCGAGCGGCGCCGGATCGGCTATGTGCCCCAGGAGGGCGCCCTCTTCCCGCATCTCAGTGTGGGGCGCAACGTGGCCTTCGGGCTGACCCGCGCGGATCGCCGTGGCACCCGGGTGGACGAGCTGCTGGAACTGGTCGGCCTGGCCGGCCTGGCCCGCCGCTACCCCCACCAACTCTCCGGCGGCCAGCAACAACGGGTCGCCCTGGCCCGCGCCCTGGCGCCAGGCCCGGAGATCGTCCTCCTCGACGAGCCCTTTTCCTCCCTCGATGCCTCACTGCGGGCATCCGTGCGCGCCGAGGTCCACGACGTGTTGCGACTGGCGGGGGCCACGTCGGTCCTCGTCACCCACGACCAGGACGAAGCGCTGTCCATGGCCGACCAGGTGGCCATCTTGCGGGGTGGGGTGATCGCCCAGATCAACTCCCCATCCAGCCTGTACCGTCTGCCCCGCGACGCCGAGCTGGCTCAGTTCCTTGGCGAGGCAAACCTGGTCGAGGGCACGGCCAGCGGGAAGACGGTGCAGACCGCGTTGGGTGAACTGGAGGTGGCGGCGCCGGGCCCGACGGTCGAGGCTGCGCCAACGAGTGGCCCGGCCCCCGCACCCGCCGCCGCCCCCGCAGAGCCCCCCTTGGGTCAGGGCCGGCTACAGGGCCGGGTCAAGGTCATGGTCCGTCCCGAGCAGCTGGTTCTCGACGACGACGGCGCTTCGGGGGTGTCGAGCGTGGTTCGCAGTTATGAGTACTTCGGGCACGATGCCGTGGTGCGGGTGCAGCCGGACAATGGGGGACTGCCCGAGCTCGTCGTGCGGATCACGGGGGGTACCCCTCTCGTTCCCGGGACCCGGGTCGGCGTCTCGGTGCACGGCGCCGTCATGGTGTGGGCATTGGACGACCTGGGGCAGTCTTCGAGCCTCCGCGAGCCGGCAGGGGGGCGAATCACCCACGCGTAACTACTTCATTGTGCTCTTGACTGAGGTAGCATGTTCGCCGAGGCGAGAGCACGGGAGGTGCGATGGCTGAGGCGCCCACAACCGATGTTGGAGGGTTTCACGGTCCGCAGGTCTGCGGTCTGGTCGGGATCACGTACCGTCAGCTCGACTACTGGGCGCGCACCGGGTTGCTCCAACCATCTGTATCGGCGGCGCGGGGGAGTGGCACCCGGCGGGTCTACTCGTACTCCGACGTGCTCGAGCTCAAGGTGATCAAGCAGCTTCTCGATGCCGGCGTCTCTCTGCAGTCCGCCCGGCGGGCCGTGGAGTGCCTCCGGCAGGATCTGGGCACCGATGTGGCCTCGTCGAACCTCGTCCTCACCGGGACGAGCTCGGTACTGGCCCGCTCCAACGGCGAGGTCGTCGACCTCCTGGCCGGAGGGCAGGGCGTGTTCAACATCGTTCCCCTCGCCGGCGTGGTCGACGAGCTCGAGGCCGACATCGTGCGTCTCGACATTTCCGCGCAGTCCCGACCCTCGGGCGAGCGACCGGCCTCTACCGAGGTGGCTCGGGCCGCCGGCGAGTGAGTCGGGAGACCACCGCCGACGCCGCCGCCGACGGCACCGCTCCGCGCCGGCGACCACACCACCCCTCCGGCGCGCCGGCCGGCCAGGTGCGCTTCGCGCACCCCTCGGAGCGCATCTTCGCCGCCCTGCTCGACCTCTATGAGGAGCGTTGGGAGTACGAGCCGGTGGAGTTCCCCTTGCGATGGGACGAGCAGGGCTCGCCCATCTCCGCCTTCCGCCCCGACTTCTGGCTGCCCGCACGCGGGCTGTTCATCGAGTTGACGACGGCCGAGCAGCGACTGGTCACCCGCAAGAACGGCAAGGTGCGGCGCATGCGTGAGCTCTATCCCGAGGTCCCGGTCCTTATCGTGTACCAGCGCGCCTTCCTCGCCCTGCTCGAGGCCCACGGCCTCGATCTGACGGTGCCCTCCGCCGCATAATCTGGGCCGATGGCCTCAGAGGACGACACGCGGGGTGATCGCCCCTTCAGGCGTTCGCCTCTGCATGCCACCCATGTGGCCCTCGGGGCGAAAATGGTGCCGTTCGGCGGCTGGGAGATGCCGCTGGCCTACCCGGACGGAACGGTGGCCGAGCACCGGGCCTGCCGGTCGTCCGCCGTGGTGTTCGACGTCAGCCATCTCGGCACCGTGCGGGTCACCGGCCCCGACGCCTTCGACCACTTGCAGTATTCGCTGAGCAACGACCTCCGGAAGATCTCGCCCGGGCGGGCCCAGTACACCCATCTCCTGGATGCGACAGGGTCGGTGACCGACGACATCATCGTCTGGTGGGTCGATGAGGAGCGCTTCGATGTCATGCCCAATGCATCGAACACCAGCCGAGTGGTCGCGGCCATCGGCGGAGACGACGTCACCGACGAGCGGGCCATCCTGGCCGTGCAGGGCCCGGGGGCCCGTTCGCTCCTGGCCACCATCTCGCCGGAGGCGGCCGCAGTGCGGCGATTCGCCGTGGCCCGCTTCACCTGGGAGGGCACCAGCTGTCTGGTAGCCGGTACCGGCTATACGGGCGAGGACGGCGTCGAGTGTGCCGTGCCCGCCGCAAGTGGCCGAGAGCTTCTGGGCCGCCGTGGTGGGGACCGGCGTCTCGCCGGCCGGACTGGGTGCGCGCGACACCTTGCGCCTCGAGGCGGGCCTGCCGTTGCACGGCCACGAGCTCGGACCGGGCATCACGCCGCTCCAGGCGGAACTGGGATGGGTCGTGGGCTGGGCCAAGGGGGATTTCGTCGGGCGCGCCGCGCTGGAGGAGGAGAAGGCCAACGGCCCGGCGCGCTGGTTGCGCGGCGTGGTGGGCGAAGGACGCCAGCCCCTGCGCGACGGCGCGGAGATTCATGCCGCCGGCCGTTGCGTCGGCCGACTGACCAGCGGTAACTACTCGCCCATGCGCGAACGGGGCATCGGCCTGGGCCTGATCGAGGCCGAGGCCCAACTGCTCGACGGCGACGCGGTGACCATTGTGCAGCGCGGACGCTCGCTGGCGGCCACGCTCGTCCGACCCCCACTGTGGCCGCCCCGGGTGGAGGAGTAAGGCCGCGTGCCCGACTACCTGCCCCACACCGAAGACGAGCTGGTCCAGATGCTGGCCTTCCTCGGCCTGTCGTCGCTCGACGAGCTGTTCGACGCCGTCCCCGAGGCCCTGCGGCTCGGTCGGGGTCTGGCGCTGGCCGACGGCTCGCCCGAGCCCGACGTGCTGGCGCGCATGGAGTCATTGGGCGAGGCCAACCGGGCCCGTTCCGATCGCCTGGTGTGCTTCGCCGGCGGGGGTGCGTATGACCACGAGGTCCCGCCGGTCGTACGTGCCCTGGCCGGCCGCTCCGAATTCGTCACCTCCTACACGCCCTACCAGCCCGAGGTGGCCCAGGGCTGCCTTCAGGCGGTGTTCGAGTTCCAGACCATGGTGGCGCGCCTGGCCGGATTGCCGGTGGCCAACGCGTCGCTCTACGACGGGGCCAATGCCCTGGTCGAAGCGGTGAACCTGGGCGTGGCGGCCTCGGGACGGCAGACCGTGTGGGTGTCGGCGGGGATCCAGCCGCACTGGCGTGCCGTGCTGAGGACCTTCGCGGCCGGCACCGGCCACGTGCTACTCGATGTCCCGCTCGAGGACGGCGTGACCCGCTGGCCCGGTGACGGTGACGGTGACGGGGCCGGCGACGAGACGCCGGGCGTGCTGGTGATCGGTTACCCCAATTACCTGGGCTGTCTGGAGGACATCGACGAGGCTCGCCGGATCTGCGATGCGACCGGAGCACTGCTGGTCGTGGCGGCCGACCCGGTGGCAGCAGCCCTTCTGCGCTCACCGGGGGAGTGCGGGGCCGATGTGGTCGTGGGGGAGGGACAGCCTCTCGGAACCGCGCTCAGTTTCGGCGGACCCTATCTGGGCCTGTTCGCCGTGGCCCAGCAGCATGTGCGCCGCCTGCCGGGTCGTCTGGTGGGCGAGACGGTCGACATTGAGGGGACGCGGGCGTACGTGACGACCTTGCGGGCACGCGAGCAGGACATCAGGCGGGAGAAGGCCACCTCGAACGTCTGTACCAACCAGACCCTGATGGCGGTCTATGCCGCCGTGCAGCTCGGATGGTTGGGCACCACCGGCCTACGCGAGGTGGCGCTGCGGTGCGCTCGCGGGACCCGGTTCTGCCGGGAGTCGCTATTGGCACTGGCCGGGGTGGAGCCGCTCACCGGCACCACCCCCACCTTGCGCGAGTTCGCCATCCGGACCCCGATTCCGGGTCGCCTCGCCATCGAGCGGCTGGCCGACGAGGGGTATCTCGGCGGGCTCGCCCTGGCTGACCTGGTTGGCGACGACGGTGACGGCTCGGTCGAGGCGGACGAGGCCGTCCACGGCCTTCTGATCGCGGTGACCGAGCGGCGGACCAGGGCCGAGGTCGAGGGATTCGTGCGGACGCTGGACAAGGTGGTGCGATGACGACGGGCGCCACGACGGCGGCCGGTGGGTCGGCGGCCGGCGCGCCGGGCGGGCGGGCCACCAGCGCCCCGCTCATGGGCTCGGAGGCTGAGCCCACGCTCTTCGAGCTCTCCCAACCCGGCCGGCGCAGTTGGCAGCTCCGGACCACCGGAATGCCGGAGTGGGACGTCGAGGAGCTGGTCCCGGCTGCCCACCGGCGCGACGAGCCGGTCCCGCTGGTGGAGGTCTCGGAGCGTGATCTGGTCGGCCACTTCACCCGCTTGAGCCACCGGCAGTTCTCCGTGGACCTCGGGGCCTATCCACTGGGCTCGTGCACCATGAAGTACAACCCGAAGATCTGCGACGCCGTTGCCGCCCTCCCGGGTTTGGCCGGCGTGCACCCGGGCGCGCCGCCGTCGTTGAGCCAGGGTTGGTTGCAGATCTTCGTCGAGCTCGAAGAGGCGTTGTGCGAGGTGACCGGAATGGCCGCGGCCACGCTGCAGCCCGCCGCCGGCGCGGCGGGTGAGCTGACCGGGTTGTTGTTGATGCGGGCCTACCACCGGTCACGAGGAGAGTCGCGCCACCGGGTGATCATCCCGGACTCGGCGCACGGGACCAACCCGGCGTCGGTCACCCTCGGCGGGTACGAGACCGTGACCGTGTCGAGCGATGCGCGGGGCTGTGTCGACCTGGCCGCCCTGCGGTCCGTGCTCGACACGGACGTGGCCGGCATCATGCTCACCAATCCCAACACGCTGGGGTTGTTCGAGGAGGACATCGAGGCCATCGCAGCGGCCGTCCACGAGGTCGGAGGCCTGCTCTACTACGACGGCGCCAACCTCAATGCAATCCTCGGCGTCGTCCGCCCCGGCGACATGGGCTTCGACATCGTGCACATGAACCTGCACAAGACGTTCGCCACACCGCACGGGGGCGGGGGACCGGGGGCGGGCCCCGTGGCCGTTTCCCCTCGCCTGGTCGATTTCCTCCCGGGACCGCGCCCGGTACGCCTCCCGGCCGGGGCGGCGTCGCAGTACGGCACCATGACACCGGCCCAGTCGATCGGCCGGGTGCACAGCTGGCACGGCAACGCGCTCGTCCTGGCCCGGGCTCTGGCCTATATGGAGGTGCACGGGGGTGATGGCCTGCGACGGGTGGCCGAACGGGCCGTGCTCAATGCCAACTGGATCAGACGGCGCCTGCAGGGCAGCTATGACGTCCCCTTCGATCGACCCTGCATGCACGAGGTGGTGTTGTCGGCTGCGACCTTGCGCAAGCGGTACGGGACCAAGGCGCTCGATGTGGGCAAGCGTCTGCTCGAGTTCGGCTTCCACTCGCCGACGGTGTACTTCCCGCTCATCGTCGACGAGGCCCTCATGATCGAGCCCACCGAGACCGAGAGCCTGCAAACGCTGGAAGCGTTGGCCGGCGCGCTCGAGGCGATCGCCGCCGAGGCGGCGGCAGGTGCGCCCCTTGGTGAAGCCCCCGGGACGACGCCGGTGCGGAGGGTGGATGAGGCGCGGGCCGCCCGCACCCTCGTGCCGACGTTCGACGCCCGCCCCGTCTAAGCGGATCGGTCGGGGAGGATCTCGTCGGTCTTGACGTAGGCGTCGGTGGCGATGACGCGGGTCAAGAGACTGCGCGCCGCGCCGAGGACCGTTTCATGGTCGTGGGTCAAGCTGAAGGCGAATCGGCGGTCCCGGTCGGGGCCGGCGTCACCCATGTCCTTGGCGATCAGCGCCCCGGCATAGTGCGTGCCGATGACGACGACCACCCACTCGCTCCCCAGGGTGTCGTCGGCCCGCAGTGATGCCCCGCGGACGCCCGGGACGGGCTCAGTGGGCAGGTCGACCCCCAGGGCGGCGACCAGGTGGCAACGGCCGGCGAGGCGGGAGTAGCGACGCGCCGTCTGGGGCGTGAAGTAGCGGGCGTGTTGAAAGGCGCCCAGCACGACCGGGGGAGTCTCGAGTGCGAGCGCCTGGTTCTCGATGTGGTGGGAGATGTCAAGGAGCAAGCCCTTGGGGGCCGTCCGGAGCACGGAGGGTTTGAGGAGGCTGAAGGGGCTCTTTGGAGCGGGGATCTGGGGGCGGTGGGTGGCGAGCCGGCTGCGGCTCGGCGAGGTGAGCACGCCCAGCGACCCGGGTCGGGAGAGGTGCCAGCCCTGGCCGAAGGTGGCCCCGAGGGCGAGTGCCTTCTGGAGGTTGGCGTCATTCTCGATCCCCTCGGCGAGAATGGTGGCGCCCGTTCGTTCCGTATAGGCGGCCACGGCGGTGTAGATGGCAGCTTGGTCTGCGTCGTGCCAGCGCTGGACCAAGGAGAGGTCGAGCTTTATCACGTCGGGTGCCACGAAGGGGAGGAGAGCAAGCGAGTCCGGATTGGCCCCGACGTCGTCGAGGGCGATGGCGTAGCCGGCCGTTCTGAGAGTGTGCACGGCGCGGAGAAGCTCTGCCGGTCGGTGCAACAGGGCGCGTTCGGTGATCTCGACCACCAGGTCGACCCGATTGGCCGCCTGCTCGACGAGGCCGGCGGCGGTGTCGGGGCCGAGGACGGACGGCTCGAGGTTGACGAAGAGCGCGAAGTTCGGTGGCAAGCCATGAGCGATGGCGTCATCGATGGCGGTACGGCGACACACCTCGTCGAGGTCGGCCAGCCGTCCTTGCCGCGTGGCCAAGCGAAATGCCACGTCCGGCGTGATGCCCAGCCTGGGCCAGCGGGCGAGCGCCTCCGCGCCAATCTGCTCTCCGGTCGCCAGATCGAAGATGGCCTGATAGGTGGGAATGAGGTGCTGACGCTCGAGCAGCATGCCGAGTTCGAACGGGCCGAGGGACGGCGGCTTCACGTCCTCGGGTGTTCTCGTGTCCATTCACGCTCCTCGCGGGCGGCTCACCCCCTCCGCCCCCCGAGACTGTGCCGGACGCCACCGCAAGTCAATGACTCGGCGGTACTGCCAACCGTCCCGCAACCCGAACGAAACGGGAGCACCGTGATCACCCCTGTGGACAGGGGATGCACTGAGTGCACCCCGGGTGTAGGCCCGCTCGGCTCATGCCGAGCGACGTCGGGAACAATGATGGTGGACCTTCACCAAAGATGGGAGCTGTGAGTGAGTGACTACCCGCAGATGATCGTCCCCCTCGACCATGTCGAACCGGTGCCCAGACGGGTCAGGGCGACATTCGCCGGCCAGTCGGTCCTCGACACCACCAAGGCGCTCTACGTCTGGGAGTGGCCTAACTATCCGCAGTTCTACATCCCGTTGGACGACGTGAACCGGGAGCTGCTCGTTGACGAGCACCACGCCCAGCACGTGCACCGTGGGAACACGCAGCTCTACACACTCGCTTTCGGCGACCGTGCCGTACCGAGCGCGGTGCGGGTCTACGTCGATTCCGTCATTGACGGACTGGCGGGGACGGCTCGTTTCGAGTGGAGTGCGCTGGACAGCTGGTTCGAAGAGGACGAGGAGGTCTTCGTCCATCCGCGGAGCCCGTACACCCGGGTGGACGCGCTGCGCTCCACCCGGCGGGTGCGCGTCGAGTTGGACGGTGTGGTCCTGGCCGAGTCCTCCTCGCCGGTCATGGTGTTCGAGACCGGACTTCCCACCCGCTACTACCTCAACCAGACCGAGGTGAACTTCGCCCACCTGCGCAAGACGGACACCGTGACTGCGTGCCCCTACAAAGGGGAGACCAGCAATTACTGGTCAGTGCAGGTGGGGGAGACGGTTCATGCCGATCTGGCGTGGTCCTACGACTTTCCGACCCGCCAGCTCCTGCCGATCGCCGGCTTGATCTCGTTCTACAACGAGAAGGTCGACATCCTCCTGGAGGGCGAGCGTCTTTCCCGGCCGGTGACCCACTTCTCAAAATGAGGTCAGATGGGGCGAGATGGGGCGAGATGGGGCGAGATGGGGCGAAATGAGGTGGGATGAGGTGACTAGCCCTACCTTGGTCGCCCTGCCCAGGACCAACGGCTCCGCCAGGTCTTCCGGGGCCGCCGTCGGGGTAGGGAGGCGGATGCGGTTCTGACCGGGCCCTGTGAGGCCGCTCAGGCCCGGGAGCGGGGGTCGGGGTTCGATTACTTTTGCCTTCGAGGACCCGGCTCGCTAGCCTGCCTCTGTCTCAGGTCGGGCCTCGCAGGGGCAGCTCGAGTAGAGACACCCACAGTCCAAAGTCTCAGTTGCCGCGGTGGAGCGCCAACTGTGAAGGAGACCACGGCGTAACGATCTTGTAGAACCCGGACACCACACCCGCTAGCACACCCGGCTGTACAGCCAGGCCGAACCACCCTTTCCCGGTGCTCGGCTGGGGCGTGAATGCAACGACGCGTGGTCCGCCACAAAGAGAGACGAAGCACCTTTCGCACCAGCGAAGCTGCTCCCTCCTGACCAGGGAAAGGTCATTCCGCGTTGTCTTCGATTGCCCCAGATTGCTGCTGTTCTGTTGAATGTCTGTCCGGGCGCCCCGCCCATGCCCCTTCGAAAAAGAGACGTACCGGCCGCAAAGCGCTGGCTGCGGTCACCACATCGGGTATGTCCGCACTCGCCGTCTTCGGCAGGGCAGGCGAATGCCGCCGCCCCTACGGCACCCAGCGGCCCCGCCACCCCCACTTCTCCCGTTGCCCACGCCGCCATGCCGGACGACGACCTGGTGCTGAACGCACCGGTGGTCGGCATCGCCTCCACCCCGGACGGTGACGGCTACTGGCTGGCCGCCGGGGACGGCGGCATCTTCACGTTCGGCGACGCCGGGTACTTCGGCTCCGCCGCCTCGCTGCCCCTGAACAAGCCGATCGTCGGGATCGCGCCGACGCCCGACGGGGACGGGTACTGGGAGGTGGGGGCCGACGGCGGGGTGTTCACCTACGGCGACGCCCACTTCTACGGGTCGACGGGCGGGATCCATCTGCAAGCACCCGTCGTGGCCATCGTGCCGACCCCCGATGGCGGTGGGTACTGGCTGGTGGGGGCCGACGGCGGGGTGTTCACCTACGGCGACGCCGGCTATTACGGATCGGCCAGCGCCGACTCGCCGAGCAGCCCGGTTGTCGGCTTGGCCCCGACGGCCGACGGGCTGGGGTACTGGCTGGCGACGGCCGGTGGTGCGACCTACGCCTTCGGTGACGCCAAGTACGCAGGCAACGTCATGACGGGCTCACCCATCGTCGGGATCACCAGGGCCAGCAGCGGGTATCAGCTGGCGAACGCGAGGGGGTCGATCTACGCCTTGGGCGGTGCCCCCTTCTACGGCACGGCGAACACCGAGCACCTGAACATGCCGATCATCGGGGTGGCACCGACCTCGGACGGGGCCGGCTACTGGCTGGCGGGGGCCGACGGTGGCATCTTCGCCTTCGGCGACGCCCAGTTCTACGGATCGCTCGGGGGCAGCACGGTCAAGGTGGCGACGGCGGCCGACCTCTTCGACGACGGCGTCACGCCCGCCCAGATCGCGGCCTGGGACAAGGTGAACATCTGCGAGGAAAGCGGCGTGTGGAATGTGGACGGCGCCGTCTACAGCGGTGGCCTCGGGTTCAGCCACGCCAACTGGGCCAGGTTCAACACCTTTGGCTACCCGGCCGACGCCGCGGACGCCACCCCCGACGAGCAGATCCGGGTGGCGGTCGCCTTTGCCACGGCCCTGATGGGTGGGCCCAATGCCGCTCCCGATCAGAACGGCTGCGACGGAGGGTACTGACCGGGTCAGGCGAGGGCGGCGAGCCCCAGGCCGGCCACCGCGGTGCCCAGGCAGAAAATGAGGCCTCCGATCGTGTAGACGAGGGCTTCGGGGCGGTGGCCGTCCCGGATCAGGTGGAGTGTCTCCCAGCTGGCGGTGGACCAGGTCGTGTAGCCGCCGCACAGCCCGACGCCGGCCACGTCGAGGTCGTGGGGGCCGAAGCCGTGATAGAGGGAGAGCCCGGTCAAGAAGCCGAGCAGCAACGAGCCCGAAGCGTTGACCACCATGGTCCCGAGCGGGAGCGGATCGGGCCGCCGCCGGGCGACGTGATGGATGATGAGCGCGCGCAGGACGGCGCCGAGCCCGCCGGCGGCCGCCACGACCAGCGCGAGGGCGAGAGTGGGGGAGTGGCTCGATCCCACTAGTCCCTGCCCGTGCTGCGACCTGGTGCCGGTGAGCCAACGCCCTGCGCCCAGCGCCCGGTGGCCCAGCGCATTCCCGCACGCCACGAGGGCCAGCCCTCCGATGAGGGTGGCCGCCAGGGAGAGCACACCGGCGCCTGCGTGCCCGTATTTGGCCAGGACCACGGCATCCACGGCCAGTGTGGAGTACGTGGTCCAGCCGCCGAGTATGCCGACGATGAGAAACGGGCGGAGCAGCGCAGCTCCCCTGGTTGCAAAGTTATCCACAAGTGGGACCAGGAGGCCGATGGCCAGCGACCCGCTCAGGTTGATGAGCAGGGTCGTGGTGGGGAACTGGCGGGCGGAATCGCTGAAGGTCGAATCGAGGAGGAACCGGGCCACGGTGCCGAGTGCCCCGCCCAGTGCGATGGCGACGAGTACGGCGGGGGAGAGCCCGAGCCGCGGGACCGCAACCCTGTCGAGTGCGTCGCCGTCGTCGGTCATGATCCTCCTGAGCCTCGTGCGTGCTGCGGCTGGCGCCGCAGTGCTGCCTGGTCAGGAGCCATCAGCCGATTCGGCGGTTCGGAGCGTGTGCGCTCCCCGGCGGGACCCATCGCCGGACTGCTGCGTCAATGGTAGTCGTTGTCCGGTGGCGACCCGGGGCGGGGGAGTCGGTCAGTCGAGGCGGGGCCCCGGGGCGTGCCGGAAGCGGAACGGCTCGCTCTCCCGTCCCGCAATGGCGTACCAGCAGTCCCCCGACGTCTCAGAGTTCAGCAGGCGGTCGAACGCATCGACGACATCGCTGACCTCGATGATCGGGAAACCCATATCGAGCAGGGTCTGCTCCGAGCCCTTGATGATGTTCGTATAGGCGAATGACGGGCACAGGGCATGGACCCGCACCCCTTCGGCGGCATACGAGTCCCCTATGGAACGCACCAGCCCGACCACAGCGTGCTTGTTGGCGGCGTAGATCGGATCGAAGGGCGCGGGCACCAGTCCGGCCATGCTGGCCGTGGCCACGATGGTCCCGCCCCCCGCAGCGATGATGGCGGGCCGGGCCGCCGCGATGCCGTAGACGACGCCGTCGAGGTTGATCCGCATGGCCCTGCGGTAGGCCTCGGGGTCGAAATCGTCTCCCATGCTGCACCAGGACGTCACCCCGGCGTTGAGGTGGGCCAGATGGAGGCCGCCGAACTGTTCCACGGCGAATCGCACCGCAGCGGTGCTGCCGGCCGCGTCGCTCACGTCGGTGTGGATGAACCGGCCCTCGAGCTCCCGAGCCACCTCGGCACCCCGGTTGTCGTCGATGTCGGCCAGGACGACCCGCGCCCCCTGGGCGGCCAGATAGCGGGCCACTCCCTCACCGATGCCGTTGCTGCCCCCGGTGATCAGCGCAACCTTGCCGTCCAAGTCCATCGCGCCGATCGTAGGGGAGTTCCGTGCGTCTGAGAAGTGTCACCGGGCGGCCGGAGGGCGCCTCGATGGGGATCCGGGGTCCGGGAGAGGGGCTCCGGCAGGCGGGTTTTCGGGGCTGCTCTTGGCCACGCGTGGAAATGGCTCGATCGGGGTCGGGAATTCGGTGAGGTGCACGGTGATCGCCGGATCGGTGCGACCCGGACGGCGACGGGTGACGCCGGCGATCGGGGTCGACGGGAGGAGTCGGGGTCGAGGGGAGAAGGGGTGGCGGGCGGCGTTTTGACCGCCTCCGGAATTTGATCTCTAACTTAACATAATGATTATTATCGGCGGTGCGGGGGAGAGGGGCTGTGATCTCCGAGAGGGGCATCTGGGGGCTTTTCTGGGGCTCAAGCAGGGATGACGGCGGCGATTGCCTGGGCGATGACCTGGTAGCCGGCGTCGTTGGGATGCTCTTTGGCATGGGGAGATCCTGACGTGCACATCCAGGTGAGGGCGCAGGTCCGTGCGACGTTTCGTGGCACGTCGCCGACGCCCGCCAGATCCACGGGTTGGCTCTGGGTCATCTCGAAGGCTTGGCCGACGGCGGCCATGGGGACCCCGGCGGCGGCATAGACGTCCTGCAGGGTGCCGTTGAGGCGGTTGATGACGTCGATGCTGTCCTCGGAGAAGTCGACGCCGGATCCTCCGCTGGAGATAGGTCGCCAGGTACGGGTCGTAGTGCCCGACGCCGACCAACCGCACGGCCGGGCCCCCGGCGGCACGCAGGGCGGCGAGTATGGGCGGGAGTTGTGTCGCTGATGAGGTCCAGACGCCGGGTCAGGCAGGCCTGGTCGATCGCATGGAAGGCCAGGCAGGGTGCGATGTCGTTGAAGCCCAGGTCGATCGTCATGAGCACCGTGTTCGGGTGGCTGTGGAGGAAGGCGACGGCCTGGGCCAGTTGGGTCTGGCCGGCGGGTCGGCATCGGTCTCCCCCACCCATGAAGTTCCCGGTGGTCTCCCCGGGGCATCCGAACTGGACGAGCTGCAGGTCGTGCCAGCGGGCCCGTTCGATCGCCAGGAGGTCGTTGGCGTAGCCGGTGTCGGTGGGTTGGCCGTTCGGGATGCGGCGGCGGTGGGCTGGAACCCGACGGAGGCCGAGCCGCCCAGGTCGAGGTAGTACTCGACCGAGCCGGGGCCGGCGACGCCCCGGCCGCACGGGTGGCCATGGCCGAGATCGCCGGCACTCCGGCCACGGCAAGGGCCAAGGCGAAGGTCAGGCCGAGAAGAAGGGATGATGTGGCCGTTGCAGCGGCCGCCTCCCGGCCGGCCCTGAGCGGCCATCTCCCTCGCTGCTCCCACCTTGCCTTCACCTCCGAGGATGCGCGTCCGCGAACTCCTGTGCGCAGAATAGCTCTCTCAGGTTGAATCTCAGCTTGGCGGGAATAGGCGTTGCGGAAAGATTTAATCCTTTTGGGGGAGTCCCGGCGGGATCCGGCCGCTAGCGTCCCCCGCCTGCGCCCCTTCGCCGGCCGGGGTGGAGCCCGGCAGGCGAAGGGGCTGAGGCGCCGCCGAAAGGCAAAGGCGGCTGATGGGCTGGCGGCTACCGGGGCCGCTGGGTGTGAGGGGCGGTCACGTTTTGGTCCCGGTGGCCTTGCGTCAGCATCTGGGGGTCTGAGACAGGATGCACGTCGAACTTAGGGGTCGGGAGTATGTCCGCTGTGGGCTTCCTGTGAATCGTGCGGCGGGCCGAGGTGGAGCGGGCCGGTGGTGGCACGATCCACCAACGTCCGTGAGCTGGACGTTTCCTGCAGACCGCTGAGAGAACTCCAAGCGCGCTCACAGCCGATTTAGGGCTGGCGCTGACATCGGATGGATGTACTGATGTCATGGCGAGCCCGGGCGAAGAGGATGGATCGACGAGCAAACCCGAGCCCAGTGAGGCGCTGACCCAAGAACTCCCCCTCGACCTGGAGGGGGATCCGGCCGCACCGGACGGGCGACGGCGCAAGCGCAAGTTTCTCCTGATCGGCGCCGCCGTCGTCCTGATCGCCGGTCTGGCGACCGGGCTCACCCTGGCCTTCACCGGCGGATCCCCGGCGACCGGTCTGGTCATCACGTCCGAAACGGTCAAGGTCACGACGGGGACGATCAAGCAGACCGTCGCCACCTCGGGAACGCTGGAGCCGGCCACCCAGGCCGATCTCAACTTCGGCGTGTCGGGCACCGTCACCGGCGTCGACGTGCAGGCGGGCCAGGCGGTGACCGCCGGGCAGGTCCTGGCGACCGTGGGCACCACGGCCCTCACCTCAGACGTGGACGCGGCCCAGGCGAATCTGGCCGCCGCGCAGGCCCGGCTCTCCGCCGACGAGGCGGCCGGCGGTTCCACCACGCAGATCGACTCCGACGAGGCCTCGGTCACCTCGGCCGAGTCGTCGTTGAGCACGGCCCAGACCAATCTGGCCGACGCCTCGTTGACCTCCACCATCTCCGGCACGGTGGCCTCGGTCAGCCTCACGGTCGGCCAGGCGGTGACCGGGACCGGGACCGGCGGGGACGGGCGGGGGCGGGTCCAACGCGGCGGCCGCCGCCAGCAGCACCTCGTCGACGTCCACGTCCACCGGGCAGGTCGTGGTGATCGGGACCGACTCCTACATCGTCAACACCACGGTCGACGACACCGACATCGGTCAGGTGGCGGAAGGCGACCAGGCGACCGTGACACCGACCGGGGCGACCACGGTCGACTACGGCACGGTGGCCTCCATCGGCTTGATCGCCACGCAGACCTCGAACGTGGCGACGTTCCCCGTGGTCATCGATGTGACCGGGGACCCGACCGGCCTCTACGCCGGCTCGACGGCCGACGTCTCGATCATCGTCAAGCAGCTCAACAACGTCGTCGAGGTACCGACCGCCGCCATCACGTACACCACGAGCGGCCAGGCGACCGTCACCGAGGTCAAGAACGGCAAGCACGTCAGCTGTCGACGTGACCGTCGGCCAGGCGGCTCTGGGCGAGACGCAGATCACGTCCGGGGTGTCGGCGGGAGACAACATCGTTGAGCGCGTGGTCACGTTCACGGGCGGGACGGGGCGCACCGGCGGTGCCGGTCTCGGCGGCTTCACCCGGACCGGCGGCGGTGGCTTCGGCGGTGGCGCCGGGTTTGGCGGAGGAGGCGCGGGCGGCGGCGGGTTCACCCGGACCGGCGCCGGAGGCTTCGGGGGAGCCGCCGGATGAGCGGGCCCGGCGACGAGGCGGCCCCGGAGGGTTCCCAGGATCCGGTGACCGCGCCAACAGACCGGTGACCGACGACCGGCCCGGCCGGCGGGGCGCGGCGAGGCCGAGACGGTCATTGCGTTCGAAAAGGTGACCAAGGTCTACCGCACCGGTGCCATCGCGGTCGCCGCCCTGCGCGGCGTCAGCTTGAAGATCAAGGCCGGGGAGTACGTGGCGATCGTCGGCCCCTCCGGTTCGGGCAAGTCGACGCTCATGCATATCTTGGGCTGTCTCGACACACCCACCAGCGGGACGTTCCACCTGGCCGGCCAGAACGTCAGCGGCATGAGCGAAGAGTCACTGGCCGAGGTGCGTAATCGTCGCATCGGCTTCGTCTTCCAGCAGTTCAATCTCCTGGCCTCCATGACGGCGTGGCAGAACGTGGAGCTCCCGCTGGTCTACGCCGGCGTGCACCGGGCCGAGCGCAAGGAGCGGGCCATGGCCGCGCTGGCCAAGGTCGGTCTGGCCGGCCGGGTGCAGCATCGTCCCGGTGAGCTCTCCGGCGGCCAGCAGCAGCGCGTGGCCGTGGCCCGCGCCCTGGTGACCGAACCCGACCTGATCCTGGCGGACGAGCCGACCGGGAACCTGGACTCCGTCTCGGCGGATGACGTCCTCGGCCTCATGAACGAGCTGCACGACGCCGGCCGCACGCTCGTGCTGATCACCCACGACTTCGAGGTGGCCTCGGCCGCCGGTCGAGTGATCGGCATCCGTGACGGGTTGGTCACCGAGGGCGACAAGCGCGACCTCGAGCACGTGCGATGAGCTGGCTGGAGACGTTTCGCACCGGTCTCAACGGGATCCGGACCCACCGACTCCGCTCCGGGCTGACCGTCCTGGGCATCCTCATCGGAATCGCCGCAGTCATCCTGACCGTCGGGCTGGGTGAAGGCGCCCAGGCCCAGGTGAGCTCGGACATCACCGCCCTGGGGACCAACCTGCTCACCGTCTCACCCGGGAGCAGCACATCGGCGACGGGCATACGGGGCGGGTTCGGGACCTCCTCGACCCTGACCACCTACGACGCCAGTGCGCTGAGCTCGTCCACCGTGGCGCCCGATGTCAAGGCGGTGGCCCCCATCACCGATTCCGGTGAGACGCTCACCGCAGGGACCAGCAACTGGTCGACCACGGTGGTGGGCTCGACCCCACAGTGGATTACCGTGCGCGGCGAAACGGTGGCCCAGGGCAGGTTTATCGACAACCAGGACGTCAACGACCACGAGGCGGTTGTGGTCCTGGGCTCGGTGACCGCCTCGGAGCTCTTCAGCCGCCAGGATCCTGTCGGCCAGACGGTCGATGTGGGTGGGCTGCCCCTCACCGTGGTGGGCGTGCTCAACTCAGTCGGCTCCTCGACCTCCTCGTCGACGACCTCAAATCCCGACGACACCGCCATCGTGCCGATCAGCACCGCCGCCGAGGAGATTTTCGGCGGGACGTCCCGGGATGCGGTGAGCTCGATCATCGTGCAGGCCCGTAGCTCCGACGACCTCACGGCGGCCTACCAGGAGACCAACCACGAGCTGCTCGCCCTGCACGACATCACCACCGCCTCCGACGCCGACTTCACCATCACCTCCGAGGCGCAGGCGCTCTCGACCGCGACCTCTGTCGACCGGACGCTCACCATCCTGCTGGGCGGCGTCGCCGGCATCTCGTTGCTGGTCGGCGGCATCGGCGTCATGAACATCATGCTGGTGTCGGTCACCGAGCGGATCCGCGAGATCGGGCTGCGCAAGGCATTGGGCGCCACCCCTCGTCTGATCCGTCGCCAGTTCCTGGTCGAGGCCTCGGTGCTGGGACTCACCGGCGGGGCCCTGGGGGCCGGGCTCGGCATCATCGGCGCCACCTTCTTACCGGGGGTGGTCGGCGACCCCATCACCATCAGCGGGTGGGCCGTGGCCGGGGCCATCGTGATCGCCATGGCCATCGGCGTCATCTTCGGGGTCTACCCGGCGAGCCGCGCCGCCAACCTGGCCCCGATCGACGCCCTGCGGAGCGAGTAGCGGAGCGCAGCGGCGAGTTGCAGAGCGCAGCGGCGAGTTGCAGAGAGCGCGGAAATGATCGAACACACAAGGGAGACAGCACTCACAATGGACAACGCACGACACACGACCCGCCGATTCGGGCGCTGGGGGGTCCCCGTGACGATGGCCGCGCTCTGCGCCACCGTCGTCGTCGGCATGGGCGCCGACGCCGGAGCCGGAGCCGGAGCCGGAGCCGCCACGGCGCCCACTGGCGCGGGCGCCAACGGCAGCGTGGCCTCCATTTCGGGCACGACGATGGAGGTACAGAGCGCCACCGAGGGCCAGACCTCGGTCAGCTGGACCCCCACCACCACGTTCTCCGAGACCGCCGACCGAGACGGTGAGCGCAGTGGCGGTCGGGGACTGCCTGACGGTGACCGGTACCCCGTCGAAGAAGTCCAAGACCACGGTGGCCGCCCGGTCCATCACGATCAGCCAGCCCACGTCGACGGGGACGTGCGCCGCGGGATTCGGAGGCGCGGGCGCAGGTGGGTTCGCCGGCGGGGCCCGGGGCGGGTTCGGCGGCGCCGGCCGGCCCGGCTTTGGGGGCGGTACGCCGCCGAGCGGGAGCTTTCCGAGCAGGGAGCGGGAGCGGTCCGGGTGCGGGAGCACCCCGATTTGCCGGCGGGAGCTTCACGTTCGCCAATGGCAAGGTGACCGCGGTCTCCGGATCGACCGTGTCGCTCACGGGGACCCTGCTCAGCCAGACGTTCAAGGCCTCGACGAGCAAGTCCAAGAGCGCCGCCACGAAAAAGCCGACGGTGAAGACGGAGAAACTCAAGATCACCACGGGGTCCACGACCACCGTGTCGCAGACTCAATCCACCACATCGACGGCGTTGGCGGTCGGCGACTGCGTGAGCGCGTTCGGCCCGGCCAGCACCACGGGCGCCGTGACGGCCACGACGGTGCGGATCACGTCCACGGGAGGTAAGACCTGCACGGCCGGCTTCGGCCGTGGAGGCTTCGGCGGCGGCTTCGGCGGCGGCGGTGCGACGTCGGGTGTCTGACCAACCATCCGGTTCCCACGTCCGAGAAAGGGCCCGGCGCCGACCGCTCATCATCGGGGCGGTCGTAATCGTGGCCGTCTTGGTGGCCGGCGGCGCGACGGCATGGGCCGTCAGCGGCTCGGGGAATTCGGGCTACCGGATGGCTGCGGTGACGCGCGCCACCATTGACGAGACCCAAGATGTAGTCGGTACGGTCGAGCCGGTGAGCAACGCGACGGCCTCGTTCCAGGTGGCCGGCCAGGTGGCCACGGTCACGGCGACGGTGGGAGAGCAGGTGACGGCGGGCGAGCCGCTCGCCACGCTGGACACCACGTCGCTGGCCGAAGCCGTATCTTCGGCGGAGTCGACAGTGGCATCGGACGAGGCACAACTCACCGCCGATGAGAACAGCCAAGCCACGGCCTCGACGGCCTCGACGGCCTCCGCTGCGACGACGACGACGGCGACGACGGCACCGGCGGGCACGGGCACGTCACCGACAGGGGGCAAGTCCGGTTCCGGGGGCGGTTCGAGTCAGATCACCCAGGATCAGGGCACTCTGGTGGGCGACCAGGCGACGTCGTCGGCCGACCAGCAGCAGGAGGCGGCAGACCTGTCCCAGGCGGAGACCACCTGCGGGTTGACGGGCACGGGGACGGGCGTCTGGGGCGGGCTCGGGGGCTCGGGGCCTCCCCCGGCGGTTCATCGCCGGGCGGTTCCTCGGGTCCGACGAGCACGACGCCGACTACCACGACGCCGACGACCACCCCTTCGACCGGGACGCAAGTAAGCGGGTGTGCCTCCGCTCTGGAGACGGTCTCGGCAGATCAGCAAGCCGTCGCAACCGCGCAGAACACGGTGGCGGCGTCCGAAAGCACGCTGGCCAAGGCTCTGGCTGACGAAGCGGCGGCTTCGGGCACTTCGTCGACCGTTGTCGACCGGGTCGACCGGGACCGGGTCGAAGGGAGCTGGTCTCGGTTCGGGCGGATCGGGAAGTTCCTCGCCCTCGGACAGTGCCGCCACGATTGCCTCCGACGAAGCGGCAATCGACACCGCGAACGCAAATGTGGTCAATACGCAGCAGTCCCTCAGCGATGCGCAGCTCAACAGCCCTATTGCCGGAACCGTGGCGTCGGTCGGTCTTTCCGTTGGCGCCACGGTCGGGGCGAACTCGAGTACCGACACCGTCGTGATCATCGGAACGCAGGCGTTTGAAACCACGGCAACGCTGACCAGTTCCCAGGTGACGTCTATCAAGGTGGGCGACACCGCCAATGTGCTCGTCGATGGGGCGACGAAGTCGATCGCCGGTACGGTGTCGCAGGTGGGTCCTGTGCAGTCCAGTGCCGGCACGTACTCGTATCCGCTGGTGGTGTCCCTCCCCACGTCGGACACTGGACTCTTCACCGGATCAACCGCCGCCATTTCGGTCATCACCAGTGAAGCGAAAAATGTCCTGGCCCTTCCCACTTCCGCGGTCAACACCAATGGGACGCGGCACTACGTGTTGGTCCTCTCGGGCGGAAGTCTCGTGGACAAAATGGTCAAGGTGGGTCTCGTCGGGTATACCTTTACCCAGGTGACCTCGGGATTGAACGAAGGCGACAGCGTGGTGCTGGCCGACTACTCCGAAGCGGTGCCCACTTCGAACACGGCCACCGTCGGCGGCTTCGGGAGCGCCGGTGGTTTCGGGGGCGCCGGTGGCTTCGGGGGAGGCGGCGGGAGATTCACCGGAGGCGGAGCCACCAGATTCGGGGGCTGACGGTGTGGCGGACCAACCCTCCCGAGTGATGCCTCCGATCGAGTGATGCTTCTCATCGATGGCGCAAACGTCGTGGGTTCCCGGCCGGACGGCTGGTGGCGCGACCGCGCGGGAGCGGCCCGTTCGTTGGTGGAGCGGGTGTGCAGTGCGGTGGAAGCGGGTCGTTTGGCAGCCCCAGTCGTCGTGGTGCTCGAAGGGGATGCTCGGGGCGGGGTCGAAGAAGGTGAGTCTGGCGGTGTCACCGTCGTGCATGCGCCGGGAAGCGGAGACGACATGCTCGTGGGGCTCGCCTCAGACGCCCACGGTGAGGTGACGCTGGTGTCGGCTGACCGCGAACTCCGCCGGCGGGTCGAGGCGGAAGGAGCAGATGTGGCGGGGCCCGGATGGTTTCTCGCCCTACTCGACGGGTGAGCGTTCCGGTCTGCTACGAAGTTGTTCGATAGACCTGTCGCACGACGCCGCTGCTGTAGCGCTCCAGTTCGGTCAGTTCGAGCTGACGCTTTTCGCGATCGTGCGGAAACACGGTCAGGCCACCTCCGATCATGACCGGAAAGACCATCAGCCTCAGTTCGTCGATCAGACCATGCTGGAACAATGTCCGCACAAGGGTGGCGCTGCCGGCCACCAGGATCGGACCCCCCTCCCCCGCCTTGAGAGTCCCCACCGCGGAGGAAACGTCGTCCCCGTCCAGGACGGACGCGTTCCAGCTCAGTTCGTGGAGCGTGGTGGTGACGACGTGCTTGGGCATCGCATTCATCTTCTCGGCGAACTCGCCTTCCTGTTGAGGCCAGGCCGTTGAGAATCCTTCGTACGTGATGCGCCCGAGCAACAGGGACTCGGCCTCGAGGGTCTCACGAAGCTTGTAGGCGTAGAGCTCGGGGACTCCGAGGGGCATCGTCCAGCCCGCGTGGGGATGAGTCGACTCACCACCAGGTGCCTCAACGATGCCGTCGAGGGTGATGAACTCAGAGACAATCAGGCGGCGCATGGGAGATTCCTTCCATCGTTGTCCTCACTACGACGAACGAGTGCAGACAAAGTCATCGTTGGAGCGCGTGGCGCGGGTGGGCTATCTCTCCTCGTCGACGGAGCGCAGGACCGACCTCTTCGACCGAAATGACATCACCGACCAGATCGATATGGCCGATAGGACACCGCCGACCGAGAGAAAAGAGCCCACCGAGAACAATGAACCGGCCGAGCCGATGCTTCCGACGGAAAGCACAGAGCCGATCGAGCCCACCGAGAGCACCGATCCCCGGGAGCCGATGGAGAGGACCGAGTCACGAGACCACAGCGACCAGCGTGAGTCGCCCACCGTTTTCGACATGCGCTCGATCCTCCTCGGTGCATCGGCCAGCAGTCCGTTGCCTGCGGACTCAATAGTAGTTATCGGGCGTTCTGGCTGATCGGAGCCGCTCTGGGACGCCGACGGGAACGCGCGGCAGGCTCCCTTCACCCTGGCGTCATGTTCGACATGCAATACTTCGAAGCACCCATTTGTCGGGAGGCTCAACCTCGCTGTTGAGCTGTCGGTATCGCCTGAATCGGAGGCCAGCTCAATTGGAGTCGTTTCTCGAGACCTGGGGGTATCTGGCTGTCTTCGTCCTCAGTTTCATCTCTTCCATGGGTCTGCCGGTCGGATCAGAGGTGGCGATCATTTATGGCGGAGTGCTGGCCAGCAGTACCTTCGCCCACGGGCCCCATCATCTCAACCTGGTTCTTGTCATTGTGGTGGCGATTCTGGCCGAGGTGTTGGGGTCATTGGCCGGCTATCTGATCGGGTACTTCGGCGGCCGCGCCTTGGTCGATCGGGCCGGAAAGTACGTGTTGCTCACGCACCGCGATCTCGACCGCGCCGAGGCGTGGTTTGCCCGGCGCGGTGAGCCGGTCGTCCTCTTCGGGCGATTCATCCCACTTCTGCGATCATTCGTCTCGTTTGCTGCCGGGTTGGGTGAGATGGCCGTCGCCAAATTCTTGCTGTTCACCGTGATCGGTTGTGCCATCTGGTGCACGGCGCTCGCCTGCCTGGGTTACAGCTTGGGCGGCACCTATCACCATGTCCTGAAGGGGTTCAGCTACGCGGGGTACATCGCCGCGGCCCTATTCGTCCTTGCGGTGTTGGCGCTCTTTTTTCACCGATTCCGGGTCCTGCGCGAGGAGCGACGTGCGGGCGGCGACGTCTGAACCGTCTCCACCTGGACTTTCGGACCTGACGGCGTCCCGGCGTCGAGGGGTTCGGGGACGCCTGGCCAAGGCTTGGCTTTCCGTGGAAAAATGAGTTCGACCCATCGAAGCGAGGTCGCCATGAACTCATTCCGGCGTCATCAAAACCTGGTGTTCGTCATTGCGGGACTTGTCCTCCCGCTCGCCATGGTCGCCATCATGGTGCCGTTCCGGTCGGACTTTGCCGGTCCCGCCGCTGCACTCGTCCTCGTCGCGGTCATCGTCGCGGTCGCTGTCGTGGGCAACCGGGGAGCCGGATTCGTCGCCGCGGTGTCGGCGACGGTTTGGTTCGATTTCTTCCTCACCCGTCCGTACGAGAGGTTTGCCATCACGCATCGACCGGACATCGAAACGGCGGTCAGCCTCTTCGTCGTCGGTCTCGTCGTGACCGAGCTCGCCGCCCGCAATCGTCGTCATCGTGAGATCGCTACTGAAGAGTCCGACTACGTGGGGCTCATTTACCATTTCTCGGAGCTGGCCGTCTCAGGCGCCCCCGCGGGATCAGTCATCGAAGAAGCCGTTGGCGCGCTCAGCGATCTCCTTCATCTGCGCGCCTGCCGTTACGAGTCGGGACCACCGACGCGCCCGGCGATCCAGATAGAGAATGACGGTCAGGTGCTCATTGCCGGCGCCGCGTGGGCCGTCGACGTGGTGGGACTGCCGGGACCCCAGTTGGAACTGCTTGTCCGTAGCAGTGGACAGCCCCAGGGCCGTTTCGTCCTCACGCCATCACCAGGGTACCCCGTCACGCTCCAGCGCCGCGTGGTGGCAGTGGCGATTGCCGATCAGGTCGGTGCCGCCGTCAGACCGCAACTCCGTTCCGCCTGACCAACCGGTTGACGCGACGATACGTCCGGACGCGCCAGGTTTCGGCCATAAATCCCCCATTTTCGAGGATGACATACACCGTTGACGTTCTCTAGTAAGCCGTCTGGGTGATATATTTCGAAAGTGGAGTTGGGAGAAATGCCGCCGCAGACAGCCCCTGTTCCGGGTCGGCGCGCACGCAAAAAGTCTCGAACCCGAGAAGACCTTATATCGGCTGCGACGCACTTGTTCATGGTCAATGGGTATGAGCAGACGACCATAAGTCAGATTGCCGACCTTGTCGACGTGTCTCCCCGAACGTTCTCTCGTCATTTTGCCACGAAGGCCGATGTCTTGGTGTTTGCGAAGGAGCCCGATATCGAGGCGTTCCTGGCTGCTTTGGCTAGACAGCCAGCGGACATCAATGACTTCCAGGCGATACTTGGCGCCGCCCAGAGCATGCTGCCTGGATACGAGGTCTTGTTGCCGAGTTGGCTGAAGTCCATGAAGGTGATTCGTTCGACTCCTGCGCTTGAGAGCCGCAACGTTGCCGAGCGACGCCTATTCCAAGAACGGCTAGCGATGGGAGTCGCCCGTCGCCACGGTCTCGATGATCCCGATGACCTCGCAAAGTTGGTTGGCGTGATCGCCGAATCGCTGCTTCGCATGGCTACGGATCAATGGACTGACGACGAAGGGAAAAGTGATCTGGGCGCCCTGCAGCGGCACTTCTTTGGACTATTAGATCAAATCCCGGCTCTCTCGGCCAGCGAGCCTCAACGCGTCGTAGGGAAGGGCCCAATGGTTCGTCGACAGAAGGCTGGCTGAAGCCCATTTCGGTCCATCCTTGAAAGGGTCGTCGATCTTCGAGCTTGCCAGCTCTAGTCGGAAACTCCCAGCATTTGGTTCCCGTTTCAGGAACATACTGAAGACAGCCAGTTCCGAGAGATCGTATTAGTCGGTACGCTCACCATCCCACTGGTCCATCTCGCGGCGCACGAGAAGTAAGAACGACGAGGCGAGCGGCCATCCCGCATAGAAGGCTAGGTGAACTGCGAGTTCCTCGAACTGAGCGCGGTCCATATCGCCGCTCTCGAGCGCGGCCCGAACGTGGAACGGCGTAATATCATCTCGACCCAGCATGGCTAACAATGTCAGGTTGATCAAGCGCCGATCGCGAATGCTCAAACCGGGACGCGCCCAAAGCCCACCGAACACCAGCTTTAGAGCAAGATCGTCCAGCGAACCGACGGGCGCAGTAGCGGGCGGTGGGGAGCACATGACAGTGCGCCACATATCCATACCACTTGCGGTGAGGTGCTCAAAAGGGTCGTCGCTCATCTAAGCCTCGCTTCTCGTTCCCGCCTCAAGATCGCTTGTGTGCGACCCTCAGTTGCCAGTGTGACGTGCGATTGCACGGCCCATTCGCGACCCCTCACTGGTGACCGCTCCCACCTTGCCTTCGAATCTCGAATCTCGGATCACGTTCGCAGTTGCGTGGCTCATGGTTCCAACGCTCGGATCCATCGGGCGAGGCGATCCCAGAGCTTTTGCCTCGGATTGTTCATATTGTGACAATGAGCGGATCCGCGTAGTCGGTAGAGCGTTACATCGTCCGACGAGTAGTAGGCGCGAGCCTCGTTCGGATGGTCGAGCGTTGAATCCCTTTCGCCGAGTCCAATGAAGACGGGACATCGCACACGCCCGGCGTGGTCCGAGACGATAAACGGCGTCACCGAGAGGAGACCACACACACCAGGGATGCTGGTGTTGGTCAGGCTGTCGGCGGAGATTACTTCTGCGGGGACGTCCTCCCAATAAAAGTGTCGAATCAGCAGGCTGCGGTCGGCAAGCGGCATGTCGTCGAATGCCCCTGCCTGAGCTGCCCTCATAATGGCCTCTCGCGAGGGAAGGCCATTCCCATCAGCGGCCAATTTCTGGAGGTTGTTCCATAATTGGACCGATGCACCCGTATCCGAGCGGCACAATTGCGTCGAAGCTGTTGAAGAGTGATTGTTGAAAAATCGTCAGCATTGCGCCCATCGAATGGCCCACCCCGATCGTTTTGCCGAGACGCAATGGTGGCAACACCTCACTCAGACTTCCGCTTGTTGCTCGTCTACCAAGCTCTGTCACCACGGCAGAGTTGGCTTCGGCGATGACGTCAGGGGTGAGCTCAGCGGCGCGTGGGTGTCTCGAACTGTCGCCAGTGCCGAGGTTGTCCACGGCGATCACGAGCATCCCCTGTGCAGCAAGATGCTCCGCGAAGCTGTAGCCGGGCAATCCGGGAACTTCGAGGTGCCAATACGCCTTTGTATATGTCCCACCAGGAATGCAAAACAGAAAGGGAACTTCTTCAGCCGAGGTCTCGGACTCCGGCGGAGGAAATATCCAGGTTGAGATGTGGTGATCACCTTGAATTGGGATCAAGCCCGTTACATCGACGTCGATTCGAACCCGGTCCGCCGATCGCACCTGCGGATTGCTCATGTCTGCACCCCTTCTTGTCGAAGCCAGCAGCAGGCAGGCAATGACCAAGATGGTACTCGAATGTGACAGATTAGCGACATTGATCTGTTACTGACATATGTCGTAGTAAGACATATGTCCGTACTTGACATATTGTCTCGACACCAATAGCCTGAGGCACTGTTCGCCTAACTCGCCTCGTCAGGGCCTTGCCATGGGGGACGTGGCGGTACCGAGACGCCGCAGAGGCTTGGGCGGCGCGGAGGTATCCGTCATCGTTCCGGCATCCGACAACAACTAAGGACCGATCCCATGAATCTCTTTCGTCCGGCCGACGGCAAGGAAGTCTCGGCTCTCAATAGTGGTCGCCGCAGTGGGGCTAGGAGGCGTCGGCGCCATCAGTATCGCAGGGCCCTCTGCCCGTTCCTCCGGTGCAGCGACGGCGGTACGGAGTTTCAACGGCTAGACCATTCTTGTGGCCGGACTCGCTCCCGGGTCGGACTTCCCAGACCTGCAAGTCGGAGCGGAGGCGAGGTTCGCACCTGGAGCCGTCCGCGCTCGGGAGCAGGCCTGAGTCTCTTGGGTGCTGCGTATCTCGGCAGTGCTGCGTCAAGGTGAGTGCAACCGACCACGGTTGTGGAGTGACGCTCTAGTGCAATTGCCGTAGTGATGATAGGAGAGCTATGAGGAAAGATAAACATGCAGGCGCCGGTCCGTTTGTCGCGATCGAACGTTCTAACGCAGTTGTAACCGGCGCAGGGAGCGGCATTGGCCGTGGTACCGCCCTCGCTCTCGCCCGACGCGGTGCCCGTGTCGTGGTATCCGACGTACTGATCGAGAGAGCCGAGGCGGTCGCGGCCGAAATTGAAGGGGCGGGCGGGAATGCCGTCGCACTTAAGGTGGACGTGTGTCAGTTGGCCGACTTGGAACGGGCTCGTGAGACGTGCCTGTCGCAGTTCGGCCGCGTGGATATCGTAATGAACAACGTGGGCGTACTGGCGGTAGGGCAACCTGAGGCTATCCCAATCGAGGAGTGGCAGAGAATCATTGACATCAACCTCATGGGCGTCATCCGTAGTAATAGCGTGTTTCTGCCACCACTGCTTGCTCAAGGCAGCGGCCACATCGTGAACACAGCGTCGGTGGCCGGTCTATTCCCGTACGGGTTCGACCGCCTTCCTTATACGACAACCAAGCATGCGATAGTGGGGCTCAGCGAATCGCTGGCCCTGTATCTGTGGCCGAAAGGAATCGGAGTGAGCTGCCTTTGTCCCGCCGGCGTGGTCACTAACATTCAGGAGCAGATGCGTTTCTTCGGCCCGACGACGAGTGTGCGTTCGATCGACTTCCCGATCATCGGTACCGACGAGACCGGGGAAATTGTGGCCGACGGCATTGCTGAGGGGCGATTCCTCCTTCTCACAGCTCCAGTTGAGGTGAGAAAAGAACTTGCCCGCCACGCTTCGGATCCCGACGCCTACCTCTTGGCCCAGATGGTCCCTGACGCGTCGTCCCCGAACCGCGTAATTGTCACAGAAGTGAACCAATCTCTAACCGCCGGGGCGTCAAACGAAGGGATCGGTCGACCAGTTGGTCTCGTTTGCTTCAGGACTAAAATCGTTCAAGCGGATTCCTTGAGCGGAAATAGAGGAGAGATCATGTCTGGCCTTACTCAGAATCAAGTCCAGTCCGCCGCGGACATACTTATCGCCTTGCGTGAAGGCCGTCTGAATCTTGCGGGTCTTCCCGCCGAGGTGACTCCCGAAAATACGGCAGACGTGCAGCGGATCATCAACGCAGTGAGTGAGCGCCTCGTGCGCCCAACTCGCGGATGGAAGATCTACACCGTGTACAAGCCGATGAATCCTCCCTTCTATGCTCCCATCTACGATCTCTTCGACAGTGGTGCGACGATTCCCGCCGGGATATCGCCGATGCGTCTCATCGAACCCGAGATTATGTTTCGGATCGATCAGGAGTTGCCGGCCCGGGGACACAACTACGGGATCGCACAAATAATGGAGTCGGTGACTGCTGTAGTCGGATTCGAAGTCATCGGGTCGCGTTTTCGAGCGGCCGACGCATCGAGTAGTGCTCAGACTTCTGGCGGCCAGGGTTCGCTCTACGGTTCCCTTTCCGATCACATCGCGAACGGCTGTATCGTCACTGGCGACTCCATTCCGGATTGGCAGGATGTAGCGTTCGAAGACGTAGGTTTGAGGCTAACGGAAGACGGTCGTCAGATCATCGAAATTGTCGGCTGCCACCCATTTGATAATCCGTTTCTCCCCGTCGTGGTCGCGGTCAATAGGCTGCGACGCCACTTAGGCGTGATGGCGGGCGACATCATCGTCACTAACTCGTCTACAAGCGTGATAGCGGTGGGTGCTGGTTCACTGATACATGCCACATACGAGGGTCTGGGAGAGGTGACGGCGACATTCGAAGTGTGACTATCGAGGGCCGATGCAGGACGACTGTGGACTATCAGCGCAAAGGCTCCGGACGGTCAAGAACGGGCTCATGCCCCTCGTTCCAGCTTCCTCCTGCGGCGTTCACTCAGCTTTGTCGCATGCCGGCCGAGGATGGTCATGGTGCGCTTCTGCTTTTCGGCCTGTATCCGCAGGGGGTCGTCGGGGGCGAGAAGCACCTGGGCCTCGTGGTAGGCCCGCTCGAAGACCTCGGCCGCCTCTCGCGCCCTTTTCAATCGGACGAGATCTATCACGATATTGAACTGGAGAGCCAAGATCGTTCTCCTGTCGACCCCGTTCAGCTCGAAGCCTTCCAGGACGATCTGGTTCAGATCGAGCGCGAGCTTGCGGTTGTGCAGGTTGTGGTTGACCGTCGCCAGATCGACCAGGGGTCTGTAGAAGTCCATGTGCTGCGAACCGACCGAGTCTCTCCGGGCTTCGACGACGCGCTCACGCAGGGGAAGCTCGAGGTCATAGCGCTTGAGCGCCCGGAGCGTGTTCGCCAGATTGACCGCAGCCCGTATCGACAGTTCGCTGTCCGGTCCGTACTGCCGGTCGGAAGTTTCCAAGACCCGCTCTTGGACAGTGCGGGCCGAGAAAAGATCATCAAGCCGTTTCAGCACGAGGCCCAATTCGAATTCGGACCGGGTCGTGTCGATGTGATCGGCACCCAGAGTCCTCGTCCGGCACGACACAACTTCCTCCAACAGGCTCCGGGCGGACTGGTTGTCACCAGCCTCCCTGTAGGCATGGGCGAGCCTCGTCATGGCGTCCAAGGTCTCTGGATGGTCCCCGCCGAGCAGATCCCGCTTGGAACCGACGAGCTCTAGTGCCTCTTGAACCAGCACGGCCTGAGCATCATCCGCCACTCGCCCACTTTAGACCCCGCCCAAGCCCAATGGACTCCCCTTTGCCTCCGCTGAAAGCTGCGTGGGCCGGCTCAGGAGAGCGCTTCGATGACGGCCGAGAAATCCGGCCACTCCTCGCCGCTCTCGACCACGGTGGTCAGGAGTGCGTCGGCGGCCGGGCCGACACGAACCGGGAGTCCCGCTTGTTGAGCCAACCCCACGGCAAGGCGAAGGTCCTTGCGGGCCAAGGTGGGCGAGAACCAGCCAGGGTGGTTCGGATCGATCACGCTCGTCAACCGGATCGCACTGGTGAGGCTGATCACGGGGCTCTCGCCGAACACCTGCTGCAGCAGCTCGTCGGAGACTCCGTGGCTACGGGCCGTGGCGATCGCCTCGGCCAGCGATGCGACCCCGGTGATCAGGAGCAGGTTGGAGACGAGCTTCATGACTGAGGCCATGCCGACCTGGCCGCAGTGGGTGTAACCGACGCCGAGGTCGGTCCACAGCGGGTCACAAGAGCGGATGGTCGTCACCGGTCCGCCGACGAAGAATCGACCGTGTCCGGCGGCGACGTTCTCCGGTGCCCCCATGACGGGCGCGTCGAGGACCCTATCGGCTGGCCCGGCCGCGGCGAGCTGACGAACTGTGTCGGGTGCGACCGTGCTGACGTTGGCGAGAACGGTGGACGATCCGAGCAAGGCCAGAATGCCTCCGTCGCGCCCGCAGACGTCGAGGACGGCCTCGTCGTCGGACAGCACCAACAGCACAACGTCCGCTTCACCGAATGCGCTCTCGAGTGGCGCCTCGACCGCTCCCTTGGCCACGACTGCGGCGGCGCGGCCCGCAGACCGATTCCATACGGTCACCTGGTGACCACGCTCGAGTGCACGGGTGGCAAAGGCCCGCCCCATATTTCCCATTCCGATGACGGTTACGCGCATCTTCGCAGCCTAGGGACCATTGCGACGAAGGGCAGCGGGCCCGTCCGTGGTTCCGTCGGTTCCGTGGTGATGGTCAGGCTACGGGATGCAGGTCCCGTTCCTTGTCCCGGACCCGGCGCCGGCCCACGCGGAGTCTCCTGGCGCGCGTGACCATTTGACGCTGTGCTTCGGGCGTCGGATCGTGGCCGCCGTAGGCACTCGCTTCCACCGGCACCGCCAGCTCCCGCCACGCCTTCGATCCGGTCCCCGACAGGTGGTCCAGGGTGGTGGCGTACTCGCCGAATGTCTCGTCGGGGCGGCGGGGACGCCCGGCGCGCCGGCCCACCCGCTCGGCGCGGCGTGCGATCCGCTCCGCCCATGTCAGCGGACGGGAGCGACGCCAGTGCAGGAATGCGGCCACAAGGGCGAGGCTGAGCAGCACGCCCGCAACGGGCACGATCGGGATACGTCCGAGTGCATGACCGATATCGCCGAGGGCCACCGTTCCGGGTGCCGGATTCGCAAGCGGTACGACGGCGGTGGGATCGAAGCTCTGCCATCCGAATCCCGGAAACCAGACCTGGACCCAGGCATGGGCATCGCTCGCACGCACCTGGTAGAGGTCGGTAAGCGGATTGTACGGCCCGGGCACGTAGCCGACGGCTTCGCGGGTGGGGACTCCGATCGAGCGCAACATGACGGCGAGGGAGGTGGAGATCTGCTCGCAGAATCCAACCCGATTGCCGAACAGGAACTCGTCCACGGTGTCGGCGCCGGCGGGGAGGGGTGGAATATCCGTGGAGTAGCGCGTGTGCGCGCCCATCCACGCGATCAGCGACTCGACCTTGTCGTAGTTCGTGGTGTCCCCCGCCGTGATCTTCTTCGCCAGTGTCTCTACCCGTGGGTAGGCATGAGGAAGCTGGAGGGAGGACGATTCCACGGCGGCCGGCAACTGCTCACCGCTCTGAGCCGCACGGAGTTCTCGAGCCGTGGGAGTGGTCACCTCGGACTCGACGGAGTAGATCGCATTGTTCCCCATGGCGATGGGCGAGACGATCGTCCCGTCTGTCGAGTCGTAGATCTTCGAAGCGGGAAACCACAGCTCGGTGGCACTCTGCGCGTGAAACACGAGGTTCGCCGTGGAGTTCACGACATAGAACGTCTGCAGGTCCGTTTGCCCCGGGGCGGTCGATTCCGTCGAAATCGGGAGGATGAATGGAGATTGTTGGTGCAGAGCGTGCGTCGCGCTGTTGGTGGCCGACCAGCTCTCACCGTTCCAGGTGTTGAAGGTCTCTCCCACCCAGTAGGACGGACGTTGGGCCCGGACCAGCATCACGACCCGGTTGCCCAGCGTTCCCCGCAGAGCCGTATTGAGGCTGCCGGCAAACCCGAGGTAGCCACCCACGCGGGTCGGACCACCCGAGGTACCGGGCCGCGAGAGCTGCGCCGCCGAGCCGGAATCGCCAGCCAGGGCCCCGGGGACTCCGATTGAGCCACCATCACCCGCTCGGGCCAGCAGGTTGAGTTTGGCCGCCACCTGCGGGGCAGGGAGGATCAGAAATACGGCGGCCGCGGCCGCGATCACGGTGACCACCACGACGCCGAGGCGCACGGGCGCCTGGCGTCCCCCGTCACTGGCCGACGCCCACATCTCGATGAGGCCCCAAATAGTGCAACCCGCCCACGCCACCACGTAGAAGGCGAAGGTCGTGTCGATTGCTTGCGCACCGGAGACCGCCATCAAGCCGGCCGCGGCGGCCAGCGAGAACATGAGGTCGCGGCGTGAGGGAACGTGGAAGGAGTGCACGACGAGGACCGATACCAACAGCACGGTGAGGGGGTCCTCGACCGAGTTGATGTTCGCCGCGGGAGCACTCACGGCGTGGACGAACCACACGGATGCGCCGATCGCCCCTGCGGCGACGACGATCTTCACCCACCCCGGTGGGTGGTGCCGGGTGAGGTACGAAAAGACCATCCCGAGCGCCACCAAGCCAACTGCAGCGACACCGGCCGCGTCGGAGATCTCCCTCATCGACGCGCAGGCAGCGATCGCCGCCGCGACGGTAAGGAAACAGGCAACCCGCAACGGGATCGAGTGCTCCGGGGGGCCTGGTCGGTTGGCCCTCTTGATCGCTTCGAACGCTCTCACTGGGATCCGGTGCCGGCGTTCGCCACGGCCCGGGCCAGGCGGCGCCCGGCCCCGCGTCGATCGGCCACGCTCGCAGTGACCGGTCCCGAGGCCTCCATCGTGGCCAGGAGCACTGTGGAACCTCGCTCGAGGAAGCGGGTGATCGTGCCCAACGCACGCTCGGCCACCCGGTCCGCCTCTTGCGGGTCAGGAGGCAGGAGGACCGTGAGGGTGATGGGTTCGGCCGAGGGACGCTCCATCTCCCGGACCATCAGTTCCCCCGCATGGGCGGTCGCGCTCCAATGGACCCGACGTCGACTGTCGCCGGGTTGATAGGGACGCGCTCCCCTGGGCTGCCCGGTCTCCGTCTGTATCCAGTCCACGGTCGCACCGGTTTCGTCGTGCGCCTGCAAGGGAAACGGCGCAGGTCGCCCGGTGCGAGGCGCGACGTGCAGCGTGGATGGAAGCTGAAGGAGGACCCGGCGCGTCCACCACTGCAAGGCAAATGGCGCCGCCGTGGCGATGTCCAACGTCACGGAGTCGTAGACGCCGCGACGCTCCACCACCAACGGCACGGCGTTGTCAGGAGCCCGGCGCCGCCTCACCGGTCCGACAAAGTCCTCGCCCTCGAAAGGGGCTCGCCCACAGACTCGGAGCCGAGTAGAGGCCTCGATCCGGATGTCCAAGGGCGAACCGGCAATGCCATCCGTGGGCGCCCCTGCGATGCTGACCTTGGCCCACGTCAGAACGATTGCTGGGCCGAAGATCCCGATGAAGAGCGTCCCGAACACCACGTCGCCCAGCGCCTGCACCCACCCGGACCCTGCGTTGTGCGCCACCAGCCACCAGATGCCCAGAATGGCTATGGCGACGACGACCGGGGCCGCGTTGCGGCTCGGTCGTGCCAATCGACTCATGGTCTCGGCGTCGCCGTCGCTTCAAGAATTGCCTCTATGACGTGCCTGGCCTGCCCGATGCTCTCTTCGCCGTCGTCCAGCAGGAGGCGGTGGGCCAGGCAGCCGACGGCCACCGCCTTCACGTCAGCGGGTGACACATAACGCCGCGATGAGAGAACGGCGTGAGCTTGGGCGGAGCGGATCAGCCATATGACCGCGCGCGGGCTGGCCCCCAGAAGGACGCCGGGAGCGATTCTGCTCGCCCGGCAGATCTCGACGGCGTACTCGGCGACCTCCGGCGAGACGGGCACCTGCTTGGTCGACTGCTGCGCCTCCAACCATGTCTCCGGTCGGCAGACGGGCTCCAAAAGGGCCAGGGCGTACTTCCCACCTTCGTGGAGGGCCATCTGGGCCTCGTTCGCCGCGTCGGGATAGCCGATGGACGTGGCGATGGCGAACCGATCCAGCTGGCTTTCGACCAGCGGGAACGTTCCCCGCTGTGAGCGGGGGTTCTGGGTGGCGATCACCATGTGTGGGAGCGGGAGTGGCCACGACTCCCCATCGACACTCACCTGGTGCTCCTCCATCGTCTCGAGAAGCGCGGACTGTGTGCGCGGTGGGGTGCGATTCAGTTCGTCGAAGAGAACGACGTGTGCGAACACGGGTCCTTTGCGGAACTCCCAGGTTCCCTTGTCCGACGCGAAGACCGACACACCGGTGACGTCGGACGGAAGGAGGTCCGGGTGGCCCTGCACGCGTGAGAGTTCCGCGCCCAGGGAAGTCGCAATGGCGCGTGCCAGCACGGTCTTGCCGACGCCGGGCACGTCCTCAATGAGCAGGTGCCCCCCCGAGAGCGCAGCGACTGCAGCCGCGGTAATGGCGTCGTGCCCCCCGAGCAGGACCTGAGTGAGATTCTCCACAATGGCCTGGCCGATTGCGATTGCACCAGTGAGGTCAGGAATCTCCACCTGCCTGATGTCGTGTGCCCGCTCGGTCCGAGTGGGCTTGATGGCAAGGTTCAAGATCCCTCACTTCAGTCATTGGCCGTGACGTGGCGCGTCGAAAGGTTCGCGGTGCCATCGGCTCGTGCGCTACCAGCATGCGTAGTGCAGATCATTTGAGGGACTACGCAATCTCAACGCTCGCCCAACTCCCCTATGGAGGACCAGGTGGGGGTGGCAAATTGCTCAGTGAGGGGCCGCGTCGTACACCGCTGTAGGGGTCACGAGGCGCAGCATGGGAGCGATCTCTGCGCTGAATCCGTGCGGGGACCTGACCGCTGGGTCGTTGTCACGCATCGCCTCGGCCTCCTGTGGACTCTGAGCGACGATGATGCCGAGGCCATAAGGGCCCGCGGGATCGGCCACCGGGCCGAAGGCCAGCACCTTGCCCTGGGCGGCCAGATCCGACCAGTACGCCACGTGTTCGATCATGGTGGCCCGCTCATCGGGGGTCATGTCGGCCGGAAAGGTCGGGCGAGGTGAAATGAGGCGGAACACGAAACCCATCATCGGTGTCACGATAGCGAAACGTCGGCTGACATCACCTACCGTTAACCCCGATGCCGTCGTTGGATCTCGAGTCGTCGCCACTCGCCGGCGGGAAATCCGTCACGATCAGTTACCGACGCGGAGGGCACGGACCCGCCCTCGTCTTTCTCCACGGGGGTTGGGGGTACGACTTCTACCCGATCGACACGGCGAGGCTGAGTTCTGCCCACACTCTGGTGATTCCTTCTCGCTCCGGATACGGCCTGTCCTCGTCCCTCGATCACTTCCCACCGCGTTTCCACCACTGCGCCGTCATCGAGACACTGGGCGTCCTCGATGCGCTGGGGATGGAAAAAGCGGTGTGGTGGGGACACAGCGACGGGGCCGTCATTGCCGCCATGGCGGCGATCCACGCGCCCGAGCGGGTGGACGCGGTGATCCTCGAAGCACTGCACTATTTCGCGGCCAAGCCGCGTTCGCGCTCGTTCTTCCAGCGCATGGCTTTTGAACCGGAGAGCTTCAGCGAAGGAATACGCCGGACTCTGGCGGCGGAGCACGGCGAGGAGCGATGGGTTGACACCGTCCGTCACGACGGGCAGGCCTGGCTGGACCTCGCCCTTGGAGCGGCAACATCGCAGACGGACCTCTACGGCGGTCGACTCCATGAGATCAACACACCGACGCTGGTCGTTCACGGCGGTTGCGATCCGCGCACCGAGCCCGGCGAGTTGGAGACCATTCTGGGGGCGCTCCCGGACGCGCGAGCTTTCGTTCCACGCTGATGCCGGTCATTGCCCACATGCCGAGCCATCTGGGGAAGCCGTTACCGAGCGCGGTGGTCGAATTCCTCGGGTCCCTGGCCGCGTCGGGTAGGTCAGGAGGGCCCTGATGTCACGCCCCCTGCGGGGCCTTTTTGCGACCGATCAGCCAGTAGATGAGGGAGTTGGTCGTGTTGGCAGCGCTGAGCCACCCTCCACCACTTCTTGTTGCCTCGTACCTGTTCTGTGGGCCGGTGCCGAAGGTCTCGCCAGGTCAGCGCGGTGACGGCCACGTGCCGCGGCGAGAAGGGCGGCGATAACCGCCGGGTTGGGTCTGCTTCGCTCCACGCCACAAGTATGGTGCCGCGGGGCCCCCGAGAGCGACATCAGTCACGAGGGTGGGGGCCAGCCGATTAGGTTTAGGGGCCTTATGGCACCTGCGACCACTGCCATCGATGTGATGATCGAGATCCCAACCGGCAGTCGGAACAAGTACGAGTACGACCACGAGAACCACGTGATCCGCCTCGACCGCCGACTGTTCACGGCCACCGCCTATCCGGCCGACTATGGCTTCGTGCCCGACACCCTGTCGAAGGACGGGGACCCGCTCGACGCGTTGGTGTTGGTGGCGGACCCCACCTTTCCGGGCTGCGTCGTCCGGGCCCGCATCCTCGGCGTCTTCTTCATGCGCGACGAGGCGGGGCTCGACGCCAAGTTGCTGACCGTCCTGGAGCACGATCCGCAATGGGACCTGGCGGAGGACATCGGAGATCTGCCCAAGCATCTGCTCAACGAGATCGAGCACTTCTTCAGCATCTACAAGGACCTCGAGCCCGAGAAGCACACGGAAGTCATGGGGTTCGAGGGGCGCGACGCCGCGCTCAAGGAGCTCGAGGCCTGCCGGGAGGCCTTCCGGGCCCAGGCGGCCGCGGGGACGCACTGACGCACTGACGCCTGAGCGGGCTACTGACTCGAGGACCCCTGCTGCGCCTCGGTCTGGCTGCCGAGCGTCACGGTCGTGGTGTGCTTGGTGTCCCCGCGATAGAAGGCGATCTGCACGTTCTGCCCCGACTTGTCCTTTCCGATGGTGCTCTGCAGGCTCGAGGCGGAATTCACCGCGGTGCCGTCAACGGCGACGATCACGTCGCCTTGCATGAGTCCGGCCTTCTTGGCGGGAGATCCCGAGATGACATCGAGAACGACCACGCCCGAGGTGGGGGTGAACCCGTACTGCTCACGCAAAGCGGGGGTCAGCGTGGTGATGTTCACGCCGAGATACCCACCCTGGTTGGAGGTCGGGCCACCCTTCTCCAGTTGAGGCAGCAGCACTTCCACCTGGTCGATAGGTATGGCGAACCCGATGTTCTGTGCGTCGGTACCATTCTCCGAGCTCCCGGCTACGGCGGTGTTCATGCCGATGACCTGTCCGGCCGTGTCGATGAGGGGACCACCGGAGTTCCCCGGATTGATGGCGGCATCGGTCTGGATCAAGTTCTGCAGGCTCTCCGTGGTCGTCCCCTCGCCCCCGGCGCTCACGGATCGACCCAGGGCCGACACGATGCCCTGCGTGACAGTGGGTGTGCCGGCGGCGAGACCCAGCGCGTTGCCGATTGCCACCACGGAGTCGCCCACGACCGCCTTGGACGAACTGCCGAAGGTGACCGTGGGAAGGTTGGCCGAAGGGTTGTTGATCCTGAGCAAGCGCCACGTCCTGCTGCGAGTTGTACCCGATGAGGGTCGCGGGCTCGGCCTTCTTTTGTCCGTATTCGGTCACGCTGATGCTGCCGGTCTCACCTCCGTCGGTATAGATCTCGATCACGTGGTTGTTGGTCACGACCTCCCCGCTCGAGCTGATGATCATCCCGGTTCCCTCATCCTCGTTGTTGTGCGACTTGACGTCGATGGAGACGACGGCCGGAATCACCTTCCTGACCAGTTCGGGAATGGTCACGTTGCCGCTCAGTACGGCGGCTCCAGGCGTCGAGTTGCTCTCGTGAATGGTGACGTTGTTCCCCCCGTTCCCATTGTCGGCCAATGCGGTCACGCCGGCGCCGACCGCTCCCCCGATAAGGGCAGCGACTGCGGCGACCCCCAACCATTGGCGCCGGCGGGGGCGGGGCGGCGGGGCCAGCGGGATGGGCAGGGGTGGCGCGGAGGCAGAGGCAGTGTGGGAGGCGGAGGCAGAGGCGGGGGCGGGGGCGGAGGCCGTGTCGACGACAGCGGCTCGGGGGATCCTGTGGGAGCCTTCGCCGTGACCTGAGGGGGGGTAAATCCTGGGTCGGTCGGGTCGGTCGGGTCGATGCCGTCGGAGGGGTAAGCCGGGCTGCCCGGTACCGTGTGGCCTGCGGTTTCGTCCACCGGGGGCAGGGGCCAACTGGGAACTCCTCGTGGGGCGGGTGCGGGGCTGCGGGATGGGAGGCGGACGCTCCTCTGCGTCGGATGAACCCGACGGGAAACCCGTCGGCTCAGTGTCATCTGTCATGTGGATCCTCCTGAGAAGGGAACGGCGTCCGCCGCGCCAGCCTCCCAGGCGGCAATAAAGCGTGCGCTCGTGGACGTAGTGGCCATGCTACGGGACCGGACACGGGCTTTGTCTGCGCCCGGAGGCGCCCCTGCAACCGAGAGGGTGTCCGGCGCGGTAGCGTGTCCGCCGCATGTCACGCCGAATAGATATTGAGTTGACGAGCAAGAGTGGCGACGGGTCATGGACGTGGCGCGCCGCAGGTGCGCGCCAGCCCAAGGGCGTTGTCGAGGGGTCGTTGGTGCCCGAGAGCCAGGAGGTTGGCTCCGTGCTCCGTGCCGAGGTTGAGACGGGTCTGGAGGGGATCGAGGTCTTGTCTCTCACCGCGGTCAAGCCGGCTCGCTCCCCCGAGAAGACGACAGGTCGTATTGAGGTCCTGGGAACGCCCAAGCGGGCGCCCGATGTGTCGGTGATCCTCGCCCCCGGGTCAGGCAAGCGATCGCGCCGTCGTGACGAAGGCGGCGACGACCGCGATGATCGTCGCCCGAGCCGTGGTGGCCCCCGTGGCGACCGCCCAGGTGGCGGACCCGGTGGCGACCGCGATCGCTCCGGCGGTGGACCCGGTGGTGGTGCCCCAGGAGGTGGCCGGGGCGGACCCGGCGGGAGCACCGGCCCGAGGCGTCCCGGCAATCGCCGTCCAGGCGAGGGCGACGGGAGACCGGCTCGAGGCGAGCGACCTGTGGCGCCGACCTCGACCGTGCACCGCAACGCCATGCTGGCGGCACTGCGCCCCGAGCAGATTCCCGTGGCCGAGCAGCTGCTGCGCGGCGGCCTCCCCGCCGTCCGTCAAGCCATCGATGCGCAGAACTCGGCCGCCAAGGCCTCGGGACGGCCGGCGGCATCGACGGACGCCCTCCTGGCTATGGCCGATGAACTTCTGCCGGCGGTCAAGTTGGCGGATTGGAAGGACCGCGCCTCGGCGGCCCAGGCCGCGGGCAAGGATTACCGGCTACGCGAACTTCGCACTGTCGTGGCGGCATCGCGTACGGTCATTCTCGACGAGGAAGGCCGGGCACTGGCCAAGAGCCTCAAGGAGTCCCTGGATCGCCGGGTCACTGCGCTGCGCGACGAGTGGCTGGCCCGCATCACCAATGCCATAAAGGAGGGACGGGTCCAGCAGGCGCTCGAGGCTTCCATTCGGCCGCCTGAGCCCGGGACGCGCTGCCCCGCCGATCTGGCCGTCCAGCTCGCTGCGGCAGCCGGAGAGGCGATGACCGCCGACCTTCCACCAGAAGAGTGGATGAAGATGCTCGACGCCGTCGTGCTCTCCCCGGTACGGCGCACGGTCAAGCCTGCGGGCATTCCGGCCGACGAAGTGGCACGCCAAGCGGCGCGTCATGCCGCCGGATCGGTACCGGCCTTGGCCAAGTTGCTCGGCCTGAAGATCCCACCCCCACCCCCCCGCCGGCTCGTCACCGAGCACCGGCTCAGTTCAGCGGGCGGTTGAGAACCAGGAGTCGGGCTGTGAACCCGGCTCCTTCGAGACGCTGTTTCGAGAGCCGGTCCCCGGGAAGCGCCAGGGCATCGACGTCGCGGCATGCCTGTTGGCTGCACCAGGCGACCATGGATTCCATCAGAGCGGTGCCGACGCCGACGCCACGCGCCCCTTCTTCGACATAGCAGCACTCGATCCGCCCGCTGCGCTCGCTGCCGTGCGGTCGCACGGCCGCGGTGGCGCCCGCCAGTCCCACGACGGCGTGGTGAAACTCCCCGACATAGACGGCCGCGTCGGCGGGGGCCGCATCCATCCAGCGTGCCAGGACTTCATCCGGCGTCGTGTTCCCTACGAGGGCGGATCCTCCGCGCATCGACCGGGCATCCGTGAGTGCCCGGTCGAGCAGCTCGAGACATGCCGGTATGTCGTCCTCCCGAGCGGGTCGCGCCGTTTCCATGGCGTTTCCCTCGCCGCCCTACCCGACCGGTCGATCGGGCCCGGCGTCGTCGAGGAGTTGTTGGGCCCGGTTGAGGATGGTGCGGCGGTTGCGATGCGAAGACTCATGGCGGAAGACCGCCCGCAGCTCATCAGGCCCGAGACTCTCCAGGCGGCGCACAACCTGGGAGGCCGAGAGGGTGTCGTAGCCGGCGAGGGCCGCATCGACGACGACGGCATCGGCCGGGTCGGCTGCGGGCGATCGGCGATGGCGATGGCGATGCGCCGACTCGACCGGTTCGACCGGAGAGGGGGCTGTGGGTGCGGCGGCGGAGCGGGGGCGGGAGCGGGAGCGGGGCGGGAGCGGGAGCGGTCGACTCACCATAGAGGAGTCTGCTCACCCGGCCGACCACATCGCGTTGCGCGCGCGTGACGACGAACTGCCCGACAACGCGTGCGTTGCGCACGTCGGTCTCGAAACGCTGGCGTCCTCCGACAATGAGAGCGGGGAGCTCCTCCGCCACCGTCAACGCCACGCCGACCGGGGCCATCACCAAGAAGTCGAGCGCGCGACGCATCGGATTTTGATCAGGCTCCGGCGCGGTGTCCGGCTCCGGATCGGCGTCGTTAGACACAGTCCCGGCAGAGCAGATTCTTCTTGTCGGCCAGCTGGCTCGGGTGCTTGACGAGGAAGCACGAGCGGCAGACGAACTCGTCGGGTTGCTTCGGAAGGACGCGCTCGTTGCCCTCCGTACGGTCTTCCTGGTCCGTCGCCTCGTCGTCCTCGGGCTCGTCCTCGACGACGAGGCGCTCCTTCAGGATGACGTCGAGGCTGGCTTCGACGTCCTCGTCCTCGGGCTCCTCCTCGTCCTCCTCGTCCTCGGCCTCACCGGACCGTTCGACCACAGCCGCCGGCGCGGCTGTGAGGATCTCCACCACTTCGACGCCCACCTCGTCATCATCGTCGTCGTCTATGGCGACGATGTCGTCGTCGTCGTCGTCGAGAGGGTCGTCATCATCGATATCGACGAGCGCGTCCTCGTCGATATCGGCTTCGAGGTCGTCGACCTCAGGGTCATCGTCAACGAGTCGTCGTCGTCGAGAGCCGGGGGCCCGGAATCGAGATCTTTGGGCATATCCTTCTTCTTGGTCGCCATGTGCCGCCGGAGCATAGACGGTTGGGAGTGGCCTTCAATCGCAATTCGGCAGAATGTATCGCCGCAGCTCAGTGGCGCTGAAAACTGTAGAAGGCGGCTGGGCCCTGGGGTCTTTGGCGCCGTCTTGCCGACCCGATCAGATCAAGCAGGCAAAACGTTCTCTACTCAACCTCCAGGGCCAACCTCCGCCTCTCACCACAATCCCCCCTCGGGACCGACGGGCAGCAGCCATCGGATCCGTTCGGGCGTTTGGGACAGGCCAGTACATTAGGTGTGGAACAGGCGGTGCCGTCAAGAGGAATGGGTGGCCTCTCACCTGGTCCTTTGGCGGTAGTTCCTGGTCACGGTGTTGCAGATTTTTCGGCACGTCTCCGCTCGGACCGCCGCTCCGATTCGAGCCGCTCGAGGTCGGTCGAACCGTGGTCGACGAACGTCATGGCCTCGGCCAAGGCGCGGTGCCCGGCGTGCTCGGCGATGGCGCGGTGCATCTGTTGCGCCACCCGCCGGTAGGCCGGGTGGCCCTGCGAACCGGAGCGCAGCTCGATGAGGTGCATGGCCTCCCGCGCGTTGAACTGCATGACGTAGCGGATCCGGTGGGCCAGCGCCACGGCGTACACCGCCTGCTCCGCGAAGTCGGGAACCAGCGTGCGGTACAGCATCTCGGCCCGGTCGATCGCCTCGATGTACTGGTCGCCCAGTCCTGCGTCGGCGACGAGCTCGGGCATGTCGTACCCGAGCGAGATGCCGAGACGCTGCCATTCGATGGTGAGCATGCGGTGCCGTTGCAGATCGCGAAACGCGCCGTAGTCGGTCACCAGTTCGAAGCGGTAGTCGGTTCGCTCGAAGGCGCGTCCCGGACGGTGGCGGCGGTTGCGGCGATCGCCGACGTACGCGGCCAACAAGGCCACCCGCTCGTCATGGCCGAGCAGACGGACCCGCCGGGCCGCCTCGTGCTCGGAGCAATCCAAATAGCCGAAGCAGGCGGCCGCCAACACTTTTTCCTCCCCGTCGGGATCGAAATCGAGCAAGGTCACCTCCCGCTCGGCGATCTCGGTCAGGCCGGCCGAATCGAGCCCGGCGTCGGCGGACTCGGGCCAGAGCCGCTCGACCACCTTGGCCGTGGCGTCGCGCGTGGACGCCAGATAGGACGTCCACTCCCCTCCCCGCTCGGCCACGTCGACCCGCTGGAGGAAGGAGGGAATGACCTTGCGCAACTCGGTCAGCATCATGTCGGCGTAGCTGCGCGCCTCGGGCAGCGGGTGGGCCCGCATGCGCAGCAGCAGCTGCTCGTAGGACTGGCCCGTCCCGTAGAGGCCGATATTGGAGAGCGACGCCGCCGGGAGCAGCCCGCGCAGGGCGTCGAGCGATTTGGCCTTCACCGCTTGGCGGTACACGAAATCGGTGTCGCCGGCCTGTTGGGGGAAGCGCTGGGCCACCCGGGCCCGCATGATCGGCAGCAGGCCACCGTAGGTGTCGAACATGCGGTCCATGTCCCCGACATAACGGGCTCCGTAGGGCGAGTCGAGAATTTCGGCGGGGCGAAAGTATCGGTAATGGCCGCTCTCGAGCCGGTTGTCGTAGGCGATGTAGCGGGTCGACTGCTCCAGATACGACATCAGCCGTCCCCACTCGAGCACCTTGGAGAGCACGTTGGAGGACTGCTCGCAGGCCAGGTGCACGCCTCCCAGCTGGGCCACCGAGTCGTCGCCGTACTCCACGAAGACCTTCTCGTAGAGCTGCTCGGCCCGCTCGAGGCCGATGGTCGCATCCACGGAGAGGTCGCCCGCGATGTCGAGGTCGCCCACGAACTCGTCGAGGAACAGTCGGCGCAGGCTCTTCGGGGAGCGTGAGTAGCGGGCGAACAGGGCGCCCTTGACCACTTCAGGCAGGTTCACCAGGGCAAAGACCGGCAGATGCAGGTTGGTCACATAGCGCCGGAGGACGGCCTCCTCCTCGGGCGTGAACTGCTCTTCTGCATACGGGAACATGCCCACCCCACCATAGGACTGGGGTGAGGCATTGGTGGCGGATGGCCGGGTCAGGGCGTGGGCAGCCCGGCGGCCACCACGCCCCGCAGCAGCAGCGAGACGGCGCTGCGGGCGGAGGAGGCCGTCTCGGGGTCGGTGGCGGCGTAGGCCACCTGCTGGACCAGGTCGGCCACCGATTTGACCGTGCGCACGAAGTCCCCGGGCGCCAGGTCCCCCACGTCCCGGGCCGCCACGGCCAGGACGGTCTCGAAGGAGCCTCCCCGGGCCCAGGAGGCCACGGCGGTGGCCAGCCCGGACGAGGGTTGGCGGGTGCGCGGGACGAGATGCAGCTCCTCGACCGCCCGGATGCGCTCGGCCACCTGTTCGAGTGCGATGCCCCGCCATTCGAGCTCGGCGACCCGCTTCTCCCCCAGGCGGTCGGCCAGAGGGCCCTTGCGCCGGCCGCGCCGGATGGCGCCCCGGGCCCCGGGACCGCCGTGGCCGGCCAGACGTCGGGCCCGCCGTGGTTCGAAGACGACCCCCGAGACCACCCCCGCCAGCACCGAGGGCTCGGCGCCTCTGAAGATGTCGGCCGCCAGCGCCTCGGCGATCAAGAGATCGGACTCGTGGTAGATCCGGGAGAGCCGGTGCCCCATCGGGGTGAGGGACCAGCCGTCCAGATAGCCCAGCTCCTCCAGGACGGCCACGCGGTGGCTGAGCTGGATGGTCAGCAGGTCCGGTCGCTGGGCCTGCCACTGGGCGAACGAGCGTCGCAGGACCTCTTCGGCCGTGTCCCGGTCGAACCGCGAAGCCAGGTTGACGGCCAGGTTGTAGGTGGGTCGGAACGACGAGCGCAGATCGGGGGGCGGGGCCGACGCCACCCGGGCCGCTTCGCTGAAGGTGGTCTCGTTGGACCACAGGACCACGGCATGCCCCTCCTCGTCGAGCCCCCGGCGCCCCGCCCGGCCGGTCAGCTGGAGGTACTCCCCCGAGGTCAGCGTGGCCCTTCCGGCCCCGCCGTACTTGGTGAAGCGCTCGATGACCACCGAGCGGGCCGGCATGTTGATGCCCAGCGAGAGCGTCTCGGTGGCGAAGACCACCTGGAGCAGGCCGGCGGCGAAGCACTCCTCCACCGTCTCGCGGAAGACCGGCACCAGCCCGGCGTGGTGGGCGGCCACCCCGCACTCGAGCCCTTCCAGCCAGTCGTCGTAGCCGAGCACGCCGAGGTCGTCGTCGCTGAGCGTCTCCACGCGCCGCTCGGCGATCTGGCGGATGGCGGCCCGCTCGGTCCCGTCGGTCAGCCGGACGCCGTCCCGTACGACCTGGCGCACCGCTTCGTCGCAGGCGGCGCGGCTGAAGATGAAGACGATGGCCGGGAGCATCTCCTCGGACTTGAGCGCAGTGATGAGCTCGGTGCGCAGCGGGGAGCGGTAGGGCAGCCGGGGACCCCGGCCCCGTGGTTGCCATTGCGGCGGACGACCCTGCAGGGAGCGCCGCACGGCCTGATCGATGCGGACCCCCTCGTTGCCGGGCTTGCCGTTCACGAGCAGGGGGAGCAGCAGCGTCTCGCCGTCCTCGCGCCGGTGGGCGGCGAAATGGTGCCGCAACACGATGGGGCGGTGGCGCTCGACGATCACCTCGGTCGTCCCGCGGACCGAGCGCAGCCACGCCCCGAGCTCGTTGGCGTTGTTCACCGTGGCGGAGAGGCAGACGAACCGGACCTCGGGCGGCGACAGGACGAGGACCTCCTCCCATACGCCGCCCCGATAGGGATCCTGGATGAAGTGGACCTCATCGAGGATCACCGTGTGCAACCCGGCCAGGAGGTCCGAGCCGGCCAGGAGCATGTTGCGCAGGACCTCGGTCGTCATGACCACCATCGGCGCGTCGGGCCGGACGGCGGTGTCGCCGGTGAGCAGGCCGACGTGGTCCCTGCCGTAGGTGGCCACGAGCTCCCCGTACTTCTGGTTGGAGAGCGCCTTGAGGGGGGTGGTGTAGAACGCCTTGCCGCCGGCCCCCAGGGCCCGGTGGATGGCGTAGGCGGCCACCAGCGTCTTGCCCGAGCCGGTGGGGGCCGAGACGAGGACGGAGTGGTCGGCGTCGATGGCCGCAAAGGCCGCCCGCTGGAAGCCGTCGGGGGGGAACGGGAGGCGGGTGACGAAATCGCTGTCCTCGTCGGTGGTGGTGACCGGCCAGGGAAAGACCGTCAACGGCCCATCAGCTTCCCGATGCCGATGGAGATGAAGTAGAAGCAGACGAGGGGAACGGCCAGGGCCAGCATGGAGAAGGGGTCAGAACTAGGGGTGAAAACGGCCGCCACGACCGTGATGAGGATCACCGCCCAACGCCACGAATGGAGGAGGCGGGCCGGGGTCACAACGCGGGCCAGCTCCAAGGACACCAGTATGACCGGGAATTGGAACGTGATCCCGAACAGGGCCATCAGGGCCAGCACCAGGCCCAGGTAGGGAATCGGGTCGTAGATCTGCTGCAGGTCCGGCCCGCCGACCGCCCGCAGGAAGTTGAGGGCGTGGGAGAGGGTGAGGTAGGCGGTGGCCGCGCCCATCAGGAACAGCACGAAGGCGGCCGTGGCGAAGGGGATGGCGTACTTCTTCTCCCGGGCCTGCAGGCCGGGGGTGATGAAACGCCAGAGCTGGAAGAGGATCACCGGCGAGGCAAAGGTGAGGCCGCCGAAGACGGCGATCTTGACCCGGAGCGACAGCCCGTCGAGCGGCGAGGTCACGTAGAGGTTGGCGCAGTTCTGGCCTCGGTTGTTGAGGGTGGCGCCGCTCGACGACCGCACGTCGTGGAGGCTCTTCGCGGTGCCGTTGGCCACGCACAGCGGGTGGATGAGGAAGTGCAGGATCGGCTCGTAGAAGATCACGCAGAAAATGGTGGCGACCAAGAAGGCGGCCACGCAGATGATCAGGCGGTACCGCAGCTCCCCCAGGTGCTGGCTGAGGGTCATGTTGTCGGGCGAGGGCTTCCCCTGGCGCGGCCCGATGAATGGGAGGGACACGGTGCTCGACCGGCTCAATTGAGGGTGGGATCGGCTGGATTGGGCGGCGGAGGCGGCGGGGGCGGCGGCGGGGGCACGATGGTCAGGGGCACGGGATCAGACGGCGTGATGGGCACGCCGGTTACAGGAGATTCGTCGCGAGGCGGCTCGGCGGATGTCGGTTCGGCGACCGCAGGCTTCGAGTCCATGTTCGAGAGGTGGTCCAGCAACGCCGAGGGCGAGCGGGCCAGGCGGGCGATGTCCGCGCTGGAGGGCAGGTCAGGGATGGAACTGCGGACGTCGGACTCCATCTTGTGACGGAACTCCCCGAACGAGCGCCAGGCTGCGCCCACCTGGCGGGCCACCTGGGGCAGCTTGTCCGGCCCGAGCAGGATGACGGCCACCACGGCGATGATGAGAAGCTTGGCGGGGTCGAGATTGAGCACCTTGCCTCAACTCTAGGTTCCTCAGAGCGAGGCGATCAGGCGTTCGACCCGCTCGTCGTGCGACTTGAAGGGGTCCTTGAGCAGCACGGTCCGCTGGGCCTGGTCGTTGAGCTTGAGGTGCACCCAGTCCACCGTGAAGTCCCGGCGCCGCTCCTTGGCCCGCTTGACGAACGCCCCCCGCAGCCGGGCCCTGGTCGTCTCGGGGGGCAGCGTCATGGCATCGGAGATGGCATCGTCGGTGCAGGTCCGCTCGACCTGGTCGCGGTTCTGCAGCTTGTAGTACAGGCCCCGGGTGCGGTCGACGTCGTGGTACATGAGGTCGATCATGGCCACCTTGGGGTGCGAGAGCGGGACGTCGTGGCGGGCCCGCATCTGCTCGACCAGCCGGTACTTGGCCACCCAGTCGCACTCGCGCCACAGCGACGTGGGGTCGGCCTCGAGGCCCTTGAGGCAGTGCTCCCACATGTCGAGGGCGGTGTCCTCCTCGGGCGAGAGCCCCCGGCGGTCCCGGAACTTGAGCGCCCGCTCGAGATACTCGGCCTGTATGTCGATGGCCCGCATTTCGCGCCCGTTGGCCAGACGGACCCTGCGCTGGCAGGTGATGTCGTGGCTGATCTCCCTGATGGCGCGGATCGGGTTCTCGAGCGTGAGGTCGCGCAGCACGGTGGAGGAGTCCTCGAGCATGGCCAACAGGATGCTGGTGGTGCCCACCTTGAGGAAGGTGGCGTACTCGCTCATGTTCGAGTCGCCCACAATGACGTGCAGCCGGCGGAAGCGCTCGGCGTCGGCGTGCGGCTCGTCGCGCGTGTTGATGATGGGCCGGCTCCGGGTGGTGGCCGACGACACCCCTTCCCAGATGTGCTCGGCCCGCTGGCTGAGGCAGAACACGGCGCCCCGGGCCGTCTGCAACACCTTCCCGGCGCCGGCGTAGATCTGGCGGCTGACCAAGAACGGGATCAGCACCTCGGTGTAGCGGTTGAACTCGTCGTTGCGCTCGGTCAGGTAGTTCTCGTGGCAGCCGTAGGAGTTGCCGACGGAGTCGGTGTTGTTCTTGAACAGGTAGACCTCGCCGCGGATGCCCTCCTCGCGCAGGCGGGCCTGGGCGCCGGTGACCAATCCGCTGAGGATCCACTCCCCCGCCTTGTCGTGGGTCACGACGTCGGAGATCTTGTCGCACTCGGGCGTGGCGTACTCGGGATGGCTCCCCACATCGAGGTAGAGGCGGGCCCCGTTCTCGAGGAACACGTTCGAGGAGCGGCCCCAGCTGACCACGCGGCGGAACAGATAGCGGGCCACTTCGTCGGGGCTGAGACGGCGCTGGCCGCGCAGGGTGAACGTCACCCCGTACTCGTTCTCTATGCCGAAGATGCGCTTCTCCACGAAGCCACCGTACAGCGCACTAGGCCAGAAGAAGCGCCAGCTCCTCGTCGGCGATCCGACGGAAGGTCCGGCGGCCCTCGATCCGGCCGTTTCCCCGGCTCAGCGTGGCCACCTCGAGGTCGCCCGCGGCCAGGGTGCGGTCGGGTCCGGCCAGGGCGGCCACAGACGCCTTGAGGGCGGAGGCCAGGTCCCAGTCGGCCTGCCAGGAGGCCGCCACCCGCTCGGTGATGGTCTCGGCGTCCCCTCCGAGGATGGCGAAGCGCTCCTCGTCGGTGATCGTCCCCTCGTAGGCGATGTGGTAGAGCTGGTCGGGCTGGACGCCGTTGCCGAGCTCGGCCACCAGGACCTCGACCTCGAGGGGCTTCATCTCGTGGGTGAAGACGTTGCCGAGATACTGCGCATAGAGGTTGGCCAGCGAGCGGGCGTCCACGTCCTCCCGGCTGTAGGCGTAGCCCTTGGTGTCGGCATGGCGCACCCCGGCCACCCGGAGCTGGTCGTACTCGTTGTACTTGCCCACCCCGCCGAAGGCGATGCGGTCGTAGATCTCGCTGATCTTGTGCAAAGAGCGCGACGGGTTCTCCGCCACGATGGCGATGCCCAGGTCGTAGGTGGTGGCCACCAGGGAGCGGCCCCGGGCGATGCCCTTCTGGGCGTATTCGGCCCGGTCCTTCATGACCTGTTCGGGGGCCACGTAGTACGGCATGCTCATCAGGCTCGCCGCCCTTCGGCTTGGATCCGGGTGATCAGGGCGCCGAAGCGCTCCGCCACCTCGTCCTCGGGCACCAGGCGGAAGCCCTCCGCGTCCACTACCGCGACGAGCGGGTAGATGCCCCGCACCAGATCGGGCCCACCGGTGGCCGAGTCCTCGTCCGCCGCATCGTAGAGGGATTGGATGGCGAGATCGACCGCATCGTCGCGGGCCATCCCCTCGCGATAGCCGAGCTTGATGGTCGAGCGGGCGTCACGGCCCCCCGAGCCCGTGGCCTGGAAGTCGGTGTCCTCGTAGTGGCCGCCGGTGGCGTCGTAGCTGAAGATGCGGCCGATGCCCCGGGCCGTGTCGTACCCGGCGAAGAGCGGCACCACCACGAGCCCCTGCATGGCCAGGGGCAGGTTCTGGCGGACCATCTGGGCCAGCTGGTTGGCCTTGCCCTCGAGGGAGAGGGTCGTGCCCTCGACCTTCTCGTAGTGCTCGAGCTGGACCTGGAAGAGGCGCACCATCTCCACCGCCATCCCGGCTGATCCGGCGATCGCCACCGCTGAGTAGCGGTCGGCCTCGAAGACCTTCTCCATGGCCCGGTGGGCGATGATGTTGCCCATGGTGGCCCTGCGGTCACCCGCCATGATCACGCCGTCGGCGTAGCGCAGGGCGACCACCGTCGTGGCGTGGGGGGCCGGGGCGAGGGCGGCGCTGGCGGCGGTCACGGCCGCGGACGCGTTCTCACCGCCGGCCTGGCGCAGGAGTCCCATGAAGTCAGGCCCCGGATCGCTCTCCGGGGGAAATAGAGGAAGAGCCACTGGTGACTACTGCCCGCCCTTCTGGACGTAGTTGCGCACGAACTCCTCGGCGTTGTCCTCCAGGACCTCGTCGATCTCGTCGAGCAGGTCGTCCAGTTCGGCCTTGATCTTCTCGCCCCGCTCCGACGTGGCCGGCGTCTCGACTTCTGCCTCCACGTCGGTCTTGGTGGCCTCGCGGGCCGGGCTCTTCCGTATCTGTTCTTGCTCTGCCATGGTCTACCTACCTCGTCGCGTTCTCGATCCGGGTCACGAATTGAGCCGGTCCAACAGGTCTTTTGGCCCGGTGCTCTGGGCCAGGAGCGTCCGGGTGTGCTCGGCCGTTCCCTTCAAGGGGTCCATCATAGGGACGCGGCGCAAGGGGTCGGTCCCGATGTCGAAGACGAGGGAGTCCCAGTTGGCGGTCACCACGGCCTCGGGCCAGCGGGCCAGGCACTTGCCCCGGAACCAGGCCCGGGTGCCGGGGGGCGGTTCGCTGACGGCCACGGCGGCCTCCTCGGGCGTGATCAGGCGGCGCATCCCGAGGCGCAGGTAGACCGACTTGTCCGGCCGCAGGTCGTGGTACTGCAGGGCCAGAGCGGCCACCCGGGGGTCACGCCAGCCGCAGTTGTGGCGGTCCTGGTAGGCCAGGAGGACCTGCCGCTTGGCCACCCAGTCCAAGGTGTCGGCCAAAGTGGCCGGGTCCGACTCGAGGCCCCCGAGGACGGCCTCCCAGTGCTCGAGGATCAGGGCACCGACCGCTCCGTCGTCGCCGAGGGCCGTCAGGCCGTGCTCCTCTGAGTACTTGCGGGCCGCCCCGAAGAGCTCCCACTGCATTTCGAGCGCGGTGGCCGAGCTGCCGTCGGTCAGCGACAGCGGGCGGCTCAGCGTGAGGTCGGCCGAGACCTGGTGCAGCGCGCGCACGGGGTCGGCGAGGGTGAGGCTCCGCGTGGGGCCGGCGTCGTCCTCGATCATGGCCAGCACGATGGCGGTCGTCCCCACCTTCAACAAGGTGGCGATCTCCGAGAGGTTGGCGTCGCCCACAATGACGTGGAGGCGGCGGAACCGGCTCGGGTCGGCGTGGGGCTCGTCGCGGGTGTTGACGATCGGGCGCTTGAGGGTCGTCTCCAGGCCCACGATCTCCTCGAAGAACTCGGCCCGCTGGGAGATCTGGAAGGGGACGGTGTCGGCATCGAGGGCCGGCGTCTCCACGCCGACCTTGCCTGACCCGGTGAAGAGGGTGCGCGACACGAAGTGGGGCACGACGCCCTCGATCACCTTGGCGAAGGGCACGGCCCGGTCCATCATGTAGTTCTCGTGGCAGCCGTAGGAGTTGCCCTTGCCGTCCGAGTTGTTCTTGTAGACGATCGGGGCCGGCTGGTCCGGGATGCGCAGCGCCGCCGCCCGCATGGCCCGCCGCAGCACCTCCTCCCCCGCCTTGTCGTGCACGAGGCACTCGAGGGGGGTCAGGCACTCGGGGGTGGAGTACTCGGGGTGGGCGTGGTCGACGTAGAAGCGGGCGCCGTTGGTGAGGACCGTGTTGGCCAGGTGGGTCTCGACCATCGGGGCGAGGGAGCCCTCGCGGGCGAAGCCGCGGGCGTCGTTGCCGGGGGTCTCGTCCTCGAAGTCCCAGCCGATCTTCTGCTCGATGTCGGAGGCGTAGGCGTTGACCAGGACCGACGACGCGCTGATCGGGTTCTGCTCCGCGCCGGGAGAATGGATGCCGTACTCGGTCTCGATCCCGCACACCTTGGTGGTGGCCACGTCCCGACCCTACCGGTCTTTAGAGGTACTGCCCGGTACCCACTCGCTCGATCGACCGACCACCATGCACCTCGCGGTCCTCGGTGAGCAGGGTACGGACATAGACGATGCGTTCACCCTTCTTCCCCGAGATGCGGGCCCAGTCGTCGGGGTTGGTGGTGTTGGGCAGGTCTTCGTTCTCCTTGTACTCCTGGCGGATCGACTCGAGCAGGTCGGAGGTGCGGATGCCGCCGGAGTCGCCGGCGATGACCCGCTTGATGGCCAGCTTCTTGGCCCGGCGCACGATGTTCTCGATCATGGCCCCCGAGGCGAAGTCGCGGTAGTAGAGGATCTCCTTGTCGCCGTTCTGGTAGGTGACCTCCAAGAAGCGGTTCTCGTCGTCCTCGCGGTACATCTCGGTGACCGTCTTCTCGATGATGGCCTGGACCGCCTTGTGGCCGTCCCCCCCACCGAGGCGCCCGACCTCGTCCGCGTCCAACGGGAGGTCGACGGTGAGGTAACGGCTGAAGATCTGGGCCGCCGCCTCCTCGTTGGGCCGCTCGATCTTGATCTTCACGTCCAACCGGCCCGGACGCAGGATGGCGGGATCGATGAGATCCTCCCGGTTCGAGGCCCCGATCACGATGACGTCGCGCAGCGATTCGACCCCGTCGATCTCGGCCAGCAGCTGCGGCACGATGGTCGACTCCATGTCCGAGCTGATGCCGGTGCCGCGGGTGCGGAAGAGCGACTCCATCTCGTCGAAGAACACGATGACCGGCATGCCCTCGTCGGCCTTCTCCCGGGCCCGCTGGAAGACCTGCCGGATCTGGCGCTCGGTCTCCCCCACGTACTTGTTGAGCAACTCAGGGCCCTTGATGTTGAGGAAGTAGCTGCGCACGTTGGTGTTGCCGGTCGACTCGGCCACCTTCTTGGCGAGCGAGTTGGCCACCGCCTTGGCGATGAGCGTCTTGCCGCAGCCGGGCGGACCGTAGAGCAAGATGCCCTTGGGTGCGGGGAGCGAGTACTCGGCGAAGAGCTCACGGTGCAGGTAAGGCAGTTCGACGGCGTCGGTGATGGCCTCGATCTGGGTGTCGAGCCCGCCCACGTCGGCGTAGGTGATGTCGGGCACCTCCTCGAGGACGAGGTTCTCGCTCTCGAGCTTGGGCAGCTTCTCGATGAGCAGCTGGGTGCGCACGTCCATCAGGAGTGAGTCGCCGGTCCGCAGCTTGGTGCCGAGCATCTCGTCGGAGAGCTCGACCACGCGCTCCTCGTCGGCCCGGGCGAACACCACGCAGCGGCGCTTGTCCTCCAGTTGCTCCTTGAGGGTGACCACCTCGCCGGAGAGCTCCCCGTCCCGGACGAGGACCACGTTCAGTGACTCGTTCAGCACGACCTCGTTGCCCTTCTGGATCTGGCCGGGGTCGATGTCGGGGTGGAGGCTGACCCGCATTTTGCGACCGCTCGAGAACACGTCGACGGTGCCGTCCTCGTTGACGCCGAGGAAGGTGCCGTAGGCGGCCGGCGGCTGGGTCAGCTTCTCGACCTCTTCGCGCAGCGCGGCCAGCTGCTCCTTGGCCTGCTGGAGGGTGAAGGTCAGCTTCTCGTTCTGCGACGTGGCGTGGGCCAGCTGCCCCTTGGAGTCGAGGAGGCGCTCCTCGAGGGCCTGCACGCGACCGGGGCTCTCCTGGAGACGGCGACGGAGCGCGTGGATCTCGTCCTCGGCATCGGCCAGCTCAGACCGCAGTGCCTCGGCCTGGGCGGCAAGCTCGTTGGCGTCCGGGGTGGTGCTCACCCCATTCACCCTAGTGCTGTGCTACACCCGCGCGGCCTTCATACGGGTCGCAGGCCAGTTGCGGGGCCGTCGTCTGCACGTTTCGTGCGCGTTCGGGCTCAGGCCACAGCTCCGGCCCAGGCGTCCATGAGCGGTGAGGCATGCCGGCCCCCCGCACTCCGTGGGCGAAAAGGGCGGCAGCACGGGCAGCGCTGGCAGCGCGGGTGCCTTGGTGCCCGGGTCGGTTCGAGGCCCCAGCGCCACTCGATCAGTTTGAGCACCGAGGTGTGGTCGTAGAAGTTGTGGGTGACCGCGGCCGGTGGGGCGCCGATGCGGCTGAAGGGTGACACCACGATGCACGGCACCCGGCACGCGGAACTCGGAGAGCACCTGGCCCTTGCTGTTGAGGTCGGTATCCACGCCGTTCCCGCGGTGAGGGTGCCGAGTGGCGGTGATGCGGTGATGCGGTGTGGCACGACGTGGTCGAAGAAGCCGCCCCATTCGTCGTAGTTGATGACGAGGACGGTGCATCACCGGCGCGGATGTCGGCCAGTGGATGATCGTCGGCCGAGGTCCCGACGGCCTCGCCGGCGAACTTGGGGTCGGGGCAGGGTCGACTTGGTCAACGCATCGTCGAGGCGGTCGGTCTGCCCGGCGTGTAGGCCCGGGCGAGGCTGCTCATGAAGGGGCGGTCCTTGGCCGTGTTGTAACTGATGGCGAAGGTGTCGTTGGCGGTGTCCGAGAGGAAGCCGTCCATCTTGCCGTCGTGACCCCCCGAGTAGGAGTGGCCGGGGTCGGTCAAGCCGCAGCCGTTGCGTGCCCTGCGGATCGGCGTACGACAGACCCTCCTGCTTGCCGTCGGCGTGGGGCAGCCAGCCGAGGAAGTGGTCGAAGCCGCGGTTCTCCATCATCACGACGATCACGTGTTCGATGCCGGACCTCGCCGGCGGGGGGAGCGCGGCGGCGGCCGGCTCGGCGGCCCGCTGGGCGGCGCTCGCTCCCCCGCCGGCGCCGGCGGCCCCGAGGAGCACGGCGCCCGCGGAGTACCAGTTCGCGGCCCTGGCGGCTTCCGGTCCGCCTTCTTTCGCCTGGAAGGGGTATCCTTCCAGGGCATTCCCGCAGCCCGGAACACCCATGAACCCTGTGCGTCCGGCCCTACGACTAATATGGTGGCTGCACTGCGTGATGTTGCCGGGTTGAACCCGTCGGCCGGTCACTATCGAGGGAGAGAGACGACGACATGAAGGTCTGGATCGACCAGGATCTCTGCACGGGCGATGGCCTGTGTGAGGAGATTGCGCCGGCCGTCTTTACTCTTCTGGACGATGGTCTCGCCTACGTGAAGGAAGAGGACGGCTCGGTCATGAACGAGCCCGGCGGATCGGCCGGCATGGCCGTCGTGCCCTCCGACCTCGAGGACGCCGTCGTCGAAGCCTCCGAGGAGTGCCCCGGAGAGTGCATCTTCATCGAGAAGGACTAGTTCCCGAGCGGCTCAGCTCAATCGCCGGGCCGTCGTCAGGAAGCCCGTGTGCCCAACCATGCGGTGATCTGGACGGACCGATCGCGGCTCGATGTGCCAGGTTCGTCGCATGATCTCCTGGGTCTCGGGTAGCCCGAACGGGGCGCCCTCGTCGTCGAGTGCGGCGCGCAGGAGTGCGGTCTGGTTGATGGTGGGCAGATAGGCCAGCAGGATGCCCCCCGGCCGCAGTGCGGTGGCCGCCGCCGCCACGACCTTGTGGGGCTCGGGCATATCGAGAAGGATGCGATCCAGGTCGCGCTCGTCTATGCCTTCCGTCACGTCGCGGATCTCCACCCGGTACGGCGCCTCGGGCCCCAAAGTGGCGAAGACATTCGACTTGGCCCGTTCCGCGAAGTCCTCCCGGAGCTCGTAGCCGACGACCGACGCCCCGGCCCGCAGCACGGTCATGGAGAGGGCCCCGGAACCGACGCCCGCCTCCAGCACCCGCTGACCTGGTCCCAGGTCGGCGGCGATGAGGATGGCGCCGAGATCCTTGGGGTAGATGACCTGGGCCCCGCGGGGCATCTTCAGGACGATGTCGCTCAGCGTGGGCCGCAGGACGAGGAAGTGGCGACCGGTCGATCCGGTGATCGTGCGCCCCTCGTCGCCACCGATGATCGCATCGTGGGCGATCACGCCGGCGTGGGTGTGGAAGGTGGCTCCGGCGACCAGGGTGATGAGGTAGCGGCGGTCCTTGGGGTCGATCAGGAGGATGCGCTCCCCCGCTTCGAGGGCGTGCGACACGACCGGGTGCTCAGGCTTCAGAGGGGAAAGGCGGGTCGTCGGCCGCCCGTACCGAAATCAAGATCTGCTCGCCCGGCTCGATGCGCAGGGAGTGCACGAGCTCGTCCCTTGGTCGCAGGGCGCGCCGAAACAGGACCGCCGAGGCGGCAACGGCCAACCAGATCCAGTCACCGGCCAGACCGCGCCGCATGGCGGAGCGGAGGAGGCGCCGTAGGAAAATGTCCACCTGTTACCTGTCCGCTCCGTGGCCTACAGCCGTCGGATCTCTACGACTGCAGAACGGCTGCGCCCCCGCCGGCGGCCGGCCAGGAACGTGAGAGTGATGACCAACACCCCCACCGCAGCGCCCAAGGCAACGGTCCGCGGCGCGGGCGTCTGGACCATGGACTCGCCCTCCCCCAGCACCTGGGAATAGGCAGCCTGCAGGTCCTCCCGGGTGATCCGCCTTCCCTTGCCCGCCGTACTCGCCGTACTCGCCGTGCTCGCCATCAGCTGCTTCCTTCCTTCGTCTCGATCGCCGGTGTCTCGGGCCTCGCAGGGGTCCGAGGTTGCTTCTCGAGTCCGGGCCCGACGCTGATGCGCCAGCCGGCAACTGCGGCCACGCCGATCCCCAGGACTGCCACAACGAAGTAGGGCACCCACGACCAGTCCCCCGTGAGAGCGGTGCCGGTCTCGGTTTGCAGAAGACGCAGGATTCCCACCAGGACGAGCAGGATCCCCACCGCGATGGCGAAGGATCCGGTAATGCCCCAGAGCAGGAAGCGACCGAGTCCCTTGAGTGGCTCGATGGCTTCCTGTTTGAAGTAGTCGACGGTGAGCCGGTAGGCGTCGTCGCCGGCGTCGCGCAGCCCTCTGGTCCCGCCATCGGATTTCTGGTGCTTTGGTGCCATGTGGCCCGCCATCCTGGTCTGTTGGCCGGTGTGGTGCAAGCACTGGCGTGCTCGGTCCGGTTCCTCCTTGGGTTTGTACCCGATCCTGAGGGCGCCAATACGCCCGGTTTGGCCGGTCGGGGCGGGTCAGTCCGGATCCCGTGACCGGAAGATGTACGTGGAGTTGGCCCGGGCCACGAGGCGGCCCTCGGCCGGGGGTGCCGCCTCGGCCGCCGGGCCCTGGGGGCCGGCCCAGATGCTGGCCTCGACGAACGCCACGGTCGAGCCACCTGAGACCACCTCGGCCGTGCAGGTGAGCACCGCACCGGGCGGTACCGGCGCCAGAAAGCTGATCTTCATTTCTGCGTTGGCGGCGAAGACCTTGCGCCCCTGGACGAACGTGACGGCGGCCGCTCCCATGGCCGAGTCGGCGAAGGCCCCGAGGAACCCACCTTGCATGATCCCGGCCGGATTGGCGAAGCGCTCGTCGGCTGTCATGCGCCAGGTGCAGCGTCCCGGGGTGGCCTTCTCGAGACACACCATCCCCAGCGTGAGGTCGCTGTTGGGCGGCACCTGCATACGGTGACGTTTCGGTGCCATCCCGGGCCAGGCTAGGCGAGCACCGGGTTACCATGGCCCATGACCCAAGCCGCGCCCGCTTCGCACGACACCCACCCGCCGGTCATCCAGGATCCGGCTCTGGTGGAACTGGGGATCAACGTCATCCGCGGCTTGGCCATGGATGCCCCCGAGAAGGCGAATTCGGGCCATTCCGGCACGGCCATGGCGTTGGCACCGCTGGCGCATGTGCTCTGGACGCGGATCATGCGACATGATCCGCACGCATCGCACTGGCCGGACCGAGACCGATTCGTCCTGTCGAACGGCCACGCGTCCATCCTTCTCTACTCGTTGCTCTACCTGACGGGTTACGACCTCTCGTTGGACGACATCAAGCAGTTCCGTCAATGGGGCAGCCGGACGCCCGGGCACCCCGAGCGCCGCCACACCGACGGGGTCGAAGTGACGACGGGGCCATTGGGCCAAGGCGTCGGCAACGCAGTCGGGATGGCCATCGCGGAACGCTTCGTGCGGACGCGCTTCGGCAGCGACATCTGCGACCATCGCACGTTCGTCTTCGCCGGCGACGGGTGCTTCATGGAGGGCGTCTCGCACGAGGCGGCGTCGCTGGCCGGGCATCTCGGCCTCGGGAAGCTGATGGCGTTCTACGACGACAACCACATCACGATTGACGGGCCGACCGAGCTGGCCTACAACGACAACGTGCCCGAGCGCTTCGAGGCGTATGGGTGGAACGTGCGCAACCTCGGGGAGATGGCCAACGACGTCGACGGCCTCGAGGCGGCTATCCGGGAAGCGATGGAGTCCCCGACCGACGGCCCGGGGGCCAAGCCGACCCTGCTCGTCCTGCGCAGCCACATCGGGTGGCCGTCGCCGAAGCTGACGGACACCAAGGAGGCGCACGGGACGCCGTTCGGGGCCGAGGAGATCCGGGTGACCAAGCAATTGCTGGGCCTCCCGCCCGACGAGACGTTCTGGGTGCCCGACGAGGTTCGTGCGCTGTACGGCCAAGAGGTGGTCCGGGGCGAGGCATACCGCAAGGAATGGGAGGAGCGCTTCGCGGCCTGGAGCGGCGACAAGGTGGCCTGGGAGGCGGCCCAGGCGGGGCACGGTGTCCCGGGTTGGGCCGACAAGCTGCCGACGTTCGAGGCGGGCACCAAGCTGGCGACCCGCCACGCCATCAACCAGTGCATCAACGCCACGGCGGACGGGCTGCCGGGGTTGATCGCCGGTTCGGCCGACCTGACGGGGAACAACGGTGTGGCGCTGAAGGGCGCCGACATCCAGGCGATCGCCACGCCGGGCGGACAGCAGTTGCACTTCGGCATCCGCGAGTTCGGCATGGGCACGGTCATGAACGGCATGGCCGCCCACGGGGGGGTGCTCCCGGTCGGGGGGACCTTCTTCGTGTTCAGCGACTACATGCGCGGATCGGTCCGGCTGGCGGCCATCTCCCGGTCGCACGTGATTTATTCGTGGACCCACGATTCCATCGGGGTGGGTGAGGACGGGCCGACCCACGAGCCCGTCGAGCACCTGGCGTCGCTGCGGGCGATGCCCGGGTTGATCCTGGTGCGTCCGGCCGACGCCAACGAGACGGCGCAGGCCTGGAAGCTGGCCGTCGAATCCGAGGAGCCGGTGGGGCTGGCGCTCTCCCGCCAGGACGTCCCGGTCCTGGAGGGTACGGCCGAACGGGCCCCGGAGGGGGTGGCCAAGGGCGGCTACGTGCTGGTCGAGGCGGCGGGGGCGGGCCCGCAGATCGTGCTGATCGGCACGGGCAGCGAGGTGCAGCTCTGCGTGGGCGCGGCCAAGGAGCTCGGCGAGGCCGGGGTGGCGGCCCGGGTCGTCTCGCTGCCCTGCTGGGAGTGGTTCGAAGAGCAGGACGAGCGTTACCGGGCCGAGGTCCTCCCACCGGGCGTGCCGGCACTGAGTGTGGAGGCGGGTTCGACGTTCGGCTGGAGCCGCTACGCCGACGCCTCCGTCGGCCTGGATACCTTCGGTGCGTCGGCGCCCGGGGCAGTGGCCATGGAAAAATTCGGCTTTACGGTTGAACACGTCGTCGAACGGGCACAGGCCCTTTTGGCCGAATCGAGCTAAGGAGCAACTTGATATGACGCGTCTCCACGACCTGTACGAAATCGGCGGCCAGAGCCCCTGGTTGGACAACCTCCGGCGCGACTGGCTGGAAGACGGGCAGCTGGCCGAGCTCGTATCGATGGGCGTCCGGGGGATCACCTCCAACCCCACCATTTTCGCAAACGCCATCAGCGGACAAGCCACCTACGACACCCAGTTCAAAGAGCTGATGAAAGACCACACGGTGGACAGCGCCTACTGGGAGTTGGCGATCACCGACATTTTGAACGGGCTCGAGCTGCTGCGCCCCACGTACGAGAACAGCGACGGCGAGGACGGGTACGTCTCCCTGGAGGTCTCTCCGGCCCTCGCCCACGACACCGAGAGCACCGTGCGCGACGCCCGCGAGCTCCACACCCGCATCGCCAAGCCGAACCTCTTGGTCAAGGTGCCGGCGACCAAGGAGGGCGTGCCCGCCATCAACACCATGATCAGCGAGGGCCGCAACATCAACGTCACGTTGATCTTCGGGATCGACCGCTACGACGAGGTGATCGAGGCCTACATCAGCGGCCTCGAGGCCCTGGTCAAGGCCGGGCGCAGCGAGGAGCTCCCCCATGTGGCCAGCGTCGCCTCGTTCTTCGTCAGCCGGGTCGACACCGAGGTCGACCGCCGGTTGGAGACGCTGGCGGGCGGCGAGAGCGGTGACCCCGGGATCCTGGCCCTACGGGGCAAGGCCGCCGTGGCCCAGGCCCAGGTGGCGTACCAGCACTTCCATTCTGCGTTCCACACCGACCGTTGGAAGGCACTCGATGCCCTGGGGGCGCGGGTGCAGCGGCCCTTGTGGGCGTCGACGTCGACGAAGAACCCGGCCTACTCCGATCTGCTCTACGTCGACAGCCTGATCGGCCCGTCCACGGTCAACACCATGCCCGACGGGACGCTGAAGGCGTACGAAGACCACGGGACCCTCGCCCGGACGGTCGACGTCGACCCCGAGGCGGCGGTCAACACCCTGGCCAAGCTGGCCGAAGTCGGCATCGATATGGAGGACGTCGAGCAGACGCTCGAAGACGAGGGCGTGCACTCGTTCTCCAAGTCCTTCGACGAGTTGCTGCAGTCGCTGACCGATAAGGCAGCCACGTTCAAGAACGCGTGACCACGATCGTCCCCGTTCCCGATGTGCCGGGGGCCTTCACCAGCACAGTGCTCGAGGCGTTCGCAGCCCGCTCAGGTCCGCGTTTCGCCCTGATGCTGTCGGGCGGGCCGACGGCTCAGCTCTGTTACGAGAATTTGCGCCAGGCGACCACGGCCGGGGGGCCGAAGCAGGATGCGATCTCCTGGCCGCTGGTCGACGTCTACATGGGTGACGAGCGCGTCGTCCCACCGGACGACCCCGACGCCAACCAGCGGTTGGTGCGGGAGAGCTTGCTCGACGGGTTGGGTGCGGCGGGTCCCGTCGGCTCCTTCACGCCGATGCCCACGACCGGACCGACTGAGGAGTGCGTGGCGGAGTACCAGCGGACTCTGGCGGCCGTGCTGGCCGGCCCGGGGATCGATCTGATCCACCTGGGCATGGGGCCGGATGGACACACGGCGTCCCTCTTCCCGAACGCGCCCACTCTGCATGCGGGTCCCGACGAGTTGGTGGCCGCCACCCAGGACCCCAACGGGCGCAACCCTCACCCCCGGCTGACGGTGACCCTCCCGGTCATCAACGCAGCCCGCGTGGCCGTGTTCACGGTTGCCGGCGAAAGCAAGCGGGACGCCGTCGCGGCCTTGCGCCGGGGCGATGACATTCCCGCGGCGCGGGTGAAAGCCGCACGGGTCGTGTGGTTGGTGGACGAAGTAGCTTCCGGGTCCGGCGCCGGGCTGAGGGCCTCGCGGGCCTGAGATGCCGATCCGTCGAAAACGCGTCCAGGCGTGGTCGGGCGAACAAGTCGACGCCCAATTCCGAGTCAGGTGCAAGGGCAGGTAACTTGATGCCCCTCATGGTCAACGAGGTGGCAAGCGGCGGCATGTGCTGAAGGTCGTCATCGGGGAAATCCTTCCCCTTGCTCTCGTGGTGACGATTTCACCGCTGAACATCATCCCGGCGATTCTCCTGCTCTTCACCAGCAAGCCTCTGACGAATGCACTGAACTTCCTGGCGGGATTCGTGGGGGGTGTCGCCTCGGTGCTCGTGCTATTCATTTCCCTCGGGAGTGCGGTCAACCTCTCCACGGATGATGGTCATTCGAACTGGGCAGGGATCCTGAAGCTGGTCCTTGGGGTGTACTTGCTGTTCGCAGCGGTCAAGAAGTTTCGTGGTCGACCGAGAGCCGGTGACCAAGGATCACTGCCGAAGTGGATGGATGGCATCGCCGGCTACTCCTCGACCAAAGCTCTCGGCGCTGGTGCTCTGCTCGGCGCATTGAACCCAAAGAACATCGTGGTGGGTCTGGCGAGCGCCGCAGCCATTTCTGCTGGAGACCTGAACACCGCGCAGCAGGTAGTTGCGGGTGCGATCTACGTGTTGGTTGCCGTGCTGGGAGTCATTGCCCCCATAGTCGTGATGCTTTCACTCGGCGACAGGGCACCCGCTGTGCTTCAGAGTTGGAATGTGTGGCTCAGGCAGAACAGCGCCACCGTCATGTCAGTCCTGTTCCTCGTGTTTGGCGTCGTGCTGATCGGCCAAGGCATCGGAGGAACCTAAGTCGAGTTATCAATGGACTCTGAGTGGCTCACCGCTGTCCGACCCTGAGCATCAAGTCCGCCTGGGCCCGCTCGGGTCCTTCTTGGCGAACGCCTTGGCCTTGGCCTTGGCCACCGCCACCTTGCGGACCCGGTCCATCTGCCGGGCGCTCGGCGGCTTGGGTGGTGCGACCCACTTCCACGCCCCGGGGCGACCTTCGAGGCGCCAGCCGCCGTCGGTCTTGAGCTTGTGGCACGACGAACACAGGCGCACAAGATTGTCGAGCTCGGTCGGGCCGTCTTTGCCGTAGTCGAGCTGGCGGTGGTCTCGCTCGAGGCCGAGGCGGTTCCCACAGCCCGGTCGGGCACAGACGCGGTCACGGACGATGAGCGCCATGTCGATGCAGTTGGCGACCACCCGGGTGCTGCGGGTCACCGTCTTGATGTCGAAGCCCTCCTTGACGAGATACTGGAACCCGCCTTCTGAGAGCAGCTCTTTGGCTGCGGCGACCGAGACGGGGCCGATGCCCTCTATCTCGCACAGCTCGTCGCCCTCGGTGCTGCCGCGGCGCAGCGACTCGGCGTTGACGATGATCACGGTGCGCGGCCGCGGGCCGCGGCCTGGGCCTGGGCCCGAGCGCCCTCGGTGTCCGCCGCCGCCCCCCTCGCCAGCGCCGCCGTGATCGTCGACGACATCATCGATGTCATCGTCATCGCCTGGGCCGAAACCACCTGAGCCACCGCCCAGCAGGTCGATGAAGGCATCGAGCCGATGGGCCTCCAAGGAGTCGCCACCGCCCGCGTCGTTCCCGTTCCCGGCCGCCTTCCAGCGCCGCTTGGCCTCGGCCTCGAGGCGGGGTGCCACCCGGGCGAACTCCACCTCGTCGCAGAAGAACCCGCCCCTGATACCCCCGTGTTCGTCCTGCCCCCACCGAAAGGACCGGTTGGTGTGGACCCTCCCCCGGCGCAGCCGCTCGTTCTCCTTAGTGCGGGCGGCCGCCCGCTTCTTGGCCGCGGCGTCGCGCAGTTCGCGGTGCGAGGCCCCCTGGTCGAGCAACTCCAAGAGATCAGCGCTGGCCTCGGGGCTCTCGCTCAAGGTCTTGGTCACGAGCCCGAGCTGGGGCGCCGACAGCTCCCCGTCGTGCAGGGCCTCGGTCAACAAGGGGTCCTTGGCGGCCCGCGCCGCCGCGGCCAGGCGTCCTTTGGCCGCCCCGGCCGAGGAGCCCGAGAGCGCCCCCAGCCAGTCGGCCGCGGTGCCGTGGCCGCCCTTGGTGTACTCCCCGGTCTCGACCACTCGGGGCGCGAAGAGAGCCACCCCGGCGGCCGCCACCCGCTCGGCCTCGCTGAACAGGGTGACGAACTGGCGGGCCGCCGCGCCCGACAGAGCGGCCGGGACCGGACACCGCACGACGTCGCGGATGAGCCGGATCGCCTGCTCGACATCGGCGAACCGGGTCGCCTCGGAGGGCGTCGCCGCTTCGATTGGGAGTGTCGCTGAGACCACATGAGAACCATAGGGAGGGGGTGTGACACGACCCCTCCGCCCCTGGTTGAAGTGGTTACCAGGGGGGCGACGGTGTCAGAAACAACGATCCCTTCATGAACAGGAGGTCCTCCCCTGCCACAAAGTACCCTGTCTCAAAGTCTCAAACGCAGATGATGGCCCGATCAAGAACGCCAACGAACGCAAAAGCGACAAAGGGAGCGAGCACGGATGGACTATCGATTCTTGATCAAAGGGGGCATCGTCGTCGACGGGACGGGGGCGCCGGCCCGGCGGGCCGATGTGCGGATCGCGGACGGGATCATCGTCGAGGTCGAGGACCATCTCGATGCCGCCGCACGCGAGCGTGTCATTGACGCATCGGGCTGTTATGTCACCCCAGGGTTCATCGAGACGCACAATCACTACGACGCCCCGATGTGGTGGATGCCGAACTTGGAGCCGATGTCGGGCTACGGCATCACGACATCGGTCAACGGCAACTGCGGATTCTCGGCGGCACCCATCTCCCAAGATCCCGAGGCGAAGATGGAGATGGTCAAGATCTTCTCCTTCTTCGAGGACATCCCGGAGAAACCCTTCGTGGAGGAACTTCCCTGGGACTGGACCACGTGGTCCGAGTATCGGCGTTCCATGGAGAAGAACCTCCGCCTCACGGTCAATTTCGCCTCCTACGTCGGGCACATCGCCATCCGGCTTGCAGTCATGGGCATGGAGGCCCGTGAACGCGCCGCCACGACCGAAGAGATCGCCGGGATGTGCGACCTGCTTCGGGACGCCCTCGAAGCGGGCGCGATCGGGCTCTCCAGCAACCTCCTCGATTATGACGGCCAGGGTCGGCCCGTCCCCAGCCTTCTGGCCGACGACGCCGAGTTCGACGCGTTGCTGGGCGTGTTGGCGGAGTTCCCGGGAAAGACCCTGGAGATCATCGTGGGCGTGTTCCTGCGGATGACGGCGGTAGAGGACATGGAGCGCGTCGAGCGGCTGTGCAGGCCGCACGACGTACGGGTTCTGTGGGCCGGGATACCCACCATCAACTACCAGATGCCCAAGATCGGCGTGCTCTGGGACATGCACAAGCGGTATGGGGAGGAGGGTCTGGACTTCTACACCGCCTTTCACCACGTTCCGCCGACGACGGCGATCAATTTCTACAGCTCGCTCGTCTTCGGGCAGTCGAACAACCTCGTCTGGCACGAGATCATCGAGGCGCCCGACGACGAGGCCAAGACGGCGTTGTTGACCAGTCCCGAGTGGCGAGCCCGAGCACGGGATTCGTGGGAGCAGATGTACCCGCAGTCACTTCTGCGGCTGCCCGAACGGGTGCATCTCCAGGAGTCGCAGTCGGGCTGTGGCCCCATCGGTGTCACCCTGGGCGACTACATCGACGGGAGAACTGACGATCCCCATCCCTCCGATGCCCTGGCCGATTGGGTGCTCGACAATGGTTTCGGCTCGACGCTGATGAGTCACATGGTCAACGACTCCGAAGAGCTCATGACGGGCTTGCTCAAGGACCCGAGGGCGATCGGGAACATTTCGGACTCCGGGGCCCACGGCCAGATGCTCTGTGGAATCGGCGATCACGTCAACCTGCTCACCGAGTACGCCAGGGACAAGGGCCTGCTCACCGTCGAAGAGGCGATCCACAATCTCACCGGAAAGCTGGCCGACTTCTTCGGGTTCAACGACCGGGGGAAGATCGAGGTCGGCAAGGCGGCGGACGTCGTCGTGTTCAACCTGGCCGAGATCGAGCGCCGACCGACGGAGCGCGTGTTCGATGTGCCCGACGGCAAGGGGGGCCGCACCTGGCGCTACACCCGGCCTCCGGCGCCTATGCGACTGACCCTGGTCAACGGCGTGCCCACGTTCGACCGTGACCGCTTCGACGGGACGTACCCGGGCATGCTCATCTCGACCGTCGCCCCGTTGCTACCTGCATAAATCGAGTAACGCTCCCCCTCCACACCCGACTTCAGACAGAAGATTCGAGCTTCTCGGCACCCAATGGACTGCTCCGGCCCCCGACATGTCTAGATTGGCCTCAATGCTTTCTGACCAGGATCTCCTACAGATGCCACTGGCTGACCTGACGGCACTGGCCCGCGGCGTGCGGGACGAGGCTTACGGCCGCCGGGTGACCTACTCGCCCAAGGTCTTCATCCCCCTCACCATGCTCTGCCGGGACCGCTGCGGCTACTGCACCTTCGCCAAAGCGCCTGCCCGCCTCACCTCCCCCTACCTCACCCCTGAGGAGGTCCTGAGCATCGCCCGCGCCGGCAAGGAAGCCGGTTGCCACGAGGCGCTCTTCACCTTGGGCGAGCGCCCCGAGCTGCGCTACCCGCTGGCGCAGAAATGGCTGGAGGACAACGGTTTCGCCTCCACTGTCGACTACCTCGTCCACGTGTGCGGACTCGTACTGGAGGAAACCGGCCTCCTCCCCCACGCCAACGCCGGCGCCCTCTTTCCTGAGGAGCTCGGCGCCCTGCGGCCCGTTTCGGCCAGCCAGGGCATGATGATCGAGTCGCTGGCGGAGGACCTCGACGCGCACCGCAGCGCCCCCGACAAGGAGCCGGCGCGGCGCCTGGCCACACTCGAGGCGGCCGGCGAGCTCCACATCCCGTTCACGACCGGGATCCTGGTCGGCATCGGCGACGACCGACCGGGACAGCTCGCCGCCCTGCAGGCCATCGCCGCCTCTCACGCGCGCCACGGTCATGTCCAAGAGGTGATCGTCCAGAACTTCCTACCCAAGCCGGGGACCGCCATGGCCAAGGCGGCGCCGTGCCCTCCGGAGGACCTGCTGTGGGCCATTGCGGCGGCCCGCCTCGTGCTCGCACCCGAGGTGCACGTGCAGGCCCCGCCGAACCTCTCCGACGACCTGGCCCCGTTGCTCCATGCCGGTATCGACGACTGGGGCGGGGTCTCGCCCGTGACGGCCGACCACGTGAATCCGGAACGGGCCTGGCCTGCGCTCAAGACATTGCAGGCCGCCACCGAGGCCGCCGGCCACACGCTGGCGGCCCGCCTGACGATCTACCCGGCCTTCGCCCACGACGCCGAGACCTGGCTCGACCCCGCCTTGCGCTTCCCGGTGCTGGACGTGTCCGACGCCGAAGGCCTGGCCCGCGATGCCGCCTGGTGCTCGGGCGGCGAGGTGGCGCCCCCGGAGCTCGTAGGCCCCGGAGCGACCCCACGGCCCTCGTCTCGTTGGGACGGCCCGGTGGCCGAGGTGCTCGACGGCGTGGCGCTCGGGCAGGAGGTGGGGCACGACGAGATCGTGACGCTCTTCTCCGCCCGTGGACCCGAGGTGCGCATGGTGGCCGAGGTGGCCGACGACCTGCGGCGAGCCACCGTGGGCGACGACGTCACCTTCGTGCACAACCGCAACATCAACTACACCAACGTCTGCACGTTCAAGTGCCGCTTCTGCGCCTTCTCCAAGGGCCCGCTCTCGCTGAACTTGCGCGGTGCGCCCTACCTGCTCGACCTCGATGAGATCACCCGCCGCGTCGCCGAAGCCGAGGCCGAGGGGGCCACGGAGGTCTGCCTGCAGGGCGGCATCCATCCCAATTTCGACGGCGATTACTACGTGCACGTGCTGGGTGCCGTGAAGGCGGCGTCGGAGCGCATCCACATCCACGGCTTCACCGCCCTCGAGGTGACCGAAGGCGCCCGGCGCTCCGAGGTGCCATTGGCCGAGTACCTGGTGCGCCTCAAGGAGGCCGGGCTGAAGACGCTTCCCGGCACGGCGGCCGAGATCCTCGACGATGACATCCGGGCCCAGATCTGCCCGGACAAGATCAACTCCGAAGAGTGGCTGGAGGCGCACCGCACGGCCCATTCGGTCGGCCTGCGCTCGAACATCACCATCATGTTCGGCTCGGTCGAGCACCCCCACAGTTGGGCTCGCCACATTGTGCGGACCCGGGCCCTGCAGCGCGAGACCGGCGGTTTCACCGAGTTCGTGCCCCTGCCCTTCGTCCACATGGCCACGCCGATCTACCTGCAGAAGAAGGCCCGCCGTGGGCCGACCTTCCGCGAGACGCTGCTCATGCACTCGGTGGCGCGTATCGCCTACCGGGGCGACATCGACAACATCCAGGTGAGTTGGGTGAAGATGGGCGTCGAGGGGGCGCGGCAGGTCCTCCAGGCCGGTGCCAACGACGTGGGGGGCACGCTCATGGACGAGAACATCTCACGGGCGGCCGGGGCGTCCCACGGGCAGCGAATGGGCGTCGAGGAGCTCCAGTCCATGGTGGCCCCGCTGGGTCGGCCGCTGGTGCAGCGCTCGACGCTGTACGCCTTGGCGGGAACTGCATCGACACCGTGACCGGGGGGGATCTCCAGTCCGGGGGGAACAGCGAAGAGGCGCGCGCGCACGAGTTCGCCGACGCGCTGCCTGACGCACAGGAGGACTCGCTCCACAAGGCGTTCGAGGGTTTGGCCGCGGAGCACTCGCTCGGGCCGGCGCAGATCCGGGAACTGCAGGCGATGATCGGGACGCTGAGCGACCTGGCCAAGGAGGGCACGTCGGTCGGCGACCTCAAGATCGCCGGGGCCGCACTGGCCGAGATGACCGAAGCCTTCCGGGTCTTCCGCCCGTATCGCAAAGTGCGCAAGATGACCATGTTCGGCTCCGCCCGCACACTGCCGGAGGACCCCGTCTACATTCTCGCCCGCGACCTGGCCAGCCATTTGGCTCAGGCGGATTGGATGGTGGTGACAGGGGCGGGACCCGGGATCATGGCGGCCGGCCTCGAAGGGGCCGGGCGCGAGCACGCGTTCGGGGTCAACATCCGACTGCCGCACGAGGAGGGCGCCAACGTCTTCATCGCCCAGGATCCGAAGCTGGTCGAGATGCGCTACTTCTTCACCCGCAAGCTGATGTTGATCAAGGAGTCGCACGCCTACGCCATCCTCCCGGGGGGATTCGGCACCCAGGACGAGGCCTTCGAGTTGCTCACGCTGTTGCAGACGGGCAAGGCCGAACCGGCACCGGTAGTGATGATGGAGACGCCCGGTGGCACCTACTGGCAGGGGTGGTTGCGCTTCTTGGAGGAGCGAAGCCATCGCGTCGGGTTGGGTCTCGCCCGAGGACACGGCCCTGTTCAAGGTGGCCACCTCGGTCGAAGACGCCACCGAGGAGATATTGGGTTTCTACCGCAACTACCACTCGTGCCGCTGGGTCGGCGACCTGCTGGTGTTGCGGGTGCAAACGGCCCCGAGTCGGAAGGAGCTGGCGGATCTCAACCGGCGCTTCGGCGACATCGTGACGCAGGGCACCATCCGCAGCGCCTCGGCGTTCCCGCCCGAGCGCTCCAGCAACGACCACCCTGAGTTGCCCCGCTTGGCGCTGCGCTTCGACAAGTGGCACTTCGCCCGGCTGCGCCAGCTCATCAATGCCATCAACGAGTGCGCGGGGACGTGACATGCCCGGCCACGACTATGGCGCCGACATCTTCACTGAAGCCGCTGGAGACCCCGACACCCTGAGCAACCTCGGACCCCTGGGCCCCATGGCCGGAGTCTGGGAGGGAACGATGGGTGCCGATACGCACCCGGTGGCCGAGGGCACCGCCCACGACGGCTACGTCGAACACTACGAGCTTCACCCCATCGACTTCCAGACCAATGGTCCGCAGCTCTTCTACGGACTGCGCTATCACACGCACGTCCTCAAGCCGGGCGAAGTCCCGACGTTCCACGACCAGGTGGGCTATTGGTTGTGGGAGCCGGCGGCGCACTCGGTCACCCTCACCCTTGGAATCCCGCGTGGGCAGGCTCTGGTGGCCATAGGCCCGGCCGAGCCCGACGCCACCGACTTCGAACTGACAGCCGTATTGGGGTCACAGGTCAATGGGATCGTGTCGAATCCCTTTCTCGACCAAGCCTTTCGGACCCTCCGCTACCGCATCCACGTGACGATCAACGACGACGGCACCTGGTCCTACGAAGAGGAAGGGGTGTTGGCCCTTCCGGACCGGACCGAACCGTTTCCCCACACCGACCGCAACACGCTGCACAAGGTGGGACCGCCGATCCTGAACGGCTTGGCGGCCGCGGGCAAGCCTGGTGCCGGCGACAGGAGCCTGGGCATCGGCAGCCTGCGGGGAACGGTCGGCCGTTGAGCTCGCTCGTCCGCTCAGAACGTGAGCTGACCCCAGCGGTCGAGGATCTTCTGGCCGCCCAAGACCTCGAGGGTCTCCAGCCGTCCGCGGTTGTTCAACCAGAGCAAGAGGTCAGAGCGGGTGCCCCTGATAGCCGTGTCGGCTTTGGCGTGTTTGGCGACCGCTTTTCCGCCGTCGTCGAGGTCGATCCACCACTCGGTGGGCCCGTCGACCGCGTGCAGGTGGAGCGTGCCGGTGATGCCCTCGAGGTCCTCTCGAGCTAAAAGGCCAGGAAGGAACTCGACCAAGAATTCCTCTATCCCCGCCGCCGCCACGTCACCCTCTATGGGTTGTGGCGAGGTGCCTTCCTGATCGTCGAAGGAGGCCGCGTGCTCGGCGTCCCAGCGATGGACAGCCACCTCCACCGCCAGGCGACGGTGCCACCAGCCGGCACGCTGGTCGCCGACGCGGGAGAAGGTCCAGGTGGCGGCCTCGGGATCTGCTGACCCGAAGACCTCGACGACCTGAGAGAGCCCGGCGAGATACCAAGCCGGCAGTTCCTCCGGATTCTCCGGTGGAGCGGGCTCGAGGGTGCGGCGGGTCACGCGCTCTCCGGTGGCCACGATGGCGGCCTGCCAGCGCAGAATGCTCCCCGTGTGGCGGACCAGCCCCGCGGCGTCCCAATCCGGACAGTGCGGCACCGGCCGGTCCCATCGCGTCTGGGCGGCCACGAGGAGCCCCCGGGCGTCCCGCTCAGCGGCGTGAATGAGGTCGGTCGATTCCACGGTCAGAGTCTGGCACGGTGCCGCCGTCCCGATCAGCGAGCTTGCGCCGCGCCGCACTTCGGGCAGACCGTGGCGTACTCGCCGGCTCGCCAGGTGCCGCTCCACTTGAGGGGCGCCCGGCATGAGCCGCAGTGGTCATGCCCCTTGACCATCTCCCTGTATTTGCCACCCGGACGGAACCGCACGCCGATGATGATGGCGGCCAAGACGCCAAAGAAGATCCAGTAGCCCACGCACTCTCCGTTTCTGTCCAGCCATACTCGCGCGCCAATCGGCGCTTGAGAGAACGCTCAGAGCGGAAGAGAGTCGAATCCGCCAGGTGGGCAGGCAAGGATGAAACTGCCAAACGTGTACGTCCAGGCCTCGTACATATTTTTGGGGGCAACGGTGAGCACTGTTCCGTCGTCGAGTTCGATCTCGAGAGTTCCCGTGCTGTACGCCTTGGCATGCACGACGGTCGTTCCGATGATCGCGGCGAGTTCGGTCAGGTTCTCTCGGACCGGTTCGGTGCGGTTGTAGGGGTCGTATCTCACCGAGAAGCAGGACATATCGCCATGATTCTCTACGGTGATGTCATTCTCGATCCGGATCTCGTGCTCTCGACGGGAGCCCATGAGGATGACGACATTGCTGTCCAGGGTGATGGCAGAGACAACTTCGCCGACTGCGGCGAGCTCTTGACCACCAAAGAGCGAAGTGTCCGACGAGATCGTCATGCGTAAATGATCCCACCGATTGTGGCCGTGAAGCCCAGATCGAAGAAATCGTCACCCAATGGGTCCTCGGTGCTTCCTGCCTCGGACCGCAATGGGAGGTGGGTCTCAGAATCCGGGCCGGTGTTGCCCGCCCAGTTGAGCGGTTGTCCTGCCGAGTTGTAGTAGCGCACGTAGCCCGTGGGATTTTGGGCGTTTGCTTCGGCGACGCGGACGATGTCCGCGTTTCCGGTGGTGCCGGGTGCGCGAAACACCCACCCTTGGCCATTGTTGGCCGGCTGGGCGACATAGTTGGGTGGAATCTCGTAGCCGGATTCCTCCGCCTCAGCACGAGCCTGAGCCGCTGAGGAGCCACTGCGGAGGCTGCCTCCCACGAGCGGCCCGCTCTCGCAGATGACCGAACTTCTGGCACTGGCCATCTGCGTTCCGCCATTCGAGCGGGGGTAGACGCAGGTGAAATAGGTGGCGTGACTCACTACTTCGATGTGAGGGCTCACGAGCCCTCGGACCCGGGGTGTGGACCTGGATGTGTGGGAAAACCCCAGGGTCGACGATGCCGCAGATCGGGTCGTGTCGAGACCGCCGTGAGCGGCGTAGCCGGCAAAACCCACGACAAAAGCGAGACCGACAAGTACCAGTAGAAGGACCGCGGCATAGAGCGGTGACACGACCCTCGATGCCAAGTGCATCGTGAAGGTGCCGGTGTCGGAACGGGCACGACTGCGGCGTAGGGCACGAAGTGATGGGGCGCTCGGGGCTCACGCTGTGATGTGAGGGGTGAAGCTTCAGGTGTGCTTGTAGTGGGGCTTGCAGGTGGCATCTCCACAAGGTGAAGGGTGTGCCTCCCCCAAACCCTCCCCAGCGGTCAACCATCTGTGAATGGCTGTGGACAAAGCAGTTCAGCGCGTCAGAGCAGTCGTCCACGAGGGAACCGCCGGCCGGTGCTCACGCCGAGACAGCCTTCTCGGTCGATCCGGTCGGCCGAGACCGGGGCGGCCACTCGCCCACTTCGGGACCAGGAGATCTCAACCCCGCCCTGGTCGAGTGGTCGAGCACCTCCCTTCGGGGGTGGTTCTTGGCCAACGACGACAACAACGACCGCATGGTGGCCGTCGACCCGGCAACCTGGGTGTTCGTGTGGAGTACGGCATACACGAGCAACCCGGAACGGCGCCTGGATCGCTCTTCCTGCCGGACGGGTTCGAGGTGTTGGCCCGGGGCGGCCTGACGCCGACCCACACGGCTACCGGTTAGTTCGGGCCAGGCGCGATTAACTACTTGTTAGCCCGGACCTTTCAGTAACTCGGATCTGATTCAACGTAAAGACGCGGAAAAGCCCTTCTGCTCTGGGAAACTTGGAGTTGCGAAGCAACAAGTAGCCAAAGAGAAGGGCACTTCCAAGATGAAGCGTACAGCGCGTCGACCCCGGCTGATGGTGACCACTGGCGGCGAGGGCGTGGTGGCCCATGTCGGCGCCCGATTGCTCTGTGAGCTGGCCGACGATCTCTCCTTGACCGAACGGCTCTCCGAGGCGATGGCCCCGACCAAGCAGCGCCGCCGCGGCCATGACCGCGGCGAGGTGCTGGTGGACCTGGCTGTCGCTCTGGCCGACGGGGCCACGACCATCAGCGATCTGCGGGTGCTCTCCGACCAGCGCGACCTCTTCGGCGAGGTGGCATCGGTGCCGACGGCGTGGCGGACCCTCGAGGCGGTCAACGAGGACGCACTGGGGCGCATCGCGGCGGCACGGGCGCAGGCTCGCCGGGTGGCCTGGGCGGCCGGGATGGACCCGGGTTTCTACGTGATCGACATCGACGGCACCTTGATCGACGCCCATTCAGAGAAGGAAGAGGCCACCGCCACCTATAAGCATGGCTTCGGCTTCTATCCCTTGGTCGCCTACCTCGACGCCACCGGCGAGGCCCTGGCCGCGTTGTTGCGCCGGGGCAACGCGGGCTCGGGAACGGCGGCGGACCACATCGTGGTCCTCGAGGCCTCCTTGGCCCAGCTCCCGGTTGATCCGACCGAGCACGAGATCATCGTGCGCACCGACTCGGGCGGCACCACTCACGCCCTGGCGCAGGCCTGCGTGGACAAAGGCGTCCGTTTCATCGGCGGCTTCCGATTGAAGGCAGAGTTGGCCCAGGTGGTGACCATGGTGCCCAAAAGGCGCTGGAAAAGTGCCATCTCTTCGGACGGGACCGAGGAGTTAGAAACAGGCCAGGTGGCCGAGGTCACCGATCTGGTTGACCTGTCCGGTTGGCCCGCCGGCACGCGCATGATCGCCCGGCGCGAGCTGCCCCATCCCGGGGCCCAGCTCAACTTCACCGACGTGGACGGCTATCGCTACCAGGTCTTTGTTACCGATCAGCCCGACCCCGACATCTGTTACCTCGAAGCGCTGTTCCGTGGACGTGGTCGAATCGAGTGCGCCATCCGTGACGCCAAAGACACCGGGCTGGCCAACCTGCCCAGCCACAGCTTCGCCATCAACGCCGCCTGGTTGGCCACCGTCCTGATCGCGTGTGACCTGTTGGCCTGGACGAAGAAGCTCTGTCTCGACGGCGAGCTGGCCCGGGCCGAACCCAAGCGGTTGCGCTACACGCTCTTTCACGCCGCCGGGCTCTTGGTCTCCTCGGCCCGGCGCAGAGGGTGCGCATCGCGGCGGGGTGGCCGTGGGCCGACGACCTCGTGGAAGCCTTCGGGCGTCTGCCCTCGTGGGCGACCGTCATCTGAAGCGCACCGTCCGCGCGCACTTCCAGCATCGTCGCCTCCTACCAGCACGCCCTCGAACGGGTCATGACCGCACCGCATGGGTCAAAAAGCCATTCGTGCACCCCGTCACGGTCATCGCTAAGTCCCGATGCTCGATCACGATGGGCCCCGCACCCTCGGACAGCCTCCACGACCCATCAGATGGGCGTTACTGAAAGGTCCGGGCTAGGCGTTGACCGAGATCGCACCCACGATGCAGCCCCAACCAACATGGAGTAGCTGAAGATAGGCTGAAAGGACGAAGGTGCTCGAGAGAACGTGACGCCGTCATTCATGGACGAATCCTGATGGTGCGATGAGGCGCCCAGGACAAGCGGTCCTGTTCCTACTCGCCCTCGTTGCGGCCGGTTTCGTCGGAGCCTTCTTGAGCGGACACCTCACTAAGGGGCCGACGTCTCCGCCCCTTACGACGTCGTCAACCGCCGCCACGACCACCACGACCACCATCCCGCATGCGAGCGTGAAGGTTCTCGTTGCCAACGGGACACAGCAAAACGGTGCAGCCGCGCACTTCACCCAAGTACTGCAGGCTCAGGGTTGGTCCATGGGCACGCCGACGAATACGACAGCCGCCGCCACCTCCACCACCGTGTACTACGCCCCGAACGAGCAGCCGCAAGGGGTCGAAGTCGCCTCCGAACTCGGATTGAAGTCCACAGTTGTGCAGCCGCTCACGATCGCCGCGCCTGTCACAGGTACCACCGGGATGGATGTGATCGTCGTCATCGGCCCTGACCTCGCGAGTCAAGGATCCACGGTCACACCGACGACGTGACCGGTCAGTCCACACCTCCGTCGTCGGAACCTCCGGCCGGCGCCAACACGGAGACGGCCTTCTACGCCGGGCGCACGATCGGCGCGATCCGATGGCCTCCCCGGCTTCAGCCGATTGCGGATCGCCCTGGCTCCCCGGCGCAGCGCATCAAGGGCGATATCGGTGAGCTCCTCGATTACGCCTTTCGGGCGGGCGGCCACGTCGGCTCATTGCTTCACCGTGGCCCGGTGATTCTCATCGCCGTCACCCGAGGACCCGCGTACTTGATGAGATCATCAACATCCAGGTCCGGGATATTGGCGTCTACCGCGTATCCATTTTCCAATAATTCTATGTACACGACGTCTCGAATATCCCGATCTGGCGAGACTGCCCATTCTTCAAATACGCCGTACAAGCGACCGACGAGATCTTGTCGATAGGCAATTCCTTTGTCCAGTGCCTGGGGGTAACCGCGATCAAAGAGTTGGTCTGCGCCTCCTGTGAGCACATTGGCGATCAATGGCAATAGGACGTCACCGAATATTGCGTAGAGGCCGACTCCACTGTTTTCGGTAGCTCCTATGCCGTCAAGAACACCGGAAAGCTCAGGGCACCCTTTACGTAATTGGGTCACGGCCTCTTCGAGGGATGTTGGCGGTCTCGTCATCTTCATCCGTCCTCTGCGGCATCTTCTGCTGCCACGGCTAAGTCTTCCAGCAGTGGCTCGATGCTCTCATCCTCTGCGGCTAATTCAGGATCTGCCGCATCCATGGCGGCAGTAGAGAATCCCGCTGTTGGTGACTTTCCTGCTCGCAAGTTTGCTTCGATGGCGGTCAAGGGATGCTGTTCGATTTCTACTGTTGCCTGCAAGAATCTCTCATCTAGCTCGTTAGCTATTGCCCGGTCAGATTCACTGAGATCCTGGGTCTTCATCAGCCTAGTTAGGTTCTGCCAACCTTCAGCAAGCTTCTGAAAGTGCGTCGTACCCCCAATTAGTTGACCGCTTGTCGCTTCATATTCGACCGCGTCGAAAGTGCTTCCATCTCCGTAGCTGGCGCCTGAGCGCCAAACCGATCTGACAAGTCTGGCCAGCGCTGCATTCTCAACAATCGGCGGGCCGGTGACGGCCCCTACGTAGGGAGAGGAACACACGCACGTCGTGTGCGCCGCGGAAGAAATGTCAGTGGTGACGAGTTCTATCGGAGGGCTGACAAGCCGTCCGATCTTGGTCGCAGTACCGGTGGTGGGTGCGTGGATCGGAGGGATGACTGATCGAGTGGTGCCGAAACCGACGTGAGTTGCGATACCTAGACCGGCGACGGCGAGGAGGGCGACGAGGCCCAGCAGGGCGGCAGCCGCCCGCAGCGGGGAGACGATCCCAGGAGCCGCGTGGTTGACGCGCCCGCGGGTCGATGAACGGGTGCGGCTGGAGCGGACCGGTGCGGTAAGTGAAACAACTGATGGGATTCGGGGTGCGGCTGTGGGTTCTGCTGTAGGTGGCATCCCCACAAGGTGAGGGACGCGCCTCCCCCGAAGCCTCCCCAGCGGTCAGCCATCTGTGGACGGATGTGGATTCAGCAGGTCACGGCATCAAGGCCCGTCGTCGAGAATGGAACCTCCGGCCGGCGCCAACACGGAGACGGCCTTCTCGATGGACCGGCGGGCGCGCACGATGCGGCGCTCGATCTCGATGGCCTCCCCGGCTTCAGCCGAGTGCGGATCGCCCTGGCTTCCCCGGCGCAGCGCATCAAGGGCGATATCGGTGAGCTCCTCGACCACGCCTTCGAGCCGGGCGGCCACGTCGGCCATCGCCTCCTCCGCCGAGGTCACCACTCCACCGAGGTCATCTGAGCACCGAGGTCACGCCCGAAGACCTGCGCCTCACTTCGGCAGAGGAACGGTCTGCACCTTGTAGTCGCCGTCGGCGAAGGCGGCCCGCATGAGCTTCTTGTCGAATTTCCCCACACTCGTCTTGGGGATCTCCTCGATGAATATCCACTGGTCCGGCAACCACCAACGGGGGACGCGCGTAGAGAGGAAGTCGACCAGATCCGACGGGGACGGCGTCTTCCCCGGTTTGGGGACCACAGCGACCAGGGGCCGCTCCGACCACTTGGGATCCGGTACGGCGATGACGGACGCCTCGAAGACGTCGGGATGGGCCATGACCGCGTTCTCGAGCTCGACCGACGAGATCCACTCCCCGCCTGACTTGATGACGTCCTTGGTGCGGTCGGAGATGGTCATGTAGCCCTGCTGGTCCAGCGTGCCCACGTCGCCGGTGCGCAGCCAGCCGTCGCGGAACTTCTCCGGGTCTTCCTCCTTGTAGTACGAGCCAGTGACCCAGGGGCCGCGGATCTCGAACTCCCCCACCGACTCGCCGTCGTGCGGCAGGATCGTGCCGTCCTCGGCGACCACGCGTACCTCGACGCCGGCCACCACGCGGCCGGCCTTGACCTTGTAGTACATGTCGTCGTGGCCATCGAGCTTGCGCGCCGGCGGCAGGCCGAACGCGGCCAGCGGGCTGGTCTCGGTCATGCCCCAGCCCTGGATGATGGTGGCGCCGAACCGCTTCTCGAACCCCTCGATCAGCGACTGCGGCACGGCCGCGCCACCGGCGGTGATGGCCCGCACCGACGAGAAGTCGACGGGCTTGTCCAACTGGAGCAGCCCGTTCCAGATGGTGGGTACGCCGCAGGCCAGCGTCGGGTGGAACTCGTTGAAGACGGCGGCCAGCTGCTCCCCCATCAAGAACATCTGGGGCATGATGATGTCGGTCCCGGCCATCCAGGCGCCGTAGGGGGTGCCCCAGGCGTTGGCGTGGAACATGGGGACGATGATGAGGATGCGGTCCTCTTCGGTCATGCCCACCGAGGAGGCCGACTGCTCGGCCATGGTGTGCAGGTACGTGGAGCGGTGCGAGTACACCACGCCCTTGGGATTGCCGGTGGTGCCGCTGGTGTAACACATGGCGGCGGCGGTGCGCTCATCGAGTACGGGCCATTCGAAGCCCGGCTCCTCGGCGGCCAGGAGGCGCTCGTAGGAGAGCGTCTCGCCCAGGGCCGTGGTGTCCCCCTCCCCGGCCACGATGATGGTCTCGACCGTCTTGAGCTCGTCCTTGATGGCGGCCAGCAATGGGATCAACGAGGCGTCCACGATGATCACGCGGTCCTCGGCGTGGTTGATCACGTAGGCCAGCTGCTCCGCCGGCAGCCGGATGTTCAGGGTGTGGAGCACCGCGCCCATGCAGGGAATGGCCAGGTACGCCTCCAGGTGGCCCTGGTTGTTCCAGCAGAAGGTGCCCACCCGGTCGCCGTCCTTGACCCCCAGCCGCTGCAGGGCCTTGGCCAGTTTCTCCGCCCGGCCCGCCACCTCGGAGAAGGTGGCCGAGCGGTGGCCGCCCGGCTCGACGGTGATGACGGTGCTGTCGCCGTGCACCTCCTGCCCGTGCCTGAGGATGTCGCTGATCAGGAGGGGTGCGTCCTGCATCGTGCTCTTCATGGACCCAGTATGTCGAGCGCGCGCGCCACGTGCCCACGAACCGACCGTTCTCCGGGCATGGGTGCTCCTGTTTCCCTCGTTTCCGGTCGTGTCCTCGGTCTGGGTGCCGCCGCCCTGATGTTCTCCGCCGTCCTCATGGCGGTGGCAACCGGGGTGGTCAGTGCGGCGCTGTCCGGGGGTACGGGCGGGAGCGGCGGGACGGTCGGGACCGTCGGCGTCAGTGCCGCCGCCACCAGCGAGATCCCGGCTGCGATGCTCTCGTTGTACCAAGCGGCGGCCGTCACCTGCCCGGGGCTCCCCTGGACCGTCCTGGCGGCCATCGGGACCGTCGAGTCCGGGAACGGCACCTCGAGCCTTCCCGGCGTCCACTCCGGCGCCAACGGAGCGGGGGCGGAAGGCCCGATGCAGTTCGAGCCGGCCACCTTCGCCGCCTATGACCAGCCGGTCCCTCCCGGGGGCGCCGATCCGCCGAGCCCGTACGACCCCACCGATGCCGTGTACGCCGCGGCCCGGATGCTCTGTGCCGACGGGGCGGCCGGTGGCGCGGACATCTCGGGGGCCGTGCTCGCCTACAACCACAGCACCAGCTACGTGACCCAGGTGCTCGCCCTGGCGCAGAGTTACGGCACGAGCAGCCGTCGGCACCGTCGGCACCGTCGGCACCGCCGCCCCGACGGCTGGATCCGAGGCGGGCCAAGTCGCCGTGGCCTGGGCCCTGGCCCAGGTGGGCACGCCCTACGTGTGGGGTGGGGAGACGCCTGAGGTCGGGTTCGACTGCTCGGGGCTGACCCAGGCGGCCTACCGGGCGGCGGGGGTCACCTTGCCCCGCGTCGCGCAGGACCAGTTCGATGCCGGCCCCGAGCTGGGGTCAGGGACGCTCCTCCAACCGGGCGACCTTGTCTTCTTCGGTGGCGGGCCGGGCCGCGTGTCCCATGTCGGGCTCTACGTCGGCGTGCGCAACGGCAAGGCGATGATGGTCGACGCCCCGCATTCGGGTGCCGACGTGCGGGTCGAGGCGTTCCCGCCCACTATCGGCGTCAGCTGGGGCAGCGAGTTGGTCGTGGGCTTCACCCGGCCGGGGTGAGCCGGCTCACCGCGTCACGTAGCGCGCCGGGACCCATGTCTGGCTGTCGATCGGCGGTCGCTCGTACGAGCGCTGCTGGCGATCGGGCAGCTCGACGGCCTCGTGCGGCACCTGCTCATAGGGAACGATGTCGAGTAGGTGGCTGATGATGTTGAGCCGGGCGGCCTTCTTGTCGTCGGCGTCGACGACGTGCCAGGGCGCTTCCTTGATGTCGGTGTAGGCGAACATCTCGTCCTTCGCCTCGGCGTAGTCGACCCACCGGGCACGCGCCTCGAGGTCCATCGGGCTCAGTTTCCAACGCTTTCCGGGGTTGTTGATCCGCTCGGTGAACCGACGTTCCTGCTCGATGTCGCTCAGGGACAGCCAGTACTTGATCAAAATTATCCCCGAGCGCACCAACGCACGCTCGATCTGGGGACAGGTCCGGAAGAATTCCGCGTGCTCCTCCTCGGTGCAGAACTCCATGACCTTCTCGACTCCGGCCCGGTTGTACCAGCTCCGATCGAACAGGACGATCTCCCCCGCGGCCGGGAGGTGGGCGATGTAACGCTGGAAGTACCACTGGCTGCGCTCGCGATCGGTCGGAGTGCCGAGCGCGACGACGCGGCAGTACCGCGCGTTGAGGCGCTCCATGATCCGCTTGATGGTGCCGCCCTTGCCGGCCGTGTCACGACCTTCGAAGATCACCATCACCCGCAGTCCGTGATGGACGATCCACTCCTGCATCCGCACCAGCTCGGTCTGGAGCCGAGCGAGCTCCTTCTCATAGGCGGACTTGCTGATCAACTTGGGGCTCTCGCCCTCGGGGAGATGCGACGGATGCGCCGGATGGGTCAGATCGTTCAGGTCGATCGGGGCGACGGCGACGGCGCCATTGACGGTGGTGGCGCCGCCCTGCCCATCGGGGTATTCCCTGGTCCCGCTCTTTCCCACCGCAACCGAGCGTAGCCATCGAAGGCCCGCCCAAGGTTGCCGACCGGTTAAATCTCCCTGCGCCCCGGTGACGAACGTGCCTGGTGCATGGGGTCCGGCCCCATTAGGCTTCGCAGCGAAGGGGAGTAGCCCCCAATCGGTGATCGCCAATCCCGGCTCCTCGGAGCCCGGTCACCGGACCTGCGTGCGGCTGGCAGGTGGGCGAGACCTTCGTTCCGTCATGTCGTCGTGTTGTCGTGACCGGAACGAGGGAGAACCCTTCGCTCCGGCGAGAAAGGTCGAATGCATATCGCGATCATCGCCGCCGTCTTCCCGATCATCTTCGTCGGAGAGCTGCCGGACAAGACCATGTTCGCCTCCCTGGTCATGTCGACGCGGGGCAAGCCCTTCTCGGTGTGGATCGGCGCGGCCGGGGCGTTCCTCGTCCATGTGCTGATCGCCGTGACCATCGGCGGCATCCTCTTCCACCTGGTGCCGCACCGGGTGCTCGAGGGCATTGTGGCCTTCATGTTCCTGGTCGGCGCGGTGCTGGCCATCCGGGAGGCCAGGAAGGAAGCACAAGAAGAGGCGATCATCGTCAAGGAGACGGCCTCGGGTCGGCGGGTGGTCACCACCGCCTTCCTCGTCATCTTCCTGGCCGAGTGGGGTGACCTGACCCAGATACTCACGGCCAACCTGGCGGCCCACTATCACTCGCCGCTTTCCGTCGCCGTGGGCGCCCTGCTCGCCCTCTGGGCCGTGGCCGGCCTGGCCGTGGTCGGTGGGCAGAGCCTCTTGCGTGTCATCAACATCAAGACCGTGCGCATCGTCACCGCCGTTGTGCTGTTCGTGCTGGCCGCCCTCGCCGCCTGGGAGGCGCTCAAGTGAGCGACGCTCGGCGAGTCTGAGCGACGCTCGGAGGCGTCACGTGGACCAGGTGGCCTCGAGCCCGCGGACATCGTCGTCGTCATCGAGGAGGAGGGCGACGTCGACGTAGCCCAAGCGGGACAGATCGCCGGTGAGCGCATCCGCCTCCTCTCCCCCGAGCTCGACCAGGATCGTGCCGCCCGGTCGCAGGTACCGGGGGCTCTCGGCCAGGACGCGCCGGAGGATGTCGGTGCCGTCGGGGCCGCCGTCGTAGGACAGCGGTGATTCGAACGTCAGGGTGTCGCGCTGCAACAGGGAAAGCGCCGGCGTCGGTACGTACGGCACCACCGCGACGACCAGGTCGATCTGGCCTCGGAGGCCGCCCGGTAGCGGGGCGAACAGGTCGCCGTGATACGCCTCGACGCCGTTGCCCCGGGCGCAGGCGACGGCCCGGGCGTCCATGTCCGTGGCCACCACCCGCGCTCCGTCCTGCCCAGGCGCGGCGAGCAGGACCCGGGCGATGGCGCCGGTCCCCGTGCACAGATCGACCGCCGTGCCGGCCGGCGGCAACAGTTCCGTGGCACGACGGGCCAGTTGCTCGGTCTGCCAGCGGGGCACGTAGACGCCCGCATCGACACCGAGCTCGAGGTCGCAGAAGGAGACGCGGCCGGTGATCCAAGCCAGCGGTTCGCCCGTCAGGCGGCGCCGCAGGAGGGCCTCGAGGAGCACGTCGTCGGAGCCGGCCCGGGCCAGGAGCTCGTTCGCCTCCTCCTCGGGGGCGACGAAGCCCCCGGTCGACAGGGTCGAGACCAGTGCGCGGCGGCGGTCCACGGCGCTCAGACGGGGCGCCCCCGCATGGAACGGTAGAGGCGGACCAGGGCGGCGGTCGAGGCATCCTGCCCGGACAGGTCCGGTGCCTCGTCGGCACTGAGGACCGGCGCCAGTTCCTTGGCCATGACCTTGCCCAGCTCGACCCCCCACTGGTCGAACGAGTCGATCCCCCAGATGGCGCCCTCGACGAAGACGATGTGCTCGTAGAGGGCCACCAGCTCGCCCAGAATCCGGGGAGAAAGCTTGCCGGCGACGATGGTGGTGCTGGGCCGGTTGCCCGGCATGACCTTGTGCGGGACCAGTGCGGGCGGGGTGCCCTCGGCGGCGATCTCCTCCGCCGTCTTGCCGAAGGCGAGTGCCTTGGTCTGGGCCAGGCAGTTGGCCATCAGCAGGTCCTGCTGGGTGCCGTTGTCGTGGGTGGCCTCGGCGAAGGCGATGAAGTCGGCCGGGATCAACTTCGTGCCCTGGTGGATGAGTTGGTAGAAGGCGTGCTGCCCGTTGGTGCCCGGTGCGCCCCAGAAGATCTCGCCGGTCTGGCTCTCGACCGCGCTCCCGTCGAGGCGCACGGACTTGCCGTTGGACTCCATGGTCAGCTGTTGCAGATAGGCCGGGAAACGGGCCAGGCGATGGCTGTAGGGCAGCACGGCATGGGTCTGGGCGCCGAAGAAGTTGTTGTACCAGACGTTGAGGAGACCCAGGATCACCGGCAGGTTCTCCTCCAGGGGCGTGGTGCGGAAGTGCTCGTCGATGACGTGGAAGCCGGCCAGCATGTCGGCGAAGGCATCCTTGCCGATGGCCACCATGAGGGAGAAGCCGATGGCCGAGTCGTACGAGTAGCGGCCGCCGACCCAGTCCCAGAACTCGAGCATGTTGGCCGTGTCGATGCCGAACTCGGCGACGGCCTTGGTGTTGGTCGACACGGCGATGAAGTGCTTCGCCACCGCGTCGGCCGGGGCGGTCCCGCCCGCCCCGGCGGCGTCAGCCAGTCCGTCCAAGAGCCACTCGCGGGCCGCCGCCGCGTTGGTCAGGGTCTCGAGCGTCGTGAAGGTCTTGGAGCTGATCACAAAGAGGGTGGTGGCCGGATCCAGGTCGTGCGTGGCCGCGTAGAGATCGACCGGGTCGACGTTGGAGACGAACCGGCTGATGAGGTCGGGCAGGGCGTAGTCGGCCAGGGCCTCGGTCGCCATGTCCGGCCCGAGATCGGACCCGCCGATGCCGATGTTGATCACGGCGCGGATCCGCTCCCCGGTGGCGCCGACCCACCGTCCGTCGCGGATGCGGTCGGACAGGTCGCCCATCTGGCGCAACACGGAGTGGACGTCGGCCACCACATTTTGGCCGTCGACCATCAACGTCTCGGACTCGGGCATGCGCAGCGCCACGTGCAGCACGGCCCTGTCCTCGGTGGAGTTGATGTGCGCGCCGGCGAACATGGCGTCGCGCCGGGACTCGACGCCGGTCGCCCGGGCCAGATCGAACAGGAGCGACAAGGTGTCGGCGGTGACCCGGTGCTTGGAGTAGTCCACCACCAGATCGCCCGCCTCGGCCGTCAGCCGCACCGTCCTCTCGGCATCGACGGCGAAGAGCTGGCGCAGATGGAGATCCTCGACGTCACCGAAGTGCGTGGCGAGGGCCTGCCACTGCGGAGTGGTGGTCGGATCGATGGTCATGGCCTCTTTCCTCCGCTCGACGCCACCGCGGCGCCTTCGAGAAAGCCCAAGATACGCGGGAACGCCGCCGGGTCCTGCCACAAGAACCCGTGCCCGCCGTCGAAGAGGGCCAGCTCGGCGCCGGGGATCTGCGCAGCCAGCCGCTCGCTGTTGGCCGGCGGAGCGATGCCGTCGAAGCGGCCTCCGCAGACCAGGGTGGGGCAGCGAATGGAGCCCAGCCGGTTCCATGTGTCGTGGTGGCGCCGGGCCTCGAGCTGGAGGGCGGCGCCCCGGGCCGCCTCGGGGGACTGCGTGCCCGATCCCATGCGCAGATGGCCGCTCATGGCGTCGACCATCATCTTGTACTCGGCGGCGCGTTCCTGGCGCCGGGCCGCGTCCCAGCGGGTGTCCATCATCTCGACCTGGCGGTGCACCCGGGCCTCGCCCTCCAGCGTGGCCAGCTCGTCGAAAGGGATGGAGGCACCGCCCGCGCCACCCGATGAGGTGCAGGCCAGGACGAGCCGCCGCACCCGGTCGGGGTGCCGTATGGCGAGCTCCTGGGCCACCATGCCGCCGAAGGAGATGCCTGCGACGAGGCAGTTGTCCCAGCCGCGGGCCTCCAACAGGGCGGCGGCATCGTCGCCGTACTCGGCCATCGTGTACGGCCCCTCGGGGATGCTGGTCTGCCCCAGGCCGCGTTGGTCATAGGCCAGGATCTCGAAGCGTGAGGCGAGGGGCGTATCGAAGATGCGGGGCGGGTTGCGCAGGTCACCCCCGGTGCCCGAGATCAGGAGGAGCCGCTCCCCCGTGCCCGCTTGTTCGAAGTAGACGGTGAGGGAGCCGAGGTCGCATGTGGGCATGTCCATAGCGTAGGGCTGGGGCGGATGGCGCCGCCGTCCGGCGCGCGACGATGGCATGCTGCTCCCCGGTCGGTCGAGCGAGGAGCGGTCATGGCGCAGGAGAGGGAGTTCCACGGTCGGATCGGTCGGGACTGGCGCGAGTCGGAGCCGTGGTGGCCACCGGAGACGACGCCTCCGGCTGGCGCGCCCAACGTGGTGCTCGTCGTGCTCGACGACGTGGGGTACGCCCAGCTCGGTTGTTACGGCTCCCCCATCGACACCCCGGTGATCGACGGGCTGGCGGCCTCGGGGGTGCGCCTGGCCAACTTCCACACCACCGCGCTGTGCTCCCCGTCCCGGGCCTGCCTGCTGACCGGGCGGAACCACCACCGCAGCGGCATGGGCCGGGTAGCCGACCTCGCCGTGGGCTACCCCGGCTACTGGGGCAAGCCGCCCCGCGAGAACGGCTACCTCTCGGAGATCCTGCGCCAGGCGGGCTACGCCACCTACGCCGTCGGCAAGTGGCACCTCAGCCCCGAGAACGAGACCGACATGGCCTCCTCGCGCGCCACGTGGCCCTTGGCCCGTGGGTTCGACCGCTGGTACGGCTTCCACGGCGGGGAGACGCACCAGTTCGTGCCCGCCCTCTTCCACGACAACCACTCGGTGCGCCCGCCCCGCCGCACGGAGGAGGGCTATCACCTGAGCGCCGACCTGGCCGACCGCTCCATCGAGTTCGTGGGCGATCTGCGCGCCGTCGATGCCGAACGCCCCTTTTTCCTCTACCTGTGCACCGGGGCGTGCCACTCTCCGCATCATGCCCCGTCCGAGTGGATCGACCGTTACAAGGGAGCCTTCGACTCGGGGTGGGACGAGTGGCGCGACCGGGCGTTCGCCCGCCAGCTGGAGCTCGGCCTCCTCCCCGAAGGGACCCGCCTCTCGCCACGACCACCGTGGGTCCCGGCCTGGAACGACATCAGTGCCGTGGAGCGGACGCTGGCCGCCCGCTTCATGGAGTGTTTCGCCGGCTTCCTCTCCTACACCGATGACCAACTGGGCCGGGTCTTCTCCTTCCTGGGCGATACGGGCGATCTCGACAACACCGTCGTGGTGTTGGTCTCGGACAACGGCGCCAGCTCCGAGGGAGGGTCACAGGGGTCCATCAACGACATACGGCTCGAGAACCTCGATCCGGCGTCGGTGACCGAGATGCACGAAAGGATCGATGAGATAGGCGGCCCCACCACCCACAACAACTACCCGTGGGGGTGGACCATGGCCGGGAACACGCCGTTCAAGCGTTGGAAGCGCGAGGTGCACGAGGGCGGGGTGGCGGATCCGTGCATCGTGAGCTGGCCGGCGCGTCTCGCCGAGGCGGCCGGGGGCATCCGGCACCAGTTCGCCCATGCCGTCGACGTGTTGCCGACCGTGCTCGAGCTGGCCGGGGTCACGGCCCCGTCGCATCTCGAAGGCGTGGCGCAGTCGCATCTCGACGGGATCAGCTTCGCCCCGCTGCTCGGCGCGGCGGGCGCGGCAGGGCCAGGCCCGCGCACGACGCAGCACTTCGAGATGTTCGGCTCGCGCGCCATCTATCACGACGGGTGGAAGGCGGTGACGTTCCACCCGGTCGGCCCGGTCTACGACGACGGCCTCAATCCGAACGCGTCGTTCGACGACGATGTGTGGGAGCTCTACCACGTGGCCGAGGACTTCTCGGAGACCGACGACCGGGCCGGGGCCGAGCCCGAGCGCCTGGCGGCGATGATCGCCCTCTGGTGGGAGGAAGCGGGACGCAACGACGTGCTGCCCCTGGACAACCGGCCGCTGTGGGCGCTGCTCAACAAGAAGCCCGACCACCGGCGCGATCGCACCGTGTTCCGCTACTTCCAGGGCGGGGCGCCCGTCCCCGAGTCCGTGGGCGTCCCGGTGCAGAACCGTTCCCACGCCGTGCGGGTCGACGTGGCGGTGGCCGAGGGAGCGGTCCCGCACGGGGTGCTCCTGGCCCTCGGCTCGGCCCTGGGCGGCTGGTCGCTGCACTTCGTCGAGGGGCACCTCGTCTACGTGCACAACCTCTACGGGAAGGCCCGCGATGTCCTGCGGAGCCCGCAGGCGCTCGGATCGGGCTCGTACCAGGTGGCGTTCGAGTTCACCAAAGATCAGGGCCTCGGGGGCCCGGCCCGTTTGCTCGTCGACGGCGACGTGGTGGTCGAGGGGATGATCGCCCGCTTCACCGTGGCCGGCTTCAACGGCGTCGGGGTGGGGCTCACCTGTGGCTACGAATGGGGCCCGGCGGTGGGCGAAGGGTATGAGGCGCCCTTCACATTTAACGGCAGGATCGACCGGGCCGTGGTCGAAGTCACCGGGCCGGTCGTGCGCAATCCCCTGGCCGAGATCGCCGCCATTCTGGCCGAGCAGTGAGCGTGTCGGCGCCCTAGTACAGCCGCCCCTCCTCGGTGAGGCGGCGGGTCGCCATGCGGGTCAGCTTGGCCAGGATCAACCCGGCGACGACGAAGACACCGACGGCGTCGAAGGTCCCCATGTGCGGTGGCAGGGCGACGACGGCGAAGAGTGCCGCCGAGAGGAAGAGCAGCGTGGCCAGCAGTCGGGTCGGGACGCGCGAGGCGAACATGGCGGCGACCAGTATGCCGAGAGCGGCCCAGCCGAGCCCGAAGAAGAGCGCAGCTCGCCACCCGGTGGCGAGGAACGGGAGGAGAATCGCCGTCCCGCAGAGGGTCGCGCCCAGCGCCAGCATGCGGCGGTTCGCCGTCTGTTTGGTGGTCCCGCTCCCCTGGGTGCGGAGCGATGCGCCCAGGACGCTCAAGGTGCCCATGCCCGTGAACCCGACTACGAGGGTCACCGTGGTCACCAGACTCAACCATGTCATCGTTTCGAGGGTATCGGAATGACACGCGAAAGCCCACTTTCTGGGTGAGAAAGTGACTTTCGGCCCTACGAGAACCGCCCGGGACGAGCGGCCGCATCGGCGGTAGGCTCGGGCCAGTGGGGCGATTCGACCTGGTCATCTTCGACTGTGACGGGGTGCTCGTGGACAGCGAGCGGCTGGCCATCCGCACGGAGGCCGAGATTCTCTTCGGGCTCGGGTGGCCGCTCACCGAGACGGAGATCGTGGAGCGATTCGTCGGTCGATCGGCGTCGTACATGCACGGGGTGATCGAGGAGCACCTGGGCCGCGCGGTGGACTGGGAGGCCGAATTCGAGGTCCGCTACGAAGAGGTCTTCGCGCGCGAGCTCCTCCCCGTGCCGGGCGTGCCAGAAGTCGTCCGCCAGATCAAGATCCCGATGTGCGTGGCGTCGAGCGGGAGCCACGAGAAGATGCGTTTCACGCTCGGACTCACCGGTCTCCTCGACCTCTTCTGGGAGCGCCTGTTCAGCGCCGACGAGGTGGAGAACGGAAAGCCCGCACCTGACATCTTCCTCTACGCCGCCGAGAAGATGGGAGTCCGTCCGGACCGCTGCGCGGTGGTCGAAGACAGCGTCTCAGGTGTCACCGCCGGTCTGGCTGCGGGGATGACCGTCTTCGCATTTGCCGGAGGCGTGACGAATGCAGAGCGGCTCTCCATCGGCTCAGCCGTCGTCTTCGCCGACATGCACCTGCTCCCCGACTTATTGTCCGGCGGCTGAAACGCACAATCCCCACTCTCTGGGTTCGCCCCAACTACGGTGAGATGTCGGCGCAGCCGATGAAGTGTTCGGAAAGCCGGAAAAGCAAAGCCGGAAAAGCCCGGAAAAGCATGGGGGCAAGATGATCAACGTTGCACACGCACTCCTTACCGCGCCGCCGCTCAGTACGGTGCTATCCGGCGGGTCCGTCACCTCGACCTCCCTCTCATCGGTGTCGTCAAGCCTGCTGCCGATCGCCAGCATCGTGCTCGAAATTCTCGGGCTCCTCATCGGCGCAGTGATCGTGGGCATCTTCATCATCATCGTGGTGGCGAACCGGGCCGAGCCCGATGAAACCGGAAACCGCCCGCAGTCCGTGTACTACTTCGCCGTCTCGTTCGTCGCGCTGGTGAGCACCATCCTCGGCTCAGTGGTGGTGGTCTTCTCGGTTGTGGAGCTCATAGGACGCCACTCCCCGGGTATCGGCAATGCGATCGCCCGCGCGGTGGTCATCGGCGGCCTGATCACAGTGTTGAGCGGCGCGCTGTTGTGGACACACGTCAGGCGCGGGGTGGCTCTGGTCGGTCCCGATGCCGCCAACCCCTCGCGCCGGGTGGCCCAGAGCTACGTCTCGGCGGTCGCCTTTCTGTCCGTCCTGATCCTCCTTGTCGTCACCATTCTCGCCGTGTATCTCCTGTTCGCTCTCGGCGGGCCCAGCGTCTTCGGCCGTTTCGGCGGGCGCACGGCGACGGTGCGCGATCTGATCGACGTGGTCTACATAGGCCTTGTCGCCGGCACCGTCCTTCTCACGCACCGCAACCTGGTCAAGCCCGGGCTCCGGTTCTTCGGGAACGCAAATGGGTCAGGGAGCGGGCGGGGCACACGGGGCCGGCACGCCAGCGGCGATGCACCCGTGACACCGTCGCCCGTGACACCACCACCCGTCTCGCCCGCCTGACGCTTCGTGAGCGTCGGGATGAAGACCGACCTGTTGTTCGATCCGTTCGGTGCCACGTGGAGCGATGTGCGCGAGGCGGCCAGAGCGGCCGAGGGCGAAGGATTCGACGGGGTGTGGCTGTACGACCATCTGGCCGGGTCCGTGCACAGAGAGGACAGGGTGCTCGAAGCGTGGACGACCTTGACGGCGATCGCCGCCACGGTGCCCCGGATCGCCATCGGCCCGATGGTCCTCAATGTAGCCAACCGCCCCGCGGGGACCCTGGGGGTGATGGCGGCCACCCTGCAGCAGGTCAGCGAGGGCCGGCTCCTCCTCGGCCTCGGTGCCGGGGGTGGCCGCGAGACGCCGTATGCGGCGGAGCAGCGTGCCTTCGACCGGCCGGTGCCGGGCGACGCGGCGCGACGGGAGGCGGTGGAAGCGGCGGTGGCGACGCTGCGGTCGGTGTGGTCGGGCACTGTGGGAGGGGTCAGCGGGTTCCTGCGCCCCGACCCCCCACCGCCCGTCATCATCGGAGGCTTCGGGCCGAAGATGGCCGAACTGGCCGGTCGCGTGGCCGATGGGGTGAATCTGCCGAGCGGTCCACAACTGCCCCGCTTGCTCGAGACGGCGCGGGCAGCCGTCAGCGCAGCCGGTGGCGATCCGTCCGCATTCGTGGTGACGGTGTCCTCGGATCTACGTCCGCAAACGCTCGAGCGGCTGGACGCTCTCGGTGTGAACCGGGTGGTCGCCTTCGTGGGTGCGCCCTCGGCGGACCGGGTGCGGCGTCTGGCGTCCGGTCGTCGCTGAGCGACGCCGCTGAGATCACCCGACGGGTCGGCGCCGCACATAGAGGTAGCTGGGACCCTCGTCACTCGGATCTTCCGAACTGAGCACTCCCGCCCAGGCGCGCAGAAATCCCGCGCCCTCCAGCGCCCTCCACGAGGCCTCGTTGCCCTGGTCGACGGCGACGACGACGGCGGTGGTGTCGGGATACCGGTCCCATAGGAGGTCCACGAACGCGCCGATCATTTTTCGACCCAGCCCACGGCCGGTCATCGTCTGTTCGCCGATGAGGTAGTCGATGCCGGCACTTCGCCCGCTGACCTGGACGTCGCCTTCAGCGAGCGCCGCTGCGATGGCTCGCTGCCACTCCGGGTTGTCGTCGAGGCGGTAGTGCTGGAGGAACGCGAACGGTTGCCCCTCCCCCGGCTGGCCCTGCCCCTCGACCGACCGCGATGAACCCTTCGGTCGGGTCGGACCGGTCGACCATGGGACCGTATGCCGCCTCGACCGCAGGGAGATCCGAGGGTTCCCGCCACCACTGCGCCACGTGCGGTCGCCGCAGCCACTCGGCGAGCAGGGGAAGATCCGACTGTTGCAGGGGCCGGAAGGAGATCTCAAAAGGCGGAGGACCGGGGTTCATGCCGCCCCGTGTCACTCGGTCCGCAAGAGCTGTCCCACCGACCGTCGGCGCGCCGAGGTCACCGCCGGCACGACTGCCAGCGCATTGGCGACCACCAGCACGCCTAGCGCCAAGGCGGTGATCGTCGACCAGGGTACGGCGGCGACGGGCACCGCACCGAGGTTGGTGGCAAAGGCATTCCAGACGACCCGGCCGACGACGATTCCGAGAGGGATACCGACGACGATACCTACCAGGGCAACCGTGGTGGCTTGCCAGAGCACGATGGCGCCGACCTGCCTGTTCACAAAGCCGAGGGCCTTGAGGAGTCCCAGCTCGCGGCGGCGCCGGACGACGCTGACCACGAGCAGATGGACGAGCGTCGCCACGCCGAACACCGCCAGTACACAACCGAGGATGAGCGGGAAGTTCACCGCCTCCCCGAAGTTGACCAACGAGGTCGGGGTGTTCGGCCGGTTCGCATTGTCCTTGGCGACGTAGTGGGCGACATCGGCTTGGCCCTTCGGACCGGAGGTCGCCTTCGCCAAGACGACGAAGTTTTGACTGGCCGCGAATTGCTGTCGACATCCGCTTTGTTCATGTCCGGGCGGACACAGTGCGTTCAGGTAGCCGGCCAGCGTGAAGGCCGAGCCGGTGCCCAGTCCGCCCCCGGTTTCGCTGGGGAACGAAACCGACCCAACGACGCGAAAAGGAACGGTGCGGGAGCCGGTTGGCAGTTGCATGGTCACTCCGAGAACCGACCCCACGTGGGCGCCGACCTGATGCAGGGTCGTGGCTCCGAGCGCCATTTCGTGGTCACCGGTGGGAAGCCGACCATCGACCGCCGAGAGGAGCATTGGCCCACGCACGGCCTTCCCGGCAATGGCGAGGACGTCATGCCCCTTGATCGACACCTCAGGGGTGGCGGCCAGCATGATCGCCGTAATGGAGTGGTCGTGCTCCAGGCTGGACACCCACGAGGTGGGATTGCCCGGCCCCCCGCTCGAGGTCGAGAACGACAACTGGTAGTTGCTGCCGTAGAGCGCGGGGGTTGCGGTGAGGTGGGTCAGACTGTCGGCGAACACGACCGTTGCGCAGAGGGCCGTGACGGCCAACGCCGATCCGAACAGGGCGGTAGCCACCGGGAGCGAGGCGGCGCCTCGCCCTCGTTCCAAGGCGCGACGGACACCGATCACCGCGCTCGGCGGCGCGCCTCCGGCTACCAACTTCGACACGATGATGGATGGGTGCCCCTCTGAGGCTCTTTCGCCGCCGGTGCGCACCCGCGAGGCACGCACGGCCGGCCAGACGCCCAGGAGTAGAACCACCACTACCGTGGCCAGCGCTCCGAGCAGCAGAACGAGGGGGTCGAAGCTAAGACCGGTCGAAGGCTCGGCCAGGCGGGCCTCGCCGACCGGTGTCAGGGGGGACAGCACGAAGGCGAGAATGACGGCGCCTGCCGTGCCGAGGAGCGCCAACACAAGATTCCGCACCGTGCCGAGCACCAGCGAGCTGGCGCCTGGGCAAGCCCAAGGCCACCAAAGAGGGATACTCCTCGCTCTCGACGACGCTTTGTCGACCGAGCGCCTGGCCGATGACGGCCAGGCCGGCCAGGCCGGCCAGGACGGCGAGCACCCACCAGCCCACGGCCTGGGGATGGATTGAGGCGGTTATCGCCGCGGCAGCACTTGCCTGATCTGAGACATAGTCGAGATGAAGTGGGCCTGCGGCGGCCGCGAACCGGGCAGGCTGGACGCCCCGTGACGAAGCCGCACGAGGTAGACCGACGCGTGCGGAACTTCCTTGTTGATGACACGGGCGAATGCAGGCGTGGTGAAGAGGTCATATTCGGGTCCCGTCCCCAGCGGAAACTCCATTTCGGCTGCACCGATTCCCACGACGTGCAGGGCAACCGTCGGCCCGGAGGGAGCCACGTTGGCACCGCTCCCCAGTGCGGACAACTGTGACAAGGCGTACAGGGGCGCATGGATGACCGAACCGATATGCACGCCATAGTCCTGTTGGAGCGTGAAGGAGGCCAGCACGTCATACGGTGACGATTCGGCGGGCATCCGGCCGGCGACCAACTTCACCACCCGCCTCAATGAAGTGGGAGACAGCTCATTGATGTAGAAGTTCGACGGGTTGATGGTGCGGGTGGTGCACGTACACGTCGGTTGGTCGCTGGCGGGGTTGGCGATACTCGTGACGGAAGAAACTCCGGGCAACCTGCTCAGGCCGCCAACGGGCTTCTGATTGAAGATATAGACGTCATAGCCGTGAGCAGCGACAAAGCGCGGAAAGGCCGTGGCCGTGCGTCGCCCGGCGGCTGCGGCGGCCAGAACCAATCCGGCCACGACGGCGATCAAGACCACCAGGATCAGCCAGGAGCGCCACCGGCGCCGAAGCTCGGTGCCGAACAGCATCCTTACTGCGCCCACGATGACCTCCCAGGTCAACCGTACAAAGAGCGGTGACCTTCACCAAGGGTGATACCTCGTCCCACCGCGAGGTGGTGGTACCCGGCCGGACGGTAGTGATGGCACCAACGTCGACCGGAGCCGATCCGCCGGAGCCGATCCGGTGCGATCAGGTTGGAACGCTGCTGTGCGCAAACTCGGACCACACGCGCACCCATTCATCCCACACGGCCGGCGGATAGTCGTGCCCCATGCCCTCGATCTCGACGTAGCGGGCGCCGGGAATGACCGCGGCGGTCTGGCGCCCTCCGCTGGGGTCGATCAGGGTGTCGCGGCTCCCGTGGATCACGAGAACCGGCAGATCGATCCCGGCGAGTTCCTCGGCGCGGGAACCGTCGTGCCCCACCGCCCTCATCTGCCGGGCGGTCCCCTCCGGGCAGAAGCAGCGGTCGTACGCCGCGGTGGCCCGGTCACGGATCGCCTCGTCGTCCAGCCACTCGGGCTTTGACCCGTAGACGTGTAAGGCGGCGACTTGACGCTCGATGTAGGCGGATCGAGATGGGGCCGGCGGAGCCATCAAAAAAGCCAGAGCCTCCTCGGAGCTGTCGCCGAAACCGGGCTCACCGGTGCGGGACATGACCGATGTCATGGAGAGCAGGCGGTCGCCATGGTCGATGGCGAGCCGTTGGACGATCATCCCTCCCATCGAGCAACCCATGACGTGTGCCTGGTGGCACCCGATCGCATCGAGCACGGCAATGGCATCGTCGGCCATGTCGGCGAGCGAGTAGTCGATGCCATCGAGCTTGGTGGACAGACCGACATCGCGATTGTCGAATCTGACGACTTGGAACCCTTCGTCGCAGAAGAGTTGGCACCATGGCTCGGCGTAGTTGATGCACTGTGATCCCAGGCCATTGACCAACAGAAGGGTCGGCGCATCGGGGTCGCCGAACACCTCGTAGTGAATATCGACCTCACCGTTGTGCGCCGTATGCGCCGTGTGTTCTCGCCGTACTCACATGTCCTCCCTTCTCGTGGTCTCCACGCTGGCGGTCGCCACCGGACCGGTCCGGACCGACTAGACGGCGTGCCCGACACGCACCGACCGACTCACGGCCTCCGACAGCGTGTGGTAGCGATGATGTTGTAGATATGCAGCCAGCGGCAGTCCCTTGGTCGTTGACCTCTGACGTCCATATCGGCATAGCCCCACTCGGCGAGCCGTCCGGTTGTCGTTCGGCTTTGCCGTTGGTCTGGGTCGATAGCTGGTGAGGGATGCACCGAGTGCGTTGGCGAGTCCTTGGAGCGATAGCACCCTCCGTGTCGCTGGCACGCGCTCGATGGTGATTCCTTGACTCTCGAAGCCCGAGCCCGCCCCAGCACGGCGCGGCCCTGCTCGTTGTCGAGCGCCTCTGGTAGGCCAGTCGCTAAGCCGTCGATCGCCGTGTGGATGTAGGCGTAGCCGACCTTGGCCTGGCCACCGTGGTTCTCCTTGGCCGTCCGTGGCCCGCCATCCTCCGCCCTTGGGGATGCGTCCGAGCTTTTTGATGTCGACGTGCGGCTCCCGGGCGCTCTCTCGACACGTGGGCTTCTGGTGGCCGGTCGGATGATCGGGCGGTTCGCCCTGGCGGACCAGCCCCGTGGGTCGGGCGTGCGGCCCATGAGCCGGCGACCGGCCGCGCCGGGCCCCGGTCCGCCGCACGGGACGACCCGACGCTCCGACGCCGTTTCACCTCGTCGACTGGATGGGACGCGGGGCGTCCTCGAGCCGTCGAGACCCTCCTCCAGTAGACCCCGTCGATCATTTTGCGCAGTTGGGCGTGGTGCATGATGGCCTCGTCCGGATTCTCCGGCATGACCGCCTCACCGAATCGGATGGAACGCCGGGTGATGCGGAACATCACGATGGCGTAGCGCAGCGAGGCGTAGGCCGTGTAGAAGTCGAGATCCTGGGGCTTGTAACCCGAGGCCTCCTCGTAGATTGCGGCCACCGTCTCGCGCCGCAGGATGTGCGGCATCCCGGGCATCCCGAAGGTCTCCACCATGTCCTGGAAGGCCCGGTGCATGTAGATCATCCATCCGATGTCGATCTCCCGCGGACCCACCGCGGCCATCTCCCAGTCCAAAACGGCCACGGGCGAGAAATCCTCGAACATCATGTTGCCCACGCGGGCGTCACCCCAGCTGAAGACGGCGTCGTTCTCGTTCCCGGGCCAGTGCTCCTCGAGCCACTCGAAGGTCTCCTCGATCAGCGGGGAGCGGACGCCGTCGGCGGCCACCCAGTCGTAGTACGTCCTCTGTTCCTGCACGTGATGGCGGAGGTGGCTGGCGCCATCAGCGGGTGCGGCCAGAAACCCGGCCGGGCCGCCGTCCGCCGTCAGCTCGTGCAGGGCCGCGAGGGCCTCGACCGCCTGACGTTCGAGACGTTGCTGATCTTTCACGTCGGCGTCGAAGAACCAGTTGTCGCCGTACGGGTAGGGCATCAGGTCGGGTGGGACGACGCCATGGACCCGCTCCATGACGAAGAAGGGCACCCCGATGGCGTCGGTGCCCGTCTCCAGCCAGAGGACCTTGGGCACGGGGACCTCGGTGTGCTCGGCCACCATCTGCATGGTCTTGAACTGCCGCTCCATGTCGTAGACCATGAAGACCGGGTCCGCCGCCGGGTCGGGCGCGATGCGCGCCACCAATTCGCGTGGCTCCTCCCCGGGCACGGTGAGATCGAAGAGCACCGTCTCCGACGACATCCCGTTGCTGGCGGGCACGACGAGGGCGGAGACGGCGGCTCCGGGCACCCGTTCGCCGAGCCATGCCTCCAGTTGCGCACGCAGCTTGTCGTAGTCGCGGGTCGATGTCTTCGGTCGACTGGTGTTCGACGGTTCCCGCACGCTCATATCGCCTCCGTCCCTCTCATGGTGTCGCTCCTTCGCTTCCCGCGTTTGCGCCCAGGTTTCGCCCCCGCAGGAATTCCTTGATGCCCGGTGGCGCTCCAGTTGTCGTGGTCCTCACCGAACGCGGTGATGCCGTCGAAGGTCCACTCGGTCAGGCAGTTGACGGTGTAGAGGTTGGGGTTCAGGAACAGGCCCAGCCCGTTGCGGCAGGCGCCTTCGGCGTGGACCTCCCGACCGACCTCGTCCACCAGGTCGAGCGCCACCCGGAGTGGATAGGCGGTCCGGGTGTCGCGTTCGAGCACCCGGCGGGTCCCCGACACCACCTTCGACCGCTCCCCGTCGCGCAGGATGTAGCCGTGGATGGCCAGCGCCCCGGAGCCGAAGTCCATGGTGATGGCGTGAAAGGCGTGACCTTCAGAGGCGGTGGCGTAGCTGTAGCCCCCGGACATGGCGCCCGAGTTGTGAATGCCCCGTCCGAACTGCGTGCGCGGCCCCCACGAGCGGTCCCGGAACCCGAAGGCGTCGACCGGGATCTCCTCGCCGGCCAGGACGATCGTGCCGACGTAGCGACCCGGCTGGTCGAGGTGGGACTCCCCGAGATAGTTGGGGGGCGCGATGGCGTTGAACGTGAGCTCGACCCGGATGGTGCTGTCGGTGGGCCCGGTGGCGTCGGGGTCGTCGTAGGTGAGCGCGTAGCGCCGGAGGGGCTCCACGCAGCGGTAGGTGATGCCGTTGGGGAGCGCGATGTCGGAAAGTGGCTGGTCGGGGATCGGGAGGTGCCAGAACTGGCGGGCGTGGAGGATGTCCGCCGGGGTGCCGCCGGTGTGGTCCCAGAAGAACGCCCCGGCCGAGAGCACGCCCTGATTGGGCCGGAAGAACGGGTAGAGCTGCCCCGAGAGGCGGCGCTCGGGGACCGTGAAGGTGAACCAGCAGGTCTCGGTCCAGTACGGGTCGTCGCTGGTCGGCGGATGGAACTCGTCGTCTGGGTGTTGCTCGCTCACCGCTGCCCCCCGTACCCCACTGCGACTCCCCTGCTCCCTGCTCTCCTGCTTCTCTGCACCTCGACCGACCGGGTGGTTCGCCCCACCTCCGGCCCTACCGGCTGGCGCCGAAGTTAGCGCAGGCCGGGATGGTGCCTCAGCGCAGGGCCAGCTGCCCCGGCACGATCGGGGAGGGCAACGAGGTGTCCCCCATGAGCCAGCGATCCACCGCGGCGGCGGCGGAGCGCCCCTCGGCGATGGCCCACACGATCAGGCTCTGGCCCCGGGTCTGGTCGCCGCAGACAAAGACGCCGTCGACGTTGGTGGCCCACGCGGTGTCCGCCGCCACGGCGCCGCGACCGTTCACTTCCACGCCGAGCTCGGCCACTGCGCCCCGGCGCTCCGTGCCCGCGAAGCCCATGGCCAGGAGCACCAGCTCGCACTCCAGCTCGAACTCGGTGCCCACGACCTTTTGGAACACCGGACGCCCGTTCTCTATGAGGGTCTCCACCTCGTGCCCGCGCAGGGCGCGCACCGCCCCGGCACCGTCGTCGACGAGCTCGGTCGTGGTGACGGAGAAGACGCGCTCGCCCCCCTCCTCATGGGCGGACGAGGTGCGCAGGATGAGCGGCCACAGCGGCCACGGGTTCTCGTCGGAACGCTGCTGGGGAGGCTCGGCCAGAATTTCGAACTGGTGCACCGAGGCGGCACCTTGGCGGTGTGCCGTGCCCAGGCAGTCGGCGCCGGTGTCGCCGCCCCCGATGATGATGACCCGCTTGCCCCGGGCCGAGATCGGCGAGGCGCTCAGGGCGCCCTCGCGCACCAGGTTCGAGGGCTTGAGGTACTCCATGGCGAAATGCACGCCATTGAGCGCGCGCCCGGGGACGGTCAGGTCCCGGGGCAGGGTGGCCCCGCCGGCCAGCACGATGGCGTCGAACTCGGCCCGTAGGTCGGCTGGCCGCCCGCACGGTGACGTCGGGTGCGCAGGCGGTGCCCAGGCCCCGTTCCTCGCCGGGCTCGAGCGGCTGCGCCATCGGCACCGGCCCACCGCGCACCGCGCCGTCCGGCGCCGACCCGCCGATCGACGTGGAGCACACGAACGTGACGCCCTCGGCTTCCATCTGCGCCAGGCGCCGGTCCAGGACCGCCTTCTCCATCTTGAATTCCGGGATGCCGTAGCGCAGGAGGCCGCCGGGCTTCTCCGCCCGCTCGAACACCGTCACGTCATGGCCGGCGCGGGCCAGCTGCTGGGCCGCGGCGAGCCCGGCCGGGCCCGAGCCGACGACGGCGACCGAGCGCCCCGTCCGCACGGGTGCGATCTGCGGGGTGACCCACCCTTCGGAGAAGGCCCGCTCGACAATCTCGTACTCGATGCGCTCGATGGTCACCGGGTCCTCGTTGATCCCGAGGACGCAGGCCGCCTCACAGGGGGCGGGGCAGAGCCGCCCGGTGAACTCCGGGAAATTGTTCGTGGCGTGCAGGCGCTCGATGGCGTCGGACCAGTCGTCCTTGTAGACCAGGTCGTTCCATTCGGGGATGAGGTTGCCGAGAGGGCAGCCTTCGTGGCAGAAGGGGATGCCGCAGTCCATGCAGCGGGCGCCCTGCTGCTGGGTCTGCTCCGCGCTGAAGGGCTCGTAGACCTCGCGCCAGTCGCGCAGGCGCACCGAGACCGGGCGCCGGCGCGGCAACGAACGCCCGAACTCCATGAAACCGGTCGGCTTACCCATGACGCTTACCCACGTGCTGCTGCCTCCATGATGGCCGCGTCCACCGGGCGTCCCTCGGCCTCCGCCAGGCGGGCAGCCTCCATGATGCGCCGGTAGTCCCGCGGGACGACCTTGACGAATTCGCGTTGCTCGAGCTCCCAGTGCTCGAGGATGAGGGCGGCGACAGCGGAGTCGGTCTCCACGGCGTGGCGCTCGATGAGATTGCGCACAATGAAGCTGTCCTCGCCGTCGAGCGTCTCGACGTCGACCATGTCGAGGTTGACCCGCTGCCCGAACGTGCGCTCGGGGTCGTAGACGTAGGCGATCCCGCCCGACATGCCGGCGGCGAAGTTGCGCCCGGTCGGGCCCAGGACGATGACCCGGCCCCCGGTCATGTACTCGCACCCGTGGTCGCCCACGCCCTCGACCACGGCCACGGCGCCCGAGTTGCGCACGCAGAAGCGCTCCCCCACCTGGCCGCGGATGAACGCCTCGCCGCCCGTGGCCCCGTAGAGGATCACGTTGCCGGCGATGATCTGCTCCTCCGCCGCGAAGACCGCCTCGACCTGGGGCCGGACGATGAGGCGCCCGCCGGACAGTCCCTTGCCGAAGTAGTCGTTGGCGTCGCCGTAGAGACGCATGGTCACGCCGTGCGGCACGAAGGCCCCGAAGCTCTGCCCGGCCGAGCCGGTGAAGGTCAGCGAGATGGTGTCCTCGGGCAGCCCGGCCGCCCCGAAGCGCCGGCTGATCTCCGAGCCCAGAAGGGTCCCGACGGTGCGGTCGACGTTGGATATGGGCAGGGTCACCGAGACGGGCGTCCCATCCGTCAACGAGGCGGCACACGCATCGATGAACTGATGATCAAGGGCCTTCTCCAGGCCGTGGTCCTGCTCCCGGGTCTGGTGGCGCGCCATGTCGTCGGCGATGTCGGGCACGGCCAGCACCGAGCTCAGGTCGAGGCCGGCCGCCTTCCAGTGCGCGATGGCCATGTCCGCATCGAGAAGGTCGACGCGTCCCACCGCCTCCTCCAGGGTGCGCAGGCCCAATGAGGCCAGCAGTTCGCGTACCTCCTCGGCGATGTACTCGAAGAACGTCTCGACGAACTCGGGCTTGCCGTTGAACTTGGCCCGCAGGGCGGGGGTCTGGGTGGCGATGCCGACGGGACACGTATCGAGGTGGCAGACCCGCATCATGATGCAGCCGGAGACGACCAGTGGCGCCGAGGCGAAGCCGAACTCCTCGGCGCCCAAGAGCGCGCCCACGATGACGTCACGCCCGGTCTTGAGCTGCCCGTCGACCTGGACGACGATGCGGTCCCGCAGCCCGTTGGCCAGCAGGGTCTGCTGGGTCTCGGCCAGGCCGATCTCCCAGGGGATGCCGGCGTGCTTGAGCGAGGTCAAGGGCGCGGCGCCCGGTGCCGCCGTCGTGGCCCGAGATGAGCACGACGTCGGAGTGGGCCTTGGCCACCCCCGCCGCCACGGTGCCCACCCCGACCTCGGCCACCAGCTTCACGTGCACCCGGGCGGCGGGATTGGACGACTTGAGGTCGTGGATGAGCTGGGCGATGTCCTCGATGGAGTAGATGTCGTGGTGCGGCGGCGGCGAGATGAGCTCGACGCCCGGGGTGGAGTTCCGGGTGCGGGCGATCCACGGCCAGATTTTCTTGCCCGCCAGCTGGCCGCCCTCGCCGGGCTTGGCCCCCTGGGAGATCTTGATCTGGAGGTCGTCCGCGTTGACCAGGTACTCGCCGGTCACGCCGAAGCGGCCGGAGGCCACCTGCTTGATGGCGCTCCGGCGCAGATCGCCGTTGGCGTCGGGGGTGTAGCGGTCGGCATCTTCCCCGCCCTCGCCGGTGTTCGAGCGGCCGCCGATCCGGTTCATGGCGATGGCCAGGTTCTCGTGCGCCTCGGCGGATATGGAGCCGTAGGACATGGCGCCGGTGGAGAAGCGCGTCATGATGGCCTCGATCGGCTCCACCTCCTCGATGGGGATGGGGACAACGGGGGCAAAGGCGCCGCCGGCCCGGGCGCGGCTCTCGAGCCCGACCGGACTCTCAAGCTTCAGCTCAGATTGAGGGTCGAAACCCTCGAGTTCATGTTCAGGGTGATGGTCCGCCTGATCGTCGGCGGACGCGGCGGTGCCGGTGCGCAGACGGAGGAGGCCCCGCAGGGTGGCCAGCTTCTCGGCCTGGTCGTCCACGGCCGCCGTGTACTCCTTGAAAATGGCGTACTGCTTGGAGCGGGTGGCGTGCTGGAGCTTGAAGACGGTCTTCGGGTTGAACAGGTGGTACTCGCCCTCGCGGCGCCACTGGTACTCGCCACCGACCTCGAGCTCACGGTGGGCCCGTTCGGTCGGCCGGCTCTCGTAGGCGGCGGCGTGCCGGGCGGCCACCTCGGCGGCCAGGACCGAGAGGCCGATGCCGCCGATCCGGCTGGCCGTGCCGGTGAAGTATTCGTCGATCAAGGCGCGGTCGAGACCGATGGCCTCGAAGACCTGGGCGCCGGTGTAGGAGGCCACGGTCGAGATGCCCATTTTCGACATGACCTTGAGCACGCCCTTGCAGGACGCCTTCACGTAGTTGCGCCGGGCCTGCCGGGGCGAGACGCCCTCCAGCAATCCCTCGGCGATCATGTCGTCGATGGTGTCGAGCGCCATGTACGGGTTGACCGCCGCCGCCCCGAAGCCGATGAGCAGCGCCATGTGGTGGACCTCGCGGGCGTCGCCGGTCTCGATGACCAGGCCGACCTGGGTCCGTGTCTTCTCCCGCACGAGGTGGTGGTGCACGGCCGAGGTGAGCAGCAGCGACGGGATGGGCGCCCACTCCTCGGTGGAGTTGCGATCGGAGAGGACGATGATGTTGGCCCCCTCTGCGATGGCCTCGGAGACCCGCTGGCGCACGTCGGCCAAGGCCCGGGCCAGCGCCTCGCCGCCGGCCTGGGTGGGCTCGCCGGCCCGGCCGGCCTGGCCCACCTCGAACAGCCCGTCGATGGCGAAGGCCTTGAAGCCCGGGGTCTCGCCGTGCTCGTTGACGTACATGAGCTTGGCCAGATCGTCGCGGTCGATGACCGGGAGGGGCAGGAGGATCTGACGGCACGAGCCGGGGCGGGCGTCGAGGAGGTTGCCCTCCGGCCCGACGGTGGCGGCCAGCGAGGTCACCAGCTCCTCCCGGATGGCGTCGAGCGGTGGGTTGGTCACCTGGGCGAAGAGCTGGGTGAAGTAGTCGTAGAGCAGCCGGGAGCGATCGGAGAGGACGGCGATGGCCGCGTCCGAGCCCATGGAGCCGATGGGCTCCACCCCGGTGCGGGCCATGGGGCCCAGGATCACCCGCAGCTCCTCGTTGGTGTAGCCGAACAGCCGCTGCTGGCTCACCACCCGGCCGTGCTGGGGCGTGAGCATGTCCCGGGCGGGCAGCTCGTCCAGGCGGACCTGGTCGTCGGACAGCCATTCGTCATAGGGGTGCTCGGCGGCCAGCTCGGTCTTGATCTCGTCGTCGTCGACCAGTCGGCCCTTGGCCGTGTCGACGAGGAACATGCGCCCGGGCTGCAGCCTCCCCTTGCGCACGATGCGCTCGGGGGCGATGTCGAGCACCCCCACCTCGCTGGCCAACACCACCAGGTCGTCGTCGGTGACCCAGTACCGCGCCGGGCGCAGTCCGTTGCGGTCCAGCACGGCGCCCACCACGGTGCCGTCGGTGAAGCACACCGCGGCCGGGCCGTCCCAGGGCTCCATGAGCGAGGCGTGGTAGCGGTAGAACGCCCGCCGGGCGTGGTCCATGGTGGTGTGGTTCTCCCACGCCTCGGGGATCATCATGAGCACGGCGTGGGGCAGGGACCGCCCGGCCAGGTGCAACAGCTCGAGCACCTCGTCGAAGCTGGCCGAGTCGCTCGCCCCCGGCGTGCACACCGGATAGATGCGGTCGAGGTCGCCACCGATGAGGGGGGTGGCGAGGAGGGCCTCACGCGCCCGCATCCAGTTGCGGTTGCCGGCCAGCGTGTTGATCTCCCCGTTGTGGGCCATGTACCGGTACGGGTGGGCCAGCGGCCAGCTGGGGAACGTGTTGGTCGAGAAGCGCGAGTGGACCAGGGCCAGGCCGCTCTCGAACCGCGGGTCCTCCAGGTCGGTGAAGAAGGTGCGCAGCTGCTCGGAGGTCAGCATGCCCTTGTAGACGATCGTCCGCGAGGAGAGCGACGGGAAGTACAGGCCGTCGACGGCGTGCTCGGCCCGCTTGCGCAGCACGAAGGCCCGCCGCTCGAGGTCCAGGGGGTCGCTGGTGGCGGCATCCGGGAGCCGGGACCACGAAGAGCTGCTCCATGGCGGGCATGGCGCCCAGCGCCGTCTCCCCCAGGCCTTCGGTCGCCACCGGCACCACCCGCCAGCCGAGCACCGAGAGGTTCTCCTCGACCGCCAGGGCCTCGATGACCTTCTTGGCCTTGGCGGCATCGTCGTCATCGCGGGGCAAGAAGGCCAGGCCGACGGCGTAGGTGCCGGCGTCGGGGAGGGAGAATCCGGCCGCCTCGGCCGCGGCGACCAGGAACCGGTGCGGCACCTGGACCAAAATGCCGGCGCCGTCGCCCGTGGAGGCCTCGGCGCCCGACGCACCACGGTGGGCCAGACGCTCGAGGACGGTCAGCCCCTTGTCGACGATGTCGTGGTCGGGACGGCCGTGGAGGTCGGCCACCATGCCCACGCCGCAGGCGTCGTGCTCGTACGAGGCGTCGTAAAGGCCGATGGCCATCGCGTCGCGTCCTTTCGGATTCGGGTCGGAGATTGCGGGTCGACCGGGACAACGCTGGCCCAGAAGTTGAAGGTACAGATTACACGACCAATCGGGGGTGCGGAATACGTCGAGGGGGTCGGCGGGGGGTCGGCGGACGGTCGGCGGGGGTCGGCGGACGGTCGGGCGGGGTCAGGCGAAGGCCGGCATGACCTGGTCGGCGAAGAGCGCGAGGGTGCGGGGGTCGGCCCGGTCGTGGGTGAAGAAGATGAAGAAGGTGACGCCCTGGTCGACTGCCTGGGCGATGCGGTCGATGATCATGGGAGGGGTGCCGATGTACCCGCCCGCCTCGAGCCCCCACGTCGAGGCGCGGTAGCGGCGTTGCGCCTTCTCCGTGGCGGTGGGCAGCGCCTGTTCGTCCGCCGCCAGCACCAGCACGGCCTGGTGCGAGCGACGGATCGTCGCCGGGTCCCGCCCGATCTTGGCGCACTCCCCCTCCAGCACGGCCTCCTTGGCCTGCCAGTCCGCCAGCCCGTAGGTGGGGACGTTCCACACGTCGGCGTAGCGGGCCACCAGCGGCAGCGTGTGGCGGAGCCCGATCCCGCCCACGTGGATGGGCGGCCGGGGTCGCTGGACCGGCGGCGGGAGGTTGGGCACGTCGTGGATCTCGTAGTGCCGCCCGACGAACGAGGTCTGCTCCTGGGCGAACATGTCCGTCACGATCTGGAGGGCCTCGGCCAGGCGCTCGGAGCGCTCGGGGAACGAACCCCACGGGAGCCCGGTCCGGATGTGCTCATCCTCCACCGAGCCGCTGCCGAGGCCGAACTCGAAGCGACCGCCTGAGCAGACATCGAGCGTGGTCGCCATTTTGGCCAACAGGGCCGGGTGGCGGAAATTGTTGCAGAGCACCAGGTGCCCCAGCCTGAGCCGGGTCGTCTGGGCCAGGAGAAAGCTGGCCAAGGTCCACCCTTCGAGCGAGGGCGTGTCGGGCATCATGGGCGCGTAGAGGTGGTCGTACAGCCAGATGGAGTGGAAGCCGAGCTCCTCGGCGGCTCGGGCCCGCAGGAGCACGTCGTCATAGGAGAAGGCGACCTGCGGGACGTAGATGCCGAAGTCGATGCGGGGTTTGGTGGTCGGGGTCGGGGTCGGGGTCACCGGGCGGCGAGGTTAGCCGGGGGCGCCGAGGGCCGCCCTCTTCATCGGTGGTCCGAGCAGGAAACGCGGGGGTGATTAGCCTGCTCCGGCTGTGGGATCTGCACGAACAACTGGACACGTCACCGGGCCGATCGTCGGTGGTTCGCACGGCTGGCCTTTCGCCGCGGCCGGCCCTGACCGCCTCCCGGAGGGCTACGTCGAAGAGGAGTACTTCCTCGAGGGGGACGCGGTCCAGTACGCCCTGGCTCCCGGGGGCGAGTACGCGCACGATGGGCGGTGGGATGTCGTAGAGCGTGAGCCGAGCCGGTTCCGCACCCGCTTCGTGGTGCTCCGTCCCATCGACCCTGCCCGCTTCAGCGGGACCGTGGTGGTGCATTGGAACAACGTGTCGCTGGGCTTCGAATTCCCCGGACGGCTGCGCGACGTGGAGAGTGAAGTGATCGCGTCGGGGAGCGCCTGGGTGGGAGCAACGGTGCAGAAGGTCGGGCTGGACGGTCTTCCCGGCGCCGAAGCGCGTGGGCTACTCGGCTGGGACCCGGAGCGCTACGGCACCCTGTCGATCCTCGACGACGACGCCTCCTTCGACATCTTCACCCAGATTGCCGATGCGGTCGGGCCTGACCGTGCCGGTGCCGTCTCCGGTGCCGTCCCCGGTGATGCCGGCGGGGCGACCACCGCCGTCGACCCCATGGGCGGCCTGGTGGTGGAGCGGCTGTTGGCGGCCGGCGAATCACAGTCGGCCTGCCGGTTGGCGACCTACTACAACGCCATTCAACCCGTCACGCAACGGTTCGACGGCTTCCTGCTCATCGTCTATGCCGGCTGCGGCACGCGGATCGAGGCAGCCGGCCCGGGGCCGGCTCTCGAGTCCATACCGGAGGAACTGCGAGCGGTGATCAACATCCTCCCCTTCGGCTCACATCTCCTCCGCCCCGACCTGGCGGCGCCGGTGTTGGTGCTCAACTCGGAAACCGAAGTCCTGTGGTATCAGCCGGTACGCCAGCACGACACGTCGAACCATCGCCTGTGGGAGGTCGCCGGGACGGCGCATCTCGATGGTGGCTTCGGGGAGGGGCTCGAAGCCGAATGGCAGCGGGATTTCGGTGAGGTGATCTCGATGCCGCTGATTGAGGCCGTCGCCGGACCGCCCAACACGCTCTCGTACGATCCGGCCACCAATGCCGCGCTCCGTCACTTCTGGTCCTGGATGCGAGACGGCGTCGCCCCGCCGGAGCAGGCCCGCGTCGAGCTCTCGGCGGAGGAGATGATGGGCGGACAGCTCGAGATCGTGCGCGACGAGTTCGGTAACGCCCTCGGGGGTATCCGGCTGCCGGATTTCGCCGTGCCGACGGCGACGCACGTGGGAGCGAGTGTGGGCCCGGTACCCGACCTGGCCGGATTTAGCACCCCGTTCACCCCCGAGAGACTCCGTGCCCTCTACCCCGATCATGCGGCATACCTCGAGCGTTACAACACGGCCGTCGACGAGGGGCTGGCGAAAGGGTTCCTGCTCGAGGAGGACGCACGGCGATTACGGGAGCGGGCCGCAGCTGCGGCGGTCCCATGACGGCGGCGGGGACCAGGAAGGCGCGACCCTCGAGGCGGGACCGCCCGTCTCGGACGAGGCTCGGCGCATGACAGGCACGACGATGGTCGTCGACGCAGGCGACGCCGGCGAACTACAACGAGGAACCCATGAGGACGACGATGACCACTGACTCGGCCGACCCGACAACGCAGATCGATGTCGTTCCCATGGCCGGTGCGCTGGGGGCGTCCATCACCGGAATCGACCTGGGAAGACCCCTCGACGACGCCACCTTTGCCACACTGGAACGGCTGTTCCTCGAGTACCTCGTCCTCGCCTTCCGGGAACAGGACATCAGCCCCGAGGCACACCTGGCCTTCGCCGGCCGGTGGGGTACCGTCATCCCCCACCCCTACGTGCCCTCGATCGAGGGGTATCCGGGCATCATGCGTGTCTACGACCCCACTCCCCTGACGCAGCTGTGGCACTCGGACTTCAGCTACGCCCGGCGGCCGCCGAAACTCTCGATCCTGGTGGCCCGCACGCTTCCCCCGGTCGGCGGCGACACCATGTTTGCCAACCAGTACGCCGCCTACGACTCCCTTTCGGAAGGGATGAAGCGTCTCCTGACCGGGTTGCGCGCGGTCAACCAGGGCACGGCGCTGGCGCTCGAGTCAGGCTTGAGCGAGGAGGATGTGATGTGGACCCATCCGGTGGTGCGCACCCACCCCGAGACCGGTCGTAAGAGCCTCTTCGTCAACGCGGACTACACGAAGCGCTTCGAGGACATGACCGAAGCCGAGAGCGCGCCCCTGCTGCACTACCTCTACGAGCAGGGTTCCCGGGCCGAGTTCACCTACCGGCACCGCTGGCAGGAAGGCGACGTCTTGATGTGGGACAACCGGGCCGTCCTCCATGCGGTCATCGGTGACGTGGGTGGGGCCGAGCGCTCCCTCCACCGCGTGGCCGTCGCCGGCGACGAGCCCCGCTGAGGACCTATCTGATCTCGCCGACTCTGATCTCGCCGACTCTGATCTCGCCGACCGATGGGCTCGGTGGCCATTCCGTTGCACGCGTTCGTCGCCTCCGCGCCGTTGACCAGAGACGGGTTCATAACAGGGAGGCGGACGTTCGCTACGGCGAAGGCATCAGGCTCGAGCCCGGGAGCCTCGATATCGTCATTGGGTCGGTGGCGACACCGTCATCGGGTCGTGGCGGCTCTCAAGGACCACACCACCACCAGCAGCCCGGCCACGGCGGCGCGTCTCGCCCAGCCGCCCACCGTCACGCCGTCACGCCGCCGACTGCCTACACTTGGAACAGGCGCCCTACGGCGCGAACCGAGGAGGACCCCATGGCCGAGATGATCCAGCCCAGTCCCGTCAACGCCGATCCCGAGGCCGAGCGCCTCCACCGCAAGCAGATGCTGGTCGCGGCCTTCCACCTGTTCTCGAAGTTCGGCTTCGACGAGGGCGTGGCGGGGCACATCACGGCCCGGGATCCCGAACGACTGGACCACTTCTGGGTCAACCCGTTCGGCCTGTCCTTCGGCCTCATCCGAGTGGCCGACCTGATCCTGGTCAACGACCACGGCGAGATCGTGGAGGGCGACGGGCCGCTCAACACGGCGGCCTTCGCCATCCACTCCCAGGTGCACGCGGCCCGCCCCGACGTGATTGCTGCGGGCCACTCCCACTCCCTCTACGGCAAGGCGTGGTCGTCGCTCGGCCGACTCCTCGATCCCCTCACCCAGGATGCCTGTGCCTTCTATGAGGACCACGGGCTCTTCGACGATTACACCGGCGTGGTGCTCGACACGAGCGAGGGCAAGCGCATCGCGTACGCGCTCGGCGACCAGAAGGCCGTGATCCTGCGCAACCACGGGCTGCTCACCGTGGGCCATTCGGTGGAGGAAGCAGCCTGGTGGTTCATCACCATGGAGCGCTCGTGCCAGGCGCAGTTACTCGCCGAAGCGGCCGGCACGCCGATCCCGATCTCGCCGGAGGCGGCGCGGCTGACGCACGAGCAGGTGGGCTCGCACGTGGGCGGCTGGTTCAGCTTCCAGCCGCTGTTGGCCAAGTTGCTGAAGGCAGAGCCCGACCTGTTCGACTGATCGGGCCTGCGCCGGCCCCGATCAGGCCGGGTTCAGATGCACGGGTAGGTGCTTGAGACCACCGACGAAGTTCGACCGGACCCGCGACGGCTCGCCGGTCAAATCGATGGACTTGAACCGCCGCGTCATCTCCTCGAACTCCACCTTCAGGGTGAGCCGGGCAAGATGGACCCCGAGGCAGTAGTGCTCGCCGTGGGCGAAACCGAGGTGGCGGTTGTTCTTGCGACGAATGTCGTAGCGGAAGGGATGCTCGAACTGGTCCTCGTCGCGGTTGCACGAAGGTGACCACACAGCCACCCGGTCCCCCTGGCGCAGCTTCACTCCGGCCAACTCGGTGTCCGCGGTGACCGTCCGCGCCTCCGACGTGATGGGGCTGGCCCAGCGTACGAACTCGTCGACCGCAGTCGACAGCAGTGACGGATCGTCCCGTAGGTCGCGCCACTGGTCGGGATGCTCGATGAGCGGCAGGACTGCCCCGGCCGACGCGGCGGCCCGGGTCGTATCGAGCCCCCCAGCCAGCAGCAGAGCCGCTTCGGATACCACCTGTTGCCAGGGCACGGGCGCTCCCAGCACCTCCGCTCCCAACAACTGGCTGAGGAGATCCTCGCCGGGGTCGTGGCGGCGTTGCTCGACCAGCTGGGAGAAGTAGGTGAACATCTCGATGCCGGCGGCGGCTCGCGCCTCCTGGGCGGACTGGCCGTGGGTGAACTCGGGATCGGTGCCGGTCACCGTCATGTGCTCGAGCTCGGCCAGACGGTCCCAATCCTTCTCCGGCACATCCATCAGCGCGAAGGCGATGGCCGCGGGTATGCGGTGCGCGACATCGACCACGAAGTCGATGTCGCGCCGGTCGGATACCTCGTCCAGGCACGAGACCGCATAGCGGCGAAGCTGGTCCTCCAGACGGGCGATGGCCCGAGGAGTGAAGTTGTGGGAGATCGTCTTGCGCAGGGGCTGGTGCCGAGGCGGGTCGGTGTGGATCATCGGTTTGTTCCGCTGGATCGGGTTGAGCCCGAGGTCGGCCGCAGCCAGCGCTTCGCTACTGCGCAGCGCGATCCCATGGCGTTCCGAGCTGAACAGGATCGGATTGCCGTGCACCGTCTTGCAGTCCTCGTAGCGGGTGATGGCCCAGAACGGCTCCCCGCCCGGCCGGTCGTGGTACCAGACCGGAGCCTCCCGACGCAGGAGCGTCCACACCGCGTGCGGGTCGCCCTCGCTGAACAGGTCGAGATCCCAAAAGTCGATCTCGTCGAGCGTCTGCGGTTGCGGCTGCGGTTGCGGGGGCACCGTTCCCCTACCGCTTATGCCTTGGCGGCTTCGAGACCCGCCGCGAGCTGCTCGACGGTGGCGATGTACTCCTCGATCAATTGGTACATGACGTCTCGGACGGGTTGTACTTTTTTGATGCTGCCGACGATCTGACCGACCGGGGTGACGAACAGCTCCGGCCGGCTGCGCGCCAGCCGGGCGTTGGCGTCGGCGGTGAGAATGTTCTGCAACGGCATCCCGAGCGGGCCCGGGCCCTCGGGATCCTCCCAAGCCTCGGTCCACGCCGACCTGAGCATGCGGGCCGGCTTGCCGGTGTAGCACCTCGAGCGGACGGTGTCCGATGACGTGGCGGTGAGGTAGCGCTCGACCTGCTCCGGGGAGGAGCTGCTCTCGGCCGTGGCGAGCCAGAGGGAGCCGGTCCACACGCCCTGGGCCCCGAGCGACATGGCCGCGGCGATCTGCCGGCCCGTTCCGATGCCGCCGGCAGCCAGCACCGGCACCGGAGCCACCGCGTCGACCACCTCGGGGACGAGGACCATGGTGGCCACCTCGCCCGTGTGGCCACCGGCCTCGTAGCCCTGGGCGACGATGATGTCCACCCCGTTGTTGACGTGCCGCTGGGCGTGCTGGGCCTTCCCGGCCAGCGCCGCCACCTTGATGCCCTGCTCGTGAGCCCGGTCGATGACGTCCTTGGGCGGCGAACCGAGGGCGTTGACGATCAGCTTGATCGGATGGGCGAACGCCACCTCGACGTGGGAACGGGCGACATCCTCGGCCCAGCCGATCACCCCGTGGTGCCCCTCGCCGTCCGGCATGGGCGGAACGTCGAAACGCTCCATCAGCTCCTGCACGAACTCCTTGTGCTGCTCGGGGATCATCCCCTGGATCTGATTGATCAGATCCTCGGGGGACGTGCCGTGGACGTCCACGGATTTCTGCGGCATGACGGTGTCCACGCCGTACGGCTTGCCGTCGACGTGTTCGTCCATCCACTGCAGCTCGGTCTCCAGCTGTTCGGCACTGAAGCCCACCGCCCCCAGCACTCCCAAACCACCGGCTTTGGACACCGCGGCCGCCACATCGCGGCAGTGGGTGAAGGCAAAGATCGGGTACTCGATTTCGAATACGTCGCAGAGTTCCGTTCGCATGACAGCTTCCCCTTACCGTTGACACTTGTGCCAAAATCGTGGCTGAATCGCTGGGGGGATGAAACCACGGCCATGTCCAGCCCGCAAGCGGGGGCCGGGGCTACCATGCCCTCTGGCCGGGGATGGCCGCCGGGGATGGCCGCCGGGGATGGCCGCCGGGGATGGCCGCCGGGGATGGTCCGCCCCGATGGCACGCCGCTCGGCGGCATGGCAGGGTGGAAGAGGGCTTCTCGCCATGGGATAAGGAGTGCGCATGCGCCGTTTGCCCGTTGGAGTACGCACGCTCAACCGCGCCGAGCCCGGATCAGTTCCGGCCGACTACCGGCGGATCGGCATTGAGCCACTGGGGATGACGCTCGGTGCCGTGGTCACCGGGGTCGATCTCCGTGTGCCGCTTGACGATGCGCTCTTCGCCGAGATCGATGGCGCGTTCAAGGAGTGGAAGGTCATCGTCTTTCGCGACCAGGACATCACCCTCGAACAGCAAGGTGCGTTCGCATCGCAATGGGGAGCCGTGGTCGAGGATTCGCTGCCCCGCCAGGTCGCCAACGGCGGCCGGATCCTGCCCCTGCCCAGGGTGGTCGACAACGTGCTGCCGTTCACGCGTGACGGTGTCGTGGTCGGGCTCGAGAATCTGTGGCATACCGACGGCAGCTACAGAGAAGCCCCCGTCCTCGGCACCATGTTGCGGGCCGTCGACGTTCCGCCCATCGGCGGGGACACCATGTTCGCCGACATGGCGGCGGCCTACGACAATCTCGATCCTCGCATCCAAGAGCGCATCGACGGCTTGTGGGCGTGTCACGACTGGAGCGCGGGAGGCTATGGCGAGAAGTATGCGGCTGACCTGGATGAATACCGCGCGGTCGTGCCACCGGTACGCCATCCGGTGGTGCTGCGCCACCCGCGGACGGGACGAAAGACGCTCTTTGTCAACCGTGGCTTCGTGCGCAACATCATCGGGATTCCCACCGAGGAGAGCGACGAGCTCCTCGAGCTCTTGTGCCACCAGGCCGAGGTTCCCGAATACCAGGTGCGGATCCGATGGGAACCCAACCTGGTCGTGCTCTGGGACAACTACGCCGTGCAGCACTACGCCGTCAACGACTACTGGCCGCAGACCCGCACACTCGTGCGCGCCACGATCGACGCGGGAATAAGGACGGGCGTCCTCGCGCCGGCATAAGGCCCTGGGGCCGGGTACGAGCCGACGCACGAGCCGACGCCGGCGCCCCCAGATCTCACGCCGCTCAGACCCCGGCGGGCACCTTGATCCCGAGGAGATCGATCATGTTGCCGCCCATGATCTTCCTGATGTCCTCTTCGGGGAGGCCGACCAACTCGTCGACGTAGGAGATGGGGTTGGACAACCCCTCCACGTGGGGGTAGTCCGAGCCGAAGATGACGTTCTCGGCCCCCAGCAGCTCGACCAGCTTGCGGGGATCCTCCTCATGGAAGGGGTGGCTCCAGAAGTGCCGCTTGTAGGTGTCGGACGGCTTCTCCGCGAAGGCTTGGGGCATGGTGCGGTACGTGTGGTCGAGATTCTCGAGCAGCCCCGGCACCCAGCCCGCGCCGTTCTCGATGAGGGCGATCTTCAGCTTCGGGTGCCGCGCCAGCGTCCCGTGGGCGATGAGGGAGGTCACGGCGTCCTGGATGTCGCGGAAGCTGTGTTGCAAGGTGGCCGAGGAACGGCTGCGGCTGGGCGAAGGCCAGCATCTCGCGCCTGCCTGCCCTCCCACTCGTTGTAGTAGCGGTCGTAGCCCGAGTCCGAGGCGTGGATGACGACCAGGATCCCCGACTCCTCCACCCTGGACCAGAAGGGATCGAACTCCGGGAGGGCGAACGACCGTGGGCCCTGGTAGCCCCAGGCCGGTGCCGGCCGCATGAGGATCACCCGGGCGTCGTTGGCCAGGAGGAAATCGAGCTCCTCCAGCGCCTTGTCGAGCAGCCCCGGCGTGATGATCGGCGTGGAGAAGATGCGGTCCTTGTAGGCGAACGGCCACTCCTCGAGCAGCCATTGGTTCAGGCCGTGGATGGCGGCGGCGCACAGGTCGGGATCGTCGCGCATCCGTTCTTCGACCAGGCTGGCCAGGGTGGGCAGCATGATGGCGTAGGAGATGCCCTGCTCGTCCAGCAGCTCGAGGCGGTGGGCGGCGTCGCGGAAGGCGGGCGGGCAGTCGATGCCCCGGCCGATGATCTCGCGATAGGACTTGCCGTCGGGGTTGCCGATCTTGAAGTACTCCTCCTGGGCGCCCGGCTTGCCGACCCGGTCGAAGGTCGGGTTGGGGATGTAGTCGCTGATCTGCCCCCTGACCACGATTTTGGTGCGGCCATGGACGTCGACGTAGTCGATGGCGCCCTTGTACTCCGGCGGGAGGAACTTGGTCAGCGCATCGGTAGTCTCGTACAGGTGGTTGTCGGCGTCGAAGACCGGGAAGCCAAGTGAGTTCAGGTTTGCACCCATGATGATCCCCTTTGTTGTGTGGTACCCACTATATAAGGGTCTGCCGCCCCATCTCCACTACCGAACCCCGCGTCCGTAGGCTTTCGGCGATGTCGGCTCGGGTGCTCGTGGTGGGAGGCGGGGTCATCGGGCTCTCGTGTGCCTGGCGGCTGGCCGAAGCCGGCCACGAGGTCACCCTGGTCGCCCCGGATCCCGGGCGGGACGGCGCCTCCTGGGTGGCCGCCGGCATGCTGGCCCCGGTCACCGAGGTCCAGTTCGGCGAGGCCCCGCTCACCGAGCTCCTGCTAGAGGGGGCGGCCGCCTGGAAGGAATTCGCCACGTCGCTGGAGCGGGCGTCCGGGCACGATGTCGGCTACGACGAGTCCGGCACGCTCACGGTCGCCCTCGATGCGTCGGACCGGGCCGCCCTCGACCAGCTGCTGGCCTACCAGCACTCGCTCGGCTGTACGGCGCACCGGCGCACGGCCTCGGAGTGCCGGGCCCTGGTGCCCTCGCTGACGCCGACCCTGCGTGGGGGTATCGAGGTGCCGGGGGATCATCACGTGGACAACCGGGCCCTCCTGGGTGCGCTGGTCCAGGCCTGCCGGGCCAAAGGGGTGCGGTTCGTGCCGCACACGGTCGAGAGGGTGTCGTCCGGGGGGTCCGGTCCGGTTGGGGAGGCCGGTCCGGTTGGGGGGGCCGGTCCGGGGGTGGAGCTTTCCGATGGGAGCCGCCTCGGCTCCGACTACGTCCTCCTGGCGGCCGGGGCCGGTACACCCCACATCGGCGGTCTCGAGGCGGCGGGCCTGCCGGAGATCCGGCCGGTCAAGGGGCACATCTTGCGCCTGGGTCCCGCAGATGGGCCGGCGGACCTGTCACGGGGGCCGGCGGACCCGTCGCGGGGGCCGGAGGACCCGCCACTACTCCCCCGCACCGTGCGGGCCCTGGTACACGGACGTTCCATCTATCTCGTCCCCCGTCCCGACCGGACGGTGGTGGTCGGGGCGACCATGGAGGAGCGCGGGGACGATCTGACCGTGCGGGCCGGTGCGGTGCACGAGTTGCTCAGCGATGCCCGGGCCGTCGTGCCGGGGATCGACGAGCTCGAGCTGCTCGAGGCCCGGACCGGTCTGCGCCCCGCCACGCCCGACAACACCCCGGTCGTCGGGTGGACCGCCCTTCCGGGGGTGGCCGTGGCCAGCGGGCACTTCCGCAACGGCATGCTCCTGGCCCCCCTGACCTCGGCCACGGTGGTGGACCTGCTCGGTGGCTCTGAGGTGGCTCCGGGCGATGAATGACCTGGTCGTGAGCGTGAACGGTGACCTCATGACCGTCCCCGAGGGCAGCATGATCTCCGACGTGGTGGCCCGCCTGCTCGAGGGGGCCGAGCCGAAGGGCATCGCAGTGGCGGTCGAGCTGGACGTCATCCCCCGCTCCGAGTGGCCCACCACCCCCGTTCGACCCGGGGCGCCCATCGAGATTGTTACCGCGGCGGCTGGGGGCTGAATGACTAACCTTTCCCAAATGACCCGAGACGGCCTCGGCGGCCCCACTGCGTTCGTGCTGGCCGGAGGCGGGACCAAGGGCTCGTTCGAGGTCGGTGCGCTGCAGTACCTGATCGCCACCGAGAGGATCGTGCCCGACATCATCACGGCCACGTCGGCCGGCGCCATCGGTGCCGTCGTGCTGGCGCAAGCCCGCACCCTCCCCGAGTTCGCTCACCGGGTGCAGCAGATGGAAGACGACATCCTGGCCATGACCCGCACCGGGTATGTCTTCGGCGAGCAACCTTGGCTACGGGCGCTCCGGGGCACCTCGCTGGGGGCCGAGATCATGGCGGCCGTGACCGAGGGCACCCGTCCTCCCCGGCCGGCCGGCGTCGAGCGTGATCACGCTCATGCTCACGCCACGAACCGCAATCGACGCAGATGCGGCGCCGCTGAAGGAGCGGGCCCAGCGCCGGGCGCAGCGCAAGGTGCGCCGCCGGGCCCGCCGCAAAATCGTCCGCCTGGTGGTCGGCGCCTCGTTCCGCCTGCCCCGGGCCAGGCGCAAGCTCCAGACCAGCGGGAGTGCCGTCATGAACCTGCAGCCGCTGGCCGAAGCCATGCGGCGTGGCGGGCCGACGGGCATCCACCCGGTCGACCCGACCCTGATCGACCGTCCCGGGCTCCAGCTACGCCTGGCCGTCACGGCGCTGCGGGCCGGGGTACTGCGCTACGTGACCGAGAGCGGGCACATCGTCGAAGACGACGCCATGACACCTGCTGCGGGCGTCGCCGCCGGACCGGTCGACGTGATCGAAGGGGCGCTCGCCTCGGCCAGCGTGCCAGTGGTCTTCCCGCCCCGGCCGTTGGCCGACGACGACTACGTCGATGGCGGGGTGTTGCAGAACGTGCCGGTCCGGGCGGCCCTTCACCTGGGGGCGTCCCGGATCATCGCCGTGCTGGCCATTCCCCTACAGGTCGCCCGGGAGGAGCACAACTTCTCCACCGATCAGGCGGCCAACATCGGGGTGCGTGCCCTGGGCGTCATTTCGCTGGCCGATCGCCAGCGCGAGAACCTGGCCATCGCCCTGACGGCGGGGGCCAGCCTGACCACCATCGATCCGGTGGTCGACGTGGTCGGCTACTTCGAGGCCCAGGTCGGGCTCCTGCGTATCAACCGTGACTACGGCTGGTTGCGGGCCGCCGACGTGATGGCGGAGGGTGATCCGACGCTGCGGGCGGAGATCGCGGCGCAGACCCACCAGATCGCGGAAGCCCGCCTGCGCGCCTGGCACACCGAAGAGACGCTGTGGGGCAGCGCCCCGCAGGGGCGGGACTCCGAAGCCGGGATGTGCGCTCTCCTGCGTGAGTGCAAGTTGTCCGTCCGCGACCTGGTGGACCAGCGCAAGCAGCTGGGATTCCCCGTGCCCGACGGCTGTGAGAACTGGTGGACCGAGTACGAGCTCCACGACGCCGAGCGGCCAGCGCACCTGCCGGGCCGCCCGCTCGGCGTCTAAATCCGGGCTCCGTCTCTTCCGTACTTCGCGGGCCGAAAAGAGCTACCGCTTTGTCACACCTTCTTTGTCACGCCTTCTTTGTCACACCTTCTTTGTCCCGCCTTCGGTCCGCGGGACCCTGCCGTGGACTCTGGACACGAACGCAGCAGCCCGATGGGAGATTTCCACGACCACGATGGCGACCCCACCGATGATGGCGGATTCGGCCAGCAAAAGCGGGGTCACGTCCAAGAGGAAGATGCCGTGTGCCAACGGCGGGATTGCGACAATCAGCGCCGCCGCGCCCGCCATCGTCGCCACCAGGGCCAGCTTCCAGCCCGCCAGCGGGCGGGCCAGTATGAGAACTACCCACAAGGAGACGATCAGGATGGTGAGAGTGGCGGCGGTGCGACCACCGGCCACCCCAGCAGAGGAATCCGTCAGTCTCGCCGTTCGGTACGCCGCGTAGGCCGCGGCACCAATGACCAGTCCGGTCGGGATCGCAAAGCGCAGCACCCGTCCGAGGAATCCGGGCACGTAGCGGCGCCGGTTCGGACCGAGTGCGAGGAAGAAGCCGGGAATCCCGATAGTCAGGGTGGAGATCAGGGTCAGTTGTATCGGTGCCAGCGGGTAGGCGGCCAGCGTGACCGCGGCGATGAGGGCCAGCACCACCGAGTACACGTTCTTGACGAGGAACAAGTTCGCGGCCCGTTCGATGTTGGCGATTACCCGTCGGCCCTCGGCAACGGCGTCCGGGAGGTGAGAGAACTTGCCGTCCAAGAGGACGATCTGCGCCGTGGCGCGGGTTGCGGGGGCAGCATTGCCCATTGCGACACCGATGTCGGCGTCCTTCAGCGCGAGGGCGTCGTTCACGCCGTCGCCGGTCATCGCCACGACGTGCCCACGTAGCTGCAACGCACCGACGATCGCCCTCTTCTGCTGGGGACTCACCCGCCCGAAGACGCTGTGCTGTTCGAGTACCCCAGCGAGTTCGGTCAGATCGGTGGGCAACGTCCGTGCGTCGACGGCGTCCTCGGCGCCGCGTACGCCCGGAACGCCGAGGGTCGCTGCCACGGCGCCGACGGTTCGTGGGTTGTCCCCGGAGATGACCTTGAGACCCACTCCCTGGGCGGTGAAGAACGCCAGGGTTTCCGCGGCGTCGGGACGAATACGTTCAGCGAGAATCACCAGCGCGGCGGGCACCAGTTCTTTTGGCAGCCGAACGTCGCCATCGTCATCGTGGCTGGGCGTCTCCTCTGATCGGGCAAGGAGGAGTACCCGCCGACCTTCCGCTGCCAAGGTGTCGGCGCGATTGCGGGCGTCGTGCTGTAGGGAGCCCTGCGGGATCGGGAGCACCATCTCGGGAGCGCCGAATACCCATTGCCCGCGACTGCCGGCGCTCACTGCGGACCACTTCCGAGCCGAGGAGAACGGGATGTGGGCAGTCAGCGTCCAGTCCGTGTCCGGGAATGCCGAGGCGATCGCTGCGGCCGTGGCGTTGGCGCCGTCGCTCTTCGAGAGCAGACCGAGCGCCTGCTCAACGTCGCGCTCGGGCACCGCGTCCATCCGCTCGAGCCGATCGAATGAGACGTTTCCCGAGGTGAGCGTGCCGGTCTTGTCGAGGCAGACCACGTCCACCCTGGCCAGCACCTCGACGGCCGGAAGCTCCTGGACGAGCGTTTGCTTGCGGGCCAATGCGATCGTGCCCACCATGAAGGCCAGGCTGGTGAGCAGGACCAAGCCTTCGGGCACCATTCCGACCAGCGCGGCCACCGTACCGGTTACCGCGTCCTGCCAGCCGTGGTTGTCGGTACTGCGGAACTGGCTCCAGAGCAGCACAGGGCCGACGACGAGCATGATCACTGTTATCCAACGGAGCAGGAGGTTGGTCCCGTCCACCAGTTCCGACCGGGTGACCGTGAAGCGGCGGGCCTCGGTTGCGAGCTTGGTGGCGTAGGCCTGCGAGCCGACCGCCGTTGCCTGAAAGGAACCCTGTCCGGCCAGCACGATCGAGCCGGCGCGTACGCCATCGCCCGAGGCCTTCGCCACTGGGTCCGACTCGCCGGTCAGCAGCGACTCGTCCACTTCGAGACCACCCGACTGGCGAACCACACCGTCGGCGGGGATCTGATCACCGGCACGAAGTTCGAGCAGGTCGTCGGCGACCACCGCCGCGACGTCGACATCTACCGCCACGCCGTCCCGGACAACTCTTGCCAGGGGAGTATTCAGCACGGCGAGACGGTCCAGGGTCCGCTTCGCTCGGACTTCCTGGAAGATGCCGATCGCCGAGTTCACCACGATGACGAGACCGAAAAGGCCGTTCTGCCACTTTCCGGTGGCGAGGATGATCACGAACAGCGTGGCGAGTAGCCCATTGAAGAACGTGAAGACGTTGCTGCGAATTATCTCGGCGGTGGTGCGACTCGTTCGCTGCTTGACGGAATTGGTGCGACCCGCTGTCACCCGTTCTTCGACATCTGCCGAGGTCAGGCCGGTGGGTGGCGTGACGAACGAACTCTCCACCTGGGTCAGCTCGCTGTCCACGAGAATTGGATATCACGCCGGTGCCGCATCGAATGCCCTTGCACGGGAACTGGGCCGAATAAGGGGTCAGGGACGTGCCTCAGCGGGGTCGGGTTGGCGGCGGAGTGGTTCCTCGCTACAGGCGCGGCAGGTGAGGATTATCTACATTGCGGCAGGGATCAGACGGTCGGTCCGCCCAGCCAGCCTCGGCGCTTGAACAGAATGTAGAGCAGTCCGACGGCAATGACCTCGGTGCCTATTCCTACGATGAAGAAAGATGCGGTGCTTGTGATGTGAGTGACCAGAAACAGGAAGTTCTGTCCGAAAAAGCCCGTGAGCCAACTAAGGGGCAGAAAGATGGTTGCGATGATGGCCAACTGCTTCATCACCACGTTGAGGCGGTTGGACACGGTGGAGAGATGCGTGTCCATGACGCTGCTCAAGAGGTCCCGGTAGCTGTCGACGAGATCGGCGAGCCGGATCAAGTGGTCGTAGAGGTCACGGAAGTATCTTGCGGCCTCGTCGGTCATCCCGGGCACGTCTGAGACGCCGGCGTTGATGCTGGCCATCATGTCCCGCTGTGGCGTGATGATCTTGCGCATGTTCATGAGACTGCGCTTCATGTCGAAGAGGACACCCAACTGCGCCTCCGTCGGTGCCTTCAGGATGTCGTCCTCCAAGTCATCGATCTTGTCGTCGAAATCGTTCAGGACGGGAAAGAAGGCGTCCACCAGAGCGTTGACTATTAGGTAGACGATGACGATTTGCGGCGACGCGTTGGTCGTCGTTATATGGTGCTGGTCGATCCGGTTGTGCACGGCCAGCACGGACGGGCAGTCGCCCCGGTGCACGGTGACTACATAGCGATCGGTCCAGAAGAAATGGACCTCGGCTTCCCCCGTATCGTGCAAGTCGGCACCGCGTGCCACCATGTAGACGAAGTCGTCGTAGTCGTCGAATCGCGGGCGTTGTGCGAACTTCTCGGCCGCCGCCACGGCGAGCGGGTGGAACTTGAAGTGGATGCTCAGGAGCTCGGTGACCGTGCCGTCCGAGGCGGAGTCGTCCAGATCCAGCCAGAAGAAATCCGTCCCTGCCAATGCCGCCAGGACATCCTCGGAGGTGGCCTCGGTCTCCTGCCCGTTCTGCGTCAGCGTTCCCTTCATCTGCCTAGTTTCACTCCCAGGCTGGTCTCAGGGTGGGATGGGTGTGAGGGATGCGTGCGTGATGCGTGCGGGATGGATGTGTTCGTGAGGGATGCGTGTGTAAGGGATGTGTGCGTTACGGCGTGGGCGGCGCAGCCGGGGAGGGGGCGGACTGCGCATCCGAGCTTGCAGCGGCCGGAGCAGCGGCCGGAGCAGCGGCAGCGGCAGCGGCGGGTGCAGCGGCAGCGCCGGGTGCAGGGGCAGCGCCGGCAGAACCGGAGCCACCGACCATCACGGCCTCCATCCGGGCCAATCGGCCGTCGATCTCGTCCAGGCGGGCGCCGAGGTCCTCATGCGAGGCCTTCAGCAGGTCCTTGTTGGCGTCGGTGTGCTCCGCCACGAAGAAGGAGGCGACGGTTGCGGTGAGGACGCCGATCAGTCCGATGCCGACGAGCATGAGGATGACAGCGACGACCCGCCCGCCCTCGGTGACCGGGAATCGATCGCCATAGCCCACGGTGGTCACGGTGACCACGGCCCACCAGAGGGCATCGTGGTAGGAGTGGACATTCGATCCGGCGGCGTTCTTCTCGAAGAGCAGGACCAGCCAGGCGCCCAGGAACAGGAGTCCGACTGCGGTCAGCAGGACCCGGAACAGTCCCCGGTGGCCCAGAATGGCGAGGAAGCGTTCGATCCCTTCGCCCCAGAGCACCGTCGTCCGCTCCACGCCCATGATCCGCCAGACCTGGAAGAACGGCAGCACGACCAGAACGGGCTCTATCTGGCGGCTGGCGAAGTAACGGCGCCGGTCGGACACCGCGATGTAGCGGATGGCGCACTCGAGGAACACCACGAACCAGATAATGAACAGGGAGATCGCGAATGCCTGTGATGTCCCTCCGGACGCATGGGTCGTGAGCACGACGATGCCGCACACCGCCCAGGCCACCCCGAGAACGGCCATGGGCCAACGGATGGTGTGCTCGATCGACCGGAGCTTCTCCCGGGTCGGGTCCGTGGGTCCTCCACGTTGCTCGATCAGGTCCGCCCGCCGATCGGCCGTGGCGAGTTCACGGTCGATCCGGTCCCGTTCCTGACGCTCCAGTCGGTGGATCCGGTCCAGCGCGGCGGAACTCGGTTCTGGATGCTTCGTTTCCTGGCCCACCAACGGTCGAAGTTAATGCGTGGGTACTGTGCGGTATGGGATCTACCGAAGAACTACTGGCTGCACTCGATGAACGGCTTCTCGAAGGTATCAAGGGGAAGGCGACACCGGAAGGGGTGGCCAAACTCGCCGAGGCTCGCGCCTGGATCACCAATCCGGACCAGCCACATGGCAGCACGCTCTCCACGTAAGGGAAGGCGGTGACCACGTCGGGGCCGACGCGCTGATGACCGCGCCGTGACGCGGCAATGACCGCGTCGAGGCGCGGTGATGTGTTGACTGGGATGTTGCGAGGGATGAACGCGCGGATGAACATCAGTTGTCGCGCCCGGACCACTCCTGGCGGTGGTTTTCGAATCAGAGTGATGCGGGCGGAAACGGGGCGGGGCGGGGCGGGCCGAAAAGCCCGGATCCCTACCCCCCCGGCGGGGGCCGCTCGTAACGCATTCGGTTATGGCGCCCGCACAGAACTTGGCCGTTCTCCTGCTCGGTGAGGCCGCCCTGGCTGTAGGGCACGATGTGGTCGATCTGGCACCGATCGGCCGGGAGGTCGCAGAACTCGTGTTGGCACTGCCGATCACGCACTTCGATGATTCGGCGGGTGGCCCCTTTGAAAAAGCGCGAGGTGACCGAGCACTCGGCCCGCTTGCCCGGGGCAAAGATGATGCGCTCGAAGGTGGCCTGGTCCACGTAGGGCAACAGCGAGCCCGGGGTGACCACGGGGCCCTGCTCGAGCTGGCAGATGAGCCCGGCCGCCGTCGGGTAGTCGATGACCACGCTGAAGAGGGGCTCGGGGCGCCGGATGCCGGCGGAGGCACTGGCCGAGCGCACGGCCATCTCGATCATGGCGTCGGCCCGGCGCTGGGCCGGGGTCCGGCACAGCTCGTCGGCGTGGGGGTCTCGCCCGAGCCGCTCTTTGGCCTCGGCCCAGTCGGCCGCGTAGAACTCGTCTTCGATCGCCTTGAGCTCTTTGACCACGATGGCCCCGCCGATGGGGTCGAGGTTCATCTGGCCCAGGTAGCGGCCGGGTGTCGGGACCAGGTAGACGTCGCGCTGGGCCTTGCGGGCCTCGGCGGCCTCTTCGCTCCCGTCTTGGTCGGCGTGCTGCTCCCAGTAGTCGAGCACGGTGCAGAACTGGGCGAACTTCAAGGTGCGGGCCGTGCTCGACCAAGATGGACTCGTCGCGCCCGAGGGCCTCTTCGGTCACCGGGCGCTTGACCCGCAGCACGGCGTCGACGTGGGCGGCCCCGATGTCGCCCTCCTTCCAGGCCTGGGCCAGTAGCGGCAAGGCGGCCAGGGCGTGGCCCCGGCGCAGCTCGGCCCGGGCCTGTTTCTTCGGGATATGGCAGGTGGTGTCGATCCACGCCGTGGCGCTCAGGGCCCCGTCGCGACCCCACTGTCCCCACTGGTCGAACTCGGCCCCCGACGTACTGAGGGTGTAGTCGATCTGGGACCGTACGCGCTGCAAGAAGGCTGATCGTCTCAGCATCGCAACGAAGGGAAGGTGGGGTCTCGATCAGCTCCTTGAGGCCCGCGCTCAACGTTGCATAGCGAACGTCGGGGGCCAAGGTGTCTTGTTCCATGGCTCCAGCATGGACTCCGGGTGTGACACTTCCACCAAGATCGAGAGGGCGCATAAAGGAAGTCCAGCGTACGGACCATCATGTGAATTTCCTCAGAAAAAACGTACTGGATCGAGTTCTGGGGCGACCGTTGGCAGCGCTGCCGCGGTGGTTCCGGCCGCTATTTCTGCGGCCAGAAGCGCCGCCGTGTAGGGGCCGAGCAGCAGCCCGTTCGCCCCATGTCCCGTCGCCACCCACACGTTCTCCCAGCCGGGAATCGCCCCAACGACGGGCCGATCGTCGGGCGAGGTGGGTCGCAGCCCCACTCTCGTGTAGAGGTATCCGGCGTCGGCCAAGCCTGGTGCCACCGTCAGGCACTCGCGGAGAAGCTCGTGCAGGCCGGCCGCGGTCACCGTGGCTGAGAACCCGGCGCCGGCATCGAAGGTCCCGCCGCAGGCCACCCGTCCGCCCGGCCATGGCACGAGGTAGTGGGTGAGCAGCGGCTGCATAGGCCGCCGAGAGCCCGACCAGGCCGCCGCCGGCGATGGCCACATGGCAGGGCGCGCCCGTCACGGCTGCGCCGAGCTCACCAACGATGCGCCCTCATGGCGAGCACCATAGGAGGTGGGCGTGGCCCGTGCCCGCGCGTCCGGAGAAGCTCTTCGCGTGGGGGGCCGGGCAGACTCAGGGCAGCGTCCGTCTGGTCACACCTTTGCTTCGAGCACGATGTTGAACGGGGTCTCAGCCGCCCGACGCAACGTGGAGAAGCCTGATTCCGTCACGATCTCGCGCAGGCGCGCCTCGCCGGCCTGCGCACCGAGTGCCGCACCCACCTCCTGGGACAGCGAGCTCGGTGTACAGAGGAGGGTCGAAAATCCGTAGTAGGCGGCCCCCACGGGGTTCATGTTCTCGCTCAGATCGTCTCCCGCCATCGGCTCGACGAGCATCATCGTGCCACCGTCGGCGAGATGCTCCCGCACATGTGCGCACGCGCCCGCCGGATCGCCCATGTCGTGAAGACAGTCAAAGAAGCACACGAGGTCATAGGTGCCGGGGAAGTTGGAGGCGGTCGCGACGTCGAACTCGACCCGATCGACCATCCCGGCGTTGGCAGCCCGCTTCCGTGCCGCATCAACCGAACCGTCGTGGGCGTCGAAACCTACGACGGTCGATTCCGGGTAGGCCTCGGCGAGCAGCAAGGTCGACGCACCGTGTCCACATCCCACGTCGGCGATGCGCCCGCCTGCATTCAGCTTCGCCTCGACACCATCGAGGGCCGGGATCCAGGCACTCGTCAGGAAGTTGAGGTACCCGGGCCGGAAGAAGCGCTCACAGCCGCCGAGGACGTGCCCATCCTGCGCGCCCCAAGGGAAGCCCTCGCCCGAGCGGAACCGCTCCGCGATGGTGTCGGTGGCGTAGAGCGCACCGAGTGCGGTCTCGAAGGCGCCGATGACGCACGCAGGGCTGGTCTCGTCGGTCAGCGGGATGGCGTGCTCGTCGGGGAGCGTGAAGCGGCCGTCGCCGTCGTAGGACACGTAGCCCCTGGTCGCCTGCTCGCTCAACCACTCGCGCACGTAGCGCTCCGATGTGCCCGTGGCGGCCGCCAGCTCCGCACTGGTCATCGGTCCGGCGCCCTTCATGGCCCGGTAGAGGCCGAGCTTGTCGCCGATCACCGCCATCGCCCCGCCAAGCATGGCCCCGACGTCACCGACGGCTTGCCCCACGAACGCCATCATCTTGTTCTCGTCCATTGCCCCGGTCCTTCCTCCTCGTCGACCGAACGTCCCTCCCGGATCGGTAGGGGTCGTAACGATCTCGCCGACCTGGGGCTTCGTCAATCGAGAAAATTTGCTTCGCTTCGTCCGACTATCTAGGACGATCGACCAATAGTCAAGGGGCCTCAGACTGGCGAAGGTGCTGGCGGTCCTACGACGCCGGTTCCGGCGCCGCCGTCGGGGCGGCGCTCAGGGCATCGGGCGCGGGCGGGGTCGGTGCGGCCAACTGGGCCTTCAAGGCCGCCAGCTCGTTGTCGACCGCGGCGTCCTTGCCGACCTGGTCCAACTCTTTTTGAATGTCGTCGCCCCCTCCGCCCACGTCCTCGAGGACGCCGGACTCCAGCAGCTCATCGAGGGCGCCCGAACGGGCCTGCATGGTGGCGATCTTGTCCTGGGCCCGCTGCAGCGATGCGCCCGAGTCGTTGAACGACTTCGAGATCCCCGCCGTGCTCTCGTTGACCGAGGTGATCGCCTTGGCCGCGGTGTACTGCGCCTTGAGGGTCTCCTTCTGCGTGCGGAACTCGTTGACCCTCGTCTGCAGCGCCGCCAGCGTCTTGGTGAGCTTCTCCTCTTCTTCGGCCATCTGGACCCGCTGGGGCTCCATGGAGTCGATCTGCTGCTGCGCCGCCGCCTTGCGCGACAGCGCCTCCTTGGCCAGGTCCTCCCGACCCTGCCCCAGGGCGGCTTTGGCCTGGTCCTGCAGGTGGTCCATGGTGTGCTGGAGCTGCTGTTCCTGCAGCTCGATCTGCTTTTTGGACCCCGCCAGGTCGACCAGCGCCCGGCGGACCTGGGTGATCTGCTCGAGCATCTTCTCGTACGAGAGGTCGAGCATCTCGTCCGGCTTCTCGGCGGCGTCGAGAGCCTTGTTGGCCTTGGCCTGCGCGATGTCGTGCGCACGTTGGAAGATGCCCATGTTTCCCTCCCTGGGGATCGGCGTGTGCTCTTCAGGATAGATCCGGCCGCCCAGAATAGATCCCGGGGCAGCGCAACGGGGTGGCGCAGGGCAGGTCGGCGGGGTGGCGACGCCAAAGGAGGGGTTCTCCCCCATTAGGTTGGTCGGGTGCACATTTCAGCCCGATCGGGCTCTCCTCGCCCCCTCCGCGCCCGTGTTCCCGGCGCGGCCGCCCTCGCCGCCGTCGCCCTGGCGGCGGTCGCCCTCCCCCTTACCGCCCTCGGCGCGCCGTCCTCGGCGGCGACGACCACGGCGGCCGGCGTGATCCAGGAGGTCAAGACGGCCATCGGGGCCCAGTCCAGCGCCCATCTGGAGTTCGACGCCGGCACGAGCTCCTCGGCGTCGACGGAGAAGATCGTGGCCGACGTGGGGTCCACCGCCGGCACCGAGACGGTCACGGACGGCTCGGCGGTTCTCCACGTCATCGCGACCCCGAGTGACAGCTACATCAGCGGGTCGGCCACGGGGCTCACCTCGCTCTTCGGGATGACCGCCGCCCAGGCCGCCAAGGTCGGGACGCACTGGGAGTTCTGGAAGAAGGGCACGAGCCAGTACAACAACCTCAGGTCCGTCGTCTCGGTGAAGTCGCTCCAGAGCCTGCTCCCGAAGAGCAAGGGCACCAAGCTGGCCACGAAAGGTTCGGACTACGTGCTCACATGGGTGAGCGCCGCCTCGGGCTCTACGCCGAAGTTGAACAACACCTTGACCATCGCCGCCAAGGGGACCACCCTGCCGGTCAAGGAGACCTCCACCGACGCCGGTGGCGAGAAGGTCACGACGACTATTTCCAAATGGGGCGAGGCGGTCGTGGTGCATGCGCCGCCGGCTGCGTCCACGGTCGCCGCGTCCACTATTGGCGATTGACCGTTCCCCCGGCGCCGCTGCAGTCCGCGCCCGCCCCGGACGCCGCGCCGGTCCCTGACTCTGCACCACCCCCGCCGCCCACACCGGGAGGCGCCAGGCGGCGGCACAGGCGCCGGAAGCGCCGATTGCCGCTGTGGATCGCCGTCATCGGATGGATCATCACCGGGGGGCTGGCCCTGCTCGCCCTCTTGCGCGTGGTGGCGTGGGACGACCTCGAGCCGCTGGCCGTGCTCAACGCCGGCACCGTCGTCCTCTATCTCCCGGCGTGGGTGGTGGCCGTGGTGGCCCTCGTCGGTCGGCGCTTCGTCCTCGCCGGGGCGGCCCTCCTCGTCGTGCTGGCGCAGATCCTCTTCCTGCTCCCGGAGCTCACCGCGACAGAGCCCTTGCCGAGTTGGGCCGCCACCGCACCCAGCATCCGGCTCTTCGACGCCAACGTCTACTACGAGAACCCTTCGATGGCGGGATACGCGGCGCAGATCAAGGCCTACAAGCCGCAACTGCTGACGATGGAGGAAGCCATCACGCCCGACGCGCTACAGCTGGAAGACGCCGGCGCTCTCGCCGGGTTGCCGTACCGACTCGAAGTGAAGCGCTATGACCCCAAGGCCTTCCTGATCGCTTCGAAGTACCCACTCTCCGGCGGGAACGTCGTCTACTACGACTACCTACCCCTGGTTGTGCAGACGACCGTTCATTTGCCGTCGGGCCCGCTTTCACTGTGGGTCGTGCACACCAGCGCGCCAGTTCCCGGATCGTTCGCCCAATGGAAGGGCTCGCTCAACTACATCGCCAAACTGGTGGCGGCCCACGGCGCGTCGAGGCTTCTCGTCGTCGGCGACTTCAACGCCACGTGGAACAACAAAGGCTTCCGTTCAATTCTCGATACGGGCTTGACCGACGGTGCGGCGGCCAGAGGGCACGCGTTCGCCATGACGTGGTCGCAGAAACTCGGACCGGTCCCACCATTGGTCCGGATCGATCACGTGCTCACCGGGACGGGCGTGGCGGTCACGAAGATCGCCACGGGACATGGGCCCGGCAGTGACCACCGCGACGAGATGGCAACGGTGGCGATCCGGCGCATCACCACGTCGTAAACGGCGGACGTCGCACGAAGCGCGCCGATGGGCCGGCTGCCGTTTGTTGCGGGCCAGTTGCACCGAAACGGCTGTACTGGGTTGCGCGCCGGTTGCGAGTTGGTTGGCCGACCCCCAAAACGGCCCCCCCTGACTTGAATTGCCCAGCAATAAGGACGACTCTCTCTTCTACGGATTAGCAACCGACCTTCTACAGATAGCAATCGACAAAGGCAAACCCCTCGTGAGAGGGGGACGCAAAACCACGGGACTCTCCGAGTCAGCCGGGTCGCCGAAGTAGCAATCTTCACGTAGCTATTTTCCCAGCGGCCCCGACATCGGGCTGAAGGGAACAATGCGCACGAGCGGGCGACTCCGAAACTCGGGGACCACGAGAGCACAGCGACGCCTTGCGCTCTTGGCTGCCAGCTTCGCCGTGCTGGCGGCCACCCTCGGGCTCGGCCTCGGCATCGCCGCCTCGGGCCAGGGCGGCGATCACCACGTCGATCACCGCGGCGCCATCCGCACCACCGCCGACACCACGGACACCACCACGACCAACGCCTACAGCGGCGGACGCCTCATGGCCGCCGATCCCAACGGCGGCTACTGGACGGTCAACTGGGTCGGGGTCGTCACGGCCTACGGCGGCGCTCCCACCTTCGGCTCCCCCGCTCTCTCGGGGATCAAGGTGGTCAAGCCCATCTTGGCCATGGCGGCCACGCCCGACGGGCAGGGTTATTGGCTCGTCGGATCCGACGGCGGCGTCTTCGCCTACGGCGACGCCAACTTCTACGGCTCCACGGGCGCCCTCCACCTCAACCAGCCCATCGTGGGCATGGCGGCCACACCCGACGGGCAGGGTTACTGGCTGGTCGCCTCCGACGGCGGCATCTTCACCTACGGCGACGCCCCCTTCTACGGCTCGACGGGCGCCCTCCACCTCAACCAGCCCATCGTGGGCATGGCCCCCACCCCCGACGGCCTGGGCTACTGGCTGGTGGCCTCCGACGGCGGCATCTTCACCTTCGGCGACGCCAGCTTCTACGGCTCGACGGGCGCCATCCACCTCAACCAGCCCATCGTGGGCATGGCCCCCACCCCCGACGGCCAGGGCTACTGGCTGGTCGCCTCCGACGGCGGCATCTTCACCTTCGGCGACGCCCCCTTCGACGGGTCCTTGGCCGCCTCCTCGGTGAGCGTGCTCGGGATCATCGTCAGCCCTCCGGTCCCCGGCTACAGCCTGGTGGCCTTCGGCGGCACGGCGTCGACCTTCTCCTCGCCGACGGCTTCGACGAGTCAAGCGTCTCCCATTTCCATGCCGACCGCCATCCCGGATGCTTCTCAGGGAAGCGACTGCCAGCCCACCACGACCACTCCCACCGTGTCGGTGGATAGCCGCCTCGACAACCTCATCTCCAACGAAACAGGCCCAGGCTGGATTGCGGGCGACTCCACGTACTCGACCCAGCTTCCCGACGGGAGCGAGGCCTTCGTCTTCTCCGACACCTTGGTCGGCACGGCACAGACGAACGGCGAGGCCACCGTGACAGGCCTGGTGCACAACAGCGAGCTGGTGGGGACCATGAGCGGTCTCAACAGTGACGCAGTCGGGGCGATCACCAGTATGGCCAGTGACATCGAAGGCACCGAGAGCGCGCCGCAGACCCTGATCCCCGACACGACCGACGCCGGGGACCAGTGGCAGGTCGCGGCGACCTTCGTGGAGAACGGCAACCAGTTGGTCTTCGTGAACGAGTTCGCCCCGGTGGCCGGCACCGTATTCGACCGCTTCACCGGCCACTCCGGCATCGCGGTCCTGCGAGATGTCGGCCTGCGGAATGCCGACCTTCAGCTCCGTCACCCCAGTGCCGACCGACGTGTTCACACAGTGGGGCAATGCGATCACGCAGAGCGATGGCTACACCTACATTTACGGGACCGAGAGCAACACGACCTCCGGTGACTTCTACGGCATGAAAGAGGCGCGGGTCGCTCAAGGCGAGTCATTGAATATCAACGACTGGCAGTACTGGAACGGGTCCCAGTGGACGAGCGGTGAAACCTTGCCGTGCCGGTCAGCTACGACGAACGAGCTCACGGGGGTCACGGCCCAGACCAACGAAGGGGGTTTTGTCGGAGTCTCGGTACCCGGAAGTGTCTACACCGACAAGACGGTCGATCTCTCCTATGCCTGCTCGCCCGCAGGACCATGGAGCGCGCCCACCCCCGTGTACACGATCCCCCAGATCAATCAGTACTACGACGAGATCGCCTACATCCCGACTTTCCATCCCGAACTCTCCGCTTCCGGAAACCTCGTGGTGTCCTACAACATCGACACCACGAGTGGCTGAGGCCACCGAAGCAGACATCCACCAGTATCAACCGCAGTTCCTCGACGTTGGCACTGGTGGATAGGTCGCCGAGAACCCTTCTTGCGAAGGGCCGCGACATCGGGCTGTGCCGACGCCTTGCGCTGTTTGCTGCCAGCTTCGCCGTGCTGGCGGCCACCCTCGGGCTCGGCCTCGACATCGCCGCCTCGGGCCAGGGCGGCGATCACCACGCCGATCACCGCGCCGCCATCCGCACCACCGCCGATACCACGGACACCACCACGACCAACGCCTACAGCGGTGGACGCCTCATGGCCGCCGATCCCAACGGCGGCTACTGGACGGTCAACTGGGTCGGGGCCGTCACGGCCTACGGCGGCGCTCCCACCTTCGGCTCCCCCGCTCTCTCGGGGATCAAGGTGGTCAAGCCCATCGTGGCCATGGCGGCCACGCCCGACGGGCAGGGTTATTGGCTCGTCGGATCCGACGGCGGCGTCTTCGCCTACGGCGACGCCAACTTCTACGGCTCGACGGGCGCCCTCCACCTCAACCAGCCCATCGTGGGCATGGCGGCCACCCCCGACGGGCAGGGTTACTGGCTCGTCGCCTCCGACGGCGGCATCTTCACCTTCGGCGACGCCAGCTTCTACGGCTCGACGGGCGCCCTCCACCTCAACCAGCCCATCGTGGGCATGGCCCCCACCCCCGACGGCTTGGGCTATTGGCTGGTCGCCTCCGACGGCGGGATCTTCACCTTCGGCGACGCCAGCTTCTACGGTTCCACGGGCGCCATCCACCTCAACCAGCCCATCGTGGGCATGGCCCCCACCCCCGACGGGCAGGGCTACTGGCTGGTGGCCTCCGACGGCGGCATCTTCACCTTCGGTGACGCCCCCTTCGACGGGTCCTTGGCCGCCTCCTCGGTGAGCGTGCTCGGGATCATCGTCAGCCCTCCGGTCCCCGGCTACAGCCTGGTGGCCTTCGGCGGCACGGAGACGACCTTCTCCTCGCCGAGCGCCGCCCCCACGAGCACGCCGACATCCAGTGCCGGCAGTGGCTACACCACGCAACCCACCGTGAACACGGTCGCCCCCGATGCGGCCGCGCTGGCCGACGACTGCCAGCCGACCACGGCCCCCACGGCCACGGCGGACGCCGGCCTGACCAGTCTGATCTCGACCCAGACCGGCCCGGGCTGGGTCGGCGGGGACGCCACCTACTCGACCCAGCTGCCGGACGGGCGCGAGGCCTTCGACTTCTCCGACACCTTGGTCGGCACGGCCACACCGAGCGGCGCCGCCACCGTTGACCGGTTTCATCCACAACAGCGAGCTGGTCGGATCCCTCGTCCGACCTCACCACCGACATCGGCGGCACCGAGAGCGCGCCGCAGACCCTGATCCCCGATACGACCGACCCCGGCGACCAGTGGCAGGTCGCGGCCACCGACGTGGAGAACGGCGTCCAGCTGGTCTTCATGAACGAGTTCGCCCCGGTGTCGGGGAGCCAGTACGACCGCTTCACCGGTCATTCGGGCATCGCTGTCATGTCGATAGGCGACCAACGGCGTGCCGACCCTGGGCTCGGTCACCCCGGTGCCGACGGACGCCACGACGCAGTGGGGCAACGCCCTCATGCAGAGCGGCGCCTACACGTACATTTACGGCGATGACTTCAACGCCGCCACCAATGACTTCTACGGCATGAAGGTGGCGCGTGTGGCACTGGGCGATTCCTTGGACACCGGAGCCTGGCAGTACTGGAACGGGACGCAGTGGGTGAGCGGCGAGGGCAATGCCGTGCGCGGTCCAGACGATCACCGTGCTCACCGGCGTCACGCCCCAGCAGGATGGAATCGGGTTACGAGGCCGTCTCGATCCCGGGCTGGCAGGGTGGCGACACCTCGGTGGACCTGGCGTACTCCTGCTCACCGGCGGGCCCATGGACGGCGCCGACACCGGTGTACACCATCCCCCAGATCACCCAGTATCCCAACGAGATCGCCTATATGGCGACCTTCCATCCCGAGCTCTCGAGCCCGGGCGGACCTCATCGTGTCATACGCCATCAACACCCTGAATGGTCTGTCGGCGTTGGAGCAAGACGTCCATCAGTACCAGCCGCAATTCTTGCAACTGAAGACGGGTTCCTAGCCGAGGGAATGGCGATCGGGCCCTGGCGCAGCCATCTGGGCCGCTGGCTCCTCAAGCCCGCTCGCTCTTGCGCTGATATCGGCGCTGATCCTTTCGTAGACGTAGAAGTCGGCCGGGGAAGTGCTATGGATATCGCCCTCCCTGTACGGATAGGGATTCGGATATCGCGCCATGAGACGCCAGGTATTCTGCGTCGCCATCCAGCGGCCCACCGGTCGATGCCGAACGTGGAGTGGGGTTCGCTCCTTAGGAAGGAATACGTCACTGTCGGTCGTGTAGAAAACGATAAATCGTGAGGAATGCTCGAGCAGATCGAGCATGTAGCGCTCAAATGCCTCGTCTTCGACAAGATGGAAGGTCACGTCCAGGGACAGGCCTAATTCGCAAATCGGAAGTGGTTCCGAGCCCGCCGTAAAGAAATCGCTTGGAAGGATCATCAGAAAAACGTGCTCGACTCGAAGCCACCGCAACTGGCGGAGATATCTACGCCGACGTAGGAAGGGTATATGGCAAGGGATGTCTGATTTCCGTCTCCACAACCGATTTCTAAGACGGTTGCGATGTGGTGATTCTCTACGAAGCGATTGAGGAAGTCAGCCTTTGCATGAGCAAGCCGACCCAACGAACCCGGACCCGAGATACCACCGCTGGCGTAGTTCTCCTCCCAATAGTATCTCGAATCTACCCAATGGCGTTGCGTGTAGGCACGATGGATGCTTCGCAAGCCTTTTCCGACGACTCGAAGCGACGCCACGCGCCACTTGAAGTTCTCCCAATCCATCGCCAGATCACTGTAGCGTCACCATCTTCTTGGTTTCTGAGGCCGTGATGCAATCGTTATTTGGCCATAACCGCATAAGTTGCGCTCGGCCATAGGATTGGCTACGTTCCAGCGGACCATGCATCAAGGGGTACTCCGTCGGTTGGTGAAACGCCGGACCACCGAATCGCGTAGAAGGGGATAGAGTCGTACGTGGGCGTTGCTTCCAAGGTGATGAGTTTGACGCCGACACGAATCCTTGTTCCGGCGGTGGCGTGGCAATATCGCTTCTTCGAGCCGGAGTTGAGAAGACTCGACGAACTCGTCCCGAAGGACCGAGGGGCTGTGGATGCTGGTGTGTGGTGGGGGCCATGGTCGTGGTGGCTGGCCCGACGGGTACCCCGGGTCGACTCATTCGAGCCGAATCCCGACCTCGTGAAGAGCCCTCACCCCAGCGCTGCCCTCGAATGTGTTCCTTCATCCAGTCGCGCTTAGTGACCATTCCGGCGACGCGAATCTCTGGATTCCGTCGCGCGGCATGGGTACGGAAGGTCGCGCGTCACTTGAGGCTACGACAACAATGGACGGCAACTGGAGGCAACAGGAGGTCGCAACCAGTCGGCTGGATGATTTCGATCTCGGCGACGTCGGATTTGTGAAGATCGACGTCGAAGGGCATGAGCTCGCAGTCCTCAAAGGAGCCCCCAAGCTCCTCACCGTACAGCGCCCGACGATTCTCATCGAGATCGAAGAGCACGCCCACAGAGATGGGCAGTTCGACGCGATAGTTGACTTCCTCACCGACCTTTCCTACCGGGGCTCGTATCTGCACAAGGGCCAATGGCACCGGATCGAAGACTTGGATCGCCAGGCGGTCCACGAGATGGCAAACCGCGTGGCGCAACACGGCTACGCGGCTGGTCTCGTGTTTTATGCGCGTCGCTACATTCACAACTTTGTGTTTCGCCCCGTCTGACGAGCCTCCAGCCTCCAGCCTCCAGCCTCCAGCCTCCCGCCCTCCGCCCCAAGCCTGCCGCCCTCCGCCTGCCGGCTTCGGCCCCGTCCCAAAGAAAAGTACCCACAAGCCCTCGGATCCGACAAATTTGGATACAATGCGCCTCGGTGGGAGCGGACAAGCACCGGGGCGAAGATATGCGAGATGGCCACGGTTGGCTAGAGGCTCGCTATAAGGCACGCCGATTGCTAAGGATTGGGAAGAATGCCTTGGGGCATGATCCCGTGTTCCTTCCCATACTGCTCCGATTGACGCCGCTGGGAACAAGCCGGCAGATCACCGATCATACCGAGCTTGTTATCGAGGGGTTCCCTCGATCCGGGAACACCTTTACGGTGTTTTGCCTGCAAGATGTCGCACAGAACCAGCTCTTACTCTCGAGCCACGTCCACCATCCATCGCAGCTGAAGCTTGCAGTTGAGCGGGGTGTGCCCACTGTTCTCGTCGTTCGAGAGCCCGTTGCCGCTCTCTCGTCCTATCTCACTTTCGGACAGCACGGGCGACCTGCCGATGTGTTTCGAGAGTATTACTTGTATCACCGAGAGCTCATTCCCTATGCGGACAGAGTCCTTATCCTCGATTTCGAAGAGATTATTTCGGACATGCCGGCAATCATTGAACGGATAAATCGCAGATTTTCAATGGTCCTTCCACCATTTGACCAGAGTCCTGAAAATGTGGCTCGACTTTTCGAAGAGATTGCCCGGCAACACCAACTCGTCCATCCCCGCCTCGAGCCGGATTATGTAGTTCCCCGACCAACGATGGCGCGACGCGAGATCAATGAGCGCCACCGCCGCGAACTCCTCGACCCCGGCAATGACGCGCTGCGCCTCCAGTGCAACAGTGTCTACGAGTATTTCTCCGAGAAAGCATCGGCGCAGCGGGAACTCTTCGGCAAGGTCGAACCCGCCCGCGACATTTCGGTCATGAGAAAGCAGCGCCCACTGCCGTCCGCCGCTGCCGCGGAAGAGGTTCATCCTTCGAACGGATGACATGGTCGTGCGCCGATGGGACGATTACCCTACGGACCTCGTGCGTCTCAATCGTTTAGGGAGGCGTGCAGTGTGGTGGGTCGCCTCTTCAGACGACTGAGACTCCGGCACGTCGTGCTCAGCCTTGGGGAACTCGTACATGGCCTGCGCCAGGGCCAGTGGGTCCCCCGCCTCAGCGAAAGCCTCGATCTCGCGTAGGCCTTCCGGGCCGGCTTCGCCGGCCGGCTCGTGCTGGCGGCCCCATAGGCAGATCGCGACGCTGAGGAGGCATGTAATGCCTTGGCTTACGAGAACCACGATGGCGAAATCCATTGCGTTGGGCCGAAATGGCCAGCAGAAGAGGAGAGTGGCGATACCCAGGACAAGGGGAGGCCACGGCCGATTCACCCCTCGGGCGACACTCGAATTGACGACGACGCCCGTGACACCGGCAATGGCCATCGCGGCACCGAGGAGGGACATTTCGACAAGCCCTGCCTCTGGCCGGCCAAGGATGAGCGCAATGAGGGGACGAGCAGCAACCAGAGCCCCCGCGAAGACGAGGCCTACCGCTAATGCCGCCGATGCAGTTGTGACAACGAACCGCTTGCCACCACCCCCGAGGCGACGCACGAAGGGGAAGACAAATGGTCCCGCCGCAAGAAGCATCAGGTACACGCCCTTGGACGGCACGGCGGCCAGGTCATACGCAGTTACATCGCCCCGAGCCACGACCGACGGAGCGATCAGGACGTCGAGTTGCACATAGAGACCGAGTAGGGCCAGCGAGAGGGAGGTGTCGATTATCGATGTTCGAGGTCGATCCTGCAGCGAGACGTCCGACTGGGGGTAGGGCAGCGCAAGGAGAGCGACCGTGGTACCCACACACAGCCCGGCGGCCAGACCTGTCACTCCGAGGGTCAGACCGGCCACGGCCCCAATGATGAACCTGGCACCCCCTTCGAGGACGAAGTTGAGGCCCAGCGCCCGGTAGCGGTGGAGCGCCAGATAGGCACCCTGCTTGATCGCCAGGGGAATGAATATCACCATCTGCAAGGAGACGAATGCCATCGCCGCCACCGGGACGTGGAGAAGAAAGGCTAAGAGGGGCGCGAGAGCGAGAGAGGCTGCGCCCAATAGCGTCGCCTGCCCGACGCTTATCCGGGGCAATGGTCGCCCATCGGCGACGAGCGCCGCGCTGCGAAGTGACACACCGGAAGGTATGAGAGAGACCACGAATGCTGCGCTGAGGAGAGCGGCCAGGGCTGAGAAGGTGGTGCGGTGGGGGTGGCGCGAGAGCACGGCAAGGAGCGCCACCGTTGAGCCGCCGAACACCAACATCCCGAACCACAGCGCCGCACCGCCTGCGGCCGTGGCGCGAGTTGTGCGGGGCAGCGGTCGGTTCGTTCACTGTGGCCACGCCGCTACTGTCCGCGGCCTCGCGCCAAGATTCCCCGCCGATGACAGAGTCCGACCCTGCGAGAGGAGGAACGGGCAGCACACGACACGTATCATCCCGGCCGGCTGTCCCCGCCTCGTCCTTCCGCCTCGCCATGGTCGCCCACGCCGATCGAAGTAAGCGGAGCATCGGGATCCTGGTGGTCCACCGCACGTGGCGTGGGCTCCTTCCTCACCCGCCTGACCTTCCAAGTCTGTCCCCCCGCTCCTTGCCCACAATCAGACTGGCCAGAACAGCAGCCAAGGCTATGGCCGAACAGGCCTGGGGAACCGGCCCGAATGCCCCTGACCCCGTCATCGGCTCAGCCCCCGGCGAAAGGGCCACGGCAATTCCAGCGGACAAAAAGGCTGCCCCGGCGACGACAGCCGTGACGTTACGTCCCCATGTTCGCGCCACGACCAGCAACGGCAGGAGCACGAGGGCCAGTGGTCCGACCAGGAGGACCAGTGCCACGAAACCAACAACGGCCACGGCGAGGGCAGGCAGAAGGCGTTCCGCGACTGCCGGCGGTTGCGCACGCTTTCTGCCCTTCACGAGGGCCAGCAGCGCCAGGCACAGGAGGAATACGGCTCCGAGGAGCAGTCCCAGGTGATAGGCGGCGTTCGAGGCGTAGTCCATTTGCACGTCGCCCCCCGCGCCGGCGGGAACGATCCACGCCTGTTGCCACCCGTCGACCCGGACCGGCGTCAGTGGCTGACCGCGCAACGTGGCCTTCCATCCGGCGTTGAAGTTCTGAGCCACCACGAGGTAGGACGATGCCCCGGCGTCGACCCGGACCGTCCGGTGCTGGGCGGTCCAAGGCCCGACGATCTTCGCCGGCCGTTGCGGCAGGGTGGCCGTGGGGGCAATGGGCTGGGCCATGAGGCTGGAAACCTTGAACGCGCCGCTCACCGGGGCCTCCAGCACGTGGTTGCCGCGGCCCAGCGGCACCGCGCCGCACACCGTGAGGGTCATCGGCGTCAAGGCGTCCGCCTCCCCCACCGTCCCCGACACCGCGGTCCGCAGGGTCGTCGAACCATCGAGTTTCAAGGCCGGGCCCTTGCCGCACGGCAGCGAGATCGGCGTACTCGAGAGGGACGCTGGCCGGGACGGTCCCGAGGGCCGGAATGGTCAGACTCTGCACCCCGACGGGAATAATGAATGGCTCGTCGTAGGCCGGGAATGTGCTGTATCTGCTCTTCACCTTCACGAACGTGATGACCAACTTGTTCGTGAACAGGGGCGGAAACGAGATGACCCCTCCGCCCTTCGGCACGTTGACCGTGACGGCTCGCCCGGACGAGCCGCTGATCTCGACCTGACGCGCCGTCGACGCCTCCGAAGTGGTCTTCAACACGATCGAGCTCACGGAACGGTCGTGGGCCCAGGTAAAGGTGAGGCTGGGCGCCTTGTCGCCGAGGTCAGCAATCCAAGGCCGCCCGGAATCAGAGAGGAGGTTGTCGGGACCGAAACGCGGCAGGTCCTTGAGGGTCGAGGACGCCGAGACGCTGACGTCGGAAACGACTTTGGGGAGCAAGGGATCGAGGGCGGGCCCGGGTATCGGCGTCACTGCGCCGGTGATCCGCACTGTCGTGGTCCGCGGGACCGTGAACCGCCGGATCATCTGGGGGTCGTCGTCCGACGGCGTATTGAGGTCCAGGTTGCCGTTGGCCAATGGAGCGTTGAACGAGTACTCGACGGTCTTGGAGCCAGGGTGAGAGAAGGCCGAAGTCTCATCGGAGGGCAAACGGAGCGCGAGCTGAAACGTGATGCCCCCGATCCCGACCTTCAGGCCCGCGCCAGGCGCGATCTGGGCCGCGGGCGTACGGCCAGGTCGCACGCGGGCCAACGTAATGCGCAGCCACCGGCTGGAACCGCTCGGACCCTTCACCTTATTGAAGCCCTGCTTGATGTGCCGCCGCACCGACCCCTTGGACGTCGTGAGGGTGATGGTGGTCGGCTGCGGTCCTTCCCGACCGAAGTCGACGGGGAGCACAACGACGTCGCTGAGGTTGGTGGGGCGTCGGAAATCGATCTGTACCCATTGGCCCACCGAGTTGTCCGCGTCGCTCGCTATCCACTCGGTGCCGGGGAGCGTCGAAAAGGCGGCGGCAGGGCCCTGTGTCGGCTGGAGGGCCAGCGCGGTGGAGCCGAACGACGAAGCGGAGACGCTGGCGGCGCCGAGAGGGTCAGCCACGGTCTGGTGCGACTCGCCGGGGACGACTGCGAGATTTTGCGGGACTCCCGGTTCCGCTACGGATGACCGCTGGTTTGGTCCCAGCACGTACGAGAAATTGTTGCGGATCAGCCCGTAAGCTTGATCGCGGCGTTGATTTCCGTCTGTGTCTGCCCAGGTTGCCGAGACCGCCTTCGCAGCGGCCGATCCTCCATAAGGGTCGCCGGCGAGGATGGCCGCCCGGTTGTCCAGCGTGCCTGCGGCGACGAGCGGCAGGAGTGAACCGGGAGAGCCGCTGACCACGACCGGATCGCTGGTCGGGTAGGTGCGCACCACCGTGGTCGCAGGGACGACCCGGTAGATGACGACCGAGCGCAGATTTCGGTTCGCGGTGAGCGAGTCGTAGGCGGACAGGTCTGCTCCAGCTGGCCTGGGTGGGCGAGATCACCGGACCGAAAGCCGCCACCTGCTGCAGACCCGGAGTCTCGGAGAGTACCTGGTGGACCTGGGCCGGTGGTGGTGCACCAGTGAGCGGCAAGTTGAGGTCATTGCGCTCGACGACGTAATTGAATCCGGCTCGGGCCAGATAATCGGCCATGCCAGGGGCGACGACACCCTGGTCCAGGGAGGACTCCACCGTATCGAGCACCTGGTCGTTGCCGTTCGACCCGAACGGCACGATGGAGCGGACACTCCAGTTGCTGGAAAGGTCGACGGAGAGTGGCTCGTCGAGCGGGATACCCCAGGTATAGCGGGCGAACTCGGCCCCGGGCACCAGCAGCGCCGTGCCGTGGGTCTGATGCGCGTCCAGCCAGCGAGCAGCCGAGCTCCAGTAGGACGGGATGGCGCTGAAGCCCCCGGCCGGGTACAGCTTGGACTGCCAGAAGGGGGCGGACGCCGCCACCAACGCGCCCGTGACCACCACGAGCAGACCCCAGTTCACCACCGCCCGCGGGACGCGCAGTTTGGCGCGGGCCCGCTCGGCCAGCAGTCGCCATCGAATGGTCGAGACGAACCACGCCAGTCCCAGCGCCAGCGGCAGCGCGACATCGGGGGAGAACTTACTGATGTTCCGAAGCAGGCCGAATGGGTGTTGCAAGAGAGTCTGGACGGTGTGTGCGACCGGTGCGCCCAGCGACCCGTCGTAGCCCCCGGCGATGGCCAGGACGCCGACGAAGAGGGTAATCACCAGGAAGCGCCGCTCGGGGATGCCCCGCCACGCCAATCCGACCAGGCCCAGAGCGGCCACCACCGCGGTGCCGATGATGGCAGGGACCGTGGAGATGAGCGCCCAGGTTCCTGGGCTCCATTTTCCTCCGAGCGTGAAATAGCCGATCCAGAAGGACGCGCCCCGCACCGCCTCGAACAGGGATGCCGTAGAGGTGGTGGTCGGCGAGGTCTCGGTGTAGGGGAGGTAGTTGTACCCGAAGTGGCCCTGGAGGTACAGGGCGCTGGCCCACCAGAAGCAGGCCAACCCCACGGCGACGATCCACCACCCCATCAGGGCACGTCGGCGAGGGCCGCTTTGACGGGTGAGCAGCCAGATGACCGGGACGGGGAGCGTCACCAGCACGACGGTGGCGTTCACGCCTCCCATCAGCGCGATGGCTATCCCCGATGCCGCGGCAGCGCGGCGCGGTGACCCGCCGGCGGCACCGCGGACGAGGGGCACCAGCACCCAGGGCAAGAGGACGACGGCCAGGAGAGCGGCCGAGGTGGCGGCATTGGTGACGACGATGGGCGCGATCGTGTAGGCCACCGCGCCCGCCACCTTGGCGCCCCGCCCCCTGATGCCGAGGGCCTCGGCCAGGCGCACGACGCCCCAGAACGACACCGTGAGCAAAAGGGCCAACCACACCCTCTCGGTGATCCACACCGGGACATGGAGGGCCTCCCCGAGGCCGAAGAAGGGACCCATCGGCAGGAGGTAGCCGTACGTCGCAGTCTGAACGCTGCCGCTGTACAGGGCGGGGTTCCAAAGATGCAGCGAGTTGGCCATGAAGGACAACGGCGACATCACCAACGGCAACTTGGTGTCGTCGACGGTGTTACCGGGTTGTTGAATGAATGCCAGGGCCAGCGCGCCGGCAGCCGCGAAGAGGATGCCCAACCTGCCCATGCGGTTTTCGACGGCTGCGTCACTTGCCCCGCCGTGCGCCAGCGCGGCCCCCGAGTTGGCCGCGGTGAACTCCGTCACCTCGTTCACGTCGAACTCTGGCTCACGCTCGACGGGTCTCCGGAATGCGGACCGGAGCGTCATTGGAGACTCGGGGGGCGTCCGCCCATTACGCCCATGCGGCCCGTGACTTTAATGGAACATTGGGTGACGAGGCATTCGGTTCGCAGGGTGGGGCTGCAACCCCTGCTCGACTGGCGGGGTCTGGGGGACCCGCGAACCCCACCCTCAGGCCCTTGTCGAAGTGGGCGAATGCTGGCGGACCACCTGGTCATTGTGGCCGTCGGACGATCCAGGGACGTGGAATTCTCGTCGACGCATCACGACAACCAGGTTCCAGGTCGCGACCTCTCTCAGGCCGGGCACCTTGACCAGCGGCCGGGTCCAGTGAGGGTAGTAGCGGGGGTAGGTGTCCAAGATCTCGACGTCCGTGCGCGCCTTGACCAGTGCGAGCACCTGGCCAATGTGCAGTACGAAAAGACTCGTTCCGAAGTGGTTCTTGGGTGGATGACCGTGCTTCCGTTCGAACCGTTTGGCGGCCCACGCACCGCCGAGGTAGTGCCACGGGGAGGTGTCATGCCCACCGAATGGCGAGTACCAGTTGGTGAAGGCCAGGAACACGAGCCCTCCAGGGCGGACGACCCGGACCATCTCGTCCACGAAGGCGGCCGGGTCCGTGACGTGTTCGAGCACGTTGGAGGAGTGGCTGATATCGAAGGCACCCTCGGCAAAGGGAAGCCTCACCCCGTCGCCGATGACCCCGTAACCGAGTTGCCGGCCGGAGTCACCCATCGATTCCCAGAACGGCTCGACGAAGACGCTCGCCGCGCCAGCCCGTCGGAAAGCCTGGGCGAAGTAACCAGGGCCACCGCCGATATCGACGATCTGCTGTCCCGCCACGGGAGCCCACTCTTCCACCAGTGCGACGGTGTCATCTGCGAGCAGGCGGTAGTACTTCTCCTCATCGTCGAATTGGGTCCGAAAGCCCTGGAACAGGCGGATTGATCGTCGTATGCCTTCAATGAACTCGGCGACTCCCCCTCGCTCCGCGGGGGGATTCACGAGGCAACCTCTTCGAGAACCGTCTCCCAACGGTCGATAGACCGTTCCCAACTGAACTCCATCGCCCGTTCCCGAGCGGCGGCCCCGAGTCGTTTGCGGCATTCGGCGTCCGACGCCAGGTCCACCAGCGCGTCGGCGAAGGCTGCGGCCATCTCACCTTCGCCGGCGCGCACGAGGATGCCCGTGACGCCGTCGACGATGGCATCGCGGATGCCGGGAGCGTCGATGGCCACGGCAGGCGTCTCGGCTGCGGCCGCCTCCATGATCGACATGCCCCAGCCCTCGTGGTGGGCCGTGCTCACGACCGCCCAGGCCTGGGCCAAAAGGCGGTTCTTCACCTCGTCGGATACCCGGCCGGTCACCTCCACACGGGGTATGGACTCGGCCCTCGTGCCGGAGATTCGCCAACTCCGGCCCGTCCCCGAGGACGATCAGGCGGCCGGGAATTCGCCCTGCCGCCAGCTCCCAGGCCCTCAGCAGGAGGTCGACCCTTTTGTGGGGAACCAGGCGATTCAGGGAGACGAACAACGGCTCTTCCGATCGCTCCGCCTGAGCGGCCGGGGCAGGATCGACGCCCGATTCGATGGTCCGGATGTGGGAACGGGGCACCCCGATGGCGCAGAGGTCATCGGCCGTGGAGTTCGAGACCGCCACAAAAATGCGATTTCGGTAGACCGCCGGCATGAGGTGGCTCTCCGCCATCCGGCATGCCGCCGCGACCGCGCCGGGGAACCGGTCTCCCCACTGGTCCGTGTGGACGTGGTGCACCAGGCAGAGGGACGGCGAGCGCCGCCAGAGCGGAGAGAAGTAGGGCAGCCCGTTCTCGACGTCGATCACCACGTCGGCCCGCCGGAACCGGGAGGCACAGACGACCGGAGCGGCCAGGTACTGCGTGAACTCGCCCCCCGCCTGCACCACCTCATAACGGTGCTGGGTCACGGGCCCCCCGCAGACCAGCGTCACGTAGTGGCCCCTCGCGTCCAGGCCGAGCAGCAACCGGTCGATCATGACCTCCGCCCCCCCGGCCGACGGATTCACGAGGTCCCGCCAGCTGAGGGCGACGACGCGCAATCGCTCAGACTTCGAGGGAGGACATCAACCGAAGATCGACCGGTTGGTCGTGGCGCGCGCTCCCGGTTGCGTAGTGCGAGCGGCGCCGCTCGTCCCAGGCCGTCCCGGCATCCTGGCGCACCTCACCGCTGAACGTGACCCCACTCCCCCATTCGACCGGCATCATCTCCATCAATTCGGTGCACGACACCAGCCGTTTGCGCACAGTGAGGCGATGGGACGAGTGGGTGAGCCGGCTGGCGGTGCCGCTCACCTGATTCGTCTTGCACAGCGGCAACAGGATCAGGGCGCGGTTGTCGGGCAAAGGAAGCACGGGGTCGGTCTTTCGGAAGGCGCCGAACGCCTCGTCGAGGATCCGCTCCCGCGCCGGTGCATGTTCCTCCTGGTCGGCGGTGACGACCAATGCGGGGATGTGAGGCCACTTCTCCCGCCCACGCACCCGCAGCACGTCGAAGGCCATGGAGATCGAATCGGCCACCGGCCTCACGGTGCTGTTGCCGGCCTCCCGCCAGTGCACCGGCACCTCAGCAATCCGCATGCCCAGTCGTCGGGCCAGGGAGAGCACCTCGACGTCGAAGGCAAAGCGGTCGACAACCATGAAATGGAAGAGAATCCGTGCCATCGGCGTCCGGAACGCCTTGAAGCCGCACTGGGTGTCCTTGAGGTCGACATTGGTCAACGCATTGACCAGTGCATTAAAGGTGCGCCCCATGACGACTCGTTGCGGACTATCCAACTCCACGCTCGAATTCGGCAGGGATCTCGAGCCGATGGCGACGTCGGCACTCTTGATGGCCTCCAGCAGCTGGGGGAGCTGGACCGGGTCCACTGACATGTCGGCATCCATGAAGGCGACCACCGGTGCGGAGGCGGCGGCGGTGCCCACGCGGATGGCGGCTCCCTTGCCGGAGTTCTCGTCCAGCCGGAGGATGCGCAAGCGGGGGAACGCGGGAGCCAGAAGCTCCTGGGCCAGACGAGCCGTTTCGTCCGTGCTGCCGTCGTCCACCACGATCAGTTCCGTGGTCCAGGGGTCGATCACCCCGATAGCCACGGCGTCGGCGAGGCGCGCCGCCCTCTCCGGCAGCCGTGGGGCCTCGTTGAACGCCGGGATGACGATGCTCAGGGCCAGTGCCCTATCCCGGTCCGGATCGGTGTTCCCCTCCGTGGCATTCTCCACTACCAATGCGTACTCTCCCGCCTACCCATCGCGTCCAGCCTGCCTACCCATCCCCCACTACCCGATTTGCGGCAGGCTAACACCTGGGCCTCCGGCCGCAACCAATGGGCGACCTACACTGCGGTTGTGGGTCGCCGAGCAGGTCAAAAGATCGTCCCCCCGCGGCGAAAGGCAGGGTGCCGAGCTGAGAATCGGGGCCCGTCGGTTCCCCAGAAAGAGAGAAAATGGCGATCTCCGATCTTCTGCAACCAAGACAATCGGTCATGAAATTCGTCCTTGACCTGGGTCGGGGCGCCCGACACGCCGCGAGGCCGCCCCGGTCCGCCGCGACCGGGGGTTTGCTGCTCTGGGCCGGGACCAGCGCCATAGGCGTCTCGACGGTGCTCCTCCTCGCCCTGTTCTCTCGCCACCACCATGAGGGGTTCTCCGGGCTCTCCACGCTCTTCGCACTCTTCTTCGTCGCCTCGTTGATCCCCTCGGGTGTCCCGCTCCGCTCGGCCGCGCTCGCCATCGATGGAGCCGAGCCGCCCCGGATGACCGCCTTGCAGCTGGGTGGCCTGGTTCTGGCGGGGATCATCCTGTCGCCCCTGGTCGCCTTCATGCTCCATCTCCCGGTCCTGGCCGTGGGATTCGTCGCGGCCCAGGTGATCGTGGCGATCCACCTGGCCATCCGCCGGGGTCCCCTCATTGCCTCCCGGCGTTTCTCGGCCCTGGGGGGGAACCTCTTCCTCGAGTCGGCGGCGCGGGTCGTCCTGTGCGCGTCGGCCGGCCTGCTCTGGGGCTTGATCGGGCTTTCGGCCGGGCTCACGGCGGCAACGGCGGTGGCGTGGCTCACTGTCCCGGGCCGTTCTCCCGTCGTCCGAGGTGAGACAGCGCCCGATGACGACCATGTTCCACACCTGGATCGCCCTGGCCCTCCTGGGCCTCTTCGTCCAGCTCGACATCCTTCTCGCCCCGAGCGGTCTTTCCAAGGAGGCCGCCACCCACTACGACCTGGCCGCGGTGCCCTCCAAGGGCGTCTATCTGGTCCTCGCCGCCGCCAGCACCTTCATCTTCCCCTATGTCAGGGTCCGGGCCCAGAGGAAAACCGTCATCGCCGCCGCCCTGGCCACGCTGTTCCTCGGACGTGTTGGTCACGGCGGTCCTGGTCCCACTGCGCACGACCATCGGGCACATCCTCGGCCAGCACCCGGCGACGCCCTTCCTCCTGATCACCCTCGGGGTGGCCATGTCGATCGGGGGTGCCACCGGCATCATCATCAACGGCGGGGTGGCGATCGGCCTCGCCCGCCTCTGGCCCCCGCTGCTGCCGGGCATTCTGGGGCTGGTCGCGGTGTGGGCGACGCGGCCGAGCGCCGACGTCTTCGCCACCGTCTTCCTGGCCACCCAGGCCGGCACCCTGTTGATCTGCACCTGGTTCTGCCTACGGCAGACGACGGGACGTGACGTGGCCGGCCCGCCAGGCGGCCAGCCCGGACGATCTCCTGCCGCAGCCGGGCGTTCTCGGCACCTGACCAGCGGCGGAACCGCCGGGGAGCCCCAACGGCCGTCAGTCGGAGCGTTAAAGTCGGATATGAGCCTGACGCATCTGCAGTCGTTGGAGGCGGAGAGCATCCACATTCTGCGGGTGGCGGTGGCCGAGAGCGACCACCCGGTGATGCTGTACTCCATGGGCAAGGACAGCTCGGTCATGCTGCACCTCGCCCTGAAGGCCTTCTATCCGTCGAAGCCGCCGTTCCCCCTGCTCCACGTCGACACGACGTGGAAGTTCAGGGAGATGTACGAGTTCCGGGACACCGTCGCCAGAGACCAGGGCGTGGAGCTCGTCGTGTACCAGAACCCCGTATGCCTGGCGCAGGGGATCAACCCGTTCACCCACGGCTCGGCCGTCCATACCCACATGTGGAAGACGGAGGGCCTCAAGAAGGCCCTGGACGAGTACGGCTTCGACGTGGCCTTCGGAGGGGCGCGGCGCGACGAGGAGAAATCCCGGGCCAAAGAGCGGGTGTTCTCGGTTCGCTCGGCCCAGCACCGGTGGGATCCCAAGCAGCAACGACCGGAGCTGTGGCGGCTCTTCAACGTGCGGCGGAGCCCGGGAGAGAGCATCCGGGTGTTCCCGCTGTCGAACTGGACCGAGCTCGACATCTGGCAGTACATCCGGCTGGAGAACATCCCCATCGTGCCGCTGTATTTCGCGGCGAAGCGCCCGGTGATCGAGCGCGAGGGCAACCTGATCATGGTGGACGACGACCGCATGCCGCTCGAGCCGGGCCAGGCGCCGGTCGAGAGGATGGTGCGCTTCCGGACACTCGGCTGTTATCCGCTCACCGGGGCCATCGAGAGCAAGGCCGACACGCTGTCCGGCATCATCCAGGAGATGTTGCTCACCACCAGCTCCGAACGCGTGGGCCGCGTCATCGATAGTGACTCCAACTCCTCCATGGAGGACAAGAAGGCGGAGGGGTACTTCTGATGTCGCACGCGGCGAACGACCTCCTGGTCTCCGACATCGATGCCTACCTGCAGCGCCACGACACCAAGACAATGCTCCGTTTCATCACCTGCGGGAGTGTGGACGACGGGAAGAGCACGCTCATCGGCAGGCTGCTCTACGACTCGCAACTGGTCTTCGAGGATCACCTGGCGGCTCTGCAGGCGGACTCGAAGAAGGTCGGCACCCAGGGGGGCGACCTCGACTTCGCACTGCTGGTCGACGGTCTGGCGGCGGAGCGTGAGCAAGGGATCACCATCGATGTGGCCTACCGCTTCTTCTCGACGGAACGTCGCAAGTTCATTGTGGCGGACACGCCGGGCCATGAGCAGTACACGCGCAACATGGTCACCGGCGCCTCCACGGCCGAGCTGGCCCTCATCCTCGTCGACGCCCGCGCCGGCGTGGTGACGCAGACCCGGCGGCACACCTTCTTGGTCTCGCTCCTGGGCATACGTCACGTGGTACTCGTGGTCAACAAGCTCGACCTCGTCGGGTACGCCCAGGAGGTCTTCGACCGCGTGGCGGCGGACTTCAGGGCATTCGCTTCCGAGCTCGGTATCGACAACGTCGTGTGCATCCCGCTCTCTGCTCTCCGGGGGGACAACGTCACCTCGCGCAGCGAGCACACCCCCTGGTACGGCGGGCCCACGCTTCTGTCGCACCTGGAAACCGTCGAGATCGAGCGAGCGCCGAGGGACGGCCCGTTCCGGATGCCGGTGCAGTGGGTGAACCGGCCGGATCACGATTTCCGAGGCTTCTCCGGCCTGGTCGTCGGGGGCACCGTGCGACCCGGCGACCGGGTGCGTGTGCTCCCCTCGGGCCGGGAGAGCACGGTGGCCCGGCTGGTCACCCTGGACGGCGACCTCGGCGAGGCCGAGGTCGGCCAGTCGATCACGGTCACCCTGGCCGACGAAGTGGACGTCAGCCGCGGCGACGTGCTCGCCCTCGCAACCGCCGCACCCCCGGTGGCGGACCAGTTCGAAGCCACCCTCATCTGGATGAGTGAACAGGAGATGCTGCCCGGGCGGTCGTATTTGCTGAAGATCGGCGCCCGCACGGTCGGCGTCACACCGGCGCAGCCCAAATACAAGGTCGATGTCAACACGCTCGAGCACCGCGCGGCCAAGACGCTCGCGCTCAACGAGATCGGCGTGTGCAACATCAATCTCGATGCGCCGGTGCCCTTCGATCCCTATGAAGAGAACCGTGACATGGGCGGGTTCATCCTGATCGACCGGCTCACCAACGGCACCGTGGCCGCTGGTCTGCTGAATTTCGCACTACGCCGGGCGGACAACCTGCACTGGCAGGCCATTGAGATCAACCGCGCCGCCCATGCATCACTCAAAGGGCAGCGTCCCTGCGCTGTCTGGTTCACCGGAATTTCGGGAGCAGGCAAGTCGACCATCGCCAACATCGTCGAGCGCAAGCTCCACGAGCAGGGGCGCCACACCTACCTCCTCGACGGGGACAACGTCCGGCATGGCTTGAACAAGGACCTCGGCTTTACCGATGCGGATCGCGTCGAGAACATCCGGCGCGTCGCTGAAGTCGCCAACCTCATGGTCGATGCCGGGCTCGTCGTGCTCGTCTCCTTCATCTCCCCCTTCCAGGCGGAGCGGCAGATGGCGCGGGACATGATCGGGGAGGGTGGGTTCGTGGAAGTGCACGTCGACACCACCGTGGCGGTAGCGGAGGCCCGGGACCGCAAGGGTCTCTACAGCAAGGCGAGGCGGGGCGAGTTGACCAATTTCACCGGCATCGATTCGCCCTACGAGGTGCCCGAGAACCCGGAGATCCACATCGACACCAGGCTCCACACCCCCGAGGAGGCCGCCGACCGGGTCATCGACTTTCTCCGCGAGGTCGTGGGGATCACACCGTAGGAAGGCCGGGCCGAACTGGTTGAACGCGGCCCGGTTCCACCGCTAATCTGCGCTCCTCCCACACGAGCAGAGGTGATCCATGAGTCTTGACGCTGCCGATGACCTGGTGGTCACCTTGGACGAATTCGTCATGGACGCCCACCGTTGCCTATGGATCAAGATCACCCAGCTGCTCGGCGAGGTGTCCTGCTACCTCCTCCCGGTGCATGACGGGAATCACTGCTCGGCGGACTGGATGGAGTGGTCGTAGGGGGCCTCAGCCGGCGACCACCGGGTCGTTCGTCATCCCCACGATGGGCTTGTTGAGGGTCATGGCGCCCGTGGAACCCTCGAAGGGGGCGTTGAAGCTGAAGATGCCGCCGTCGGAGGCCACCAGCCAGTAGCCGCCGGTGGTCGGGTCGGCCGCCATCCCCACGATGGGCTTGTTCAGGGTCATGGCCCCCGTCGACCCCTGGAAGGGGGCGTTGAAGCTGAAGATGCCCCCGTCGGAGGCCACCAGCCAGTAGCCGCCGGTGGTCGGGTCGGCCGCCATCCCCACGATGGGCTTGTTCAGGGTCATGGCCCCCGTCGACCCCTGGAAGGGGGCGTTGAAGGCTGAAGATGCCGCCGTCGGAGGCCACCAGCCAGTAGCCGCCGGTGGTCGGGTCGGCCGCCATCCCCACGATGGGCTTGTTGAGATGCATGGCCCCCGTCGACCCCTGGAAGGGGGCGTTGAAGGCTGAAGATGCCGCCGTCGGAGGCCACCAGCCAGTAGCCGCCGGTCTTCGGATCTTCGGCCATCCCGACGATGGGGGCGTTCAGGTGCATGGCCCCGGTCGAGCCGTAGTAGGGGGCGTTGAAGCTGAAGATGCCGCCATCGGAGGCCACCAGCCAGTAGCCGCCGGTGGTCGGGTCGGCCGCCATCCCCACGATCGGGGCGTTCAGCTGCATGGCCCCGGTCGAGCCGTAGTACGGGGCGTTGAAGCTGAAGATGCCACCGTCGGAGGCCACCAGGCGGTAGCCACCGGTGGCGGGCGGCGTCACCGGTGTGGACCACGTCACCGTGGCGGGTGCCGACACTCCCCCGTCGTTGGCAATCGGGGTTTCCAGCGCACCGGGCGGGCAGGGAGACGGGTAGACGGTACAGGCGTCAAAGGCGGCTACGTAGCGGCGTGTCTGCGCCGCGGCCTCGTTCACCGAGGCAGAGACCGTCGTCCCACTAGGCACATGCGCTACTGCGACGGGAACAGCCGCGTTGGTGACGTCGACGATGGAAAGTCCGAAATCGAGCGAGGGCCCCACGTCTGTCGGCGCGGTCGCCGTCAAGGTGACCGCGCCGTTCACCAGGGCGCTCGGCGAAGAGGCGGAGAGGGAGATCGAAGCCTCATGTACTGCGCCGGCGGTCGTGTAGTTGTACGGGTAGGTGTACTCGTCGTTCACACTGGTGGCCGATGTGCCCCCCGGGGTGGTCACCGTCACGTCAACCGTGTTACCGATCGAGTTGGTGATGGTCGGCGAGGTCGCCGTGATCGTCGTGGCGGAAACAACGGTCACACCCGTCGCCGCCGCACTTCCGAAGTGGACCGCGGTCGCCCCGGAGAAGTTGGATCCGGTGATCGTCACGGTGGTCCCACCAGGAGTCGTGGCCGAGGCCGTGCTCGACGTGACCGAGGCTCCGGAAGCCGGGGTGACGGCGGTGACCGCCGGCGTCGCCGCGGCCGCGCCGGCCGGCGACGCAGCCATAAATCCGAGAGCCGGCGCCATGAGGACGACTGCGGCGAGAGCGCCAACCTTTGTACGAGACTTCATAGTTTCCTTTCACCAATCCTTCCGGATTCTGAGGTCCCACACCATTGCACAGTGGAGCACTGTTGCCCAGTGGGGCACCCGATTTCTGCCTGGAATTTCGGGGGCGGTCACAAGCTGCTCTTTTCCGAGCGCTCCCCCGGTCTTCCCACCCGAATCCCAGTGAAACCAGGGATTTCGTGCCTGTGGCCCGCCGATTCTCCCATCCCACTCTCAGCTACGGGGCCGGAGGATAAACTCCCGGGGATGTCGCCTGGTGCCGCCATCCGGATGCGCTGGGCACCCCGCGCCATGACGCGGCGGTGAGCGATCGATCATGGGCGGGGGATCCGCGCCCCCGGATCGCCGTGGCATTTGGCCGCACCTTCGAGGTCCAGCGCGCCATCGCAAGCGTCTGCGTCCCGGTGTGGGTGGTGGACTCGGCGGACCCGGAGATGGATCTGCCTTCCCCCGAGCGGCTGCTGCGGCGGTTCGGACCGGTCGTCGACGTCTCCAATCTGTCGATTCGGGAGGTGGCCGACGCCATCAGGCCGCACCGGCCGGAAGGGATCATGGCCTTCACTGACGGGCAGATGATGACCGCCTCGCGGTTGGCTCAGGAGCTCGCTCTCGAGTTCGACGTGCCGGAGGTGGTCGAGCGGTTGACCGACAAGGAGAAGCAGCGGGCGGCGCTGCGACAGGGGGGATTGCCGGTGCCGGCCTGGTGGATGCTGCCGCCGGGCGCCAATCGGACCGTCATTGACCGGATCGCCTCCGAAGCCACGTTCCCGGTAGTGGTCAAACCGTCGCGAGGATCGGCCAGCTCCTTCACGTATCTGGTGGCGAATGCGGGCGAGTTGCACGCAGTGGTGGCGGACCCCGACAACGGAATCGGTCAGGCGGCCTTCATCGTCGAAGAGTTCATTCCGGGGACCTCGCGGGAGATCGATTCGGACGTGGCGGATTTCGTCTCCGTGGAGAGTGTGGTCAGTCACGGCGTCATCAGCCACTTGGCCATCTGCGGGAAATTCACCCTCGAACCACCGTTCCGGGGAACCGGCGGATTCCTTCCCGTCGACCTCCCGGCCGACGAGGTGGACGACCTCCTCGACGTGACGACACGCGCGTTGCGCGCCCTCGGCATGACGACCGGGTGCTCGCACACCGAGCTCAAGTTGTCGCCGCAGGGTGCCCGAGTCGTCGAGGTCAACGGTCGCATCGGTGGCAACATCCCCAGCTTCATCGAAGGGAGCACCGGAGTGTCGCTGCCCCGCCTGGCGGTGGACGTTGCTCTCGGTCGCCCCTTCGCCCAACGGGGACTCCTGCCCACCGATCACATCACGTTCCGAGTCCACGGCCAACCTCCCATGTGGGCCAACGAATTCGTCGACATCTCCGGCTTGGAACTCGTCCGGGAAATGCCCGGCGTGGATGAGGTCACCCTGCGCCAGTCGCTCAACACGCCCGTGAATTGGAGAGTCGGCTCGGACCGCCTGATCTTCTTGGTGAGCGCGCACGCCTCGGACCATCGGGAGATGCTGGCGCTGCGGTCCCGCATTCTGTCCACTATCAGGACCACCTTCAAGTAGCTGCCGTGCCCGGGTCCGAGGTTATCCGCGCGATATCCAGCGGCTCAGATCGAGACCTCGACGTCCGCTCCTTCGAACATGACGCAACGGGTCCATGTGGGGCGGTACGGCTGTGACAAGCGACCCGGTGACCGACTGGTCCACGCCCCTGTGGGGAGAGCGCATCCCGCAATGTCCGTGGATCAAGATCACGCAACTCCTGGGTGAGGTCCATTGCTACCTGCAACCGGGGCACGACGGGGCGCACTGCTCCGCCGAGTGGATGGAGTGGACGTGACTACGAGGCTTTGCGGCGCGGCGCCTTGGCCACCGGCGCCTTGGCCGCCTTCTTCGAGGGGCTGACCTTCGCCGCCGGCTTGGCGGGTGCCTTGGCCCCGGTCGCACTCTTGCGAGCCGCCGGCTTGGCCGTGCCCGATTGGGCCTTGATGCTGGCGCTCAATGCCGCCATCAGGTCGACCACCTTGCTGCTGGCGGGAGCGGCCGCCGTGGCGACAATCGTCCGTCCCTGGCGCTTCTCCTCTATGAGTGCCTCGACCTTCTGGCGATGCGTGTCGTGGTAGCGGCTGGGATCCCACTCGCCCTCCATCGACTCGATGAGCAGTTCGGCCATCTTGACCTCACGCTCGCTCGGCTCATCCGCGTTGGCCAGGTTCGGGAGCTCGTTGAGCGGCGAGCGAACCTCGTCGGCGAAGAACATGGTCTCGAGGGCGAGGACGTCCGCCTCCGGCCGAATCGCCACCAGGTACTCCTTGTTCCTCATGACGAAGGTGGCGATGGCGACCTTGCCCGAATCCTGCATGGCCTGCCGAAGGAGGGAATACGCCTTGCCCGCGGTTTCACCCTCAGGTGCCAGGTAGTACGTGGTGTTGAAGTAGACCGGGTCTATCTCGTTCAGGGAGACGAAATCGGTGATCTCTATGTAGCGCGAGCGTTCCGGTTCAGCGGCGGCCAGTTCGTCCTCGTCGAGGATCACGTACTCTCCACCGCCCAGATCGACCCCCTTGACGATGTTGGCCGATTCGACCTCGTTCCCGGTGCGCTCGTTCACCTTCTTGTAGCGGATCCGGTCCGATGTCCCGCGCTCGAACTGGTTGAAGTGGATGCTCTTGTCCTGGGTCGCCGGGTAGACCCCGATCGGGACATTGACCAGTCCGAAGCTGAGCGAGCCCTTCCAAATCGTACGTGCCATCCCCATAGCTTTACCCAGGTCAGGTGCGCTCCACCACCCCTCAGCAGGCTGCCTACATGGATGTAACTTCGGTTTGCGACCCCACGGAGTTCGCCGGAAAGGTGCTCCGGGGCGTGTCCGCCATCGCACCAACCCCGGGCTGGCGAGACCGATCTATGCCTTGAGCTGGGACTATCGCTTTGGAAGCGTCTGACGGAGCACCCTGCTCGACGACGTCGGTCCAGCCATGTGGGCGATGCGGTCCGCGCCACGCATGGTCTCGGGTCTGAAACCGCGACCGAGCCAATTCCTCCCCCGTGGCGCCGACGCGCGGCCTTACCCTTCTGATTCGTCGAGGGGCTCGATGGTCAGCACCTCTTCGAGTCCGGTGATCTCGAACAGGCGGCGCGCCATCGGCGAGGGTGCGTAGATCACCAGTTTCTGCCCTTTTGCAGCCGCCTTCTTTTGTTGCGACACGAAGACGGACAGTCCGGTCGAGTCAATGAACGAGAGCTGTTTGATGTCGAGGACGAGATCCCCCTCCAGCGTCTGGTTCACCTCGACGAGTGTGCGCACCAGGAAAGGAGCGGTGGCGCCATCCAACTCCCCCGCCAGGGCGACGTACACGTCTCCCTTCAGATGGCTCACGAGAATTTGTAGTGGCGACTCCTCCAAGAACTGGCCGACCGGGGCGGTCGGGTCGGTAGGCGTCGGCTCCGGGACCATGGCGATTTGACACTACAGGTGGACTCGCTCGACTTCACCCGCAAGGCTTCGAGGACACACAGCGATCGGCATCGTCTTCGATGGCCTGTCTCCTCCCGAGAAGGTGCGTCTGGCGCGAGCACGCGCCCAGCGACGCGCCGAATCGAGCGGTTGCCGGCCGGAGACGCGCGGAGACCGGGGAGAACATGGTCCCGGTCCGCGCGCCCGGGAGCCGCATCCCGGGCGGAACGAAAGTACCCACTCGACGCATCTCTCAATCGAAAACCCGTCATTCCTCGGACGGACACGAGAAATGGACCCCGGCAAGCCGACCAGGGAATTCTCCCCACAAGTCCACCCCCTCCTGCGGCCGGGTAGAGTACTCAGGCCGTGATAAGGGAGGCCATTTGGGCATCTGGTCATTGCTTGAAACGGCGAAATTCGATGCAGGACAAAGAGGGAGTGGCGGCGCCATATGCCGAATGAGCAGGGAGGTGACAAGTGGAACAAGTGGGAGATCCTCGCGGTGGCGGGCGTGGTCGTCACCACCGGGCTGGTTGTCGGCCTCTATCGGAGTGGCGCCGTCCACTCCGATAACCACCCGACCCTCGGTGCCGCGGCGCCGACGACGACCGTCGCCACGCAACCGCCGACGACAAACCCTGCAGGCTCGGGTCAGGGCACACCGACGACGACGGGGGTGCCTGCGGCAGGCACGACCACCACGGGCCCGAAGATCGTGATCTTTGGGCCCAAGACCACGGCGAAGACGACCTCCTCGCACTCGACCACTTCATCGACGACGAAGCCCGGCAAGGTGACCACGCAACCGGCCGTCATTTCCACCAAGACCTCCGACAACTCTTCGACGACGACGACCACGTCGGGAACCCCCATCCAGCTGTTCCCGGACCCGCTGCCGTTCCCCACCACTACGACGACGACCAGCCCGCCGCCGACGACCACTACGACCAGCCCGCCCACGACGACGACCACGAAGCCCAAGCCGCCGCCGACGACCACCACGACCACGGTCCCGCCGACGACTACGACCACCACGGTCCCGCCGACGACGACGACCACGACCACCGTGCCGCCGACGACGACGACGACGACCACCGTGCCGCCGACGACGACGACGACCTGAACCGCCACCGTCGTCTCCTCGGTGCTGCCGCCCCTGCCGTAGTGATCGGATTTCCGGATTCGGCCTGATCTCCGGTTCGGTCAAGAGCGCTGACGTGAGGGGGCTCCATGGTCAGCAAGGGCATGCTCCGTCACCACCCGTCCGCCGAATGCGGCGACACCGACCTGACGTCGGGCCCTGCGCCCCATTTCGGCAGATTGGCACGCTACGATCGCCCCGAGCGTCGTCCGCACCCACTCGAGCCCTACTCGCGAGGCAAATCTCATCCCGCATCTACCGAGCTTTCGAGGGCGATCAACCATAGGCCGCTTGGCCACAACCTTGGGGTGGCTGATCGTCGCGGGCTTGGGGTTGATCGTGTTCGTGCGGATCATCGCATGGGACAAGTGGCCCTTCTTCGCGGAGGTGAACGCGGCCGTAGAGGTCCTGTACCTTCCGGCGTGGTTGGTGCTGTTGGGCAGCCTGCTCGGGAGGCGGTGGTGGCTGGCCGGCGCGGCCGCGCTGATCTGCGCAGCCCAAGTGGTGTATGTCGCACCCGAAATTCTGGCGTCGTCTCCCGTCCCGGCCGCCGTGCGATCTGAGCCGACCATCCGTCTGTTCGACGCCAACGTGGCCCAGTGGAACCAGTCGATGTCCGGCTACATCACCCAACTGAGATCGTACCGACCCGAAGTCCTCACGATGGAAGAGACGGTGCCGGACGACTACACACAACTGAAGGCGGCGGGCGTGCTGGCCACGCTCCCCTACCAGTACCAGGTCACCTGCTGCGGCTCGCGCGGCTTCATCATCGCCAGCCACTACCCGCTGCAGCACGTGAAGGTCTCCTCGTACGAGGGACTGCAATACCTCATCCGTTCCACGCTCGTCTTGCCCAATCGGACGATCAATCTCTGGGTGGTGCACACGACCGCACCGACGGACCCGGGCGTGGGCCCCTGGAACCAGGAGCTCGACGGGATCGACGCGCAGCTCACGTCGCTCCATCCACGGCCGCTCCTCATGGTGGGTGACTTCAATGCCAGCTGGGGGAGCCGGGGATTCCGCGCCATCCTGTCGACCGGGCTGACTGACGCGGCAGCAGCGCGGGGCGACCCGTTCGGCTTCACCTGGTCCCAGGACCTACCGATCCTGCCGCCGATCATCCGCATCGACCATGTCCTCACCGGCGGTCCCGTGACGGTCACCGAAATACAGACACATCCCGGTCCGGGAAGTGATCACCGCGACATCACCGCCACCGTGGCCGTCGCGAACGCCCATAGCGGGTAGGGACGCCCGGATCCCTGCGCCATTGAGTAGCGTATGTGTGGTGAATACCCGGCAGAAGATGCACCTACTCCTGGTCGACGTCGTGGCCAAGACGGGGGCACATACCGGCCCGATGGACGTGCTCGAGCAGGCTGTCGTGGCGCTCGTGGACTGCATCGAGGTACTTGCCGACGCGGTGGACGTTCTGAACGACCGCCTCGAGATGCCCGCCCGACCGCAACTCGTCGTGGCTCCGGACCCTGTTCCCACCCCCGAAATCGGGGACATCCCGGCCCAGCTGTCAGACCTCACCAAACAGGTGCGGGACCTCACGAAGATCGTGAAGAAGCTGAGCAAAGAGAAGCGGAAGAACAAAAAGAAGCGGAATTAACGACGACTATTTTCTGTTGGAGATGCGGCGGGCCAGCCAAAGTTTGAACCGTTCCCATCGGGTGTTGTTGGCCATGGCGCCGACCGTACACCCGGCGGATAGCTCTGGCCGTGCAACGGTGGGCCGTACAGCCCTTTCGACAGGGCTTCGCACTCTGTCCCGGGTGTCCTAATGGCCGAGGATTCGCCGACGGGTGTCGGTCAATACCTTGAGTGCGGCATCTCGAGCGGCGGTGTGTGTGGCGTAGGCGGCTTCGAGTTCGTCTGAGGTCTGAGCCGTCTTCACCGACGAGTACAGCACCGAGTTGGCCTCGGAGCACCGCTCTTCATACAGGGCCTCGGCTTCGGCGAGCTCGTTTCGCCGCGGGGACGTGCCCTCACTCATCACTCGTCCCTAGAAGAGTGTGATCGGGGGATTCCTGTGCGGAGGGCATTCTCCGACGGGACGTCATCGCGTGGTGGCCTGTGACGATCACGCTGCTTCCTCGGCCTGTTCGATAGTGATTACGCGCTAGTGATTTTTGCACGGGCCGGCCATACGCCCGCGCGATGTCGCTCCGGTCGTCCATTTTCCGTCCGCTGGGCCTTTCGTTCAAGCGGCAGTCCCTCATTGATTCTGGTATCGCGAGCCGCCTCCGTGGCAGCCGGAAGGCACGGAGCCTTCAGGGGCGGAGGACCGAGCCGAAATGCTCTTCCATGGCCTTCCAGTGGCGTTCAGCGGCGGCTTCGTCATAGCTCGGGTTGTCGGCGACGGCGAAACCGTGGTGGGCCGGATATGTCTCGATCGTGTGGGCGACGCCGGCTTCGGTCAGGGCCTTCTCGAGGAGGTCCTTCTGCTCATCGGGGAACGACTGGTCCTCGATAGCTCCAGCCACGTAGACGGAAGCCCTGATAGCTGCCGCCTTATGGTGGGGGCTGTCAGGGTCGTCCTCTTTGGCGATGTTCCCTCCGTGGAACGAAGCCGATGCGGCAATCGACTCGCCCAGATTCGCCGCGGTGATGAGCGACAGTCGACCGCCCATGCAGTAGCCGGTGGTGCCGACGCCGCCGAGCTTCTTCTCAGGCACCGCGGCGAGATAGTCAACGAAAGCTTTGGCGTCTCGGACCGCCAGGTCGGCGGTGTAGCCGCCCATCATGCCCATGATCCGCTCGGCGGTCTCCTTGTTCTGGAACGCCGTTCGCATGTCGATCTCTTCGTAGGGGCCGTTGCGGTAGTAGAAGTCGGGCACCAGCACGACGTAGCCCAGCCCAGCCAGCCGATCGCCCATCTGGCGAATGGTGTCGCGCATTCCCCCTGCATCAGCGAACATGATGATCGCCGGCCAGGGCCCCTCACCGTCGGGGATGCTCAGCGCCGCCGGGCAAGTCCCGTCCGGGGTGTCGATATTCACGCTGCGTTGGGCCATCGGAGTTCCTCCTGTCACGGTCGGTTTTCTGTGACCGTATCGTGCCCGTACACCGGTCCGCTACCGTTCGCGCATGGCGACTCCCCAGCCCGGCGACCTCTCCCCCGGCTTCTTTGTCCAGGAGCGCCGCTGCTTTCGTCACATCTACTCGACGCAGCTGCAATCCACCCACTGCCGGGAGGCAGCTCGGTGGCGGGGACGGTGGACAGACGGCAAAGGCCGGGTTCACCGGGTATGGGCGTGCGAGGGGCACGCCGAAGGGCTGGATGGGGTCAGGTGGGCTGCCCAGCCCTGAACTCCTCGGGGCAAAGGTCCCCTTGTTCCGTGTGCTTCCAGCCATGTTCTTGGGCATAAGTCCGTACCCGTTCGTTGAGGGATTGCTTGTGCCCGACGCCGCGTTCCATCGGCATGCTGACTTGCCGCCCGCACGCATCGCACAGCATCACGTTGCCCTTGATAGTCATCCCTTTTAGGTCTACTCCGACTAGAACAGGTGTCAAGAGGTCGCACCCACTAACCGGGAGACGGCAGCCAATTCGTCCTGCGCCTCTCCGGCGGTCCGGTGATGATCGCCATGTCGGCATAGTCGACCGTTGCATTCACCACACCGACTGCCACGAGGACGCCGCCGGGGCTATCGAGAGGACAGCGAACTTCCTCAAGCGGTTGACATTCGGAGCCGCGGGATATCTGGAGAGTGGGGACTAATTGCTCTACCCGACTTAGTTCCCATCGTGGACAATGGCCACTCGCCACACGGCTCCATGTGAGCAGTGTGGCGTGAAGAAATGGTGGCCACGTGAGCCTCTCATTGTTCGCGCAAATCGAACATTGACGCCCAGTTCCACCATCTGCTTGGGACAGGAGGGGAAGACCTGGCCGACCGAAAGGTCAGCGTTGACGAAGAGATTCTTCGTGGAGATCAGGGTGCAAAGTAAGGGAAACCTTGCTTCGCGCTCATCTCTGACAAACAAGGTGTTGCGGTCGAGCATGTCGGGCTTATTTCGTCGCGCCCGGTCCGCACAAACAGGAACTCTGTTGGGTTCCTGGCAGCAAGCGGGAACCCCCATGGGTTCTTAGCGATGGGCGACGTGATGATCCGCATGCCGAATATGGCCGCCTTGGCCTGCGGGGAGCGAATGGCGAACCCGACGCCCGTATTGGAGAGATGAAATCCATCTAAGCGGGAAGTCAGGACAATATGAAAAGAATGAACGTAAGAACACGAGTATTGGGGCTCATGGCCTCAGTAGCTCTTCTTGGTGGCGTGGCGTTTGTCGCGTCCGGTCAGACAGGTGCATACTTCAGCCAGACGGTGCAAGGTGGAATCACTGGAACTGTTGGTTCCATCCACATCACCCCGTCCACGGCAACAAATATTAGCTTCAGCAACCTCTTGCCGGGAGCGCCTCAGTCAGTATCGGTGAGCTATGAGAACACTGGTAGCAGCCCAGAGGATGTGTACATCAACTTCAACAACTTGACTGCTCTGAGCGCTCTAAACAACCTGGGCAGGTACGGCGCCGTGCACATCAGCTCCGCCGGATACGGGGCAGTTGGCGACGTGTTCGACTCGTTCAACTTGAACGACAACAGTTCCACGTGCGAACAGCCCTTCGTTAACACACCGCCATCAGGGCCGACTTCAGCGTGTTGGCCGGTGCCGAATCAACTCTTGCTGGCAAGCAACGTCGCGTCGGGCGCTACTGGATCATTCACGTTCACGTTCGAGTATGCGAGCGCTCTGAGCACGCAATCGGGGAACTTCACAGATCCATGGAACACGTACCCAACCGCTGCAAGCGTGGCATGTACTCCCTCGCCCAGTGCGTACAGCCCCTCATGCACAAACGGACAGTTCGTGGTCAATCCGGCTGACGGCTCAGGTGCCGGCTTGCCTTTCCAGATCGTGGCCACCCAGGTGGGTATCACCCCTGGTCAGGTTGGTAGCAAGTTCTAGGGAGTAACTAACTCTGCTCGAAAGGGGGTCGCGCCTGAGTTCAGGCGCGACCCCCTGAGCAGAAAGCGAGAGTCAAGTGAAGTTCGTGAAGATTGGCCTCCTACTGCTGGTGCCGCTTTTGTTACTGGCGTCGTTGGTCGTGCTCAGCACCGGAGCAGCGTCCTACAAGGTGTACGTCATTCACACGGGGTCGATGAGCCCGAATATTCCGTCCGGTAGCGCAGTCCTCGTCCACGAGGGCCACTATCGCGTTGGGCAGGTGATCACGTTCACCGAGGACGGCCTTACGGTGACGCACCGACTGGTGTCGATTAACTCAAGGGGACTGATCACCACCAAGGGAGACGGCAACACGACGAACGATCCCTGGCACGTTCCGAAGAGCCAAATCATCGGCGGAGTGGTCGTCGCTCCACGCTACGTGGGCTACTGGATCATGTACTTCAAGAAACCTCTGGGACTGGGTTCGGTTCTGCTCGCTGTTCTGGTTCTCTGGCAGATCTGGTCGCTGACGAGCCGAGAAGATCCAAATGACATCGAAGAACCGCTGGAGCGTCGATTCAGAGATGATCGGACAGTACGCGCTCCCGCGGGACCCGTGGGGAATAGGCGCTATGCCCACGCAGTGAAGGTCGACGGCGTCCTTGGGCTGCTCCTCCGTCCTCAAGGACGACGCGGCTCTTCCATCGATTCGTTCCCTGCAGACGCTGGAGCGGGAGCCTTTCCAACACGCCCACTCAGCTGACGTCGGCGCTATCGAGGGGGGTCGGGAAGCTGCGGATCTGGCGCCCCCAAGCCCGCTTTGACGTAGTACGCCAGGTGACCCAGGAAGTCGTACCTCCCTATTGTGACTGGACGCACAATTCGGTTGAGCTCTCACCGTTCGTCAAACCGAGACAATCCCCTGCAAGTGTCCGTGGCCACGAAAAAGTCCGCACTTATGGCCATGGGCGGTCCGCGCTGATGGCCACCAAAAGTCCGCACCCCTCACTGAAGCATCCACCTGAGGGCCCCTTCAGCCGGTCACGGTGGCGGTGCTAGCCAACCGCCGCACCGACCGAAGGGACACCTCCATGAAATCAGTGAGGGAACGAATGGACATGCATGCTGCCTACCAAGAGGTGGGCTCGTACCGCGCTGCAGCAGAAATCTGCGGCACCACGGACAAAACCGTCAAGCGGGTCGTCGAAGCGGCCCGACGGGCTGAAGCGCTCGGGGATGGGGGTGAGGCGACCGTGGCGCACAACTACGACCCGGTCCGCGCCATCGTCGCCGAGCGGGTCGCCCGGACCTCGGGCCGGATCTCGGCCAAACGACTCCTGCCGGTCGCCGTGGCGGCCGGCTACAGCGGGTCGTCCCGCAACTTCCGCCGGGCGGTGGCCGACGCCAAGGCCGATTGGAGGCGTGATCACCACCGGGGGCGCCGGCCCGGGGGTCTGGGCCCCCGGTGACATGTTGGTGTTCGACTGGGGTGAGATCGGACCCCTGTTCGTGTTCTGCGCCGTTTTGGCCTGGAGCCGCTTCCGTTTCGTCTTCTTCGCGGACAACCTCCGAGCCGATACGACCATGGCCGCCCTGGCCTTGTGCATGGAGACCATCGGCGGGGTGCCGAAGACTCTGCTCACCGACCGCATGGGGTGCTTGAAGGCGGGCACGGTGGCCGGGCTCGTGATCCCGACACCAGATTACGTCCGTTTCGTCACCCATTACCAGTTGACTGAACATCAGTTGGGGTAGATCCAGGTCATTGACCAATTTGGCATCCACCGATGTTGTGGGCCCTCCTGATAGACACCCCTGCCATGACCAGCGAGCAAGAGGGCGTGAGAGACCTGGCGACCATCGTTGTCCCTCAGGTTGGCCGGCTGGTCGAGACCGCTGATCCGTGGGAGCCCTATCGGATCATCGCGGCGGACGGGACAACCGTCGAACCGGTCTCGGCGTGGTTCGCCGATCTGTTGGCGGCCGGACGCTCTTCTGCCACGTTGCGCTCCTATGGGATGGACCTTTTGAGATGGTTCCGGTTCCTCGCCGCGCTCGAGGTGCCCTGGGATCGGGCGAGCCGCACCGAGGCCCGGGATTTCTCGCGCTGGCTGCAGGCAGCGGGCAAGCCGTCGCGGCCCCACTGGCGCCATCCCGAGGAGCCGGTCTCTTCGGTGCGGACGAACAAGATGTCGCGCCTTCGGTGCGCGCCCACAGCGAGACGGTGCTGCGCGGCTTCTACGACTTCCACCGCGACGAGGGCAGCGGTCCCGTGCTCAACCCGTTCCCCTTGGACCGGACCCGGCGCGGCACGCGGGCCCACGCGCATCACAACCCGATGGAGCCGCACCGCAACGAACGCAGCGGCCTCTACCGGCCCAAGGTCCCGACGCGGATGCCTCGCAGCGTCTCCGACGAGCAGTTCAACGAGATCTTCGCCCGGCTCCCCTCGCATCGGGACCGGGCGCTCGTCGCCTTCTACGTCTCAACGGGGGCTCGGGCCTCCGAGCTGCTCTCGGTGACCTTGGGCGGCGTCGACCCTGGTCGCCAGCTGATCAGGGTGATCCGCAAGGGCAGCGGGGCCATCCAAGAACTGCCGGCGTCCCTCGACGCCTTTGTGTGGTTGCGCCTCTACCAAGTCGAGATGGGCGACCTGATCCCGACGGGACGCCGTCAGCCGCTGTGGTGGACACTGCGTCGACCCGTGCATCCGCTGAGCTACCACGGCGTGCATCGCATGTTCGAGCGGGCCAATGTCGCCGCCGGCTCCGAGGCGACCCTGCACTCACTGCGCCACACCGCGGCCTATCGGATGGCCGAAGATCCGACGCTGCCGCTCACCGACGTCCAGGAGGTGTTGGGCCATGCCCTCCTGACCACCACCCAGATCTACCTCACTCCGAGGAAGGAAGACGTGATCCGCCGGGTGACGGCACACCACGCCGAGCAGACCCGTCGGGCGAAGGAGCGCGTCGTCCCGCTCCCCGCACCGGGCTATCGGCCGGAGACGCTCGATGTCCTCTTCGGCCGGACCACCTCGTGAGCGTCGCTGTCGAGCAACCCGACACCCTCTTTGCCACAGAGGACCCGCCAGTGCGAGTGACTCCATCGAAGTTCCCTGCCCGGGTTGTTCCGAACGAGTGGGCTGCGACGTCTACGTCACCCGAAGCACATGCTGGCCCGGTTGACCTCGGTGCCCTTCGTCCTGGAACGTCCGGACAAGCAGGCCAAACGTGTCAACGGGATCAAGGCCTTGATCAACTGGTTGGCGGACCAACCGGGACGGACCTGGCAGGAGCGTTGGCTCTCGAGCGGTGCTGACGCGGCAGACGCCGCCTGGCGGGAAGTGTCGACGAGGTGGCTGTGCGCCAATGGTCACAAAACACCATGGCGTCATGAGGCACTGGCCGAGGCGTTGCCAGTGGCGATCTCCGCCGACGTGCTTCGACCGTCGCTGTGCTGGCTGGTAGGTGGCGGCCTCGCCAACGGGGGTCTTCTCGTCCGCAACCTTGCCGCATCCCGAGACCCCGAAGGATTCACTCGGTTGGCCACGGCCTGCGACGACGATCCGAGAGTGTCACCCTCGGCGAGAAGCCAGACCATCTATCGGGCTGCGCTGATCGTCGCCGCCAAGGGAGGCATGTTGAACGACATCGTTGTCGGCGATGTGGTCGAATTGCTGGACGCACAAATTGAGCGGCGTATCAGTCCGCCGAGCGAGCGAATGCTTCTCTACCGGCTGCTCTATCAACTGGGGATCTTCGCACCTGGCGCGCCGGCGACGCTGCGAGCGTTGCGCACTGCGGGACAGCGCAGCCCCGAGGAACTGATCGACCGTTATCACCTGAACTGTCGTCCCGTCCGCGACCTCTTGGTGGACTATCTCGCGCGAACGCCAGCCTGCTTTGGATTACTCCAGCTTGGTGGCGCTCTCCACCTCCTTGGGCAAACTGTTCTGGGCCGATCTCGAGCGTCACCATCCCGGCATCGACAGCCTGCACCTGAGCACCGAGGTCTCGGTTGCCTGGAAACTGCGCCTTCGGACCATCAAAAAGACGGTCACCGGCGAGGGGGGCGGGAAGGCCCAGGTGGCGGTCGAGCGGATCAACTACCGGGAGTGCCTCACACCAGTGCGTGCCTTTTATCTCGACCTGGCCCACTGGGCTGTCGAGGATCCGGGGCGTTGGGGCATTTGGGTGACCCCATGTCCCATCGGCGAGGAAGAGATCAACCGCAAGAAGTCCAAACGACGCCGCAAATCGCGTATGGACGCCCGCACCCGGGAGCGCCTGCCGGTCCTTCCCGTCGTCGTCCGCAGTGTTCTCGATCGGCGAACCACAGCCGAGGCACTCCTGGAGGCGGGTCGACGAGCCCTCCCGGTGAGGCCCTCAGCGCACCAGGAACAGAGCTGGTCCGCTCCGTTGTCGACCCGCGCTCTGGTCTCGGCAAGCTCTGGGTGCACGACTCGGTCGAGGGCGCCGACCGCCGTGACCTGGCGCGAGACGAGGATCATGCTTTTTGGGCATGGGCCGCTGTCGAAGTCTTACGCGCACCGGCGTTCGGGTCGAAGAGTTACTCGAGATCAGTCACCACACGGTGGTGCAATACCGCCTGCCCAACACTGGCGAGGTGATCCCTCTCCTCCAGATCGTTCCATCCAAGACTGACACCGAGCGCTTGTTGGTGGTGAGCCCCGAACTGGCCGAGGTACTGGGTGCCATCATCAGCCGAGTAAGCGACGAGTCGGGCACGATCCCTTCGGTCCCCTTCTACGACAGACACGAACGGGTCTGGCTCGCACCGGCACCGATGTTGTTCCAATGGCGCGTCGGCACGGAAAACCGGGCCATCTCTCCCAGCGCCGTTCGCACGCTCCTCACCGAGGCTCTGGCACACACCGGCCTCACCGACGCGGACGGAGACGCGCTTCGCTACACCCCGCACGACTTCCGCCGCATCATGATCACCGATGCCATCATGAACGGTCTGCCCCCGCACATAGCCCAGGTCATCGCTGGTCACCATGACATCAACGTGACCATGGGCTACAAGGCGGTCTACCCAGAAGAGGCGATCCAGGCGCACTTCGAGTTCATGGCCCGACGCCGATCACTGCGACCGAGCGAGGAGTACCGAACTCCCACCGATGAAGAATGGCAGGAGTTCTTGGGTCACTTCGAGCGGCGCAAGGTTTCCATAGGCACCTGTGCCCGGGCATTCTCTACTCCTTGTATTCACGAGCACGCCTGCGTGCGCTGTTCGATGCTCTGGCCCGACCCCGAGCAACACCCCCGCCTCACTGAGATCCGCGACAACCTCACCGCCCGCATTGCCGAGGCTGAACGCGAAGGCTGGCTCGGAGAGATCGACGGACTACAGGTCAGCCTGGCTGGTGCAGAACAAAAGCTCAACCAGATGGAGCATGCAAGAGACCTTCCTGTTACCGTCCGCTTCACTGCGCCACGGAGCACCGCCACGCCGAGTGTTCCGCCTCTGGCTAACGGTGGATCGTAAATCTCTCCATCCATCAAGGCCAGGAACAGCCCGTTTCTGGTCATTTTGAAGTTCAGAGAATATGGGACGCGGCCGGACTTTTGCCAGGGCGCAGATCCCGAGTCCAAGGGCATCGTCGAGGCGTTGGTCGGCTACGTGAAATCCGACCTCATGATCCCCGAAGAGCTCAGTGTCAGCGACCTCAAGGGAGCCAATGCCAAGGGGGCGGCGTGGTGCTCCGAGGTGAACGCGCAGCTGCATTCTGAGATCGCTGCGGTCCCGGCCGAGCGGCTCTTGCTCGAGCGCCCGCTGCTGGGTGACCTGCCGTCGTTGCGGGCCCGGATCGGCCAGGTGGCCATGCGCAAGGTGGACCGCCTGAGCTGTGTCAGATTCGGCTCGGCCCGCTACTCGGTGCCGACGGTCCACATCGGTCGTGAGGTCGAACTGCGGGTGGCCGACGGCACGGTGATGATCGTGTTCTTGGGCGAGATCATCGCCGAACACGCCATTGTCACCCCTGGCGAGACCTCTGTGTCCGACGAGCACTACGGCGGGGCACGACCGGCCCCCAACCGGGCGGTGCGGCCCAAGACCAAAGCCGAGGTCGCGTTCTGCGCCCTCGGTCCGGTGGCAGAGGCCTTCATCAAAGGGGCTGCCGCTCGAGGCGTGACCACCCTGGCTGCCGACCTCGTCGAGCTCTGCGCCATGGAGGCCGCCCACGGCAAAACCGAACTCGTCGCCGCCATTGAACGGGCGGTCGCCTTCGGCCGATTCCGGGCCCACGACGTGCGTTCTATCTTGGCCGCCGGAACCGGTGTGCCACGGCCCCGTGCCCCGGGCGACGCACTCATCGTCAACCTGCCCGTTGTCGCCACCCGCTCCCTCACCGACTACGCCATCGGGGAGGACCAATGAGCACCACGCCTCCCGCCCTCGCCCCTGACATCGAGGCGGGGTTCCGCCGGCTGCGGCTCGGGGCGATGCGACACCTGTGCCCCGAGTTGTTGGTCTTGGCCAAGACGCAGCGCTGGAAGCCCGAGGAGTTCTTGCGCACCTTGATCGAAGCCGAGATCGCCTCGCGTGACGCGTCGAATGCCCGGAGTCGCCTCGTCGCGGCCGCCTTCCCGGTGACCAAGA
>CAWFTV010000018.1:0-524223 GCA_963818915.1 uncultured Acidimicrobiaceae bacterium | reverse complement strand
GAGGAGGTCGACGTGGCTGAGTTGAGCACCAACCGAATGTCGTGGCGAGAAAGTTCTTCTGAGCCGCCGCCCGTCTATCCGACCGGAACTGGGCAGGCGGCGAGGATGATCAATGCCCATGCCGGCCTGGGACAGTCGCCGGTCGCCCAGATCGGAGGAAGGCGGCTTCCAGTGCTCGGTCGGGCACGGATCTATATCTGCGGGATCACCCCCTATGACACCACCCACGTCGGACACGCTGCCACCTTCGTGTGGGCCGACGTAGCGGCCCTGTCCTACGTTTGACGGGGGTCGAGGTCGACGTGTGTCGCAACGTGACCGACGTGGACGATCACCTTCTGTTCGGCCCGAGCCGAAGGTGTGCCGTGGCGGTCGCTCGCCATTCAAGAGACCTATCGATTCGAACGCGACATGGCGGAGCTTGATGTAGTTCGCTCCACCTACGAGCCACGAAGCCACGACTTCGTGGCCGAGGTGATCGCGTTAGCTGCCGCGTTGGTTGATCGGGGAGCGGCCTACGAGCGTAACGGGTCTGTCTACTTCCACGCTGCCGAGGTTCCCGAGCGTGCGGGACTGAACCGGGAGCAAGCCATAGCCCTGGCTCGCGAGCATGGCGGGCACCCCGACGACCCCGACAAGGACGACCCTCTCGACGCCGCGCTATGGCAACGTTCCACCGGGGACGAGCCGGCCTGGTCGAGTCCGTGGGGCCGCGGGCGCCCAGGCTGGCATGCCGAGTGCACCGCCATGGCCCTGGCGACGTTGGGACCGGTGATTGATCTACACGTAGGAGGGAGCGACCTAGCCTTCCCCCATCACGCCTATGAGGCGGCCCAAGCGAGGCCTTCACCGGAGCGCAACCCTTCGCTCGGTGCTGGATGCATGTGGGCAACGTGCTGGTCGACGGGCAGAAGATGGCAAAGTCAGTCGGCAACCTCGTATTCGTTCAGGACGTGCTCGAACGGTTTCCGGCCGGGGCCTTGCGGCTGCTCATCCTTTCGAGACACTGGGCGGAGCCGTGGGAATTCGACGAGGCCAGTCTTGAGCGGGCAGCTCGGGAGTTTGAGAACCTCTGGGGTCATGGTGCCTCATCGAGGGATCGGGATGCGGCCGAGCACGAAGTCGCCTCGGCATTGCTCGACGACCTCGACGTGCCTAAGGCTCTGGAGATTGCCAAAGAAGCCGGAGGACAGGCTTTGCGCGACTTGGTGGCACTGCTCGGACTCTCCTGATCGTCCCTGGTTGGAACCTTCGAGGAGTCGCTGTCGTAGGGCAGAACGGATTGCTTGCAGTCGCTGGGGAGGGTGTTGTCAAGATGTGCACCGTCCTGTCTATGCCTACGACCTCAGGACCTCTTCTTCTTCTCTTCTTCTGCTCCCATTAGGCCCCCTCGGACTCAGCCATCAGCTGGCGAAAGCTGACGAGGCCGGAGCCTCGAGCGGTGGGGCATCGGCGCCGAGCGGCGAAGGGAGTGGCGGCCCCGACATCCCGCCGGCCACACCACCGTTGATGGCCAGCCCTTTGTGTCGTGGGTCGGGGCCGTCATCGAGACAACTATGACGTTCGTCTCGGGGCAGGCCCTCGGCCCGGAGCTGGCGCCGTTCGTCCTTAGACACATCCTCCAGAATCAGCTAGACGTCGGCTCCTCCAGCCTCCAGCTTGGTCAGAGGCACTTCGCGCACTTCGCCGGTCCGGACATACCCCCATTGGTATCACGATTTCCGACTTCGGGCGCTAAGTGGTGGTACCCGGGGGGGTATCGTGGTATTGTCTCGATACCCAGTGGGGTATAGGGAAACCATACAAAGGACGGCTCATGACCGCATCAGCGAGTACAGGCCTTGGCGCTCGAGGGGTGGCTCTTTCTCCGCCGCCGCCGGGCCTGGTCGAGCACAGTGACACCCGATCAGAGTTACCAGAGGGGGACCGGCCTCGACCGTTCGCTCGGCTCGGCGCCTGGGCCGCCACCCACTTTCGCCGAGTGCTCACGGCGTGGGTACTCGTCATTGTCGCATTCGGGTTCTTTGCCGTCCACGTGGAGAGCGCACTCGCCGGTGCGGGGTGGCAAGCGACAGGGAGTCAGTCCGTCGCGGCCCGGGCTGTGATCCAGAAGGACTTCTCCGGCCTTGGAGCCACCGGTCTGCAGGTGGTGATCGTCGACCATCACGGTCCCTTCGCGTCGGATCCCCAGGCCCAGGCCGTCATGGCCAAGGCTACCCAGGTGCTCCGGAGCGATCCCCGGGTGTCGACCGTCATTCCGCCTCAAGCCGGGGTCTCGATCTCTCGAGACGGCCGGACGGCCGTCATCACCGCCGGCGCAGCAGCGAACTCGAACAAGATGGTGCAGGCAGCCGACGCGGTCGAGCCGAAGCTGGCGGCTCTCTCCTCCTCCGGCGTCTCGGTGACGCTCACCGGCGATAGCGCCCTGTGGGCCAACTTCAACAACGCCAATCGCTCGGCCATGCTCCGCTCCGAGATGCTGTCTTGGCCGGTGACGATCATCATCTTGATCATCGCCTTCGGGAGCCTGGTGGCCGCTGGGCTTCCCCTGTTGCTGACCATGGCCGGACTGCTGGTCGCCGCCGGTGCGCTGGTGATCACCACCAAGTTCACCCCAGTGTCCATCTGGGCCCTCAACTTCGCCTTGATGTTCGCTCTCGCCCTGGGTATCGACTATGCCCTCTTCTTGGTCATGAGGTTCCGCACCGCTCTCGAGCGGCGGGGGGCCCAGCCGGGCGACCACGAGGCCATCGTCGCCTCGGTGGCCGAGACTGTCGACACCGCCGGCAAGGCTGTGGCCTTCAGCGCCCTGACCGTGCTGGCCTCGCTCGCCGCCATCCTCATCGTCCCGAGTCCCGCCTTCCGTTCGATGGCTTTCGGGATCATGTTGGCGGTTGTCGCGGTGCTCGCGGCCACCTTGACCTTGCTGCCGGCGGTGCTCGGCAAGCTGGGTACCAACATCAACAAGGGAAAGATCCGACTCCGTCGCAGGCCCCCGGCCGAGGGTGCAGGCCAGCTCGATCGGATGTTGCACTCCTGGGGGAAGTTCCTCTGGCGTCACCCGTTCCCGGCCGGTGCCGCCGCTCTGGTCTTCTTGCTCCTCGCCGCCGCTCCGATCATCGGGATGCGGACCAACATGCCCTCCATCACCATCGTCCCCTCTAGTGCCAACGCCAGGGTCGGCTACTACGAGGTGACCTCCGCCTTCGGTCCCGGGGCGCCCGGCACTCTGCAGGTAGTAGTGCCTGCGGGTGAGCAGGCCCGGGCCATGACCATCCTCGCGCACACCTCCGGAGTGGCCGCTGCCACATCTGGCCTGACGCACGCCGGCTGGACCCTCGACCAGGTGGTCCCGACCACGGGGCCGTCGACAACCGCCACGGGTGCGACCATCGATCACCTTCGACGGGTGCTTCCCGCCGGAACGCTCATCGGCGGCGCCGCCGCGGAGAACCACGACCTCCAGCAGTCGTTGGCATCCCATACGCCGATTGTTCTCGCCATCCTGGGCGTGTTCGGGTTCTTGCTCCTCCTCATCGCCCTCGGCGCACCGCTGATCGCCGCCATGGGCGTCCTCATCACCGCTCTCTCGGTGGCCGGTGCCTTCGGCATCGGACGCCTCATCTTCCAGAACGGATTCCTGTCCGGCGTGCTCAATTTCCAACCCCAGGGGTTCATCGACGCCTGGGCCCCGCTGTTCTTCGGGGCCATGGTCTTCGGCGTGGCCATGGACTACACGCTGTTCATGCTTTCCGCGGCCAAGGAGCGCTACGAGACGCATCCCGACCCCGAGCAGGCGATGATCGGATCCATGCGCACCTCGGGAAGGGTGGTGCTTTCCGCCGCCGCCGTGATGGTCGCCGTGTTCCTCACCTTCGCTCTGTCCGGACCGCTCGCACCAAAGGAGATGGGGGTGATCCTGTCCATCGCGGTGGCCCTCGACGCGCTAGTGGTGCGACTGGTGGTGCTTCCCGTAGTGCTTCGTCTGGGTGGCCATAGGGCCTGGCATCAGCCGAAATGGCTCAGCCGTATCCTGCCCAACGTGCGATTCTCGCACTGATCGGGAAGATCGACCGACGAGAACCCTTTCTTGGTTATCGCCGCGTCGGCGCCGATCATTGTGCACACGGCAGAGCAGATCTTCGATGCAATCGACGTCCGGTGAAGCTGCGCTCCTCGGCCAAATGCGTATTCCACAGTCGCACCGAAGTTCGGGAAGTACCCCCAGGGGTATATGCTGGTTAAGGACGGAGGAGGAGGACGTGGCACAGCCGACATGTATGAACAGCGGCGACGCTCAGCGCGGTCGTGCCGGACTCGCCATGGGAGGAGCAACTACGTGTGCTGGCTCATGGAATGCGCACGACGCTCAGATCCTGCAGGGAGTCGCCTCCCTCGAGTGCTTAGCTCCCAGTTCGAAGTACGGCCATGGGGCTCGGATGACGTACGAGGCGGGGGTCTGAGCAGTGGATCGGGAGCAATGGAACCAGCGCTATGGCGGAGACGACTTGGTGTGGACGAGCACACCGAACCAGTTCTTGGTCTCAGAGGTTTCTGACCTTCCAGCGGGGCGTGCCGTCGACCTCGCATGTGGTGAGGGCCGCAACGCGGTTTGGCTCGCCGAACTGGGATGGACGGTGGCCGGGGTCGACTTTTCCCCGGTCGGACTGGCCAAGGCCGATCGGCTGGCTCGGTCGCGCCAAGTGGGGGTGTGGTGGATCGAGTCGTCCGTCGAGGCATGGACGTCCCCGCCGGACGGGTTCGATCTCGTCGTGGTCTTCTACCTGCAGCTTCCTCAGCCCGAGCGATCCGTCGCCTTGACTGTGGCGGCGACGGCGGTGGCGCCTGGTGGATGCCTGCTGGTCGTCGCCCATGATCATGACAATTTGACCAGAGGTATCGGGGGTCCACCAGATGACGCCGTCTTGTATTCGGTCAAAGACGTGACAGACGCCGCTGAAGCGAACGGTCTCATTGTCGAGCGAGCCGAACTGGTAATCCGCCACGTCGCTACCGAATCTGGAAAACGCGAGGCCATCGACACACTGGTTCGGGCCGTTCGGCCGAGATGAGGTGGTGAATCACAGTCTAGACCGGGACAAACCAATGAACCGCCGAAGGAATTACGAGAGGAGTGTGAGATGGAGCTACCCCACGACGTGGTCGACGATGTGCGCAAGCGCCTACGACGTATTGCCGGACAAGTTCAAGGTGTGGAACGCATGCTGGTCGAGGGCCGAGAGTGCCGAGACGTTGTTGCTCAGCTGTCTGCCGCTACCAAGGCCTTGGAGCAGGCAGGGTTCAAGCTGATCGCTTCAGGGCTGGTGTATTGCCTCGAGAACCCCGAAGAGGCTGAGGCGGACGGCTACGCAATCGAAGAGGTCCAGCGCATGTTCATGAAGTTGGCATGAGGAGGATGAGAGCATGTGTCGAGCTGTGAGGTGTAAGAAGTGCGGCAAGGCTTCGTGGAAAGGGTGCGGCGCCCACGTCGAGCAGGTGCTGGGCGACGTGCAACCAGACCAACGGTGCCAGTGTCGCCACGCGCCCACTCCCGTCGAACGGCGCAAGTCCTGGTTCTCCCGATGAGCGACGCCCCCGACGGCCGGGTCAAGCACGCCGTCATCGTCGGAGGTGTCGCGGGCGGCATGTCGACTGCTACCCGTCTACGTCGACTCAATGCCGACGTGGCGATCACCGTGATCGAGCGCTCCGGCCATGTCTCATTCGCAAATTGCGGATTGCCCTACTTCGTCGGGGGCCTGATCGAAGAGGAGGACGATCTCACCCTTCAGACCCCTGAACAACTCTTCGACCGGTTCCGGCTCGATGTCAGAGTCAACGACGAGGTGGTTGCCATCGACCGCGACGCCCACTGCGTCACGACGCGCCAGACGCACACCGGCGAGGAGCGGGTGGTTCCCTACGACAAGCTCGTCCTCAGCATGGGAGCGGCTCCGGTGCGCCCGCCCATCCCGGGATACGACAGGGTGCGTACCCTCCGCACAGTCGAAGACGCGGCCCGACTGGCTTCCGATGTCGATGTTGCTCCAACCACTGCCGTCGTCGTCGGGGCCGGCTTTATCGGTCTGGAGATGGCCGAGAACCTTGTGGCTCAAGGGATCGATGTCACAATCGTCGAGGCGACCCTCCAGGTGCTCCCGCCCCTCGATCCTGAACTGGCCATATTGGTTCGTGACGAGCTCGCCGCTCACGGTGTCCACGTCGAGACGGGCGCCACACTGGCTTCGGTCGAAGAAGGGGCGGTCACATTGGCCGATGGCCGTGTCCTCCCGGCCGACCTGGTGGTCGGCGCCATCGGCGTCCGCCCTGATATCCGATTGGCCGAACTGGCCGGCTTGGATACGGGACCGAGTGGTGGGATCGCGGTGAACGGAGCGAACCAGACAACCGATCCGGACATCTACGCCGTCGGGGATGCTGTCGAGAAGCCAGATGCCATTTCGCATGCGACATCGCTGATCGCCCTGGCGAATGTCGCCAACCGCCAGGGCCGCCGGGTGGCAGACCACATTGCCGGAAGGTCGTCGCATTCCGTCTCTTCTCTGGGGACTGCGATCGTCAAGGTGTTTGACGTGGTCGCAGCGACCGTGGGCTGGAATGAGCACCGCCTACGTACGGCGGGCCGGCCCTATCGAGCTATTCACTCGCACCCATTCGATCACGCCACCTATTATCCGGGCGCGACCCGGATGGCCATAAAGCTGATCTTCGACCCGAACGACGGGGCGATCCTCGGGGCTCAGATCGTGGGACGAAATGGGGTCGACAAACGGATCGACGTGATCGCAACGGCAATGGCCAACGGCATGCGTGCCGATCACTTGGCTGACCTCGAACTCGCCTATGCTCCACCGTTCTCGTCGGCCAAAGATCCGGTCAATCTGCTCGGCTACATGGCGGAGAACATCTTGAGCGGCGATTGCGATGTCGTGGCTCCGGACGAACTCACCGGGCTCGTCGAAGGTGGTTGGTCTGTGGTCGACGTTCGCACCGCCGAAGAGCACGAGCGCGGCGCAATTCCGGGATCAACGAATGTGCCGATCGACTCGTTGCGGGATCACCTCGCCGAACTGGGCAGCGGACCTGTCGTCGTCTACTGCGAAGTGGGCCAGCGGGGGCATACCGCGACTGCCTTGTTGCATGAGCTGGGTTTTAAGGTCCGAAATCTCGACGGCGGCTACCAGACCTGGCTGGCGTCGATGCGAGCTCAGGCCAAGGCAGCTCCAGCCCCGGCTTCGCAGCAGTTCGCCGTTTGACGCGCCAGACACTATGTGCCCTGCCGCGTCGCTCGGCGGCGTTGATGAAGGTGCTCGCTCACACCCCGGGCTGCTGTTGCTAGGGCATTTGTGCTATCACCGGAGTGACGGCGGTCCCAATTGTGAACCATGACCATGGTCGGGGTCCCTTGGCGTAGCGCTGCTCAACACGGTCGATCACAAACCCGGCATCCGAAATGAGGGCTGGGATGTCACGGGTGAGATGGCACCCATCGGCAAAACGGCGTTGCCAGGGATCAAATCGACGTTGCCAGACCGCCACATCAGAGTCGGGAGATAGACCGTGCTCGAGAAAGTGGAATGCACCGCCGGGACGCATCACTCGGCGCAATTCCGAGAGGGCACGTCGCGCATCGGGGACCGTGCACAATGTGAACGTCGAGAGGGCGGCATCACAGCTGGCGTCATCGATAGGGATCGCCTGGCCGTCGAGGCCGACATGCTCAACCGGGATCGACGAAGAAGAGATTCGACGGGCGGCCAGTTGCCGAGCAACCTTCGCCGGTTCAACCGCAAGGACAACGTCGACCGTAGACGGGTAGTGCGGGAGATTAAGTCCGGAGCCAAAGCCGATCTCGACCACCCGACCGTGCAGCCCGTCGGTGACATCCGAACGCCACCTTGTCATTCCAGCGCTCCCACATGCGCGGTCCACGAGACGGGGTAGGACGTGTTCACGATAAATCCCCACGTCAGAAGCGTAGCTCGGCGGACGTGTAGGGATGGCCCGTCGTGGGTGCTCACGAACAATGAGAAGGACCTTCGGCCCTGCCCGGAGCCCCCAACGTGGCGTTAACTGAAAGCGATGACGAAGCGTGTGGTGATTCTCGGTGGCGGAACAGGCGGAACATTGACCGCCAATCGATTGCGTCGCCTCTATCAGCGCTCCGAGGTACGGATCACCGTCGTCGACCAGGACGATCGTCACGTCTATCAGCCCGGGCTTCTCTTCGTGCCGTTCGGGCTTGCCCACATTGAGGAGATCGTCCGACCGAGAGGTCGCCAGTTCCATCACGGGATCGATTACGTGAAGAATGCGATCGATCATGTCGATCTCACGGCCGGGACGGTCCTCCTCATGGACGGATCGATGCTTGGCTACGACGTACTCATCGTCGCCACCGGTGCCGTGCTGGTCCCCGAGGAGACTGATGGACTCGGAGGCACGGGGTGGATGGACAAAGTGTTCACCTTCTACTCTCCCGAAGGCGCCGCCGCGCTGGGAGCGGCACTATCAAGATTTGATGGCGGACGGTTGGTCGTCAACGTGGTGGATATGCCCATCAAGTGCCCGGTAGCCCCGCTCGAGTTCTGCTTCTTGGCTGACTGGTATTTCTCGGAGCGGGGGATCCGTGATCAGGTGCAGTTGACCTATGTGACCCCACTTGACGGCGCATTCACCAAGGCGGTCGCGTCGAAGCGACTGGCCGGGATGTTGGCTGAAAAAAATATCGATCTGGTGAGCGAGTTCAACACCGGCGAAGTGGATGGGAAGGGGGGACGCCTGGTTGCCTACGACGGCCGGGAGGTGGGCTTCGACCTGGCAGTCGTCGTCCCGCTCCATGGAGGCGCCAGCTATGTCGGAAGGTCTCCTGGTCTTGGTGACGAACTCAAATTCGTACCCACCGATGAGCACACATTGCAGGCCAAAGCGGCGCCGAATGTCTTCGTGATCGGTGATGCAGCCAACGTCCCCGCCTCCAAGGCCGGATCGGTCACGCACTTCGAAGGTGAAGTGCTGGTCGAGAACGTGCGTCGGCACCTGGCCGGCGAGCCACTCGACGCCAACTTCGATGGACACACCAACTGTTTCATCGAGACCGGCTTCGGTAGAGCTCTGCTCATCGATTTCAACTACGACACCGAGCCGTTGCCCGGCCATTACCCGTCCAGGATAGGACTGCCCCTGCTGGCGGAATCTCGGCTCAACCACCTCGGCAAACTGATGTTCCAGTGGTTCTACTGGCACGCCCTCTTGCCCGGCCGAGATGTCCCGGGCATCGAATCTGCCATGCCGACGGCCGGCAAGCCGCCCGCTGCTATCGGCACCTCGACAAAGGACTGACTCATGTCAACCAATACCATCGCAAACGTCGACGTGGAGCTCAACGACGAGGGGTTCTTCGTCGAGCCCGACCAGTGGACCGAGGACATGGTCCCCGAGCTCGCCGGCCGCGAGGGAATCGAGGAGCTCACCGAGGCCCACTGGCAGGTGATCCGCTTCATGCGGGCAGAGTACGTGACCAAGGGGACTGGGCCGACGGTGCGGATCCTCGGAAAGACGTCGGGAGTGTCGATCAAGGAGTTGTACCAGCTCTTCCCCAAAGGACCGGCGAAGACCGCCGCCAAGATCGCCGGCATCCCCAAACCGCGTGGCTGCATCTGAGACAGGAGCGAAAAATGAGTGACACCATCGAGAAGGTTTCGATCATCATCTCCAAGGGGTCCCTTGAAGGGGTCTACCCGGGGTTAATCATGGCCAATGGAGCCCGAGCCGAGGGGATCGAAGCCAATCTGTTCTTCACTTTCTTTGGTCTCGACGCCATCCACAAGGCCCGGAACGAACACATCAAGCTGGCGACTGTTGGAAATCCCGGCCTTCATTTCGCGACCATGGCAGGTGGTCTCCCCGGCGTCTCCACCGCGATGACGCACTACATGAACCACAAGATGGAGAAGCTTGACATTCCCGCCATTCCCGAGTTCATCGAAATGATCGCCGACACGGGTGCTGGTTTGTTCGCGTGCAAGGCGTCGGTCGACCTGTTCGGACTGGAGAAGAATGACTTCATCGACCAAGTCCAGGACATCATCACCGTCGGTGAGTTCTACGAGAATGCCGCTGGTGGCCACATCATCTTCACGTAGTATGCGGCGCGCCTCCATATCTGAATCCACCTCACCTTGTCAGCGGCATTTGCTCCAGTTGGAGCCTGAGGTCATTTACGCATCTCGACGAACGAGCAGCACCCCACCAACCACAAGAGCCACGGCGGCGTAGACGCAGAGCAGGCCGAAACTGGTCCAAGGTCCGAACGGATCGGTGCCGTGGTAGTGGGCGGACATCATCACGGTGCCTATGTTGGCCGGCAGAAAGCGTCCGATGTCGCTGGTGAACGAAGAGGGGAGAACGTCGGCGATGATCGGAAGGATGAACAGCAGCCCCACGAACGTGCTGATCGCTGCGGCGGTAACCCGGATGATCGAGGCCAGTCCCAGGGCCAGAAGGCCCAGAACGAGGAGATAGAGGCCCCCGCTCATGACGGCGCGGAGGACTCCCGGATCGGAGAGCACGGCCGACGGTGCCTTACCGCTCAGGATTCGTTGACCGATGAAGAAGGCCACGAATGAGACGATCTCCCCGACGATCAGGGTCACGACTCCGAACACCGCGACCTTCGCCATCAGCACAAGGGGCCGACGCGGCACGGCCGAGAAGGTGGCCCTTATGGTTCCGGTGCTGTACTCCGCACTCACGACCAGTATGCCGAGCACGCCGATGGCCAATTGGGCGAAGAGCAGACCGGCCAAGCTGGAGCGGGTCGGGTCGAACGCAATTCGGGCGGCGAGCGAGCGAGTCGCCCACCGTGATGCCTGTGCGGAGGTCACGATGGCACCCAAGCCGATCCCGACGATAGCGGTCGCCAGGAGTGTCCAGACGGTTGAACGAACTGTGGTCAGCTTGGTCCACTCCGAGCCGAGAATTCCGCTGAATCGAAAGTGACCTTTTGGGCCTGATGCTCCCCGGGTGTCCGATGCTGTTGCCGTGGTCATTGCCCCTCACCCTCCTTGGAGCTTCCCCCCGTCGAAAGGCTGCCGCCACTGAACTCAAGGTGCCCTTCGGTAGATTCCACAAAGGCCTCCTCGAGTGATGGCGATTGGGTCGACAGTTCGTAGAGCATGATCCCTGTGCGCCATGCCAACTCGCCGACCTGCTCTTGGGTGACGCCCCGCACCGAAAGCGACCCGTCATCTCCGGCGGTGACGGTGGCTCCAGCTCCTTCGAGCGCCGTGCGGAGCTTGCCGATATTCGGCGACCGGACCCGGATGTAGGCATTCGAGTTCCGAGCCGTGAACTCGTCGATGGGCATCTCGGCGATCAGTTGTCCTTTGCCAATCACCACGACGTGGTCGGCGGTGAGAGCCATCTCGCTCATGAGGTGGCTCGAGACGAAGACGGCTCGACCCTCGGAAGCCAGTTGCCGCAGCAGGGTGCGGACCCAGCGGATCCCGTCGGTGTCGAGCCCATTCACCGGTTCGTCGAACATCAACACACCGGGATCGCCGAGCAGAGCGACGGCGATGCCGAGCCGCTGACTCATGCCGAGTGAGAACTGGCCCACGCGTTGGCCAGCGACCGACGACAGGCCGACAAGTTCGAGCACTTCGTCGACGCGCGCTCGTGGGATCTGGTTCGTCCGGGCCAGCATCCACAGATGGCCGCGGGCGCTCCGACCGGGGTGGATGGCCCTGGCCTCGAGCAGGGCACCCACTTCCCGCAACGGCCGTCTGAGGTCGTGATAGCGGAGTCCGTTCACGGTAACCGTGCCGGCGTCGGGCGTGTCGAGGCCCATGATCATGCGCATGGTCGTGGACTTTCCCGCACCATTGGGCCCGAGGAACCCCGTGACGTATCCCGGTCTGATATCGAAGCTGAGGGCGTCGACGGCAAGTTTGCCTCCGTAGCGCTTCGTCAGCCCTCGGGCCTCGATCGTGTTCTGGCGCTCGTTGCCGGACCCCTCCCATCGCCTTGTGACCGAGGCCACTTCACGCCGTTCGTCGCCGTCTCCCGGCAGGCTCGCTCTTTGTACGGCTGATCCAATGGCCTGCGCTCCCTCCTGATCGCGCCGACGCCTTCGGAGCCACAGAACGAACCCAACGACGGCGGCGATGAGGAGAACCAGCACGACGATCCGCAGCCCATGCCGCCCGTGCCTCGCCCCGATCAGCGCCGCTCCGGCTATTCCGAGCACTGACCGCTCCCGGGATCGAGAGGGTTTGACGGCGGGCTCGACGCCTCTTTGGAGCTTGCGACGTACGCGCCTGCCGAACGTTGGAGGTACGCCCGCATGCGGACTTGTTCGCCCTCTCCCGGGGCCTCGAGGAGCGCGAAGAAACCGGCAAACGCTGCGTCACCGAGCTCATTCCGCAGCTGGGCGTCGATCTCGCGAGTCGCCTCTCGCTGGGCCGCGAGGTAGTCGATGCCACGGGAGGTGAGAGAGACGCACTTCTCCCTGCCACTGCTGGCGGAATCGGCGACCACGACATAGCCACGCCGCCGGAGACGGGTGACGACCTTGCTGGCGCCTTGTCGGGTGATTCCGAGCTCTCGCCCGATTGCCGAGATTGTCGATCCGCTGGGCTCCGAACAGAACCGAAGGACGCGGCCGTCAGGGAATCTCCGGTCACCGAAGCCGCCGTGCGCCATAGCTGCGTCGAGTCGAAGTTGGTGGCCAACCCACGCACGCCGCAGGGCGGGGCCGAGACCGATCGAGCGCGCGCCGCCGGCTCCTTTATCGACGTCCGATGGCGCTTTTGCGGCGGGCATGAGAGGCACTCTATCGTAATGTAAACCGAGTTGACAATCACCACCCAGTGTTGCTTTCGTGTGACCGAGGGAGAGATGTGAGAGAATTGTAAACTGGGTTGACAATCCTGGCATGGCGACAGATACTGCGAACATGCGATCCGCCAACTCCACTCAACACCGGTGGTCACGGCGTGCCGTGGTGCTGGCGTTCGTGTCGACGCTGGCGCTCAGTGTCTTTGGTTCGGGGGGCGGAGCGGCGCAACCTCTGTCTCCAACGGTTGTCTATCGATTCGGCGTGGTCGGGAATCGGGGCGCCATCAGTCAGCTACAGCTCGATCGGCCGACTCCTGTCTCGGGCATAAGGGGCCGGGTAATAGAGATCGCCACCTCAAACTCAGACGGCTATGCACTGACCTCGAGCGGTTCGGTCTGGGCCTGGGGGGTGGCCAGCTACGGGGAACTCGGTAACGGAACGCAACCCGACTATTCCACCCGGGCAGCCAAGGTCGAGTTTCCCGCCGGGGTCAAGATCACCTCCCTGGCCAACCCCATGCCCTTCGACGGTGCGTTGGCCATCGACTCCCATGGCCACGTCTGGGGGTGGGGCCTCAATGCCAACGGCGACCTGTGCCTGTCCGGTCTCACGGAATTGCGTCCAAGTGAGGTGCCCCTTAGCTCCGTCACCCTCGCCACCGGAGCGCGTACGCACTCGCTCTTCGACTCGGGCGGCAAGGTCTACGCCTGCGGTTCCGGTGAGTACGGTGTCCTCGGCACCAGCTCAACCGCGAACAGCCCCACGCCGGTCCCAGTCGTAGGGCTGCCGAGCACGGCACGAGTGACGGCGCTCACCTCCTCGTGGGAAGGCTCAGGGGCGCTCTTCGGAAATGGGACCTACTACGACTGGGGCTACAACGCCGCCGGTCAACTCGGTAACGGGACCACCACCGACAGCGCCGTCCCGGTGCGGGTGACGCTGCCCGTAGCCGTGTACCGGGTATTCCAGGGCGGGAGCGGAGCCAAGAATGGGCAGACGGTCGCCCTCTTGGTCAACGGGTCTGTCTGGGCCTGGGGCGACAACGACCGGGGTCAGCTCGGGACCGGAACGACAATCAGCTCGGACGTTCCTGTGCGCGTGGAAGTGCCGAAGGGAGTGACCTTCGTCAAGGTCGCTTCGGGCGGTTACGCCAGCTACGCCATCGACCGCTCAGGTCGGCTTTGGGCCTGGGGTGACAACAAGAGTGGGCAGCTTGGGGTGGGGAGCCGCGTCGCCAGGGCCACGAAGCCGATCAACGTGGGCATCCGACTCACACAGGTCTCATCGACCGCTCAGAACGTGGCGGGGTTCGCGCTTCGGCGCTCGGCGTAGACCTCCGGGGCGGGGGGTCTGGTCTCGAGCCAGGTCGAGCACGGCTCGTCGTCATGCGTCACGTGTGATGGAGGGTACCAGTGGCCCACTGCAGCCCGAGGCTCGTGAACCCGACGGCACCCCACAAGATTGCCCCGAGCGCCAGTGGTCGAAATCCAACCTTACGAATGTCGCGTACCTGCGTGGACAGACCGATGGCCGCCAGAGCAGCCGTGATCATCACCTGTGCTACATCGGAGAGTGCGGAGTGCCACGAACGAGGGATCAACCCGACGGTGTTCATGGTGACGGCGACCAGGAACCAACCGACGAATACCGGCAGGACGCGACGTGCGTGTTCAAGTGCTGAGGCTTGTGAGCCGACCGGGCCCTGCCGACCCGGTCGCCGGGCTCGCCAGAGGGCGAGGCCGAGTGAGATGGGGATAATCATGAGTGTTCGTGTGAGCTTGACCACCACTGCTGTAGAAGTGGCTCCATGACCGAACATAGATGACGCTGCCACCACCGAGGACATGTCGTTGACGGCTGTCCCGGCCCAAAGGCCAAAGCTGTGGGGCGACAGTGCGATGAGGTGCCCAATCGTCGGAAAAGTGAGGACAGCTGCCACGTTGAACGTGAAGATGGTTGCGATGGCGTAGGAGACGTCCGCCTCGGATGCTCCTATGACGGCGTCAGTGGCGGCGATCGCCGATGCGCCGCAGATGCCCGTGCCGACGCCGATCAGGGTGCGGAGGTCTCTCTCGATCGCCATCTGGCGTCCGATGATTATCGCCCCGCCGAGCGCGACCGCCAACGTTCCTACGAGAACGGGCAACGAAGAGGAGCCGGTCGAAAGGACCTGGTGAAAGGAAAGACCTGTACCGAGAACCACGATGGAGCCCTGCAGGACGTACTTGCTGACGAATCCCAAGCCAGGGCGGATCGTCGTAGGAGGTCTCCAGAACACGGACGCGAAGATCCCACCCACGATTGCAAAAACGGGTGCACCGACAACCGGAGCGAGGCGCCCGAGGACTGTTGCCACGGCGGTGAGAGCGATCGCGACGCCCAAACCGGGCAGTACGACCCTTAACCGGTACGAGAGAGGTAATCCGAGAGCGGAAACCGGGTCTTTGCCGGTCTTTTGCCTGATCTCGGAGTGTTGGATTCTCACCTCTCGAGTGTCCGACGCTGGCGTTGAAAGAGGAAGCTCCAAATTACCGCCGGCCCTATAAGATTTACTTATGCCCCTTGCCTTACCCCTCCCCGATCTCGTCTCGCTCGATCTCCTTCAGAGCGTCGGCGAGCTCGGATCGATCCGCCAGGCCGCGCTCGCCCATGGCATCAGCCAACCGGCAGCCAGCATGCGCCTACGAGCACTGGAGCGAACGGTGGGGTTGGAGTTGCTCGACCGATCCAGCGGACGAGCCCGATTGACCCCTACGGGATTGGCCGTTTCCCAATGGTCGGATCGCATCCTCGACGGTGTCCGCAGCCTGGTCGCTGGTGCGGCTGCACTTCGCAGTGAGGGGCGCACACAACTGCGAATAGCCGCAAGCATGACCGTGGCTGAGTATCTCGTCCCACTTTGGCTCGATCGGCTACGGAGCACGGAACCAGATCTGGGGATCTCGCTGCAAATGGGGAACTCAGCGCAAGTGGCCGAAATGGTCAAGCGACGACGCGTCGAGATGGGGTTCATCGAGGGTCGATCAACCTTTCCCGAGCTAAGGAGTCGCGATATCGGACCCGATAATCTCGTGGTCGTCGTGGCTCCGTCTCATCCATGGGCCCGCCGCCGCCAACCCCTTTCCGCCTCGATGTTGGCTGCTACTCCACTTGTTCTTCGGGAAGTCGGGTCGGGCACCCGCGAGGTATTGGAGATAGCGCTCGCCAAGCATGGACTGAGCATTATTCCGTTAGTGGAGCTGGGGTCGACGACGGCGATCAAAGCAGCGATCGCGTCCGGAGAAGGAGCGGCCGTCCTCAGCCATTTAGCTACAGAAGCCGACGTCGAGAGTGGCCACTTGATCCAAGTCCCAGTCAAAGGACTTGCTCTTGGGCGATCAATTCGCGCCGTGTGGGCTCGGGACAATCAACTGTCCAGTGTGGCGAAGCGCTTCTTGTCTCAGGTCAAAACCTGAATTGTCGGGTCGCAGCTACTCACTGGAACTCTTCCAGCGGGACGATCGAGGCCTGGGATTGACGTCCAGTTCCGCAGCGACGGGCCTGTACCCTAAAATCATGACCTTGAGTCACTATCCTCGCTACCGAGTCCTGACCGGTCCCGATGATGACGCATTCTGCGTCGCGTCAGTGAAGCCCTCGACCTCGGCTACGAACTTCACGGCGGTGAAGTGAAGCCTCAGTCTCGACGAGAGTGGAAGCGACCGACTCTCCCAGGGGCTCGAACTAACCAACGCAATGGCTGAAACCACCAAAGGCCCCGATCCAGCGAGACTCCTCAACCGGGGCCGAAAGCTCGAGGCCGCCACTCTCGGATGGAACGTGGTGGGCCTTTTCGTGCTGGCCTATGCGGCGCTAAAAGCCCGATCGGTCGCGCTCGCGGGCTTCGGTGTTGACAGTCTGATCGAGATCGGGGCCTCGATCGTCGTCTTGTGGGAGCTGAATGGCGGCGACAAGAAGCGCCAACGCAGCGCCATGTTTGTCATCGGATGGGCATTCGTCGCATTGGCCTTCTATCTGGCAATCCAGAGCACGATCGTGCTTGTTTTCGGGTTTCGTCCGCACCACAGCCCGCTGGGCATCGTATGGACGGCGGTGACAGCATTGGTCATGTTCTCTTTGGCCACTGGCAAGGCCCGGACCGGATCGGTCCTGGGGAATCCCGTCCTCCAAGCTGAAGGCCGGATCACGATGATTGACGGGGTCTTGGCTGCGGCAGTCCTGGCTGGCCTGGTGTTGAACGCCTCGCTCGGCTGGTGGTGGGCTGACCCTGTCGCGGCCTACGTCCTCCTCTACTACGCCGTGCGTGAGGCCGGACACGCTCTTGGGCACTGAGCCTCTTCACCATGCGAGTAGAGAACGGCCACGAACCGCGCATCGACGTCGAGTCGCCGCATTCGCTCGGTACGACCCGAGGTGACGACAGTGGTTGAGCGCTTTCGAACAGTAGTGACGAGAGCGAGATAGGGCCATGAGTTGGACGCCGGCGTGAACTTATGCCCTCCCCGACTCGGTCTATCGATATCTCAGTTGGCGTGGGACGACCCTCGGGACGCTTTCCAGCGCCGGAGAACTCACCCTCACGCCGACGTCCAGGGCTCATCGCGGCCGGGACCGCGGGCCGACCCCGGTGACTTAAGCACCTCGGCTTCGGTTGGGGATGCCAGGGCCAGTTGGTCGTAACGTAGGAAAGCGAATGAGCTGGGATCTGAGGCACCGGAAATCATCGCTGGTGATCCGGCTACTGCTGGCAGTGTGGATCGTCCTCGTCGTTGTTGTGCTTTGCGCTACGGGCCGCTGGTGGGGTCTGATATTTGTCGTCCCCCTAGTCCTCGACCTGTGCCTGCTCCGCCGGATCTTGACGGCGGGTTCCAGCTCGTAGAGGAGAGAAGCGTGGCTAGCTGAGAGCGTCCTAATTAGGCGCCTCGTTTGAGTCCGCGACGAGACACGATTTCGCGGCCCCGGATTGACCGATGGCCATCACCGCCAAGCCAGGGCGCTCATCCGTCGGGCCCTCCAGCTCCGGACCCACGCCCAACCAACTGCTCCAGCGTCCTTCCACGTCGTGGCCAAACCGACCGGACCAATCCGCAACCTCGACTGCGAGTAACTGCTTCTTCCTGTCCAAAGGGGGTGCCCTACCCCGGCGACCGGTTCCGCGTGACAGTGGCGGCACAGCTCGACAGGCACGAAGCCGCCTCCCAGTGGAGTGATTGAGGAACTTGAGTAATCATTAATTGATACATTTGTAAATCATGCGACTCGCTGCGCTGGTCCGACGGTTGGGGACCAGGCCTGTCGCCCTGCCCGCAGCCGACGCCGCGGCGCCAGCGATCCAAGTGGCAGCTCGCCGAAACCGGGGCTCGTTGCAGCTCAGACATGTGGACGCCGGGTCCTGCAACGGCTGTGAGCTCGAGATCGCCTCGATCTTCTCCCCGGTCTACGATGCCGAACGCTTCGGGATCCGGCTCGAGGCGTCACCCCGGCACGCCGACGGGCTCGTGGTCACCGGGCCGGTCACCCGCAACATGGCGGATCCGCTTCGCAAGACCTTCGAGGCCGTGCCCCGGCCGCGCGTGGTAGTGGCGCTCGGCGACTGTGCCCGCAACTGCGGGGTCTTCCATGGTGCCTACGGCGTCGAAGGCGCGGTGGCCGACGTGGTCCCCGTCGACCTCGAGATTCCCGGGTGCCCGCCTGATCCCGAGACGATCATCACCGCGCTGCGGGGCCTCGCCGGTACATGACGTCGGATCTGTTGATCGTTACTGCGCTGGCCGGACTGTCGGCGTCTGCTGCCGGGGCGTTGATGCCACCGAGGATGAGGATGCACGTCTCGGTCGCCCTCACCATCGCGGCCTGCGTCAGTGGACTGGTCATGGCCGCCGATGTCCTGCACACCGGAGACGGGGCGGTCGTGCGCACGACGGCCTTGCTGCCCTTCAGCGGCCTCTCCATGGTGCTCGACCCCTTCGGGGCGCTGTTCGTCGCCGTCAGCGCGGTCGTCGGTCTCTGCGCCATGGTCTTCCGTCTCGGCTACCACGGTCATGGTCTGTCCAGCCGGACGGCGTCGTGCATCCTCCCGCTGTTCCTCACCACCCTGCTCCTTGTTCCGGCGGCATCGAATGTGACCACGTTCTTGTTCCTTTGGGAGCTGATGGCGGTCACCTCGCTCCTTCTCGTCCTCGTCGACCACCGGCGGCGTCCCGAGGTTGCCTCGGCGGGTCAGTGGTACGCGGTGATGACGCAGTTCGGCGCCCTGGCGTTGCTGGTGGGCCTGGTGCTCCTGGCCACCCACACGGGGAGCCAGTCCTTCGCCGCCATTGCCGCGAGGTCGGCCCACCTGCCCCCCTGGGTGCGCGACAGCGCATTCGTGCTGGCGGTGGTCGGGTTCGGCTCGAAGGCCGGCATGGTCCCCCTGCACGTCTGGCTGCCCCGGGCCCACCCCGAAGCTCCGGGGCCGGTGTCCGCCCTGATGTCAGCGGCCATGGTCAACCTCGGAATCTACGGCATCGTGCGGGTCGGCATGGGACTGCTCGGAGGGGGACCAGCCTGGTGGTGGCTCGTGGTCATGACTCTCGGCACACTGTCGGCCCTGTTCGGGTCCCTGCACGCTGCGACAAGTAGCGACCTGAAGCGGCTCCTCGCCTACTCGACAACGGACAACGTGGGGCTGATGTTGCTCGGTGTCGGCGCCGCCGGGCTGTTCGCCTCGACCGGGCACCGGGCACTGGCCCTGGTGGCGCTGGTCGCCGCCCTTTTGCACGTGGTCTTTCACGCCGTCTTCAAGGGATCGCTCTTCTTGTCCGCCAGCTCGCTCCAGCAGGCGAGCGGCACCAGAGACCTCGACTCGATGGGGGGACTCCTACGGCGGATGCCGGTGACGGGCAGCCTCTTCTTGGTCGGCGGCCTGGCCATGGCCGCCATGCCGGTGCTCTGCGGCTTTGTGAGCGAATGGCTGCTGCTTCAGGCCATGCTGCACGGGCTTCCCTCTTCCGATCCCGCCCTGGCGGTCGCCATGCCGGTCGGCGTCGGCTGCCCTCGCTCTCACGGGGGGGCTGACCGCCCTGACCATCGTCAAGGCCGCCGGCATCGCGCTGCTCGGCCAACCCCGGAGCACAGGGGCGGCCGAGGCGCACGAGGTCGGTCCGTCCATGAAGCTCGGGGCCGGCATTCTGGCCACACTCTGCCTGGTTTTCGGCGTGGCCCCGTTCCTGGTGATCCCCTCTGTTATCGACGCCGCCCGCAGCGTCACCCGGACCCGCATCTCCGACCCGCTCGTGGGCGGCTCCCAGGTCGGTCTGGCTGGCGTCCACGGCGCGCTCGCCCCCGGCCTCCTGGCTCTTGGGCTGCTCGTCGTCATCACCCTTTTGGGAGGGGCTCGACGCGTGCTCCAGCGCACCCCTGCCCGGCGCACCGAGGCATGGGGTTGCGGCCGGGACCTCCAGACGGCAGCCATGGAGTACACCGCTACCTCGTTTGGTGAGCCGTTGACCCGGGTGTTCGAGGACGTGCTGCGGCCGGCGCACGACCTCGACGTGAGCCATATCGCCGAGTCCCGGTACTACGTCGAGGCGGCCACGTTCCACACCTCGCTCGATGACGCCTTCGAGCGACACGCCTATCGCCCCGCCTCCGTGGGCCTCGGGTGGTGGGGGGCCCTCGCCCGACGGGTCCCGAACGGCAGTATCCACCGTTACCTGGCCTTCGGCCTGGTGGCCCTCGTGGTGGTGCTGGTGGTGGTCGGATGAGGGTGGGCTGGTCACCCGCCTCGCTGGCGGCGGTCTCGCTCCTCCAGGTGGTGGGCGTGCTGGTCGGGGGTCCGCTTTTGGTCGGGCTGATGCGCACGGTGCGCTGCCGCCTGGAGGGCCGGGCCGGCCCCCCGGTTCGCCAAACGCTTTTCGATCTGCGGAAGCTGGCTCGCCGGGAACGAACCGTGTCCGACGAGACGAGCTGGATCTTCCCCATGGCTCCGTTGGTGTTGGTCGCCAGCACCGTGGTGGTGGTCGCCATCGCTCCGTTGCTGGCCACCGATCCCGCCTTCGGCTGGTCTGCCGACCTCTTCGCCGTGGTATTCCTCTTTTTGCTCGGCTCGGTCGCCCTGGCGCTCGGGGCGCTTGATTCTGGGACGGCCTTCGGGGGCATGGGGGCGAGCCGTGCCATGACCATCGGGGCCCTCTCCGAGCCGGCGCTGCTGGTCGCCATTCTGGCCCTCTCGGTGCCCGCCCGCTCATCCAACCTTCCGGCCATCGTCACCGGCTCGCTCGCCCATCCTCTCTGGCTGGCCACCCCGGAGCGCCTCTTGGCCCTGGTGGCTTTCGTCATCGTGATCGTGGCCGAGAGCGGCCGCCTCCCCGTCGACAATCCGAGCACCCATCTCGAGCTGACCATGATCCACGAGGCCATGGTGCTCGAGTACTCGGGGACGGATCTGGCTCTCATCAAACTGGGCGAATCGATGCGGCTGACCGTGTTGATGGCACTGTTCGCCGAGCTCTTCGTCCCCTGGGGCATCGCCACGGCGCCGGGTCCCGTCCATCTTCTGGTGGGGCTGGCGACGACCGTGGCCAAGGTCGCCGCCTTCGGGGTCGTCCTCGCCGTGGTCGAGGTGTCGGTGGCCAAGCTTCGCCTCTTTCGGGTGCCCGAGCTGCTGGCCGGAGCCTTCGTCCTTTCGGTGCTGGCCGTCCTGTCGGCTCTGGTGGTGCCATGACCGGTTCCCCGTTCACCTCGACCCTCACGCTGGCGGTGGGTGCGGTCCTGGTCTGCGCGGTCACCGTGGTGTGGCTGAGCGCGGTCCGATCGGCCGTCCGGGTCGTTGCCCTTCAGGGCGTGGCCCTCGGCGTTGTGGTCCTGGTGCTCGGTGTCCACCTAAGGGACCCCGGCTTGATCGCCACCGCGGTCGTCGTCTTGGCGGTGAAGGGCATTGCCATCCCCATCCTGTTGGAGCGGGCCGGCGGTGGGAACCTCACCCGCGAGACCAGGCCGCTGGTGAACGTGCCTGCCTCTCTGGTCGCCTCTGGGGTCCTCATTGTCCTCGCCTTTGTCGCTTCCCGAGGTGTGGCGCATTTCGTAGGGAGCACCGCCGGTGGGCTGGTCCCGGTGGGAGTGGCCACCACGCTGCTCGGCTATTTCGTCCTGGTCGCCAGGCGCCGACCCGTCTTCCAGATGGTCGGCCTGCTCATGATCGACAACGGGATCGCCATGGTGGCATTCCTCTGCACCGCTGGCGTTCCCTTCCTCATTGAGATGGGCGTCTCTCTCGACGTCCTGTTGGGGGTGGTCGTCCTCATGGTGCTGGCCCAGCACCTGCGCACCGAGTTCGGTGATCTCGACCTCGACGAGCTCACCGAGCTGCACGACTGATGGTCCTCGTTTGCATCCTCGTCGTTCCCCTCCTCGGCGGAGCAGTGATCGCCGGCGGCAGAGGGCGCCCCAGGTTCGGGTGGGCCGGAGTGGTGGCCAATGGCGCCGCACTGGGACTCGGCATCTGGACGGCGGTGCGGGTGGTCCGGACTGGTCCGCTGACCGGGGCACACGGCGTGTTGCGGGCCGACGCCCTGAGCGCCTTCATGGTCGTGGTCATCGGGGTCATCGCCCTGTTGGCCTCGTGGATCGGGATCCGTACCATCGCCCTCGAGCTGGGTGGCGGCCAGAGCACGCAACGGCGAGTCACCACCTACGAGGTATTGGTCCAGGCGTTCGTGGCCGCCATGCTGTTGGCGGTCTTGGCCGCCAACGTCGGGGTGCTGTGGGTGGCTATCGAAGCCACCACCGTCGTCACCACCTTCTTGGTCGGCCATCGACGCACCAAGGGAGCCTTGGAAGCCTCGTGGAAGTACATCATGATCTGTTCGGTCGGGATCGCTTTGGCCTTTTTGGGCACGGTGCTCGTCTATTTGGCCGCCTTGCACGCCGGTGGTCACTCGGGCGACGCCCTCGACTGGACCTCTCTTATGGCGCACGCCCGACATCTCGATCCGTCAGTGATGAGGTTGGCCTTCGCCCTGCTGATCCTCGGTTATGGAACCAAAGTGGGCCTCGCCCCCATGCACAGTTGGCTGCCCGACGCGCACAGTCAGGCACCCGCTCCGATCTCGGCCCTCATGTCCGGCGTGCTCCTCACCGTGGCCTTCTACGCCATTCTGCGTTTCAAAGCGGTGGTGGACCTGGCCGTGGGTCCCGGGTTCGCCCGGGGACTGCTCGTCATCGTGGCTCTTCTGTCGTTGGCCGTGGCCGCCTCGCTCCTGCTCACCCAACGCGACTACAAGCGGATGCTCGCTTACTCCAGCCTTGAGCACATGGGCCTCATCGCTCTTGGCGCCGCCGCCGGCATTCCGCTGGCCATAGCCGCCGTGTTGCTGCACATCCTCGGCCACGGACTGGCCAAGAGCGTGTTGTTTCTTACCTCGGGCGAGATCATGGCGGCAGAGGGAACCAGCCAGATCGACGGGGTCCGAGCGCTGCTGGCCCGGCGTCCCGTCCTGGGTGGGCTGTTCGGCGTCGGGTTGGTGGCCCTGCTCGGGCTCCCGCCCTTCGGCGTGTTCAGCAGTGAGCTGCTCATGGCCCGAGCTGAGTTCGAGGTCGGGTTGGGCTGGGCCGCGGTGGCGGCGATCGTCGCCATGATGGTGATCTTCGTTGCCTTCGTGGGACACGCCCGCCACATGCTTCTCGGTCCTTCGGAGACTGCGGCCACCGAGGCACCCCCGCCCCGCTGGGTGGCCGCGCCATTGGTGGGCGGGTTGGTTGTCTGTGGCTTGATCGGCGTGGTCGCGTGGCCGCTGTCCGGGTTGCTCGAGGCAGCGGCCCACGTGGTGGCCGTATGAGCCTTCCCGCCGCGCTGCCCGACGCCCTCTCGCCGGTGGGATATCACCGTGTCGCCGCCACCGTGCACGGTGGCGACCTGGTGGCCGTGGCAGCGTCCCTGTTCGTCGACGGGATGCGGCTCGCGCTCGTCTCTGGACACGACGACGGAGTGTCGCTGCGCGCCGTGTACCTGTTCACCGGCGGCCCGCCCGACAGCCGTGTCGAGCTCCATGTACCCATCGACCGGTCACGGCCACAGGTGCCCTCCCTTTCCGGGCTCTCGTTTCCGGCATCCCGGTTCGAGCGCGAGCTATCCGACCTGTTCGGGATCGAGCCCGTCGACCATCCCCAGCCTCGCCGTCTCGTGCTCCATCAGCACTGGCCGAAGGGCTGGCATCCGATGCGGCACGGATCGGGCGACGTTCCCCCGATGGTCGTCGGCGCCGGATCGTTCCCGTTCGTCCCGGTCGAGGGGACCGGTGTGTACGAGATCCCCATCGGCCCGGTGCACGCGGGGCTCATCGAACCCGGTCACTTTCGCTTCTGGGTGGTGGGGGAGACCATTCTCCGCATGAAGGCCCGACTCTGGTTCGTCCACAAGGGGATTGAACGACTATGCCAGGGAAAGGACGTCGCCGCCGGCCTCGAGATCGCCGAACGGATCTCCGGGGACACCGCCGTCGGGCACGGATTGGCCTATTGCCTGGCCGTGGAGGATGCCCGGCAGATGCTGGTGCCGGAGGACGCGCAGCTCCTGCGCAGTGCGCTGTTGGAGCTCGAACGTCTCTACAACCACGTCGCCGACATCGGTGCCCTTTGCAACGACGTCGGGTTCGGGATCGCCCAGGCCTGGGCACTGACCCTTCGCGAGCAGCTCCTGTGTCTGAACCGAGCCGTCACCGGTCACCGCCTCTTGCGAGGCGGCGTCGTCCCGGGAGGCGCCCGTCTCCTCCGACTCCCTTCCGAGGTCGAGCTGGGCGAGATCGCCCAACGGTTCGAGGAGCTGATCGAGCTCATTATGTCGAGCGCCCTCGTTGTGGAGCGGTTCACGGGGACCGCGGTCCTCGATAAGGCCCACGCCGATGACCTCGGCGTGGTCGGTGTCGTCGGTCGGGCATCGGGACTGGACTTCGACGCCCGGATCAGTCATCCCATCGTCGAGCCCGGCGACGCCTTTCGGCCCGCGGCCCAGACCGGCGGAGACGTGTTGGCTCGTTTCCGCATACGCGTGGACGAGGTCCGGGCCTCGCTGTCACTTCTGACCGACGTCATCGGGCGCAGCGAAGTTCTCGATGTAGCCACCTGGATCGAAGGTCGCAGCGGTGACCAACCACTCTCCGGAGGGGTGGGGATCGCCGAGGGCTGGCGGGGGGCGGTGGTGCATCGAGTGGAGCTCGACGATGAGGGCCGGCTGGCCCGGGTCAAAGTGGTCGATCCGTCCTTCCTCAACTGGCCTGCACTTCCGGTGTGCCTGAGCGACACGATCGTCCCCGACTTCCCCCTGGCCAACAAGAGCTTCAACCTTTCCTATGCCGGGAACGACCTCTGATGGCAATCAGTTTTCAGATTCATCAATTGCTTAAGCTCGAAGGGACCGAGCCGGGCGACCGGCCCCACTCCACCTCACGGCCCTGCGTCCCGGCAGGGGCGAGGCCGTGACGATGCCAGGAGACGCGACACCGATGAGTACCCCGATCTACCAAGTCAAGGCAGAGTTCTTCAAGACCCTGGGGCACCCGGCGCGTATCCGCATCCTCGAGGTCCTCCGAGACGGTGAGCGACCGGTCAGTGAGCTCATTCCCGCAGTGGGCATCGAGGCCTCGCACCTTTCCCAACAGCTCGGCATCATGCGCCGGGCCAATCTCGTCCAAGTCCGGAAGGCGGGGGCGAGCGTCTACTACTCGGTGGCCGAGCCCTTGCTTTTCGAACTTGCTCGAGGTGGCGAAGCGGATCATCACCGCGTCATTGACCGAAACCCAGGAGCTGCTCGAGCAAATGCAGGCACCCGACTAGGCCTGCACCGCGAGGCTGAAACGAGTCCAGCGTCGCTACGTGCTCGCCTGTGGGGGAACCACGGGTGCGGATCTCCAGATCCGTACGGCGAGAAGAACCATCGCGAGTGCGAAGAGCGCCATCTGCAGGAGGACTCTGGCGATGCCGACCGACCCGGTCTGTGCCGCAAGCGCAAAGCCCACTGCGAACAGGACCGCGAGCCAATGTGGCACGCTCCGGCTGCGCCACAGCGCGATCCCCATGATAATCGGCGCCACAATTTCGCTAAAGGCATAGATGTCCGTAAACGCCTGGCCTGGTACGGAATTGAAGTTGGCTATGAGGACCTGCGCAGCCACACCGTGGTTCAGCTGTGCCGAGGCAGCGGCAGCAAGGTTCAGGCCGACGAAGACGTTGACGATGGCACCACAGAACGCACCGATACCTCCGATCAGGGCGGCGATGGTGGCAGCCGTCGAACCCCGCCTTCGGACCAGCATGGCGATGGCGCCGTAGGAGATGGCGACCGCCCCGAGTGCGAGCACCGAGAGTGCCCCCGAGACGTACAACTGTGAGGAGTGGCGTGCGGCGATCGGCAGCACCTTGCGCGCGATCGCTGTTGTGGTGATTATCTGATCGGTACCCTTGGGATCGAGACCCTCGGCGCCGATGTAGAGCGCCGCAGCGAGGGGAAGAGCGAGAGCGAACAGTCGCTGGCGTGTTCGTGAGGCGTTGCTCATTGACGTCTCCGGTCGGTTGGGTGTCGTAAATCGTGCGCTGAGTGGTGCTGCGACAACCGCTGCTGCTCAGGCGTCTCGGTGCGCCACCCGGAGCGATGCCGCCACCAGCGTCATCGCCGCAAACACCCCGAGGACCACAATCGCGGTGGCGGGCGCAAGAATTCCGGGCGAGCGGTGGACTGTCACGGCCGCCTGGAGTGCGGTGCCGGGTAGATACCCGCGCACGCCGGCCGGCAGCAGCTGGCCGAACATGACCCCCCCGACGATGAGGAGCGCCATGGCAGTCGTCGCCCCCGCGGTGTGTCGAATGAGGCCGCCCAGACCCACGCCGACGACGGCGATGAGGCTGACGGCCACCGCCCCGAAGAAGATCGCCCCGAGCACACCAGGATGGCCGAGGCTCACCTGGAGGTGCTTGCCGGCAAAGATCTGCTGGCCGACCGCAAAGGCGATGAGATTAGAGACGAGCGCCACCGGGAAGGCAAATGCCGCCACGATGGCTGCCTTGCCCGCCAGTACGAGTCTCCTCGCTGGCGAGGCGGTAAAGGTCGAGCGAATCATCCCAGAGGAGTACTCGGCGGTCACTGAGCGTGAGGCGAGCGATCCGAGCAGCACGGCGGCGATCATGATTCCGAACAGAGAGCAGCTCGTGGCGTCGAAGGTCCCACGCTGCCCCGGCGTCATGCTGGCCCACTGGCCGGCCTCGGTGCTCGCGAAGATGGCCCCCGCTCCGACAGTGAGGACCAGCGCGAAGGCAGCCGTTCGCCATGTGGAGGGCAGGGTGCGAAGCTTCGTCCATTCGCTCTTGCAGATCCTGCTGATCGTGTTCGGACGCATCGGCAGCGTGGGCGTGGGCGTGGGCGTGGTCGGATAGGCGGTAACGGTCATGTCAGTTTCCTTTCGAGGATCCGACCAGCTGGCCGGTGTGGTAGTCGGTTGCATCCTTGGTCAAGTCGAAATACGCCTCTTCGAGCGAGGACCCGAGTGGGGCAAGCTCGATGAGGGAGATGCCGTGGGCGCATGCGACCCCGCCGATGGCAGTGGAGTCCAGCCCGGTCACGACCATGGCGCCATCGGATCCGCATTCGACCGAGGCGCCTTGTCGGACCAGGATCTCGAAGAGAGCGGCCTGCTGGGCCCGTACGCGGACGCTCGAAGCCGTGTGTCGATTGATGAACTCCGCCGTAGTGGCGTCGGCGATGATGCGGCCCCGGCCGATGACGACCAGGTGATCGGCGGTCTGGGCCATTTCGCTCATGAGATGGCTGGAGAGGAACACCGTGCGGCCTTCCGAGGCCAGCGACCTCATGAGGTTGCGGATCCAGAGGATGCCCTCGGGGTCGAGGCCATTGATGGGCTCGTCGAAGATCAGCGTCTCGGGGTCGCCAAGCAGGGCAGCGGCGATGCCGAGCCTCTGGTTCATGCCCAGCGAGAAAGTCCCGACCCGCTGCCCCGCCACGTCGGTCAGGCCCACCATGTCGAGCACGTCCGCCACCCGGCGGCGGGCGATGCCGTTGCTGTCGGCCAACCACACGAGGTGGTTGGCGGCACTCCGGCCACCGACGATGGCCCTCGGGTCGAGGAGCGCCCCGACCGAGCGGAGAGGATTCGTCAGCTGGTGGTACGGCTTGCCGTCCACGGTGACGTCACCGGAGGTCGGCTCATCGAGGCCGAGGATCATGCGCATGGTGGTTGACTTCCCGGCTCCGTTCGGGCCGAGGAAGCCGGTCACCTGCCCGGGCCTCACGGTGAAGGAGGCCTCATCGACCGCAACTGTCTTGCCGTAGCGCTTCGTCAGGTGCCTTGCCTCGATCATGGTGCTCCCTTTCTTCGATGTACGTGGTCTCGGATGCAGTCTGCGATCCGGACCTGAGGTGGAACTGACGTGCCCCTGAGATGGCGCGGATCAGCGCTCGATCGGGCCCGGTATGGACAACGGTCGTACGGTGGGGTGGTGGAAGTGAAGCTTTTCGGCGACTTCGTGGTGACGAGGGACGGTGAGCCAATAGCGGTTCGCGGCGACAAGCAGCGGGCCCTGCTGGCACTCCTGGCCCTCAATCGAGGAGCTCCGGTGAGTGCAGACCGGCTGATCGACCAGCTCTGGGGTGACGGGCAACCCGCCAAACCGGGCAACGCCCTGCAGGCCCAGATCGGCCAGTTGCGTCGCACCCTGGGCGCCTCGTCCATCATCACTTCCGAAGCCGGCTATTCACTCGCCGTCGGCCCAGAAGACATAGACATTCTCCGCTTCGAACAGCTGGTGGCGAAGGGGAGACGGCTGATAGAAGAGGGTGACCTGGCGGTGGGGTCAGAAACGCTGGGCGAGGCGCTCCGCCTGCGACGCGGTGAACCCCTGATCGAATTCGCCTACGCCGAATTCGCGCACTCGGAACGAGTGCATATCGAGGAATTGACCGCAGTGGCGGTGGAGACGCGAGCCGAGGCGGATCTGGCCCAGGGTCGCCACGCGGACCTCGTCGACGAGCTCGAGGCGCTGTGCCGTCAGCATCCACTCCGCGAGCGTCTCTGGGAGCTCCGCATGCTGGCCCTCTATGGAGCTGGACGCCAAGCCGACGCATTGCGCGCCTACGCCGAGATCCGCGACCGCCTTGTCGACGAGCTCGGGATCGATCCGAGTCCGGCCCTGCGCGACCTCGAGGTCCGCATTCTGGCGCAGGACGCCTCGCTCTCCACCATCGAGTCGCCATCGCCCTCTGCCGCAGCAATGCCCACCATGGCCGGCAACCTTCTCGAACCACTGAGCAGCTTTGTCGGCCGCGACGACGAGCTCGAGCAGGCAGGCGAGGTCGTCCGCTCGAGCCGCCTGGTGACCCTGATCGGCCCGGGAGGCGTCGGCAAGACACGTTTAGCGATAGAGGTAGCGGCCCGTCTTCGGGAGCATTTCTCTGGCGGAGCGTGGTTGGTCGAGCTCGCCAGCGTCACCGATCCTGAAGGCGTCGCCCCCGCCGCCGCAGCCGCCCTCGCCCCCGGAGCGTCGGCTCTTGCCGACGCGCAGCCCCCCGAATCACCGGCGGAGCGCATCGTGCAGCACCTCGCCGGGCGGTCCCTCCTTGTCATCCTCGATAACTGTGAGCACGTCATTGGCCAGGCCGCCACCCTGGCCCATACCCTGGTCGCGGGGGTGCCTGGTCTACGGCTGATCGCCACCAGCCGCGAGCCGCTCGGCATTCCCGGTGAGTGTGTCCTTCCAATGAGCGGATTGGCACCCTCGGTCGCCGCCCAGCTCTTCGTCGATCGCGCCTGCGCAGTACATCCGGGCTTCGAACGTACCGGGCCAGCCGAAGAGGTCATCGAGGGGATCTGCCGTCGGCTCGACGGCCTGCCCCTGGCTATCGAGCTCGCTGCCGCTCGACTGCGGGCCTTGCCACTGTCGACCTTGGCGGAGCGACTCGACGACCGCTTCGCGTTGCTCACCCGCGGCGCCCGCACAGCGCTGCCGCGCCAGCAGACTCTGCGAGCAGTGGTGGACTGGAGCTACGACCTCCTGTTCGAGGACGAGCGGCGCCTGTTTCGCCGCCTGTCGGTCTTCGTCGGCGGCTGCGAACTTGACGCTGTCGAGGCGGTCTGCGCCGACGATGAGACGCCGAGCACCGACACCCTCGACGCGATCAGCGCGCTGGTGGACAAGTCCCTCCTCACTGCGCCGACCGCTGACCAGACCCGGTTTACCCAGCTGCAAACCTTGTGGCAGTACGGTCGGGATCGTCTCGACGAATCGGGCGAGGCCGACACCATTCGCGCCAGGCATGCGGCCTTTTACCGCCAGTTCGCCGAGGGCGCCAACGAACGTCTACGAGGTGCCGCGGCTCCGGTGTGGCAGGCCCGTCTGACCCCGGAGTTGGCCAATATGAAGGTGGCGCTCGATTGGCACCTGGACACCAGCGACATTGATGGGGCGCTGTCGATGGTATCTGGAATGGCGTGGTTGTGGTTCGTCAACAGCGATTTTGCCGAGGGGGCGCGTTGGCTGGCCAGCGCGTTAGGTGCCGAAGGGAGGCATTGTGCTGAGCTGCACGCCGCCGCCCAGGTCTGGCACGGCTACTTCGTCGGCATATCGTCCAGCCCCGCGTCGGGAGTCGTCGAGTGTGAGCAGGCCATCGTTGTCTTGCGGCAAAGCGCCGACCGGGTTCGCCTGGCCGAAGCGCTGTTGCTCGGAGCGACGGTACTGATACGCGCCTACGAATTCGACGCGGTCCCTAGAAGCCTTGGCTGAGGCGCGGGCGCTCCTAGAGCCCGACGAGGAAGGTTGGCTGCTCGGCGCGCACGACATGCTCCTCACCTGGAACCTGGCGGCGTTCGGTCGTCTCGACGAAGCCGAGGCGGCCGCCCGTTCGAGCATTGAGCGCTTCGACGCGGTAGGGGAAATCTTGTTGGTGGTCAATTCACTCGAACGCTCTCGCCGGCATCATTGCGGCCCGGGGCGATATCGAAGGCGCATCTGCGACCTACGAAGTGCTCCTGCGGCGCTGCCGGGCCACTGCGGAGCACCCTTATCTGAACTCCGCTCTGGTCGCTCTTGCTGTGCTGAGGGCCAGACAAGGCGACGACGCCGCAGCCGACGACCTCTACCAAGAGGCCATCGGCTGTTCTTTCAACCCATGGTTGTCAGCAGACGCCATCGTTGGCCAAGCCGCTGTTGCCCGACGCCTGGGTGATCTGGCCCGGGCCAAAAGGTTGCTCGACACCGCGGCAGACCGATACCGAGAGGCGGACGCTCCCGCCGGCCACCCCCGGGTGCTGGCGGGACTGGCCTGGTGGGCGCTCGGCGCAGGCCAGTCCGACGACGCCGCCAGCTTCGCTGCGGACGCCGCCGAAGCTGCGGGCGCAATCGGGGATCCGGAAACTCAACTGCTCGCCGATTCCGCTCTGGCCGCAGCGAAGGCGATCGCTGACCCCACGGAGCACAACACCGACAGTCTCCTCGCCCTCGCGCGGCAACGCACCCTTGGTCCGGGGCATCGCTCCCTCAGCGACGAGCCAGATCTCGTGGCGCTCGCGGCTCGTCTCACGGCTACCGTGACCTGACGTCTCGCTGACCTCAGCGGCACCTCAGGGAGGCGTCAGGCCACTGGCCCAAAGTGATGGACATGCACCGAGACCCACAGCAGCACGCCGATGGAGGCGGTCGGGCCACCGACACTGGGCCAGCCATCGAGGACCACGGTCGGGTGGTCACCACCAACAGTCGGGCGGCCGCCCACTATCGCCAAGCGCAACAGGCCCTCGACTCCCCTCACACGGTCAGGGCACTTCATCTCGCAGTCGAGGCCGATCCGGCCTTTGGCCTCGCCGTCGCCGATCTCGACGCCATCAACGAAGCACCTCCGACTCCCATCAGCGGTCGTCAGATGAACTGGGAGCGCCATCACATCGAGGTAGTCCGCTGCCGCCGCCGCCGGAGAGTTCAGTCGAGCCGCCGACATGCTCCGCGAACACCTTGCCAGCGTGGGTTGCGACCCGCTTGCTACTCGGATCGTTACAGACCTCGGACAGCGATCGGGAGATCGGAGCGGCCTTGAGCACCTCTCCGTGGAACTCCCCGGTTGTCACCCGAGCAGATGGACCGCGCCCGAGGAGTGATGCAGGGCGTTCGCCTAGCCAGCCTGCGACCGCTCTGAGGCAACCGACCTCAGTGCCACGGCAGCGCCACCTCAGGCCTTGAGCGCAGCCTTTGGAACAGGGCAGTTCATCGAGGCAGGACGAACTGGTCTGGGTTTCGTCCAGTAGCGAGCGACATACAAAGGAGATGCACGTGATTGAAGTGACAGGTATCACCAAGCGTTACGGCGACACCCTGGCCGTCGATGATCTGTCGTTCGAGGTCAGACCGGGGCAGATCACCGGCTTCCTGGGTCCCAACGGATCGGGTAAGTCGACCACCATGCGCATGATCATGGGACTCGACAATCCCGATGCTGGATACGCCAAGGTCAATGGGACCTCCTATGGGGATCTGGGCTGGCCACTGCGCGAGGTCGGCGCCCTCCTTGAGGCCAAGGCCATCCACCCGGGCCGAAGTGCGCGGAACCATCTCTGGATGCTGGCGCAGACCAACGACATTCCCCGTTCCCGGGTCGACGAGGTTCTCGAGATCGTGGGTCTCGCATCCGTCGCCGACAAGCGGCCCAGCACTTTCTCCCTCGGAATGGGTCAGCGGCTCGGAATCGCCGGCGCCCTGCTGGGCGATCCCAGCGTGCTGCTCTTCGACGAGCCGATCAACGGCCTCGACCCCGAAGGGGTCCGTTGGGTTCGCAACCTGCTCAAGGGACTCGGCAAAGAGGGTCGCACCGTCTTCGTCTCGAGTCATCTCATGAGTGAGATGGCCCTGACCGCCGACCACCTGGTCGTGATCGGCCGAGGGCGACTCATCGCAGAGATGGCGGTCGATGAGTTCATTGCGCAAAGCTCCGAACACGTGGTGAGGGTTCGCACTCCTCAGCCCGACGAGTTCGCTGAAGCTATGCAGTCAAACGGGGCGACCATTGCCCAAGAAGAAGATGGATCCCTTTCCGTGGCCGGGCTCAATGCTCGAGAGATCGGTGATATTGCATTCGCCTAGCACGTCGCCCTCCACGAGCTCACCCCACAGCTTGCCTCCCTCGAAGAGGCGTTCATGGAAATCACCAAAGACAGCGTCGACTACCGAAGCGAGGGCGGCTTCGCCGCCGATTCGACCCGGAACGCAAGCGACGACCATCAGATCCTGACAGGAAAGTGAGCAATCAAATGACCATCATCACCACGACCTTGCCGGCGCCGACAACGCCGAGGTACCGATTCGGCGCTGTGATGCGATCCGAATGGACCAAAATGCGCAGTGTCCGCTCAACGACCACGACACTATTCCTCACGGTCGTCTTCACCATCGGGATTGGTGTCATCGTTGCTTCGACCGAAGGCGGCCGTTGGGCGCATGCCTCCCCGGCTATGCGTCAGACATTCGATCCGACAAACATGAGTCTCTCGGGGGTCCTATTCGGTCAGCTGATGATCGGCATCCTCGGTGTTCTGGTCGTGAGCGCCGAATACGGCACGGGCACCATACGGGCGAGCTTGGCCGCTGTCCCCAACAGGCGACTCTTCTTGGCGGCCAAAGCAGCGACTTTTGCCGTTGTCGCGCTGGCGATGGGTCAGGTCGTCACCTTCGTGGCCTTCTTCGCCGGACAGCGGCTGATCACCGGTGGAGCTCCTCACGCGATCCTCACCGATCCAGGTGTGTTGCGTGCCGTGGTCGGCAGCGGCCTCTACCTGGCTGTGTTGGGCTTGCTGGCCGTCGGACTGGGCTTGATCATCCGTCACACCGCCGGCTCGATTGGAGCCTTCGTCGGGATCCTGCTCGTCTTTCCGTTGCTGACCCCGGCGTTTCCTACGTCCATTCAGAACGCCATTTCCAAGTTCGAGCCGACCAGCATTGGCAACGCCATGAGCGTGGTGAACACCCACCTCCCAGCGGGTTCGGCCCCCTCCTTCAGCCCATGGGTCGGACTGGCGATCTTGGTTGCCTACGCTGCAGTTGCGCTTGGGGTCGGTGCATGGAGACTGACTCGGCGTGACGCATAGGTGATTCTCAGCTGATCACTGCAGGAGCCCCGGCCGGCGGTCGGGGCTCCTGCGCGAGAGCGTTGGCCAACGGACAACTGATGCTCACAAGTTCTGTGCCCGTCGCGCCGTTAGCTCATCGGTAGCGCCACCTCTGCTACAGGTGGTGTGCTACGGGTGTTGCAACGCTGGGGTGTGGCACACAGCCACGAGTAAGCCTTCCGGGCTCAACAGTCGCGCGGTGATCTGGCCCCACGGCTCGGTCCGCGCACCATGAATGAGGTGATAGCCCTTCCCGGCGAGCTCAACTGCGGCAGCCCCCACGTCAGCAACCTCAAACTCGATACTGGCCTGGGGGATGGGAGTATCGGTGGGCCATGCGGTGGTTCCGAAGCAGGCATTCGCCGCCTCAGAAAGAGGCCAGAGGCCGAAGTGTTTCATCCCCGGCAGCAGGTGCGTGAACACGTAGTCGCCGTCTCTGCCCTCGAGACGAAGTCCCAACGTGTCCACGTAGAAAGACCGAGAGGCATCGGTGTCTCGCACAATCGGGGCAACGCTCGTTACGAACTGGACATCCATCGGCCTGCACCTCCGCAGATACACGAGGTTTGCTCTTCCTCCCCATCGATACCCGGCAAAGTGATCATGCTCACGGACTAAATGCAAAAATGCTGATCAACAAGCGATTAGCGCGATTACAAGTGAATTGCTCAACCAACTGAGCCATTCGGGCGGGAGAAAATCCTAAATCCCCTAGAAGACGGCGTTCAGCCGCTCGGAGTAGCGACCGTAGGGCGCCAGAGGCCTCCGAATCTTTTGTAGCCAAAAGGGCTGACGTAGTGCATCTTCTCGTTCACGAGGCCCGGCACAACGCCTGTGGATATTCCGAGAGTCTCGACCGAAACAGTTCGCTCGATCAGAAAAGCCGATATCTTTCCCTCCGACAGCAACAGATACAGTGCAATCTCTCGTGGCGGCGGGACGCGAAGCTTCGGCTGTTCCTGCCAACTGAGGCGCCGAAACGTGACGATTGCGAACGTTGGATTGCCTGGTCAGAACGAAGGAGAACATGAGCGAGGTAGGTCAGTTCGGAAAGCCGGCGGGGACAATGTGGCGGATTGCCCTTCTCGTTGTCACATTCACCGTTCTCGTCGCGACAATTTCGATCGAGTTCGGAGGTCCTGCCGTACGAATCGACAAAGCAGCGGCCGCAACCACAACCAACACGTACTACGGAGGCGGCCACTTCATGGCCGCCGATCCGAAGGGCGGCTATTGGACGGTCGATGGGACAGGTGCGGTTGTCTCGCACGGTGGTGCACCCGTGTTCGGATCCCCTGCACTTTCGGGCCTGCGGCTTTCCCAGCCCATCGTCGGCGTGGCGGCGACCTCCGACGGACAGGGTTACTGGCTGGTGGCCAGCGACGGTGGGATCTTCACCTATGGCGACGCCCAGTTCCATGGATCGACCGGTGCCATTCATCTCAACCAGCCCATCGTCGGCATGGCGGCGACCCCCGACGGCAACGGTTACTGGCTGGTGGCCAGCGACGGTGGGGTCTTCACCTTCGGCGACGCCCAGTTCCATGGATCGACCGGTGCCATTCATCTCAACCAGCCCATCGTCGGCATGGCGGCGACCCCCGACGGCAACGGTTACTGGCTGGTGGCCAGCGACGGTGGGATCTTCACCTTCGGCGACGCCCAGTTCCATGGATCGACCGGTGCCATTCATCTCAACCAGCCCATCGTCGGCATGGCGGCGACCCCCGACGGCAAGGGTTACTGGCTGGTGGCCAGCGACGGTGGGATCTTCACCTTCGGCGACGCCCCATTCAAGGGCACGCCAGCCAGTGCGAGCTCCGGTGTCCTCGGCTTAGTGGTGACCTCGGCCTCTTCGAGTTACACCCTGGTGCTCAGCGACGGTAGTGACAGCGTGCCGACGCTTACCCCCACCCCGGCCCCCTCCAGCCCGGCCCCCACGACACCAACTGGCGGTGCGGGTACATGTAATGGCACGACGAACCCCACGCCACCAACGACGTCTACCTATGCAGGATATTCGCTCCAGAGCGCACAGACCGGCCCGCAAATAGTGAGCGACGCCAGTCAAGATGGGTTTGACAACTACGGGGCAAACGGGCCAATAGTGCAGGGAGGGGGTGGCTGGATCGAAGGAAGCCACATCGTCACTACGAGTAACGCTCTCGAAGAACTGGGCTATAGCGATCCGGCCCATCCTGGTGTGACTGGGGCAGGAATGGCCATCGACGGCGACATGGTCAAAAGCTACGGGGGCTACACATTTTGCTTCTCGTTGTCCGGTAGTAACTGGCAAAATGTCGCAATAGTGTTTATAGCGTGGCCGGCCAGCAATCAAGAGAAAGACGGTGAGATAGATTTTCTGGGCGGCACGCCTCAGAAAGAGGGGCTCTTCGTTGATCAGGTTGGTGGCTGTGGGTGCAGCGTGGTGTGGCAGTCGCAATGGCCGGCCAGTATTGAAAGCGGCATGCACGAAGTCACCGTCCTTTGGAATCCAACGAACGGAGACAGTTTCTATTTGGACGGAACGCTCTTCGCGAACGTTCCACCGAGCAGCACTGTCGGAATACCTTCCACCCCTCACATACCCACGATGCAGATGCAGGACGTGGGCGAAAACAGCTCAGTCCCAGCATCGTCTCCGTTGACAGCCTCGCTCTACTGGGTAGCTACTTATTCGTATTCGTCGTGATGAAGCTGCTCTCCGGCTAGGCCCGATAGGCGCTGGCAGGGGCCGGACGCCTGGACTTCAGGGATGGCGGCTCGGGTTGCTCCAGAGGTGTCGGCGGTCACCTCGTCGGTGCGGGCAGGTCGGGTTTCGGCCGCTTACACTGCCGCAGTGCGGGCCTGATCAGCTGCTGCTTGGCAAATCCCCCAGCCGCCGTACCATTGTCGGATATGGCTGCGACGTGCGCGTGCTGCTCAATGTCGGTCGATTGGTGGGTCAGACTGCGCTCTCACCCTGACCTGGCGATCTGCCACGACTGCCTCGCCGGGCTGAATGCGCAACGTGAGGGCCAACTGCAATTGATATCGAGCTCATGGTTGGTCATGGGGTTCGAGCCGATTTTTCATGTTGCCGATGTGGCTCGCTCGGTCGCCTGGTTCGATCGTGGTGGTTTCGAGGTGTCGTTCCACGACGACACCTACGCATTTGCCCGTCGTGATCGGGACCTCACGATCCATCTTGCTCAGGTGGAGCCTGGCGAACTGGCTGGCCATGGGAGCCTCTATCTGCACTGCCAGGATGCCGACCGGGTGGCCGAAGAGTGGCGAAGAGCAGAGATCGAAGTCGACGGACCCCGCAACGAAGACCACGGCAGGCGGGAGGGCTCCGTCACCGACCCGGACGGAAACGTGATTCGCTTCGGCAGTGTGATTCGCTGAGAAGTGCTGATTGCCCACTTGGCTCTGGCACCGTGACCAACGGCAGGGCGCCAGTATCGTGACAGTAGTCACTAGTCGAGTGGGCGAGGATCATTTGGGGCTCTCGACCATTAGGGGTAGGCTTGCTCGTGCGCCAGGATTGACGAGGATCGTCGCCGCGGCCGCGTTGATGTGGATTATGGGCTTCGGAACGGCCGATGCAGCGAGCACGTCGAGCACGACCGATGACGCGGGCTCCTGGACCGTGTATCACGGAGACGCGGCAGGATCTGGCGTCGCAAGCCCGCCCACGGCCGTCAATACCACGTCCCCAGCATGGACGTCGCCAATCCTCGACGGTCAGCTCTACGGCGAGCCGCTCGTTTCATCAGGAGATGTCTACGTCGCCACCGAGTACGACACGGTCTACGCTCTGTCCGCCTCCACCGGCAGCGTCGTCTGGTCGACGCGTGTCGCCAGCCCCGTGCCAGCGTCGTCACTGCCCTGCGGCGACATATCGCCCACCGTTGGAATCACGGGCACGCCGGTCATCGACCCATCGAGAAACGAGATCTTCGTAGTGGCCGACGAATTGATGAGTGGAAAGCCGGCGCACGTGTTGGTCGGCCTGAGTGCGACCTCGGGCGCCATCGAGCTGACCCAGAATGTGGATCCGCCCGGCGCCGACCCTGCGGCATTATTGCAACGTACTGGTCTCACACTCGACGGAGGTCGGGTGATCTTCGGCATGGGGGGAAACTACGGGGACTGCGCCACCTATCGGGGCAGGGTTGTCGCGGTCAACGAGGCCGGCGGGACACCAACGTTCTTCACTGTCGACGCAGCCGCGGGTCACAGTCAGGGGGCGATCTGGATGGGCGGCGCGGCACCGGTGGTCGACAGCAGCGGAGACGTCTGGGTGAGCGCCGGAAATGGCTCGGTCTACTCTGGCAGCCAGCCGTACGACGACAGCGATTCCGCACTTGAGCTCTCTTCTTCCCTTCAGCTGTTGCAGTACTTCGCTCCAACCACGTGGCCCCAGAACAATGCACACGACTTCGACATGTCGGTGGCCCCGGCGTTGCTCGCCGACGGTCAAGTCGTGGTGGCTGGGAAGTCCCGTATCGTCTATCTACTCAGCGGCACCCACCTCGGTGGTATCGGCGGCCAGGAGGCAAGTCTCGGGTCGGCATGCAGCGAGGACATCGATGGTGGCACCGCCGTCGTAGGGACTACCGTCTACCTTCCCTGCGTCAGCGGTACCGTTGCCGTTCAGGTGGCAGCGTCCCCTCCGGCCCTCAAATTGGATTGGAGCTCTGCTGTGGGCGGCGGTCCTCCCATTGTCGCCGCTGGTTTGGTTTGGACTATCGGGCAGAACGGCACGCTCTACGGGCTGGATCCCACGACGGGCACAGTGCGACAGCAGGCGTTGATCGGTGTACCAGCCAACCATTATCCGACGCCAAGTGTGGGTGACGGACTCTTACTGGCCCCCTCTGCGAAGCGTGTTGTGGCCTTCACTGCGGCTTCTCCAAGTACTTCGACTACCACCTCGCCGCCGAGCAAAGCTCCGAAGAACCGTCCGAAGGCCCGAGCCAAGTCCGCGGGGAGCGGAGGCATTCCTCCTGGTGTCCTGGGCGGCGTCGTTGTGGCGGGTGTGCTGGTGGCAAGCGGAACGGCGTGGCTCCTCCGGCAACGACGCAGGAGCAGGAGGCGTTAGCACGACCTGACCCGCAGACTCAGCGCAATCCCGTTCCGGAAGCCGGATGCCCACTCTGCTCGCCTTCACGGGTCCGGATGTGACCGGGTTGCCCGGCGGGACGGCCCGGACAGCCTCAAATTCCTACTTTAGGAGGATGGTTCGACGTCTCGTCATGCTTCTATGCTGGGCGTTTTCACGCAAGGAGAGGTTCGGAACGTGACGCGCCGCGCAGGCACCGGAAACGAATCATCCTGGGCACGGCGGAAACAAGAGCCAGGCGACGGCCAAATCCCGCTGTTCGGTCGAGTCTTTCCCGCTCCTTCCGCCGCCAAGGTCCCGGAGATCATCTTCTTGTTCTGGGTCGTCAAGATCCTCACCACGGCCGGTGGCGAGGCCACGTCCGACTACTTCAAGACGTTGGGGAACATCCGTGGAGGCGGTACCGAACTCGCCCTATTCGTTGTCGGATTCGTCGTCCAATTCGCAACTCGGCGGTACCGGGCATTCGCCTACTGGTTCTTCGCCTACGCCATCGCCATCTTCGGTTGCGGGATCTCAGACTTTCTCCATCTCGACGTTCACATTCCTTATGCCGGGACGACCCTCTTGTGGTCGGTGGTGCTGGCCGCGATCTTCGTCACCTGGTACCGGAGCGAGGGGACACTTTCCATCCACAGCGTCACCAATCAGCGTCGGGAGGCCTTCTACTGGGCCACCGTCTTGGCAACGTTTGCCTTGGGCACCGCCCTCGGTGACTTCACGGCCACCTCGCTCAACCTCGGCTACCTGGGCTCGGGAATCGTGTTCAGCTTGATCATCTTGGTTCCAGCCCTGGCATGGTGGCGCCTGGGCCTGAATGCGATCGTGGCCTTCTGGTGCGCCTACGTGGTCACTCGACCCCTAGGTGCGTCCTTCGCTGACTACATCAGCAAGGCCCCGAGCCTCAGCGGGATAGGGTTCGGAGACGGTCCAACCGCACTGGTGTTTACGGCGGCCGTGGTGGTTCTGGTCGCGTATCTCGCTCTGGCGCGGCCAGATATTCAGCCCCCCCTGGTCCTCGATTCCGAGCCCGGCCGCTCCGTCGGTCTGACGTCCAAGGTCGCGACCGACAGATCCGAGCGAACGGGCCTACGAGGACCTACGGGTTCGCCGTCTGCTGATTGAGCACCGGGGTTCCTGAGTCGGGGGTCCCTGCGCCGGAGTCCGGCGCGGACACGAAAAGGGTCTCGGGTGGCTTCTGACTTGATTACGGCTCTAGACGTCGAGGATCCTATGGAGTAATATACTCAGTATGGTTACGACTGAGAGAACCCCAATGAGTGTCCGCCACGCCCTGTTAGCCCTGCTCAGCGAAGGTCCGAAGTACGGCCTACAACTACGTCAGGAGTTCGAGGCACGGACCGGAGAGGTGTGGCCGCTGAACGTCGGCCAGGTGTATACGACCCTCCAGCGGCTCGAGCGCGACGGCCTTGTCGAGTCGGATGACTCCAACGAGGAAGAAGGACCACAGAAGGGCTTTCACATCACCGAGGAGGGTGCGGCCGAGCTGACCGACTGGCTGCGCACCCCGCCCGACTTCTCCTCCCCCCCGCGACGAGCTGGTGATCAAGGTGCTCGTCGCCGTCGGGCTCCCCGACGTCGATGTGCACGAGGTGATCCAGGTGCATCGCCGTTACCTGGTGGAGCTCATGCAGCAATGGACCCGACTCAAAGAGGACGAATCCCGTTTCGATCTGAACTTCGCTCTGGTCGTCGACGCTGAGCTGTTCCGCCTGGACTCTCTCATCCGGTGGCTCGACACCGCAGACGGCCGGCTCAAGCGAGCGGCGCTGGAGGGCAACGCGCCGGCCCCCCAGCAGTTCCCCCTCCCCAAAGCTCGGCGCAAGGTAGGAGTGAAGCGATGAGCTACCTCGAATTACGCGACGTCTCGAAAGTCTACGGAGAAGGAGCTGCGGAGGTGCACGCCCTTCATCGCATCGACCTCTCGGTCGAGGGCGGGTCGCTGGTGGCTGTTATGGGCGCCAGCGGCTCGGGCAAGAGCACGTTGTTGACCATCGCCGGAAGCCTCGAAGACCCCAGCGGTGGTGAAGTCTACGTCGAAGGTCGGCCCCTGTCGTCGCTGTCTCGCAACGGGAAGGCCCAACTGCGTCGGCAGTCCATCGGCTATGTCTTCCAGGACTACAACCTGCTCGCCGGGCTCAGTGCGGTCGAAAACGTGTCCCTGCCCCTCGAGCTCGACGGTGTTGCGGCCCGCAAGGCCCAGGCGGCGGCACTCGAATCGCTCGATAATTTCGGACTGAAGGATCGTGCGTCGCACTACCCCGACATGCTGTCGGGCGGCGAGCGTCAGCGCGTCGCCATTGCCCGCGCCGTGGTGGGCAACCGTCGGCTCCTCCTGGCCGACGAACCGTCCGGTGCGCTCGATTCGACCAACGCCGAGGCCGTCATGCGCCTGATCCTTGCGGCCTGCCGCCGCGGCATGGCCGCCGTCGTGGTGACCCACGACGCCCAGCTCGCCTCTTGGGCCGACCGGGTGGTTTTCTTGCGTGACGGCAGGGTGGTCGACCAGACCCTCCCGGTCGAGGGCCCAGAGGCGCTCCTCGCCGACCTCCCTCACCAATGAGCGTCGGCCTCCTCGAACGGCCGGTCACCGGATCGGCCCACGAACCCACCAACGGAGGCGTCCCGGCTCGCCGGGCCATGGTCCGTTGGGCCTGGCGTCTCTTCAAACGCGAGTGGCGCCAACAGCTGCTCATCCTGCTCCTCGTCATTGTGGCCGTAGCCGCCGTCGTGGTGGGCGCAGCCGTCGCCGTCAATACCCCGCCATCAGCCAAAGCCGGATACGGCACGGCCGACGACCTGGCCACCTATACAAGTGCCCCGTCGGCGAAGCAGCCCGGGAATCTCAATCTGCAGTCGGTGGACGCCCAGATTGCCGCGCTACAGCACCGTTTCGGCACGGTCCAGGTCATTGAGAACCAGACATTCCGTGTCCCCGGCAGCACCCAGACCTACGATCTTCGCTCCCAGGACCCGCACGGCCCCTACGGGGGGCCGATGCTCCAGCTGATCTCCGGGCACTACCCGACCGGGCCGAATGAGATCGCCCTCACTCCTGGGCTGGCGTCCGACCTCAACCTGCGGGTGGGCGACTCTTGGTCCTCCCAAGGCGACAAGACGGTGGTCGGCATTGTGCAGAACCCCCAGAGCCTGCTCGACGAGTTCGCCCTGGTACCGCCGGGGCAGGTGACGCACCCGACGACGATCGACGTCCTCTTCGACGCGCCAGGCGTGGACGCGGGTCGCATCGGTTCCAACGTCTCGGCGGCGGGTTCGCTCAACAGCAATACGATCAATCCCGACACCATCGTGCTGGCGTTGGCGACCGTCGGCATGTTGCTGATCGCACTGGTGTCTGTCGGCGGCTTCACGGTGCTGGCGCAGCGCCGTCTGCGTGCCATCGGGATGCTGGAATCCATGGGGGCAACGGATCGCAACGTCCGGCTCGTGCTGGAGGCCAACGGCGTCATCGTGGGCGCCGTGGGCGCCGTGGTGGGTTTCGGGCTGGGTCTGGTGGCCTGGCTCGTCTACCGCCCACACAACGAGCAGAGCGCGCATCACCTCATACCCATGTTCGCCCTGCCGTGGACCGTGATCGTGGTGGCGATGGTGCTTGCTGTCGTTGCCACCTTCTTCGCCGCTGGTCACCCCGCCCGGGCCATGACTCGCGTCCCGGTGGTCAGCGCCCTGGCCGGGCGCCCCGCGCCGCCGCGCCAGATCCACCGCTCGTTCGTTCCCGGCGTGATCGCGCTGGTCATCGGATTCATCATGTTTTCCCTCTCAGGAGCGGCCGGGAACGGCGGCGGCGTGGTGTGGCTCATCCCGGGGTTCGTCGCGCTGATCGCGGGGATCATCCTGGTGTCCCCCTTCTTCTTGGCCCTGCTGGCTCGAGTCGGGCGCAGAGCACCGATCGCCATCCGGTTGGCCCTGCGCGACCTCTCGCGCTACCGGGCCCGGTCTGGCTCGGCCCTGTCGGCCATCAGCGTCGGAGTCCTCATCGCGGTGGTCATCTGCTCCGTCGCCGTCGCCCGCTACAGCAACGTCTACGACTACGTCGGGCCGAACCTGGCCTCGAACGAGCTCGCCGTCTGGAGCCCCAACGGCCAGAACGGCAACAGCCCCGACCCCAGCCAGCCGACGTCGCAGAACACCGCGTCGCAAGAGTCCAGCGTCCGCGCCATCGCATCCGCCGTCGGCTCCACCGACATCGTGGAGCTCGAAAATCCCGCCTCCTCGGTCGGCCTGCAGAATCCCAGCGCCTCAGGGCGCCAATGGGACGGACAGATCTACGTGGCGACGCCGGCCCTGCTGCGGGCCTACGGCATCAATCCGTCATCCATTCCGTCCAACGTCGACGTCCTCAGCTCGCGGCCCGGCCTCTCGGGCTCAGACGTGCAGCTGACCTACGGCGGCGGCGGAGGTAAGGGTGGCCAGCTGGTCGGTCCCGGCTCTGGCGGCCCGAATGGAGGCGGGGGTCCCGGTCCAGGAAACACGAACAGCTGCTCGCCTGGCTCGTGTATCGCTCACCCGGTCGTCCAAGAGGAGAGCCGACTGCCCACGGGCACCGATGCACCGAACACGGTGATCACCGAGAGCGCATTGCGCCGGCTGCACCTGGCGAGCCAGAGCAGTCTCGACGGCTGGATAGTTCAAGCGAACAGCCCGATCACATCCACCCAGATCAGGAACGCCCAGGCACTGGCGGTCACCGACAACCTGAGCCTCGAGTCGAAGAACGACGCCCCGACTTCGCACGAAATCGTGAACTGGGCCACCGTGTTCGCCATCGCACTCGCCCTCGGCATCCTTGCCATGAGCATCGGCCTCATCCGGAGCGAGACGGCGAGCGAGCTGCGCACGCTGACCGCCACCGGAGCGAGCTCGCGCACCCGGCGGGCCCTGACGGCGGTCACTGCTGGCGGCCTGGCCTTCCTCGGCGCGCTGCTCGGGACGGTGGCCGCCTACGTCGGGCTGGCCGGATGGTTTCACTCGAACGCGCTGGAAGGTGGCCTGTCGGACATCATCGATCATGTCCCCTGGAGCAACCTGTTCCTCATCGTGATCGCCATGCCGATCGTCGCAGCCATCGTTGGCTGGGTGCTGGCGGGCCGGGATCCGACGGGGCTCTCCACGCGCCCAATGGAGTAGGAGCTCCACGATGGCGAGCTCGGTGCGGTGCCGAAAACCCTCCCGCTGGGATCGATCGTTGTCTACGGGATTTCGATGGGTGAATGAATGCGCGAATGGAGTCCGGTTCGGTGATTGAGCCGCAGGCGGGGATATCGCCCGAGCAGTCGACCGATCGCCGGGCTGTCTGGCGTACCCGATCCCGCTGGGCTGTCCATCTCTGTCTGCTGTGCGCGGCAGCGGCCGCGCTCGGCACGCTGCAGCTGCTCCACGTGCGGGTCGCCTATCATACCGTCGTCGGCCTGGTGTTCGTCGGGCTGGTGGCTGTCCACCTGGTCCAACGCCGCCGAACCCTCGCCCGCATGGCCTCCCAGCTTGTCCGGGCACGGACATTCGTCGGACGGCGGATCCGTCTCGCCGCCTCGGACCTGGTCCTGCTCTTCATCACCTTGAACGTGCTGGTGTCGGGCATCGTTGACTGGGGCCGAGTCCAACCGACACAGCTTCCACTCCCCGTGCCCTTCGACAGGTGGCATCTCGACTCCGGGCTCGCCCTCGTCATCTACTTGTCGGTGCACGTCTGGCGCCGGAGGAAGCGCCTCTGGCGGTCGACGATCCGATAGCGGGCGATCCGGGTGGCGTAAGCCCCTCGGTGGGAACGCGATGTCGCGGCGCACGAAGGTGGCTATCGGTTCGTCGTCTTTCGTAACGAGATGGCTCGTTTCGGGCAGTCCCGGGCCGCACGCTTGGCCAGGGCCATGAGCTCTGCAGGTATGGGTCGGTCGTCCACGATCGGGTACCCCCACTCATCGAGCGAGATGGCCTCAGGAAGCAACTCGGCGCAGTAGCCATAGGCAGCGCAGGCCACCGGGTCGATCGTGATCCGCACGGCGCTCATCTCACAATCCGATCGGCGTCGGAAAACGGAAACATGTGGGTTTGGCCCACTTCGGGCAGGGCTCTCCTCGTCCGTGGGCGGCAATGTCGGTGGCGAAGACAGCCAAGGCACTTCGAACCAGTCCTACCGCTCCATCGGGATGACGGCACGCCCCGCGTCCATTCACGTTGTCCAGACGACGGTGCAGCCGCGCCATGCTGTCAGCGCCTCCTTGGCCACGAGCCAGTCGAGTCAGATCGTCAGCGATGGCGGGAAGCCCATTGACGCACGGACCACACTGGCCGGCGCTCTGATCGGCCAGGTAGCGGGCTATTCGAGCCGTCTCAGACACGCCGCAATACGTTTCTCCGAGAACAACGATCACCCCGACGCCGGCTACAGCGCCGACCGTGCGCAAGGAGATGGAGGCATAGGGAGTCTCAAAGTGTTCGGGCGCCACCCAGGTCCCGCCGTACCCGCCGATCAGTAGCGCCTGTGCAGGCTCGACGGGTTGGCTCAACATGGCGATATCCGACAAGGGGGTGCCCCGGTCCACCTCGACCACCCCGGGGTGTGCCACGCCACCGCTGATGGTCACCAAGCAGGTCCCGGGCTCCTCGGTCGTCCCTCGGACCCGGAATGGGCCAGGACCGTGGCGTGCGATGAGGGCGACGTGGGCCAGCGTTTCAGCGTTGTGCACGAGTGCGGGGCGTTTCCCGATGCGTAGAGGTGTGCCCTTGTCCGGTCGGAAAACCGGCAAGGAGAGCCCGGAGTCGAACCAATTGGCCAGGGCCGATTCTTCGCCGGCGATGAAACGGTCTGAGGGCCGAACGATCTCCTCCCTCACTCTGGCGTAACGATGCCCGGCGCGCTCGGCCATGGCGTAGCTCACCGCGGCCGCGACGGTGTCACGCCCGACCGGGATGCACACCACGATTCGGTCGGCGCGGCACAAGGCAGCCAGGTACTGTGCGCCATCGAGCACCAAGTGGGGCGCCCAGGTCAATAGCACTTTGTCCTTGTCGCTGGCCGGCTCGCCCTCCATCGCGTTGACCACCAGGGTCCCGCCGGCTCCGGCGGAACGGGCAAGCGCCAGCTTGATCGAGGCTGGGAACGCTCCACCCCCACGACCGGCGAGACCGGAAGCTTCGACGCTGGCCACGAGGCTCTGATCCCATGAGTTGTTGGGGTAGAGGGCGACGTTGAGTGGGCCATGGACGTCGAGATGTCCTTTTAGGTCACTCGGATGCCCCAGAAGTTGGTGCACGCCGACCAGCGGAGGGGCCGCGTTAGTGGTCATCCCAGGCCCCCCTGGTCGTTGTGGTCGTCACACGGCGAGCCGGCGGAACGACGTGGGAGGGCCCGCCCGAGAGTTTCGCGCTTCGCTTCGCACCGGCTCGCAACCGCCAGACCAGCGCAAGGCCGACCGAGAGTACGCAGAGAGCGCCGAGCGCGATGACCCAACGCTCCCTCGAATCGGTCCCCATGCCAAAAGTGTGGGCGAGGGCGATCGGCCAACAGGCATAGGCCAGCCAATGGATGCCTCGCCAGGTCCCGGGGTTCATGTGTGCTCGCAGCAGGCTGGAGACGAAGACGGCCAGCATGAGATCGAGTGCGACGGTGCCCAGACCCACCCAGAACCGGCTGTAGGGAGAGGTGAACGGTACGACGACGGCGGGCCACCCGATATGCACATAGGTGTCGAGGATGCTCGTGACCACGTGGATGGCCAGAAATACCACGGCCAGGATCGAAATGCGGCGGTGGATCTCTTGCTGGGCAAAGCCAGGCCAGTTGCGTGCCCGGGCGCGTCCTGTGGTCACCAGCCCGAGCACCATGGTCAGGGTGAGGGCAATCAGGCTGACGATTCCGGTGGCCCGGGTGGTGTACCACAAAAAGGTGGAGTTCACGGCCGTTCCACCTCGGGCCAACCGCCGAGCGTGAAGACCTCCCCGTCGTGGCGCAGCAGCCGGACCGCTTGGTTGAACGGGCGTAGGCGTTCCACGGCCCGACCGCCCGAGACCACTGCGGCAGTCGACACGGCGTTGGCGTCGACGCAGCTGGCGCCGGCCGCCGACACCAGATGCCAATACGGGGTCGCGCTGGAGCCGCTTAGGGGGTCGACGATGTGATGCACCCGATCGCACCCCATCTGCCAGGTCCGTATCTCGGTGCTCGAACTGGCCAGACCGCCCCCATGGATGGCCACGACCTGGTCCACTTCTTCCGCGAGCGCCGACGAGTCGATAGCGATACCGATGGCCCATCCCTCGGGTGGTGGTTCCCCGGCTGCGGCAACGTCGCCCCCGATACTGACGAGCGCCCCCGAGCCCAGCAGGTCAGCGACATGGCCTGCTGCGCGATCGGCGAGGAACGCTTTGCCCGACGATCCGAGATCGAGACGAACACCCTTCGGAATCCTGACCGTCCTGCGTTTGCGGTCGAGGTGAAGGTGTCTGAACCCGGGGGCCGGGCCAAGGTCAGCCATGTCTATCGGCCGTGCCTCGATATCTTCGAAGTCACGGTCATAGCCGAGCGCGCTCATGGCGTGACCAACCGTCGGGTCCACCGCACCATGAGTCCGTTCGGCCACCGAGTAGGCGACATCGAGAGCTTCGAAGAGTAAGGAGGAGACTTTGATCGTGCCCCCGGCGTGGGCGTGAAGGTACGCCAGCTCTGAGTCGGCACGAAAGCGACTGCAGGCACGGTCGATGGCCTCAACCTCGTCGCCTAGCACGTGCAGTGCGACGTCTCCGTTCGACGAATCCGGCACGACGACGGTGGCCGTCGTGCCCAGGGCGCGGAAGGAGCGTGCCGCGAGGCGGGATTGTGTCGACGCCACGGCGGACGTGCTCACCGGGAGGTGCCGCCCGAAGTGATCACGGGAGGGCTCTGCGTCCTGGTGGGCGGCGATGTAGTGGTCGTGGTGGTCGGTGGCGACGTGGTCGGCGATGCCGAGCCTGAACCGACACCGGGTTCCGACGCGCCGGGTGTCGAGGTACTCGGCGTCGAAGTGGTCGGTGTCCCGGCTGGGGCAGGGGAGGACCCGCTGGCGCCCGGGTGTTCGTTCGCGACCACCACGCCGATGGCGATGGTGGCTCCGGCGGCCAGCAACGCTGCGGCACGGGTCAGGCGTCGCACTCGGGCGTCGGCGCGACCCCGGGTCTCTGGAGAGTTGGGTTGCGGGGTGGAGCTCACTGGTCACGTCCTCGGATCAGCATCATTTCATGGAAGCAGCGGCGCGTAGCATCGGCCTTAGATCCCCCTGTGGGTATTCTGTGAACCCGGCCCAGAGCGACCAGAGGGGCGGCGTCGAAGCACCGTTTCATCCTAAGGAGGACTTACGCCACAGTGACGAGCGACCACCCCTTTTTAACCGCGTCGGCGGTTGAGGCGTCAGTGAACTGGCGTTGCGCTACCTCGCCACCTACGAGTACGAGGTCGCTATCCTCGACTGGCGGATGCCCAAGGTCAGCGGCCTTGAAGTCACCCAGCGACTGCGCCGTCGAGGCTCCGCGCTGCCCATCCTCATGCTGACCGCCCGCCATAGCTTGGGTCCGTCGGCCCTGATGAACGGCCCCGGTCCGTCCGCCTTCATCTTGGCGTAACGGATTCGCCGTAGCCTCTTGTCACTGCCCGACGATGCAACAAACGTCGAGGAGTCCACATAATCCCAGCCCCGCATAGATTTGTTCGGCGAATGTCGAGGAAAGAGAGCGAGAACATTGGCCCCGGACACCATTCTCGACCGCTCTCTGGCGCTCCTGAAGGTCGACTTCGCTCCAATGCACCGCCAACCTTCGACCATCCGGGTCGTGCTGGCCACGGTGGTCTCGGTGGTTGGGTCGGTGGCCGTTGATGCTGCCCTGGTGGCCATCGGCGAAGCGGTGTTTCCCTCCACCAAGGGTTACGTGCACTTCCGATTCAGTGACTACTCGAAGTTGACCATCATCGGGGTCATCCTCGCCTGCGTGGCATGGCCCATCGTGACTCGTATCTCGTCCGCACCGAGATGGCTCTTCTTCAGACTGGCCATCGTCGTCACCCTTGTCCTCTTTCTTCCAGACCTCTACATTTTGAAGCAGGGTCAACCCGCGAGCGCGGTGGCGGTACTGATGTGCATGCACCTCGCCATCGCTCTGGTCACCTATAACGCACTCGTCCGTTTGGCCCCGGTGCGCCGCCGGCGCACGCATCGGGGTATGCCCGCTTCTGAGGCGACCTTGGGGCCGCCGGACTGATGGTGAGCAATCACGCCCCCAAGGATCTGGCCGCTTGGAGCCAACCTTCCGTGGCGAGTGGCTCGACTTGGGGATGAGGGGGCAACCACCCTTTCATCCTTTGGAACGAGGAAAGAGAGGAGGGAGAGCCTTAGCCTCAGCGGGTCACCCAATTTGCCATCGGAACAGGAACGATATGGCTTCGGCGAGAAGGGGTCCGCACCCAGAGCGTGAAGCAGGCTCCTTCAGCCGATACAGAGGGCCCGCCTGCGCGGGGTTGCTCGGGACGACACTTCTGAGCGTAGCGGCGTCCCTCCCCGGCTCGCCGTTCGCTTTCAAGGTGCCCGGGGCTTGGTTCTTCGGAACGCCATCGCTGGGTCAGGGGGGCAGCATCGCCCAAGCGGGCGCGTTCACACTCCTCGTCGAGCTTGGGTGCGGATTCGCCGGAATTGTCCTGTTGTGCCGCGCCTGGCTCGTCATAACCCGTGAAGTTGTTCGAGAGCCGGGGCAGAATCCGAGGCATCTGGCAGAAGTACTCGTGGTGTGGCTGGTTCCCTTGTTGGTCGCTCCTCCCATGTTCAGCGATGACATCTACAGCTACGCGGCCCAAGGGGAAATGGTCAGCCACCATATAAGCCCCTATCTGTACGGTCCCGGCGTTCTCGGCGCAACACCTTTCGCGTCGCTGGCTCAAGGGCTCTGGATCAATGTTCCTTCCCCCTACGGCCCGCTCTTCAGCGGTCTCGAGGGGGGCATTGTCCAACTCACCGGTCACCGAGCTCTGCTCTCGATTCTTGCCCTGCGTCTCCTGGCGCTCGCGGGTGTCGCTCTGATCGCCGTTTTCTTACCGTCCCTGGCTCGCAGCTACGGAAAAGATCCCGCAGTGGCGTTCTCCCTGGGAGTCCTGAATCCGTTGGTCTTGCTCTTTCTTATTGGATCCGGCCATAACGACGCCCTCATGATCGGCCTCTTGGTAGCCGGGCTCTCCATCGCTCGTCGAGGTCACTTCACGTGGGGCATTGTCCTTTGTGCCTTGGCCGGGGCGATCAAGCTCCCAGGTCTCATTGGGGTATTTGCGATTGCCTGGACGGCGCCAGAGGCCGCCATTTCAGGATGGCGACGATGCCTATCACTGGCGAAAGCAACTGTGATCGCCGGGGTGACGTTCGAGGCCCTCACCGCAGTCTTCGGCTTGGGGTGGGGATGGATACACACGATCGGTGCGGCGGATACGGTGACCAGTTGGATCACTCCCGTGGACCTGGCGGCAAAGCTTGTGCCAAACGTGTCCCATGTCGCCATCTCGCGCGCTGATTTTCTCGATGTCGCCCACGTGGTCGGACCTCTACTCGCCATCGCGATCAGTCTCTTTGCATTGTGGAGGCTGCCGACCATCGGGTTACCACGCGCCCTCGGGGTGAGTCTGCTGGCGGTAGTGCTCCTCGGCCCGATCGTGCAGCCCTGGTATCTCATGTGGGGCATTGCAGTGTTGGCGATCACCGCGGGAGCGCGAACCGCGGCGGCGATAGCTCTGCTCTCCGTGGTGGTCTCCCTGTTGGGCGTTGTCGGCCTTGGTCAACTCACATCCGAACTTGCTTCTCTGGGCCTGCTCTATCAACTTCTCTTCATCTTGACGTTGGCCGCCTCCGTCGTCGTGCCAATTCGCACGGTATCCAGGCATGAAAACTCCGCCATGGTCTCTCATAACCCGGATCGCTGGTCGCTGGCGCGGGTCTGGAACGTTCAAGGGGCCTAATTCCCGTGTGCTCGCCGATTGTGGTCCAACGTGGCAGGGACCTGCACGCACAGTGTGAAGGGTCGAAGGCCTCGGTTGCGGCGGGTATCCGTCAACTCCCGGATAGCGCATTGATCAACCGATGATCACCGTGTCAGCGCCGCCACTTGGCATTCGTGATTCGGAAGTCACGCACGATGCGTCTGCGCACGACCACCTCCTTCATCGCAACTGGATCGCCATTGCCGGAATCGCCACCCTCGCTGTGGTCGTCCTAGCCCTCCAGGCATTCCTGCACGGTCACTACTCCGCGGTGGACGAGTACGACGACGGCGTCTATTTCGGCGCCTCGGTCGAACTCGTCCACGGTGTGATCGCATATCGGGATTTCGCCTTCATTCAGCCACCCATGATCACCGTATGGTTGCTGCCTTTTGCCGCGCTATCGACTCTCACCGGGACGGCCGTCGCCATGGAGCTCGCAAGGTTCTTCGTCGATATCGTCACCGTGACGAACGTCGTGCTGGTCGGTGTCTTGGTCCGACGTCGCACAACCACCCAAGTCATCGTGGCTACAGGCGTTATGGCGCTCTCACAGGGAACCATTCGTTCGTCACAAACGATCCTCCTCGAGCCATTCCTGGTGTTGGCTTGTCTGGGTGCGTTCGTTCTCTTGATGAATGGAGAACACATCACCACGTCCTATCGCCGCCTGTGGTGGTGCGGAATTCTTCTCGGTGTCGCCGGTGCCACCAAAGTCTGGGCCGTGTTCCCTCTCGTGGCGACGTTAATTGTGCTCTGGCCTCGAGGAGTTCGCGCACTGCGCACGCTGGTGGGCGGAGCGATATGCGGGTTTGGAGTGTGCACCTTTCCCTTCGTCATCGGTGCTCCGCTGGCCTTTTTCCGTCAGGTAGTTCTGACGCAAGCGATTCGTAACGGAGCAGCGTTTCCGTTTCCACAGCGTCTGGCTGACCTCACCGGCATTCCCGGACTCTCCTCGTTAACAGGGGACCACGAAGTTTTGGGCGGCGTCCTGGTGTCGCTCGTTCTGTGTATCGGGTTCGCGACACTCCTGGTGTGTTGGAAAGCGCGCCGAGACGCACCCTGGTCGCCACTTGACCGTCTCGCACTATGGGGGGGCGCCTTCGTAGCCCTGGGCTTGTTGGCTGCGCCAGCCTATTATTACCACTACTCGGGTTTTATGGCGCCGTTCGTTGCCCTGATCGTCAGCTCTCTGGTCGGGCGCATGAAGAAGCCAGTCAGTCGTCTCATCTCATTACGGTCACTTTTCTTTCCCAAATTGTTGGCCTTGCCAGCGGCGAGTGCGGCGATTGCCCTCTTGTTGGCGGCCTCGGTCGTCGAGGTCGCGAGCCTTCCTGCCGCTCCCCAAGTCGGTGACACGGTGTCCGACGCCATTCCTGGTCATGGATGCATCTTGTACGCCAATCCGACGCTCGCGCTTCTCGACGATCGCTTCACCTCAGACGTAAACGGATGTGCCAACGATATCGATTGGCTGGGCCAGGAGCGGGTCTTGGATAACGGGGACTCAGCCCTGCCATCCGACACGAATGACAAGAGACTTCAATTACTCATTGGTCGCTGGATCGAGTCTTCAGATGCCGTCGTGCTCGAAAAGGGAAATCTCGGCCTTGACAGTATCAACGTGGACTATCTGGACAAGCACTTCGCTCGTCAAATGGACGTTCCTAGGGGGCTCAGAATCTTCGTGCGCCATTCGCCCGCTCGGCACTTTGGTTCCTGATGGGTATTCGGTCGTAGACCAGTCCCCAACGGGTACCGACCGTGAAACGATGGTCGTGGCCTTTGAGCTGATGTGCCCTTTCTCCGGGCGGACATGCGCCCTTCAAATCCGTCGCTCGCAGCACCAGGCTGAATTAGGTGAGAATCTTCGCTTTCTGCGCCTCGAACTCCGCATCGGTCAAGACGCCTTGAGCCTTCAGGTCGGCCAGCTTGGAGAGTTGGTCAGCCGCACTGTCGCCCGTGCCCGCCGCCTGCTTCACGTAGCTGTCAAACGCGCTCTGCTGGGCCTGAGCCGCTTGTTCTGCCCGCTCGTGCATCTTGCCGCCCCGGACGATCAGATAGGTGAAGATCCCGAGGAAGGGAAGGATGATGACGAAGATGGACCACAGGGCCTTGGCCCATCCGCTCAAGTCCCGGCTGCGGAAGATGTCCGAGAAGATGATGATGAGGAGCCAGAACCAGATGATGAGGAGGAAGAACCCCAACATGGAGCCGAACAGGTCCAGCAGGGGATAGGTATAGGCGAGCATCGAGAGTCTCCTTCTGGTGCGTCAACGTGCTCCACCATACAAGCACACCGGGATTGCCTCTGTCGTTTCCGGTTCTCGACGAGCCCATCAAGATATCTCCGACGACATCGGTGATCACAGGCTGCGCTCAGCAACTTGCCGTCCTCCGCGCAACTCGTCGCGATGTCCTTCGGTCGTCGGATCCTCCTCGAACGGCCGGCCGCATCGGGATTACAACGATCTACACGCAGACAATTAGCTGCCCCGAGTGACGAAGGGATCAAGGTCAGTCTCCAAGGGAGCTTCCGCCGTGAGAGGAGCCACGTGAGAAGGTTCAGGCGCGCCACGCGCCTACGAGCGTGGGGGTTCGATCCCGCCCACTGTCCGCGCCAAGTCCGCGATTGTGCTTCGAGAGACCAGATGCACGGCCCGTGCCGCAGGCGACCGTCCCGCACCGTGCCGGGGCAGGCGCACAACGAGCGCTCCGGGCAATGCCTCGAACACCAGCGGGGGGTCCATCGTCAGAGCTTCACCGTCGATCCCGACTTCAACGGGATCGTGCGCACTCACCTCGAATCGTGGGGTCGTCCATTCCAACCAACCGGGATAACGGCGGAGCTGACCGGCGAGTTCGAGTGTAATGAATCGGGCGGCGGCATTGGCATCGTCGATGGTGGCTCCGGCCACTCCGAGGACGCCCGAATTGAGCCGCTCGCGTGAACCACGGCCCGAGAACCGCTGGAGCTCGTAGGGGTTGTTGGAGACCAGGATCACGTCCGCAGTTTTGTGCAGACTACCGTCAGGACCGGTAAACGAAAGATCGAGCCCGGAAGCATCCGGACCCAGGAGATCCGGGAGCATGGCAGCCGCCGTCTGGCGCTTGGCGTCACGGTACTCAGGGGACTGGACGATCTTCGCGTAGAGACCCAGCGTTGCGTTATTGACGAACACTCGACCATTGACGGTGGCCAAGTCCACTTGGCGCTCGACGCCATCTGCGAAGGCGTCCAGCGCACCCACGACGTCATCACGGTTCAAGCCGAGGTCAAGTGCGAAGTGATTTCTGGTGCCGGCCGGAACCACCACGTAAGGAAGACCGTGACGGGCGGCGACCGAAGCGACGAGTGCCTGGGATCCGTCGCCCCCCGCCATCCCGAGGACATCGGCGCCTCGGGCGACCGCGCCCTCGGCGAGTTGTAGCAAGTCGTCCCCCTGTTGCAGGACAATCGGCTCGATTCCGCGGTTTTTACACTCGTCGATAAGGTGAAACCTCTCGGCCTTCCCGCCGCCGGACTTCAAGTTCATGATCAACACCGGACGATTCGCCGGGGCGGCACCTTGGTGTGAGGCGATCGTCGATTGCAACCTCCGATTGTCCTTGCCCAGCGCGAACCGAGCCGCTCCCACTGACAACAGTGCAAGTGCCACGACGGAGACGATGCGGCCGACGCTCAGGTCAGCCCAGGCAAAACCTCCTGCCACGAGTCCCAGTCCGACCAGCACCAACGCGGCCGCCACGAACCGGATGACCCCTCGCCTCGTGAGCGAGTCCCAAGCGCCGATGATCGCCACGATCAGTCCGACGAGGATCATGACTATGGCCCCAGCGTTGATGATGCTACCGATGACGAGGACGACCACCGCCCCGGCGAGCGATGCCAGTGCGACAAAAGCCGAGACTCGCTCGGAACTCTTGGGCTTGTGCTCAGTCATCCACCTCGGTCCCTTTCATCCAATCCGTCGGATCCGAGGTCAGCAACGAGTCGCGACCCAGGGAAGGCTGCGAAGGCTGGCTCGATCGTTGGAAAGAAGTGCGCCGGACCACCCGTCCGGTCAGTTCATACCGCCCTATCTTGGCACGCACCGGATGCGTGATCTCAGTGACAACGGGACCTGCCACCGGTCCTTGACGAGCCGGCGCCTCCGGTGAGCGGCGATCACCCGCCAACCCGGCATGCGCATCGACAATGTCCAGCTCCTTTCGGAGAGGGTCTGATGACCTGCTCGGTGCGACCCCCTGGCGGTCGACTGTCGAGCATAGAAAGATGAGCACGTGGCAGACGAACCGATCGTATCTCGTGACTCGCCACCCGTCGAAGTCCCGATGGACCAAACCCGCCGCGATTGCCCACCACAACGACGGTGGCTCCACCGCGTCCTTCAGGACCTCTCCCGGGTGGACCATGCGGTCTACCGAGCGGTGGCGTCCACACCGACGCCGGCGCTCGACGCACCCCTGCGACGCCTCTCCAATTCCGCGAATCGCTCCCTCATCTGGGTGGCCGTGGCGGGAACGCTGGCCATTGTTGGAGGTCCCCGGGGCAGGCGAGCCGCTCTCGCAGGACTCACGTCGATCGTTCTGTCCTCGGCCACGGTGAACGTGGCGCTCAAGGGCCTCTATCCGAGAGAGCGCCCGGACCGGGCCACCGCCGGTGTCGTGTATGCGCGTCAGACCAAGATGCCGGAGTCCGCGTCGTTCCCATCCGGACATTCGGCGTCCGGTTTCGCATTCGCCACCGCAGTCGGACACCAGATTCCCATGTTGTCGTTCCCGTTGGGCATTCTGGCTTCTGCTGTGGCCTACTCACGTGTCCATTCCGGGGTCCACTATCCAGGTGACGCAATCATCGGCTCGCTCACGGGCGCCGTTGTCGGACTCATGGTCAGCACACGGTTCAGTTCAAAAGAAGATGTTGCGTCTCCGTGTGAGGTCTGATCGGAGTCTGATCTGCTCCACCGTGCGGACCCCGCAGTGCCAACCTGTTCCTACGAATCGCCGCAGGCTTCGTGCGAGATTCTCGAAGCAGCGAGTTCCGCATCGCTGGGCTCTGGTCGCATTCGTGCGCCCGCCGATCCGGAATTCATCCAGTTGACTCAAACAATGAGTTGAATACTCTCTTGTCGCGGCGAGTCGCTACCGCTAAGGTGTCCGTCGCCGTAAGTCGGCACTCCCGAGTGTGCCGGTTCAGGCAACGAGTGACCGGGAAGGGGGGACGAGCGAGTGGGTCATATGGACGCCCTTGTGTTGCGCGACCTCGCCAACGGTCCGCGAGTCGAGACGGTCGATCACGATGGACCGAAGCCCGGAGAGGCCCTGGTGCGCATCAAGGCCTCCGGCATATGCGGATCAGATATTCGAATAATCGGTGGGACTTCCAACGTCACATTTCTGCCGGCAGTACTGGGTCACGAGGGCTCCGGAATTGTAGAGGCGGTTGGTCCCGGAGTGACCGAAATCGGGCCCGGTAGTCGAGTTGCCATCGGGATGTTTGCACCCTGCGGCCTCTGTACGCCTTGCAGCCGCGGAGATCTCCACCTCTGTGAGAGCAGTGTGAGGATGAATCGAATCCGCGGTCTCATGCCTGACGGTGGGTCACGTCTCCACGCCGGGGGCGAGGATGTCTTCGCCTTCGTCGGGTGCGGGACACTGGCGGAGTATGCGGTGATACCGGTATCCCAGCTGGTGGCAGTTCCCGATTGCGTTCCGTTCGAGGCGGCGGCAGTGGCTTCGTGCGGCGTCGTGACCGGTCTGGGGGCGGTGTTGAACATCGCGAAACCCGATCCAGGCTCAAGTGCACTCGTGTTGGGCTGCGGCGGTGTAGGCCTCTCGATCATCCAGGCGTGCCGATTGGCGGGGGTTACGAGAATCGTGGCGGTGGACCAGGCGCTAACTCGCTTGCGGCTGGCCGAGCAGGTAGGAGCGACGGAAGTGGTGGATGCCTCGCGAGAGGATGTCGAGACTTCAGTGCGCCGACTTGTCCCTCGCGGGTTTGATACAGCCTTCGAAGCTGCCGGAAAAGCGGATCTCGTGTCGTTGGCCTTTTCGTTGGTGCGACATGGAGGCGTCTGCGTTGCCGCAGCGTCATATCCGCCGAACTCCCAGCTGACCATCGATTCTCAGGCTCTATTTTGGGATCGCAGCCTACGCGGGTGTGTGGCGGGAAACGGCAGCCCACAGCGTGACCTTGCCCGAGCAATGGCTCTCTATGCGTCCGGCCAATTGAATCTCGACATACTTACCGATAGTTCCTGGAATCTGTCCGATGTGGATGACGCCATTGCGGCGATGAAGGCTGGAGATGTAGCGCGGGCGATTATCAAGTTCGCGTGATGGGCGCTCTTGGCCATGCGACCCACTTAGTTGGAGGCAGAGCTCATGGTCAGTCAGCGGTCCTCAATCTGGTCGACGGAGAATCCACGCCGGACGCAGCGGTCGGATGCAACTTGTGACGCGGCGATTGGACGTTGGCACGGTGTGGGTGAACACATCCCGCCGCTATGTCGGCGGGATGCTGTTTGCCGGGACGAAGGCCAGTGGCTACGGAGAGGATTCGCTGCTGGAGAACACTCGGTTGAAGACGAGTATCGCGGAGTACGAGAACTGATCCCTACTCCCATGAGACCTCCTGGTTGGGTTGACCTCAAACAACTGTTCAAGTTACAGTCGCCCGTATCACGCCTCCCGAGAGGCGCTGTACTCGGGGGAGGTTGGGATGCCTGACGGCCAGTCCGGCGACTGTGCTGTGGGAATCGATATCGGCGGCACGTTTACCGATGTGGTGTTGGCCGACGGTCAGGGACTCCGCGGCGCCGTCAAGCGTCTGACCACGCCGGCCGACCCGGCAGCTGCGGCCGTCAGTGCCACCCAACAGGTGATGGTCGAGTGTGGTGTGGATCCGAGCTCGATCACCCGTGTCGTGCACGGGACGACGCTGGCGACGAACGTGATTCTCGAACGCCGAGGAGGGCGCGTCGCACTGGTGACGACGGCCGGGTTTCGCCATCTCCTTGCCCTGGGTCGCCACGCAAGGGTGGAGAGCGATCGATTCGATCTCAGCTTCGAGCTGCCCGGATCACCCGTCGATCTCCCATTGACATTTGGTATCCGCGAGCGAATCGGCCCGTCCGGTGAGGTTCTCGTCGCCCTGGACGAAGGGGCCGTGAAGGAGTTGGCGCAGAAGCTCGAGAGCCTTGAGCTTGAGGGAGTAGCCGTCTGCTTGCTTCACTCCTATTGCAATCCGTCACATGAGCGGCGGGTCGGAGAGCTATTGCGAGCAAGTCTCTCGGTTCCGATAGTGCTGTCCTGCGACGTGTCGCCGGAGGTACGCGAGTATGAACGTACAACTACCACCGTCATGTCGACCCTCGTCGCACCCGTGATGGACGCCTACTTGCGAGAACTTGCGGCAAGGCTGCAAGGCCTGGGGATCGTGTCACCGTTGTACGTCATGGAGTCGGCGGGCGGGATCATGTCGGTCGATCAGGCCACTCGACGTGCCGTGGCGACGGTCGAATCGGGCCCGGCGGCCGGAGTCGTCGCCGCCGGAGCCTTGGGTGCCGAGCTGGGTGTGATGGATGTCGTGGCCTTCGACATGGGCGGGACGACGGCTAAGGCGGCCCTCATAAGCGGGGGACGCCCCGGGATCTCTCACGAGTTCCAGGTGGGAGGCCATGGAAGCTTTGGTTCGCGCCGTTCGGGGACGGGCGTGCCGATCCGGATTCCGACAATCGATCTTGCGGAGGTCGGCGCTGGCGGTGGCAGTGTCGCTTGGCTCGATGGCCAGGGCACCCTTCACGTCGGCCCGCGTTCCGCCGGTGCCGGCACCTGGGCCGGCTTGCTACGCCAGAGGCGGCCTCCTGCCGACCGTCACCGATGCCAACGTGGTGCTGGGCTATCTCGAGCTCGGCGGCGTGGCGGAACTACCTGGCTTTGACGCTCGCCTTGCTCACGATGCGGTGGAATCCCACGTGGCCAGACCGCTCGGCATTGCAGTCGAAGCCGCTGCTTCAGCCATTCACGACATCGCCACCGCCATGATGGCGGGCGCCCTCCATGTCGTGACCGTTCAGCGAGGGGTCGATCCCCGCAAGTACACCTTGGTGTCGTCAGGGGGTGCCGGACCGGTGCATGCAGCCCGGTTGGCTGAGAGGTTCGGCATCGCGACCGTTCTGGTGCCGCCGGCAGCCGGCGTCTGCTCGGCGCTTGGCCTGCTCGCTTCTGATCTTCGATCCGAGGACGTTATCGCTCTGTTTCGATCTGCTGACGATGTCGTCCCCGAGGAGGTCGAGCAGGCGTATTGTCGCATGGTCCACAACTGTTGCGTTGAACTCGACGCGGATGGATACGCCGAAGAGGTCACGACGCGGCGAGCGTTGGATATCCGTTACCGTGGTCAGGCACACCACCTGACTGTCGAAGTAGGTGATGCAATGTTCACCGAAGAGACGTGGAACGAGGCCCGTGAGAAATTTCGCGCGCGGGCACCAAGAAGCCTTCGGTATGGGCCGGAATGAGGCGGTCGAGTTGGTCAACATTCGAGTCAGTTGCTCTCGTGCTGTCGGTCGCATTCCCTTTCGCCGCGCCGTGCCCTTTGACTCCGCCGCCCGCCATCGAGCGAACGAGCGCGTGGAGCAGGCAACGGTGTCTGCGGAGAATGGTGATCTCAAGCGCCGCAAGGCCTGGTCAATGTCCGACGGGTCCTTCGTTTCAACGCCTGTCCTCATGCGTCGCACGTGCTCGCCTGGGAGCTCTCTGACAGGGCCTGCGATTATAGATGATGTCGAGTCGACGATTCTGGTACCTGCCGGATGGACGGCGTCCTTCCTTGACGGCGGCACGACCCGGCTGGACCACGAGGGGTCGACGCGATGACGGTCCACTCCGATCGCGACCTGCGGGCGATTGATGACGAAATTATCCGATATGGCCTGTTGACTGCCGCCGAGGAGGCGGCGATCGCGGTTGTCAAGGCAGCGTGCTCCCAGTTCATCGTCGAAGGGTCAGATGCTGGGACCGCAATCCTCACGCGAGATGGCCGCCTCATCGCGCAAGCTTCCGCCACTTCGATCCTTCACAGTGGCGGAATCGCCGAAACGGTTCGGTCCATACTCGAGGATTATCCCGCCGACACAATGAGCGAAGGTGACGTCTATATTGTCAACGACCCGTATCGCGGCGGAGTCCACGCCAATGACGTGACGATTGCCCGCCCGGTGTTCATTGACGGGTTTGTCGAATTCTTTGCTGCGACGCTCATCCACGTCCTCGACCTGGGTGGCGCCGCTCACGGCGGAATAAATGCTCAAGCGACGGAGACCTTGGAGGAGGGTCTCCAGATTCCACCTCTGCATCTTGAGCGGGCGGGGGTTCGGAACGAAGGGCTGGTCAAGCTGATCGGACTCAACAGCCGATCCCCCATAGAAACCATCGGAGACATCGACGCCCTTGCATCTGGTGCGCTCGTGTGCAGCCGTCGTGTCCAGGCCTTGGTGGCGGAGCACGGGCTAGACCGTGTGCAGCGGGCGGTGGCGGAATATCTGGCCGACACGCAAGCGTGGACCCGCAGCGAGATCGCCCTCTTACCGAATGGAAGTTACGAGGGAGCCTCTGTTATCGACGACGATGGCGTACACGAAGACCGTTCGTACGAGATCAAGGTTCGTATTGCAATCCAGGATGGGATCATCGAACTCGACTTCGAAGGCTCCAGCGATCAGGTGCGTGCTTCGGTCAACTCGAGTGCATCGCAGGCATTTGACGCTGCGGTATTCGGGGTCAGGTGCTTTCTCGACAAGGCGATACCAACCAACGACGGTGTCTTTCGCTCGATCAGCGCAAGGTTCCCTCGTGGGAGTTTGCTGAATCCAGACCCTCCGCATCCCTGCGGCGGCCGGATGATGGCGGCTTATGCGGTGGTCGATGCCATCGTGGCGGCACTTTCGGCGGCGATCCCCGAGCGCCGGGTTGCTGGCTCGGGGATCCTCGTCGGCTACGCCATCGCCGGGATGGGGGCGAACTACTGGATTCATAACTCTTACGACTTTGGTGGCACCGGAGCGAGGGACGGGCACGACGGTTCGGACGCCACCGGATTTCACTTCGGTGTTGGGCGAAATCAAATCCCCCAGATCGAACCTGTCGAATCGCGGTGCGGGCTGCTGTGCGAACTCGTCGAGCTCATCGTGGACTCAGGGGGCCCCGGACGTTGGCGCGGAGGACTGGGAGTTCGAACTGCGTTTCGTGCACTCGAAGACGTAGTCGTCAGCATCCGAACAGACCACTTTCTGTCGCCCCCCTCCGGGGTATCCGGCGGCGGAGACGCCCGTCCCTCCGCGGTGTATGTCCTCGACCAACTCGGAGGCCGTCGCGATCTTCCTTCGAAAGCAGCGAATGTAAGGGTTTCCGCCGGCGGCGTCTTCGTCATCGAGACATCTGGCGGCGGAGGATGTGGCTCTCCGCTCGCACGGGCAACGGAGGACGTGGTGCGCGACGTCCTCGATGGTCGGGTGTCGCGGGAGAGCGCGCGTGATGACTACGGCATCACCATCGGCGTTGACGGCATTGTCGACCCGACCCAGACTCAACGTCCTCGCGAGCCATGACTTCGCTTGACCGACCACAGGCAACTTGGCCACTGGCCGACCTGACTCGAACAAATCGGGATTTCTGGACCGGTGGAAGCGACGGTGCGCTCCACATCGCGCGATGCCGTCGGTGCGCAACGTTCCTCCATCCGCCGGCGCCGGTATGTTGGTCGTGCTACTCGCAGGACATTGGCACCGCGGCGGTGAGCGGATTGGGGACCGTGTACTCGTTCACAGTCAACTACCAGAGCTGGGATGGTGGAATCAGTGGGTCCGTCTATGCAATCGCAGTCGTGGAGCTGGACGAACAGACCGGGCTCCGGGTGCTCTCAAATGTCGTGGGGTGCGTGCCGGAAATGCTGCACATCGGCGCCCGTGTCCGGGTGGGGTTTCGGCCCGAAGGCGAGATGTTCATCCCGGTGTTCGAGCTGATCGCTCCCACAGAGGGGACCTCCTCGTGAATTCGGGGGGTCGGTTCGAGGAGCGCTGCTTCATCTCGGGGATAGGACGATCCGAGACCGGGCGTCGGCTCGGTCGAACGTCACTCGCGCTCACCATGGAGGCAGCATTACAGGCCATAGACGATGCCGGACTTACTCCCGGTGACATTGACGGTCTGGCGACATGGCCCGGTGAGGGATTCGGTCCGCCCGGCTTCGCCGGTCCGGGCGTTGCCACCATTCAAGACGCCCTGCGCCTGGAGCTCAACTGGTTCGAGTCCGGCGCTGAAGGCATCAATATGCTTGGTTTCATTGGAGACGCGGCCATGGCCGTCGCATCTGGTGTGGCCGATCACGTGCTTGCCGTGCGGACGCTGACCGAGTCGACAGCCTTGGCGGCGGCGAGCCAACGGGGTTTCGTCGGACCCGCAGGCTCCAAGGTGCCCGAAGTACTTCAATGGAGCGTACCGTTTGGTGTGCACTCAGCCGTGCATTGGGCGGCCTTGACAGCCCAGCGCTACTTCCATGAGTACGGAATCAGCGCGGAGCTTCTCGCCAACGTTGCCCTCAATCAACGGGCAAATGCCATGGCGAATCCTCTCGCGCTCATGCGCGATCCGATGACGCTGAATGACTATATGGCGTCGCGCATGATTGCCACGCCACTCCGATTGTTCGACTGTGACGTTCCCGCCGATGGATCGTTCGCATTCGTTATCTCTCGTCGTGACCATGTCGCCGACTGTCCGGCAACTCCCGTCGAGATTCTCGCCATCGGATCGGCCAGGAGGACGAGGGCCTATTGGGAACTTCTGGATGACCTGACCCGCCATAGCATCGACGACGCGGCTGCCCATATGTGGTCGCGCTCTGACCTTGGGCCTGAGGATGTCGACGTGGCGCAGCTCTATGACGGCTTCAGTATCTTCACGCTGCTGTGGCTCGAGGCCTTGGGGTTCTGCGAACGCGGTACGGCTGCGCAGTTCCTGGCTACAAGCGGCCATCCTCGTAGGCGCCCGCTCAATACTTCCGGCGGCCAGCTTTCTGAAGGTCGATTCGTCGGGTCGGGACTCCTCTACGAAGCGTGCCTCCAGCTACGGGGAGAGGCGGATGGACGTCAGGTGGGCAACGCCGAGGTCGCCGCAGTTGGCGTGGGGGCAGGCGTGATTGCCCATTCGCTCCTTTTGGCACGGTGTCGATGACAACCCTCCTGCCTCCGGGATTCGACCTTACAGCGAGCCGGAATGAAGAACGACTCTATATACACGAGTCAGTTGTGATCTCCGTCGAACACCGCAAGGCGTATCTACAGCATTTCACTGATGTCTGGGGCCCCAAGAGTCGAGAGCTCTATGGCATGCGGTGTTTCGGCGTGTGGGCGACGTCGGGGAGCACTGGCCCTTGGCCCGAGGCGATCGTCATGTGGGAGCTCGAGGGCACGCACCATTTGACGGGAATGATGACGGGCGAGTTTGACTTCCTGAAGGATCCGGTGAGTGAAGCGGCCGATCATTTCGAGCAGTTCTGGGCGACCGCTCCGCCGGGGGTGGTCCCCACGTCTGGATTCGACCGCCTTTTGATTGCTTCGGCCACCAGCCGGCCGATCGAAGAACTCGTTGCTGCGGGAGTGCGGGGTGAGGGTTACTACCACCAGATCGTGACGGTGGGCCCTGGGGACGGGCCGGAGTATCTCGCGCTCTGCGAGGGAGAGCTGGTACCGGTGGTCGAGAGCTACGGACCTCAACTCGTTGGGGCATATCGGACGATACTTCGCAGCGACGACGAAATTCTTCTACTGTGGGCACTCCCGACCTGGTCGGCCTGGGAGCCGTTCGAAGGGCAGCTTCGTGACGACGTCCGACTCGATTCCTTCCGACGCGCATCCCGGTCCCTAGGTGCACGTTCGGTGGCCAAGCTGCTGGTTGGTGCGCCAGATAGCCCCATGGAAATAGGCCACCTGTTATAGCGTCGCACGGTCGACGTCGAGAGCCGTGCCCACCGGAGCTGATGGGTCCGGCTGCTACCGTGGGGAGGGGTCATAGCGCGTACCAGTTCGATCTCGGATTGGCGCCAATATTCCCGGCTCGGTATCCCGCGCATGTCGCCGAGCACGGACCTCGGAAAGAGATGGAGTGAAGCGTGAGCGCCCGACAGAATCAGATTGGTCGACACGACGGCCCTTCTCGCGGCGCGAAAGGACCTCGATCCGTGCGCGTGAACGAGGCCGGTGCCGAGACTCGTCGGCGGCTGCTCGATTCTGCTGAGCGCTTATTCGCGACGCACGGCCTCAATGCGGTCTCGGTCCGCGACATTACCGAGGCAGCCGGTGCCAACACGGCTGCGATCCACTACCACTTCGGAAACAAGCAGGACTTGATCGAGGCGATCGTCGAACGACGGGCTGGCGCCATCGGTCGGCGGCGGAGCGAGCTTCTCGACGATCTCGAGGAGCGCAGTGAGTTCGAACTCCGTGATGTGGTCCGGGTCATGGTTCTTCCGACTGCGGAAATGGCAGCCGACCAAACTGGAGGCCGCTACTACGTCGCGTTCCTCGCAACCATCGGCGATCATCCCGAAGTCACCCCCACGTTGGTCCAGGCCTATGACGAGTACACACATCGCCTCTTGCCACTCCTGGCAACTGTCACTCCAGGTCTTCCGGATGAAGTTCGCCTGCTTCGATGGAGCATCGCAGGCGACCTGGTCAATCGGCTGCTCGGCTACCCAACCGGGCAGGTTCGCCACTGGCTTGACCAGTTGCGCCCAGGTGCCGATGCCAACATCACGACATCGCTCACCGACGTGGTGGTTGGGATCTTCATGGGACCCGTGACCAGGCCCCCACGCAAACGCCGCAAGACGGAGAGCCGAGCTCGTCGCAGCTGAGGCCAACGCCTCGCATCTCTCAAACAACCACTTGAATAATTGAGAGCCCCCTCATAGGATGCTCCGGGGGTGCACCGAGCGGTTATGTCCACGGATTCAGATAAGCGGGGGAGCATGGTTGGGGAGCAAACGGGTGCCTTCGCTGGAGTGCGCGTGGTCGAGCTTGCTCAGTACGTCTTCGTCCCGGCTGCCGCCGCCGTGCTCAACGACCTCGGTGCGGACGTCATCAAGATTGAGCCGCCGCACGGCGATCCCTATCGCGGGCTGCACGCAGGTAGCACCTCCGGTTCGATGAGCGCCAGATTCCACCATGCCAATCGAGGCAAGCGAAGTATCGGCGTAGACGTCAGGTGCGAAGAGGGGCGCGAGATCTTGCTGCAGTTGGTGGAAGAGGCCGACGTTTTCGTAACCAGCGTGCGGCCTGCGGCTCTGGAGAGGGCAGGTCTCGGAGTCGACGACCTGAGGGCTCGCAACGCCCAGCTCATTTACTGCCGGGGTCACGGACTCGGTCTACGCGGGCCCGACGCCGGTCGACCGGGATTCGACGCCACTGCCTATTGGGCCCGAGGGGGTCTTGCGGGCGCTCTGGGCCCGGGCCACGACGGCAGGCCGATTCGCCAGCTTCCTGCGATGGGGGACAACCCGGCGGCGATGAATCTGGCGTTTGCCATAGCGGCAGCCTTGTTCGAGCGTGAGCGGACTGGCGTGGCCAGGATCGTCGATGTCTCCCTGCTCTCGACGGCGTTGTGGACGTTGGCCAACGAAGCTGTCGCGGTACAAGAGGCACAGCAGCGGCCCAAACCGGCAACCCCATCAGGCTGGAATCCTCTGACTGAAGCCTATGAAACGCGAGACCGACGATGGGTGCAGCTCGTACTGCTTGACCCGGACCGCTACTGGGTCGAGCTGTGTACCGTCCTCGGACGACCTGATTTGGCGGAGGACGACCGCTTCACGGATAGCAGAGCAAGGCAGGAGAATGCCGAGGCATGTGTGGATGAAATAGGCGCCGTGTTCCACTCGGCTGACTTCGATGACTGGCGCCGCCGCCTGGCCTCTTTCGGCGGCGCATGGGAGCCGATACTGACCGTCGGCGAGCTCTTAGAGGATGAGCAGGTAGAGGCCAATGGTTATCTGTCTCATCTCGACGGTTCGTCCGTCCGCCTGGTTGCGCCACCTGCGCAGTTTGATGAACTACCCGTCGGCACCAGGCGCGCCCCGACCTTTGGCGCTGACAGCAGTGACATCCTTGCTCACCTCGGCTACGACGCCGGGGCCATCGAGCAGCTTCGATCGCGAGGCATCGTCGCGTGAGTGCGTGCGGGAGTGATCCGAAGGTTGACGTCCAGATCCCCCTGATTATCTCGGTCGACGACCACGTGATCGAGCCGCCCGATCTTTGGCAGCGCTGGCTTCCGGCTAAGTTGCGTGAGGCCGGGCCTCGGGTCGTGAGCGGACCGTGGGAGATGGTGCCCGAGGCAATCACGGGGCGGGCCTATCGCTCGGGTTGGTCCGCTTTTCGTGTCGCTCTCGATGCACCGGCTACGGATTGGTGGGTCTACGAGGATCATCGCAGCGGCACGTTGATTGGCAATGCGGCGGCGGGTTTGCCCCCGGGGTCGGTGAAACCAGGACCGATCCGGTTCTCGGACATGCGGCCGGGTTGCTTTCGGGTCAAAGAGCGCCTCGAGGACATGGACCTCAACCACGTCGAGAGGTCCTTGTGCTTTCCGACGTTCGCGCGCTTCTGCGGTCAGACCTTTCTCGACGCGCACGACAAAGAGGTTGCCTTGGCTTGCGTTCGGGCGTACAACGACTTCATGGTCGAGGAATGGGCGGGCGAGTCCGGCGGGCGGCTGATTCCTCTCTGTCTTGTCCCACTCTGGGATGCCGGGCTTGCAGCAGTCGAGGTGCGTCGCAATGCTGATCGGGGCGTCCGTGCCGTGGCCTTCAGCGAACTCCCGGCGATGCTTGGGTTGCCCAGTATCCATGACCAGGGCCGCCATTGGGATCCGTTTTTCCAGGCGTGCGACGAGACGGGCACAGTGATCTGCATGCACATCGGCTCCTCGTCGCAGGTGCCGATCACCTCCGTAGACGCCCCGACCCACGTACAGATGTCGCTCACAACCATCAACTCACAATTGTCGATGTCAGACTGGTTGCTTTCCGGTCAACTCATTCGCTTCCCCAACCTCAAACTCGCCTACTCCGAAGGCCAAGTTGGTTGGATGCCCTATCTGCTCGAACGGCTCGATGGTATGTGGCGCAAGCGCAACTACGCCGACGATTGGGATCCGGCCATCACCGAACCTCCGAGTAGCTACGTGAAGGGTCACATTTGGGGCTGCATCTTCGAGGACGACTTCGGTCTGTCAGTTCGCGACGTCATCGGTGTCGACATCATCACATTCGAAACTGATTACCCTCACCAGGACTCCACGTGGCCAGACAGCCGTGCGTACGCCCAAAAGTCCATGTCGTCGCTTCGTCAGGACGAGGTGGATCGGATCGTCCGGACTAACGCCATCGGGTTGTTCGGACTGCCCGAACATCTCGAAGGGGGGACGAAAGTATGAGCGGCCAGGCACACAGAGTTCGCCACCACATCGCGTGACTGCAGCGAGAAGAGAGACAGGTAGGAAAGGTCCATGAACGTTCAACCAGAAGACCTCATCTTGATCAGCGTCGACGATCATGTCGTTGAGCCGCCAGACGTGTTTGAAGGTCGAATGCCGGCCAAGTACGCCTATGCCGCACCGAGGATGATCCACAAGGACGACGGCACTGATGTGTGGGCTTACGACGGGAAGGAGTTTCCCAATATCGCCTTGAATGCCGTCGCCGGACGGCCACCGGACGAGTACGGTCTCGAGCCGACCTCCCTGGAGGAGATCCGCCTTGGGACGTGGGACGTCGGCGCGAGGGTCAAGGACATGAGCGCCAACGGGGTGTTGGCCGCGATCAACTTCCCCTCCTTCCCTCGATTCGCCGGGCAGGCCTTCTCCGAGGCCGCGGCCAGCGATCCCGAAGCAACCCGAGCGGTTGTCCAGGCTTACAACGACTGGCACATCGAGGGGTGGTGTGGCGCTGCGCCAGGCCGATTGATCCCAATGGCCGTACCGATGTTTTGGGACGTGAACTACCTTGTAGCCGAGGCTCGACGGGTTGTCGCCAAGGGTTGTCACGCCTTCACGTTCTCATCCAACCCTTATGACGTCGGGTTTCCCTCGCTGCATTCGGATTACTGGGATCCCTTCTGGGCGGTCTGCGAGGAACTTGAGATCGTTCTTTGCATGCATCTGGGCTCGAATTCGAAGTTTGATATCACGGCACCTGATGCGCCATTTCCGGTCGAGCTGACTCGAGCCGGCATCCGTCTGTTCTCATGCGCCGCCGACCTGATCTGGTCGCCGATGTTTCGTAAGTTCCCCGGGCTAACGGTTGCTCTCTCTGAAGGCGGGATCGGGTGGATTCCGTATTTCTTGGAGCGGCTGGATTTTGTCTACCAGCACCACAAGGCGTGGACCGAGTCGGACTTCGGTGGTCAGCTGCCGAGCGAGGTCTTCTTGGAGCATATCGTCACGTGTTTCATCGATGACGAGTTCGGAGTGGCGAACCGGGATCGACTCAACCTCGACATGGTGACGTGGGAGTGCGACTATCCGCATTCAGACTCGACCTGGCCGAGGTCACCTGAGACGGTTGTTCGCTACCTCGATGGGGTGGCGCGTGAAGACGTGGATCGCATCACGCACGCGAACGCGATGAGAGTCTTTTCGTTCGACCCGTTTGTCCACCGTGTCCGTGAGGACTGCACCGTAGGCGCACTGCGGGCGGAGGTGGCCGGGCACGACGTCTCGCTGGTGTCGGTCGGGAAAAAGTCTGGTCCCGCCACGCTGGCTGACTTGGTGCGCCTTAATCCCGATCCGACTGCGGCCCGCTGATGGCTCCTCAACGGGCTTGGCGGAGGGAGGCATGACCATCGGCCTTCGGGCTCCGTGGGCCGCGGTGGACTTCGAAGCCCTCGTCCGGGCGTTCCCTCCGCCACCGGAGTACTTCGACTCCTTGTTCCTGGCGACACCTGACTACCTCGACCGTCTCAAACTGTCCCGAGCCCAAGAGCGGGTCCGACAGGCCGCCACCGTGCCGTTCTTCGCCTCCCGCTGGGCAGAACACAAAGTTGGCCCGGACGACCTCCGATCGCTCGACGATTTGTGGAAGTTCCCGGCCTACGACGTCGAGGATCTCCGCCGGGATATCGAGGCCAAGCCTCCATTCGGGACCTATCAGGGTGTGTCGACGGACAACGCCGGCCGCGAGCCGCAGCGCATCTACTTCTCGGGTGGAACCACCGGAAAGGTCCGCCCAACGCTCTATACGCAATGGGATCGCGAGGTAAGTGCACTATTCATGGCACGCGCCCTTTATCGTCAGGGCGTTCGTCCGGGAGACCTGGTCCTGAACTCGTATCAGTACAGCACGTTCAATGGCGGCGCACTGTTCGACGAAGCAGCGCACCACTGGCTCAACTGTGTTGTTATCTCGACCAGTTCGGGGAACGTCACCCCCAGTGAAAAGCAGGCACAGTTGGCCGCGGAATTCCGGGCCACCTGCATCATGACGACCGGGGATCACCTCATGCGGATTGTGGAGGTAGCCCGGACTCTCGGCTACGACCCCCTGGTCGACTTCAACATCACGGCGGTGTCCGGACTTGGCGATCGAAAGAGTCCTGAGGAGGTGCGGGCGATTCTCGATGCGGTGGGGGTCGATGAGTTCTATGACTCCTACGGCTTCCATGAGATCGGGCTGCTCGGGGTCGAATGCCCTGAACATGATGGCGTGCACATCTTCGAAGAGGCCTACGAAGTGCAGATCGTCGATCCCGACACGGGGGAGGGGGTACCCGACGGCCAGCTTGGTTCGATGGTGGTCACGGAGTTCTTCAAGACCGGTAGCCCTCAGATTCGCTACAACACCCTCGATCTTTCGTGGCTCTATCCACGCGAACAGTGCCGATGTGGTTCCTGGATGCGCCGGATCGGTCCCTTCTCGGGTCGGGCTGACAACATGGTCAAGCTACGCGGAATCAATATCTGGCCAGAGGCGATAGGGCTCGCAGCCTCTGATCTGGCAGGCATCGAACCGGACTACTTCGTCCGCGCTCGACGGATCGATGGCCGTGATGACATGCTGGTGTCCGTGGTGAGCCGCCGTGATCCTGCCGAGTTCTCCGCCCTCGTCGTCCAGGTCGAAGAGGCACTCCAACGCAGGTTCGGGTTGAAGCTCAGTGCGGAGGTCGTCGCACCTGGGGCGATCGATGATCTGACAGAAGTTCATACCGCTCCCAAACCCAAGCGGTTCAGGGATGAGCGTCCGATCGCCAATCGGACCGCCGGCCCAGTGAGGTAGCAAATGCCCTACGACGACCTCCTTTACGAAGTGAACGGTCAGGTGGCCACCATCACCATTGACCGCCCAGAGCGATTGAATGCTTTGCGACAGCACAGCTTGGACGAGATGGCTAGTGCGATCGAGTTGGCGAACCGGGACAGGTCGGTTGGTGTCATCGTGATCACGGGCGCCGGCGAAAGGGCTTTCTGCGCTGGCGGAGACCTCGAGACGGTGGACAATGACAGAGATGAGGGGTGGAGCTCGCTCGGTTCATCCGAAGTGATGCACTGGGTGAACGCGTTCAGGCAGAGCCGGGTCCCGATCATCGCCAAAGTCCGGGGTTTCTGCATCGGATTGGGCAATGAACTGAATCTGCTGTGCGACCTCACGGTCGCCGGGGAATCCGCACAGTTCGGACAAGCGGGCCCGAAGGTGGGCAGCGTGCCACTCGTCGGGGGAACACAGATGCTCCCGCTGGTGTGTGGGCTCAAGCGGGCCAAAGAGGTGCTCTACCTCTGTCGTCGATACTCGGGACAGGCAGCGGTCGACATGGGGCTGACCAATGTCGTCGTTCCGGACGCCGAGCTTGACGACGAGGTCGATCGCTGGGCGACTGAGCTACTGCAAATGAGTCCGCAGAGTCTCCGCATTGCCAAGCTTTCCCTTTCCTATCTGGTCGACCTGCAGTGGGCCTCCTTGCAGCATGGTCTTGAGCTAACCGGCTGGATGGTGGCGAGCGAGGAGATGAGTGAAGGGGCGCGAGCGTTCATGGAGAAGCGGGCGCCTAACTTCCGACGACCCGGGGACGGGTCGAGCGAAACGCCCGCGGAGCAGGCTGGATAGCCATGACCGAGGATGAGGCCATGGTAGCGGCACACATCGATGCTCTCTACGCCCGTAACCTCGACCAGGTCATGGCTGCCTACGACGATGCCTCTGTGGTGCGAACTGGAAGCGGCGAGGTCAGGGGTACGGAGGAGATCCGAGCCCACCTGAGCCGAGCTCTCGAGGGATCTCCCGAGGGTGCCATTTTCGAGCGGACCGTCGAGACCGACGTCGAGGGCTTGGTGGTTCTCCGTTGGCGCCTGGTCGGTCGCGACGAAACCGTGATGATGGCCGGTAGCGATACGTTCTTACTTGATGGCCATTTGATCCGCGAGCAGGTGGTCTTGATTAGCCATTGATCATCGGCGGGGGTGGCTCGAGCGGATGTCCTAGTGGACGCGCATGTACACACCCGCCAGGACTTTGGCCCACTCAGGATCGTGAAAGGGGTCCGTGGGCTCGTGTGACGGAAGTCCGCGACCGACCAAGTCAGCAGAGAACGTCGACACGATTTCGCGCTGCGTAAGTTCGTCCTCGTGGTTGTCGTAGACCTCCGCGGCGCGTTCGTCTGCGAATGTGATTGCCTTCCAGAGCAACGACACGCACATCCTCATTGCTAAGAACGGTGAGAACTGATGCCCGTCTCGGATTCTCCTTACGGCAGAATGGCCAGACAGGAAGTCAACTTGCTGGTTTCGGATCTGCGTCACCGATCTCCTTCCACGGCATGAATGGCCGAGGACGGTGTCAAGCTTTCAACTTCCGTGGCTAACCAGGCTCGATGGCAATACTCGAATTCGCCATCGGTCTTGACGTAAAACCAGGTCAGTACGCCGGCCATCTCGTACCGCCCATCGATCGAACAGGCCAGACATCCCCATGAGAACGCTCAGCCATATGGGGGTATCCCTCGTCAAGCCGCGGAACGTTGGGGCATCGACATGCGTCCCTCCGTCTTCCATAGGACCCATGACATTGACGATGAGACTCGAGGGGCGCACCACTTCGGCGCCGAAAAGCTCCCGGGCCGCCTCCAAGAAAGGCTCGTACTGAAGCAGCTCTTGCGCCTCGTCGTCTTTCGCCCTTCCATCGTGAGCCCAGACGGAGCGGAAGAACGGATAGAGCGGCTGGTCGCCCATCAGCTCCCCGTAGCCCTTAGAGCCCGCCATGAGGGGATACGGACTACGGCGAATCACGGCTCGCCAGACCGCCTGGCGATCAGAATACGCCCTCTTCGAGCCTGATCGGTTGCACCGGCATTCTCGAAACCACCTGCTGCGGCACCCGACCCCCATCTCTTCTCCGACAACCCATGAAGGGTACGCCGAGTCGGAGTCCACCTTCAAGGGAGTTGCCCGGTGCGTCCCTTCGAGAGTTCGACAATGGGCACGTCAGTACGGCGACGCGCCATCCTCTGTATCACCGAGCGGTCACCGGGATGATGGTCGGCCACTGTGCATCGGGGAGGGGGCGGGAGAACGGACCGTACTTTGGCACCGCCGTGCTGCGGTACCGATCCGTGGAGTGGACTCTGTCCTTGTCGTGCTCAGGAATGACCTTGTCGCCGAAGAGCTCCAAAAGCTCGACCACCTCGTCCGGGTAGAGATCCTGAGGAAGTCCGAAGACCAGCTGATCGCAGCCCACCGACTCGTAAGCGGACAGTTGCTCGGAGACCTCCTCCGGATTGCCGCAGAGCATGAAGCCCCCCTTGATGAGCTCGTCGAGAAACTCGTCAGGATCTCCTGTCCCGATGAGGTCCTTGAGCAGGATCGGAGCATTCGGCCATGTGATGGCATCGGGTGACTTGGGCATTGTGTCGTGGTACAGGTTCACCATGGTGACGATGTAACTGTTGACCCGCTCGAGGGCCATCCGCCGAGCCTTGTTGCGGTCCTCGAAGCACATCACACCATTGGTCATCATGAGGTTGTCGTTCATGAACTGACCAAGGGGGCTCTCGCACCGGGCGATTCCCTCCTTGTAGGCAGCAATCCGACCTTTCAGGTTGTAGATCGGCTCGAAGTTGAAGGCGATGGCGCCGATCCCCAGCTCTCCGGCCTTTTCGAACGTCGGAGGGTTCCCGCAGGCGACCCAGATGGGCGGGTGACCCGGAGCCATTGGTTTCGGAAGGATGTTGTGGGGCGTCGGCACCGTGAAGTGCTCACCCTCGAAGGAATAGTCGGTCTGCTCCCACATGCGAGGGATCTCTCGAATGACCTCGTCCCACTCAGCCTTCGTCGAATTGGTGTCAAGGATGTTGAACGCTGCCATCTCATGGCTTCCAGCCCCGCGGCCGGTGCCCCACTCGAACCGGCGATCGGTGATGTGGTCGAGGGTCGCTGCCCGCTCGGCGTAGCGGACGGGATGTTCCTTCCTCGGCGAGAGACTATTGATGCCGGAACAGAGGTGGATGTAGTCGGTCTTGCCGGCGATGTACCCCATCAGGACCTCGGGAGCCGAGAGGTGGCTGTATTCGGTAAGTGCGTGGTGCTCGCCGAACCAGGCGTACTTCCAGTTGTGCTTGTCGGCGACTATCGCGTACTCACAGTCGTCCTTCATTCGTTGGTGCTCAACGGCGCTGTCGTGAGCACCGGGGCCGGGCTGGTAGCCCTGAAGGAATATTCCGAATTCCATGGTGTCCTCTCTGGGGTGACTGAGTTTCGGCTCATCACTGGTGGCGTTTCGCTATTGACCTCGACACGAGCGAGTCCCTGTCGTGATTCTCCCTGATGCGCAGCGGATCGTAGCGTGCCGTCGCTGCGGCAGAGCGGACAGCCAAACAGGCGATGGGTGCAGGCCTACAATGCAGGTATGAGTGTCGTCCCCCTGTCGTGGTTGCCTTCAAGGCGGCGACAGATATGCGGACAGGGCTTCGTTGCGGGAGAACCAGGAGTTGGACAATGGGAGCCTTGACGAAGTGCGATAACCCGTTGTGCTCTTGTGATCCGTGTACCTGTGCCACCTGTGCGTGCGGAGTGGCCCGTCTGGGCGAGCTCGAACGGCGGGTGATGGACATTCTGTGGGAACAGCCGACGCGAGAGTTCACCGGACGAGACGTGGCCGACCGCCTTCCCGAGAGCGCCTACACCACGGTGGCCACAGTTCTCGATCGCTTGGTTCACAAGGGCTTGGTGCGCCGCCGGATGGATCGGGGCTCCATCCAGTTCGCCACCATGGGCACTCGGGCCGCCTACACGGCCGTGCTCATGCGGGATGCCCTGGCGGCAGATAGTGAGCCCGAATCTGCCCTCGTCCGTTTTGCCGAAACCCTTTCGCCGGCCGAGATAGCAATCCTGCGCCACTCGCTCGACGCACCCGAGGCGAAGCTCAAGAAGTCAAGTCGGTAAGCTCCCCGAATCTCAGATCATCAAGACGAGCATGAATGCCATGGCGACACACATGACGACATGACTCGCATCCTCCAGCCATGGTGTGCTGACCAGTGCCCCTGGGGAAATGGATCCACCCTCTGCGCGACCCGCCGTACTCCCGGATCCGGATGAGCCACGCGTGACGTAGAACTGACTATGCGTTCCATGGTGCGAAGCTCCCTTGTAGGGAGAGGCGAGAGTGAATACGGCCGATGCGCAAAGTGTTGCCGCCAGGAGAAAGGCAAGGCCCGGATCGAGTCGGGCACCCGACGCCATGGACATCGAAGCCATTGACGGCGAGCTGACCATCTGCATGGGGAACCAATACATCAAGAGCATGGCGAAGCTCATGACTGCGTGGATCAAGAAGTGGGTGAGGTGGAGTCCCCACCGTTGTATCGATTGAACGCTCCGGACGGAGAACCAAATCAACAGTGCGGAAAAGATCAGTTCCCACATGACGCTCGGCCCAAAGGCCCACTGGGTCACGAACATTCCGGACATGGACACTCCCATGAAGACATGGGACACATCGACATCCCAGCCGGGGAGCCTTCGGTCACTGACCGAAAAGATCAGTAACACGACCCCGTACGCGGCGACGACAAGGACCAGCGCACCGAAGAGGTAGTACAGCCAGGAAGGTGTGGGGATCATGATTCGTCTGGACTCGAAATGGGCCAATAGATCAATGCAAACAGGATCACCAACGGCGCCGAATTGGGGTCGGTCGCGCCACCGGCCAAGATGTCCCCGACGTGCTGCACGACGACCCAGATGAGCCCGAATACCAGTATCGCTAGGAAGATCGTCCCCTTGGTGATGTAGGGAGGCAGGAATACGCCGGCTGCCACGACCAGACAGACACAGGCTAGGAGGATCGCCAGGGCAACTCCGTCATGGAGAAGCAATGCGCTGCTAAAGCGGTCGATGTGGGTCTGCCAACCCGGCTCGCCACCGTTCGAGTCGGTCACCAGGTCATACAGTGCCTGCCGCGAGCGACCCGCCCCGACCACTGACAACACAGCCAGCATGATCCACACCGCGGCCCAAATGAGCTTCGCCGTCCGCACTCCGACGGCCTGGGCGGCTACGAATGGCTGGTCCGAGCGTGTACTCGGCCACAGCAGAACAGCGAGGACAGCGTAGAAGAGCACACTCCCGGGGCCTCCGCCAAACGGAGTGGCCTTGCCGGAGAAGATGCCGCCGAAGCCTTCACCGAACCACCAGACTCCCAAGGACCACACGATGGAGAGAGCCAGGGCGGCCTTGCGTGTGCGCGTCCAGACGATCCCGAAGCCGATCAAGAACTCGACGAGGGCAAACGGTGTATTGGCCAGCACGGGATGGTGGTCCACGATCGATGCGTTCCACGTGATGGCGTGGGCGATCCACCCGGGGTTTCCTGCGGCCACCCGACTCAACACGCCGCTGAATCCGTCGGGACCGGGCGTGAACATCATTGGTTGGATCTGCAACACCGCATCGAATACCCACACCGTCGCCAACACCATGAGGAAGGTCCGTGGGAGATCTCTGGGTCGCGGGTCTGCGCCGGCCATGCCGGAGCTGCTCGTCGCTGATGGCCTGACCCCCTGGTGTACCTCGGCAAGGATCATCTGGCGCCACCTTCGGGACGGGTCCAACGAGCGGTCGTTATTACTACCATCCGTAGTAGCGATGGTACAATTTCAGGTCCGCCGGGTCACACCGTCAGTTCGTCGCCTCTTGCGATGCCCCCGGATCCGAATGGCGGAGGCACGGTGTCCTCTTCACTCGGCCACGAGGGGATGGTCGAGGACGCGCTCCAGTTCCGCCAGAGCCTGGTCTGGATCGGTCACCTTGATGGTGCGCATGCCGAGGGCGCGGGCTGGTTTGAGATTTATTCCCAGGTCATCGAGGAACACCGACTCGTCGGGCTCTACGCCGAGTGCGGCGCAGGCGAGTTCATAAAAGCGGGGATCGGGTTTGCGTACCCCTAGGACGCGTGATTCGAGGACGGCGTCGAAGAGTGCATACACCGCAGCGACCTCCTCGGAGACGAGGCTTTCCGCCAACGCAAAGTTATTCGTGAGGCAGGCGGTCTTGTAGGTAGCCCGGCATGCTTTGATGGCGGCGACCATCTGGGGTCGGATTTCACCCCCCAGTCTCTCGAGCACAAGCCGGCCATCGATCTCGTGACCGAGAGAGCCCGCTTCTTCGGCCCACTCCGGCCCGAATTCTTCGACGCCGAGTTCGCCGCGTTCCAATCGGGCCCAGGCGTTGTCGTGCGGATTGGTGGCATTGACGGTGCGGATGAAACCCCGAGGAAGTTCGTGCTCAGCCTCAAGGCGTGCAAACGCGTCGAACGGGCTGCTCGAGATGACACCGCCGAAGTCGAACATCACAGCCCGTATCGCCACTCACTTCTCCTTGAAGTTCGGTCCCTTTATGACGGCAAGGAGGCCGATCGGCGACAGAGGCATTCAGCGGCCAGTGCGCTCGCGGTGCTTGCACCCGGGCCAACAGCAGGGCCGACGCTGGCCTTCCTCCAGTTCCTCCTGGGTCCGGCGGATCCGGCGCTCCCGGGTCACCGCCTGCTTTGCATCTTCGACCCAGCAGATGAACTCGTTGCGAGCAAGAGGCGTGATGTCCCGCCAAGCGTCGAGTGCCTTGGGATTGGCGATCAACGCCTGGCGCAGGTCTCCAGGAAGCCTGTGCACCACCCCACTGGGCACTCGCGGGCCGCTCACAGCACCACGGTAGCGGAGTCGGACGAATTGCTGACAAATGACTCGTGTCGGATACGCCAGCGAGAGGCGGCGCCGCTGCGCGATGCTGGTCACCCTCGAGGGCGCCCAACCAGCCCTTCACGTCCATGAGGAGTCCCGTATGCCCGATACCGTCTTCCAACCCAGCCGCATCGAAGTGACCCGGCCCATCCCGGCGCCGCCCGCCGCGATCTTCGACGTCTTGCGCAGCCCCGCAGGCCATGTGGCTATTGATGCCTCAGGGATGCTGCAGGACTTCACCGGCGAATCGGCGGAAAAGGTGGGCGACACATTCGTCATCCACATGGACCGCGAATCGCTCAATGACATACCGCTCGGCAAGTACGACGTGACCGTCCACATCATCCTCTTCGAACGCGACAAGGAAATCGCGTGGAATCTGGGGCCCGATGTTCCGGTTGCGCACTTCTATGGCTACCGTCTCGTCCCGGGTGAGGACGGGGTCACAAATGTGACCTCTTACTACGACTGGTCGGAGGTGAGCGGCGACCTCCAGGACCGCTTCCCGATCGTGCCCGAGTCGGCCCTACGTGCCACGCTCGGAATTTTGGAGCGGACGGTCAGAAAGGGACTCTGACGTTTCGCTGAGGAATCCAGGGATTTGGGGTTAGCGACCAGCCACCCCGTCGATCAGCTCGCGCAGTACGTCAGCGTGACCTGCGTGCCGGGAAGTCTCTTCTAGGAGGTGCATGAGCACCCAGCGCAGATTGACGGGGGGTGCGTCGCCGCCGTTTCGGCACACCTCATCGAGGCTCGGAGCAGCTGCGATCACCGTATCGACCTGCTTCCAGATTTCCTTATACGCCCGAATGGCAGATTCCACGGTGTCGCCTGGACTGACGGATTCGGGTCCCGGTCCGGCGAGAATGGTGGGATGTTCTGCGAACGAGCTCGAACCCTGCTCGATGCCATCACTCGGTCGGATTCGGGGGAGTCCTAGCGTGTACCGCAATGATCGTGTTGCCGCCGGATATCGACTCGTTCAGGGTCCGCCGACGGTTGGCGACTATCTCGTGCTGCGAAAGCGATCAGGGTTGTCATCTCGCCGCGAGGACCAGGCAAGCGCCGGACTGCACGGCAGCTGGTTTGCCGTCCACGTAGTTCACGGGGCGACAGGGGAGACCGTCGGAATGGGGCGAGTGTTGGGTGACGGGGGCTGGTATTTCCACGTGATCGACATGGCCGTGCTCCCAGAACACCAACGACGAGGACTCGGCGACGTGATTCTCACGGCTTTGCTGGATCGTATTCGTGAACACGCGCCGAAAGGTGCCTTCGTGAGTCTGCTGGCCGACCCACCGGGAGTTGCCCTCTATACGCGCCATGGCTTCGTGGCCACATCACCCATCTCCGATGGGATGGCCCTCTATTTGGAATGAACCGTATCCTCATGTCTGAGGAAAGATTGACAGTGCAGTTGGATTGACCATGCTCACGAGAGGGGAGACATATGTCGGACATGTCGCAGGGTCCGGGCTGGTGGATGGCATCAGACCACAAGTGGTACCCGCCCGAGTCGCATCCTGGCTACCGACCTCCGCCGGCCTACCCGGATGTACTCGGCCCCTCTCCCACTGGACCAGGGTTGGCCAACTACGGGCAGCGCCTCGGCGGCTGGTTGATCGACTGGCTGATTCTTCTTGTCATAGGTGCTGTGATCTCGGCTCTCACGCATTCGTTTCATTACACCCATGTCTCCACAAACGTAAACGGCCTCTCCTCGAACAACCGGAGCTTCAGGTGGGGCATGCCAGGTGTCCTGCTTTCCGCCCTGATCATCATCGTCTACGGAACGCTCATGTGCGGCAGCAGGCGGGCGCAGACGGTCGGCATGATGGTGACAGGGACCAAAGCGGTGAAGCTTTCCACGGGAGAACCGATCGGCTATGCCGCGGCCCTCGGCCGCGCCGTGTTCGAGTGGTTCTTGGCCGCAATCTTCCTTCTACCCTGGGTTCTCGACATGTTGTTCCCTCTGTGGGACGCTAAGAATCAGACGCTGCACGACAAGGTGTCCGGGACAATTGTCTATCAGGGTCGACCGTCTCCTGAAGGCTCGCTCTGTAGATACGCGACGGGGTTCGGATGTGGCGAAGCGGCCGGACCCGGTGGATCAGCGCGTAAGCGACCCAGCCGGCCCGGCACGTGGGTGCTGCGGCGTCTGGGCTTCAAGGGTCAGATCGGGGGGAGCCAGCCGCATGAGCCGACCCCACACTCACACGAGCGCCCGGTTCAGCGGCCTCCTGGGAGCAGATCTGCGTAGATGGGCCTTGGAAGTCCCAATCTCAGCGCCAGCCAAGCTCCGGAGCGATGTCGCTCAGGACTGCATCGAGGACGTGGGCGCAATAGTCGACGCCGAGCTGGTTGGGGATGGTCAGCAACAGTGTGTCGGCCGCCGCGATCGCCTCATCATGGGCGAGCTGTTCGATCAGTTCTTCGGGCTCCGCGGCATAGGTCTTCCCGAATCTGGCCTTGCCGCCGTCGAGGAATCCAACCTGATCTTCTGAGTTACCTTCGCGCCCGAAGTACGCGCGGTCAAGATCATTGACGATCGGGAAGATACTGCGGCTGACCGAGACGCGGGGCTCACGGTCGTGGCCCGCCTCGGCCCAGGCTTTGCGGAATCGCTCGATCTGTTCGGCCTGGAGCTGATGGAACGGCACGCCGGTGTCCTCGCCGAGGAGGGTCGAGCTCATCAGGTTCATTCCCTGTTCGGCGGTCCACTCGGCTGTCTTGCGGGTGCCGGCGCCCCACCAGATCCGCTCGCGCAGACCATCTGAGTGAGGCTCGACACGAAGCAGCCCGGGCGGGTTGGGGAACATCGGGCGCGGGTTCGGTTGGGCGAAGCCCTCACCTTTGAGGACGTCGAGAAAGACCCGAGTGTGCTCGCGAGCCATGTCGGCCTGGTCCTCTCCCGTCAATCGGTACGTAACCGAAGTAGCGGTAGCCCTCAATGACCTGCTCGGGCGATCCCCGGCTTATGCCGAGCTGCAGGCGCCCGCCCGAGATGAGGTCAGCGGAGCCGGCATCTTCGGCCATGTAGAGCGGGTTCTCGTAGCGCATATCGATCACGGCCGTCCCGATCTCGATCGTGCTCGTCTTGGCGCCGACGGCCGCCAGCAGCGGAAATGGCGAAGAAAGCTGGTTGGCGAAGTGGTGCACCCGGTAGTACGCCCCGTCGGCGCCGAGCTCCTCGGCCGCGACCGCGAGGTCGATGGATTGCAGCAGGGCGTCCGACGCCGAGCGGGTCTGCGACTGCGACGAAGGTGTCCAGTGACCGAATGACAAGAAGCCGATGTGTTTCACCCCTTTTACAACACCTCGCAGGCCGTCATTGTTCCTCGGCCGCGGGCGCCCGGGAGGGTCGCTCACGCGGCGCCGGCAGAACGGCATTATCTTGCGTCATGACAGCGGCGGTCGCAGTCACTTGAGCGAGGAGGACCACGGCATGGCCCGTATTTTCATCAACGTGCTCCACGGTGCTGACGATCGAAATTCGATTTGGGTCGTAGGCGTGACAGCACCTCCAGAGGTGTGGGTGGCGTAAGAGCATGACCCAGGACTCCATCCGGCTCTTCGTCGCAGACGTCGATGGCACCCTTGTGACCCAGGAAAAGATACTGACCGCACGGGCGATCGAGGCGGTGCGCGCACTCGGTGCCGCCGGGGTGATCTTCGCCGTCACCAGTGGCCGGCCTCCTCGGGGAATGGCGATGTTGATAGAGCCTCTACGGATCTCGACCCCCGTCGCCGCCTTCAACGGAGGGCTGATCGTCGAGCCGAACATGACGGTCATTGAGCAGAAGGTGATTCCGGAGGAATTCAGTCGCCCCGACTCTTGAACTCATGGAGTCGTTTGGGCTGTCTACGTGGATCTACCGGGGGCCCGAGTGGTACGTGAAGGATCTGGCCGGACCCCATGTGAAGATAGAGGCGGATACCGTCCAGTTCCAGCCCACTCTGACGGAGTCCTTTGATGGCCTGCGCGATGGTGTGGCCAAGATCGTCGGAGTGAGCGACGATCGTGAGGCGATGGATCAGGCCACCGACGCCGCCAGGGAGCATTTCGGGGACCACGTCACGGCAGCGCAATCTCAGCCTTACTACCTCGACGTCACTCATCCCGATGCCAACAAAGGGAGCGTCGTGAAGTTTCTTTCTGCCCGGTTTTCCATACCGACCTCGCAAATTGCCACGATCGGCGACATGCCCAACGATGTCTTGATGTTCGCCCAATCCGGACTGAGCATTGCCATGGGAAACGCCTCCACCGAGGTGCAGCGAGCCGCCCGCCGGGTAACGACGTCCAACCAGAACGAAGGCTTTGCCCATGCGGTCGAAACGTTCATACTGGCTTGAACCGACCACCCACCCCTCCGCAGGACCGGAGGGGATCCCCTATAGTCCCTGACACCGCGGTTTCTGCGTAGTCAATAACGTCATCGACCATCGAGAAGGAAGAGGCCCCCACGTGCTGCTCGCAACCAGCTATCCCATTCTCAACATCTTTTGGACATTGCTGGAGTTCTTTCTTTTCTTCCTTTGGATATGGCTGGCCATCATGGTGTTCGCGGACATCTTCCGCAGCCATGACATTGGAGGTGGGGTAAAGGCACTCTGGATCATCTTCATTATCCTGCTCCCCTTCTTGGGCGTCTTGGCCTACCTCCTGTTTCGTGGAGGATCCATGCACGAGCGAGCCGCCAGTCAGGCGGCATTGCAGCAAAAGATGTTCACCCAACATATCCAGGATCTCGGCAGTAGCTCGACCGCAGCCGACCAACTCCACAAGCTCGCAGATCTGAAGGAGAAGGGTTTCATCACCGATGCCGAGTTTCAAGCCGAGAAGGCGAAGGTCTTGGCTAGCTAGTTCGATGGTCGTCAGGAGCACCGCCTGAGCTCTCGCAGCCGGTATACCGTCTCCGCATGGGCATGCCCAGGTGCTATCTCATTTGTGCCAATGCGCGGTGCGGGTCCACGCTGCTGTCTCGGGCGCTCTCCGATACCGGATTGGCAGGCCATCCCGACGAATATTTCGTCACCGGACCTCCGGAGGCGTTCTCGCCGGGGTCCACCTTTTGGGAAGACGGCCCGCTCGCACGCCACTATGGCGTAGACGGTCGCGAGGAGTTCCTTCGATTGGTGTACCGGGTCGGTTCGACGCCCAACGGCGTCTTCGGGGCCAAGCTCATGTGGAACTGCGTCCCGTGGATGATCGAGAACTTCCAAGAGCTCCCACGATTCAGGCGATCCAATGGTGGAGATCTTCACCGCCGCATTTCCAGGGTTGTGCGCGGTCCATGTGATCTGGCGCGATCGCTTACGCCAAGCCATCTCATGGCTGAGGGCAGGCCGAGGAAGAAGTGTGGGTCGTGTCGGAGGATGAGCCGGCGCGTCCAGCCCGGGAGCCGGTGTTCCAGTATGAAGTCCTCGTCGGGATGATGGACCTGCTTGCGAAGGGCGAGAGGTCCTGGATGGGCTTGTACGACGATCTGGGCGTCAGACCGCTCGAAGTCGTCTATGAGGACCTCACGGCAGCGGACGGATTTGAGCCGACCGTCCGACGGGTGCTGCGACACCTGGATCTTGATGACTCGATAGAGATCCCCGCCCGAGGACGTGGCGACAGGCGGATGGCATCACCGATGAGTGGGTGGATCGATTCCGTGACCGTGACGTGAGATCGTGAGAGGAAGGGAATGTGAGCAGGCGTGGCCGGGGGAGGCCCCTATGGGCCTCGCCGCAGGGGCGTCACCGAGGGTCGGTGTCCCTCACGAGCTACCGAGCGCCGCCAATTCGGATTGCGTGTAATACGACTGGCTCGTCACCGGAGAGTAGGTGTTACACGAGTTCGCGGATGCTTGCGTGCAGACGTCGGTGATCCCGAGGGCAGCCTGCAGCACGCCAGATAGGAATACCCCGTAGGTCGACGTCATGTGGCCGTAGTCAAGGTAGACCTCCGTGTTGTGGATCACCAACGGGCACGTGTTCTTGTAACAGAACCACGGCGTGACATTGATGTAGGAGGCGCCGGTCTTGGTGGTCGCCGTCTGCAGCGCGTTCTGCCAGACGGCGTCTTGCTGCACCGAAAGCGACGTGGACAGGCTCGTCATGCAGCTGGAAATGTTACTCTCGTGCGCCGCCAGGCAGGCAGGTGGTTCGACGAGTTGGCGCGGCGGGTCCGAGACGACGAAGATCTGGCGACCCGGGCTTTGTAGCGACTTGATCGTTTTTGTCAGTGCAGCCTCGTAGGTACTGGCGGGGATTATCTTCCCGCTCACCGTGTAGAACTGTTCTGCCAAGGTGGAGATCACGACGATCTTCGGATTGAATGCCTTGACACGCGTGATTGCGTACCTGCGGAACGCGGGACATGAGCTGTACGCCCCATGGGAGTAGGGCAACTGGATGCTGAGATCGGCCATCGTGCACTCGGTCTTCGCGAGGCCGAGGAAGCTGTAGCCGGTACGCCGGGCGACGGCGTCCAGGGCGATCGACCACGTCTGCGCTTCGGAATCGCCCAGGAGTGCGATCCTCGGCGCCGAAGGGTTGGTGCCATCCGGCTCGCACTGCGGAAGCGTCACGGTCGAGGCGCCACCCCCGCAGTTGGCCGCCGCGGTCGGAGGAAAGAGAATATCCCCGGAGGCGGATTGCAATGCCGGGGTCATCTGTTGGGGAACGGACTTGACGTGGGTCCCGGCCTTCACGGCTGACTCGACAGCGCTGCATGCCGCCGACGGGCATCCACTCTGGGTGGCGGCCGCCGTGGAGGCGGCACCCGCCGCTCCGGTGAGGACTGGCGCGGCCAGTGCCACGAGAGCGACCGTGAGCCCGATGAGGCTCTCGGCCAATCGTCTCGTGAATCGTCTACTCCGGATTGATGATTGCATTCCTTCTCCTTAGAAACCAAGGTCCAAACTACGAACTGTGGGCCGACGCATTAGTGAATCGAAAGTTGCGATTGGGCGATGCTGAGTGTGATGTGGATGAGCCCGATCCCCATCGCGACGCCCACGGGTCGGGCGAGCGTAGCAACCCAGGATGGATATGGAAGAGCGCTGCTGGTGCTCACGGACCAGGTGCCCCGTGATGAACCAGGAAATGACGAAGAAGACGTCGACCCCGACGAATCCCCCGCTGATGCCGGGTAGGTGGGTGTGATACAGCACCACGAACAGGACGGCGATCGCACGAAGCCCCTCAACGTCCGGTCGGAACTTCCGCGTGGCCGCAGGCTCTTGCGTCGCCACGGCTGCGGACGGAGCGGACGGAACGATTTCGGCGACTTGGTTCGAGCCTGCCGATTGCGTGCCGGACCAATTGGGCCTCGCCAGCACTCTGAGCGTCCCTTCCTCCCCACCTCGTGAGGCGTCGTTCCGGTGCAGTCCAACAATGGTCAGCACAGATCATGTGGGAGACGACACAATCTCAACGCTCACCCAACTCTTGCCGCTTCAGGAACGAATATTCCTCCATCGACGATGCGCTGAGTATCGGGAGGGAGGTCGGCGGTTACCTCGACGTCGTCGTGGACGGGATCAGGAAGGCACGCGCCACACGAGGAGCGTGCCCCCGCCGTCGGGGGTCTGGAGCTCGAGGGTGCCGCCGAGCTTCTCGGCGCGGTGGCGCAGATTGACGAGCCCCAGGCCATGTGCTTCGGGGTCGGGAACCGGAATTCCCCTCCCATTGTCGGCGACTTCGAGGCGGATCTCGTCACCCACGCGGACGGCAATGCGGAACTGATCGGCCTGGGCATGCTTGCCGGCGTTGGTCAATGCCTCCCGTAGGACAGCCAAAAGATGATCGGCCACCTGCTGGGAGACACCGCTATCGACCGGACCGGTGAGGGTGACTTCGGGTCGGGAGCCGAGCTGGGGCGCCAGTTCGCTGGCCAGTTCCAGGACGCTGCGGCGCAACCCGCGCTCGCGCATGCCGTCTTCGAGCTCGAATATGGCCGTCCTGATCTCGTCGATGGTGACATCGAGGGCGTCGACCGCCTTGGACACGATACTGAGGAGCTCGGGGGGCCCGGGCATGCGCGCGGCGCTCTGAAGCGACATGCCCACCGAGAAGATCCGTTGAATCACCCGGTCATGGAGATCGCGGGCGATCCGGTCCCGGTCGTCCAAAAGGCCGACGAGGCGCGCCCTCTCCTGCAGCCGCGTGTTCTCGATGGCGATGCCCGCGGCTTGCGCCAGCGCCTCCGCCATGGCCTCGTCCTCTTCGTTGAAGGATTCACCGTTGAATTTGTCGGTCAGATAGAGATTCCCGTAGACCTCTCCACGCACCCGCAGGGGTACGCCCAGGAACGAGTTCATCGGTGGATGATGGGGAGGGAACCCGTAGCTGTCGGGGTGGGAGTGCAGATCGGCCAGCCGGAGGGGCTCCGGATCGGTAATGAGAACACCGAGTACGCCGCGTCCTGTCGGGCGAGGACCGATGCGCCGCTCTTCTTCGTCGGTCAGCCCGACGGTCAGGATTTGGTCGAGGGTGGTCCGGGCCGCATTGAGGACTCCGAGAGCGCCATAGCGGGCCTCGACCAGCGAACACGCTTCGGCGATGAAGTGTCGCAGGAGTTCGGTCAGGTCGATATCGGCCGAGACCATGAGCATGGCCGCCATGAGTCGCCGCAGCTTCTCCGGGTCGTCGATCCGGTGATACGGCACTCCTGTGAGCGTACTCACCGGGCCGGTGGGATGGCCCAGCAGGCCGTATCGGGGTTTGGCGAAGCCGCGGTACTGGCAGAATGGTGGAATGAGTATCCGGGTGTTCCTGCTCGATGACCACGAATTGGTCCGGGAAGGAATACGCCAGCTCCTCGAGACCGACGAGGAGATCGAGGTGGTCGGCGAGGCGACCACGGTCGCCGAGGCGCTCGTGCGGATCCCGCTGGCCAATCCGGATGTGGCGATCCTTGATGTTCGTCTGGAGGATGGCAGCGGGATCGAGGTGTGCCGGGACATGCGCGCCCTGCTGCCCGAACTGGCCTGCCTGATGCTGACGAGTTACGCCGACGACGAGGCGCTCTACGCCAGCGTGATGGCCGGCGCCTCTGGGTACGTCCTCAAGCGCATTCGCGCCGGGGAGCTGATAGAGGACGTGAAGAAGGTGGCCGGCGGTGCGTCCCTCATGGACCCGCGCGCGGTCGCTCGCGTGGTGGAGCGTATCCGCAGAGGCCCCGAGGAGGACCCGCGTACGGCCGACCTCTCGCCCCAGGAGCGGCGAATATTGGATCTCATCGCAGAGGGCCACACCAACCGCCAGATCGCCACGGAGATGATCCTCGCCGAGAAGACCGTCAAGAACTACATCACCAGCCTGCTGGCCAAGCTCAAGATGACCAGCCGGACCGAGGCCGCGGTCTACGCCGCCCGACGTGAAGGCAGGTCCGGAGCCTCCTGAGCGGTGGTCCTTGTCGCGCCCGGCTGTTGACGGACAGGCCGACCTACGCCAAATTCATTCCCGTTTCGGCCAAGGCGCGCTCGAGGCGCGCCCGCTCGACCCGCGGCTGCCCGAAGGCGGCCGGCGTGGTCTCGATACCCGAAGCTGCGCACAGCCGTATGAGCGCGCAGTCGTAGCGCACGTCGTGGGCCAGATCCCGCTCGGCCGAACAACGTGCGCGTCCGGTGGACCCGAGCAGCTGGCGGCGGCTCGTGCGCGCCCGGTGCAGTAGCTCCCCGGGCGCGCACGAGTCCGCTCCGTCGGACGTGAGCACAGCGCACAAGAGTTCGACATACATCGCCATTCAGTCATCTCCCACGAAACAGCGGATATTTGTTCGAATGGTGCCGGCGCCCCCGCCGGCCCCACCCGGTCAACGCGTGAGCACCACCTTGACCGCCCCGGTTTCCGCCGCCCGCTCGTACACGTCGTAGGCCTCCATGAAGTCATGCAGCCCGAAGTGATGGGTGGCGAAACGCCCGGCATCGATCTGACGGGAGGCGACCAGTCGCAGCAGCGTCGGAGTCGAATACGTGTCGACCAGACCGGTGGTGATGGTGACGTCGCGGGTCCACAGGGATTCGAGGTGCAGCGTGGCCGGCTTGCCGTGCACTCCGATGTTGGCCACGTGACCACCGGGCCTCACCAGCTCGGCGCACAACTCGAAGCTGGCCGGAACGCCGACCGCCTCGATGGCCACGTCGGCCCCCAGGCCGTCGGTCAGGTTGCGCACATAGGCGACGGCGTCTTCCCGCCCGTTGTTGACCATCAGGTCGGCGCCGAACAGTTTCGCCGCCTCGAGACGGGCGTCGGCCAGGTCGATGGCGATGATCCGGCTCGGTGAGTACAGCTGGGCGCCGAGTATGGCCGACAGCCCGATGGGGCCGGCTCCGACCACGACGACCGTGTCGCCTGGTTGGACGTGTCCGTTGAGGACCCCCACCTCGTAGGCGGTCGGGAGGATATCGGCCAGCATGAGGATCTCCTCGTCGCTCGGACCTTGGGGCACTTTGTAGGTGGAGGTGTCGGCGAAGGGGACCCTGACGAACTCGGCCTGCGTGCCATCGATGAGGTGGCCGAGGATCCAACCTCCGCCTCCGAGGCACTGCCCGTAACGGCTCTCGCGGCAGAAGCGGCATCGTCCGCAGGCGCTGATGCATGAGACGAGTACCCGGTCTCCCGGGACCACGGTGGTCACCGCTGAACCGACCGATTCGACGGTGCCGACCGCCTCATGACCGAGGATGCGGCCCGGGGTCACCTCGGGCACGTCGCCCTTCAAAATGTGGAGGTCCGATCCGCAGATGGTGGTGCAGTCGACACGCACGATGGCATCGGTGTTGTCGAGGATCTGCGGCTGCGGGACTTCTTCCCAGGCCTTGGATCCCGGTCCGTGGAACACGAGTGCTTTCATGGTAACTCTCTTCTCTCTCGGTATTGCATGGGTGGCTAGCGATCCTGGGGTCGACGTTGGACGATGACCCGTCCGGTGAGCTCGAAGGGCGTGATGCCGACGAGGTTGAGGCGGGCACCGCCGGCCCAGGGCTCGAGGTCGAGCCGGGCGACCGCGAGCCGCTCCGCAGGTTCTTCGATCAGGCGGGCGTGACCGCGCACCAACACACTCCACCCCGCGCTCATGGTCTCGTCTATGTGATCGACCTCGAAGGCCACGACGCCTGTGATGGTGTCGGCGACCGCGTCCGAGGTCCGGAAGACGACGACCCCGTCGGTGAAGACGAAATTGACCGGGAAGGCCACCGGGCCGGGCCCGGTCGATAACACGATGCGCCCGATGCCGCCCGCTGCCAGATGGTCCTCGCACTGCGCAGTGGTGAGGTGTTCGAGCACCGGGTGCGCCCCGGCATGTCCCGCTCCCGGCGGGCGGTCAATCTCCCCACCTTCGAGGGCGAGCGGTGTCGTCTGGAGTGCGACGGCAAGCCGCGACAGTGCGCCGCTCGTGAGCGTGCTGTCCGAGCTCTGCTCGAAATACGCCAAGAACCACGCGTCGACGCCGGCCTGCCGGGCCAACTCCACGGTGGTCAGACCCAGCTCGAGTCGACGGTGGCTGACCCGCCGGGCCAGGTCCCCGGGCAGGGCGCGCCGCGGGCCCCCGGTGGGAACGGCGTCAGGAGCGGCCGCGTGCTCGTCGGCAGTCCGAGACTCGGCTCCCTCGGTGCGATGCGTGGGTGTGGTCGATGTCATGGACCCAGTGTGCGACCGGCGACGGTCGTCCCCTAGGGACCAAGGTCCCCCGCACTGGCGACCTTCGTCCCTACATCACCGGGGTCGCCGGAGCGCAAGGTGTGACCACAGAGATCCTCTCTACGTAAGGAGCAAGCATGCAACGCAAAATCTTCGATCTGCTGGCAAGCGCCGTCGGCCTGGTGATGGTGATCGTCCTGCTGGTCGCAGGTGGCCTCCTCATGTGGGGCTACAGCTTTGCCAACTCGAACGTCCACAACCAACTGGCCCAGCAGCAGATCGTCTTCCCCGCCAAGGCGGCGTTCGCCCACCCGGTGGCGGGCGGTGAGATCACGCCGTCCATGATCGGCACGGTCTCGAAGTACGCCGGCCAGCCTCTGGTGACCGGGCAGCAGGCCGCGGTCTACGCCAACGACTTCATCGCCGTGCACCTCCAAGAGATCGGTGGAGGCAAGACCTACGCCCAGCTGAGCGCGGCCGCCATGGCCCTGCCCCCGGGTTCCGCGGCCTACACCGCTGCTGAAGCCAAGGTGCAGACGGTGTTCCAGGGCACCACGCTGCGTGGACTCCTCTTGGAGGCCTACGCCTTCGGCACCTTTGCCACCATCGCCCTGATCGCGGCCATCGCCGCCTTCGTCCTGGCCGGTGTGATGGCCGTGCTGGTCGCCTTCGGATTCTGGCACGCCCGCCGGACACCGACGGACGCTGAGCTCGCCGTCCACGCCGAGGCCGAGCGGGTGCTGGTCACCACCTGATTCACCCGACCCAGCGATCCAGCACCGTTCCACCCGGCCCGTCAGTCCAGCGGGCCGGGTGGAGCCGCGTCGGGGGCGCTGGCGTAGGCCCTCCCCGGAAGGATCTCGGACCTGCCCGAAGGGGTGGGAGGCGAAAGGCTTGCGTCGGGGCATCGGGCACGTCAGGCTGGACGCCCGATGAGCTCTGAACCTCCTCACTCCGATCACGGTGGTTCGGGTCACGGTGGTTCGGGTCACGGTGGTTCGGGTCACGGTGGTTCGGGCGGCGGGAGTTCGGGCGGCGGTCGGGGTGGCGGGATCGCTCCGGTGCGGGCCTTCGTCGTCTTGGTCCTCTTCGTCGTGGCGGCGATTGCACTTGTGGCGGTCGGCACCCGCCCCACCGTGAGCGGCGACGCCGCCACGCCGCCGACGACCACATCCACCACGGCCCCCGGCGGCCACAAGACGACACCCACCACGACGACCACGACCGTCGCCCACAGCTCCGTGACCGTGGCCGTGGCCAATGCGACCCAGACGAACGGCCTGGCGGCGCACTACGCCTCGGTCCTGACCGCGCAGGGGTGGGACGTCAAGGCCGCCACGGACGCGGCCACCACCGAGGCGACCTCCTCGGTGTACTACGCCGCCGGCCAACAGGAGGCCGCCGCCTCCGTCGCCACCACGCTGGGCCTCAAACCGGCGGCCGTGGTCCCGCTGACCACTGCGGTACCGGTCAGCGGGGTCAGCGGGGTCGACGTGGTGGTGGTCGTCGGGGCCGATCTCGTCCCGCCTGCCACGTAATCCTGCGCCCGCAATGGGTGCCCTCCCCGAGATCCTGCTCCCTTTCGCAAAGGATCCTGGCCACAGCGCCCTCTGCCTCGACTTCGACGGCACTCTTTCGGCCATCGTGGCCGACCCCGTGGGGGCGAGACCGTGGCCGGGTGTCCCCGCGTTGCTGGCCCGTCTGGCCGACCAATTCGCCCTCGTCGCCGTGATCTCCGGGCGGCCGGCGGACTTTCTGCACGAAGCCCTGGGCTCGCCCGCCGGCGTCACGCTCGTAGGCCTGTACGGCCTGGGCCACGTCGGTCCGGACGCCCGGCCCTGGGAGCCGGTGGTCGCCGCCCTGGCGGATCGGGCCCGGGCCGAGGCGCCCCCCGGCATCTACGTCGAACCGAAAGGCCTCACGGTGACCCTGCACTGGCGCCACGCCCCGGAGACCGGTGTGTGGGCCCACGAATTCGCGGCACGAGAGGAGCTCCGGAGCGGGCTACGGGTCCATCCGGGACGGATGTCGCTCGAGTTCAGGCCTCCTCTCGACGTGGACAAGGGCACGGTGGTCCGCGCGCTGGTGGAGGGCATGCGGGCGGTGGCGGTATTCGGTGACGACCTCGGCGATCTTCCGGCGTTCGAAGCCGCGGCAGAGCTGGGCGAACAGGGGGTGGTCGTGGCGCGGGTCGCCGTGATCGACGCGGAAAGCGATGACAGGGTGGCCGCGCAGTCCGATCTCGTGGTCGAGGGTCCGGTGGGCGCGGTGACGCTGTTGGAGCAGCTGGCCCAGGCAGCAGCAGTCAGCGAGTGAGCGGGCGCCCTGCGGCGGCGAGCTGGTCCTCCAACCAGTCCGCGGCCGTACGCGCCAGCACCTGTGACCGCAGCCGCTCGGCGCGGCTCCGCCGCTCCGCCGGGTCCATGGAGAGTGCCCGATGCAGGACGTCGGCCGTGCCCGCCACGTCGAAGGGGTTGACCCCCAACGCGGCCTCGGACAGCTCCTCCCAGGCACCGGCTTCGTGGGAGAGGACAAGGACACCCTCCCCGCCGTTGAGCAACGAGCCTTCCTTGGCCACCAGGTTGAGGCCGTCGCGCACCGGGTTGACCAGCAGCACGTCGAAGATGGTCAGCGAGGCCAGCGAGCGGGGACGATCGTCTTCCATGTGCAGAACGATGGGCGTCCACGTTGCGGTGCCCCAGGCATGGTTGATCCGCTCCGCCGTGTGCGTCACTTCCGCCCCGTAGGCGAGATAGTCGGCCAGCCCCTGCCGCGACGGGTACACCAGCGCCACATGCACCACCTCGTCGCGCCATTGCGGGTACGCGAGGAGGAGCTCCTCGAAGGCCAGCATGCCCCGCACAATGTTCTTGGAGAGCTCGACGCGGTCTACCCGGAGCACGATGCGGCGGCCGCCGGTCTCGGCCCGCAGAGCTTCCACCGACCGGGCGCACTCGGCGCTGGCCGACTCGGACAGCAGTCCCGCGTGATCCGAGGAGAGCGACGAGACGAAGGAAGGGGGCGCCACATCGGTCCCTGCCAGTTCCGCCAGGACCGGGTCGGCGTAGCAGGCCCGGAATCCGGCTTCCCACCGGTGGGCATGGAACCCGCAGGCCCAAAAACCGGCCAGCCCGGCCAAGAGCTCCCCGGCGACGTTGTCAGGGAGGACGCGCAGCATGTTGGGGTCGGCGAAGGGGATGTGGCAGAAGTGCACGGCCCGCAGGTCCGGGCGCGCCGTGCCCAGCATCTGACCCAGGAGGGAGAAGTGGTAGTCCTGCACCAGGACCGTCGATCCGGTCGGGGCCTGCTCGATCACGGTGTCCGCCACCACCCGGTTGTACCTGCGGTAGCCCTCCCAGGCCAGGCGCCAGTGCCGGTCGAATCGGGGCCGGCGGGGGAGGTCGAAGAGATGGTGGTGCAGGTACCACAGAGTGGTGTTGGCCACGACGTCGTAAGCCGACCTGTAGGTCTCGTCGTCGATGACGACGGGGAGCAGCGTGAAGCTGTCGTCCACCATGCGCCCCTGCTCGACTGCGGCGCGGTCGGCGTCGCCCATGGTCACGGAGACCCATGTCGCCCCGGTGCCGGCCAGCAGCGGCGCTATGGAGGAGACGAGCCCCCCACCGCCGGGCACGGCGACCAGGTCGCCACCGGCGTCGAAGCGGAAGGAGAGCGGTCCGCGATTGGAGACGACGATGCAGTCGTTCGCAGCCACCGGCTCAGCGGGAGGCCCGGGAGAGGGCGGCGCGCAAGACGTCGGTGGCCTGGGGGCGGAGCTCGTGAAGGGGCCGGTTGCGATGGATGCGCACGCCCAGGTCCACCTGGGCCAGGGCCCCGGGCCCGAGCTGCTGGGCCACGTCGATGAGGAGGCCGAGCTCAACCCCGTAGCCGTCGGCGAACCCGACCTTCTCGAAGACGCCACGCGGAGCGGCCGTCTCCCCGGCCAGCGGCTGGCGCACTTCGGACAGCTCGGGGAAGAGCAGCTCGAGCACCGGTCGGGCCACCAGTTCGGTGACGCGGCCCCCGCCGGTGGGATCGCCGTGGAGCGGGCGGGTGTAGAAGCCCTTGACCAGCGCCGTGTCGTCGAAGAACAGGAGCGGTCCGAGCATGCCGGTGACGAAGGCGGGAGTCGTGTTGGCCACGTCGGCATCGAGGAAGACCACCAGGTCGCCGTGGGACGCCGTCAGAGCGGCGGCCATCGCCTGCCCCTTGCCGCCCTCGGTCCCCACGCCGCGCACCACGCGGGCTCCGGCGTCGGCGGCCTGTTCGGCCGTGTCGTCGCTGGAGCCGTCGTCGAGCACCAGTACCTCGTCGACGAGACCGTTCCCGCCCGCTGAGGCCAAGAACGGTTGCACGACCGCCCGGACCACGGAGCCGACGGTGGATCCCTCGTCACGGGCCGGAATACACACCGACACGCTGCGACCCGCTTTGGCCTCGAGCACCTTGACCGAAGGGAAGTCCCCGTGATGGAAGGTCCGGGGACTCGTCCCGCCTCCGTTTTTGCGTCCCGACATGCCGATCTCATGGTACCCGTCGGGCGCGGACCTCCCGCCGGTGCCCGCCCACCCTTCTTTCCGGGTGGCGCTGGCAGACGGTCGGACACAGGCGCTACCATTGACGACATCATCCAGAGCGACTGAGGGACGGGCCCGTCGACGTCGCGGCAACCGCTGCACTCCTTCACCGGGGGCAAAAGGTGCCAATGCCCGATCGATGAGGAGGACCAAATGGTCGATTTTGTCACCGGTTTGCGTTGTCGGGAATGTGCGCGTGAGTTCCCCGCCGAGGCTCTGCACGTCTGCGACTACTGCTTCGGGCCACTCGAAGTGGCCTACGACTACGAGCGCATTGCCGCCACGGTCAGCCGCGATCGCATCGCCAGCGGTCCGCGTACGATCTGGCGCTACCGGGACCTGCTCCCCGTCAGCGACGAGTCACCGGTTGATCTCGGAGCCGGCTTCACGCCTTTGGTACGGGCTGATCGCCTCGCGGCCGAGCTCGGGTTGGGCGAGTTGTGGATAAAGGACGACACGGCCAATCCCACCGGCTCGTTCAAGGACCGGGTGGTCTCGGTCGCCCTGACCAAGGCGCGCCAGCTCGGCTTCAAGGTGGCCGCCTGCGCGTCGACGGGCAATCTGGCCAACTCGGTGGCCGCCCACGCCGCCCGGGCCGGCATGGAGTCGGTCGTCCTGATCCCCCACGACCTCGAGCGGGCCAAGGTCACCATGACCACCATTTACGGAGGAACGGTGATCGCCGTCGAGGGTACCTACGATGACGTCAACCGGCTCTGTGCCGAACTGACCAGCGAGCGTCCCAGCTGGGCGTTCGTCAACGTGAACGTACGGACGTACTACGCCGAGGGCTCCAAGACGCTCGCCTTCGAGATCGCCGAGCAGCTCGGCTGGCAGGCGCCCGACCACGTGATCGTCCCGATCGGCTCGGGGAGCCAGTTGACCAAGGTGGCCAAGGGCTTCGCGGAGTTGGGCAAGGTCGGGCTGCTCGACGAGGTGCCCCACGTCCGGGTCTCCGGTGCCCAGGCCGAGGGATGCTCGCCGGTGGCGACCGCCTTCGCACAGGGTGCCGACGCCATCCGGCCCGTCAAGCCCAAGACCATCGCCAAGTCGCTCGCCATCGGCAATCCGGCCGACGGCTGGTATGCCCTGGCGGCCATGCGCGAGAGCGGTGGCTCCTGTGCCTCGGTGACCGACGACGAAGTGGTCGAGGCCATCGGCCTGCTGGCCCGCACCGAAGGGATCTTCGCCGAGACGGCTGGCGGCGTGACCATTGCCACCCTGGCCAAGCTGGCGGCGTCGGGCGCGGTCCGCAGCGACGAACGGGTGGTGGCGCTGGTCACCGGGCACGGGCTCAAGACGGTGGAGGCACTGTCGGACTACACCGGGCCCACCGCTACGATCACGCCCACCCTGGCCGCCTTCGACGCCGCGCTTGACTCGCACTCACCTCACTGAGGAGCTACCGATGAGCCTGACTATCCGCATCCCGACCCAGCTGCGCACCTTCACGGGCGGATCGGGTGAGGTCGAGGTGGAAGCGACCAGCGTCGGGGATGCCCTCAAGGCCCTCGACGCCGCCCACCCCGGTCTGGCCGACCGCCTTTTCGACGAGTCCGGGCAGTTGCGCCGCTTCGTCAATGTGTTTCTGGCCGACGAGGATGTGCGCTTCCTGGAGGGTCTTGCAACTCCAGTTGTAGATGGGCAGACGCTCTCTATCGTCCCCGCCGTCGCCGGAGGGTAACCCGTCTGAGCAGGGAGGTTGCCGTTGCCCTTGCGCGCGGCGCCATGGCGTGGTTTCCTGTTAGCACTCGACAGGTTAGAGTGCTAATGGTCCTCGATGGACCAGCGGAGCGATGGAGGAACACACCAGATGGCCAAGTTGATCGCCTTCCAAGAGGAAGCCCGGCGCGGGCTCGAAACCGGCATGAACAAGCTGGCGGACGCCGTGCGTGTCACCCTCGGCCCCAAAGGCCGCAACGTGGTGCTCGACAAGAAGTGGGGCGCCCCGACAATCACCAATGATGGGGTCTCCATCGCCAAGGAGATCGACCTGGAGGACCCGTTCGAGAAGATCGGGGCCGAGCTGGTCAAGGAAGTAGCCAAGAAGACCGACGACGTCGCCGGTGACGGGACCACCACGGCCACCGTGCTGGCCTGGGCCATGGTCCGCGAGGGCCTGCGCAACGTGGCAGCCGGGGCCAACCCGATGTCGCTCAAGCGGGGCATCGAGGCCGCCGTCGAGACGGCTGTGGCCTCTATCCACGCCATCTCCAAGGAGACCGAGTCCAAGTCGCAGATCGCCCAGGTGGCGTCCATCTCGGCCGCCGACACCGAGATCGGCGAGATGATCTCCGAGGCCATCGACAAGGTGGGCCGTGACGGTGTCATCACCGTCGAGGAGTCCCAGACCTTCGGCATGGACATGGACCTGGTCGAGGGCATGCGCTTCGACAAGGGCTACATCGCCCCTTACTTCGTGACCGACCCCGAGCGCATGGAGGCCGTTCTGGAGGACGCCTACGTGCTCCTCGTCGGCTCGAAGATCACCGCCGTGCGCGATCTGCTGCCGGTCCTCGAGAAGGTCATGCAGGGCGGCAAGCCGCTGCTGATCATCGCCGAGGACGTCGAGGGCGAGGCCCTGGCCACCCTGGTCGTCAACAAAATCCGCGGCACCTTCCGCTCGGTCGCCGTCAAGGCTCCGGGCTTTGGCGAGCGCCGCAAGGCCATGCTCCAGGACATCGCCATCCTCACCGGCGGCCAAGTGGTCACCGAAGAGGTCGGCCTGAAGTTGGAGAACGTCACCGTCGACCTGCTGGGGACTGCCCGCAAGGTGGTCATCACCAAGGACGAGACCACCATTGTCGAAGGTGCGGGGACCGAGGCCGACATCAAGGGCAGGATCAACCAGATCAAGGCCGAGATCGAGAACACCGACTCCGATTACGACCGGGAGAAGCTGCAGGAGCGCCTGGCCAAGCTGTCCGGCGGTGTCGCGGTGATCAAGGTCGGCGCGGCCACCGAGGTCGAGCTCAAGGAGAAGAAGCACCGCATCGAAGACGCGGTCTCGACGACGAAGGCGGCCATAGAAGAAGGCGTTGTGCCCGGTGGGGGTGTGGCCCTGCTGCGTGCGCAGGCGGCCATCCTCGAGCGGGCCGAGAAGCTCGAAGGCGACGAGGCAACCGGTGCCCGCATTGTGGCCAAGGCCGTCGAGGAGCCGTTGAAGCAGATCGCCGTCAACGCCGGTCTCGAAGGTGGCGTCATCGTCGACAAGGTGCGCAACCTCAAGGGTGCCCACGGCCTCAACGCCGCCACTGGCGAGTACGGGGACCTCTTCAAGGATGGCGTCATCGACGCCGCCAAGGTGACCCGGTCGGCGTTGCAGAACGCGGCCTCCATCGCGGCCCTGTTCCTCACCACCGAGGCCGTCATTGTGGACAAGCCCGAAGAGAACGCCGGCGGCGGTATGCCCGGCGGCATGGACGACTACTAGACGGAACCGTCCCGCGGGGGCCAGTGGCCCCCGCCGAATCTCAGCTGGACCGTTGTTTCGACAGGGCGCCCTCAGGGGCGCTCTGTCGCGGTGGAGGGGAGGTTCGGGTGCCCCCGGGCGGGGGCGGGTGCCCCCGTTCCCTACACTGCTCGGTATGACCCCCGATACCCCGCTCGCACCTTCGGTGGGCCAGGCCGTGCTCCACCTGTTCTGCCACGTTCCTGCCGGCCAGGCGGCCGGCTTCGAGGCCGAGGTCGTCCGCCAAGCGGTCAAATCGGCTGAGGCGGACGGCTACCAGGTGGTGGCGGCCGCCCTGCTCGGCCACAAGGCCGACCTCGGCCTGATGGTTCTCGGCCCCGACCTCTGGCGCCTGCGGGCGTTCCAGACCGAGGTCCAGGCGTCGGGTGCCGTCCCGGTGGCCTCCTACGTCTCTTTGACCGAGATCTCCGAGTACGCCGCCGGGGTCCCCGAAGAGATGCGCCGGGCCCGGCTCTTCCCCCAACTGCCCCCCGACGGCAAGTCGGCCTTCTGCTTCTATCCCATGTCCAAGCGCCGCTCGGCCGAGTACAACTGGTACAGCCTCGACTTCGAGAGCCGCAAGGAGCTGATGATGGGGCACGGCAAGGTCGGCCGGACCTTTCACGGCAGGGTGCTCCAGGTCATCACGGGATCCACCGGGTTGGACGACTTCGAGTGGGGGGTCACCCTCTTCGGCGTGCACCCCGACGACCTCAAGGACTGTGTCTACGAGATGCGCTTCGACGAAGCGTCCTCTCGCTACGCCGAATTCGGCCCCTTCTATGCGGGCATGGCCGGTGACCTCGATTCGGTTCTGACGGCCCTGGGGCGGGGCACGCCCGGTGGGTCTGCGTGACGGCATCCCTCGGTGCCCTGCGCCACGAGCTCCGCCAGCTGGGGCGGGTGGTGGTGGCGTTCAGCGGGGGGGCCGACTCCGCCCTTTTGGCCAAGGTGGCGCAGGACACGCTCGGTCGGGCCCGCGTGCTGTGTGCCACGGCGCTCTCGCCCTCTCTGGCCGCCGCCGAGGCGGATGACTGCCGCGCCCTGGCCCAGGAGTGGGATCTGCGCTGGGTGGGCGTCCCCACCGACGAAATGCAGGATCCCGCCTACGTGGCCAACGGCGCCGACCGGTGCGCACGCTGCAAGACGGCCCTGATGGCGGTGCTGGGCCCCCTGGCCGAGGCCGAGTCGGCCCGTGTGGTGCTCGGGGTGAACGTGAGCGATCTGGGCGACCATCGGCCCGGTCAAGAGGCCGCGGCCGGGGCCGGCGCGACCTTTCCGTTGGTGCAGGCCGGGTTCACCAAGGAGGACATCCGCCACGTGTCCAAGGAGCTCGGCCTGCGCACCTGGGACAAGCCCGCGGCTGCGTGCCTGGCTTCCCGACTGCCCTATGGGACTCCGGTCACCCTCGGCCGCCTCCAGGCAGTCGAGGAGGCCGAGGCGGCACTGCACGCACTGGGGTTCGGGCAGCTCCGGGTGCGCCACCACGGCCCGGCCGCCCGTCTCGAGTTCGAGGTGGAGGCCCTCCCAGGCGTCCTGGCCCGCCGCAGCGAGGTCGTGGCGGCCGTGCAGTCGGCCGGCTTTCGATTCGTCGCGCTGGACCTGGAGGGGTTCACCTCGGGCAGCATGAACCGCATGTTGGGCGCTGCCGCCACGGCCGCGGCCATCGCCACGGCCACGGGACCGGCCGGCGGGAGCGCCCGAGGGTCAGGGGGGTCCTTGTGAGCCAGGTCCGGGTGAAGCTGACCTTTCCCGAGTCCGAGGTGCGCCGTCCCGTTCTGGCCACGCTGGTCCGCCAGTTCGACGTGGAGCCCAACATCCGCCGGGCCGACGTGGAGGACCATCGGGGGTGGATCGTGTGCGAACTGGAAGGCGACGCCCTCCAGGTCGAGTCCGCCGTCGAGTGGTTGCGCCAGGAGGGCATCACCGTCGACCTGCTGGGCGACCTGCTGGAAGGCTAGGAGGGTCGACCCGTCGTCCTTGCGGCGCACCTGCCATCCGGCCTGGGACACCTTGCGGGGCTCGTAGAAGACACAACCTTCCGGGCAGGCAAAGGGGAGCGGCTCGTTGGCGTCCACCTTGCAGCGCTCCAGGCGGTCGCCCCGGGGTGTGGTCCGCATCACGTAGTGGCGGCAATCCTCGTTGACGGGCACGGTCCATTCTGGCTCACCGGGCGGGGCGCGGTAGCGTCATCTGCCGTGGATCGCACTGTCCCCCTCAAGACCCTTCTGCGCTGGAGCGAGAGCCTGGCGGGCATCGCCCGCACGGGTCTGGGCTTCACCGAAAGCCTGTACGAGCAAGAACGCTTCGAGGAGATCCTCAAGGTGGCGGCGGACATCCGCGCCGAGGCGGACGAGGAGCCGGGCGCCGAGGCCGCCGACGACCTGGTGCAGGAGTGGATGGACACCGTGGGCAAGGGGGTCCCGGGGTACGTCACCCCGAAGGTGGCCGTGGGTGCGGCCGTGGGCAACGACAAGGGAGAGCTGCTCCTCATCCAACGGGCGGACTCGGGGATCTGGCTCTATCCGACCGGGTGGTGTGATGTGGGCTATTCCGCCGCCGAGGTGGTCGTCAAGGAGGTGGAGGAGGAGACCGGCATAGAGGTGGAGCCGGTGCGCCTCATCGCCGTGCTCGACGGGTTGCGCCTCGGCTTCACCCGGGTGCCGCTCTATTCGCTCCTGTTCTACTGCCGCGCCACCGGGGGCACGTTGGCCCCGCATCCACTCGAGTGCAGCGACGTCGGCTGGTTCACCCGCGACACCATGCCCTCGCCGATCGTCGGGTCGGAGCGCTGGGCCGACGTGGTGTTCGCCGCGCTGGCGGGCGAGCACCGGGACGTCCTCTACGACAGCGTTCGCCAGCCCATGTGGCGCGGCGACGCGCAGAAGATCTGATGGGCGAGGGGAGCTCGCTCATCATCAAGGAGGCGGAGAGCGCCGACGCGGTGCTCCGGGACGCCGCGGCGCGGCTGATCCCGCAGCTCTCGACGTCGTCCCCTCCACCTACCATCGACCAGCTGCGCCGCATTGTCGACGACCCGGCCACCACGCTCCTGGTGGCCACCAATGGGGATGGGAATGCACACGTGGTGGGCATGCTCACCCTGGCCATCTTCATGTTGCCGACCGGCGTCCGCGCCTGGATAGAAGACGTGGTCGTCGACGACGAGGCCCGGGGTGCCGGGGTAGCGAGCGCACTCGTCAACGCCGCCCTCGAGCGCGCCCAGCAGGAGGGTGCCCGCACGGTGGACCTGACCTCGCGCCCCGACCGCGAGGCGGCCAACCGTCTTTACGTACGCCTGGGCTTCGAACGCCGCGAGACCAACGTCTACCGGCGAACCCTCCGACTTCCACGCTGAGCGAACGGAGGCGCTGCCTGAGGCGCTCCCTCCCGGCGCTCAGCCGGACGCGGCCACAATGGGGGCCACCAGCCCGTTCGACCCGGCGGAGCCGTCGAAGGGGGCGTCCCCGAAGGTGAAGACGCCTCCGTCCGCCGCCACCAGCCAGTAGCCGCCCCCGTCGGGCGTGGCGGCCATGCCCACAATGGGTGCGTCGAGGCGCAGGTTGCCGGTGGAGCCGTGGAAGCCGGCATCGCCGAAGGTGAAGACGCCCCCGTCCTTGGCCACGAGCCAGTAGCCGCCTCCGTCGGGCGTGGCGGCCATGCCCACGATCGGCTGGTCAAGGCGGAGCCCACCGGTGGAGCCGTCGAAGCCGGCATCGCCGAAGGTGAAGATGCCCCCGTCGGCCGCCACCAGCCAGTAGCCGCCTCCGTCGGGCGTGGCGGCCATGCCCACGATGGGCGCGTCGAGGCGCAGGTTGCCGGTGGATCCGTAGAAGCCGGCATCGCCGAAGGTGAAGATGCCCCCGTCGGCTCGCCACCAGCCAGTAGCCCTTGCCGTCGGGCGTGGCGGCCATGCCCACGATGGGCTCGTTGAGATGGAGGTTGCCGGTGGAGCCGTCGAAGCCGGCATCGCCGAAGGTGAAGATGCCCCCGTCGGCCGCCACCAGCCAGTATCCCTTGCCGTCGGGAGTAGCGGCCATGCCCACGATGGGCTGGTTGAGGGTCTGCCCGCCCATGCTTCCGTAGAACGCGGCACAGAAGGAGAAGACACCGCCGTCGGCGGCGGCCAGTCGGTAGCCCGGAGCGGTCGAGCACGACACCGCGCCACCCGCCTGCCGGGCCTGGCCGGAGTTCGGGTCAACCATGAGCGACGACTCGTCGACGGCCTCGAAGGCGCTCGCCGGCACCTCCTTGAGCTCGTTGACGAGGGCGCTCGGCCAGGCCGGATCGGCCGTCCCGCCGAAGTACCAGTTGGAGCCGTTGTCCGCCAGGATCAGCCCGTACTGCTGCATGGCCCGGAGGACCACCTGCGCCTGGGGCGAGTAGCCGGAGATGTCGTAACTGGCCTTCAGCCGGAACCGGGCCCCCATTGGCGGGAGGTCCGGATTGCTCGAGCTCCCCGCTTCATGGCGGGCCGGCCAGATGAAGGACGTATCGGTGGACTCGGCGGTCATGCGGATGGCGTGGGTGATGGCGCCTGACTCCACCTCGTCGTAGCGCACCAGACCGGGGAGAATAGGGAGGCCCGCCGCGTCGGCCGACGTCCAGCCACTGGGCCGCAGGGCGTTGGACTCGAGGTTCCAGATCGCCCCCGACCCTGCCGTCGAGCCTGCCGGGCTGTACTGGGCGTCGTAGAGCTCGTACAGGGTGCAGGTGGTCGGATTGACCATGATGGCGTGGCGGTCGCCGGTCGACTGGGCCCCTCCTTCTACGGGGGTGTCGGGCCCGAACGGGTACGGGCCCGGGTCGCTCTCCGAGGCGTACTGGAAGGTGACGTCCACCAGGGGCTGGGAGGGCGACACCACCGTGTAGGGAATGCCGTAGGGGGTGCTGGGGTCGCCCGACGGGCCGAAGTCAGGGTGCAGGTGGGTGCTGGCGCTGTCCATGCTGGCCAGCCACTCGGCGCTGTGCGGGTCGACCGGCAACCGCGAGATGTTCGTGTTCCACACGTTGTCGGAGGGGAACATGGCACAGTTCGGCGCACCCGGCAGCGGGGTCCCGCCCGATGCCGGGAGCGGTGCGGTGAGGAGCGCCATCCCGGCGCTGATCATCCCCGTGGCCAACAAGAGGACCAGCACCCCTCGCGGTGTAGCCGGGACGGCTCGCTTCGACATGTCCATCACTCCCCGCGTGCGACCGTACACTGCCCGACCTCGCGCCGAGGTCCCCGCGTGACGCGACACGGCCCGACGCACGGCTGATGGGTGGTGCGCGACGATGACGGGACCACGACGAGAGGGGACGCAATGACGACGGGCGGAGGCGTGACGACGGCCGGAGGCCAGAACAGGAACCTTGTCCTGGCCGCGATGATCTTTGCGGTCGCGATGACGTTCATCGACCAGACCATCGTCTCCATTGCCGTCCCCAACATTCAGCGCGAGCTCGGGCTCAGCTCCACCGGGGTGCAGTGGGTGGTCAACGCCTATCTCCTGTCCTTGGCGGCTCTCTTCGCCCTGGGCGGGCGGTTGTCGGACATCTTCGGCCATCGCCGCATGTGCGTCCTCGGGGTGATCGTCTTCACCGGGGCCTCGGTCATGTGCGGTCTCACGCCGAAGGGCGGTATCGCCGAAGCGTGGATCGTGACCTTCCGCGTCGTGCAGGGTGCCGGTGGCGCGCTCATGTTCCCGGCCGCGCTCGCCATCGTGGTGCGCACCTTCCCCTTGCGTGAGCGGGGTAGGGCACTCGCCATCTTCTTCGGCATTGCCGGCGGCCTGACCGCGATCGGGCCGATCCTCGGGGGCTACCTCACGCAGTGGACGTGGCGTGCCATCTTCTGGGTGAACGTGCCGGTGGCGGTCATCGCACTGGTGCTGACGTACATGGCCAAGCCCGAGAACGAACCGGTGCCGGCGCGGATCGACTACCGCGGCGCAGTGCTCGTGGCGGTGGGGATCGCATTGAGTATCTTCGGGTTGCAGCAGTCGGTGCTTTGGGGTTGGGGAAATGCCGGCACGTGGGCCTGCATCGTCGGAGGGCTCTTGGTCCTCGCCGTGTTCGTCCGGGTCGAAATGAGGACGGCGTCCCCGCTCATGGACGTGACGATCTTTCGCATTCGGGCCTTTTTCGTGGAGAACCTGGTGCTCTTGATCGCCATGGCGGCCTTCATCCCGGTGTTCTTCTTCGCCAGCGAGTACGCCCAGATATCACTGCACAAGACGGCGTCGGAGTCCGGGCTCTTCCTGCTCTACTTCTTCATCGGCTTCGCCGGAGCGGCGCAGATCGGCGGACGCATCCTTGACCGCGAGGGGGCCAAACGTGCCGTGGTCATGGGCTGTGCCATCGCGGCCGTAGGGTTCGGCCTGTGGGCCTCCAAGGTCACCCACCTGAGCCTTTCGAATCAAGTCATCTGGATCATCGTGGCCGGCGCCGGCATGGGCATGATGCTGGGCCCGGCCAACACTGATGCCATCAACCGCGCCTCGAGTCTTTCCTACGGCGAGGCGACCGGCATCACCCAGACCATCCGGAACTTCGGGGCCAGTCTCGGTCTGGCCGTGCTCGGAACCATCTTGCTCACGGTGCAACGCTCCAAGCTGACCGCATCGCTGCAGGCGCAACACGTCCCGAACGCGGCGCAGGTGGCCGCACAGACCTCGCAGTCCCAGGGAGGACATTCGGTGAGCTCCATTCCCCACTTCTACTCACTGGACTTCGCCTACGCCACGCAGACGGTCCTCTACGTCATGTGCGGGATCACGGCGTTCGCCGGCGTGGTGGCACTGTTCGGATTGGAGCGCGGGCGCCAGGAGATCGGCGACACCGCAGGCAGCGCAATCGCCGGGTGAAGGCATTCTTCAACGGCATCCGGGAGACCGTCGCGCCCCGACCGGGCGAGCGGCACGGTCCCCTCCCTCCGTTGCTGCTGGGGCTGACCGCGGTGACCGGGCTCGTCGATGCCTTCAGCTACCTGGTGCTGGGGCACGTCTTCGTGGCCAACATGACCGGCAACGTCCTGTTCCTCGGATTCGCCCTGGCCGGCGCACCCGGCTTCTCCATCGGCGCCTCCCTCGTTGCGCTCGTCTCCTTCGGGCTCGGTGCGTTCGCCGGGGGAGTGGTGGGGGTCCGACTGCGGCAGGACCGGGGCCACCAGCTCACCGCCTCCGTGTCCGGCCAGGCCGCTCTCCTCGCCGTCTGCGTGCTCCTCGCCGCCCTGAGCGCGCAACCGGTGCCCGGGGGATTTCGGTATCCGATCATCGTCGCCCTGGCCGTCACCATGGGGCTGCAGAACGCCACCGTGCGCAAGCTGGCCGTCCCGGACCTGCCGACCACGAACGTGCTGACCACGACCATCACGGCCATGACGGCGGACAGGGAACTCGGGCGTCTCGAACGGATGGAGCGCGGGACGGCGCTCCACTTCAGTGGCGGCCATGTTCATCGGGGCGCTGCTGGGCGCCGTGTTCGTCCTCCATGTCGCCGTGGTCCTGCCCCTCGTCACGGCGTTGGTGGTGGTGGCGGCCGTGGCGGCGACCGCCCGCCTGCTGGGCGGCCCGGACGCTGCGTGGGTATCCCCGTGACCACGTTCATCACCCGTTACGACACGGTGGGAAGCGGCACCCGCCTGGCCGTCAAGGATCTCATCGACATGGAGGGAGAGCCCACCACGGCGGGTTGCCGGGCCGTGGCCGACGGCGCCCTCCCCGCCCAACGCGACGCCGCCTGCATGGCCGGGGCCCGAGCGGCGGGGGCGCGCATCGTGGGGCGGACCAACCTGCATGAGCTGGCCCTGGGGGTGACCGGGATCAACCCGTGGTACGGCACCCCGGTGAATCCGGTGGACCCCGGCCGGGTCCCGGGCGGCTCGTCGAGTGGGTCGGCGGTGGCGGTGGCCACCGGGGAGGCGGATGTGGCCTACGGGACCGACACCGGCGGGTCGATACGGATCCCCTCGGCGTGTTGCGGCACATCGGGGCTCAAGACCACCTGGGGGAGGATCCCCTCCGCCGGGGTGTGGCCACTGGCGCCCAGCTTCGACTCGGTGGGCCCGATGGCCCGCGACGTAGCCGGCCTGGTGCGCGGCATGGAGCTCCTCGAGCCGGGTTTCGTGGTGGCCGAGACGACCGGCGTGGCCATCGGGCGGCTCCGGCCCCCGGCCGATCCGCTGATCGACGCCGCGGTCGACCGTGCCCTCTTCGATGCCGAGTGGCCCGTTCTCGAGCTGGCGGCGCCGGGGTGGGACCGGGCGACGGCGGACGCGGCGCTCCTTCTCGTGGCCGAGGCGTGGGAGTCCGATCGCGCCCTGGTGGCCCGGGATCCCGCAGGAATCGGGACCGACGTGCGGGAACGCCTCTTGTCAGGCGCCGCGTTCGAGGCGGCGGCGGTGACAGCTGCGTGGTCCGGCCAGCGGGCCTGGACGGCCGCGCTGCGCGGCCTGCTCGATCAGGTCGACTTCGTCGTGACGCCCACGCTGTCCGTGTTCCCGCCCCTCCTGGCGGAGGGAAGGGACCTGTTGGCGGGCCGCTGCACCCTCCCGGTCAACCTGGCCGGTTTCCCGGCTCTCTCATTGCCCGTGCGGACCCGGGGACCCTTGCCGGCCAGTATCCAGGTGATCGGGCCGCCGCACAGCGAGGAGCGGCTGCTGGCGGCCGGGGCCTGGTTGGAGTCAGCCGCCGTCCTCTGACGACGTGCCGTACTGCCGCACCAGCGCCTGGCCGATGGCGGCAAGGTGGTGGCGGACCGACTCGGGCGCGCGTACCTCGACCCGGTCGGCCAGCCCGGCCAGCTGGCGGGCGACCATTTCCTCGGAGTGGTCCGCGGATCTCGACCTCGATCCGCCCGTCCGCACCTCGTGCACCCTCGTGCACCCGCCTCCCGAACAGGTACTGCAGGATGTCCATGGTCCCCGCGTCGGTCAGGACGAACGCCCGGGCCGGCGCACGCTGGGCGTCGAGGGTGGTCACGATGGCGCGCCAGGCCGCGGCCAGGTCGAAGCCCTCGGGCCGCTGCACCGGCTCGCCGGTCGGCTCCACGGACCGGACGCGGTTGACGCGGAAGGTGCGCTGCCCGGCGTCGGTCCAGGCGATCAGGTACCAGACCTGGTTCTTGACCACCAGGCCCAGGGGGTGCACGACGCGTTCGGACACCGCGCCGTCACGGCGGGTGTAGCCCAACCTGACCTGCACGGCCTCGATGACCGCCTGCTGGAGCGGCTCGAGATACGGGGGCGGGGCCGGGCCGCCATGGTCCCAACCGGTCGGGTCGAGGACCACGGCGCCGGCGGCGGCTTCGGCCTCCGAGCGGAACGTGGCGGGGAGGGCCTGGACCAGCTTGCGCAGCGCGGCCTTGAGCTCGGGCGTGGCCGTCGAGGGCCCGGCCACCAGGAACAGGGTCCGGGCCTCGGCCGCCGTCAGGCCGCTCAGGTCGGTGCGCGACCCCCCGACCAGGGTCCATCCGCCCCCCCGGCCCGGCTGGGAGTAGACGGGGATGCCCGCCATGGCCAGCCCCTCGAGGTCGCGCCGCGCCGTGCGCGTGCTCACCTCGAGCTCCTGGCCCAGCTCTTCTGCCGTGACCCGCCCCCGGGCCTGGAGCACGAGGAGGGCGGCGACGAGTCGATCGGCTCGCATGGCTCCAGTGTGCCCCGAAAGTGGCCATTAGATGGCCTCTTTGAAGGCGCACACTCGAAGGACATCACCGATCGCCGCCCGGCGGCAGAAATGGAGAACCCAATGCCTGGACTCGTGCCCCCCGTCACCGACGAGCGCGCCGGCCTGCTGTCCTACCTGGCCCAACAGCGTGCCGGCATCCTCTACGCCACCCACGGCCTGACCGATGCGCAGGCGATGACCCGCCCCAGCGTGAGCGAGCTCAGTCCGGGAGGGCTGGTCAAGCACGCCGCACTCGTCGAGCAGGCCTGGATGACCTACGTCGAGGAAGGGGATGTGGCGGTGTTCCTGCCCGAGTACGACTGGGCCGACGGGTTCCGGCTGGTGGACGGCGAGACGTTGGCCGACGTCGTGTCGTTCTCGGCCGAGGTGGCCCGGAACACGGAGAAGATCGTCGCCGACCTTCCCGACCTGGGCATGCCGTTGCCGGCCACCGGGCCCGGCGTTCCCTGGATCCCCGCCGGGCTGGTCTGGTCGCCGCGTTGGGTCCTGCTGCACCTCATCGAGGAGACCGCTCGCCACGCCGGTCATGCCGACATCGTCCGCGAATCGCTGGACGGGGCCACATGCTGGACGCTCATGGCGGCCGCGGAGGGATGGCCCGAGCAGCCCGGGGAATAGCCCCTCCCCGGCGGGGTTGACCAGTGCATGCAGATAGATCTCTGGTCCGATTTCGCGTGTCCCTGGTGCGCCCTGGGTCTGTACCGGTTGGAGGCGGCGCTCCGCGAGTTCGCCCATGCCGACGACGTCACGGTGGTGCACCGCGCGTTCGAGCTGGATCCGCGTGCCCCGGCGCGCCGCACCCAGTCCATGACCGAGATGCTGGCCACGAAGTACGGCATGAGCCCCGCGCAGATACACGCCGGGCACGAGCGGCTCACGGCGCTGGGCGCCGAGGTCGGCCTGGAGTTCCGGTTCGATCGGGCCCAGATGGGGAACACCTTCGACGCCCATCGCCTGGCTCGCGCCGCCCGCGGCACGGCAGGAGAGAACGACCTGGTCAAAGGGCTCTTCGGCGCCTATTTCACCGACGGCTGCCTGCTCTCGGACCACGAGACGCTGGCGCGGGTGGCGGCGGAAGCGGGCATGGATCCCGAGACTGTCGCCGCCGTGTTGTCGAGCGAGGCCTTCGCATCCGACGTGCGGTCCGACGAGGCGACGGCACGCGAGCTGGGGATCACGGGGGTGCCGCACTTCCTGATCAACGGCAAGTGGTCCGTGCCCGGTGCCCAGGACGTGGACACGCTGGTGCTCGCGCTGGACCGGGCGTGGGAGCGCACGGAGGGACTGGAGCAGGTCTCCTAGGCCATGGTCTCGAGGATCTCGAGGACCATCTCCTCGGTGGTGTCGGGGTGGAGGAAGGCGAAGCGGGCCACCGTTTCGCCTTCCCACGTGGTGGGGGTGACGAAGCCCGTCTGGTCCGCCAGCAGCGTGGCCGACCACGTCTCGTAGTCGGCTTTGTCCCATCCGGGTCGCCGGAACAGCACCACGGAGAGTCCCGGTGGCCGCACCAACTCCGTGTAGGGCGTGTCCTCAATGAGCCTGGCGGCCGACTGGGCGATGGCCAGGCCGGCTTCGACGGCATCGCGGTATGCATCGAGGCCGTACACGGCCATGGAGAACCACAGGGGGAGGCCGCGTGCCCGCCGGGTCAGGTGGTAGGCGTAGTCGCTCGGATTCCACTCCTCGGGCTTCCCGGTGTGCAGGACCTCGAGGTAGGAGGCGTCCTGCGTATGGACCGCTTTGGCCAGATTGGGCTGGCGGTAGAGCAGGGCGGCACAGTCGAAGGGCGCGAACAGCCACTTGTGGGGATCGACGATGAACGAGTCGGCCCGATCGAACCCGGTGAACGCGTCCCGGACCGATGGCGCGAACAGGGCCGCCCCCCCGTAGGCGCCGTCGATGTGGAACCACAGCGAGCGTTCGGCCGCCACGTCCGCCACCCCGGCGAGGTCGTCGACGATGCCGGCGTTGGTGGTTCCCGCCGTGGCGACGACGGCGATCACGTCCTCGGCCCGCGGGTGCCCTTCGAGGGCGGCCCGCAGGGCCAGGCCCGTCAGCCGGTGGTCGTCGGTCGGGACGACGAGGGCCTCCACGCCGATGACGTGGAGCGCCTGACCCACCGAGGAGTGGGCGTCCTCGCTCACCGCGACCAGCGGGTTGGCCGGCCCGATCCCGCCCCGCCGGTGGCCGGCCGTGTCCCGGGCCACCACGAGGGCCGAGAGGTTCCCGGCCGAGCCACCCGCGACGAAGCATCCGCCGGCCGCCGGGGGAAAGCCGGCCGTCCGTGCGATGACCTCGAGCGCCTGGTTCTCGGCCACCACGGCGCCGGCCGCCTCCAGCCAGGACGTGCCGTGCAGCGAGGAGCAGGAGACGAACATGTCGAAGAGCAGGGCCGCCTTGGTGGGGGCGGCCGGGATGAAGGACAGGAAGCGGGGGCTGTCACACGACACGACGGCCGTGGCCAGTTTGTCCACGAACAGCCGCATGACCTCGGCGGCCTCGTTCCCCTCCGGGCGCATCAGGCCGGTCAGCACGGAGACCAGATCCGGGGCCTGGCCGCCGAAGTCCAGCGGTACCGGGTCGAGCGCCAGCCGCTCTTTGCAGTAGGCCACCACCAGGTCGGTCATGGCCTCGTCGTAGTGGAACATCCCCGGTGACGTCATGCCGGCGGCGCCCCCTGCCGCCGGGCGGTGCACCAGGGGCACCGGGCTGGTCGGCCCGCCAGGCCTCCTCGGCCCGGGATGCCACCTCGTGCACCGGCACCCCGGTTGCCGCGGCGACCAGTGCGACGTCGTCGAACTCGGGCTTGGCCCGCCCGTATCCGACCTTCATGCGCACCTCCATGCCATCCACCGTCACCTGGTCGAGGCTCCGGGCCGCCGGCCATCGCTCCGTGGCCACGGCTCGCACCCCGAAGGTGCCGGTCGTGGTGTGGATGACGTGGCGCAGCAGGTCCAGGTGGGTGGCGTCGGTCAGGACGTGCAGCACGTGGCCCGGCCTTCCCTTCTTCATGGTGACCGGAGTGACCCAGGCGTCGAACGCCCCGGCATGGAGAGCGGCCGAGACGGCGTGGGCGAGCTGTTCCCCCGTCACGTCGTCGAGATTCGTCTCGAGCACCCACGCGGGTTGCCCCGGCCCGATCGTCGCCCCGACCCGGTGCCCGATGACGGCCTGGGTGCAGTTGGGCAGTTCGTCGAGCTCGCTCGCCCCGCCGCCGAATCCGCTGGCGGCCACCACCATGGCCGGCATCGGCCCGAATGAGGTGGAGAGGGCGGCCAGCAGCGCGGCGCCGGTCGGCGTCGTGAGCTCCACCCCGGTGGCCCGCCCATAGGTCGGGATGCCCACGAGCAGGCGGAGCGCCGCCGGCGAGGGGTTCGGGAGGATCCCGTGCGCGGAGCGGACCGTCCCGGTGCCGGTGGCCACGGCCGACGCGGTGACCTCGTCCACTCCGAGCACTTCGAGCGCGGCGACCGTGCCGACGATATCGATGACGGCATCGTGCCCCCCGACCTCGTGGAAGTGCACCTGCTCGACCGGGCGGCGATGCAACGCCGATTCGACCTCGGCCAGCCGGCGGAAGACGGCGAGCGCCCGGTCGGCCACCCGCGGCGGCAGGGCGGCGTCGGTGATCAACCCGACGATGTCCGCATGGGTTCGCACGACGGCGTCCCCATCGCCCTCCACCGCCACCAGGGCGCGCGTGCAGGCCACGCCGCCTCTGAGCGACTGCTCGACCCGGAGCTCCCAGCCGGGAAGCGAGAGCCGCTGCAGGAGGAGCCGAACCTCTTCGACGTCCGCTCCCGCATCGATGAGGGAGCCCAGGGCCATGTCGCCGGCTATCCCGGCAAAACAGTGGAACCAGGCGACTGTGGCGGACGATCCTGGCGTGGCGGACGATCCTGGCGGGGCAGACGGTGCGTGGCGGGGCGGACGGCGGCCCGCTCATGGGAGCAGCCGGGCGATGGCACAGGCGGCGCCGTAGCCGTTGTCGATGCCGACGACGGTCACGCCCGAGGCACACGAGGCGAGCATGGCCAGAAGGGCGGTCAGCCCCTCGAAGGCGGCCCCGTAGCCGGTGCTGGTGGGCACGGCCACCACGGGAGCGGGGGTGAGACCGCCCACGACGCTGGCCAGCGCGCCTTCCATGCCGGCGATCACCACCACCGCATCGGCCATGGCCAGTTCGTCGACCTCGGCCAGCAGGCGGTGCAGGCCCGCCACCCCGCAGTCGACCAGGAGGTTGGGCGCGAAACCGAGCGCCCGGAGCACCGCCGTGCACTCGGCCGCCACCGGGAGGTCCGCCGTCCCGGCCGTCACGACCACCACATTCCCGGCGCGGGCGGGGGCGGGTCGAAAGATCATGGTGGATGTCGTGCCGGTCACCGTGACTTCCCCGCTCCCGTAGCCGAGTGCCTCGGTCAGGGCGGTGACCGCCTTCACCTGGGCATCCGTGGCCCGGGTGAGGAGCACCGGCGCCGTGGTGGCGGCGAGCAGCTCCTCGACGATCGCCGCACAGTGCTCGGGCGCCTTGCCCGGCCCGTAGACGGCTTCGGGCATCCCTTGGCGCAGGTCACGGTGGTGGTCGATACGGGCGAACCCCAGGTCGGCATAGGGCAGGCGCCGCAACTGGCGGACGGCGTCGTCGGGTGTGCACTCGCCCGAGGCGACTTGGTCGATCAGGGCGCGGAGTGAGGAGGGGTTCATAGATCCTCACTATCCTGCCCGGGAGTGAACCCCCCTGCGACCACGGTCGCCTACTTCGGCCCCGCGGCCACCTTCACCCAGGAGGCCCTGCTGACCCAGCCCGACCTGGCCGGCGCCGATCTCCGACCGCTCCCGACCATCACGGCCGTCCTCGAAGAGGTCGCCACCGGAACGGTCGACCTCGGGTTCGTCCCCATCGAGAACGCCATCGAGGGCACCGTGAGCGCCACCATCGACGGCCTGATCTTCGATGTCGACCTCTACATCCAGCGCGAGGTGGTCATGGATATCCACCTCCACCTGATGGCCAAGCCGGGTACGGGCATCGGCGACGTCGGGCGGATCTCGTCCTATCCCCACGCCCTGGCCCAGTGCCAGAAGTTCCTGGCCAGCCAGGTGCCGACGGCGGTGCAGGTCGCCGCGAACTCGACCGCCGATGCGGCCCGGGTGCTGGGTGAGTCAGAGGAGCCGGGCGGTGCCGCCATAGCCCCGCGGTTGGCGGCCGAGCGTTATGGGCTGGTCATCCTGGCCGAGGACGTGGAGGATCACCCGGAGAACCAGACCCGCTTCGTGGCGGTCGCGCGCGGTCGAGTGCCCCACCCTTCGGGACACGACAAGACCAGCATCGTGTGCTTCCAGCAGGCCGACCATCCCGGCAGCCTCCACGGCATTCTCGGGCAGTTCGCCGCACGCAACATCAACCTGAGCAAACTCGAGTCACGGCCGACCAAGCAGGGGCTGGGCGACTACTGCTTTGTGATCGACCTCAGTGGCCATGTCGATGACGAGGTGATCGGCGACTGCCTGCGCGACCTGCATGCCAGCCTGGCCGGCGTGAAATTCCTCGGCTCCTACCCGGCGGCCGGTCTGCGCGGGCAGGAGAGGCGCCGGGAAGCAGGCGTGGCCTGGCGGGCCGCCGACGAGTGGTTGGCGGGACTGCGGGCCGCCATCACCTGACGCCTCCACCACTCCTCCACCTCGCCCCCACGGCTCGACCTACCATTCGCCCGTGGGCGTGACCGGAATGGCAAATCTCGCGGTCAAGGTGCTCGATCTCGAAGCGGCGTGCGCCTGGTATGCCGAGGCGGGGGCGACGGTCACCGAACCGGTGGAATGGGAGAACGGCCGACGGGCCGACGTGTCGCTCGGCTGGCTCCAGGTCACCCTCTTCACCAAGGCCATTTACGAGGACGTGTGCCGACTCCCCCCGGAGGGATTCCTGCATCCGGCGCTCTTCGTCGACGATCTCGATGCCGAACTGGCCCGACATACCGTCCTGTGGGGACCGCGCACCGTGTCGGGATCGTTCGGAGTCCGACGGATTGCCTTCGTCGAGGCTCCCGGTGGCATTCGGCTCGAGTTCATGGAGCAGGTCGAGGACCCGGCGTGAACGGGTGCGGACCTCTCGGGTACCCGCTGCCGCTAGTTCCACACCCGCACGTAGCGCACGCCCAAGGTGGAGGGGAACACGGTCGGGTCGGCGCTGCTGTAGGAGTTCTCCATGACCAAGAACATCGGGCTGGTCATGGCCTCGGTCGCGGTGCCGACGACGGCGCCGTCGTAGAGGAAGGTGACCCCGGTGGTGGTCCACAGCACGCCGTAGGTGTGGGTGCCCGACAGATCGTTGGCCGTCCCGCCTTGGGCGGTCCCCGACCCGCTTCCGTAGTGGATGTGGAAGGCGGTGTAGCCCCCGCCACCCTCCATCACGTCGATCTCGCCGTCTTCGGGCCAGACCTGCCCGGTCAGCCACAGGGCGGGCCAGTTGGCGACGGTCCCACTGGCGGTGGCCGGCAAGGTGGCCTTGAACTCGACGAAGACGGGCTTGCGTCGGGGTCGGGGCGATCTGGAAGCCGGTGTGCCCGGGCTCGCCGTCATCGGGGTTGGTGCTGACCAGGCCGCCGCTCTGGGGGCTGTTCAGCTGGAGGGCCAGGCCATTGGCGCCCACGGACACATTGGAAGACAACATGACCGTGCCGTTCGAGACGTGTCCATTAACCCACCAGTTAGGCGACCACAGGCTCGTGTTCAACGATCCCGTGTTGAACTCGTCGTCGAGGACCATGCCGGCGGGGGCGCCGAGACTGGCCGGCGCAAGGGGGACGGAGCCAAGGCCCGACGCGGTGGGGGTGGTGGCGGTCGTGGTCCTGACCGTCGTCGTGGTGAGCGGGGGAGCCGGGACGGTCGGATGGGTGATGGCGTTGACCGGAGTGGCGGGGTGCACCGTGACCGTGGTGACGGTGGTGGTGACCGTGGTGACGGTCGGCTTCACGGCGGTGCGTGTCACGGTCGTCACGGTCGTGGTGGGTGTGGGATGGGTGACGACGGTCTTGGAGGGTTCGGTGACCTGCAACCGCTGCACCCCACCCGCCGACCTGTGCGCGGCGGCGCCCGAGGAGGAACCGTCCGGGACACCGCGGTCCGAGCCCGTGTTGAGCGTGGACGCGGCGGAGAGCGGCCCGAGCTTGGCGGTGGGGTCCAACGTCTGACCGTCGGGTGCCCCGGAGTGTTGGCCACCGAAGCCGACGAGGAGAGCAGTCGTCACCACGGCGGCCAGCCCGAACGAGGCGGTCGGGGCGAGCAGGCGCCGCCGGGTCGAGACCGGTCGAGCGTGCTTGGGGGACCTTCTCGCTGCGTGCCTTGCCTCACGTTTGGCGAGGTGCACTCGCGAGGTCGGTCGTAATTTTGCCTGCAGGTGATCTGAATTCGTGCCGTCAAAGCTCATATGTAGTTGTTGTGGTCTCCACCGAATTTGAGTGCTGTACCCCGGATGTCCCGGGGGAACTTGTCGTTGTGGGATGGCCCGGCGCTTTCGAGGTAGCTCCACGCCCTCGACTATCCGGTACGGGTCCGGTCATCCGGACCCGCAGTTTCACCGACTGCTCATGCCTGACTGCCTAACTCCAAAACAGTCCTTGACACAAATCGAAATCTGTGAAACGGAAATGAGCCGGAGCCGGGTGTGGTGCGGAGGGAGTGGGATTCGAACCCACGGAGGCTTGCGCCTCACAGCTTTTCAAGAGCTGCGCATTTGTCCGCTCTGCCATCCCTCCAGGCCACGCATGCTAGGGGAGATCCGTCAGCGGTGGGGGTCGCCCCGGTACTACCAGCTTTCCTACCGGACCTGCGCCCGGCGCCCACCCCGCGTGCGGGTAGACGGTTCGGTATGACTCTTGGTACTACCGACTGTCGGAAGCGTTCTGATCGCGCAGGCGGCCCCGCAGGCGCCCCCGCTCGGCCTGGGGGAGGATCACCTTGCGCAGGCGCACGACCTTCGGTGTGACCTCGACGCATTCGTCATCGGCGATGAACTCGAGGGCATGCTCGAGTGAGAAGTTCATGACCGGGGTCAGGCGTTCGAACTCCTCGGCCGTCGACGAACGGATGTTGTTGAGCTTCTTCTCCTTGGTGGGGTTGACGTCCATCTCCTCTTGGCGGGCGTTCTCGCCTATGACCATGCCCTCGTAGACGTCCTCGCCCGGGCCGACGATCAGGGTGCCCCGCTCCTGCAGGTTCATCAGGGCAAACGTCGTCGTCAGCCCTCGCCGATCGGCCACCATGGACCCGTTGCGGCGCGTCTTGAGCTCGCCGTGCCACGGCGCCCACCCGTCGAAGATGTGGTGCAGCACGCCGGTGCCCCGCGTCTCGGTCAGGAACTCGGTGCGGAACCCGATGAGCCCCCGCGCCGGCACCCGGTAGTCGAGACGGACCCATCCCGTTCCATGATTGACCATCTCGGTCATGGTCCCCTTGCGCAAGGCCAGCAGTTGGGTCACCACGCCGAGGTAGTCGTCGGGCACGTCGATCGAGACGCGCTCGACCGGTTCGAGCACCTTGCCGTCTTCTTCGCGGGTCACGACCTGGGGTTTTCCGACCGTCAGCTCGAAGCCTTCCCGCCGCATCGTTTCCACCAGAACCGCCAGTTGCAGCTCGCCCCGGCCCAGCACCTCCCACAGGTCCGGGCGATCGGTGGGAGCGACCCGGATGGCGACGTTGCCCACCAATTCCGAGTCGAGACGGTTCTTGAGCAACCGGGCGGTCAGCTTGGTGCCGTCGCCGCCCGAGAGGGGAGAGGTGTTGATCCCGATGGTCATGGCCAGGCTCGGTTCATCGACGGTGATGGCCGGCAGGGGGATCGGATTGTCGGCGTCGGCCAGCGTCTCGCCGATGGTCACCTCGGCCAGCCCGGCGATGGAGACGATCTCGCCGGGCCCGGCGGACTCGGCCGGCACCTGCTCGAGCGACTCCGTCACGTACATCTCGGTGATCTTGGCCTTCTCAATGGTGCCGTCGACCTTGCACCAGGCAATGGTGCCGCCCTTTTTGAGCTCGCCGTTGTAGACGCGGCAGATGGCAAGTCGGCCCACGTAGGGCGAGGCACTGAGGTTGCAGACCAGCGCCTGCGTCGGCGCCGACTCGTCGAACTGCGGTGCGGGGACGTGGTCGATGATGGCCTGGAAGAGCGGCGCCACGTCGGTGCCCTCGACCCCGCGTTCGGTACTGACCCAGCCGGCGCGCGCATTGGAGTAGAGGATGGGGAACGAGATCTGGTGCTCATCGGCATCGAGATCCAAGAACAACTCCTCCACCTGGTCGACCACCTCTTCGATCCGGGCATCGGCCCGGTCGACCTTGTTGATCACCAGGACGACCGGCAGCCGCGCCTCGAGGGCCTTGCGGAGCACGAAACGGGTCTGGGGGAGGGGGCCCTCGGAGGCATCGACCAGCAGGAGGACGCCGTCGACCATGGTCAGGCCTCGCTCCACCTCGCCACCGAAGTCGGCGTGGCCTGGCGTGTCGACGATGTTCATCTTCACCCCGCCCCACCTGACCGCCGTGTTCTTGGCCAGGATGGTGATGCCCTTCTCACGCTCGAGGTCACCCGAGTCCATGACGCGGTCGGTTACCTCCTGGTGGGCGCCGAACGCACCCGTCTGGCGCAGCATGGCGTCGACAAGCGTCGTCTTGCCGTGGTCGACGTGGGCAACGATGGCCACATTCCTGATGTCTTCGCGACTCTTCATGGGGGCTACAACGATAGGCCAGGTCAGAGCCGCCTCATGCCGCAGCCCTGATTGCCTCCTCGTATTCGGCCGGTATCGCCCTGACGGAGGCCAGCGTGCGGGCCACCGCGGCCACTCCGTCATGGAGTGCCAGCTGATCGATCTCGACGGTGACCAGGTGCCCGGAGTCCGGCCACCACCCCACCATCCGACCAGGCGGGAGGGAGCGCGGGGCGCACAGCACTTCGACCACCGCGGCCACGTTGAGCTCGGATCTGATGGTGGCGCGCCGTGGTCCCCCCAGCACGACCAGATGGACCGAGAGGGGGGATCCGGCCTCATCCCGGGCGACGGAGCGGACCTCGGCCCGGCTGCGGAGGGCGAGGAGGGACGAATGCGGGCTGTCCCACCAATGGTCCCGCCCGATGGTCGGGAGCTCCTCGAACGCAGTCCAGTCGAGGGCACACCACACGCGGGTGGCCCACGTCACGGCGCCGGCCTGCACGGCGGCCCGGGAGGCCGGCGACAGACCGGCCAGCCAGCGATCCATGGGCGAGGCGGCATTGTCGCCCTGGCGCGCCGCGCGCACGGCGTCGTCAATGGCCGTGGTCACGCCGTCGATCGGTGACCGAGCCGCCTCCGTGACCAGCGCACGCAGGCCGGCCAGGCCGAGGGCGCGCCGCGCCGTGCGGGCCGACCATGCGAACGGGGTGTCCCGGGTGGCGGCACCGGGCGGCGCCAGGGCCGCCCGCACGTGATGGTCGGTGAGCCGGAACGACCCGCCGCCCGGGCGTGGGACGGCCAGATCAGCCAGGGTGCGCGGGATCTGCCGCGCCGCCTCGCGCACCGAGACGCAGTCGTCGGCGCGCCGCCGCACCGAACGGCTCCAGCAGCGCGCCGGTCAGCCCCCGGGCCCCGGAGTTTCCCGACGTCGACCGGTCAGTCATCGCCACGTCCGAGCGCCGAGAGCTGCACCACCACGTGGGACACGATCGTCCGGAGATGCTCCTCGAGCACGTCCTCCACGCCGTAGCGCCCTGCCGCGGAATGCAGGAGCGCGAGCCGGAACGGCGGTGTCCCGCTGCGCAGTGTCTCGAGAAGAGCGAGGTAGTGCAGTGCGGTGCGCGCCTGGGCCCAGCGTCCCCCCGTCGTGAGGCCGAGTGCGCACAGTGTGGCCCGGCCCGGCACGGGAGCTCCGACCAGGAGATCGAACACCCCGCTCAGGACCACTCTTCCGCCCGCCAGCGGAATGGCCACCCGGTCATGCGTCCGGGGCAACCACCCCGCGGCGAACCGGGGAGTGAGGTTCATGAGGTTCTCGACGTGGACGCGGAGGGATGTCGCCAGGGCGGCACGGGCTGTGTCGGGCAGTTCGTCGAGGTGGCGCACCATGTCACTGCGGGTCGGGTCGACGCGCAGGGCATCGAGCGCGTCACCCAGCGGGTCCTCCACCTCTCCCGTGGTCACCACCTGTGCAAAGAGCGCACGGACCAGGCAGGACCGCACCCATTCGGGGGGGAACGGGTCTGTGGTCGCCTCGAGCGGGCCGGCCGCCGGGGCCGACTCGTCCCACAACAGACGCGGCCCGAGGAACAGTGGGGATGCGTCCTCGCCGCGCCGGGCCACCAGTTCGGCCGCTGCATCCTCCAACCAGGCCCGCAGGCCGCCTGAGAGGCCGGGGTCGAAACGGGGTCGTTGCCCCGAACCGTCGCGCAGGAGGGCGAGCACCTCATCGCGAGCTGCTGCCGGTTGTGCCGCCTGTTCTTGTCGGGGTGCCACCAGAACCATGGGGTGAAGTGTGCACGAGGGGTGTATCGACCACCGTGACCGGGGCACCGGTGCGGGTGAGGTCCCGCCGCGTCGGCTTCGTCTTCGGGCTCCTCTACCCTGGCTGGTGCCATGGTCTCCTTCCCCGCACTGCTCTTCTCGGGTCTGCGGCCGCTGCTGGCGGCGAACGACGTCGCGTTCGCAGTCCTCTTCGGGATCTTCGTCGTGGCGCTGCTCACGCTCGTTGTCATCGTGGCGATATGGGCCATCCGGCGCGACCGGCAGGGGCGGGCGGCGTGGCTCCAGCGCCAGCAGGACAGGAGCTCTGCCGCAGACGGTGACGTTCCTCCGCCGGCCCGCCCATGACCCCTCCCGCCTGGTCCGCCCGCCTCCGCTCCCGATGGGAGGCCAGAAGCTTCCCGCGTTCCCGGGCCGGCACCGACGCGCACGCGTCCGCACCGGAGCACCGGACGGCGTTCGTGCTCGCCGGCGGGGGCAGCCGGGGCGCCGTCCAGGTCGGCATGCTGGGCGAGCTGACCGAGAGGGGCATCCGGGCCGACCGGGTGTTCGGTGCCTCGGTCGGTGCCATCAACGGCGCCGCCTATGCGGGCAATCCCACCAAGGAAGGCATAGAGCGCATGGCCCGCATATGGCGGGACGTGAAAGGAACGGACGTCTTTCCCAAGTCCGCTCTCGATGGCCCCTGGGCCTTTTTCCAGAAGCGGGCGTCGGTGCACTCCAACTCGGGACTGCGGGCGATCATCGAGGCGGGGATCGACTTCGAGAACCTCGAGGACACCACCATCCCCTTCGAGGTGGTGACGACCTCGCTCACCGACGGGCGTGAGCGCTGGTTGGCGCACGGGAACGCCGTGGAGGCCATTCTCGCCTCTTCCGCCATCCCCTCCATCCTTCCCCCGGTCGTCATCGACGGCGACGTCCTCATTGACGGTGGCGTCGTCAACAACGTCCCGATCAGCCGGGCCATGCTGGCCGGGTGCACGCGGATCTACGTGCTGCTCTGCGGTCCGCTGCACTACCGTCCGCCGGTGCCCAGGCGCCCGGTCGAGGCCGCGCTGACGGCGTTCTTCGTGGCCATGCACGCCCGCTTCATGCGCGAGCTCGCCATGCTGCCACCCGGAGTCGAGGTGGTGGTGTTCAACGGCGGGGGAGAGCCGTTGGCGCAGTACCGCGACTTCTCCGCCACGGCGGTGCTGATCGAGGAAGGCCGGGCCGAAGTGGCGGAGGTGCTGGACCGCTACGTCGGGACGTCACAGGACCTGTCCCCGCACCGGCCGCCCCCTCCGGCGCCCACGCCATCCGCTCCGGCGCCCACATCCGAGACGCCCACATCCCGCGTCGCCCACATCCAGCCGAGACGCCCACGACCGAGACGCCCACGACCGAGACGCCCACGACCGAGACGCCCACCTCCCCGACGCCCACGACCCGGAGCCCGGCCCCCGCACCCTGACCGGAGCGTCACGGCCGGTAATCTGCCGCCGGATGGGCGATGACCGCTACATGCTGCCCAACGCCGAGGAGGCCGCCGCCGAGCGGTTCGCCGCGTTCACCGAGCTCTTCGACCCGTCGACCTTCGCCCACATGGACCGCCTCGAAATCGCGCCCGGCTGGCGCTGCTGGGAAGTGGGGGCCGGAGGCGACTCGGTCGTCCGGTGGCTGGCCGCGCGGGTCGGGACGCGGGGTCACGTGCTGGCCACCGATATCGACGTGACCCGCACCGAGGCTGCCGCGGATGGCGTCAGCCCCCACGTTGAGGTGCGCGCCCACGATGTCGCCCACGACCCTCCCCCCGAAGGCCAGTTCGACCTCGTCCATGCCCGGCTGGTCCTGGTGCACATACCCGAGCGGGAGAAGGCGATGGCGGCGATGGTGGGCGCGCTGCGCCCGGGAGGCTGGTTGTTCGTCGAGGACGCCGACCCGGCGCTGCAGCCGTTGAGCTCGTTGGAGGTGCGGGGCCCCGCCCAGGAGCTGGCCAACCGGTTGCGCTCCGGCTTCCGGGAGTTGATGGCGTCGCGCGGCGTCGATCTGGCCTACGGCCGGACCCTGCCGCGCCTGCTCCGGGAGGCGGGCCTGGCCGACGTGCGGGCCGATGCCGCGTTCCCGGTGGCCCACCCGGCGTGCGCCCGGCTGGAGACGGCCACCATCCACCTCATCACGGACCAGCTGCTGGAGCACGGCATCGCCACCGCGGAGGAGATCGCGCTCCACCTGGCCAACGTGGCTGCCGGGAGGCTTGATCTCACACAGCCGCCGATGATCGCCGCCTGGGGGCGCCGCCGGTCGTGAGCCACCTCGGCGGCGGCCGCGCACCTCTGTGCACGTCCGTCACAGCATCCTGGTGAAATAGAGGGGTGACCACTCTCGCTCCTCCTATGGTCGATCGGTTCCACCCGGCGGTGGCGGCATGGTTCGCCCGCCGGTTCCCGGACGGGCCGACGCCACCCCAGGTGGCGGCCTGGCCCCACATCGCCGCCGGGAGTGACGTCCTGGTGGCGTCACCGACCGGTACCGGGAAGACCCTGACCGGCTTCCTGGTGGCCATCGACGCCGCCTACCGGGCCGCTGACGCCGGGACGCGCCAGGGCGGGCTCCCCGAGGTGCTCTACGTGTCCCCGCTGCGGGCCCTGGCCGTCGACGTCCACGAGAACCTGCACGTGCCCCTCACCGAAATTCGGGATGAGGCGATGCGGCTGGGCTACGGCGATCCCGGCCTTCGGGTCGCCGTGCGCACCGGCGACACGCCGGCCGCCGAGCGGGCGGCCATGCGTAAGAACGCGCCGGACATTCTGGTCACCACTCCCGAGTCGCTCTATCTGCTGCTGACCGCGCCTTCGTCCCGGGCCATGCTGCGCGGGGTGCGCACCGTCATCGTCGACGAGGTGCACACCTTGGCGCGCGACAAGCGGGGGAGCCACCTCTCCCTCAGCCTGGAGAGATTGGACAGCCTGGTGACCGAGGCCGGCGGCCATCTGCAGCGCATCGGCCTCTCCGCCACGCAACGGCCGCTCGACGTCGTGGCCCGTCTCCTCTCCGGCGTGCACGACGAGCGCCCGCCGACGGTGATCGTGGACTGCGGTCACTCCCGCGACCTGAACGTGGCCATCGAGCTCCCCGACAGCGAGCTCGAAGCGGTGGCGAGCGGACTGCAGCTCTCCGACGTGCTCGACCGCATCGCCGCCCACACGCGCGAGCACCGCACGACGTTGATCTTCGTGAACACGCGCAAAATGGCCGAGCGGGTGGCCCATCAGTTGGCCGAACGGTTGGGGAGTGCCGAGAACGGTGGCGGTGACGTCGACGCCTCGCTCCTCGTGGCCGCGCACCACGGGAGCCTCTCGGCGGCGCGCCGGCGCATTGTCGAGACCCGCTTGCGCGCCGGCGACCTGCGCGCGCTGGTGGCCACCGCCTCGTTGGAACTGGGCATCGACGTGGGGCCGGTGGAGTTGGTCTGCCAGATCGGCTCGCCCCGCGCCATCGGCACCTTTCTCCAGCGGGTCGGGCGCGCCAACCACCAGCGGCACGGGGTGCCGGCGGGCCGGCTCTATCCGATGACCCGCGACGAGTTGGTCGAGTGCACCGCGTTGCTGGCCGCCGTCCATGAGGGCCGGCTCGATCTTTTGGAGCCGCCGATCGCCCCGCTCGACGTGCTGGCCCAGCAGCTGGTGGCCGAAGTGGCGGCGGCCGAGGAGCGCAGCGTCGAGGAGATGTGGGAGATGACCCGGCGGGCCGCCCCCTACGCCGACATGCCGCGCCAGGACTTCGATGACGTGGTGGCCCTGTCGAGCTGGGGCATAGAGACCGGCCGGGGCCGCCGGGGCGCCCATCTCCACCACGACGCCGTCAACGGCCGCCTGCGCGCCCGCCGCGGGGCCCGCCTGGCCGCGCTGACCAGCGGGGGCGCCATTCCCGAGACCGGCGATTACCGGGTCGTGCTCGACCCCGAGGGCGTCACCGTCGGGTCGGTGCACGAGGACTTCGCGGTCGAGGCGACGGCCGGGGACATCTTCCTCCTCGGCACCCATTCGTGGCGGGTGAAAAAAGTCGAGGTGGGCACGGTGCGGGTCTACGACGCCGGCGATCTGCCTCCGACCATCCCCTTCTGGTTGGGCGAGGCGCCGGCTCGCTCGGCCGAGCTGTCCATGGCGGTGAGCGATCTGCGGGGCGCACTCGAGCCGTTGCTGCGCCAGCAGGACGGCGAGGCGGCCCGCCGACTGGTGACGGAGCGGGCCGGTGTCTCGGCCGAGGTGGCGCAGCAGGTGGTGGCCTACTGTGCCGCCGGCCTGGCCGCGCTCGGCTTCCTCCCCACGCGGGAGCGCATCGTGGTGGAGCGCTGCTTCGACGAGAGCGAGGGAACGCAGCTGATCGTGCACTCGCCCTTCGGCGGCCGCGTGAACCGCGCCCTCGGCCTGGCGCTGCGCAAACGGTTCTGCGTGTCGTTCGACTTCGAGCTGCAGGCGGCCGCCGACGACGACACGGTCGTGCTCTCCCTCGGCCCGCAGCACAGCTTCCCCCTGGCCGATGTGCCGTCGATGCTCTCCTCCAAGAGCGCGGCCCAGGTGTTGACCCAGGCCGTGCTCCCGCATCCGATGCTGGCGGCGCGCTGGCGCTGGAACCTGACCCGGGCCCTGGTCCTCCCGCGTGCCCGGGGTGGCAAGCGGCGGCCCATCCATCTCCAGCGGATGGAGGCGGACGACCTGCTCGCCGCGGTCTGGCCCTCGTTGGCCGCCTGCCAGGAGAACGCCGCCGCCGGACCGGTTGCGGTCCCCGATCACGTGCTGGTGCGCCAGACCGTGGACGACTGCCTGCACGAAGGGCTCTCGGTGGAGGGGCTGGTCGACCTGTGGTCGAAGGTGGAGTCGGGGCAGGTCGCCGTGCACATGGTGGAGTCGTCCGAGCCCTCGCCTCTGTCGCACGGGATTCTGAGCGGGCGTCCCTTCACCTTCCTCGACGGGGCCCCGTTGGAGGAACGGCGTACCCGCGCCCTTTCGTTGCGCCGTGGCTTGGGGGCCCTCGGCCCCAACGGGCTTCCCGTGCCGACCGACCAACTGGACGCACTCGATCCCGACGCAGTGGCCCTGGTGCTCGACCAGGTGCGGCCCGCCCTCCGCAGTCCCGACGAGCTGCACGACCTGCTGCTGTCGCTGGTGGCCTGTCGCCCCGTGCCGGAGTGGGCGACCCTGTTCGAGGCCCTGGTCGCCGACGGCCGTGCCGCCGATCTCGACGGATGCTGGGTGGCCACCGAGCAGCGGGAGGCCGCGGCGGCCCTGCGCCAGGACGACGAGGCCGCGGCGTCCTGCGTCGGCGGCCATCTCCAGCTGGCCGGCCCGGTCACCGTGTCGGACCTCACCGCAGATGCGCCATTGCCCGCCGGTGCGCCCATGGGCGCACCGGTGACGTCGGCGCGGGCGCGCACGGCCCTGGCCCGTCTCGAAGCGCAGGGCTCGGCCATCGCGCTCCCCGATGGCCGCTGGTGCGCCCGAAACCTCCTGGTCCGCCTGCACGGGGCCAGCCGTCAGCGGCGCCGGGGCCTGGTCGACCCGGTCCCCATCAGCGACTTCGTGCGCTTTCTCACCGGGTGGCAGCACGCCACGCCGACCACCCGGGCCGAGGGCCGGGCCGGTCTGCTCGCCGTCCTCGAGCAGCTCCAGGGGATCGAGGCCCCGGCGGCCGAATGGGAGGCCCACATCCTGCCGGCGCGGGTCGAGGGCTACGACGCCCGCTGGCTGGACGAGGTCTGCCTCTCGGGCGAGGTCGTCTGGGGCCGGCTGACCCCCCGACCCGAGCGGGCCGGTCGGGCCGGGACGCCGTCACCGTCCACCCCGCTGGCCTTCGTCGTGCGCGAGGACCTCCCATGGATGCTCCGGGCCGTACGAGGGGACGCCGAGGCACCGGAGCCGGAGGTGGGTGCCGCAGCCGACGTCCTCGCCGCACTGCGCTCCCGCGGCGCCTGCTTCAGGCCCGAGCTCGCCACCCTGGCCGGCCGGCTCCCCGCCGAGGTGGACGAGGGGTTGTGGGACCTGGTGGCCCGGGGCATCGTCACGGCCGACGCCTTCTCGGCCGTGCGGTCGCTGCTCTCGGCCCGCGATCGCTGGAGCACCCGGACCTATCGCCGTCCCGATGGCCGCCGCGGGGTCGGGCGCAGCGGCGCCGTCCGTCCGGGGTTGGCCCGACGGCGAGGCCCGGTGGGGAGCGGTATCGGGGAGGGACGATGGTCGCTGCTCCCCGTCGAAGTGGGATCCGAAGATGAGGCGGCGGCCGCACTGACACAGCCCGCCAACGAGGAGCTCGCCGAGGCGGTGGCCTGGCAGCTCCTGGCCCGCTGGGGCGTGGTGGCCTGGGAGGTCTGGGGACGCGAGTCGTTCCATGTCCCCTGGCGTGAAGTGGTGTGGGCCCTACGCCGGCTCGAGGCGCGCGGCCTGGCCCTCGGCGGTCGTTTCGTGGTCGGGCTTTCCGGCGAGCAGTACGCGCTCCCCGAAGCGGCGGCGGATCTGTTGAAGGCACATCGCCGCCCACCCAGCGGCGAACAGTTGGTGGTGGCAGGGGCCGATCCGTTGAACGTGACCGGGTCGATCGTGGGTGGCACACGTGTCCCGACGCGTCGGAATCAACGGGTGATCCTCCGCGATGGCGTCGTGGTGGACGATCTCCGTGCCGGGTGAACGGCGCAGCATCGATCTGAACGCTGATCTCGGCGAGGCTGACGACGACGCCGGAAGGGCGATCGAACACGGCCTGCTCGGTCTCGTCACCTCCGCCCATATCGCCTGCGGGGGGCATGCCGGCGACGACGAGTCGATGCGGGCGACCGTGCAGGCGGCGCTCGACGCCGGGGTGCGGGTGGGCGCCCACCCGTCGTATCCCGACAGGGCCGGGTTCGGTCGCCGCCCGATGGAGTTGGCGGTGTCCGACCTGGCCTCATCGCTGGCCGGCCAGATTGGCGACCTCATCAAGGTGGCCGCGTCATTGGGTGCAACCGTGTGCTCGGTGAAGCCTCACGGTGCGCTTTACGGTGAGGTGGGCAGCCACGCGGCCACGTTCGACGCCCTGGTCGGCGTGGTCGTCGACCTGTGTGACCCGGGCACCTCGTTGGTGCTGCCCTCCGGCGCGCCCGCGGTCCGCTGGGCGGACAGAGCAGGTGTCGCCGTGCACGAGGAAGGGTTCGCCGACCGTGCCTATGGCGCGGACGGCGGGTTGCTGGCCCGCCAGCAGCCCGGTTCCGTCTACAGCGATCCGGCGCAGGCGGCGGCGCAGGCTCTCGGGCTGGCCCAACGGGGGACGGTGGTGGCCGCCGACGGGACGACGCTGACGCTCGCCGTGGACACCCTGTGCCTGCACGGGGACTCCCCCAACGCGCTGGCCATGGCCCGGGCGGTGCGCCGCGGGCTGGACGCCGCCGGCATTGCCGTGGCGGCCCCGCCGACGCACCGGCCCGCCTGAGCGTGGGCGGCGCACCGTCCCGTTCGGTCCCGGTGGGGGAGATCCGCCGGCTCGGGGACCATGCGCTGCTGATGGGCGTCCCCCATCCGGTGGCTGCCCGTCGGCTCACGCGGGCGCTCACCGCAGCCCGGCTCGAGGGCGTGGCCGAAGTGGTCGGCGGGTTGGCCACGGTCATGGTGGCCTTCGATCCGACGACCGGGGATCTCGACGCGGCGCGGCCCCTGCTGGCGCACCTGCTGGAGGAGGCCTGCGCACAGCCGGACGCCGCCGACGAGGAGGGCGAGGATGACGGTGGCGCAGCGCTCCTCGAGATCCCCTGCACCTTCGATGGGCCGGACCTGGCGGAGGTGGCGACGCTCGTGGGGAGCACGTCCGAGGCGGTGGTGGCGCTGATCACCGCTCAGCCACTCACGGTGGCCGTCGTCGGGTTCTCTCCCGGCTTCGCCTATCTCGCCGGCCTGCCCGCCCCGCTGGGCCAGGTGCCGCGCCGCCCCCGCCCCCGGCCCTCCGTGCCGGCCGGGTCGGTCGCGCTGGCCAACGGGTACGCCGGCGTCTATCCGTCGGCGTCGCCCGGGGGATGGCAGCTCATCGGCCACACGGACGTGCCGCTCTTCTCGCCGTGGGAGCCGCCGTACGCCCGCCTGGCCCCCGGCGACCGCGTGCGCTTCGTGGAGGCCGCCCGGACGGCGGGCCATCAAACGGGACGGTCGTCGATACGGCGCGACGGTCCGGGCCGCTTCTCCGAGGCGCCACCCCCAGGGTCGCGGGCCGTGTTCGAAGTCGACGAGCCCGGCCTGCGTTCCGTGCTGCAGGACGGGGGGAGGAGAGGGATGGCCGCGCTCGGGGTCCCGGCGGCCGGCCCGGCCGACCCCGACTCGTTCCAGCTGGCCAATGAACTGGTCGGCAATCCGGTCGGCGCCTGCGCCCTCGAGATCACGGCGCGGGGCCCGACGCTTCGTTGCCTGAGCCCGACCTTCGTGGCGGTCGTCGGTGGGTCGCCCGATCTGCGTCTGCAGGGCCAGCCCTTCGCGGCGGGACGGGTGGTCCCTGTCGATGCCGGCCAGGAGTTGGTCGTCGGTCCGGTGCGGAGCGGGTTTCGGTGCTACCTGGCCTTGGCCGGAGGGTTCGTCGGTCCCGCGCTGTTCGGCAGTTGCGCCAGCGATCAATTGGCCGGCCTCGGACCCGGCCCGATCGAGGCGGGCGCGCAACTGTGGGGCGCCTCCATGGAGCCGCCCCTGGGCGACCATCTGCGCGCCGGCGCGTCGCGGCGGATGGACCAGGGGCGACCGGTTGCCCTGCGGGTCGTCCCCGGTCCCCACCACGAGCGATTCGCCTCCGGGACCTTCGCGACCCTGGCCTCGATGCGGTTCAGCGTCGAGGCGGCGAGCAACCGGGTGGGGCTTCGGCTGCGCCGTGATCCGGGCACACCGGCCTTGCGGGGCGCCCCCGGAGCCCCGGACGAGCTCGACTCCCAGGGGATGGTCACCGGAGCCGTCCAGGTCCCACCGGACGGGGAGCCGGTGATCCTGCTGACGGACCACGCCACCCTCGGCGGCTACCCGGTGGTGGCCGTCGTCGCCACGGTCGACCACGGCGCCCTGGGTCAGTGCGCGCCCGGCACAACGGTCGTGCTCGTGCCGTGCGACCCCGGCGAGGCCGACGAGGCTCTCCGCGAACACCGCCGCGCGCTGGGTCTGGCCGTGGTCGGCCATTACCCACTGGCCGTCGAGTAGGGCGACGGCCAGGACGACGGCCAGGGCGGCGACCAGGGCGGCGAATCAGACCAGGAGTTTCACCACGGTGGCCAGGCCCACCAGGACCACCACCACGCGCAGCGCCGCAGCCGGAATGGACAGCGCGATCCGGGCCCCGATCCAGCCACCCACCAGACTGCCGGCCGCCAGCAGGCCGACGGCTTCCCACGCCAGTCCACCGTGAACCAGGAAGACCACGGCGGCCACTCCATTGACGAGGATGGACAGGGCGGTCCGCAGCCCGCTGGTGCGCAGGATCGAGTCGGGGAGGGCCAACCCCAGGATCGCCAGCAACACGACGCCCAGGCCGGCGCCGAAGTACCCCCCATAGACCGAGGCGGCGAAGGTGCCTCCGACCATGAGGAGAGGCCGCGTCCGTGGCGGAGCGTGCGCGGAACCGCCCAGTGCCCGCAGCAGGAGAGGTTGGAGAGCGAACAGGATGGACCCACCGAGCACCAGCCAGGGAGCCAAGGAGCGGAAGAGGGCCGATGAAGTGGTGAGGAGCAGGATCGCCCCGGCGACGGCGCCGACGGCGGCGAAGGGGCCGAGCTGGACCAGCCGGTCCCGCTGGCCCGAAATTTCGTTGCGGAACCCGACGGCGCTTGCGGTGTAACCGGGCCAGATGCCGACGGTGTTGGTGATGTTGGCGGTGAGCGCCGGATAGCCCAGTGCCAGCAGAAGCGGGAACGAGATGAGGCTGCCGCCGCCGGCCACCCCGTTGAAGAGCCCGGCTCCCAAACCCCCGAGGACGAGCAGGACGATGTGGGACGGGCTCAGCGGCACCGTGCCCAGCAACCCCGCAGTCATGGGCCGTCAGCGTACGGACTCTGCCCCCTGTCCCACGACATGCGCCCCCGGCGCGCCCGATCTCCCGATATTTCCGTTCCCTCCCTGGCTCGAGGGCCGGCCCGGTGGCGTGCCCGCGCCCGCGCCCGCCCACGCCCGCGCCGCGGCGCCCGCCCGCGCCCGCGCCGCGGCCGAGGCGCCGCCGTCGCGGTTGGCCTACTCTTTGGCGGCGAGAAGCGGTGTGTCGAGGGAGGGAGTTCCGTGGTCAGACTGACGTGCCTTCTGCGGCGCAAGCCGGGACTGACACCCGAAGAGTTCCACGAGCATTGGCGCCAGGTACACGGTCCACTGATTGGGACGCTTCAATGTGGGAGCCACGTGCTCCGCTACGAGCAACACCCGCGACCGATGTCGGACTACGGCGGGGTCGACGACGGCGGGTACGACGGGGTGACGGTGCAGTGGTTCGAGAACATGGACGCCTACAACGCGCACACGACCGACCCGGACTTCCCCGTCATGTGGAAGGACGTCGAGAGCTTCCTCGACACCGACCGGCTGCACTTCATCGTCACCGAAGACCCTCTGCTGGTGATCGGCGAGCCGGAACCCTTCCCCCTGGCCTGATTCAGGCCGGGTGCTCCCCGCCGCCGACGGCCCGCGCCAGGTCGGGCCGCACCGGTGGCGGCACCGGAGCCGTGTCGTCGGTTGTCGTGCCGGCCGACTCGGGTAGGGATTGGTCGGGCAGGACCCGCAGCGCGCGCCGGGCCGGCGGCACCAGCGCCAGCGCGCGGTCACGACCCCGCTCCATCGTTGTGGTCAGATCGACCCACTCCCGGCCCCGTACGCGGGACACCTCGGCGGGCAGATGGTCCAACAGGCGGGCCATCTCCTGGCGGTGCAGCTCGGCCACGCCGCCCATCACGAAGATGGTGGAGGCGGGCAGGTTCGAGTTGCCGGTCGCCAGATCGGCCAAGCGGGTGGCTGCCACCTCGGCGTCCTGCATCAGACCCAGCTGGTTCTGGAGTTTGGTCAGTTGCCGGGTGTAGCGGTTCGTCCGCCCGTCGTAGAGCTCGGCCCCGAACTCGAGCGAGTAGCGGAGTCGCTTGCAGCGGATGCGGAGGCGGTGGAAGTCGGCGGCCTCGCCCGAGCGCTTGGCCCGTCGCGCCGCCTTGACCACGGCGTCGTGGCGGGAGCAGATCAGGTCGGGTACGGCAACCAGGGCCGGCAGGCGAGTGGCGGTCGAACGGCGGAACGGACCCTGCTGGACCATCGCTGCCATGCCGCTCACGAGCCGCTCCCAACGGACGGAGTCCAGTGCGGCCAACAGCGCGGCGCGGGCGGCATCGCGCTCGCGGCCCAGCAAGGCCGTGAGGTCGGCCCAGAGCGCTTCGTCACCTGGTTCCACCATGGCCGCCTGCGCCTCCAGCTGCACGTCGAGGTCGCGGACCGCACCCAGGACGCCGGCCAGCCAGCCGAGCTCATCTCGGAAATGGCGGCTCCGGATGGGCAGGACCTCGCTGAAGAGATCCAGCGCGGCGCGCAGGCGACGGGTCGCCACGCGCATGTCGTGGAGCTCCTCGGGATCCTCGCCCAGTCGCGTGCCGGGCTCCTTGGCCCGGAGCACGGCCAGCTGGCGCCGTAGGACGGCATAGGCCAGCTGGCCCAGATTCATATCGGGCCCGATTTCGGTCGACCCGAAGTCGGGCGGGCCCGGGATCTCCAGGCCGCGCGCCAGCAGGCCGGCCTCGAACTTGGAGAGCGTCGCCGGTTGCAGTCCGCAGGCGGCCCGCAGCTGGAGCACCAGTGGTCCGAGCGCGTCCGTCCACTCGCGAAAGACCCGGACTTCGACCCGCCGCAGTTGCATGGGGCGTTGGCCGTTCCCGACGACGATCGCGGTGTCGTCCAGGGCGATCTCGGCCGCGTCGCTGCCGTCGATGCGCAACGCGAACGACCGCCGGCGGGTTCGCACCTCGAGGACCGGCCGGAGCGGCTTGCGGCCGGCGATGGCATAGGCGCGGCGGCCCACTGGACCGTCAGGACCCAGGTCGCGCAGTCCCGATTGTGGTAGCGCCTCGCGCACCTCCAGAGGCTGTCGTAGTCCTTCCTCTTCCGCCCACTGCGCGGTCTTGAGCGTGATGTCGTCTTGGCGACCCTGTCGACGGGCGCGCACCACGAAGCCGGCGTGCGCCAGCCGCCAATCGTCCGTGTCGATGTACGAATCGACCAAGCGCTGGGGCGGTTGGGCCAGCGCAGTGATCGTCGTCTGTTCATACGGCTCGACCGAAAGGGTGGGCAGCGTGGCTAGCCAGCGCTCCACCGGGCGCAGATCGAGGGCATCGAATTGCCATTCGATCTCGTCGGACTCCCGTTCGCGCAGCACTTGGGCAAGGGTACCGCCGCCGCGCGCGAATTTCGGGGAATGAAATGGGGAGTCGTGGGAATGACACGGTCATCATGAACCGTGCCAGTAGGGTGCCTACAGTGGGTCGACGAGCCGCAACCATGGAACTGAACACACCGGCAGAAATTGTTCGAGCCGCCGGAGGTCTGATCGTGCGGCGCCAATCGGGGCAGCTGCAGGTCGCCGTGGTGCATCGCCCGGTGCACCAGGACTGGTCCTATCCCAAGGGGAAGCTCGAGGAGGGAGAGACCTTCGAGGACGCGGCGCAACGCGAGGTGCTCGAAGAGACCGGACTCGTCTGCCGTCTCCTGCGCTTCGTCGGGCACACCGATTACATCGACCGTAAGGGGCGTCCCAAGGTCGTGGCCTACTGGGTCATGTCGGCCGTCGCCGGTACCTTCGGGCCCAACGAGGAGGTCGACGAGCTGCGGTGGCTCGATGTGGAGGGGGCCGGTGAGCTGCTCTCCTACGAACGTGATCGGGAGCTCTTGGCCGTGGTGGCTGCCGATGACCAGCTCGAGCCTCTGATCTGACCCGACCCGACCCGACCTGATCCGATTCGACCTGGTCCCGGACGGCGAAAAAAAACTGCCGGCCGGTGTTTGAGATTCTCCGGGAATGGAAATGAATTCGTTTAGCGATCTTCCGCCTGATCGCAATAGCCGGAGTTTGTGCCTCAGCCGATAGCTCCAGGATCCCACCGCCAAGGGACCTGCGACCCAGAATTTCTTGAATCGGCTGAGGCACGCCCGGCAGCTCCCTCTCTTTTGGAATGGGCCTTTTGACCCCTCCATTTGAGGCCTTTGGGCCCAAGTCCTGGAGCGCCCCACGGGTCGATAATGGGAGACCCAACCACGACTCGTGAGGGAGAGTGTCGGTCGCGTGCATGTTGCAAGTGGGTGGTACCCCGATCCGTCTCGACCGGGTATCGAGCGCTATTGGGATGGGAGCGAGTGGACGGACGAACGTCCGGTTCCCCTTCGGGTCCCGGTGCGGTCGACCGTCGGCTTCGAGCTTCCATCACACGAGGTCCTGGCACAAATGGGTGCCGCTGCAGCCGATGCCCCGACGGAAAAGGCCAGACCCGACGGGACCCGCCGGGCCTCGGGTCGTCAACGGTCGACGGGACGAGTGTCGAGGGCTACTCGGTGCACGTGACCAACCCTGATCTCGGCTACAAGGTGTACGTCGGAGGCGCCGGGTAGTTGGTGTAACTCAGCACCGAGGTGACGACAGTCTGGCCGGACGGCACGTGCACGGAACGGACACCTTCGACTCCTCGAGTTTCGGAGGGCCGGTCGACGTCCACGTCGACGCCGGCCGGGAGGTCGTACCCTTCCAGGGTTTCCTCAAGGCGGCGATGGCGTCCTCCACCCACTCGGGCCCATTGGACTGACGCCCACCACCTACGTTTGCGGCGACCGCACGCGGAGAGCGCTCAGGTCGCCGATGTTGGCCGCCAGCACGGCCGCCGGAACCCACCAGGGAAGGGCAGTACGCCGGGCAAGTGCGTGCTACCACCACGACCGCGATGGGGCTATCCGCCTTGGCGGAGAACGCGGCAATCGTTATCGTCACACAACAGGAGCGGCCCGCTTCCAAGGAGGTGCCAGATACCGTGATGGGCAGCGAAGGGGCAAGCGTAGAAATCCGCGAACTCCGATCTGACGAACTGCCTGAAGCTATCAAGCTGCTCGCACGAGCCTTCCGGGACGAACCACTGCAGATCGCGTCACTTGGACTGGACCCGGTGCGCCGCCACCAGCGCCTCTTGGTCTTGTTCGCGGCCATGTTCGAGATCATGGATGAACAAACGCCGCTGGTCGCACTCGACGAAGGAACGATGGTGGGCGTGACCGGGGTGGCGCCGCCTGGAACCTGTCAACCGAGCGTCGCCCAGCTCCTCCACTACGTGCCCGCTCTTCTTCCGATCGGCGTCCGCTCTCTTGTGCGCACGGCGCGATTGAACAAGTCCTGGGGTGCAGTCGATGTGAGAGAACGTCACTCGCACCTCGGCCCTCTGGCGGTGGACGCCGATCTTCGGGGACGAGGAATCGGATCACAAATTCTGGCGCATTACTGTCGACAGCTCGACGATGCGAAACTCTTCGGATACCTCGAGACCGATTCTGAGGACAAAGTCCGGCTCTACAAGCGCTTTGGTTTCGACGTGGTCCGAGAGCGGCAGGTAATTGGCGTTCCGAATTGGTTCATGGTGCGGCCATGGTGAGAGTGCGCCCGCGCCCCCACACCCGGCGGGGGCGTGCCGGGCCACATCGGTGCCGGAGCGGTAGATCTGGGTCGAACGACGTGAGGGTCAGTTCTTCGAGGGCTGCGCAACGACAGGTGATTGCTGCGACCAGGCCGGATTGAGACTCGAACTGGCGGACACAGCGTCCTCACGGATTGTTCGTTCACACGGACTCGACCCGCGGTGGGGCCCGAGGCACGACGCGCAGCGGCACTCGCCGTAACGGGGCTCGTCATCTCCGAGAAATGCCGCGATCAGTTCCGCGTGGATATCGGCGGTGATCATGGGATGTCCTTTCGCAACAGTGCCGCGACTCTTCGCTAGGTGAAGTGAACTTCCGGCGTCTTCCTACGGTACGAATCAACTGCTTGCCGCACCAGAGGAATAAGTCCCGTGAAGCGCGGGGCACAAAGTCCCATAACCATAATCGGCGAGCGGCCCGCTGCTGCAGTCACCACTACCGAAAAAGTTCGCTGCCCCCAAAGTGCCCGAGCATCTCGCAGCCCCGGCCTGCTGCACCGGCGTTAACGTGCGATGACTCAGAATCTAATGGTTCCGAGGGAAGCTCGAGGGTCGCTGGTCGGGACGATTTCCTTCCCGAGCGGGGCTATCGCCACTGCGGCCAGTTTGAAGTTCCCGAGTCCCAGCGGGATTCCAATAATGGTGAGACAGAGGACGACTCCCGAAATCAGATGGCCGATGGCCATCCATAGGCCGATGAGTGCAAACCACAGAACGTTGCCGATGGTCGACGCGGCACCGGCGGTGGGCCGCGGCACCACGGTCCTGCCAAATGGCCACAGGACATAGGCCGCAAGACGGAACGATGCGATGCCAAACGGAATCGTGATGATGAGGATGCACATCACAACGCCCGCTATCGCGTAGGCGATGAAGAACCAAATTCCGGACAGGATCAACCAGAGCAGATTGAGCACGATACGCACTGTTCGATTATCTCATGGGGTTCCGGGGCAGGTTAGAACAGGCCGCCGGCGCCCTTGGGGAACGGAGGCCCCGCGAGGATGCGCGTCTTGGTCCCGTCCCAATCGGAGACGACCTCGGAGATCTCGATCGTGGCCGTCGCCGACTCGAAGGGTGTCGTGTGGGTGATGAATCCCTCACCCGTCCACCGGTGTAGCTGCAGCATCGGGGCATCGTCGGTGATGCCTGCACCTTCGGCGGGGTGCAGGTCGCATCGAGATTGGTGGGTGGTGCTGGGACAGGTCGTGATCATGGTGGTGCCCCAGTGGTAGCTGATCGGGCGATGGACATGGCCGGCGATGATCTGGGTCACCTGCGGATGTCCCTCGACGACGGCGCGCAGGCCATCCGATCCTTCGAGGCGAATAGCGTCAAAGAGCCACAATCCGCTCAGAAACGGGGGATGGTGGAGGAAAAGAAGCGTCGGTTTGCTCGGCTCCCGGGACAAGGTCGCAGCCAGCCAGTCAAGCTGACCGGCATCGAGCGTGCCGTCATGGCGATCCGGCTCGCTGGTGTCCAGGCCCACGAGCCGCACAGGAAAGTCGTCGATCACGTAGTCGATCGGACCGCTGGCGGGTATCCAGGGACGATCGGAGAAGGCCAAGCGGAACGCCTCCCGCTCATCGTGATTACCCGGTATGAGATAGATCGGTATCTCCAGCCGTTCCAGTGACGCTCTCAGCAGCTCGAACTGTTCGGGTCGGCCGTCATTGGTGAGGTCGCCTGTTGCCAGGACCACATCCGGACGCTCCGCCCTCGTGTGCAAGTACTCGATGGCCCTCTCCAGCTTGGTATTGGCATCCACGAACCGACGCATGAAGCCGCCGGGCTCGTCGATATGGAGGTCGGTGATCTGGGCGATCAGCACAATGCCAAGTATTGCCTCCGAATCCACGACCATGCGGACGAGCACGGTGAGCCGAAGGAGCTCCTAGTACCGTCGGAAGAATGCGCTTCGATCCCTACGCCGCAGGCACTCCTTGGTACGAGGACGTCTTGACTCTGGCGGGTCACCTCGCCCACGGGCCATTGGACAGAGCGCTCTGCCAGCTTGTGGAGTTGCGCGTCTCGCAGATAACCGGTTGCGCTTTCTGCCTCGGGCTTCACTCGGACTGGGCGAGAAGGGCGGGTGTCGACCAGACGACGTTGGACACACTGGCCGGATGGCGAGATTCTCCCGCCTTCGACGAACGCGAGCGTGCCGCGCTCGGTCTCGCAGAAGCCATGACTCGGGTCGGAGATGGAGTGAGAGTGGACGAGGTCATCTGGCGGGCCGCGCGACGGCAATTCAATGACGAAGAACTGGCAGCACTGTTATTTCTCGTCGGACTGATCAATGTCTGGAACAGGATCAACGTGGCAGTCGAACTTCCGAGCGATCACCAACTACCCAGATGAAATGAACTGGGCGCCCGCCCGCCTCCACGGTTCACGCTCCGAGCTTCCGGCACTCGGCTTTTGCGCGGTTCACCGCGGCGACCAACTCCGCATCACTCGGAGTCGCTCTGATTTCGTCTCCGGCACGGACGAGCGTGGCATTGCCGGACTGGGTCAACTTCGTGATCAGCTGATCCGGAAGGGCGACGCCCACCTCTCCGACACTGTTCGTGGCGCCCGTCTGCCCGAGATCCTCAGGTAAGGCCAGCTCCGAGACGGCTCCGCAGGCTGCCTTTTCGCTTCCAGTTGGACCGCTCGAACAATTGGCCACGAGGAGTCCCACCGTCACAAGCATGAAGACCACGAGGATTTTCACCCACGCAGAATATGTCGCCTGCCCACACCCGGGCCCTGTGACCTGGGGATCCCCAGGGCTCTTCAGAGCCGGGTTAGTTCGTCAGTCACCGCTTTTTCGACCGACGTACCCTCGAAGAACCGCGGATTCGTGCCCGCCCAGAGGCGCACCGGATTGGCGAAGGTGAAGTGGCGAAAACCGTCGGCGTCGAGCAGCCCGTGCTCGACCAATTCCCACGCTTCCTCGAGCACCCGGCGGAAGTCCGGGACGTCCCAGTGGCCGATGTCGCTGGCGAAAAGGGCGGGGATGCGGGCTCCAAGCGGGTTGAGGTGCTCGTCGAAGGCCACGGCCGCCATGGGATCGTCAGCCTCGCAACCGAAGAAGAACTGGGAACTGAACACGTCCTTGATGTCATCGGGCGACCTGAGGAGGGATTGGGCGAAGTCATCGATGCTCGCGCCCTCGATCATTGGCTCGGATAAAAGGCCGAGGCCCTCGTCGAGTCGGCTCAGGCGTTCCCGGACCGGACCCTCAGCGAAGCGGTCGAAGAGCGAGGTGAGCATGCTGCGGTCCAGCTCGGCGGGGTCATAGCGCATCACCGCTTCGGCATTGCGCTTCTCCCAGTGCCCGATGACGTCGCTGTAGAGGTTGCAGGCCCAGGCGGTGCCGCCCTCCTGGAAGGCGAAGCGGAGCTCGGGGAACCGCCGCGGCACCCCACCCATCAGGAGAGAACGAGCCGTCAGTTCGCCGGCGGCGGCGAAGTTGCCGATGTGGTTGAAGACGTAGTTGCTCGTCGACATACGAGAGCCCCATCCCGAGCCGGTCGAATGGAAGGTCGGGGAGACGCCTAGCTCGACACATCTGCGCCACACGGGGTCGTAGTCGTAGAGAGAGCCGTGGCCGAGTCCGTCCATCCAAATCGCCCCGGGGCCACCGTCGGGGATCGGGCGCCGGATCGCACCTCCCATCATGACGGCCCGATGGCCGAGCTCGACCACCGAGTGCTCGAGCTCTTCCAGCGCCTCTTCGGGCGTGAACGTGGGGATGCACGCCACGGGGATGAGCCGGTCCGCGTACGGGGCGTACTGCTCAGCCAGGTAGGCGTTGAACGCGGCCGCCATGGCTTGACGCAGCTCGTCGTCGGGGAGGTGGATGGGGATGAGTCCGTAGGTGGGGTACAGCACGGCCAGGTCAAGACCAAGTTCATCGAGGCGTTCGTAGAGCAGCCGCGGGAGCATCGCGGTGGCCCGGTCGAGCGTGTTGCGGGTGGGGATGCCCCACCAGGGCGACTGGACGATTCCATGGCGCTTGCGCATCTCTTCGCTCACTCCTTGGAGCGTCTGACCGCTGTGCACGACGGCGTCGAAGCGCTGTGCCACCGACTCGCCGGCCAGATCGACCAGCAGGTCCCGCACGAGCGGGAGGAACTCGATCAGGTGTCCGTCGCTGTCGATGATCGGATGGTCGAGCTGGGCCCGGATGCGCCGAACCCCGTCGGACGGCTGGTAGTTGGTCATCTCCATGCTCCCTCCCTGACGCGGTAATCCTACGGCTGGGTGCAGGTGCGCCATGAGGGTCGGCTAGGCGATCGAACCCCGGCGTACCGACCGCCAGACATCCGAGCGGAACGCCACGTCAACCGTCACGTCCCCTTCAATCCCCAAGAGGTCGCGCAGGAGGCGACGCGCCTCCTTGAAGACCGCACCGCGGGTCTCCTCCGGCATGGTGATGATCCAACTCAGGGTGCCCAGCAAGCCGATCAACTCGTCTGCGTTGAGCGCCACGTCCCAGGTGAATGATTCGTGCTCGGGCTGGTCGAATGGCACGCCATGTGGGATTTCCAGCGTGGAGATCGGCCGCAGGGCATCGCCGAGGATCAAGCCGGTCACGCTCTCATCATCCTGACCCCTGTCGGTCCCTCCAGACTGTTCGGCCAAGAGGGATTGGGCCTGGACCATGAACGGACCGTCGGGGTCGGGACCGCTCCAGACCGCACCGAGAATTCCGTTCGGCTTCAGCACGCGACCGACTTCATGCAACGTCGGAACGGGGTCCATCCAGTGCCATGAGGAGGAAGCCAACACTGCGTCCGCGCACCCGTCGGGAAGCGGGATGGCCTCACCGCGCCCCATCACCGCCCGGGCGCCGGTGACTTCGTCCATGAGGACGGCGCGCATGCGATCGTCGGGCTCGACGGCCACCACCTCGTCGGCCCGTGCGACGAGGAGCCTGGTCAGGGCTCCGGTCCCTGCCCCCAGATCAACCACCAATCCCACGTGGTCAGGGAGGAGCCAGTCCACTGCCAGCGCAGATGGCCCAGGTCGGAAGCGCTCGTAGTGCGCCGCCACCTCGCCGAAGCTGCCGGATCGTTCCGCCTTTTCGTCGGGGGAGAGATGGGAGAGAGGTTCGCCCTGCTCGCCGGGGGAACTATTGGTCACGACCGGGACCTTAGCGAAGCGAAAAACCCTGGATGGAGAGTCGCGAGCCGAGATATTCATCACGTGAACCGGGGCTGTCGGGGCGCCCCCCGGCACTCAAGCGGAGCGGTCACTCCTCCCACCACTCGACCCACCTCTCGACGAGCTTGGCGGCCGACCCAAAGGGCCACGGCGAGGTCTGGTTTGCCTCTATTTACCAGGACTTTCTTATCTCTACGGGTGCGCAAATGCTGGAGTGCCGGATGGCCTAGACTTTGGGATCTGGGAGAGGTGCGAGAGCGGCCGAATCGGATTCACTGCTAATGAATTGACCTGGGTAACTGGGTCCGAGGGTTCAAATCCCTCCCTCTCCGCTCGGGGGATGGGCATGTGAAGTGCCTGAACCAAGAATGTCCGCTCCGGCGGGCGCGCCGTGCCCCGTCACCGTGGCGGCCCCGGCTGGCTGTGAGGAGAACGAGTGGTCGAGAGTCGGTACTGGTTGCAGACTCTGGGGTGCCCCAAGAACCAGGTTGACTCGGACAAGCTGGAGGGACGTCTGGCGGGTCAGGGCTACCGTCGCGCCGCGGACGCGTCCGAGGCGGATCTGGTCGTGGTGAACACCTGCGCCTTCATTGAATCGGCCCGGCAGGAGTCCATCGACACCGTGCTCGAACTGGCCGATCTTCGGCGGCCGGGGGCACGGCTGGTCGTGACCGGCTGCATGGCGGAGCGCTACGGCAGCGAGATAACCGATGCCCTGCCCGAGGTGGACCTGGTGGCCGGGTTCGGGGTCGACTTCGCCCAGCCGATCGATGCTGCCCAGCCGGTCGGTGTCCCGGTCGCACTGGCGCGCAAGCCCGGCCCCCGCCCGGCCAGGGGGTTCGACCTGCTCGAGTTGGCCCGTCCGGCATCCGAGGTGCCCTGGGCCTACGTGAAGGTGGCCGAGGGATGCGACCGCATCTGCGGGTTCTGCGCCATCCCGTCCTTTCGGGGCAAGCAGCGCTCACGCCACGTCGACGAGATCATGGCCGAGGTGGAGTTGCTCCTGGCCGGCGGCACGACGCCCTCCGGGGCCACGGCACCACCGGTGCGCGAGATCGTCCTCGTGGCACAAGACCTGGCGTCCTACGGCCGTGATCGCTCGCGTCCCGGCGAACGGGTGAAGGCCGGCCGGTCACCCATCGCGGGATTGACCCGGGCCATCTCGTCGCGCGTCGCCCGCACCCGCTTGCTCTACCTCTACCCGTCCGGGCTGACCGACGAACTGATCGAGGCGGTCCTGGCTACCGGCGTGCCCTACTTCGACCTGTCGCTCCAACACGTGTCCCGACCCCATCTGGCCCGCATGCGCCGCTGGGGCGATGGCGAGCGCTTTCTGCGGCGTATCGCCGACATCCGCGCCGCCGATGGTCAGGCCAGCTTCCGCTCCTCGTTCATTTTGGGGTATCCCGGGGAGACCGAGCGCGACCACGATCGGCTTCTGGAGTTCCTGGCCGAGGCCCAGTTGGACTGGGCCGGGTTCTTCCCCTTTTCCAACGAAGCGGGGACCCACGCGGCTGATCTGCCGGACCAGGTCCCGGCTGCCCTGGCGTTGGAGCGGCTGCGCGAGTGTGCCGAGTTGCAGGACGGGATCACGGCGGCGCGGCGCGACCTGTTGGTCGGGGAGCGGCGGCAGGTGCTGGTGGACGCCCCGGGACGAGGGCGTACGGTCCACGAGGCACCGGAGATCGACGGCATCGTGCACCTGCCCGACGACACGGTGCCCGGTGAGATGCTCGACGTCATGGTGACTGCCGCCGTGGGCCCCGATCTCTACGCGGTGAGAGCCGACGGATGAGCCAGTGAGCGACACCGACGCCCGGCGCCAGACGACCTTCGGGCCCACCGCGCTCGCCACGCCCGCCAACGCGGTGACCACGGCGCGCTTTTTGGCCGCCCCGCTCTTCGTGGCCATGATCGTGGTGTGGGGAGCCACCTGGTTCAACTTCGCCGTGGGTTTCCTCCTGGCGGCCAGCGACGGGCTCGACGGCTACATTGCCCGCCGTCAGGGCACGACCCGCTCGGGCGCCTTCCTCGACCCTCTGGCGGACAAGGCACTCGTGCTGAGCGCCCTGGTCACCCTGGCCATCGAGGGACATCTGCCCTGGTTGCCGGTGGTCCTCATCGCCATCCGTGAAGTCGGGATGCAGATGTACCGTGTGTGGGCGGGACGCCGCGGCGTGTCGATCCCGGCGCGCAACTCGGCCAAGGTGAAGACGTTCGTGCAGGACCTTGCCGTCGGCGTCTGCCTCGCTCCACCTCTGGCCCACCACCACGGGGTGGCACTCGTGGTGATCTGGGTGGCTGCCGCGCTCACCCTCATCACCGCGGGGCAGTATCTGGCTGACGGGCGGCGGGCGTTCCGGGAGGCGGGCGTATGAGGGTCGAGATAGTGGCGGTGGGCACCGAGCTGTTACTGGGTCAGATCGCGGACACCAACTCGGCCTGGTTGGGCGACCGGCTGGCTGCCGCCGGCGTGGTGTCGCACTTCCATCAGGCCGTGGGGGACAACCACGAGCGAATCGTGTTGGCGTTCCGCACCGCGCTGGCCCGCAGCGACGGGATCATCGTCTGTGGTGGCCTCGGACCGACCCAGGACGACATCACACGGGAGGCCATCGCCGAGATCATGGGCGTCGAGCTCGTGCGCGACCAGAAGATCGTGGATGTCATCGCCGGGTTCTTCAAGGCCCGTGACCGCACCATGTCGGCCAACAACGCCCGCCAGGCCGATGTGCCGGTCGGCGCCACCATCATCCCCCAGCGGGCGGGCACCGCACCCGGCCTCATCTGCCCGTTGGGGAACAAGGTGATCTACGCCGTTCCCGGCGTGCCCTACGAGATGGCCGAAATGTTCGAGCGCGGGATCCTGCCCGATTTGCGCGCCCGCATGGCCGAGGCCGGAGAAGAGGGCGTCATCGTGAGCCGGGTGTTGCGCACCTGGGGCGCCAGCGAGTCGGGGCTGGCCGAATCACTCCAGGGTCGGATCGACGCGCTCGATGCCGACGATGCCGACGGCGTGCCCGCCGGCTCGGTCACCCTGGCGTTTCTGGCGTCGGGGATAGAGGGGATCAAGGTGCGGATCACCGCGCGCGCCGCCACCTTGAACGAGGGAACGGCGCGCCTCGACCACGAGGAGAAGGCTGTTCGGGCGGCCATCGAAGGCCAACTGGGCGACATCGTGTTCGGCGTGGACGACGAGTCCATGGAGGTCGCCGTGGCCGCCCAACTGATCGCCCGTGGCCTCACGCTCGGTGTGGCGGAGTCGCTCACCGGAGGACTCATCGCCTCACGCCTGGTCAACGTCCCCGGCGCCTCGGCCTGGTTCCGCGGGGGAGTGGTCGCCTATCACGAAGAGGTGAAGTTCGACGTCTTGGATGTGCCCGTCGGCCCGGTGGTCTCCGAGGCCGCGGCCGCCGCCATGGCCCGTGGGGTATGCCGGGTCACCGGCTCCGACGTCGGCCTCGGCATCACCGGTGTGGCCGGTCCCGACGATCAGGAGGGGGTGGGCCCGGGAACCCTCTTCGTGGGGCTCCGGCTGCCCGACGGCACGGTAGCGACCCGGGAGCTCCATCTCCCCGGTGATCGGGAACGGGTGCGCCAGTACGGCGCCATCTCTGCGCTGGACCTCCTGCGCCGCGCCCTCATCGACCTGGCCGCCTGACCCGGTTCCTCTCGGCTCGGCCGCCCTGGTGGCGGGCCCCGTGCGGCCCGGGGCGACACAGCGGATCCACAGGCGGCCCACACTTGGGGGAGAATTCAGGGTGTGATCCTGTGAGCAAGGAGGTACGACCGTGAAAGCTGAGAACGGACCGAGAGTACTGGTAGTGGACGACGAGCCCTCCATCGTCGACGCAGTGGCCACGTCGCTGCGGTACGAAGGGTTCACCGTGGACGAGGCGACCACCGGGCGGCGTGCGTTGGCCAAGGCCCAAGATGACCCTCCGGACCTTGTCATTCTCGACGTGATGTTGCCGGACCTCGACGGGCTCGAGGTCACCCGGCGCCTGCGGGCTGACGGGCTACGGGTCCCCGTACTGTTCCTGACCGCACGCGACACGCTGCAGGACAAGCTGGCCGGCTTGACCATCGGTGGTGACGACTACGTCACCAAGCCGTTCGCGCTGGCCGAGCTCATCGCGCGCGTCCACGCCATTCTCCGCCGCACGGGCTACGAGCCCGACGACGACGGGACACTCCGCTTCGCCGACCTCGAGCTCGACGAGAACGCGCACGAGGTGCGGCGGGGCGGGAACGACATCCAACTGACGGCCACCGAGTTCAACCTGCTGCGCTACTTCTTGCTGAACCCCCGTCACGTGCTCTCCAAGTCGCAGATCCTCGACCACGTCTGGCACTACGACTTCGGCGGGGATGGCAACGTGGTGGAGACCTACGTGAGTTATCTGCGCAAGAAATTGGAAAAGCACGGGCCGCCCCTCATCCACACCATCCGGCTCGTCGGCTACACCCTCCGGGAGTCTGAGCCGGCCAACGGATCGACTTAGGTGTCCCTGCGTCTCCGACTCCTGCTGGCGGTGGGAGCGATCGCGCTCATCGCGCTGGTGGTGGCCGACTTCGCCACGTATTCGGCGCTGCGCTCGTCGCTCTACAAGCAGGTTGACCAGAGCCTGGTGACCAATCGTGTCCCGATTGCGCAGGACCGGCTCACCGGCGCGGTGACGTGCTTCCATAGCGCCCACAGCGGCATCGGCGGCGTCGATTCGGGTGGCGGGGGACCCCCGCCCGGCGGCGCGAACGCGGTGCCGAACGGGATCGAGTACGCCGAGGTCCGGACGGCCGACGGCAAGGTGGTCGAGGGTCTCAGCTGTCCGGCCTACGTCTCGAATCACGCGTACACCCCACAGCTCCCGAGCCGCATCACCGGGCTCACGAAGCAGTCCGACGGCACCATGGCCGTCTATTTCACGGCGGCCTCGATGCAAGCCGGAGGCCCGGCTTTCAGGGTCAGGGTCTCCGGGAGCACCCCCGACATCGAGTTGGCCGGGAGTGACCAGCTGGTGGTGGCCATCCCGATCGGGGACCAGACGAGCACCTTGCACACGCTGTTGCTCATTGAGTTGGCGGTCACCGCCGCCGCGCTCGTACTGGCGTTGGCTGGGGGCTGGTGGCTGGTCCGCCTGGGTTTGCGCCCGCTCGAGGACGTCGAGCGCACCGCCGAGTCCATTGCCGCAGGGAATCTCGACCAGCGGGTGCCGGGGGCCGACGACAACACCGAGGTCGGAAGGCTCGCCCGTGCCCTCAATGTGATGCTCGAGCGGATCGAGGTGGCGTTCTCGGCCCGGGTGGCGTCCGAGAACCGGTTGAAAGAGTCGGATCGGCACCTGCGACAGTTCGTGGCCGACGCCTCGCACGAGCTCCGCACCCCGATCGCGGCCGTGTCGGCCTATGCCGAGCTCTTCGAGCGGGGCGCCGCGGACCACGCCGACGACCTCCCCCGCGTCTTCACCGGCATCCGGGCCGAGACGGCACGGATGGAACGGCTGGTCAATGATCTGCTCACCCTGGCTCGATTCGACGAGGGCCTGCCGATCCAGATCGTGCCCACCGAACTGGTCGGGCTGGGCGCCGAGGCGGTGCGCACCGCAGCAACGGTCGGTCCGCAGTGGCCAGTGGAGTTCACGGCCTCACACCCCGTCGAGGTCATGGGCGACCCCACCCGTCTCCGCCAGGTGATCGACAACCTCTTGGCCAACGTGCGCGCCCACACTCCTGAGGGCACCTCTGCCACGGTGCACGTGGATCAGGACGGCACCATGGCCCAGATAGTGGTCAAGGACTCCGGGCCCGGCATGCCGTCCGAAGAGGCGGCGCGGGTCTTCGAGCGCTTCTATCGGGTGGACGCGTCCCGGGCCCGCAACCATGGCGGCAGTGGGCTCGGCCTGTCCATCGTCGCCGCCATCGTGGCGGCCCACGGCGGCACCGTTTCGGCGAAGTCGGCGCCCGGGGACGGCATGATGGTCACCGTGCGCCTGCCCGTCATACCCGAGACGGTCGAAATGGTCGAGACGGCCGGGACGGTCTGAGGGTGCCCGACCCCGGCCCGCCATTCACACCGGGCCCACAGGGCGTCCTCATAGGTTTGTGAAGACGGACCGACATGATGCCCTTCATGACAGCCCTGGCCGTCTCCCCGCCCGGCACCAGCCCACGCCAGGCCCCCCTCGATGTGGAGATCGTCATTCCGGTCTACAACGAGGCGCCGCAACTGGTCGCCCGCGTCACTGAGCTCCGCCGCTTCCTCGACCAGTCATTCCCGTTCCGGGCGCTCGTCACCGTGGTCGACAACGCCAGCACCGACGAGACCTTCGCCTTGGCCAGCCGGCTCGCCACCACCACGCCGGGCGTGGCGGCCATACACCTGCCGCGCAAGGGCCGGGGCTATGCACTTCGCTCCGCCTGGTCGACCAGCACCGCCCCCGTGGTGGCCTACATGGACGTCGACCTGTCCACGTCGCTCTCCGCTCTCCTTCCCCTGGTGGCGCCGCTCCTGTCCGGACAGAGCGACGTGGCCATCGGTACCCGCCTGGCTCGGGGGGCCCATGTGGTGCGCGGCCCCAAACGCGAGCTCATCTCGCGGGCTTACAACCTGTTGCTCCGGCTCTTCCTGCGGGGCCGGTTCAGCGATGCCCAGTGCGGGTTCAAGGCTCTGCGCCGCGAATCTGCCCTGGAACTTCTGCCGTTGATCGAAGACGACGAGTGGTTCTTCGACACCGAGCTCCTCGTGACCGCCGAGCGGCTGGGCCTGCGCATCAGCGAGGTGCCGGTCGACTGGGTCGACGACCCCGACTCGCGGGTACAGATCGTCCGCACCGCCCTGAACGACCTGCGGGGTGTGTGGAGGATTTCGCACGGCCACGCGCGCCGTCTGGTCCGGAGCAGCTCCGCCTCGACGTCTTCGGCCATCAGCCAGGTGGCGGCCGACCAACTCCTTCGTTTTGCCGGCGTGGGGGTGATCAGCACCCTCGGGTACCTCTTCCTCTTCATTGCCTGGCGCCCGGTGCTGGGAGACTTCGGGTCCAACGCGCTGGCCCTGGCCATCTGCACTCTCTTCAACACGGCCGTGCACAGGGAGTTGGCGCGCAGCATGCCGGGAGCTCGGCACCAGGGTCGCTTCGTGGTGGTGTCGGCCGGTTTGTTCGCCATCAGCCTGCTCCTGACCAGCCTGGGCCTGATGGCGGCCCACGCCCTGTCGGGCTCCTCGCTGCTCGTGGCGCTCGTCGCGGTGACGGTGGCCAACGCCGTGGCCGCCGTCCTCCGCTTCGCCATCCTGCGCGCCTGGATCTTCCGACCTGATCCAGCTGTCCCTGCCGGGACCGCGGCAGAGCAGACCATGGGAGAACGGTCGTCGGGCGTGCCATCGTGACCGTCGGCCCGCCCACCCCGGAAGGGTCCTCAGTCGGGCTCCTGGAACAACCATTCGGTGGGCTCGACCCGGCCGGGCCGGGCAACGGTGCACCCGCTCCGGCACCGGATGCGGCGAGCCGGGGGCGCCTGGCGCGGTTCGTGCTCGGGCGCGAGAGCGATCCGGTGTGGGTCCGCCCGGCTCTCCTCACCCTCCTGGCTCTGACCGCCGTGCTCTACCTTTGGGACCTCGGGGCCTCGGGTTGGGGCAACTCGTTCTACTCGGCGGCCGTGCAGGCCGGCACGAAGAGCTGGAAGGCCTTTTTCTTCGGCTCCTCCGACTCGTCGAACTTCATCACGGTGGACAAGCCCCCGGCGTCGCTGTGGATGATGGAGCTCTCGGCCCGGATCTTCGGGCTCAACTCGTGGAGCATCTTGGTCCCCCAGGCCCTCGAGGGAGTGGCCACGGTCGGTGTGGTCTACCTGACCGTCCGGCGCTGGTTCACCGCCCAGGCCGCGCTGATGGCCGGGGCGGTAGTGGCCCTCACCCCGGTGGCGGCCATGATGTTCCGCTTCAACAACCCCGACAGCCTGCTGGCGTTGCTGCTCGCCGGTTCCATGTACGCCCTGGTACGGGCGCTGGAGAAGGCACAGACGAGGTGGTTGGTCCTGGCCGGGACGCTGGTCGGCTTCGGTTTCATCACCAAAATGCTCCAGGCCTTCCTCATCATCCCTGCCCTGGTCATCGTCTATCTGCTCGCCGCCCCGACCGGATGGTGGCGACGGGTCTGGCAGGTCGCAGTGATGGGGGTGGCGACGTTGGTGGCCGCAGGATGGTGGGTCGCCGCGGTGACGCTCACCCCGGCCGCCGATCGCCCGTACATCGGCGGCTCGCAGAACAACAGCGTCCTCAACCTGATCTTCGGGTACAACGGCTTCGGTCGTCTCACCGGGAGTGAATCGGGCTCCGTCGTCGGAGGCGGCGGCGCCGGGTCAGCGGGCCAGTGGGGACCCACCGGACTGCTGCGGCTGTTCAACACCAGCTTCGGGAACATGATGTCGTGGCTGCTGCCCGGCGCCCTCCTCATGGGTGCCGTGCTCTTGGTCCTCACCATCCGGGCCCGGCGGACAGACCGTGAACGCGCCGCCCTGCTGCTCTTCGGCGGGGCGCTCGTCGGCACCGGCCTGGTCATCAGCCTGGGCCAGGGCATCATCCACCCCTACTACACCGTCGCCCTGGCCGCTCCGCTGGGCGGCCTCGTCGGGATCGGCACCATGGGGTTGTGGCAGCGCCGCTCCACGTGGGCCGGCCGGATCGGCCTCGCCGCCGCGCTCTTGGCCACGTCGATCTGGGGCTTCGTCCTGTTGGACCGCACTCCGGACTGGTTCCCCTTCCTCCGTGTCGTGGTCCTGGCGGGCGGGATACTCGGCGCCGCCGCCATCTTGGCCCTCCCGTTGTTGCGCCCCGTACCCAAACTGGCGGTGGGCCTGGTGGCGGTCCTGGGCTTGGGCTCCGCCCTGGTGGCGCCCTTGTTCTCCACCGTGGCCACGGCCTCCGTTCCCCACACGGGCGCCATTCCGACGATCACGCCGACGCCGGCCGGCGGCGGTGGTTTCGGGGGCGGCGGCTTCGGCGGCGCCGGGCGCGGTCCCGGGGGCTTCCCGGGGTTCGGTCGAGCCGGCGCTCGCACGGGCGCCGGGCGTGGCTTCGCCGGCGGTTTCCCCGGTGGCGCCGCTCCGACAGGAGGCTTTCCAGGGGCGGGAGCGGGCCGAGGCACCACGGGGGGCGGGTTTTCGCGCAGTGGGCTCCCCGGCGGCTTCCGGGGCGGCTTCGGCGGTGGCGCGGCGAGGGCGGGCGCCGCCGGCGGCTTCGGGGGCGGCTTCCTCAACTCGAGCAGCTCGAGTCCCGCCCTGAACAAGTTGCTCCAGGCGGACGCGCACCACTACACGTGGGTCGCGGCGACCGTGAACTCCAACTCGGCCGCGGGGTATCAGCTCGCCAGCGACGATCCGGTGATGGCCATCGGTGGGTTCAACGGCACGGATCCGGCGCCGTCGCTGTCGCAGTTCGAGAAGTACGTGTCCGAGGGAAAGATCCACTACTTCATCAGCGGAGGCGGAGCGGGCGGGTTCGGGAGCGGGGGGACAGGCGATGATGCGACGAAGATCACCTCATGGGTGGAGAGCCACTTCACGGCGAAGACTGTCGATGGGACCACCATCTACGACCTGACGGATCCGACCGCCGCGAGCTGACGGTCCGGGCCGCACCCGATCAGCCTGCGGGGAGGAGGGGGATCAGGGGGATGGATGTGGCCGGCGCAACGGGGTGTGTGACCTCGCCCCAATTCGAAAAGGTGACCGTTCCTTGTATGTTCGAGCTCTTTGCATTCGGGTTGGTGACCTCTTCAACCGGGCGCGGTGTGCCGCTTGACTCCACGTAGAGCACGATGGGCACCTTCGACCCCGACGACGTGGCGGCCGTGCCCTCAATGGCCTGGGTGAGGTGGCCACCGATCACTTTGGTGCCGCCGAACGTGTACGGCCCGGTCATCTCGAGCTCTGAGGCCACCTGCGAGTCGAGCAGTCCGCTCACGAGCTCCGAAAAGGAGTGGTTGCTGGTCGGGAAGGACAACCACTTGTCCTTGTAGGTGCTCGACTGTGCCGCGGTGAGGCCGACGACCTTCTCCAGGGCCGCGACGTTTCCCCGCAGATACGCCGTCTTCCCAATCAGGAGCACCGACAGCTCCTCGGTGATGGAGCCATTCTGCACCTGTAGCACCTGGGAGCCGGAGGTCTTGCCCGTATCGCCGACCACCTCGAGCGAGATGCCCTGCTCGGTGGCCTTCGAGACGTAGTGCACGTTCTGTGCCACGGCTGCCTTCATGGCGGCTTGGTATTTCGCCTTGGCCGTCGTCGCCGCGGTCGCCGATCCGGAGGCCGTCGCAACTCCTGCCGCGGAGGCGGCCAGGGTCGCGGCAAGGGCGCCGGCTATTCGGTAACTGCGTCGCATGGTGCTCTCTCTCCGGCACCCGCGGCGGCGGCTGCTCAACACTGCATTCTCCCATGTGGGGGTGGGAGAGCCCCGTCGCGCCGCGGTAAATTTCCTCTTACGCGGTGCTCACGGAGCCGAGGGTGAAGGTCGCCTCGGGGGCCTGGGGGCGGACCAACTCGCCCCAGTGGGAGAAGACGATGTGCTGGGCGCCGTTCGGGGTTCCGTCGGCGTTGACCGTGTCCTCCTCGACGAGCACGTGCCGGCCCGAGGCGCGTACAAAGAGGACAGCGTCCATCTTCTTGTCACCTTGGAGCAGCGTGCCGCGCACGGCGTCCACGGAGGAGCCGCGGAGCTGGCGCTGGGGGCCGAGGGTGTACGGCCCGTTCAGCGCCACCTCCTGGGCGACATCGTGCGAACGAACGCCGACGACCACTTGCGAGTACGTAGGGTTGTTGCTCGAGAACACGACCCAGCGGCCCATGGCGGCTGCAGCCTCCGCCGGCGAAAGGCCGGTCAGGTCCTCCATCGCCACCTCGTTACCCTTCACGAAGGTGAGGTCGCCGATCACGATCAACGTGGCGCGGTCGAGTGACGCCCCTTTGCCGACGAGTATCGCCTGGGTTCCCGACGCCGGGCCGGCGTCGCCGCTCTCGGTGAAGGTGATGTGCGAGGCGTTGCTGCTGGACGAGTAATGCACCCGCCACCCCACCGTGGTGGCCATGGCCTCCCGGTAGAGGGTTGCCGCGGAGGGGGCTGCGTCCGCCGGGCGCGCCGGAGGGACCAGGAGCAGCGCCGACAGGATGGCGCACACGAGACAACCTCCCGAAATGACCCTGGGGATACGCGCCACCACCTCCCCACTCTTCCAGACACCGATGGGGTCCCGATCGGGGAGGCCGGGCGGACGGGGCGCCGGGCGGACTCCGGGATCCGCCACCGACGGTGGCCGTTGAGCTTGGATAGGAGCACAGCGTCGCTTTCGGCGCGCGGTGCCCATTCGGGCGACCGTTTCCCGGTGATGAGGATCCTCGCACGGCGAACACACGTTCGCTAGTATGAGCAGAGGAGATGATGGACAGAACGGCACAACGGCACAACGGCAGAGCCGGTCGGAGCGATGTCACACCCCGCCCGTAGGGTCACGCCGACAGAGTGAGGGCGGAATGGACTGTGGTCCCAACGTCCGATCAGCACGGATCGCCACGGATCGCCACACAGGACAAGAGGAGAGAAAAGAATGGCCGAAGAACGGGCTAAGGCGCTGGAAGCGGCGTTGGGCCAGATTGAGAAGCAGTTCGGAAAAGGGTCTGTCATGCGAATGGGCGACAACCTGAGCATGAACATCGAGTCCATTCCCACCGGCGCCCTCTCGCTCGACCTGGCCCTGGGCATCGGCGGACTGCCTCGGGGTCGCATCGTGGAGATCTACGGGCCGGAGTCCTCGGGGAAGTCGACGCTCGCCATGCATTCGGTGGCCGAGGCCCAGCGCAACGGTGGGATCTGTGCGTACATCGACGCCGAGCACGCCATGGACCCCGTCTACGCCCGGGCCATCGGAGTGAATGTCGACGACCTCCTGATCTCCCAACCCGACACCGGGGAGCAGGCGCTCGAAATTGCCGACATGTTGATCCGTTCGGGTGCACTCGACATCTTGGTGATCGACTCGGTGGCTGCCCTGACCCCACGGGCAGAGATCGAAGGTGAGATGGGTGACTCCCATGTCGGCCTGCAGGCCCGGCTCATGTCCCAGGCTCTGCGCAAGCTGACCGGGACACTTTCGAAGTCGAGCACGATCGCCATCTTCATCAACCAGCTGCGGGAGAAGATCGGCGTGATGTACGGGTCGCCCGAGGTCACTCCCGGAGGGCGCGCCCTGAAGTTCTACTCCTCCATTCGGCTCGACATCCGACGTATCGAGGCCATTAAGGACGGGGCCGAAGTGGTCGGTAACCGCACCCGCGTCAAGGTGGTGAAGAACAAGTGCTCCGCACCGTTTCGCCAGGCTGAGTTCGACATCATGTACGGCAAGGGCATCAGCCGTGAGGGTTCCCTGCTCGACGTGGCGGTGGAGCTCGGCTTCATCAAGAAGTCCGGGGCCTGGTTCACCTATGAAGGTGAGCAACTCGGCCAAGGCCGGGAGAACGTCAAGACGTTCCTTTCCGAGAACCCACAGCTGATGGCAGAAGTTGACGATCGGGTCCGCGAATGTCTGGCACCCAAAGTGGAAGAGGCTGAGGACAGCGGGGCGCTCGATCCCGACGATCTGCCGATCACCATCGACCGGTAGAGGTCGATTCTTCCGCTGCTCTCGCTGCTCTCGCTGCTTATCGAAGTTGCTCCGGGCCGAACCCGCCACTCCCTCGGGTTATCAGCCCGGAGCGCTTCGCGTCCGGGCGCCTCCTCAGGGAGTCGTCGTGGCCGTAATGGTGTTCGGCACCAGCTCCACCCAGGTCTGGCCGGGCTGTAGGGGGATCTGCGCCCCGCTGGCACTGAGGAACTGCGTGGGGGATCCGAGCGAGGATCGGCTCCACGTTCCCGTGATCTCGGTGCCATCCCTGTACACATCGGCGACGCCGCTGGCGCCGGGGTAGAGGTCAGCCTGCACCTCCAACCCACCTTCGCTGTTCTCGAGCCAGGGCCCGTAGCTGATCTGCACGTACTGCACGATCACGTTGGCCGCGCTGTTCTGGACCCCGTTGGCCAGCGTGTCGGGAGTGGTGCCGTTGTAGTAGCGCAGGAAATCCGTCGCAGCGGGGTTGTACTTCCACGTGACGTCGGAAGTGCTGGAGAAGTCGATGGTCATGCTGGAGACCGGCGTCCCCTTGGGCACCTTGCTCGAATAGGTGAAGAGCGGCTGGGGCGGCGTCGTCAGAGCCGGGTGCGTCGACCACAACTGTGCCGTCGTGGAGTACGTGGAGTACGGGGCGACGCGGCCGGCGGGATGCGTGATCAGGGAGCCGTAGTTGCCGAGGTCGACGTTGACCAGTGGTGAGGCGGCAATGTTGGCCAGTACGGGATTGATGCCCCCCACGTGAACGAGTAACGGCGTACCCAACTGACCCAGTATCCCGATGTCGATGTTGCGGGCCGACCGCACGGGTCCGACCGGCGCCGCCTCCTGGCACTGGAAGACGGCGGCATAGCGGGTGATCCCCCCTTCGACCGGCTCCTCGAAGACGACGTCCGCCTTGTCCATTCCGCTCTGCGGCCGGGCCGCCGGGTAGTTGTCGATCTTGACGGCCAGGGCCGGACGTTGCGGGACCGGACCGCCCCCGGGCACCGGTGTCCCGGTGAGCGGGCAGGTCGCCACCGCCGCCGGAGCTGCGGTGGTGCTGGTGGTCGACGTGCTGGTGGTGGCGCTGCTGGGGTGGTGGGGCGCCGAGCCCGAGCACGCGGCCAGCACGAGCCCGGCCAATCCGGCCGCGGCGAGCGCTCCCCAGCCGCGGCGTGATCCGGTCGAAGTGGCGTGCGTGCGGTGCGGATCCATGATCGGAGTGCTCATCGTAGGGGATGCGCCGCGCCGCGGCGGGTATCTGCGCACCGGGTCTTGACCCGGAAGGTCCTTGCCGTCGCACCAGGCCGGGCCACCTAACATTCCGGCCAATGTCCTGGGCCCGCTCCCTACCCCGTCCACTGCGCCGCGCCGCAACGTGGCTGGTGCACGCCACCTGGAACACGGCCGGTGAGCTGGCAGCCATCGGCCCGGACGACCCCCGGGGCCGCCGTTTCGGGGCGATGGGGCAGGGCGCGTGCCTGCTCTTCCCGCAGGGTTCGATCTACAACGAGCAGTACATCCATGTCGGAGCCGGCACCATCGTGGGTCCCTACGCCTCCCTGACCGCGGGGATGGCGCCGGGCCAGGAGATGCCGACCGATCCGGTGGTGCGCATCGGGAGTCGTTGTGTGATCGGCCGGGGCTCGCACATCGTCGGGCACTGGTCGATCGAAATCGGCGATGACATCCAGACCGGCCCCTACGTGTACATCACCGACCAGAACCACAGCTATGACGACCCGGTCGAGCCCATCGGGCGGCAGTGGCCCACCGAGGCCGGGGTGCGCATCGGATCAGGGAGTTGGCTGGGGGCCAACGTGATCATCCTGCCCGGCGCCCAGATCGGGGAACACGTGGTCGTGGCCGCCGGCGCGGTGGTGCGGGGCACGTTCCCTGATCGCTGTGTCGTGGCCGGCGTGCCGGCGAAGATCATCCGCCGCTGGGTGGAGGGGCGGGGCTGGGTCGACGAAAGGGAGGTCACCGCGCCCTGACGGCGCACGGGGAGGGGGCGGGTGGAGTAGGCGGACCGGGGCCAGTACCGTGAGGTCGGCATGCCGGCTCAACTCCCCCATCTGGTGACCGTGAGCGGCCAGGACGGCCCCGGCATCGCCGAGCGACTTTTCGCGGCGCTCGGCGCACGAGGGATAGAGATCAGAGACGTCGAGCAGGTTCGCGTCCACGGGCGCCTGCTCCTTTGCGTGGAGCTGGCGGGACTGGCGACGTCGGAGTGCGCCACGTTGCGCGCCGCCATCGCGGATTCGCTCAACGGGCACGCCGTGAGCGTGACGATCGATCCTCTGTTGGAAGCGGAGGACGCCGCAGAACGCGACCGGTTTCTCGTCACGGTCCTCGCTCCCGAGATCGCTGCGGCGACCCTGGAGGGAATCTGCGGGCGCATCGCCCACTGCGAGGGAAACATCGAGCGCATCGTGCGGCTCTCCGCCTATCCCGTGCACAGCTACGAGCTCGCCGTGGCCGGGGGCGACCTCGATCAGCTCCGGCGGGCCCTGGCCGATGAGGCGGTGCGGCGGGAAGTCGACATCGCCGTCCAGGTGGACGGCCTCCACCGTCGGGCCAAGCATCTGATCGTCCTCGATGCCGATTCGACCCTCCTGCAAGGAGAGGTCATCGACCTGTTGGCGGAGGAGTGCGGATGCGGCGCGCAGGTGACCGCGGTGACCGAGGCGGCCATGGCGGGGGAGATCGATTTCGAGGAGGCGCTGCGACAACGGGTCCGGCTCCTGGCCGGCCTCGACCAGTGCGCCCTGGACAGGGTCCGCGAATCTCTCCTGTTGTCGCCCGGCGCGCGCACCCTCGTGAGGACGCTGAAGCGGCTCGGTTATGAGACCGCGGTCGTGAGCGGCGGCTTCACCCAGGTGATCGGCTCGTTGGCCGACGAGCTGGGAATCGACCATCTGGCGGCCAACGAATTGGAAATGGTCGACGGCGTGCTGACCGGCGGGCTGGTCGGACCCATCGTGGACCGGGTGGGGAAGGCCGAAGCGCTCGTCCGATTCGCCGCCGCCGCCGGCGTGCCGCAGTCCCGCACGATCGCCGTCGGCGACGGCGCCAACGACCTCGACATGCTGGCGGCGGCCGGGCTCGGCATCGCCTTCAACGCCAAGCCGCTGGTCCGCCAGGCCGCCGATACTGCGCTGAGCGTGCCCTACCTCGATGCGATTCTCTTCCTTCTCGGCATCAGCCGGGACGAGGTCGAGACGGCGGACCAGTTGGAGCAGGCGGCGCTGGCCGGACAGGCGGGACAGCGATGACACCTTCGGGTGTGGTGGACGCAGCGTGGACAGCTGGAGGTGGCCCGGGCGGTGGGCCCGGCGCGCCCCGTGACAACCTGGGGCGGCGGCCTTTGCTGCGGGGATGGATCCATGTGGCGGCCTTCGTGGCCTGGCTGGTCGGCGGAGCCTTCCTCATCGCGGCCGGCCCCGATGCGGGGAGCAAGGCGGCGTTGACGGTCTACGTGCTCGCCATGCTGGCCATGTTCGGGGTCAGCGCCGCCTTCCATCGTGTCCGCTGGTCTGCCCCGGCCTGGCGCCGCATGCGGCGGGCCGACCATAGTGCCATCTTCGTCGGCATCGCCGGGACGTCGACCGCAGTGGCGGGCCTCGCTCTGTCCGGTTGGCCCCAGGCCCTCATGCTCAGCCTGGTCTGGACCGGTGCGGTCGCCGGCATCGTGCTGCGCCAGGTCTGGCTCGATGCCCCGCAATGGGCCGTCGCCATCCCGTACGTGGTGGTGGGATGGTGCTCGCTCATTGTGGCTCCGCAGCTGTTCCGGGCCTTGGGCGGCGTCGGATTCGCCCTCATGCTCATTGCCGGCGTCGCCTACACGGCCGGTGCGCTCATCTACGCCCGCAAGCGGCCGGACCCCTGGCCCGACGTGTTCGGCTTTCACGAGGCCTTCCATACCTGCACCGTGATCGGCGCGGGCACATTCGCCTATCTCGTCGCCTTTATCGCGCTCCCGCGTTACTGAGTCGAAGGCCGTGGCGGTGGCCGGGGCTGGCCCAGGGCTAATGGCTGTGGTGCATGAGCTCGATCCGACGAGCGAGGTTGACTGCGTGGTCGCCCAGACGTTCGTAGAACCGGGCCAGGAGCGTGACCTGGGCCGCCACGGCAGTGGGCATGCCTTCGGACGCCACCTCGGTGGTCAAGCTCGCATGCAAGACGTTCATCTCGTCGTCGGCCTCTTCCAGCCGATCAGCCAGCAGTGTGCGGTCCCCGAAGGCGTCGGCGGCCACCTTCCACATCTCGGCGGCGACTTCGGTCATCAGTTGGATGATCCCCCGGCTCCGTGAGCTCATCTCGGTCCCCAGGTTGCTGACGGCCCGCTGGGCGATGTGTTCGGCCAGATCGGCGCTGCGTTCCAGCTCAGGGATGATGAGGAGCAGGGCGACCAGGTAGCGGAGCTCCGTGCCCTGCACCGGGCGCGTGTTCAGCTGCTCCCATACCAACATCTCGACTTCGGACGTCAGATCGTCGACATCTTGGTCCCCGTCGACGACCGATTGGCCGAGCGCCGGGTTGTTCCCCAACAGGGCCTCGGTGGCTCGGGCGAGGGCCTCGGAGACCAGGGCAAACAGCTGGATCACCTTGCGCTCGATCGAGTCGATGCCCGGTGACGGAGCGCTCATTGCGGACTGACCCTACCCGTTTGAGGACACCTAAAATTCGGGAGTTGTTCGCGTGACGTTCACCGTTTCTCAAGTCGGCCGAGCCAGTGCCGCCTACCCCGCGAGGTTGCCCGCCAGGGGCAGAAGGGCGGCCAGCCTGTCGAGCTCGGGCAGCATTTCATCGGCGCCGCCCGAGGGCAGGCGCAGGACGACCTCGGTGACACCCAGCGTGGCGTAGTGCTCGAGTTTCGCCGCGGTCCCTATCGTGCTGAAGGGGATCACAGAGATCTCATCCGGGTCACGGTGATGGTCCTCGACGAGCCGGTGCAGACGCGGGATGGCGTCGCCCAAGCCGCTGCCGCCGATGGGCATCCACCCGTCGGCGTACTCGGCCACCGCGCCCAGTACGGCATCGCCGGAACCGCCGCCGATGAGCACCCGGACCCGCGGTTGCTGCGTGGGTTTCGGCCACGCCCAGGCCGGGGGGAGATCGACGAACTCGCCATGGAACTCGGCTTGCTCTTGCGACCATAGTGCCTGCATACACAAGAGGTGCTCCCGAACGATGGCGTGGCGACGCGACCAGTCCACCCCGTGGTCCTCGGCCTCGGCCCTGTTCCAACCGAAGCCGATCCCCAACGTGAAGCGGCCGTCCGAGAGATGGTCGAGCGAGGCGATCTGCTTTGCCAGCACGATCGGATCATGTTGGGCCGCCAGAAGGATCCCCGTGCCCAGGTGGATGCGCTCGGTGGTGGCGACCGCGGTCGAGAGGGCGACGAGGGGGCAAAGCGCCCGGCGATAGTCCTCGAGCCGCACTCCCTCCACCAGCGCCGGGGGGACATCGGCCCGCAGAGGCAGATGGGTGTGTTCGGGGAGGAAGAGGGAGTCGAAGCCCCGGTCCTCGACAGCCCGGGCCAGCGCAGCGGGCGCCATGTCGCGGTCGGTGAGAAAGGCGGTAATGCCGAGTTGCATGACGTTCAGGAATCCTTCTTCGCCGGTGCCTGGCGCGCCGCCCAGGGCTCCGATGCGATCGGCCGGGAGTCAGCGGGACCGTGTTGTCTCAGTCGGGTCACGGGAGTGACCCTAATGGGGTCGGTATCGCACGGCCGACCGGCGTCCATCACGTACGCGCCCGGGTCGGGCGGATGGGCGGCGATAGCCCGCCCCGAAGTTGGTCCGCCACGTCGACCAGGCGCCATAGTGTTCGGCGCAACTGCCCGAGAGATGGAGGAGAGATCATGGCAGCCCGAGAAGAAGCATTGAGTGCCGTGAACGTGCTCATCCCCGGCCATGGCGGCGACGAGATCAACGCATACCGGGCGCTGACGGGTGAACCGGGGCCACGACCTGGCGTGCTGGTCATCCACCACCTGCCCGGATGGGACTCGCCCACCAAAGAGATCACGCGACGGTTCGCCGCCAACGGCTACAACGCCATCTGTCCCAACCTCTACGCCCGCGAAGGGCTCGACACCGATCCCGACGACGCCGCCGCGGCGGCCCGCGGCAAGGGCGGCGTTCCCGATGCGCAGTTCCTCGGTGACGCCAGCGGGGCCATCGACGATCTGCGGGCGCTCCCCAACTCCAACGGGAAGGTCGGCGTCATCGGGTACTGCTCGGGCGGGCGCCAGTCCTTTCTCACCGCCGTGAGTCTCCCCGTCGACGCCGCCGTCGACTGCTACGGGGCATTCGTCACCGGGACCATCCCCGATGGATTCCCCCTCAAGGTCGTCCCAATCGTGGACAAGACCCCCTCGCTCCGCTGCCCGTTGCTCGGGCTGTTCGGGGACGATGACCAGTTCCCGACACCCGAACATGTGGCGGAGCTCGAGCAGGCGCTGATCGCCGCGAAGAAGACCTATGAGTTCCACAGCTACGAGGGTGCGGGGCACGCCTTCTTCGCCACCGACCGCCCGAGCTTTCGCCCCGAGGCGGCGCTGGACGGCTGGCAGCGGATCCTTTCCTGGTTCGGGACCTACCTTGCCGGATCGGAGGCCTGATCATGTGCTCCTACCTCACGGTCGGTGCAGACATCACCGGGAGCGCCAAGGGACCCGACGGTTGGTTCTCGCTCACGTCGGCCTCGGTGTACTTCGACCATCCGTTCCATGCGCCGCTCGAGCACGCGCTGAACATCGACTTTGTCGACCCCTCCCGGGGCCCCGGGGCTCGGGTGGCGGTGGAGCTCAGCGCCGATTCCGCCCGGGAGCTCGTGCGTTGCATTGAGGCTGCCCTCGAGGCAGCAGGAGCGGCGGCGCGCTAGCCCTCCTCATTGCGCACCCGGGAACGAGCCAGGTCGTCTGCCTCCACATCCTCTTCGACAAAGGCGATGACCTCGCGCACCCACCGGGCGATCTGAACAGGATGGGTGCGGATGATCCAATGCCCCGCGTCCGACTCGCGCCGCCACACCACCGCCGACCACTTCTCCAGACCACCGAGAAGGGGCGGCGTGACGTAGCGGTCAGCCATGGGAACGATGATCTGTACCGGAGTGTCGGTGAATCTCGCCGTCGGATGCCGGAATCGTTGCCGCACATTGGCGCGGTAGAGCTCCAATCCGTGCACGAAGTCATCGCCCAACGTCGACCGACCCGGCAGTTCGTGGGACGACAGTCCCCACCGACGGCGGGCAGCGGACACACCGCGCCGGACTCGCAGGCCGGTCGTCATGAGCTCAGGGAGCAGCGGGAGATGAAAGACCGCGATGTACCACGAATGGGCAGCTTGGCGCAGGGCGAGGCGAAGGTCGGAGAGCCGTCGGGTGCGGTGCCTCCGAGCCCACAGGGCAGCGTGCTCGAGTGGCGGACCCGAAATGGAGGTGAAGCTGGCCAGGCGACCGGCGGTGAGCGCACTGGTGACCGCTTCCCAGCCCTGGATGGACCCCCAGTCGTGACCGACGAGATGAACTGGCGAGTCCGGGCTGACCTCGGTGATGACCGCAGCCATGTCCTCGATCAGCACGGCCAGCGTGTAACCCGACTGCTGGCGCGGGACGCCCGAGTCGCCCGCACCGCGGACGTCGTAGGCCACGACGTGGAACCCACTGGTGGCCAAGAGTTGCGCCACGGGCGCCCAGACGGCACTGGTGTCGGGAAAGCCGTGAACCAGCAACACCGTGGGTGACCCTCGTTCACCCAGTTCGGTCACGGCCAGGTCCACCCCGCTCCCGCGGACCCGGCGCACGACCACCGCGCTGGCACTCGCATCCGCTTGCTCGGGAGTCACCGAGGTCGTTGTACCACCGGCGGGCCCCAAGCGCCGCTCCGTTCGTTCCGGTCGTATTGACCGAGAGTATGCGCTAAACGTAGTGTCCGGCGAATGAGCGACGTGCCGCTGACCCTCCTCGGCCTGCTCCACCGGGAGCCCAGCCACGGCTACGACCTCAAGCGCGACTACGACGTCTACTTCGGCCGGGAAAGGCCCCTCCCCTTCGGTCAGGTCTATGCCACCCTCGCCCGTCTTGCCCGCGACGGCAAGGTGGTCCAAGGAGCGACCGAAGCAGGCCAGGGTCCGGACCGCAAGCGCTACGCCATCACCGATGTCGGCAAACGCGATGTCGAGGCGTGGTTGCACGAGCCGATCGGAACCGGACCCACCCTCCAGTCGCTGCTGTTCGTCAAGGTGGTCCTGGCCCTGATGCTGGAGCAGTCGGCGACCCAGTATCTCGACATGCAGCGGGCAGCCCACCTCGAGCGGATACGGGAGCTGACGCAGCTGAAACGTACCGGCGGTCTGGTGGATGCCCTCCTGGCTGATCACGGCCTGTTCCACTTGGAGGCCGACCTTCGTTGGATCGACATCACTGAAGCCCGACTTCCAGCACTTGCCGAGGTCGTGCGGGGATGATCTGACTTTCCCCGGGGCGTTCGCGTGTAGGTATTCTGTCGGTTCCCGGGCCGCTAGCTCATCCGGAAGAGCAGGGGACTTTTAATCCCAAGGTGCCGGGATCGAGACCCGGGCGGCCCACCAGTTCAGAGGCAGTGTTCCGTACAGCGGCCTTGACGGTGTCTCCCAGCAGGAGGGCCCTCTCGAGACCCGACCTCGACACGACCAACGATCCGAGCTTTGTCGAGGGATCTCCTTTCGTATGCCGACGTCGGTTCCGGTCATCTCCGATGATCCGTGACCGTGCGCACGGCGTGGTATTGAGAAAGGGTGGGTTGAGCGCCTTTTTGGAACGGCTCTTGACTCGGGCCCGGCTCAGGTGGTGACGATCGGATCGAGCATCCACTCGGGGTGTTCGGTGACTAGCCGTTGTAGCCGGTAGGGACTCGCAAACAGGGCCAGCAGGGTGCCGTCGTCGCGCTCAAGCACGTCAACGCCGCCCACGCTGCTCAGCTGCGCGGCTGTTGCCGAGTCCGTGCGCCGGACAGTCCGGGGGGCGGGAGGTTCCAGATACACGGGCGACCCAAACTCGTGCTCGAGCCGGTGCACCAATACTTCGAACTGCATAGCCCCGACCGCCGCCAGGATCGGTGTGGCGTCCCCGCCCGGTCTATGGAGGATCTGGATCACGCCCTCGGCGGCCAATTGCTCGAGGCCCTTCCGGAAGCGCTTCTGGTTGGAGACATCGGTGGGACGGGCAGTGGCGATCAATTCCGGCGCGAAAACTGGTATTCCTGGATACACGACTGGTACCCCGTCATGCACGGAATCGCCGATACGGAGATTCGACGCGTTGACTAGCCCAATGACGTCCCCGGGCCAAGCTTCATCGAGAGTGAGACGGTCAGCCCCGAACAGGGACATGGCGTACTTGGTCGTGAATGATCGGCCGGTGGGTTGGTGGATCAGGGGCATCCCCCGTTCGAAGTGACCCGAGCAAACACGGACGAAGACCATGTTGTCGCGATGCGACGGGTTCATATTGGCCTGAATCTTGAAGACGAAGCCTGAGAAGCCCGTGTCGAGGTCTCTCACCTCCCCAGCTGCGTCAATCCGTCCGGCTGGCGCCGGGGCCAGATCCACCACCGCATCGAGTAGGTGGCGGACGCCAAAATTTGTCAAAGCCGACCCGACGAATACCGGCGTGGTCTCCCCGGCTAGGAATGTCGACACATTTATGCCGGATCCCACCGCGTCGAACAGCTCGCACGCTTCCTCGGCGTGCTGCCATGCCGCTCCGTGCGTATCGGACGCCTGCTTCGGGTCCCATCGCTCCTCGGGGGCCATCGTGGCCCCATGTCCGGTGCGGGTGAACTCTACGAACTTGCCGTCGCGGCAATCGATCACACCTCGGAAGTCGCCCGGATCGCCGACCGGCCAGGTCACCGGGGTTGGCTTTAGGCCGATGAGGTGCTCGATCTCGTCAAGCAGTTCCAACGGGTCACGCCCGGTCTGATCGCACTTGTTGAGAAACGTCAGGACCGGCATCCGACGAGATCGGCATACTTCGAACAGCTTGAGCGTCTGAGGCTCGATCCCCTTCGCGACGTCCAACACCATGATGGCGGCGTCGGCTGCTGCCAGCACCCGGTAGGTGTCCTCCGAGAAGTCCCGGTGTCCTGGCGTGTCGAGCAAATTGAGTGTGTGGTCGCGGTAGTTGAACTGCACCACGGTGGAACTCACGGAAATTCCTCGCTGCTTTTCCACCTCCATCCAGTCCGAGGTGGTAGATCGTCGACCGGCCCGAGCGGTGACCGCGCCAGCTTCCATGACGGCCCCTCCGTAAAGAAGGAATTTCTCGGTCAGGGTGGTCTTCCCGGCGTCGGGGTGACTAATGATGGCGAAGGTGCGGCGGCGCAGGGCATGTTGACGGACCAGGCCTCCCTCCCACGCCGCATTCGAAAAGGCGGACTTGGCGCCTCGCGCAGGTGACGGAATCTCGAGTAGATCACTGGGTTGCTGCACGGGATTCTCCTGGACGTCACTGGTTGGGGCGCCCGGGTCTCGTAGCCGGCACCTTGGGACCAGAACGGAGGTAAAGGCGCAGCGGCCGATATGGGACGTCGTGCTGGAAACCAAAATCCCAGAGCAACACTCTATCCGGCCCGGAACGCCGTGAACGCCACTCTGCCGCAGGCGCCGGCGCCGTCGCCACCAGAACACTCCTGAGTACCGAGTTCTACCAGCCATTTTGCGACGGAGTGCCGCACCGAGTCACATGGCGCAACGCCCTGACCTGGACTTTTAATCCCAAGATGCCGGGATCGAGACCCGGGCGGCCACCAGTTCAGAGGCGAAGGGCAGAGTGAATCGGATCGCATCAGGAAAGGCGCGAGCAGTGATGCGTGACCTCGCTGAGCTCAGTGCGGCATATGTCGCTGGAAACGCTGAGGCCACAGGGGCATCGCTGGTAGCAACCAGGGATCCGTTGGCGTCTTTCGTCACACTCGAAGGGGACGATCCCGAGAGTTCCGAATCGAGCCACTGACGCGACGAAGCCGGCCCCCGCAAGGCCGGCCTGGTCGCTCCCACCTATAGGGAACCTGCGAAATGATTCCAGCGCTCAGGTGCTAACTCGTTGCCGAGCGGTTGCCGCCCGGTTGCACACTGCTTGGTGGTCTGCACACGACGAGCCCTAGTCCATGGCCTCCCGTGCGAGCCTGACCAGTCCCGGCTGCCAAACGCGCAAGGACCGGGGGCTCGTGACTAAGACCCCCAGTCAGCGCACCCGGGCTTTACCGTGGTCCAGGCAACGTGAGGTCTACCCGGAGGAGGCCCTCAATCGCGCGGTATCCGCCGCCGGTGTCACGACTCTCGCTGAAAATTTTGCATGCCCCCGGGCTCATCACCGGAGAGGTCACCGTGTGGAGGATGTTGCTCAGCAGGAGAGATCAGGCCCTCTCCGATGCCGCCGAACTCCGCCCTGAGTAGATGAAGCGGGGCGCATGTCGGGACGAGTGCCTCGAGTGCGCACTCGCTGACCGCGAGCTGGCTCCTCAATCGAGCACTGGCTTCTGCCCAGTTTTTCGCATCGACGGCTTCACCTCCGCCACGGTGAACGCAGCCTGAATCTGAGCTCTCGTTGCGGGAAAGTTGCGGGAAAGTTGCCGAAGATCGCAGTTGGCCCTGAACCCTTGACGGCGCGCAAAGCTCGCAGGAAGACTCCGAATGCCAGAGCAAGAAGCGCCGGCGGATGTGGGCGTGAATCAGTTGGCCTAAACCCAAGGGGGGGCATTGTCCCTTTCAGTGTTGGGGGTTCAAGCGGCTATTGCGGACGGGTCTGAGCCCACGTTCGATGGCCAGCCGATGGAGGCTGGCACTCACCTGCGGTGGGCCTTCGCTCCGGAGTTGGGATTTCCGCCGGGTGCGTTCTGGCTATTCCGGCGGTCGCGAAAAGAGAGCCGTTGCCCGCCTAATTCGCCCCCCGAAGCGGTCAGCCAAGCTATGACGGCCCAGGCAACCGTGGACGTCGACACCGCAGGAGCCAACACAGAGGGAACCGACACATGGGGGCTCGCAGGGCCTGGGCCGGATGGTTGCCTTCACGGGCGCCGCAGACGGGCCACCGCTCCAGGGCTGTGGTCGGTGCTGTTGCTGTCTCGCCCTGGCTGCGGGCGAGAAAGCCGCCGCGGAGTCCCGTTCCCCGTTGTTCGTGCGGGCACGCGTTGACAGAGCTCTGCCGATCCGACGACCTGCCGTCCGATTCGGAGGGCTGCGACTGTTGTCGCTGCAGCGCCAAGCGCCAGACGCCCGTCACCATCTCGGTTGCGATCCTCTGTTGCTGCGGTGCGGCCGGCAACGACGGCGGCGGCCACGGCGGCAAGAGCACTGGTGGGGGCGGCACGAAGGGCACGGGCACAGGAACCGGCACGGTAGGCGGGATCGGCTGGACGCCAGGCCCCGCCACCTGGGGCCAACCCGACAAGTGTGGTTGGCAGTTGTGGGGCGAGCCGTTCACCCTCCCGGTGACCCGCGCCAACTGGCCGGCACGGTACACGGGCGCGCTCGATCCCAGCACCCATGCCGACCCGGCTCTGGCCATCAGAGACGTCCTCGAATGTCGCCGACGCCTCGACACCCTCGACCTCCTCAACGGCATGAGCCTGGCCACGGAAGAGGGTTACTTCAAAGAGCTGCGGGCCGAATGCGTGCGACTGGTGGAGGGCTGGCCCGCCCTCCCCAACTATGCCGTCGGCATCGGCACCTCAGACGATGGCAGTGCGGCGCCACAACTGTCCCTCTCCCTGGTTTCGCAGCTACAGATGTCGGCCCTCAGTCCCTACATGGCGCGCGTGCTCGGTCTGTACTTCGTCGACACCGACGCCGAGCCCGACGAGGAATACCAGTACTGCGTCGTGGGAGTGTGGGCCAAAGAGGTCCCGCCGCAAGTGCAGGTCCCCGGTGGAGCCCCGGCGGGATCCATCGCCCGCGGGACGGCGCAGTTCGGCGGCATGGTCATCAGCGCCAATCCCGATGTCAGCCACCTGTTCGCCTGGCAGAGCGACGCCAGCAGTTCCTTGCCTCCGGCCCAGATCCAAGGGGTGCCGGCCGCCGTCGCTGCCGCATTCACCGCCGCGACTTCGACCCTCTCCGCCGCCGACCGTCCACCCGCATTGCTCGGGGCCCAGGTCAATCCCGCCGCGTGGCCGTTTCCGCCGCCGCCGCCCGACCCGACGGTCTGCAGCATCGCACTCACGACGCCGGTGGCCGAGGTCGCACTCACTCTGGCCGGCGAGGGCACAGCCACCGCGTTCGCCGGCGGCGTGGAAGTTGCGGCGGCCAACTTCTCTGCGACCACCCTGACCTGGTACCCCCTCGTCGCTCCCGACCCGTCAGCGGCACCGATCGACCAGATCACGATCATCGGGACCGGAGGTTCGGGATCGACTGTCGTGCTCGGCAGCCTGGTCAGCTCACCCGTGACCGGAGCGCACGTCGGGATGCGCTACGCGCTCGTCAATGTGGCGCCGGCCCCCGCTCCCGAGCCGATGCCCGCACCGACCGCCCCGGCCCAGCCGATCACCATCTTCCGCCGCCGCACGGCGCAGGTCGACCCGTCGACGCTCACGATCGCGCCCCGCTCGTTCTTCGAGGTGCAGTGGGTCTGGCCCCCGCTGAGCGCAGCCGACCAGGCGGGTGATCCCGTGACCGACCCGGCTGCGCTGCCTCCACCCCGGCGCGCCATCGCCTACCTGGCCCAACGAGCCGACGGCAACGTCAGCAGCCCGGTCGCCCTTCCCCGGCTCATCATGGCCGCGCCGCAGCCGACGCCGAATGACTCGCCGCTGCAGCCGGCCCCCGCCATCTTGCGTTTTGTCGACGCCGACTTGCCCGACCCCCTGAGCGGCTATCAGCACCGCACGGCCGGGTTCGGCCTTTTCGGCCAGCTCGGACCGTGGAGCGACTGGAGCGATCCCCGGGACGTCGAGTACATCGCGGCTGCGCCTTCGCTGCGCCTGGTAGTCGGTGGCACGACGCAGTCGTCCTTCGACAACAGCACCGCCGGGGGCGGCGCACCCGACAATGCCCTCGACCCCACGGCATGGGTCGGGGGCACCCTCGGCCTCGTTGCCTCGTGGACCGGAAGTTCGTTCCTGGCCTACCCCGATGCTCACACGGCGCAACTCACCGTCACCGCCCTGGACGGAGCCAACACCGTATTGGTAACCGACGATTTCGCCATCCCAGCGCCCGAGATTCAGGCCTACACGCTCAGCCAGCTGGTCGCCGACCCGGGACGTAGCGCTACGTACGCACTCACCACGCCGCCGCTCACCGCCCTTGCGAATTCCGACCCGAGCGCATCGCTGACCTTGACCGGCGTCCTCGCCGACGGCACCCCCGTCACCGAGCGGTTCGTGGTACGGCCGGGGCCGGTGGATCCCTCGGCCGACGTGCAACCTCCCGGGGTGGTGGCCACGATCCTCGGAGAAGGCGGCTCGCGGATTGTGACCAACCCCGACGCATTCCTCGGCCAACCCGCCTACCTGGTCAGCGGGGTCGCCGTGCCGCTGAGCCTGAGCGTTCCGCTGCGCGTCCCCATCGAGCAGACCACCGCCAGTGGCCAGGCGATCGTCGACGTGTCGACGGTTACCCCGTTCGAAGCGGACGAGCAGATCGTCGATCCCAACACCGGCGCCAGCCGCAACGAGCCCTCTTCCAATCCGGTCGTGTTCGTCGGGGCCCAGCAATTGACCCCACCCCAGCCCCCCTCGGTCGTGCAGGGAGTGCCGACCCACATCGTCCACCACCTCTACTACGACCCGGCTGACTACAACGGCAACGCGGGCTACACCCTGCCGTTCAACGTCTCGGGCCAGCAGGGGGCTTCGGGCTACCTGCTCGACCGCGCGCCGGCCCACTCGTTGTTCATCGCCGACCTCAAGCGCCGGCTGACGGCCGGACTACTCGATCCAAATCCGGCGATCGCGGGCCGGACCGATCTGCAGGCCTGGATCAACGACCTGACGCCTTGGCTGGCGGCGTACAACAAACGCAATGGGACCGCGCTGACTCAGACGACCGTGCTCAGCGACGCCGGAGGGCAGCGGGGCTTGATCCAGCATTTCTACGGGGGCCTGCTGGACGACGAGCTGCGAGCCCTGGCCGACGTGGCCGACAACGCCGCGGCCTTTGCCCAGCTGAACCCGACACCGGCGGCGCCGTCCCCCAGTCCCCTCACCGACACGGTCAAGGGCAACGGGTTCGGCCGCAACCTCTATGGGCTGCGCAGCGTGAACGCTGCCGGCTCGCGCAGTAGCCGCACACCAAGTGTCGGCCCGATCTACACCCGTACGGTCGTGCCGTCGCGGGCACCCGTTCTCTACAGGGTGACCGCCCAGCCAACGACGGGGGCCTTCATTGTGGCCTGGGCCCTGGACGCCAGCCCGGACGTCGCCGGCTACCTCGTCTCGCGCGCCGCGGATCCTTCCGATCTGGACGACCTGCGCTGGTTCGGCCCTGATCCCGTGCACCCCGCCGATCCGGCGACCCTGGCCCAGCCGCTGATCACCCCAGGCGCGTGGCGGCCGCTCTCTCTGACCGCTGGCATCGGCGATCCCCGACTGATCGGGGTGGTCAATGATCCGAGGGCCTTCGCCCGCGACTATGACGGCAGCGACATGGGCGAAGTGGCGATGCCTCCCGGACCGCCCCCCGACGCGATCCTGGGCGTGTACCGGCTCGACGAGTTCGACCCGCTCACCCCGGCCAGCCAGCCGGCGGCGTTCAACTACTGGGTCCCGGCCGCTGCGGGCGGCACGGCGCAAGTGGTAACCGATACGACCGTAAATCCGCATACCTCGCGCCTGACCGGTCTGCGGCTGGGACTGGGCCGCGGTGTGGCGGTGGTCGTGGTCGCCTCCTACGCCGGCGTGGTCCAGGTGACCGGCTCCCAGCCGATACTGCGCATGGCCTTCGTCGACGGTGTGCAGCCCGGCAGCGTCGATACGCCAGCCGACCCGAATGCCGCACCCTCGTGGTCTGCGGTCAGCGCGGGCGTCTCACCCAGCTACGCCGTCGTAGCGGTCGACGTCGCCGGCAACCTGTCCGCCCCATCCGTCCCGTTCAGCCCGCCAGCGTTCGTGCCCGCATAACCCTCAGCGACACAGGAAGGTCCACCAATGACTGACGTACTGACCACGCTCCAAGGAGACCTGAACACTCTCGCCAAGGCCGATACCACCAATGCAGCGAGCGGCACCGCGACGGCCCAGCCTCCATTGACCGCGGCCACGGAGGTGTTGTCGCTCCTGGCCGACCAGTCGATCGTCGGCGCCTCCATCGGATCCGCCGTCTCGGGCGTCTACACCGCGCTGGCCACCGCGCTCACCGATGACGTCGTCAAAGCGCTGCAGGGGATCGCGGGCGAGCTCACCAACCCGAGCCTGGCCGGCCTCAGCCTTTCTGACGCCACGTCGGCGCTGAGCTCGCTGCAGAACGTCCTGCAGACCGCCTCGAGCCTGGCACCGGGCGGCTCATCGGCCGCCGCGTCGGCGTTCGCCTCGACCAGCCAGTTTGCGACGCTGTTCGGGAACCTCTTGTCGGACGCGGGCTCCCTGGCCGCCGCCGCCACGACGCTGTACGAAATCGCCCAGCAGTTGGCGGCCCTGGCCGACGCCTTCACGACGGCCGCCGCGGGAACCCCCTAACCCGAGCATGTCGATCTCCACCGAGACGGGCCTGATCGAGGACGCGCTTGCCTGGCTCCTGGGCCAGGTCAACACGGCGCTGGGCGGCAACGTGCTCACCGTCAGCAGCCAGAACGGTTTCTCCATCGATATCAGCGTGCCGGACGGACCGAGTGTCAATCTCGACCACTTGCAGTTCGACTCTGCCGGCTTCAGTGGGACCCTCGGCCTCGATCTCGGCACCACGCCGCTATCGGTCGAGATGTTCGGCGGTTTCACTGTGGCGCTGCGCGCGTTCTCGATCACGCTCATGGACAACACGATCACCGCCACCGAGATTGCCGGCGCCCTGACGATCCCGTATTTCACCAACCAAGGTGGCACTAGCCAAACCGTCGACATCGAGGTCACCGTCGGAGCCGGAGGCGCGCTGACGGTGACCCTGGCCGCGCAGCAGAGCGACCCGAGCACGATGACGCCCGACGGCCTGATTTCCCTGCAGTACGACCTGCCGCTGGGGTCGAGCATCGATCTCGAGATCGCCACCCTGACCATTTCCGAGAAAGCCGGAGTGTGGGGGATCACCCTCACCGGCTCGTTCGCGCTCGACACCGCTGGGATCAACTGGCCCGAAATCGAATTGCGGGGCCTCTCGATCGACTCGGCCGGCCACGTCTCGCTCCAAGGCGGGTGGATCGACCTACCCAGCCAGTGCGCCATCGACTTCTTCGGCTTCCACGTGGCGCTGCAGCAGGTGGGCTTCGGGAGCGATAGCACGGGGCACTGGATCGGCTTCTCCGGCGACGTCAACCTGGTGGAGGGCGTCCCGCTGGGCGGATCGGTGCGCGGGCTTCAAGTCAACATCGATACCGGAGCGGTGTCCTTCAGCGGCGTCTCGGTGAACTTCGAAATCCCCGACGTGCTGAGCTTCAGCGGCCAGATCGAGCACGCCAACCTGACCAAGCCGGGTGACGCGGCGGCGGCCGGGCTGCCCTCCAGCTTCCCGCTGCCGGCCAACGTGTTCGCCGGTGGCGTCGACGTCACGATCGAGGCTGCCGGTGGGCTCGAAATCGACGCCCAGTTCCTCGTGGCGCAGGTCAAGGGGGCCTCGTGCTTCTTCCTCTCACTGGACGTCGAGTTACCGGTCGGGATCCCGCTGTTTGCCGATGTGGCGCTCTACGGGCTGTCGGGCATGTTCGCTACCAACTTGCATCCCAACATCGGTGGTGACACCTGGTGGGACTGGTACAAGTACCCCACGGCCGCCGACGGCACCCCGGACGTCAATGGCAGCCCGGACCTCCAGGGCACCAACGGAGAGCCGGACTTCACCGCGACCGACATCGACAAATGGGCTAACCCGTCCGATGGCGCCTTCGCACTGGGCGCGGGGGCAGTGATCGGCACCCAGGACGACGGTTTCACGGCATCGGCCTCGCTGGCCTTCATTCTGATTCTCCCCGGGCCGATCATGATGCTGATCGGCAAGGCCAACATCCTTTCGCCGCGGATCAGCGGGCCGGGCGAGGAGGCCAACTTCGAGGCCACGGCCACCTACGACGGCAATGCGGGAACCTTCGACCTCGTGATCGAAGCGCAGTACTCGATCCCGTTCATTCTCGATGTGCAGGCCACGGGTGAGCTCTATGTCGATCCGTCGGTACCGGTGTGGTACCTGGCCATTGGCAAGCCGCCACACGAGCAACGGGTTATCGCCCGCGTGCTCGACCTCTTCGAGTCCGACTTCTACTTCATCGTCAGCGACACAGGCCTGGTGGCCGGCTTCTGGGTCGGCTACAAGAACTCATGGTCGTTCGGGCCGTTGAGCGCGTCGATCAACGCCTACTTGGCGGCCATGGGCGCCATCCAGTGGTCTCCCCTTCAACTGGGGGCCGGCGTCGAGCTCCACGGCGAGGTGGAGCTGAGCGCGTTCGGGATCGGGCTCGGGATCACGGCCGACGCGTTGCTAGAAGCCACTGCCCCTTCGCCGTGGTGGGTCTACGGCTCTCTGACGCTCGAGTTGGACCTGCCGTGGCCACTGCCGAACGTCGGGGGCACGGTGTCGCTGTCGTGGGGCGGCAACGGACCACCCCCGCCGGCACCGCTGGCCCTCTCCACCGTCGAAGCGACCCTGATCGACCACGGTGCCAGCGACCACTACGAGCTGCTTGCTCATCGACCCGGCCTCGCGGTGAACGCGGCCAACCCGGCGGATACCGTCGTCTACGACGAACAGTCGTCAGGGATTCTCGACGCCACACCGTCGGGCTACTGGGCGGCTAAATACCCCAGTACCGACCTGTCGCTGGATCCGACAGTCGTGCTGCCCGACCTTGACCCGTCCGCCTTGGCGCACGCCGCGCTGGTCCCCCAAGACAGTCACTTCGCGTTGCACTTCGCGCACCCGACACGGGACGAGGCGGGTTTCGAAAACCCGGTGACACCGCCGACCGAACTGGTCGTCGTCAAAACGCCGAACTCGTTGGGTGCCGACGACATGTCCGATATCACGCTCCAAGCACCGGCGGTGCAGTGGTGCATTGAACATACGCTCGTGCAAGTCGCGCTGTACCAGTACGACTCGGGCACCAGCTCATGGGAGGTCGTGGCCGCCACGCCGCCATGCAGCGAGCGGATGGAGCGAGTCGGCCCCACTGCCGCTGATCGGCTCCTGGGTGGCGCCCGATCCGACCAAACACACCCCCGTGGCCGGCACCGCCCTCAAATTGACCGCCCCGACGATCTTGCCGGGCGAGGACTACACGGCGTCGTGGGGCGGCGCAGGTGGAGCATTCGGGACGAGCTTCAGTGACCAAGGGCTGCAGTTCAACGCCGGGGCGGGTGTCGCTGCGGCCACCGTGGCAACGCCCGGCCCCGGGCTGGCTCAAGGGTTGCGTTTCGCCGCGTCGCACAGCACGACGGTGAGGATCTCGTTTCCCTCGCGGGTCGTGCTGACCGGCCTGGTCGGAGTAGCGGGGACGGCCGGCAAGTACACGGCACCCCAGCTCTCGAGGGGAGGGCAGCCGTTGAGCCCAAGCGGCGGCGGTCCTGACTCCACCGGGCTCTCCACCCTCAGCTTCTCGGCGTCGGTCAGCGAGATCGACCTCGCCGTCGGGCCGGAGCCCGTCTACCTCATGGGTCTGACCTGGCGCACGGCGGACCTCGAGATGCCGATCCTGCCGCAGGCCCCCGGCTTCTATGCCTTGAAGGTCGTCACCCGGATTGAGGCGGGCCAGCCCGATAGCAATCAGGACGTCAGCTATCAGCCGGTGACCGACGGCGATCCGGTGATCGAGTTCGCCTACCTGCAGACGGCGAGCGGCCCCGGCACGGCGACGATCGAGCCCGTCACGTCGACCAGCGCCGATTTCACCGACCCCAACCGCCAGCCACCGGAGCCGCCCCTGGCCCTGGCGGCGAACTCGCCGGCCTCGGCGTTTCCGAACGGCGGCCGGCTCGACGACCTCTCCACCTACACGCAATGGTCGTGGCCCGGTGACGGTGACGCGGCCGCCTATTACGGGTATGACCTCAACGTCGAATTCAACGAGACCTATGTCAACGCGCTCTACGCCACCTTCCTCACGAAGGACCCTCCGTACGACTACACCGGGGACCCGCTCACCCCGGCCGTGCACTTGCGCTGCGTCGACCGAAATCAACGTCATACGCTGCTGGTGCCCTTCGACATCCACGTGCCGTCGGCCCCACCCCAGAGCGCCAACGTCAGCCGCGCCGTCAACCTGACGCCGCCCCAGACGATCGCCACTCCGACGAATGACTCTGCCACCACCACGCTGCAGTCGTTGGTGGGCGCCCGTATGGCTGACACCCCGACGATCACGGCGACCGCCGTGGCGGCGGCACAGCATCAACTTGATCGGCGCAGCGCCATCACGGTCGACTCAGTCGCCAAGCCGGCGCTCGACGCCGCCATCGACGCCGCGGGGCTCCACATCGCCCCGTCCGCTCTCGGCGCCACGCTCTCACTGAGCCCAGCCGTCCTGGCCGCCCTCCGCCACGAGCTCGAGGAGATGGCCGCTGCCGCACAAGCCCGCCAGCTCTGGTTCGCCCCCTTGGCCCCCCAGACCCGTTACACGGTCGACGTGGTGGCTGGCCCACTGCCGACGGGGCGGGGGTACGGGGACGTTGCCACGTACGTCGGCACTGGTGGGCTTACGGGCATTTTCGATGCGAGCGACGCCATCGGCACACTGAAGGCCCTCAAGGACTTTCTGGCCGGAGAAGATGCGCTCACCTCGCTGCAGCGCGTGCAGTTCGCCACCTCCCGCTATGAAACCTTCTCCGATCAGGTGGCGAATGTGGTAGCCCAGGCTTTGGGCACGGCCGCCACTCCGGTCAGGCGTTACGCAGCCGCAACGGACGCCCAGGCGTGGCTCACTGCCTCAGCGACCGAAGCGAAGCGGGCCACGGACCAAGCGAACTATCTGAACGAGCGTCAGACCTTGGCCGCCGTCCTGGGTCGGTTCAATCCGCTCTACGACGTGCGGCAGGCCGCGGCGCCGGCCGACCCCACCACAGGAGACGGCGAGCAGGCCTTGGCCGCGCAGCGTACGGTAACCGAGCAGGCCTGGCAGGAGTTGGCTGCTGCCTCGGCCACAACCTTCGACGGACTGATCACCGCGCTCGGCCGGCCCGAGCTGATCAGCGCCAACCACGTGCCGGCGCCGCCCGACACCGAACTGTCGGTCTTCACCTCCGAAAACGACACCGTCGTCCTGGCCCTGCTGCTCGACTCTCCCGAGCCGCTGCCGTGGCGTCGGATGTGGCAGTGGACGCTGCTCCAGCCATACGCCGGGGCCCGACCGTTCACCGGAATCACGATCCTGTGGTCGACGGATCAGACACGGGCCTTGATCGTGCCGCAGGGAACGCCGGCCGGTTCGTACACGTTGACGCTCGGCTTCGAAGGCAACATTGGCCCCGAAGTTGCGTGCATCACCGCTGACGGGGACAGCGTCACCGAGTCCTCGTCGCTCACCCCGATCCAACTCGGTCCGCCGCGCCGGCGTATTCCGATCCCCCGACTTCGCTGACGGGCCGAGGGCTGGCGGTCCACGCCTTACGGGCCGGAGCGCTCCAAACGCGAGCCGCAAGCCAACAAGGCCACGACCGTGGCGACCGACCAAGCCTTGGACAACCGGCTACTGCCAGTTTGGCCTGACGGGAGGAAAGGCTCGATGCCGCTGTGGGAGCGTTTTTCGGCGAGTTGAAAAAGCTGGACTTCTCGCTCACGGATGTAGCAGGGTGGGCGGCCGGCACGGCGACGACGGACCAGGCCGAGCCTTTGGTTCACAAGATTCTCCCGTTCGCGACGGCATCCTCATCAGTTAAAAGCTGACATGCCGAGAAGCGAACCAGTCGTAGCGAGAGAGTCAAGTGACGCTACCTACGACATTGGATCATTCGCCACTTCACCGTCTTTCAATTCGCCCCTTTCGATTTGCTCCCGTGACTCTGCGCAACGATCCATCGCCGGCCCTCTCCTATTGCGTGGTTTTGCGAAGGGTACGCGTTGCATCTGCAGTTGTATGACGTTGTGAGGCGAATGGAGCGACGCTACTTCGTCGGAATTGTTAGTCCAATGGAGCCGGGATCGACACCCGGGTGACCCTCCGGTTTATCCAGCTCACGGGCGTGGGTACCTCGGAGGACTTCGCGGTTGGAGGTCTAGTTCTTTCGAGGATTTATTAAAGATTATTTCGGAAATGTGCTACAGATTGATGAGACGTGTGTTTAGATGTCGCTTCGCTAGTAGCATCACTCATTTGGCTTCCAGGTTTGACTAGAAGCGGGTTTCTAGGTGAGTCCACAGAACGAGCGTGTGCGCCGCGTTCTGGATAGGAGATCTCACCATGCATAGCCGTTGGAGCCGCAGAGTTGCCTTGGGTATCGTTTCAGCCCTAACAGCCACGTTCGCCTTTGTTGGCTTTGTCGAGGGCCCAGCGGGCGCGGCCACTATCGCCCAGAGCGCGCCGACCTCGGGCACCGTAACGACTACGGCATCGAGCGGCTTCCACAGCCAGCTCGTGACGTCTCCGGCCGCCGCGAGCTACGTCGAGACCTCGTCGGGGGCGTACACCCAGGTCTTGACGTGTCCTCTAGCGGCGCAGTGAGCACGAGCGGCGCCCTGTCCGTGGGCACGTACAGGTCACCGGTACCGACTCTGACGCGAGCAGCCGACAACGGCAGCTGGACCTTCTCTCTCTACGTGACGCCGGTCCCTATCGCCCAGTCCGCACCCACCTCGGGCACGGTAACGACGACGGCATCGAGCGCTTACCACAACCAGCTCGTGACGTCTCCGGCCTCGACGGTCTATACCGAGACCTGTCGGGGGCATACACCCAGTCTTGGTGACCTCTAGCGGCGCACGTGAGACGAGCGGCCCCTGCCCGTGGGCCCGTACACGGTCAGCGGCACCGATGCTGACTCGAGCGGCGACACGCAAGGAACCTGGACCTTCTCGCTCACGGTGACCGCAGTCACGATCACCCAGTCCGCTCCCACCACGAGACACGGTGGCGACCGCGGCATCGAGGGCCTACACCAACCAGCTGGTGACAGTTGGCAACGGCGCCGTGAGTTATGCCGAAACGCCCGTCGACGTATTCCGGGACAGTCCTCGTCTCCTCGAGTGGCGCGGTGACGACGATTAACAGCTTGAGCGCCGCCACGTACACGGTCACCGGTACCGATGCTGACTCGAACTCCGACAGCGGCACGTGGACCTTCTCGCTCACGGTGACTGGCTCCGGTGGCGGAACTCCTGCGCCAACTCCTCCGGCTGCTCCTACGGGCTCCACCAGTTCACAAGGTGGGACGTCGTCCAGTTCGACCGGGACGGCTACCGCGACCAATGACAACACGACGGCCAGCGGCAGCGGTGTCGGAGCCCTCACAGTTGCCCAGTACGGCTCGGACCCGGTTGCCGCGCCGACCTTCTCCTCGACCGGGCAGTATTTCGACGTCGGTTTGTCGGTGGGCAACACCTTCACCTCCCTCACCATCGCCGACTGCAACCTTGGCGGGGGTAACAGCTTGGAATGGTTCAATTCGGCTGCTGGGGGAGCCGGAGCGTGGCAGGCAGTATCGCCCACCCCCACCTTCTCCAGCGGACCGCCGCCTTGCGCGACTGCGACCCTCAACTCCACCAGTTCCCCGACTCTGGCCCAACTCACGGGCACAGTCTTCGGAGCTTCATCGGTGGTGAATCCGCCTGCCCCAACCCCCACGCCGACGCCAACCTCGACACCGACTACTGGCTATTCGTTGGTCGCTTCCGATGGCGGAATCTTTAACTTCGGTAACTCCGTCTTCTATGGCTCAGAGGGAGGGACCCATCTCAACGCGCCGATCGTCGGCACCGCCTCCACCCCCAATGGCGGTGGCTACTGGCTGGTGGCCTCCGATGGAGGCGTCTTCAGCTTCGGCAACGCCGCCTTCTACGGTTCTGAGGGCGGGACACCGCTCAACAAGCCCATCGTCGGCATCGCCTCCACCCCCAATGGTGGTGGCTACTGGCTGGTGGCCTCCGATGGAGGCGTCTTCTCCTTCGGCAACGCCGCCTTCTACGGCTCTGAGGGCGGGACACCGCTCAACAAGCCCATCGTCGGCATCGCCTCCACCCCCAATGGTGGTGGCTACTGGCTGGTCGCGTCGGACGGCGGGATCTTCTCCTTCGGCAATGCCGTCTACTACGGCTCTGAGGGCGGGACCCCGCTCAACAAGCCCATCGTCGGCATCGCCTCCACCCCCAATGGCGGTGGCTACTGGCTGGTGGCCTCCGATGGAGGTGTCTTCACCTTCGGCAATGCCGTCTTCTACGGCTCTGAGGGCGGGACCCCGCTCAACAAGCCCATCGCCGGCATCGCGGCCACCCCGACCGGCAAGGGTTACTGGCTGGTCGGGTCGGACGGCGGGATCTTCTCCTTCGGCGATGCCGCCTTCTACGGCTCTGAGGGCGGGACACCGCTCAACGCGCCCATCGTCGGCATCGGCTAACGCCACGACGCGTCGCGCCAGGTCACTCTCGTAGCAGGACACCGGCTATCCGAGCCCTCCCTCGCGACACGTTGAGGAGTCCAATGGCGGGTCTCTGGTTCCAGCGAGCACGGAGAGCTACTTGTCCTTCGCGGCCTTCTTGATGATTTTCGCCAGTTTTCCGACCTGCTCGCTGATGTCGCGAATCTCCGCGGTGATGTCGTGCATCTCGAGGGGGATCGCGTTGTCATCCACCACTTCGGGCGGCCGCGTCGTTTGGGCGAGACGAGCGTGGATGTCGTCGATCGAATCAGCGAGCAGTTTGAGACCGAGGACCAGGGTCGCCACCATCCTCTGGTCGGTCGGGTACTCGAGATCGTCGACCGCAGGCTGTGCCATCAGCTGGTCGATACTTCCTCGGACGGTCATTCACACACGGTAGGACCCCTAGGCCCAATCAGTCCCCAATGAGTGCACAATTTCCGAAGGCGGCCATTACGCCGCCGATCCCAGGGGCGATGTGATCAGATCTCTCCTCGTCGAGGTCTCATCCTGAGGGTCAGATGGGTCCACGGGACGCACGTCCTGGGCGACGCCTCCCGTCCGGGCACGACGCAGAGCCGGCACCAAAAGAGCCGTCACCGTGCCGAGGAGGACGGCGGCCGCGCCGACCAGCAGCGCCGGCTTCAGGCCGTTTACGTAGTCCTGTGCCGAGGCGTATCCGCCCGACGAGGAGAACACGGCTCCGAGGACGGCGATACCGAACACTCCGCCGACCTCACGAAAGGCGCTGTTGGTCCCCGAGGCAACACCCTCGAGCGAGGAGGGCACCGAGCCCAGGACGAGCGAGGCCAGCGGTACGAAGAACAGAGTCATGCCGAGCCCGGCCAACACGAACGCCGGAACCATGTCGAGGTACGGCGTGCCGGGGGTCAGCAACAGCCCCAGCCACAGCAACCCGACCGCTTGGAGAGCGAGGCCGGTCACCACCAATCGCTTGCCGCCCCAACGCTCGACCAGATTCCCGACAACCGGTGCGAAGACCATGATGATGCCGGTCCACGGCAGGATGCGGAGACCCGCACCGAGGGGTGAGTAGCCCTGAACGGTCTGGAGGAACTGCGAGAGAAAGAAGACGGACCCGAACATTCCGAAGCTGAAGAGCATGGCGGTCACATTCACCGCCGCGAAGGCGCGGTTCCGGAACAGGCGGAGCGGCAACATGGGGTCGGACGTTCGAAGTTCCCACCATGCGAACGCGGCCAGCCCTATGACGCCGAGCGCGAACGACGCCAGTACTTCGGTACTGGTCCAGCCGTGCGGGTTCCCCTCGACCAGGCCGAAGACCACGCCAAAGAGACCGACACTGACAAGGACGGCACCCCGCAGGTCCAGTCGCGGTGCTTTGCCGCGGGATTCGGCGAGCTTCCACCATGCCAAGGCGGTCAAGACGATCCCGATCGGCACGTTGAGCCAGAAGATGTACTGCCAGGCCCACCCCGTGGTGATGGCTCCTCCCACGAGCGGCCCGATGGCCACGGCGGCGCCGCCGAGGGCCCCCCAGATTCCAAGTGCGGCATTGCGCCGCTGCGGGGAGACGGCTGCGCTGAGGAGGGTCAACGACAAGGGCATGACCATCGCTCCGCCCGCTCCTTGGACGGCACGGGCGGCTATGAGGACGCCGATGGACGGTGCGAGCGCAGCGACGGCCGACGCGACCGTGAAGACGGCGATGCCGATGGTGAAGACCCGCCTCCGACCGAACCGTTCCCCCATGGCTGCCGCGCTCAACAGCAGGACGGCGAAGGTCAGCGTGTAGGCGTTGACCGTCCATTCGAGACCGGACAGCCCCGCGTGGAGATGAACCCGGATCACCGGCAGCGCCGTCGTGACGACCAGATTGTCGAGAGAGGCCATGAAGAGGGCCAGGCCGGTGATGATCACGGCCCACGCCGCACCGCCGGGCACCCTGGTCCTCTTCGGCGTCGCGTGGGGCTGGGCGTGGGTCTCCACGGCTGTGGTCATGATGGCTCCTTAGTCACTCGTGGGGAGTAGTGATAGGTCGGCAAGATTGTGATTAGTTACTAACTTCGCTGGCGAAAGGTCTACGGCGAGAAAAGTCAGCATGCGCCTGTTGTCCCTACGCCGTGGCGGTGCGGGTCTGCGGCGTGGCCTCGGAGCGGGCCCCCTTCATGGCCAACACCGCCTCGTGCTTCGCCTCTTCCCCGTCGAAGAACGACTGGGCCCAAGGCTCCTCGACCGAGCGCAGGTCGATCGCCGCCAAGACGTTGCACAGCATGCCCTGGGCGAAGAACTCCCGCATGACCGCGGGTTCAGCGTGGGTCGCGGCATCGACCAGATGCCACAGGCGCCGGAAGGTGTCCTGGCAGGCCGACGCGATATCGGGATCGGCGGCGGCGGCGACGAAGCCGTGGAGTTGCACCTGCAGGAGATCGGGGTCCTGCAGCAGCTCGAGGTAGGCCATGCCCATGGCCACTATGGCCTCTTCGCCTTCGAGTTCGCTGGTGATGGCCGCGAATGCCTCTTCGATCCGGGAGGTCACCATGCTGTAGGTGGCGATGAACAGTTCCTTCTTCGTTCCGAAGAGACGGAAGAGATAGGGCTGCGAAATCCCGGCCCGGGCGGCGATGGCCTCGGTGGAGGTGCCGGCGTAGCCCGAACGGGCGAACTCGACGATGGCGGCGTTCAACACGGACGCTCGCCGTGCCTCTGCGCTCTGTCGGATCGGTACCATCGCCACCTAAGTTAGTGATCACTCACATAAATGTCAAGAGGCACACTGCTCAATCCCCGTTTCTAGGCATTTCTAAGTTCTGGCAAAATCGCGTTCCTCCTCACTGCGTCCAGGCTTCGGTCCTATGCGCAGGGGCCTGATGAGCTGGCGGGCGCTGAGCTGGCGGACGGGATCGACGCCCTGGACGCGCGGCTGGCGTCACACCTGTGGGACGAGGAGCAACGCTGTTTTCCCGTCATCGACGCCGCGCTGAGCGTCGACGAGTTCGAATCCTTCGGCAAGGACACGGCCAAAGCGGTGGGGATGCGGGGCTCCGCCAAGTTCTTCCCCTGGATTTTCGATGGCGCCGACCCGGTCGAGCGCAGCGCCGTGCTCATGATTCCGCCCCCGCCGGTCCGGGTGCTGTGCCAGTACGTATGGGAGCCGCGTTACCAGCGCGAGGTTGTCACCATGTGGGGCGCGTCGTCCTGACCTCTAGGCGGTGGCGGAGCCCGCCCAGATGTTGTTGCACCTCTCGCAGACCTCTTCGGGCACCACGCCGAACCGCATGAGCACGGCGAAGGCCTTGCATCCGAGGCACAGGCCGAAGGCAGACTCGAGGAGAGCGGCAGTGGCGAGGAGACCGAGCACGATTTGGGCGGCGCCCCAGAACCCGAGGATGGTCAAGACGAGCGCCGCGACCGAGAAGGCCACGCCGATGCCCTGGGCAAAGCGCTTCGGGGGTCCGGCCACTGAACGTGCCGCCAGAGGCAGGCGAGGCGTGACGACCCGAGTCATCAACTGGCCCAACGGGCTCAGGGTGGGCCCGGTCAGGACGCGCGCCACGAATCCGTAGGCGATGACGGCGGTAGCCCATTTGAGGTTGCATGCGATGGTCAGCACGCACATCACCACGACTCCGGCGGCCACCAGCCGGGCCGAGACTTCATTGACCGGGTTGGGAAACGAGAAGAGGGCGTCCCCTTTTCCGGACCCCTTGGAGGTTGCATCGGTCTGACTCATCGTTCACCCTGCCTGAGGCTTCACGCTTTTCACCTAATGCAGAGCATGTTAGTCATATTTCATCAGGCGACCGACCGGGGGCTCCTCCCGGGTGCGACGTGGTTCGCCTAAGAAGCGTGGGGAACCGGCTGCGGCGGGGGTGGACCGACGTAGCGGGCGGCCGGGCGGATCAGACGATTGTGCGATGCCTGCTCCATGACGTGGGTGCTCCAGCCGATCGTCCGGCCGGCGGCGAAGGTGGGGGTGAACATCTCACGCGGGATTCCGCAGGTGTGCATCACCACCCCGGCATAGAACTCGACGTTGGTGTAGAGCTGGCGGCCCGGCTTCAGCTCGGCCAGGACCTCGACCGTCGTCCGCTCGACTTCCTGGGAGAAGGCGACCAGCGGTCCACCCAGCCGCTCGGTCACCCCCCGCAGCAGGAGCGAGCGCGGGTCGTCCGTCTTGTAGACGCGATGCCCGAAGCCCATGATCCGTTCGCCGTCCTCGACGGCCCGGCGAATATAGGCCTCGGCCCGGTCTGCCGTGCCGATGGCGTCGAGCATGTCGAGGGCCCGGCTCGGCGCGCCGCCATGGAGGGGACCGGAAAGCGCGCCGATGGCGCCGACGATGGCGGCGGCCAGATCGGCGCCGGTCGAGGTGATGACCCTGGCGGTGAAGGTCGACGCGTTGAAGCCGTGGTCGATCGTCAGGATCATGTACTGCTCGATCGCCCGGGCATGTGCCGCGCTCGGCATCTGGCCGGTGAGCATGTGCAGATAATTGGCGGCGAAGTCCAGGTCGGCCCGGGGTGCCACCACGTCGAGGCCCTTCCGCAGCCGGTAGGCGGACGCCAGGATGGTGGGCACGACCGCACACAGTCCGAGCGCCTGGTCGTAGAGCTCGTCGGCGCTGATGTCGTGGGTCGGGCGCCAGCCCAGCTCGGCCCCGAGGACCGAGACGGCGCTGCGCAGCACATCAAGCGGGGTGCCCTGGGCCGCCAGGGCGGGGAGGAGCGCGGCGAGACCGGGTGGCAGGTTGCGGCGAGCCCGCACCTCCGAGGCAAAGGAAGCAGAGGCGGCAGCATCCGGAAGCTCACCGTTGAAGAGGAGGTGCCAGACATCTTCGAGCGAGCGCTGCTCGGCCAGGTCGACTGCGGAGTACTCCCGGTAGTGGAAGAAGCCCTCCTGGCCCCGGACGTCGCCCACCGTGGTTTCCGCCACCACGACCCCTTCGAGACCGGCCGGCACGTCGGTTCTGCTCTCCGCCGCCGGGCGGATACGGGCCAGGCCCATGAGGTCGCGCAGCGAGACCACGCCGATCAACCGGTCCGCCTCGACAACGGGCAGGTGCCGATAGTGATGCGCCGTCAGGCTGGCCCACGCCGCATCCACCTTCTCGTCGGGGCTGAGCACGTCGGGGTGCGCCGTCATCCACAGTCCCACCTCCTCGTGCTCGGGAGCCGCCGTGGCCGCGGCGGCCCGGAGGAGGTCACGCTCGGTCAGGATGCCGGCCACCTTGCCGCGGTCGGTCACCACTATCGAGCCGATGTCGGCGGCGGCCATGGCGTGTGCAGCCGCGGCGAGCGAGTCCGTGCTGGCGCAGGTGACAGGCGGTGAGGTCATGAGGTCTCGCACGATGGTTTCCATGCTTCCACTATGACGACCATCAACATTGCTTGTAAATGTTGATTCAATCAATGTATGGTCGGTGGCCATGGAACGGATGCTGCAGAGCGAGGAGGCCGCACGGCGTTTGGGCGTCAAGGTCTCGACGCTCTACGCCTACGTGAGCCGGGGGCTGCTCGCCTCACACCCCGAGCCGGATGGACGCCGGAGCCTGTTCGCCCTGGCCGACATCGAGCAGCTGGCCCGGCGCCGCCGGCGGGGGGAGCCGGCCGAGACCGGACTGGCCACCATCACGACCGGCGTCACCCAGCTCCGCCTCGGCGGTCCCTTCTACAGGGGTCAACCGGCCACCGAGTTGGCGTCCCGGATGACCTTCGAGGAGGTCGCCGGGCTCCTGTGGGGAACCGGGGCGGAAGGGGATTGGACGGCTCCTGAGTTGGGGGAATGCCCATTGGTCGAGGTCCCCGACCGCATGCGGTGGGCGCTGGTCATGTGCGGGGCCACCGACCCCTCCCGGGCCGACCTGAGCCCTGCCGCCGTCACCCGTGACGCCCGCCGGGTGATCGCCGCTCTCACCGACGTGGTGCCCGGTCCACAAGGAAGCGGAGGTCCCCGACTCTCCATCGCCATGCGCCTAGCCGAGCGTTTGGCTGGCCGGGCAGTCCAACGGTCGACCAGTCATGACGCCGTCGAGTGGGCCGCCGCCCTCAACGCGGCGCTGATCCTCATGGCCGATCACGAGCTCGCCGCCTCCACCTTGGCGGTACGGGTGGCGGCCTGCACCCGGGCGGATCTGTACGACGCGCTCCTGGCCGGATTGGCCACGCTGGCAGGCCCGCTGCACGGGGCGGCGAGCCAGGGCGCCTACGAGCTGCTGGTCAAGGTCGAGCGTGATGGCGCATCACGCGCCCTCAACGACATCTTGCACCGGCACGAGAACCTCCCCGGGTTCGGGCACAAGGTCTACAAAGAGGGCGACCCCAGGTTCGTGGCGCTGTGGGACCTGGCCAGTCCGCTGCTCAGCGAGGAGCGGCGCCGGCTCTTCCTCGAGATTCTCGAGCGGGCCGCGGCCGACGGGGTGCCGCAACCGAACTGCGATCTGGCCCTGGCCGCCCTCAGCTGGGGGACGGGTATGCCGCCCGATGCCGGTCGCACCATCTTCACCGTGGCCCGAATCGCCGGGTGGACCGCCCATTACCAGGAGGAGCTGATGGAACGTCCATTGCGGTTCCGGACACGGGCGGTCTACAGCGTGTAGGAGGCCGGGGTCCAGCTGGCGCGGGTCGCAATGGCGGTACTCTGCCCCCGTGGAAGAGCGGTACGAATCCGAATTGGCGCAGTCGGCCCAGGTGCTCGATGACGTCGACCGCGCCCTCGAGCGCCTGAGCGCCGGAACCTATGCCACCTGCGAGGGCTGCGGGGCGGGAATCGACGGCGCCGACCTGGCCGCCGACCCCACCCGGCGCACGTGCCTGGAGTGCTCCTAAATACTGAGCTTCTTGGCCGCCGTCAGCCGTGCCGCCACGTCAGGCCAGTTGACGACGTTCCACAGGGCGGCGAAGAAGTCGGCCTTGACGTTCTTGTACTGCAGGTAGAAGGCGTGTTCCCAGGCGTCGAAGACCAGGAGCGGCACTGAGCTCTGCCCGACGCTGCTCTGGTGGTCGTAGACCTGCTCGATGATCAAGCGGCCGGCCAGTGGCTCGTACGCCAACGTGCCCCAGCCCGAGCCCTGGATGGTGGAGGTGGCCTGGGTGAAGTGGGCCTTGAACTTGTCGAAGGAGCCGAAGTTCTCGTCGATCGCCGTGCCGAGCGCGCCGTCGGGCTTGTCGCCGCCGTCCGGGCTCTGGTTCTTCCAGAAGATCGAGTGGAGCACGTGACCCGAGATGTGGAAGGCCAGGGTCTTCTCCAGGCCGACGATCGTGCCGAAGTCGTCCTTGTCCCGGGCGGCCTCCAACTTCTCCAACGTCTGGTTGGCGCCGGTCACGTAGGCGGCGTGGTGCTTGTCGTGGTGGAGTTGCATGATCTCCGCCGACACGTGGGGCTCGAGTGCGGCGTAGTCGTAGGGCAGATCGGGAAGGGTGTACTCAGCCATGGGGGTGGTTGCTCCTGTGTATGTGGGGTTTCCTTGGTCAAATGTGACGTTACCCGAACGATGCAGATCACAACCCGGTCGTTTTTGGACCCCGGGGTCAGAGGGCCGAGCACTACGCTTACAAAAGTGAGCACGGATCCCAAGGATCGCTGGCGAGATCTGGGCTCGTTCATCCGCGAGCAGCGGGGGACCGCCCGCCTCTCCCTGCGACGACTGTCCGAGCTCGCCGGGATCTCCAATCCGTATCTGAGCCAGATCGAGCGCGGGCTGCGGCGGCCGTCGGCGGAGATCCTCCAGCAGATCGCCAAGGCGCTGCGCATTTCGGCCGAGACGCTCTACGTGCAGGCCGGGATACTCGAGCCGCCGGACGGCACGCCGGACCTCAGCAGGTTGATCCTGGCGGATCAGACCCTGAGCGAGGACCAGAAGCAAGCCCTCGTCCGCATCTACCTCTCCTTCCGTCGGGACTACGAGAACGAGCACGGGCACGAGCACGGGCACGACCATCACCACGAACTGGCGCACGAACCCGTGCCCGAGGCCCCGCCGCTCCGCTCCTTGAGCTGATCCACTGCCGTCCGGCCGGTCCGGTTCCCCACGAACCATCAGCGCAGGAGAAACGCCGCCCACCGGTAGGCTCTGGTCGCCATGCGTCGGCTCGCTGTCCTCTCCCTCCATACCTCTCCCCTCGCCCAGCCCGGGACCGGGGACGGCGGCGGCATGAACGTCTATGTGCGCGAGCTCACCGCAGCCTTGGCCCGTTCGGGCGCTGCCTGTGACGTCTTCACCCGGGCCTGGTCCCCCGATCTCCCCGCGGTGGTCGAGGTGGAGCCGGGGCTCCGGGTCCACCACGTTCCCGCCGGCCCCCTGGCCCCCCTCCCCAAAGAGGTGCTCCCGGCCGTGGTCGACGAGTTCACCGAGGGCGTGCTGGCTCGCATGACCGCGGCGGGCGGGTTCAGCCTGGTCGACGACGGGGACGGCCCCTTCACCTCGGTGCACGCCAATTACTGGCTCTCCGGCCTTTCCGGCCACGTCATCAAGCACGAGCTGAACCTTCCGCTCGTCTGTACCTTCCACACCCTGGATCGGGTCAAGGCCGAGTCGATGCCCGAAGAGGTCGAGGCCGACATGCCCCACCGGCGGGCCGAGGCCGAGGCGTCGATCATCGCCTGCTCGGACGCCGTGCTGGCGTCGTGCAGCGTGGAGGCCGAGCAGATCGTCTCGCTCTATGGCGCCGACCCGGGCCGTATCCGCATCGTTCCCCCCGGGGTCGACCACGCCTTCTTCGGCCCGGGCCACCGTCCCCAGGCCCGCCAGGCCCTCGGGCTCCCGCAAAATGGGCGTCTTCTTCTTTTCGTCGGGCGGATCCAGCCGCTCAAGTGCGCCGATGCCGCCGTCGAGACGCTGGCCGAGCTCAGCACCTCGCGCGGGGGTCCGTATCACCTGGTGATCGTCGGGGGCCCCAGCGGCCCCCATGGGGAGAAGTCGGTCCAGGGTCTGGTGGATCTGGCCGACGCCCGCGGGGTGTCCGACCGCGTCCACCACATCGATCCACAGCCGCACGAGCTCCTCTCCTCGTACTACCGGGCCGCCGATGTGTGCATCGTTCCCAGCCGCTCCGAGTCGTTCGGCCTGGTGGCGCTGGAGTCCGCGGCCTGCGGCACCCCGGTCGTCGCATCCGCCGTCGGGGGGCTGACGACCCTGGTCGATCACGGGCGCACGGGGTATCTGGTCGAGGACCCGACGCCTTCCCGCTATGCCGCCGCCGTACGACGCGTCTTCGATGAGCCGCTGGCCGCCGAGCGGCTCTCCACTGCGTCGGTACTGCGGGCCCGGCGCTACACCTGGCGCGCCGCCGCGGGTGCGCTGCTCGACTTGCACGACGAGTTGGCCTCGGCCCATCTCGTCGAGTGCCGCTGAACGGGAGGGACGCTCCGTGCCGATCGTCGATCTGCCCGCCGACGACGAGATGGCGGCCGCAGTCAGCTGTATCGACGCCTGGGTGGAGCGAGAGCTGTCCGGCGGAGGCCTCTTGGTGGCGGCGGAGCGTCAGGAGGTCACCGACCGTACGGCATCGCAACGCTGGTACCTCCGCTTCAAGGGGGAGGAGAAGGACTTCATCACCCTGTGGCTGACCCTGCGCCAGCGCACCCTGCACCACGAGACCCAGTTCATGCCGGCGCCCGAGGAGAACGTGGCGGAAACGCTGGCCTACCTCATGCGCTGCAACGCCAACCTGTACGGCATGTGGTTCAGCCTCGGCCCCGAAGATGCGGTCTACCTGGTGGGCAAGGTCCCGGCCGCCCTGATCGACGATGACGAGCTGGACCGGATCGCGGGCTCATCGGTGCTCTACGTCGATGATCACTTCCCGACGGCCATGACCCTGGCCCACCCGACCATGTACCGCCGCCGGCCCCGCCGGTGAAGGCCCGCAAGCACCGGTAACCTCCGCCTATGGCGCACACCCTGCTCATCGTCGGCGGCGGCAAGATGGGCAGCGCCCTGTTGGGCGGGCTCCTCCTTTCGGGGTGGGTGGCGCCCGGGGAGGTGGCGGTGGCCGAGACGTCGGCGCCACGCCGCCACGAGCTGACGGCTGAGTTCCCGGGCGTGCGGGTGGTCGACGCGCCCGAACCCCCCGACGCCGCCGATGGCCGCGCCGGGACCGTGCTCGCCGTCAAGCCGGACGTGGCCGAAGGGGTCTGCCGGGTCCTCGGGGCCGTCGGGGTGAGGCGCCTGTTGTCCATCGTGGCCGGAATTCCCAGCCTGCGCCTGGAGACCGCTCTGGGCGGGCAGCCCACGGTCGTGCGGGCCATGCCCAATACGCCCGCCCTCGTCCGGTCCGGCGTCACTGCTCTTTCGGGGGGATCGCACGCCACCTCGGCCGACCTGGCCTGGGCCGAGGAGGTCATGGGCGCGGTGGGGACTGTGGTCCGGCTACCCGAGCGTCTGTTGGACCCGGTGACCGGCCTCTCCGGCTCGGGCCCGGCGTACTTCTTCTTGGTGGCCGAGGCACTCATCGACGCCGGGGTGCAGATGGGGCTGACCCGCGACGTGAGCCGGACACTGGTGGTCGAGACCATGCGCGGGTCGGCGACGCTCCTGGCCGAGAGCGGCGAGGAGCCCGCGGTGCTGCGGGCCGCGGTGACGTCGCCGGCGGGCACCACGGCGGCCGGCGTCAGGGCGCTCGAGGCACGAGCCGTGCGCTCGGCGTTCATGGAGGCGGTGGCGGCGGCCACGGAACGGTCGCGCGCGCTGCATCGCTGAGCGGATGACCGTCTTCTTCCTCTCCGACTATGGAACGGATGATGAGTTCGTCGGCGTGGTCCATGCCGTCCTGGCAGCGGCGTCCCCCGGCCTGACCGTCATCGATCTGACCCATCACGTTCCGGCCTTCGATGTGCGGGCGGGCTCCCACACGCTGGTGCGCGCCTCACCGCATCTGGGTCCGGGTGTCGTCCTGGCGGTGGTCGATCCCGGGGTGGGCTCGGAGCGGCGTGGCCTCTGCGTGCCCGTAGCGCCTCGCGGCGACGGACCGACCTACTTCGTCGGCCCCGACAACGGGCTTCTGATCTCGGCGGCGGAACAGGTCGGAGAGGCGCCGATCGCCCGGGCGTTCGACCTCCATCGCCCCGCCGAGGTGGCCCACCGTGGCCGCAGCTTCGACGGGCGCGACCTCTTCGCCCCTGCCGCGGCGGCTCTCTGTGGCGGGGTGGCACCCGAGGAGTTGGGCGACCCGATCGACCCGCTGTCGTTGGTCCGCCTCCCCGGTGGGGTCGTCGAACAGGGGCGCAAGAGCGACGGGCGTCGCTGCCTACGGGCGGAGGTTCTCTGGATCGACCACTTCGGCAACATCCAGCTGGCGGCGACCGCGGTCGACGCCCAAATGGCCGAGCTGCCCCGCCGCGGGACCGTCGATGTCGACATCGACGTCCCGGATCCGCTCCCGGGCCGGACCGTCCGCCGGGTCGAGACCTTCGCCGCGCTCGAGCCCGGCGAGCTCGGTCTCCTCTTCGATGCCAACGGGCACCTCGCCGTGGTGGCCGGTGAGGCGCCCGCCGCGCGCGCACTCGCCGTGGTGGCCGGCCAGATGATGGTGCTGACCTGGTAGGCGAGTTACGTTTGGTGTGAAGCCAAGGCTGCTCGGTACCATCGATTTCCGTGGCGGCTCCGTCTCATCCATCGGCACGACGGATTCCCGAGGCCACGGTCGTGCGGTTGCCGGTCTACCAAAGGATCCTGGCCGAACTGGTACGCACCAATGTGGCCACCGTCTCCTCGGAGCAGCTGGCTTCGCTGGCCGCCGTCAATGCGGCCAAGGTGCGCAAGGACCTGTCCCTCCTCGGATCGTTCGGCACCCGGGGCTCCGGCTACGATCCGGCTTACCTCATCGACCAGATTGAGCACGCCCTCGGGGCCGACAGGAACTGGACGATCGCCGTCGTCGGCATCGGCAACCTCGGGCGCGCCCTGACCAACTCGGAGGGGTTCGCCTCCCGCGGGTTCAAGGTCACCGCCCTATTCGACGTCGACCCCGCGGTCATCGGGGAAGAGATAAAGGGTTTACGGGTGCGTCATATGGACGAGATCGCCACCCTGCGCTCGACGGAGCGGCCGGCCATCGGGGTCATCACCACCCCTGGGTGGGCCGCCCAGGAGGTTGCCAACCTGCTGGTGGCGGTCGGCGTGACCTCTCTGCTGAACTTCGCCCCCCGCGTGCTCACCGTGCCCCCCCACGTGCACCTGCGCTACGTCGACCTGTCCATCGAGCTCCAGGTCCTGGGCTTTTACCGTTCCCGATTGGACGAGCCCACCCAGCGCGTCGACAGCGACGGCGACCGGGTACCGTTGATCAGATCGGTGGGCCTCTCCGCACCTTCCGACCTGGCCTGACCTGCGTGACTGGCACCCCATACCCGGGTACCGGCATGCTGGAGCCCCGACCCAGGAGGGATCAGCGTGTCCGTCGTCGTCATAGGACTACAGCACAAGCAGGCCCCCCTTCCTCTTCTCGAGGCGGTGGCGGTCGGCGACGCTGATCTGCACAAGGTCCTGGCGGCGCTGAGCCACCGCCGCAACCTGCAGGAGACCGTTGTCCTTTCGACCTGCCTGCGCACCGAGGTCTATTCGGTCGTGGACCGCTTCCACGATGCGGTGGCCGAGGTCTACGAGGTTCTCTCCGAGCACTCCGGCGTCTCCACCGAGGAGTTGGCGGTGCGGGCCACCGTTCGCTTCGACGACGACGTCACCTCCCACCTCTTCTCGGTCACGGCGGGGCTCGAGTCGACCGTGCTCGGCGAGAGCGAGGTGGTCGGTCAGGTCCGCCGGGCCTTCGAGCACGCCCGGGAAGAAGGCGTCTGCGGGCCGGTCCTTTCGGCGCTGTTCCAACATGCCTTGCAGACGGGGAAGCGCGTCCGCACCGAGACCGGCATCGCGCGGGGGACCACCTCGTTCGCCCACGCCGCCGTGACGGTGGCCCGGGGTGAAGACGGCTGGGGGCTGCGGGACAAGCGGGTCGTCGTGGTCGGGGCCGGTGAAATGGGTCTCGGTGTCTCGCGGGCGCTTTGCGACATTCCCGACGCAGCCGCGCCGCGGAGCATCGTGGTGGTCAGCCGTTCCCTGGCCCGGGCCCAAGAGCTCGTGAGTGATGCCGCGTGCGGGCCGAAGCTGCGGATCGGGGCGCTCGAAGGGGTCCACGCCGAATTGGCCGAAGCCGACGTCGTGCTGTCCGCCGTCGCCGCGGAATCCCACGTGCTCAGTGCGGCACACTTCTCCGGGGTCGCCGGACCGATGCTGGTGGTCGACCTGGGCGTCCCGCGCAACGTCGATCCGGTCGTCGGGACGTTGCCCTCGGTCACCCTGCTCGACATGGACACCCTCGGTGCGTCCGTCACCCGGGCGCTGGGAGACCGCGAGGAGGAGTCTGTGGCGGCGCGGGCGATCATCGCCGACGAGGTGGAGCGGTTCCGGACCGCCAGCCGCCAGCGTGGCGCGGCGCCGGTGATCGCTTCCCTGCGGGCCCGGCTCGAGTCGTTGCGGGTGAGCGAGCTCGAGCGCCATCGGGCCCAGTTGGCCGACCTGAGCGAGAGCGAGTGGGAGCAGGTGGACGTGGCGACGCGCGCCGCCATGGCCAAAATGCTGCACGAGCCCACCATGCTCTTGAAGGAGACCGCGGGCACCCCGCGCGGGGAGCGCCTGGTCGAGGCGCTGCGCATCCTCTTCGACCTGTAAGGGTCTCGTTCATGGGACCCGCCGCCTGATGGGACCACTCCGCCTGGCCACCCGTGGGTCACCGTTGGCGCTGCGTCAGACCGAGCTGATCGCCCAGTTGCTGAAAACCGGGCATCCGGGCCTCGAGGTCGACCTGGTTCTGGTCCGGACGCAGGGCGACGACCTTGCGGCCCCGCTCGATCAGATCGGTGGGCAGGGGGTCTTCGTGACCGAGGTGGAGGCCGCGGTGGCCGGCGGGCGCGCCGACGCCGCCGTCCACTCCGCCAAGGACCTCACCTCGACCATGGCGGCCGATCTCGTGCTCGCCGCCGTCCCGCCGCGCGCCGACGCCCGCGATGGGCTCGTCGGGTGTGCCCTGGCCGACCTCCCTCCGGGGGGTCTCATCGCCACCGGTTCGGCCCGTCGCCGGGCCCAGTTGGCCTACTTGCGGCCGGACCTGAGCTTCGCCGAGATCCGGGGCAACATGGAACGGCGCGTCTCCCGGGGCGAAGACGGCTCGGTCAGCGCGGTGGTGGTGGCGGTGGCGGCACTCGAGCGCCTGGGCTGGCTGCATCGGCTCACCGACATCTTGGACCCTTTCGACGTGCTGCCCCAGGCCGGGCAGGGCGCGATCGCAGTGCAGTGCCGTAGCGACGACGACGCCACCCGTCACCTGCTCGCCTCCATCGACGATGCGGCGTCGCACCGGGCCCTGGTGGCCGAGCGATCCGTTCTGGCCGGCCTCGGGGGGAGTTGCACGGTGCCCGTCGGGGCCTGGGCGGAGACCAGGGCGGGCTCGCCCGAGCTGCACGTGCACGGGCTGGTCGCCAGTGGGGACGGGCGGGTGGTGATCAGGATGTCGCGCCACGGTGACGACCCCGAGGTGATCGGCACAGAGGTGGCGCGGGCCCTCCTCGTCGAGGGGGGTGGATCGGGGATCGAGGGATTCGACGATGTGGCGCTCTCGGGCCGCGGCGCCCCGGGGCCGGGATGACCGTCTACCTGGTCGGGGCCGGGCCCGGGGATCCCGGGCTGCTCACCAGGCGCGGGGCGCAACTGCTCTTCGAGGCGGACGTCGTTCTCTACGACCGCCTGGTCCATCACTCCGTCCTGGCCCTCGCCCCCGTGTCGGCCGAGCTCATCGACGTCGGCAAGCGGCCGGACGGGACACGACCGGGGGCCGCCCTCCAGGAGGAGATCAACCGGCTCCTGGTCGAGCACGGACAACGGAGCCACACGGTGGTGCGCTTGAAGGGCGGGGACCCTTTTCTCTTCGGGCGCGGCGGCGAGGAAGTCGAGGCGCTCACCCGGGCCGGCGTGCCATGGGAGGTCGTTCCCGGCGTGTCATCTGCGTTCGGGGTTCCCGCAGTCGCCGGTATCCCGGTCACCCACCGAGGGCTCTCCTCGTCGGTGACGGTCGTGACCGGGCGCGTGGATGACTCGAGCGTCACCGGCGGCGGCACCGCCGGCGGAGTGACCGGGGGCGGGGTGAACTGGGACGCGCTGGCCCAGGTGGAGGGGACCCTGGTCATCCTCATGGGGATGATGACCAAGGCTGACATCGCCGCTGCTCTGGTGCGCGGGGGGAAGTCGGCGTCGACCCCGACGGCCGTCATCGAGCGCGGCACGACCAAGGATCAGGTCGTCGTGCGCACCACCTTGGGCCAGTTGGGCGACGTCACCCTGGGCTCACCGTCGGTGATCGTCGTCGGCCCAGTGGCCGCTCTCGGGGTGGAGGGATCGCCGCGCCCGAGCCCGGCTCCGCTCTCCGGCCGCACCGTGGTGGTCACCAGGTCCGGCCCGCGCGGCCGCAGCCTGGTCGAGGCGTTGCACCGCGCCGGAGCCGAGACCGTCGAGGTCCCGTTGACCGAGCAGACCGGACCCAGCGACGGGGGCGCCGCGCTGCGGGCCGCGGCGAAGGAGGTCGACCACTACGACTGGGCCGTCTTCACCTCGGTGAACGCGGTCGAGAGGCTGATGGGTGAGCTCCGTGACGCGCGTGCGTTCGGCTCCACCCTGGTCGCCGCCGTCGGTCCCGCCACCGCAGATGCTCTGCGCGCGGCGGGAATAGAACCTGATCTGGTGCCGGCCGAGCACCGGGCGGCCGGATTGGTCGCCGCCTTCCCCGACCACGAACCCGGCTCGTCGGGCAACGTGGTCCTGTTCCCGTGCGCCGAAGAGGCCCCTTCCACCATCTCCGAAGGGTTGGAGTGGAAGGGGTGGGAGGTCCGGCGCGTCAGTGCCTACAGGACCGTCGCCCTGCCCCCGCCCGACGGCTGGCTGCTGGAGCGGATGGCCCAGGCGGACGCGGTGACGTTCACCGCGTCCTCATCGGCCACGGCCTACGCCGCTCTGCGGGGGCCCGATGGCGGCCCGCTGGCGGTGCCACCGCTCGTGATCTGCATAGGACCGACAACGGCTGTGGACGCGCGGGCGCTCGGCATGACCGGCGTCGAGGAGGCGGACGGCCCCTCGACGGAGGGCATCGTGGCCGCCCTCGTCCGGAACCTGCCCCCCGGATCGTAGGCTGGTCTGCAATGGACCGGGCTGCCCAACAACCAGCGCCTGCCGTCGCCGCGCCCGCGCCCTCTCCCACCCCGACCCGCCGTCTCCGCCGCCTCCGCCGTACACCCGCCCTCCGTCGCTTGGTCGCCGAAGTACGACTGGGCGTGGACGATCTCATCGCGCCCCTCTTCGTGCGCGAGGGGATTCATGAGCCTGTGCCCATCGCATCCATGCCCGGGCAGTCCCAGCACACCATCGAATCTCTCGTCGTCGAGGCCAAACGGCTGGTCACTCTCGGCATTCCGGGTCTCATCCTCTTCGGCGTGCCGGCGAGGAAGGACGCAACCGGGACCGAAGCCTTCAGCCCGGACGGAATTGTGCAGCGGGCCCTGCACGCACTGCGCGACGCCGTCGGGGACCAACTGGTTCTGATGGCCGACCTGTGCCTCGACGAGTACACCGACCACGGCCACTGCGGTGTGCTCGGGGACGACGGTGAAGTCCTCAACGATCCGACGATCGCGCTGTACGGGAAGATCGCCTTGGCCCAAGCGGCGGCGGGAGCCGACGTGGTCGCCCCGAGCGGCATGATGGACGGCCAGGTGGCGGCCATCCGCGCCGCCCTCGACAACGGCGGCTACGACCAGGTCGCCATCCTGGCCTACGCCGCCAAGTACGCGTCGGCGCTCTACGGCCCGTTCCGCGATGCGGTCGATGTGACGATTGCCGGCGGTGGCGACCGTCGGGCCTATCAGCAGGATCCCCACAACCGTCGCGAGGCGTTGCTCGAGATCGCGCAGGACCTCGCCGAAGGCGCCGACATGATCATGGTGAAGCCGGCCATGACATCGCTCGACGTCCTGAGCGCGGCCCGGCGGACGGTCCGCGTCCCGTTGGCCGCCTACCACGTCAGCGGGGAGTACTCCATGGTGCAGGCGGCTGCGGCGGCCGGCTGGATCGATGGACCGGCGGTCGCCCTCGAGCAACTGATCACCCTCAAGCGCGCCGGCGCAGACTTCATCCTCACCTACTTCGCCGCCGACGTGGCCGAGCGGCTCGGTGGCTGAATCGCCCCCGTCGGCCCGGTCAACGAGCCTGTCGAACGCCGACTGGTTCGCCCGGGCCCAACGCGTCATCCCGGGCGGCGTGGACTCACCGGTACGTTCCTTCGCTTCGGTGGGCGGCACTCCGTACACGGTCGTGCGGGGCGAGGGCCCCTACGTGGTCGACGCCGAGGGCACTCGCTACATCGACATGGTCCAGTCCTACGGAGCCGTGCTCCTCGGCCATGCGCACCCCGTCGTCACGGCAGCCCTTGCGAGAGCAGCCGCGTTGGGGACCACATTCGGTGCGCCCACTCCGGGCGAGGTGCTGCTGGCCGAGGCGATCTGCGAGCGCGTGGCCGGTTGCGAGCAGGTACGGCTCGTCTCGTCGGGGACGGAGGCGGCCATGAGCGCCGTGCGCCTGGCTCGCGGGATCACGGGTCGGGACCGCGTGGTGAAGTTCGACGGGTGCTATCACGGCCACTCCGACGGGCTCCTGGCTGGCGGCGGCAGCGGGGTGGCCATGCTCGGGCTGCCGGGATCGGTCGGGGTGCCGAAGGGAGCGGTGGCCGACACGGTCGTGGCGCCCTACAACGTGGTGCCGGAACTGGACGCCGAGGTGGCCTGCGTCATTGTCGAGCCGGTGGCGGCCAACATGAATCTCGTGCCACCCGGCGCCGGGTTCTTGGCTGCCTTGCGCCGTGCGTGTGATGCCGCAGGGGCGTTGCTGATCTTCGACGAGGTCATCACGGGGTTCCGGATCGGGCCCGGCGGCGCCACCGGCTGGTCCGGCGTCACCCCCGATCTTTGGTGTTTCGGCAAGGTCATCGGCGGCGGCCTGCCTGTCGGTGCCCTGGGCGGGCGCCGGGAGTTGCTCGCTTCATTGGCCCCTCAGGGACCGGTGTACCAAGCCGGCACCCTCTCGGGCAACCCGCTGGCGACCGCCGCGGGGCTCGCGGTGCTCACCGGAGTCACCGAGGACGACTACGCCGAGCTCAGTTCCCGGGTCGCCTCCTTTGGGGCGAATCTGGCGGCGGCCATTGCGGATGGCGGCCTGGCGGTCAGCGTCCCCGTCGTCGGTCCGCTGGTGGGGCTCTTCCTCTCGCCGAGTGAACCGATCGTTGCTCCGATCGACTACGTGACCGCGCACGCGTTGGCCTCGAACGGGGTGTACCCGCGCTTCTTCCACGCCATGCTTCGGCGGGGGGTGGCCCTGGCGCCCGGCGCCTATGAGGTCATGTTCCCCGGTTTGTCCCACGACGACGCTGTGCTCGATCGCGTCGTCGCCGCGGCAGGAGCGTCGTCTGCGGAAGTGGCGAAGGAGCTGGCCGACGGCCAAGTTTGAGGATCGGCTCAATCCCGCCGGGGGAAGTTCCGTTGTCGTGCCGCCCTGGCCTGGCCTTTGGCTGCGGCCAGTCGGCGAGCCCGGGTGATGTGGCGCGCACTCTTGGGGCGAACCGGGGCGATCCATTTCCAGGCCCCAGGTTCGCCCTCCAGGCGCCAGCCGCCGTAGGTCTTGAGGGCGTGGCACTGCGGGCAGAGTCGGACCAGATTGTCGAGTTCGGTGGGCCCCTTGTCGCCGAAGTCGACCTCGCGGTGATCGGTTTCGAGCCCGAGGCGCTTGCCACATCCGGGCCGGCCGCAGGTGCGGTCCCGGACGATCAGGGCCGCCTCGATGCAGGCCGCCACGTCGCGGGTGGGCTTGGTCACCGTCTTGATGTCGAACCCCTCGGCGATGACATAGCGCAGGCTCGCCTCTGAGAGCAGCTCGGCGGCCGCCTCCACCGAGACGGGGCCGATGCCCTCGATCTCACAGAGTTCGTCGCCTTCGGTCGTGCCCCGGCGCAAGGCGGCGGCATCGATGACCACGATGGCCTGGGCCCGGGTCCCTTTGGAGGGAGAAGACGAGCCACCCGCGTCCAAGGGGCCACCGTGGTCCCCGAGGCCTGAGCCGCTGAGCAGCTCGAGGAAGGCGTCGAGCCGGTAGGCCTCAAGGGGCTCCGAGCCGGCGCCGGCCGCCTTCCAGAGCTCTTTGGCCCGGGCCTCGACCCGGGGTCCCACCCGGGCCCATCCGATCTCGTCACAGAAGAACTCGCCCCGCATTCCTCCTGAGTCGACCTGGTGGGCCCGGAGATGACGGGTGGCGTGGACCCGGGCCCGCCGGGCACGCTCGCTCTCGCGGCTGCGGGCCGCGGCCTTCTTGCGGGCGGCGGCGTCGGTGAGCTCTTGGTGCGAGGCCCCCTGTCCGAGGAGCTCGAGAAGGTCCCCGGTCGACTCTGGGGCCTCGCTCGCCGCGCCGGTCACCACGGCCAGCTGGGCCGAGGAGAGCCCGCCCTCGTGGAGCGCGTCGGTCAGCGAGGGGTCGACGGCGGCCCGTTCGGCGGCGGCCAGGCGTCCCTGGGCCGCCCCGGCCGAGGTCCCAGACAGAGAGCCGAGCCAGTCCTGAGCCGAGGCGTGTCCCTCTTTGGCAAACGAGCCCGTCTCGACCACCACCGGGGTGAACAGGGCTACCCCGGAGGCCGCCGCCCGTTCGGCTTCGGCGAAGCGCTCGACGAAGCGGCGGGCCTGGTCACCAGAGACCGAGTCGGGGGTCGCCGTCCGTACGACCTCTTGCATCTCGCGTACGGTCCGCGAAAGATCGCCGTAGAGCTTCTCCATGAGGGTCGCTGATGGCACATCAAAAGGATACGAAAGGGGTGTGACACGACTCCGACCGGAGGCGTGATCTCCGCGGGGGCGACGGGGCCGGGCCGCGCCGGAAAGCGCCGTGCGTCAGTACGAACGAACGACCGAGTCGGGCCCCATGACCACGACCGGATGCCGCGCCGGGTTGAGCCAGGTGAGGACCTGGATCAGGTCGCCGTAGGGCAACGACACGCAGCCTTGCGTCGGGGCACCGATGTCCGCGTGCAAGAAGATGCCCGAACCGATGGGTCCGGTCGACGGAGTGTTGAAGTCGATCACCGCCATGGAGGGGTAGGCGTTCCCCTCGGTCCAGAGCGCTTCCGAGTCGCCGGCGAACGACGGCGTGGACCCGCAGGCGACGTGTTGGAACATGTTGTACTCGGCGCTGGTGGAATCTTCGTCCCACCAGTCCCCGCAGACCAGTTGGTGATAGGGGAACAAGGTCCCCGGATCGGGCTCGGTCCCGTACATGGTGGATCCGATGGCATACATCCCCTCGGGGGTCGTCCCGTCCCCCTCCCGCCGTTGGGGACCCGGTGTCCAACCGTTCACCCCGTCGAGCGCCGGCATCGGAGCGAAGACCTGGTACCACCCACTGCCATCGTTCTCGAAGGTGAAGAGTGTGGCGGTCGTGCTGGCTGCGCTGGGGGCGTCGACCACAATCACCTGTTGGGCCCCGTCCGTGTCGGCCAGCTCGTCGACCAGGAGGGGATTGATATCCGCCGTGGCCGCGCCGTAGAACGACGCAGCACCGAAGCTGAACACGCCACCGTCGGAGGCGACCAGCCAGTATCCGCCACCACCCGGTGGGGCGGCCATCCCGACCATCGGCGCGTGCAGATGCAGCCCACCGGTGGACCCGTAGAACGCGGCAGCACCGAAGCTGAAGACGCCACCGTCGGAGGCGACCAGCCAGTATCCGCCACCACCGGGGCCGGCCCGCATGCCCACGATCGGGGCGTTCAGGTGCAGGCTCCCCGTGGATCCGTAGAACGTGGCGTCGCCGAAGCTGAACACGCCACCGTCGGAGGCGACCAGCCAGTATCCGCCACCACCCGGTGGGGCGGCCATCCCCACCATCGGCGCGTTGAGATGCAGCGCCCCCGTGGACCCGTAGAACGTGGCGTCGCCGAAGCTGAAGACGCCGCCGTCGGACGCGACGAGCCAGTACCCGTGACCGTCGGACGTAGGCGCCATCCCCACGATCGGCGCATTGAGATGAAGCGCGCCGGTGGATCCGTAGAACGCCGCGTCGCCGAAGCTAGAAGACGCCGCCATCGGAACCGACCAGCCAGTACCCGTGACCATCGGGCGTGGCGGCCATGCCGACGATCGGGGCACCGAGGGTCTGCCCGCCCTCCGAACCGTAGAAGGAGGCATCGCCGAAGCTGAAGACCCCGCCGTTCGACGCCGCCACCCAGTAGCCATGGCCGTCGGCCGTCGCGGCTACGGCGACGCCCGCAGCCGATCCCGCCGGGCGCGGCGCCGGGCCCGGGCCGGTCAGATCCGATCGTGCGAGGGCCGACGACGCTGGACTCAGCGCATTCGCGCCACCGGTCCACGGCACCACGGCAAGAGCCGCAGCCACCACCAGGACCACGACAAACACGACCAGCGCAACCAGTACCGCCGTCGCCCTGGAGAAGCGGAGCCCCGACAAGGCGACCAGATTAGGCAGCGCCGGCGGTCGCGGCCTCCAGTGCAGCCGCCTCATCGGGGAGGAGGCGCGAGATCAGCTCCATGGCCCGGAAGCCGACCTCCGCCGGGCCCGGGGCATCCGGGCGCATGAGGTTGGCCATTATCCGCAGGAGCTGGCTCATGATGAATTCAGAGCGCATGCCCACGCCCACGCAGAGCTTCATGGCTTGCGGGTTCGAGATCATGCGCACGAAGGCCCGTGCGACCTTGTAATAGGGACCGTAGGCGGCCTCGATCTGACGGTCGTAGTCCGCCAGCGCCGGCGAGCCCTCGCCGCTGAGGGCGTGGCCGAGCGCGGCGGCGGCCAAGCGCCCGGTTTCGTAGCCGTAGGCGATGCCCTCGCCGTTGAAGGGGTTGATGGTGCCGGCGGCGTCGCCGGCCAGCAGCACATTGGCGCCGGCCCGTGGCCCCACCGAGAGGCCCATGGGCAGCTTGCCTCCGGTCGGAGGGCCGAGGCTGGTCTCCGGGGAAAGTCCCCAGGAGTCGGGGGCCCAGTTCACGAACGCATCCATCAGATGCGACGTGTTGACGCCTTTCCAGCGCCGGTCGGTCGAGAGGAGGCCCACACCGACATTGACCCGGCCGTCTCCCATGGGGAAGATCCAGCCGTAGCCGGGGACGACATTGCCCTCGGCGTCGCGGATGTCCAGGTGAGACTCGATGAACGGGTCGTCATGGCGGTCCGAGGTGTAGTACCCGCGTAGGGCCATGCCCAGTGGCAGGTCCCGGCGCCGAATGGTGCCCAGCATCCGACCGACCCGTGAGTTGGCCCCGTCGGCCACCACGACGTAGCGGGCGAGAAGCTCCCGGCCGCCCGCCTCCCGGTCGCCGGTTGCCTTCTCCCTGACGATCACGCCCTTGAGGTGGGGCAGCGCCGTCGGATCCGCCTCGTCGATGATCGGCTCGACGACCTCGGTTCCCGCCAGGAGGGTGGCTCCCGCCTTGACCGCACGCTCGGCCACCAGCCCGTCGAGGTCGTGGCGGGTGATGGTGTAGCCGTAGCTGGGGAAGTTGGGATGCTCGGGCCACTGCATCTCGAGGGACTGCCCGAAGCCGTAGGCCCGGAGCCCGCTGTACTTGTGGGATCCGGCCAGGGCGTCCTCGAGGCCCATGTCGGCCAGCTGTCGGACGGCGCGCGGTGTCAACCCGTCCCCGCAGGTCTTGACCCGGGGGAAGTGCTTCTTCTCCACCACGACCACGTCCCAGCCGGCCTCGGCGAGCCAGTAGGCGCAGGAGGACCCCGCCGGGCCACCACCGACGACCACCACATCGTGTACGGGAACGGCGCGTTGCGTCACCCCTGCATCGTAGGCCGCTGCCAGGAGCTTTCGGTCGGCCCCTCGATGTGCCTGGAGAAACCGTCACATGGTAGAAACGTTCCCAATGGTCCAGTACCTTCCGATCCTTCTTTTGGGCTTGCTCGGCCTGCTCTTCACGGCCTTCTCCCTTGTGAGCTCAGCCATGCTCGCGCCCCGGAAGAAGCCCACGGTGGCCAAGCTCTCCCCGTACGAGTGCGGCATCGTGCCCACCCGCGAACCGCCGCAGCGGTTCCCGGTGCGCTTCTACCTGGTCTCCATGATCTTCATCATCTTCGACATCGAGATCGTGTTCCTCTATCCGTGGGCGGTCGTGTTCCACCAGATCGCCACCTTCGGGCTGATCGAGGTCATCGTCTTCGCCGCCGTGGTCTTCGTCTCCTTCCTCTACCTCATCTCGAACGGCGCCCTGACCTGGGGACCGCCCAAGACCCTGCAGTCCGGCATGCCCTCGCGGACATCGGAGTCGACCATCTCCCGGATCAGCGCCGCCCGCTCGCGGCCCGATCAGGCGGCCTGAGCATGGGACTCGAGGACCTTCAGCACAATTTCTTGACCGGGCGGATGGAAGACCTGGTCAAGTGGGCCCGACGCAACAGTGTCTGGCCGGCCACCTTCGGCTTGGCCTGCTGTGCCATCGAGATGATGTCGGTGGGCGCGGCGGACTACGACATCAGCCGCATGGGCATGGAGGTGTTCCGGGCCTCCCCGCGACAGGCCGACCTGATGATCGTGGCCGGGCGCGTCTCCCAGAAGATGGCTCCGGTGCTGCGCCAGGTCTACGACCAGATGATGGAGCCCAAATGGGTCATCTCCATGGGCGTCTGCGCCTCCACCGGCGGCATGTTCAACAACTACGCCATCGTCCAGGGTGTCGATCAGATCGTGCCGGTCGACGTCTACGCCCCGGGGTGCCCGCCCTCCCCCGAGACCCTCCTGCACGCCATCTTGACCCTGCACGAGAAGATCCGGACCGGGGAGATCACCCGGCGTCCGGGGACCACGCTTCCCGTCGGCGAGCAGGCAACGGGCGGTTGGGTGCCCTCCATGCCCGATGCCGTGCGGGTGGCCACACCGCGGTGAGCGACGCCGGCGTGCTCAGCGTCCTGCCCGAAGTACCGCGCCTGCCCGATCGGTCGGTCAGCCAACTGGCGTTTCCCCGCCGCGAGACGTACGCCCAGATGGTCAGGGCCTTCCGGGACGCCGGTTTCGAGACCTGCGCCGATCTGTGTGGGGTCGACTACCTGACCCACCCGGGGCGCACGTTGCCCGACGGGGTGAAGGCGGAGCGATTCGAGGTCGTGGTCAACCTGCTTTCGCTCTCCATGCGCCAGCGGGTCCGCATCCGGGTCCAGGTGCCCGAGAACGACCCGGTCGTCTCCACGCTGACCGACGTCTACTCCGGCACCGAGGCCATGGAGCGTGAGGCCTTCGACATGATCGGGATCATCTTCGAGGGGCATCCGGACCTCACCCGGATCTTGATGCCCGACGACTGGGAAGGCCATCCGCTGCGCAAGGACTACGGCGTCGGCCGGGTGCCGGTCCAGTTCAAGGAAGCGCCGGGACCCCGGTGAGCGACGAGGACCAGGAGAAGCAACCCGGCGAGGGCGAGGCCCACGTCGCGCACCCGGGCGGCTACTCCCAGGAGATCGAGGACCTCGAGGAGCAGGCGACCGAGGACCTCGGGCTCGAGGAGTTCGGCAGCGAGGGCTTCCGGACGGTCGGGCGGGAACGTCACGCCACCGAGGCGGCGGCGCTGGTGGCCGAGACCTCTGAGGGGGCCCAGGAGCTGCTGCCGCGGGACACCACCGGGAGCGGCGAGCTGCGCCGGGAGGTGGGGGCCGTGCTGCGGCTCCCCGAGGGCAACTACATCAACCCCGACGACATCGACATCGAGCGGCGCGACGACGAGACGATGATCATCAACATGGGTCCGCAGCACCCGTCCACCCACGGGGTACTGCGGCTGATGCTGGAGCTCGACGGCGAGACGGTGCTGCGCACCAAGCCGATCATCGGCTACCTCCACACCGGCATGGAGAAGACGGGTGAGGAGCTGACCTACGTCCAGGGCGCCACCAACGTGACCCGGATGGACTATCTGTCACCGCTCACCAACGAGCTGGTGTTCTCCATGGCCACCGAGGCGCTGCTGGACGTCGAGCTCCCGCCCCGCGCCGTGTGGATCCGCATGCTCATGGCCGAGTTGCAGCGGGTGTCGTCGCATCTCATGTGGATGGCCACCAACGGCATGGACCTCGGGTCGACCTCCATGATGATCTACGGGTTCCGCGAGCGCGAGATGGTGTTGAGCTTCTTCGAGAAGACGACCGGGCTGCGCATGAACCACAACTACATCCGCCCCGGGGGCGTGGCGGCCGACCTGCCCGACGGCTGGCAGGACGACGTGGCGGTCATCTGCGACACGGTCATGGCGCGGACCTTCGAATACGACGAGTTGCTGACCGGACAGCCCATATTCCGCGAGCGCACCGAGGCCGTCGGCAACCTCAGCGCCGAGGAGGCGCTGGCGCTGTCGATCACCGGTCCCGTCCTGCGCTCCACCGGGGTGCCGTGGGACCTGCGCCGGACCATGCCCTACCTCGACTACGACAAGCTCGACTTCGACGTCATTGTCGGCACGTACGGGGACAACTTCGACCGCTACTCCGTGCGCCTCAACGAAATACGTGAGTCGATAAGGATGATCCGCCAGATCGCCGATCGCATGCCGGCCGGGGACTACCGTGTGCAGGACCGCAAGGTCACGCCGCCGCCGCGGGCCCGCATCGACGAGAGCATGGAGGCGCTGATCCACCACTTCAAGATCTTCACCGAGGGCTTCCGCGTGCCCGAGGGAGAGGTGTACGTGGCGATCGAATCCCCCCGGGGAGAGCTGGGCTGCTACATGGTGTCCGACGGCACCTCGAAGCCCTACCGGATGCACATCCGGGGGCCGAGTTTCGTCAATCTCCAGGCCTTGCCGGTGTTGCTGCGCGGCGGCATGATGGCGGACGCGGTCGCGGTGATCTCGTCGGTGGACCCCGTCATGGGGGAGGTCGACCGGTGAGCCACCTCTCGCCCGACCTCCTGGCGCAAGCGAAGGACCTGGTCGCGCTGTACCCCGAGCCCCGCTCGGCCCTGATCCCCCTCTGCCACCTGGCGCAGCAACAAGACGGCTGGTTGCGCCCCGAGGCCATGGGCGAGATCGCCGACCTGGTGGGTGTGACCGCCGCCGAGGTGCGGGGCACGGCCACCTTCTACGACATGCTGCACACCGAGCCGGTCGGGACCTACGTGGTGTCCGTCTGCACGAACATCGCCTGCCTGCTGGGCGGGGCCCTGGAACTGCTGGAGCACGCGGAGTCCGCGCTGGGGGTGCGCGCCGGGGGCACGTCACCCGACGGCGTCTTCACCCTCGAGGAGTCCGAGTGCCTGGCCGACTGTGACCGCACGCCGTGCGTCCAGGTCAACCACCGCTACGTGGGCGGCCAGACCGCGGAGAGCTTCGACCAGCTGGTGGCCGACCTGCGCAGCGGCGTCGCTGGCCGAGACCGTGCCGCCCCACGGCACCTTGATCCGGGTGCGGCGGAGCGTGGGCCTCAAGGCGGACAAGGAGACGATCGTGTCCGAGCGGGCCGCCATGGCCGGCGCACAGGCGCAGCGGGCGGCCGAGCGACGCAGCCGACGCGGCCGGCGCGACGACGCAGGCAAAGCCACGGTCGCCGGACCGCCCCCATCGACGACGTCCGCTCCGGCGCCGACCCCTCCGACACCTTCACCGGGCAAGCCGAGCGGGGGAGCAGCCTGATGGCCATCACCGATCCTCCGAAGATCGTCACGGCCCGTCTCGGGTATGACGACTCGTACACCCTGGAGCGCTACCTGGCCACCAGTGGCTACGAGGGCCTGCGCAAGGCGCTCACGATGACGCCGGAAGCCGTGGCCCACGAGGTCGACACGGCCAGCCTGCTCGGCCGGGGCGGCGCGGGCTTCCCCGCCGGGCGCAAGTGGTCCATGCTGCGCAAGAACCCGGTCACCTACCTGGTGATCAACGGGGACGAGAGCGAGCCGGCCACCTTCAAGGACCATCTCCTCATCGAGCGGGACCCCCACCAGATCCTCGAAGGGGTGCTCATCTCGGCGTATGCGCTGCAGGTCACCCAGGCCTTCATCTATCTGCGGGGCGAGTTCGCCCTCGGGCTCGAACGGCTGCAGGCGGCGGTGAACGACGCCTATGCGCACGGCGCGGTCGGTGCGGACATATTCGGATCGGGCTTCTCCGTCGATGTGGTGGTCCACCCTGGTGCCGGCGCCTACATCTGCGGCGAGGAGACGGCGCTGCTGGAGTCGTTGGAAGGCAAGCGCGGCTTCCCACGCATCAAGCCCCCGTTCTTCCCCGCCGTCAACGGTCTCTACGGCGAGCCCACCGTGGTGAACAACGTCGAGACGATGGCCAACATCCCGTGGATCATCAACAACGGGGGCGCCGCGTTCGCCGCGCTGGGTGAGGGCCGCTCGACCGGGACGCGTCTGTTCGCGCTGGCCGGCCACGTGCACAACCCGGGGGTCTACGAGATCGAGATGGTCAAGACCACCTTCCGGGACCTGATCTACGCACCGGTGCTCGGCGGCGGGATCACCGGCGGCAACGCGTTGAAGGCCTTCATCCCCGGCGGTGTCTCGGCCCCGTGGTTCGGGCCCGATCAGGTCGACCTGCCGCTGGGGCAGGACGAGGTGGGCAACGCCGGCTCCATGCTCGGGTCGGGCTCGGTGGTGGTCATGGACTCCTCCACCTGCGTCGTGCGGGCGGCCTGGCGCATCACCAAATTCTTCTCCCGCGAGTCGTGCGGACAGTGCACACCGTGCCGTGAGGGCTCGGGCTGGCTGGAGCGGATCATGTACCGAATTGAGAATGGCGCCGGACGCGAGGAAGATCTCGATCTGCTCATGGACCTGTGCGACAACATCTCTCCCGGCGTGGCCTGGCCACCACAGCAGACGACCATCTGCGTGCTCGGCCCTTCCATCCCCTCCTCCATCGCCTCGGCCATCCGCATGTTCCGGGACGAGTTCCTGGTCCACGTCAAGGATGGGAGGTGCCCCTTTGCCTGAGTCCGGCCCCCCATCCTCGGAGCTCTCCTTGACCGTCGATGGGCGCACCATCTCGGCGAAGCCGGGCGAGCTGCTCATCGCAGCCGCCGAGCGCGCCGGTACCTACATCCCCCGCTTCTGTTACCACCCCCGCATGGAGCCGGTGGGCATGTGCCGCATGTGCCTGGTCGAGGTGGAGGGCCCACGCGGGCCGACCCTGCAGCCGGCCTGCTTCATCGCGGTGGCCGACGGCATGGTGGTCGACACCACGTCGGAGAAGGTCAAGAAGGCCCAGGACGGGGTGCTCGAATTCCTCCTGGCCAACCACCCGCTCGACTGCCCCGTCTGCGACAAGGGCGGCGAGTGCCCGTTGCAGGACCAGACCCTGGCCTATGGTCCCGGGCGAGAGCCGCTTCATTGAGGAGAAGCGCCACTTCGAGAAGCCGATCGCCATTTCGGATCTGGTGCTGCTGGATCGTGAGCGATGCATCCAGTGCGCCCGCTGCACCCGGTTCGCCGCCGAGGTCGCCGGCGAGGCGCAGATCGACTTCGCCGGCCGCGGCGAGAACGTGGAGGTGGCGACGTTCCCCACCGAGCCGTTCTCCTCGTACTTCAGCGGCAACACGGTGCAGATCTGTCCGGTCGGCGCGCTGACCGCCACGCCCTACCGCTTCACCGCCCGCCCCTGGGACCTGGACCAGGTCGAGTCGACGTGCACCACCTGTTCGGTCGGCTGCCGGGTGGCCGTGCAGTCCTCGTCCAACCGGTTGACCCGGCTGCTGGGGATCGACTCGGAACCGGTGAACCACGGCTGGCTGTGCGACAAGGGGCGGTTCGCCTTCGAGTCGGTCAACGGCGACGAGGTGGATTACTCCCCGGGCGACGAGGCGGTGGCCGACGAGGCCGTCGACGTGGTCCCGGCCACGGCGTCCCAGGTGGTCAGCCTCGGGGCGACCCGCGGGCAGTTCCAGGGGGAGGCCCACGAGACGGGCCGCTTCGAGCACGGCCGGCTCATCGAGCCGCAGATCCGCAAGAACGGCGAGCTGGTCGCCGCCAGCTGGGGTGAGGCGCTCGCCGCCGCCGCGGCTGGCCTCACAAAGGCCAAGGAGGCCGGCGGGCCCGGCGCGGTCGCGGTCATCGGCGGCGCCCGGCTCACCAACGAGTCGGCCTACGCCTGGGCCAAGCTGGCCAAGGGCGTCATCGGCACCGACTCGGTCGACGCCCAGCTCGGCGACGGCCTGCCGGCCGAATTGGTGCTCGGCCTGCCCCGGGCCACCATCGACGAGGCCGCCTCCGCCCCGGTGCTCATCACGCTGACCGGTGACCTGCGCGAGGAGTTGCCCGTGTTGTTCCTCCGCCTGCGCGAGGCGGTGCTGGGCGCCACGACCCTGATCGAGCTGACCGCGGCCCCGACGTCGCTGACCCCACTGGCTACGGCGTCGTTGGCTCTCCGCCCGGGCGAGGCCCCGGAGGTTGCCGGCGCGCTGACCGGCGACGCCGCCGCCGCCACCGCGCTGGCGGCGCATCCGGAGGGGTCGGCGGTCGACGGCGACCTGCTGGCGAGGCGCCCGGGACGTGCTGGCGGCGCACCCCGGCGGCGAGGGCGTCGTCATCGTGCTGGGCCGTCCGTCCTACGCCGAGTCGGGCGAGGTGGTCGCCGCGGCCGCCCGGGTCCTGGCCCAGGCGCTGCCCCAGGCGACCTTCCTCCCGGCCTTGCGGCGGGGCAACATCTTCGGCGCACTCGACATGGGGCTGGCGCCCGGGCTCCTCCCCGGTCGGGTCGACCTCGAGTCCGGCCGGGCATGGTTCACGGCCGCCTGGGGGAGCGTGCCGAAGGCGGCCGGGCTCGACACCGCCGCCATCCTGGCCTCCATGGCCGGCGAGACCACCGCAGCGGCCGGCGCCGACACCGCCGACACCGCCGACGCCGCCGCCGACACCGCCGTCACTTCGCTCATCCTCCTGGGTGCCGACCCACTGAGCGACTTCCCCGATCGCGCCGTGGCCGAAAAGGCGCTCTCGGCCGGCCACTTCGTGCTGGCCGTGACCGGCCACCCGTCGGAGTCGGTCACCGCCTACGCCGATGTCGTGCTTCCCTGCGCCGTGGCCCATGAGCGCCCCGGCACGACGACCAACATCGAGGGGCGTGTGACCCGGTTGGGCCAGAAGCTGACCGCGCCCGGGTTCGCCTGGCCGGACTGGATGATCGCGGCCGAGCTGGCCGCCGCCCTCGGGACCGACCTCGGCGTGAGCAGCGCCAACGACCTGGCCGATGAGGTGCAGCTCACCGCGCCGGCCTACTTCGGCCTCACCTCCGCCGTGCTGCACTCCGACGCCGCGCACGACGGGATCCTGGTGCCCATCGTCGCCGGGGCCGCTCCGTCGCCCCACGTCGAGCCCATCGACCCCATCGCCCTTCCCGGGGTCGAGTCGGTGGAGCGCCAGGGAGCGCCTCCGCGCAGTGGGTCGGCCGGGGGCGACGGCTCCGTCCGCGCCCGCATCGCCGCCCTGGGAGCTCCGCCCGCGCTCCTCTCCGGCATTCCGGCGTCGGACAGCGACGGCGCACACGTGGCCCCGGCCAACAGCTACGCGCTGCGGTTGGTGGCCCCCCGCCGCCTCTACGACGCCGGGAGCTCGGTGACCGGCTCGCCCTCCCTCACGCCGCTCGTGCCGCCGCTGGTGGCGCGGGCCAACCCTTACGACCTCGACCGGCTGGGCGCCACGACCGGCGACCGGGTCCGGCTGCGCTCGGACCGGGGTGAGCTGGTCCTGCCGGCCGAAGTGGACAGCGGGGTGCCCAGGGGTGCCGTGGCCGTCGACTTCAACGTGCCGGTCGGCCCGGAGACGCCCGGCAACGCCGTGGCCACCCTCATCGACAGCCGCAACCCGGTGACCGAAGTGCGTCTGGAGTCGGTGTGATCGCCGCCCTCCTGGCCCACCTGGCGAGTTCGACCGCGGCCACCACTTCCAGCGCGGCCTCGTCGCAGACCTCGGCCAACCAGGGTCTCGGCGACCCGCTCTTCTTCGGGGGGCTCAACTGGGAAGTCTGGGTCATCCTGATTGTCAAGGTGCTGGTGGCGTTCGTGGCGCTTGCTGACGGCGACGGCGATGATGATCTGGTTCGAGCGCAAGGTGATCTCGGACATGCAGAGCCGGATCGGCCCGAACCGTGCCGGGCCCTGGGGGCTGCTGCAGACGCTGGCCGACGGCACCAAGCTGATCTTCAAAGAGGATCTGATCCCCGAGCAGTCGGACTCGTTCACCTTCAAGTTGGCCCCGTACCTCTCGACCGTCCCGGCCTTCATCATCTTCGCCGTGGTGCCCGTGGGCGGCATCATCACGATCGGCGGCCACACCTTCGAGCTGCAAGTGGCGGACCCTCCCATCGGGATCCTCCTCGTCCTGGCCATGTCGGGCATCGCCGTGTACGGCGTCATGCTGGCCGGGTGGTCGTCGGGTTCGAAGTACCCGCTGCTGGGCTCGGTGCGCGCCTCGGCCCAGGTCATCTCGTACGAGGCCGCCCTGGGGATGACGGTGGTCACGGTGGTGCTGGTCAGCCACTCGCTCTCCACCCGCGCCATCGTGGACTCCCAGGCCGGCGGCTTCTGGAACTGGAACCTGATCCGGCTCGGCTTCGTGCCCTTCATCATCTTCATGATCGCCATCACGGCCGAGCTGACCCGGCCTCCCTTCGACCTGACCGAGGCCGACTCGGAGCTCGTCGGTGGCTTCCACACCGAGTACTCCTCCATGCGGTTCGGCATGTTCTACCTGGCCGAGTTCATGAACACCATCACCATGTCGGCCATAGTGGTCACCCTCTTCTTCGGCGGGCCCGACGGCCTCATCCCCCCGTGGCCCGGGGCCACCATCTACATGCCGATCATCTGGTTCCTCCTCAAGGTGGTGGCCTTCTGCTTCATCTACGTCTGGTTCCGGGCCGCCCTACCCCGGCTGCGCTACGACCAGCTGATGGATCTCGGGTGGAAGCGGCTCATCCCCTTGACCCTGGGTTGGCTGCTGGTGGTGGCCGGCCATCATCACCTGGCACTGGGCCGGCCTGCTCCTGGTGCCGGTGGTGTTGTTGGCGTCGGTGCTCCTGGTCCGGGCCACGCGTCTGGGCTCGAACGCCAGCGCCCGCGATTCGGTCCTCCCCTCGGTCGGCCGGCGGGTCACCCCGGCGACCAGGCTGCCCGTCGGCCCGAAACAGGGAGTTGATGCGTAGTGGGCTTGGGCGACGAAGTGAAGGACCAACTCAGCTTCCTCGGTGGGTTCAAGCTGACCTTCCAGCACCTGACCCGGCCCCGGGTCACCACCTCGTATCCCGACGAGAAGAAGGCCAAGCAGCCGCGCCAGCACGGCCGCCACGTCCTCAATCGCTACGAGGACGGCATGGAGAAGTGCATCGGCTGCGAGCTCTGCGCCGGCGTCTGCCCGGCCGACTGCATCTACGTGCGCGGCCTGGACAACCCGCCGGACCACCCGGTCTCCCCCGGGGAGCGCTACGGCTACGTCTACGAGATCAACTACCTGCGCTGCATCCACTGCGACATGTGCGTGGAGGCCTGCCCGACCGAGGCCATCACCGAGTCGAAGCTGTTCGAGTTCTCCTTCACCAACCGCTCCGACGCCATCTACACCAAGAACGAGCTGTTGGTCGACGACAGCGGCATGCCCCAGAAGCTCCCGTGGGAGGACTGGCGCGAGGGCGACGACATGATGACCTCCGGCTGGATGCGCGCCACCTCGCCGTCGGGGAGCGCGGCCTACGAGGGCGAGGTGCAGTGGTCCGGTGAGCTGGGGTACGGCGTGCGTGCACCCGAGGGAGGGCAGTCGGGTCACCGCGACGACGAGCTGACCGGGAGCAAGCCGCTCCGCGAGATCCTCGAGGCGCACCTGTTGACCGAGGACATCCCGCTGGCCCACCGCGGCATGCAGGGAAGGGTGTGGCGGGCCAAAATCGGCGCCGAGAAGAACAAGAAGAAGATGGAAGCGATGCGCGTCCGGATGAACGACCTGCGGGCGGCGCGCAAGGCGGCGAAAGCCAAGGGGAAGGCCTGATGCTCCACGTCGCCCTCGCCGTGGCTTCCACGCGTCCCACCTGGCCCGACATCTTGGTGTTCGCGGCCAGCGCCGCCGTGATCCTCGTCGGCGCCGTCGGGGTGGTCACCTCGGCCAACCCGGTGCACGCCGCCCTGAGCCTGGTGATGACGCTCTTCGGTGTGGCCGTCCTGTTCATCGAGCAGGATGCCGACTTCCTGGCCGCCGTGCAGATCATCGTCTACGCCGGCGCCATCGTCGTGCTCTTCCTGTTCGTGATCATGTTCCTCGGCGTCGACCGGCGTGAGGACGTCAACGTCGAACCCCTCACCGGCCAGCGAACCCTGGCCTTCATCATGGTGGGGATCACCCTGGCCGGCGTCATCGCCATGCTGGCCACCTCGCACTGGGTCACCGGGGCGCACCAGGTGGTCGGGCCCATTCACGGGCCGATCACCAAGGCCCCGGGGTCACCGTCGGGCGAGGTGGCCCAACTCGGCAAGCAGCTGTTCACCACCTACCTCTTCGCCTTCGAGGCCACGGCCGCCCTGCTGGTCATCGCCGTGGTGGGTGCCGTGGTGCTCGCCCGGCGTCCGGCGGTCTCGGAGAAGGACGAGAGGGAGGCCGAGGCTGCCCTGGCCGATCTCGAGCCGGGCCAGTCCGAACGGGGGCTACCGCTATGAGCTTGTCCGCGGGGTGGTACCTCGGCCTGGCCGCCCTGGTCTTCGCCATCGGCGCCGTCGGCCTCCTGGTGCGGCGCAACGTCCTGATCATGTTCATGTGCATCGAGCTCATGCTCAATGCGGCCAACCTGACCTTCGTGACATTCGCTCGCGTGCTCAACGACATCGGCGGGCAGGCCCTCGTCTTCTTCGTCCTGGTGGTGGCAGCCGCCGAGGTCGTGATCGGCCTGGGCATCGTGGTGACCAATTTCCGGCGCAGGTCGACAACCGTGGCCGACGACCTCCATTCGCTGAAGGGCTGACCTGAACCGTGGTGCACGTTGCCTACCTCATGCCCTTGCTGCCGCTGGCCGGCTTCGCGGTCCTGCTCGTCGCCGGGCGCCGCCTGGGCGACCCGCTGGCCGGTTGGATCGCCACGGCCGCCGTGGCCGGGTCGTTCGTGGTGGCCTGCATCGTGTTGGGCGGCGTGCTCAGCGAGTCCGAGACGAACCGTGTCTTCGTGCACAACTACTACACCTGGTTCCAGGTAGGCACATTGCATGTGCCGGTGGGGATCCTGGTGGACCCCCTCTCCATCACCATGTGCATGTTCATCACCGGAGTGAGCGCGCTCATCCACCTGTACTCGGTCGGGTACATGAAGGGCGACCCCGATTACCCGAAGTTCTTCCTCTACATGAACCTCTTCGTCTTCTCCATGCTGCTCCTGGTGCTGGCGAACAACCTGCTGCTCACCTTCGTCGGGTGGGAGGGGGTCGGGGTCTGCTCCTACTGGCTGGTCTCCTACTGGTTCCACCGCGACTCGGCGGCGTCGGCGGGCAAGAAGGCCTTCATCTACAACCGCATCGGTGACGCCGGCTTCCTCCTGGCCATGTTCTTGATCTTCGAGAAGACCCACACGCTGCGTGTACGAGGGTGGGCCGGGCGGGGGGATCTTCGGGCAGCTGGGCCACCTGGGCGGCGGCACCGCCACTGCGGTGGTCCTCCTCCTCTTCCTGGCCGCCGCCGGGAAGTCGGCCCAGATTCCCCTCTTCAACTGGCTGCCCGACGCCATGGAGGGCCCGACCCCGGTTTCGGCCCTCATCCACGCCGCCACCATGGTGACCGCCGGCGTCTACCTGCTCTGTCGCATGAACCACGTCCTGGAGCTCTCGCATACGGGAACGGAGGTCATCGCCATCATCGGCGGCATCACCGCCTTCGTCGCCGCCACCATCGCCTGTGCGCAGCAGGACATCAAGAAGGTGCTGGCCTTCTCCACCGTCTCGCAGATCGGCTACATGATCCTCGCCGTCGGCTCGGGCGCCTACATCGCCGCCGTCTTCCTCATGGTGGCGCACGCCTTCTTCAAGGGCCTGCTCTTCCTGGGGGCCGGGTCGGTGATCCACGGACTCGATGACGAGCAGAACCTCAAGCGCATGGGCGCCCTGCGTAAGACCATGAAGTGGACCACGGTCACCTTCTCGGTGGGCTGGTTGGCCATTGCCGGCATTCCCCCGCTGGCCGGCTTCTGGTCGAAGGGGGACGTGCTGGACAACGTGTACGCGCACTACAAGCTGCTGTGGGCCCTGGGGCTTCTGACCGCGGTCCTCACGGCGTACTACATGACGCGACTGGAGGTGCTGACCTTCGGCGGCGATCCGCGCTGGGACAAGGTCGGCCCGCACGGCGAACCGGCCCACCATGCGCCGCACGAGTCCCCGTGGATCATGCGCCTTCCCCTCGTGGTCCTGGCCGTCCTCTCCTTCTTCGCCGGCCTGCTCGACCTGCCGTGGATCCACCACGACTCCTTCGTGGGATGGCTGGCGCCGGTCTTCGTCGGCAGCCTCTACGACGACCACCTCCATACGACCAGCCAGTGGGCCCTCGCCCTGACCGACACCGCGGCGGCCATCATCGGCCTCATCATCGGCTACGGCCTGTGGAAGGGGACCCAGGTCGACAAGCCCCAACTCGAGCCGCAGTTCCTCCAGCGGGTCTGGTACTGGGACGACTTCTACGACGCCGTCATCGGCCGCCCGAGCCAGAAGCTGGCGTACTTCTTCGCCTGGATGCTCGACGCCCGCATCATCGATGGTGCTGTCAACGGTACGGCCAACCTCGTGCGCTCGACGGGCTCGGCGGCCCGCAAGCTCCAGACTGGCTATGTGCGCAACTACGCCCTGGGCATCGCCCTGGGCCTGGCCGCCCTGGTCGTCTTCCTGCTCAGCCGGACGTGGTGGTCATGAGCCACAGCGTCCCGTTCCTGACCCTCCTGATCATTCTGCCCGCAGTGGGCGGAACCGCCCTGGCCCTCCTGGGCCTGGACAAGCGGCTCCCCAAGGAGCTCGCCGACTGGCTGGCCATTCTGGTCTCCCTGGCCACTCTGGTCGTGGCCGTGCTGGCCCTCGTCACCATGAAGGAGCACTTCGGGGGCTTCCAGCTGGTCTCGAACCACAGCTACACCGGGGACACCCTCGGCATCCGCTGGTTCCTCGGGGTCGACGGGATCTCCATCTTCCTGGTCCTGTTGTCGGCCCTGCTGTTCCCCCTGGTGCTCCTCACCGGGCAGAAGAAGCCCAAGCCCCGGGCCTATGCCGCCTGGATGCTCCTGCTCGAGGCGGCCGTGATGGGCAGCTTCCTCTCCTTGGACCTCATCGTCTTCTTCTTCTTCTTCGAGCTGACCCTGGTCCCGGCGTATTTCATCATTGCCGGATGGGGCCACGACCGCCGGGCCTACGCCGCCGTCAAGTTCTTCCTCTACACGTTCTTGGGCTCGGCCTTCCTGCTGGTCGGGATCCTCGCCCTGGCCTTCATCCACCAGTCCCAGACGGGCGTGCTCACGTTCTCGCTGCCCGCGCTCGAGCACACCCATCTGTCGTCGTCCACTGAGATCCTCCTGTTCTTGGCCTTCACGTCGGCCTTCGCGGTCAAGGCACCGCTCTTCCCTTTTCACACGTGGTCACCCGACGCCTACACCGAGGCGCCGGCCGGAGGCTCGGTCATCCTTTCCAGCGTGCTGGCCAAGTTGGGGACGTACGGGATCATCCGCTTCGACCTCACCCTGTTCCCCCATGCCACCCGCACGCTGGCCCCGCTCATCCTGACGCTGGCCGTCATCGGCATCGTCTACGGCGCCATCGTGGCCTGCGCCCAGCGCGACATGAAACGGTTGGTGGCGTACTCTTCCCTGGCCCAAATCGGCTTCATCGCCCTGGGGACGTTCGCCCTGAACACCCAGGGCCTCTCGGGAGCCGTGCTGCTCATGCTCAACCACGGCCTGATCGTGGGTGGGCTGTTCCTCATCATCGGGTTCATCTACGAACGCCGGGGCACGTGGCAGACGACCGAGCTGCGCGGCCTGCAAAAGGTGGCACCGGTCATGGCCGGGGTGTTCACGCTCTTCATGATGGCCTCCATCGGGGTGCCCGGGCTGAACGGGTTCGTCAGCGAGTTCCTGGTCCTCCTGGGTACCTTCCTCACCCATCGCTGGTGGGCCGTCGTGGCCGTCCTCGGGGTCATCGTCTCGGCCATCTACCTGCTGTGGACCTACCAGCAGGTCTTCCACGGCGTGCCGAAGCCCGCCGACGAGAAGACCAGGGATCTGTCGTGGCCTGAGCGTCTGGTGTTGGCCCCGCTGATCATCCTCATCGTCTTCTTGGGTGTCTTCCCCAAGCCGGCCCTGGACCGTATCGACCCCTCGGTGACCCAGTTGGTGACCCATGTCGAAAGGGCCACCGGCAACTACCAGCTCTCGGTGGCCACCAAGGGAACCGCGGCGCTGGAGGGCCAGCCATGATCTCGACACTGTTGGCGGCCAGCACCACGGCGTCGGGAGCGTCCGACAAGATAGCCATCCCCCCCATCCGCTACCTGGCCATCCTGCCGCCGATCATCATGATCGGTGGGGCGGTGATCCTTCTGGCGGTGGCCTCGCTGGTCCGCCGGCCGCTCCGGGTCCGCTTCGCCACCTTCGGAACCGTCGTGATCTCCGGCGGCGCGTTCGGGGTCGCCATCTGGCAGTGGTGCGACGTCCGGGCCCACGGCGCCCACACCTACGTCGCCCATGCGGTTGTGATGGATGGGTTCAGCGTGCTGATCACCATGCTCGTCGCCATGGCGATGCTGCTGACCGCGCTGGTGGCCGACGGCTATCTCAGACGGGAGGGTTTCACCGGCGCGGAGTTCCACGTGCTGGCCCTGATGTCCGCCTCGGGGGCGATGCTGATGGGGATGGCCAACGACCTGATCATCATCTTCCTCGGTCTGGAGATCCTGTCCATCGCTCTCTACGTCCTCACCGCGCTCAACCACCGACAGGCCGCCTCGGGTGAAGCGGCGCTCAAGTACTTCATTCTGGGCGGCTTCTCCTCGGCCATCTTCGTCTACGGGATCGCGCTCACCTACGGCGCCACGGGGTCGACCAACCTGACCCAGATCGCCGACTTCCTCTCCAAGAACGTCGTGCTCACCAACGGGCTCCTGCTCGCCGGCCTGGCTCTCATGCTGGTCGGCTTCGCCTTCAAGATCGCGGCGGTGCCGTTCCACATGTGGACGCCCGACGTCTACCAGGGCGCCCCCACCCCGGTGACGGGGTTCATGGCCGCCGTGGCCAAGGCGGGGGCGTTCGCGGCCATGCTCCGGGTGCTCTTCTCCTCGCTGGGCGTCATCTCCTCGGATTGGAAGCCGATCATCTACGCCTTGGCCGTGCTCTCGCTCCTCGTCGGGTCCGTGGTGGCGCTGCGCCAGCGCGACGTCAAACGCATGCTGGCGTACTCGTCCATCAACCACGCCGGGTTCATCCTGCTCGGGGTGGAATCGGCGCTGCCACGCGGGGTGAGCGCCTCCCTCTACTACCTGGTCGCCTACATGTTCATGACCATCGGCAGCTTCGCCGTCGTCATGGTGCTCGGCCGCGAGGGGGATGGCGACCACGATCTGACCCGTTACCGGGGTCTGGCCCGGCGACAGCCCCTTCTCGCGCTCAGTTTCGCCATCCTCCTGCTGGCCCAGGCCGGTGCCCCCTTCACCACGGGGTTGTGGGCCAAGTTGCAGGTCGTCCTGGCGTCGATCTCGGCGGGTGCGGTGCCGCTCGCCGTGATCGCCATGGTGACCGCGGTGATCGCCGCCTTCTTCTACCTCCGGGTGGCCGTGCTCATGTACGCCTCGAACGAACCGGAGGAAGGTGGAGAGGGCGTCGTCGCCCCGGCCGCCCGCACGGAGAGCGGGTCGCAGATCCCCTGGGCCAGCCCCGACGGCGTGTCGGCCACCATCACGACCCTGAACGCGGAGCTGTTGCTCGCCGACGACGCCCCGGCCGCCACCGGCGACGAGACGCCGTCAAGAGTGCCGGTCCCGTTCCTGACCTCGGTGGCCATCGGTATCTGCGTGGGGGTCACCGTGATCTTCGGCATCGTGCCGGCGCCGCTGCTCGATTTCGCCAACCACGCCACGCTGCTCTTCTTCGGCCGCTAGCAACCCGGCCCTCTCGCTCAGGAGTGATGCGGGGGGCGTTCGCGCCGCTGCTGTTCCTCCCAGCACCGGTCGCAGTCATCACACGACGCGTGCGGCTCGGCGTGCCCGCACCGCGGGCAGGCCGTCGTCCCTTGATCCTCGAGCGCCCGCATCAGCGGCCTGAACCCGGGGCAACCGGCTCGCCCGCGCGGTCCTCGCCCCGTTCCTGATCGGACTCGTGCAGCACGGCCAGGACTTCCTCGGGGACGGCGGGTCCCGCTCGCTTGGCCGCGCCGGTGGTGAGGAGGCGGCCGATCACCGGTACCTCGGTGAGGGATTCGGCGCGCATGATCTGGACGACGACAGGGACGAACTGCTCGGCCGAGTCGAACACGATGTAGCGGGGCAACCATGTGGGCTCGTACTTGGCGTTGAAGCGCCACAGGGTCTCTATCTGGAGCATCCCCGAGAGACGGTGCAGGGCCCAACGCTCCACCCGCTGCGTCAGGCCGTCCCCCGACTCGCCCTCGAGGACGGAACGCATGGCGGCGAAGTTCAGGCTGAGGCCCTTCATCCCCATCTCCTTGAGGTGGGCGATGGTCGAGCACAGCGCGAAGTCGAGAAGCCCGTTGGGGTGCTCGGAGGGGTCCCGGCGCATGAGGTCGAGCGAGTAGCCGCCGATGGCCGTCGAGGGCACGAACTGGCACATGGCCACCGGTGCGCCGTCGGGGCCCTCGACCAGCGTGAGGAGCAGGCCGGTGTCCCGGGTGTCGAAGAGCCGGCCCAGCATCATGGAGAAGCCGCGCTCCTGCTCGCCCCGCCGGCTCTTGTTCATGAGGTCGACCATCCGGGCGGCGTCTTCGGGGTTCAGGTGGGCCGGGTCCAAGAAGCGCACGGTGTAGCCGTACCGGGCCACCCGGTTGACGGCCTGGCGCAGGCCCTTCATCTTGCCGCCCTCGAGCGAGAACAGGCGTGGGTCGACGACCGCCTCGTCGCCGATGTAGAGGAAGCGCATCCCTGACGCCTGGTAGGTGGGGAGCCACGCCTCGCTGGCGGCCATCACGCCCAGTCCCCAGCCGTTGCGGTCGACGTAGCGGCGGAAGGCATCCCACACGTGGGCCCGCTCGGTGAAGGGTCCGATGGGGTCGGGGGAGACCAGGCACACCCCGCCGAACACGGCGTACGCCACCATGGAGTCCCGGTGGAAGAACCACTGCTTGTCGTCGCGCAGGGCGAAATAGTCCAGGGAGCCGGTGCCATGGCGGCGGACGATGTCCCGGGCCCGGATCTCGGCGGCCCGCCGACCGACGGCGGCCCGGCCGGTCGACAACCGCCGATCCACCACCGGGCGGGTGAGGAGGTAGAGCGACACGACGATGAGGGTGATGCCGACGGCGAGCAGGGTCGTGGAGGCGTAATGGTTGATGTGGGCCGGGAAGCGCACGTTCTCGATGCCGATGAGCCGTTCGCCCGAGCCGAGGAGCACCTGGGGCCACCCGGGGAGGTTGTGATGGCGGACGTGACCGGCGAACTCCACGGCCAGGGTGGCGCCGACGGTGGCCGTGAGGCCGCCCACCGCAAGGGTGAGGAAGGCCGAGCGCACCGTGCCCTGTTCGGCCTGGGCCCGGAAGCGCTCCCGCTGCACGATCAGCAGGGTGAGCACGCCGGCGCAGACCAGCAGGCTGACGACGTCGGCGGCATGGACGATGTGGAGGATCAGCGAGGCCACGAGCAGGCCCACCGCCACCAGCCACGAGCGGCGCTGACCCTTGAGCACGCCGCGCGCCAGCATGATCATGCCGATGCCCGAGATGGCCACGAGCGCCCCGGCCGCCTGGGTGACCTCGATGGGCACGTACTGGGAGATCAGGTGGATGTGGTGGTGCACCGGCGTCGTCACGGCGGAGAGGAGATCGATCAGCCCGGCGACGAACAGGGCGGTGGCGGCGATCCGGCGGATGCGCCGTACCCGGACCCGGTCGGCGGCCACCTCCGGTGCCGGCGGCCAGGAGGCGCCACCGGGCCAGCTGGCCACCAATTCGGGATGAAGGTCGGCGGCGGTGGTTCTCCCCTTGACCACGGCGTCATGGGTCAGGAGCCGCTCACCCATGGTGGCCAGCGGCAGGTCGACCTCGGCGTGCATCAGGCGGATGTGCAGATCCGCTCCGGTCTCCATCTCGACCATCGTCTCCTGGCGGTGGTGCAAGAAGGTCGGGGGCAGGCCGAACCGGCCCCGGTGCTCGTGCACCACCTCTGAGGTGGCACCCGGGCAGGCGAAGAACCCGGCGTCGAGATGGGTGAGCTCGGGTATGAGCGCGCCGCCGACGACCATGCCGGTGGCGCCGTCACTGATGGCCTTTCGGGTGGCGTCGAGGACGTCCTCGCCGTCGAGGGTGAGCAGCGAGTGCGCCGTCGACCGGTCGCCTTCGGCCCGTACCCCGCCCGAGGACCACGGGGACGGCAGGCTCTCGCCGCCGAGGGCGCGCCAGATGCCTCGGGAGGTCACGGCGACCACGACTGCCAGCACGGCGAACAGTGCGACGCCGATGACGATGGTGACCAGTACCCGCGAGAACCACGAGGCGTCATAGGCGTTCTGCAGGGCCCGCTGCTGCCGGGGCGAGTGGAACACGTGACCGAGCCCGTCCACCACGACCTCCAGTCGGAGGAGGAGGGCCAACGCGGCCAACACGAGCGGGGGGGCCCAGACATAGCGTCGGAGGCGCCGGTAGAGCAGTCGCGAGGTGACGAAACGCCGGGCCAGGCGAGGATCGTCGAGGCGCTCCATTCCGGCCAGCCACGGTCGGTCTTCCCCCGGCGTGGCCTCGCTGGGCGGGTTGGTGTCGGGGCGGAGGATGCCGGTGCGGATCAGGACGGTGCGTCCGCCGGCTCCGGTCACGCAGTGCAGGTCCGCACCGGGGGCGAGTGAGACGCCGAGCCCCTCCAGCTCGCCGGCGACCTCGTCGTTCTCCTGCGCCGGTTCAGCCACCACCACGACGACCTGGGAGTCGGGACGGGCGGCGAAGGCGGAGAAGGCGGCGGTGAGCTCCCGGTGGGCGCGCAGGGCTTCGGCCGGGCCGGCCTGCCCGGGGCAACCCTCGATGACCAGCTGGCCGCAGATGACGACGATGCCCGGCCCCTCCCATTCGGCCAGCTTTTGGGCGATGTCGCGGCAGGTGGCCAGTGAGCTGGGGGAGGGGGTCGGGGGCAGGAGGAGGTCGCCCAGCACCATGACCCGGCGGCCGAGGGCGACGTCGATCCGCCGCAGCCGGGCGGGCCCGGGAGCACGCCCGTTTTCCCGCGACTGCTCGATGTCGGTGGTCATGCCGCCCCCATGGTCTCACCAAAAAAGGGCCGCGCACGTCCTTCTTGAGGCGGATTCGGGTTCGGCGGGGATAAGGCGACTGGCCAGTAGGGTGGACTTTCGTGCCTGGCCTCCGATCCTGCGTCGCAATCCCTGCACTATGAGCAGCCCCGACGAGGTTCGGCCCAACTGGCGCTGGCACACCGAAGGGGGAGCCGATCATGCGGATGGCCCGGCGGTGATCTTCGATCTCGACGGCGTGCTGTCCGACGCCGCCGGTCGTCAGCACTTCATCGAACGGGGCAATCGGGACTGGTCCGCCTTTTTCGAGGCGTGTGGCGACGACATGGTGATCGAGGAGATCGCCCGCCTCTTGGAGCTCCTCGACTCGTCGCTGGCGGTCGTCCTGCTCACCGGTCGTCCGCTGCGCGTGCAACCCCAGACGCTGGCCTGGTTGCACCGGTACGGTCTGCGTTGGGATCTCCTGGTCATGCGCGAGCGCGGGGATTACGACCAGGTCACCTGGTTCAAGCAGCGGGTCGTGGGGGATCTCCGGGCCCACGGTTTCGACCTGCGCCTGGCCTTCGAGGACGATCCGTCCAATCACGCCATGTATGTGGCCGAAGGGATCCCCTGCGTCTACATCCACTCGGGCTACTACGAGTAATGGCTCACCCCGGCGTCGCCGGGTGGTGGGCGCCTACGACGAGCGGGCGCGACGGCGCTGGTACGCCCAGGCGACGAGGAGGCTCACCCCGGCCAGCACGAGGAAGGGGAGGTCGCCCAGGTGGTCATAGGGCGTGAAGCCCCGCCGGAACGACACGGTCGCCGTCAGCAGCTGGGGCCGGCCCAGGACGGAGCGGTCGAGCACCCGGCCCCGTTGATCCACCACGGCGCTGAACCCGGTGGGGGCGGCCTGGACTACGTCGCGCCCGGTCTCGACGGCCTGGACGGCGTCGGCGGCCACCTCCTGCGTGGGGACCTGCGCCGTGGCGTACGAGGAGGTGTTGGTGGGGACGATCAGCAGCTCGGCTCCGGTCCGCACCGACGTGCGGCTGCGGCCGGCGTAGAACACCTCGAAGGAGACGAGGGTGCCCAGCGGGCCGGCGGGTGTCCGGAGGAGGCCGGAGCCATGCCCCGGGACGGCGTCGGTCGGGACCTCCGAAAGGTTGGCGAAATGCGAGATGAACGACCGGTAGGGGACGTACTCGCCGAAGGGCACCCGGTGCACCTTTTCGAAGGTGCCGACGATCCGGCCGTCCGGGCCCCACGCCACGATCTCGTTGCGGAACGTCGTCGGCGATGCGGGCTCGGTGACCCCGGCGACCAGCGTCGTGTGGAGGCGCCGGGCCTCCTCCGCCATCTGCGCTCCCTGGGCGGAGCCACGCAGCGGGCCGGCGAGGGCGATGACGTCCTCGGGCCACAGCACGAGTGACGGCGGTGGCGTCTCGGCCAGAAGCGGCCGGGTGGCGCGCACCTGGGCCGCGAAGACGGTGGCCGGGTCGACCTGCTCCTTGTCGAGCCCGCGGCGCCCGCCGCCTTGCACCGCGGCCACGGTGACGGACCGGACCGCCGGCCCTCCGTCCGGGGCGAGCGATCCGAGCGCGACGGCGAGACCGAGCCCCGCGAGAATGGCGGCGCCCCGCAGGGCGACCATGGTGCCCGACCGCGTGCCGGCCCGTCGCTCCGCCCGTCGCTCCGCCCGGCGGCCCGACCTCCGGCGGCCCGACCATGCGGTCGCCAGGCCGCGCACAACCGTCGCGATGCCCACGCCGCCCGCCCAGACGCCCGCCGTGAGCAAAAGGGGGCCCCCGAGGCGGGCCAGCGAAAGCAAGGGGCCGTCCGCCTGCCCGAGAAAGACGCCACCGAGGGGCAAGCCGCCGAACGGCCACGTCATGCGGACGGCCTCGGCCAGCGTGTTGGCGGCGATGAAGGCGGGCGCCCGGCCCCGCCGCGGCGGCGTGAGCAGTGCCGCCACCGCGAAGAAGAGCGCCTCCAGGGCGATGAGGACCACGGCGCCGTACCAGTTGAAGGCCCGGGCCCAGATCAGCCCGGGGCCGTAGCAGCCCACGCCGGCCAGCCACCCCGCCCACACGCGGGTCCGGCGGCGCTGCCCGGCCAAGCGCCAGTAGAGCACTGCCGCGCCGGCCGGTCCCAGGGGCCACCACCCCCAGGGCGGGAGTGAGAGGGCGAGCAGGACGCCGGCGGCCAGCGAGGGCACGGCGGTGCGGCCGCGGCGCCCCGGCGCGCTCACGCGATGGCCTGGGCCGCCGCCCTCCCGCTGGCGATGCAGGCCGGTATCCCCACGCCCCGATAGGCCGCGCCCGCCACCGCGATGCCACCGATCCGCGCCACCGCCGCCTCTATCCCGGCCGTGCGCATGAGATGGTGCACCCGGTACTGGGGAAAGGCCCGGGGCCACCGCGTCACCCTCGCCTCCAGCGGCTCGCCGCGCACTCCCATCAGCACGCCGAGTTCGCTCCAGGCGCGCTCGACCACCGCGTCGTCGCTCCACTGCTCGGTCCGGGTGTCGCCGAACCGGCCGAGCGAGGCGCGCAGAAGGACCTCTCCCTCCGTGGCCAGGTGGGGCCACTTCTCCGAGAGGTAGGTCGCCGCGGTCACCGCCCAGGGATCACCGCCGACGGGCGGCGCGCTCCGGCGCGGCACGAGGAACCCCGTGCCGGCGAGGGGCGATGCCAGCGCCTCGAGGGGCACCCGGAATGTGACAAGGGTGACCGAGGCGTACGAGATACTCTCGAGCAGTCCCGCCGCCTCATCGTCGTGCGGCCTGAGGAGGTGCGCCGCCGCCGCTGCCGGCACCGCCAGCACGACGGCGTCGGCCCCACCGCCGTCGCGGTACCCATGCGCACTGCTGTCGTGGCCCGCCACCACGTGCCACGTCGAGCCACCCTCGGCGCGCTCGAGCGAAAGGACCGGCGCGTCGCAGCGGATCTCCACCCCGCGGGCGATGAGGGCGACCCGGAGCTGTTCGACCAGCGAGGCCATGCCGCCGTTGAGGGCCCAGAACAGCGGGGGTGCGTCGGCGGACGGGGCGGGCACCTCGGCGCGCAAGGCGCGCATCAGGCTGCCCCTCTTCTGCGCCGCGGCCAGGAGGGGTGGATAGGTGGCGGCGGCCGACATGTCATCGACCGAACCGGCGTGGATCCCGCCTATGAGGGGATCCACCAGGCGGTCGGCCACCCGTTGGCCGAGCTTGCGCGCCACGAGCGGGCCGATGGAGCGGTCGCCGATGGGGCCGCGCACGTCGGGACGGGGGAGCAGCGCGTCCCGCGCCAGTCCGAGCTGGCCCCGCACTCCGAGGATGCCGGAACGGGCGGCGGGCCAGAACCGGGTCGGGATGCCCAGGGCCAGGCCGGCGGGAAGCGGGCGCACACGCCCGCGCGCCCACACGCCGGCGCCGCGCCCGGCGATCGGGACCAGTGCATCTCCCAGCCCGATTTCGTGACAGAGGTCGAGCGCCTCGGGGCGCCGTCCGAGGAAGCCGTCGGGACCCGTATCGACGATGCGACCGCCGAACTTCGCGCTGTCGAGCGCGCCACCGAGCCGGGGTGTCGCCTCCATCACCACGACGTCGGCACCACCGCTCAGCTCCCACGCCGCCGCCAGCCCGCTGATGCCGCCTCCGACAACCACCACGCGCCCCACGGTCGGCTCAGCCCCCACGCGCCATGTCGGCGGCAGGCGTGGCGGCGGCCGCCATGACCACGTCGGCCAGGACGGCAATGAAGCGACCGTCGTCGTTGAGCGATGCGGTGCGGGTCAGGGGAAGGCCGACCTCCGTCGCCACCGCGGCCAGCTCCACGTCGATGTCGTAGAGGATCTCGAGATGGTCGGTCACGAAACCGATGGGGCAGACCACGATCCCCTTGCACCCGCCCGAGTCCGCCAGCTGCCGCACCACGTCGCGTATGTCCGGACCGAGCCAGGGCTCGGGCGTCCGGCCGGCGCTCTGCCAGGCCACCTGCCAGCGCGCCAGACCGGCCGCCTCGGCCACCAGGCGCGCCGACTCTTCCAACTGCTCGGGGTAGGTGTCACCCGACTCCCGGATGCGGGTGGGGAGCGAGTGGGCGGTGAAGACCACCGGGTACCGGCTCTGGTCCTCGCCCGCCGCCAGGGCGGCGAGGGCGTCGGTCACCCGCTCCGCCAGTAGCGCCACCAGGTCCGCCTCGGCGTACCAGGGGGGCACGGCGACGAAGGGACACGTGCCGCCGATGGCCGTCTCGGCCCGCTCCTGGTACTCCTGCGAGCCCATTGATGCGCCGTGGGGGGTGAGCACGAGACCGATGACCCGCGCCACGCCGGCTCCGGTCAACGCCGCCGCCGCCTCCTCGATCAGTGGCGCGGCATGCTTGGCGCCGTAGGCCACGACGTAGCGGCCGGGGGCGCGCCGCTCCAGCTCCCTCCGCACGCCGTCCACCTGGGCCTGCGTCCGCTCCGTCAGCGGCGAGAGCCCACCGATCGCCGCGTAGCGGTCCTCGAGCTCGGCCAGCTGCTCGGGCGACGGGGGCCGGCCCCGGCGGATGCGGGTGTAGAAGGGCGCGATGTCCTGGCGGCGTGACGGGGTGCCGTGGGCCATGACCAGCACACCGGTCGGCGCGGGCGCCGTGCCCGTGGTCATCCGCGTGCGCTCTCCTCGTGCACCAGGTCGACCACGGCCGAGAGGATGCCGATGTCGGCCTCGGGGAGGACGCCGTGCCCGAGGTTGAAGATGTGACCGGTGCCGCTGCCGTCGGCCGCGCCGTCGGCCATCACCTGGCGGGCCGCCGCCTCGACGACCGGCCAGGCGGACACGCAGAGCGCGGGGTCCAGGTTGCCCTGCACGGCGTGGTCGGGACCGACCCGGGTGCGCGCGACGTCGAGCGGCACGCGCCAGTCGACGCCGATCACGTCGGCGCCGGCCGTGGCCATCAGGCCGAGCAGCTCACCGGTGCCCACTCCGAAGAGGATGGTCGGTACGCCGAGGTCGGCCACCCCTTCGATCACCGCCCGGGTGGTGGGGAGGACGAAGCGGGCGTACTCGTCGGGGGAGAGCCACCCGGCCCAGCTGTCGAAGAGCTGGACGGCCTGGACGCCGGCCTCTATCTGGGCCCGGAGGAAGGTCACCGACATGGCGGCCAGGCGGTCCATCAGCTGGGCCCACAGGGCGGGGTCGCCGTGCATGAGCGACTTCACCTTGGTGAAGGTCCGGGAGGGTCCGCCCTCGATCAGGTAGCTCGCCACGGTGAAGGGGGCGCCGGCGAAGCCGATCAGGGCCACTCCGCTCCCGGCCAGCTCACGGGCGACGAGCCCCACCGCGTCCGTGACGTAGGGAAGGTCGGTGGCGGGCTCCAGCGGGCGCAGCCGGGCCAGGTCGGCGGCGCCCCGGAACGGCTCGGCCACCACCGGTCCCCGGCCCGGTTCGATATCGATCCCGAACCCGATGGCGTGGACCGGCACCACGATGTCGGAGAAGAGGATGGCGGCGTCCACCCCGTAGCGGCGCACCGGTTGGAGGGTCAACTCGGCGGCCAGGGCGCCGTCGCCGATGGCGGTGAGGATGGAACCGCTGCCCCGGGCCGCCCGGTATTCGGGGAGCGCGCGTCCGGCCTGGCGCATGAACCACACCGGGGTCCGCGACACCGGCTGGCGGAAGCAGGCACGCACGAGATCCGTGTCGGCGACCGCCGGTGCGCTCACCCGAGTGGCTCTAGGACGACCGCCGTGCCGTACGCGCAAATTTCGGTCCAGTTGCCGCCCATCTCCGACGTGTCGAACCGCATGGCCAGCACCGCATTGCCCCCTCGGGCTTCCGCTTCGGTCACCATGCGGGCGACCACCTCCTCCCGGCTGGTCTGCAGGTTCTTCGTCATGCCCTTGAGCTCGCCGCCGGCCAGGGATTTGAAGCTGGAGCCGATCTGGGAGCCGAAGTTTCTCGACCGGACCGTGAGCCCGAAGACCTCCCCGAGGACCGAGGTGACCCGGTAGCCCGGTGCGTCATTCATGGTGGAGATGAGCATGCGGCTCATCGTAGGCGGCAGGTGCTGCGTTCCCCGGTCGTTGCCTGTCGCGTAAGCTGAACCGTTTCCCTGACGGGCGGGGGAGAAAGGGGCGACGTGCCAGACCATCCCGATCTGGAGGCTGAGCAGGAGTTCCTCAACCGCGCCCACAATGGTCTGGAGTCCATGCGCGGCGAAGCACGCCAGATGCTCCAGGGGGTATTGGATCTCGGGAAGGGCGGGACCTTCCAGTCCCGTACCGAACGCGACATCGTGGTCCGCACGAGCCTGGCCCGCCTGGAGCAGCTCGATATCGGTGACCAGGCCCTCTACTTCGGGCGCATCGACCGGTTCCCCGAACCGGACGCGGGGGACGCGAACGGATCGGGCCTGGGGGAGTCGTTCCACATCGGACGTCTGGCCGTCTCCGGTCCCGACCACGAGCCGCTGGTGGTGGACTGGCGGGCGCCGGTGGCCGAGCCGTTCTACCGGGCCACCGGGCTCGACCCCCAGGGCCTGGCCCGCCGCCGTCACCTGGCCGTACGCGGGCGCACCGTGCTCGGCCTCGAAGACGAGTATTTCGTCGATCCCACCAGGGCACCCGGCGCGCCCCTTCTCCCGGTGTCCGACGCGCCGGCCTCGGACGAGGATCCCTCCGGGGAGCGCCTTCTCTCGGAAGGCATGGTGCTCGGGGGCCCCGGCGCCCTGCTCTCGGCGCTCGGCCAGGCCCGCACCGGGCACATGGGCGACATCATCGGGACCATCCAGCGGGAGCAGGACGAGATCATCCGCTCCCCGCTCAGCGGCGTCCTGGTGGTCCAGGGCGGACCGGGGACGGGCAAGACGGCGGTGGCCCTGCACCGCGCCGCGTACCTGCTCTACACGCACCGCTTCCCCCTGGAACGTCAGGGGGTCCTGGTGGTGGGGCCCAATCCCCTCTTCCTGCGCTACATCGAACAGGTGCTCCCCTCGCTGGGCGAGACCGGGGTCAGCCTCTCGACGGTGGCCGGGTTGGTGCCCGAAATCCGGGTGAAGGGGATCGACGACCCCGCCGTGGCGACGCTCAAAGGCGACGTGCGCATGGTCAAGGTGCTCGAGCGGGCCGTGCGTACCCGCCAGCGCCCGCTCCGCCACGACATCGAGGTGCCCTTCGGGGCCGGAGTGCTGCGCTTACGGGCCAAGACCACCGAGGAGATCGTCGCCCTGGCCCGCCGCCGCCCCGGCACCCACAACGTCCGGCGGCGCTTCGTCGAGGCACACGTCCTGCGGGCTCTGGCCGACGACTACCGGGCCCGGCTGGCCCGGGGCATCGAGAGGCTCGAAGACGGCGAAAACGACAGTACCGGCGTCGGTGCGCACGCGACCGAGGGGCTCCCGGCCGACCTGGCGGCCGACCTCGCCGCCGAGGCCGACGCCGCGCCGAGCCCGCAAGAGCAGGCCGAACTGGCCCGGCGCCTCCGGCGGACCCCGCAGGTGGCCGAGGCGCTCGACCGCATGTGGCCCCGCCTCTCCCCCCACGAGCTCCTCCACGATCTGCTGGGGGCACGGCCCCTGCTGGCTGCGGCCGGGCAGGGCATCCTGAGCCCCGAGGCGATACGGCGCCTCTACCGTCCCCGGAGTGGCGCGCTCGACCGGGTGCCCTGGACGGTGGCCGACGCCGCGCTCATCGACGAGGCCCGCACCATCCTCGGGCCACGGCGCGGAGGCGCCCGTCCGAACCGGTCCCGGGCCAACCGCGCCGACGAGGGGAGCGCGCAGGAGACCGGTTTCTGGCCCCAGGGCCTGGCGGCCTCACCCATGCCGACGTCGGGCGCCACCCTCGGACCGGAGGAGGAGATCCGGTCCTTTGGCCACATCGTGGTGGACGAGGTCCAGGACCTCTCGCCGATGCAGCTCCGCATGCTGGCCCGCCGCTCCCTGTCGGGATCGATGACCGTGGTGGGCGATATCGCCCAGGCGACCGGTCCCTGGGCCCCCGAGAGCTGGGACGACGTGACCCGGCACCTGAGCCCGCAGCGCGCCACCCGGCTGGTCGAGCTCACGGTGAGCTACCGCACCCCGGCCGAGGTCATCGCGGTGGCCGCCCAGGTGCTGGCGGTGGCCGCCCCCGCCATCAGCCCGCCCCGACCGGTGCGCCAATCGGGATTCTCCCCCCGGATCATCGCGTCGTCGCGCGCCGGCTTGGCCGAAGCCGTGGCCCAGGCCACCCGCCAGGAGGTGGCGGTGGTGGCCCCGGGCCGGGTGGCGGTGCTCGGCCCCGCGGTCATGCTGCCCGAACTGGCCCGCGCCCTCTCCGATGCCGGGCTCGACCCCACCGACCCGCGTGACCCGCGCGGCGACGGTTTGGCGGCCGGTCTCGTGCTCCTCCCCGCCGACGAGACGAACGGCCTCGAGTTCGACGCCGTCGTCGTGGTCGAACCGGCCCTGGTGGCCGCGGTCGGTGACGACCTGTCCGGCGAACAGCCGCCGGTGGCCACGACGAGGGGACTGCGGACCCTCTACGTGGCGCTCACCCGGCCGACCCGGCGTCTGGCCATCGTGCACGCCGAGCCGCTCCCGGTCGCATTGAAGGCACCGGCGCCTTGACCCAGCTGGCGCCCAGCCGGGGAACGGAAAACGCTCTCACCTGCTTGTTGGCGCGTGAAGGGCGCAGTCGACTAGAAATTGCCCTGTGAGCCAGGCGGTTTCGGTCGAGCAACCAGCGCCAACAGGCAAGATCGTCCACGATCGCCCGCCCATGCTGGCGGTGGGGGTCATGATCTGGCTCGGCTCCGAGCTCATGTTCTTCAGCGGCCTGTTCGCCGCCTTTTTCACCATCCGGGCCGACGCACCGGGAGGGGTCTGGCCGCCGCCGGGAACCCACCTCGACACCGTGCGCGGCATCATCTTCACGCTGGTGCTGGTCTCGTCGAGCTTCACCATGCAGTACGCCGTGCGCCAGGTGGAGTGGCAGCGACGCAAATCCGCCCGCCGCTGGATCGCGGTGACCTTCGTCCTGGGGACGGCGTTCCTGGCCAACCAGGCCACCGAATGGCTGTTCCAGACCACCCGTTGGTACACGAACTCGTACGGTTCGCTCTTTTTCATCATGACCGGTCTGCACGGGCTCCACGTGTTCCTCGGCCTGGTGGCCATGGTGTTTCTCCTGGGACGAATGAGAGGTGACGCGGGGGGCGATCCCGGCGAGCTGTCCGTCGTGCAAGGGGTCAGTTACTACTGGCACTTCGTCGACATCGTCTGGATCGGGCTCTTCAGTTGCCTGTTCTTCCTCAAGTAGCCATGTCAGGACCACCCACGCACAGATGGCGCAACTTCCGCACGCAGTTCCTCCTCCCGGGAGCGCTGCTCGCCATCGCCGCCCTCGGGACACTGGCGCTCGTCCTCCCCGGCGCCAGCGCGCAGGCGTCGACACCGAAGAAGTCACCGAGTCTCAGCGTCTCCCTCAAGTCATGTGGGTCCGTGAACCTCCGCGGCGTGACCAGCAGCGAGTTCGACTCGGGGAACCCCTTCAAGAGCACCCACCTCGTCTGCTTCGACGGCAAGCTCATCCAATACGGCAACAGCGCCATCACGTACACCAACCCACCGGCGGCCGCCGCCTCGGCCGGCAAGCTCCTGTTCGATCAGACCTGCTCCAGCTGTCACGGTTCCGAGGCCAACGGGGTCTCCCCCGACGGCCAGGCGACCATCGGCCCCAACCTCCAGGGCGTGGGTGCGGCCACCGTCGACTTCTGGATCACCACGGGCCGGATGCCGGCTACCGACGTGGCGGCCGTCGAAGCCGAGCGCAAACCACCCGTGCTCACCGACGCGCAGGCGTTGGAGGTGGCGGCTTACGTCAACTCGCTGGATCCCTCGGTGCCCGCGGTGCCCAACCCGCACCTCAGGGGAGCCAACGTTGCCGTCGGCGCCTCCCTCTTCTCCTTGAACTGCGCAGCCTGCCACACGATCACCGGCGCCGGTGACGCCCTGGCCTTCGGCACCAATGCGCCCTCTTTGCAGGACAAGAAGGTCACGGCCCAGCAGGTGGCCGAGGCCATACGGACCGGGCCGGCCAACATGCCCCGGTTCTCCGGGAACCTGACCGATGCCCAGGTCCGTGACGTCGTGGCCTATGTCACCCAGAGCATCCAGCACCCCGCCAATCCCGGCGGCGCCGGCCTGGGAGGCGTCGGCCCCGTGGCCGAGGGCTTCATCGCCCTGCTGATCGGCGTCGGCGGTCTGGCCCTTATCTGTTTCTGGATAGGAGAGCGCTCGTGAGCGACGAGCACGATCGCGAGCCGACCCGCACCAAGGTGCCCATGCCGGTCGCCACCCTGAGCGACGAGCATCTCGGCGACGCGGCCCGGTACCCCAGCCGGGTCGAAGCGCTCATCGCCCTTGTCCTGGTCGTGGCCATCGTGCTCATGGCCGGGTTCGGCATCGCCTTCACCCAGAACTGGAACCCCTGGGTCCTCGGCGGCACTTTGGGCGCCGGCATGTTCCTGCTCGGCTTCGGGCTCACCGCCTGGGGGAAGTACCTGATGCCGCAGGGGCCGTTCGTGGAGGAACGCCACGTCCTGGCCTCCTCCCCCGAGGAACGGAGTGCGATGTCGGCCGCGCTCGTCGAGCGCTCGGCGGTGGTGGTCAAGCGGCGCAAGCTGCTCGGGGGGCTCTTCGCCATCGGTGCGGGGATCTTCGGCATCGTCGCCATGTTCCCGCTGTTGCGCTCCTTGGGCCCGTTGCCGGGTACGTCCCTCGACCGCACCAACTGGCGCAAGGGAACGTTGGTGGTGGACTCCAACGGGCGGGCGGTGGAGAAGGGCACGCTGGTGGTGGGCGGGATCATGACCGTCTACCCCGACAAATGGGAGTACAGCACCTATGGCGAGGCCGTCGACCAGACGGTCCTCATCAGGGTCCAGGACACCGATCTGGTCACGGCGGAGGGGAGGGAGACCTGGGCCCCCGCGGGCTACGTGGCCTATTCCAAGCTGTGCACCCACCTCGGATGCCCGGTCGGCCTCTACGAGCAGCAGCTCGAACTGTTGGTCTGCCCCTGCCACCAGTCCATGTTCAACGTACGCAACGGCGCAGTGCCTCAGTTCGGTCCGGCCCCCCGCCCGCTGCCCCAGCTGCCCCTCTACTTCGACGCCCAGGGGCAGCTTCGGGCGCAGCAAGGCTACGACCAGGCCGTCGGGCCCGGCTTCTACGAGCGGACGACGACCAAGGTGGACGGGACATGAGCGAGTCCCTCCCCACGGCCAGGACGAAGCGCCAGGCCCTCGGCCCCTACGGTCGGGTGGGCCAGGTCGTCGACGAGCTCGACGACCGGCTCGGCGTCGCCAAGGGCGGGCGCGTCTTCTTGGACAAGATCTTCCCCGACCACTGGTCCTTCATGCTGGGGGAGATCGCCCTGTACTCGTTCGTGGTGCTGATGGCCACCGGCGTCTTCCTGGCCCTCTACTTCGTGCCGTCGACCAACGAGGTCATCTACCACGGCACCTACGCCCCGCTGCGGGGCCAGCGGGTCTCGGAGGCCTACGAGTCGACCGTCAACATCTCCTTCGCCGTGCGGGGCGGCCTGCTGATACGCCAGATGCACCACTGGGCCGCCGACATCTTCGTCGGTTCCATCGTGGTGCACATGGCCCGGATCTTCTTCACCGGGGCCTTCCGCAAGCCGCGCGAGCTCAACTGGATCATCGGCACCCTGATGCTGATCCTGGCCATCCTGGAGGGATTCATCGGCTACTCGCTGCCCGACGACCTCATTTCGGGGACCGGCCTGCGCATCGGCTACTCCATCGTCGAGTCGATCCCCTTCGTGGGGAGCTATCTGGGCACGTTCTTGTGGGGGGGTCAGTTCCCCGGCAACGGCATCGATCGAACCGCGCTTCTTCATCATCCACGTCCTGATCATCCCTCTCGTCATCACCGGGCTCCTGGGCGCCCACCTCGGTCTGCTGGTGCGCCAGAAGCACACCCAGTTCAAGGGGGAGGGACGGACCGAGACCAACGTGGTGGGGTCGCCCATGTTCCCCACCTTCATGGCCAAGACCACCGGGTTCCTCTTCATGGTGGCCGGCGCCACCGCGCTTGCTGGGCGCGTTCGCCCAGATCAACCCCATCTGGCAGTTCGGCTCCTACGACCCGTCGAAGATCTCCTATGCCGTCCAACCGGACTGGTACATGGGCTGGTTGGACGGCGCCCTGCGCATCATGCCCTCATGGGAGTTCGCCGGGTGGGGCCATACGATTCCCCTCGAGGTCCTTCTGCCGGCGGTGATCTTCCCGGGCCTCATCTTCAACATCGCCTTCCTCTGGCCCGCCATCGAACGCCGGTGGACGGGAGACAACGAGCTGCACAACCTCTTGGACCGTCCCCGTGACCGTCCCAAACGCACGGCGGCCGGTGCGGCCATGCTGGGTCTGCTCTTCACGCTGTTCGCCGCCAGCTCGACCGACGTGCTGGCCAACTACTTCCACGTCTCGCTCAACTTCGTGCTGTGGGCTTTCCGGGTCGCTGACCGTGGCCGTGCCGATCGTCGTCGGCTTCGTGACGTACGGGATCTGCAAGGAGATGCAGGGCGTGCACGGCATCGGCAAGCGGAAGCGGGCGCTCATCGTGCACCGTTCCGCCGCGGGCGAGTACTCGACCGTGACCGCCGATCCCCGGCCGGGCGACGGGCACGAGGAGCTCGACCCCGAGCCGGTGCCGGTCCGTATCGACGTGGCGCCGCTCACGCCGGCCGTACTCGGAGCCGACCACGAGAGCTCGCCGACGGGCTCCCGTCAGGTGACCCGCTAAGCCCACGACGTTGGGTCTGGGCCGGGTCCCCGCCCGCCGGCTGTGGGTCGTGATCGAGTCGATCCACGCCCTCACCTACTTCGCCCCGGGCAGCCGCCGGAGCCTCCGCGAGGCCGGCCTGAAGGGATTCTGGGCCGGCTACTTCGCCGCCCGGGCCGCGCCGCTGGGAGCGGTCGGTGCGGGACCGGTGACCGCGGCGTTCTTCAACTTCGACCGGGCCATGGTGCGCCGCGCCGTCCCGTCGTGTTGGGCGGTCGTCGATCCGGCCACCCTGACGGTGCGGCGGGCCGAGGCGGCCGCGGCTGCGTTGCACGAGCTCTGCACCCCGGCCGCACGCGGCGCGCTGGTCGGCGCCCTCCCGGCGCTGCGCCGCGCCGCGGCACGGTGTGCGGGGGAGGGACGGCCCATGACCGGCGCCAACCGGGAGCTCTGGCCCTCCGTCGAGGCGGGCCTGCACCGGAACGGCCTTCCGGAGCCGGCCGTCGAGCTCGGCAGAGGCCTGGCAGGCCTGCACCACCCTGCGCGAGCACCGGGGTGACGGCCACGTGGCGGCGCTGCTCACGCACGGCGTCAGCGGGTTGGAGGCCCACCTGCTCGCCGCCGGGGCGCTCGGCCTGCCGCCCGACGTCCTGCGGGATGCCCGGGGATGGACCCGGGAGCAATGGGAGGCGGGCATCGCCCGCCTGGCCGGGCGGGGACTGCTGCGCCCGGACGGGGTGGCCACGGCCGCGGGCGAGGAGCTGCGACGCCTGATCGAGGCGTTGACCGACGATCTGGCCGCACCCGCGTTCGCCGCCCTGGACGACGAGGAGACGGCCGCCATCCATCGCGCCCTGCTGGGCTGCGCCACCCAGATCCAGGCTTCCCGCCTCTTCCCCTTCCCGAACCCCATGGGGCTGCCGGCGCTGTCGTGATCGCGCAGCGGCGCGGCGCCGCGGGGCGAAGAAGGAACCTCCTACGACCTATGACCTATGACCTATGACCTATGACCTATGACCTACGACGCCTCGACGACTGCAGGGGTCGTCGCAGCCGTATGGGCCCCCGCGGCGGTCGCGGACGCCGGCGGTCGCACCCGTTCGTGCACGGTCAGCGCGCAGGTGAGCAGGCCGAAGAGCGCCCCGAGGAGGCACACGCCCGACCAGCCCCGATCCGAGTAGACGACCCCGGCCGTGACCGACCCCACGGCACCCCCGATGAAGTAGCAGACCATGTAGGCGCTGTTGATCCGGCTCCGGGCGTCGGGCCGCAACCCGTAGATGATGGCCTGATTGGTGATCTGCATGCCCTGGGTGCCGATGTCGAGGACGACGATGCCGACAATGAGGAGAGCCAGCGACGAGCGGCCGAACCACAACAGGCCGAACGAGCCGGTGAGGAGCACTCCCGCCACCAGGGTCGAGCTGGCTGAGCGGTCCGAGTCGGCCAGCTTGCCGGCCAGGTTGGCGGCGAGGATCCCGCCGGCCCCCACCAATCCGAAGAGGCCGATCACGACGCTCGAGTAGTGATACGGGCGCACCGGAGAGCAGGAAGGCGATGGTGGTCCACAACACGCTGAAGCAGGCGAAGCCGCACGCCCCGTGCCAGGCCCGGCGGCGCAGGACCGGCTCGTCGACCAGAAGGCGGAGGGACGAACCGACCAGTGTCCAGTAGCCCCGGTGGGGGCGGGGACCCTCGTCGGGCAGGGCTCGCCAGAGGACGATCGCGAAGAGGATCATGAGGGCGGCGGAGAACCAGTAGATGGCCCGCCAACCGGCCAGTTGGGCCACCAGTCCCGAAACCGTCCGGGCCAAGAGGATGCCGAGGAGCAGTCCGGTCATGATCCGGGCCACCACGCGCCCGCGCCGCTCGGCCGGGGTCAGGTCGGCGGCGAAGGGGATCATCACCTGTCCGGCCACCGAGGTGGTGCCGACCGCGATGGCCGCCAACCCGAAGAGCCAGATGTCGGGGGCCAGGGCGCATGCCACCAGGGCCACCGCGGCCAAGGCGAAGATCCGCGCCACCAGCACCCGTCGTGGGTGGAGGTCGCCCAGCGGGACCACCAGCAAGAGGCCGGCGGCGTAGCCGACCTGCGTGGCGGTGATGGTCAGCGATGCCACGCCCGAGCCGCTGTGGAAGTCGCGTGCCACCTGATGCAGCACCGGTTGGGCGTAGTAGAGGTTCGCCACCACCGCGCCGGTCGCCACGGCGATCAGGGTCACCAGCGCGCGGGAAAGCCCCCGGGGCTGCGGGGAGGGCGCTGCGGTCGTCACCCGTTCAGGCTAACGGCCTCCGGTCGCCGCGCTTCGCGTCGAGGTCAGACGTGGCCGCCGCGCCGGCTCTCGGCGGTGACGCCCACCAGCGCAGTGACGATCAGGGTGATGCCCGGGAAGATCAGCCAGATCCCGAAGACCAGGGAGAGCACGGTCAAGAAGGCCCCCATGCCGAGGACGAAGGGCCAGATGGAGGAGCCGGGGAACGAGTTGATGACGCCGGCGCCCTCCTCGATGGAGGCGTCGTCGCGGTCCTCGACCCGCTGACCCATCCGCCGGTGCCAGTACAAGTAGTAGCTCCCCGGGAGGAAACCGAGGAGCGAGGTGCCCAGCAGCATCATCCCGCCGCCGTCGTCGTAGCTCCAGAACCAATAGACCAGGCCCACGATGCCGAAAAAGACTCCGAGGAACAGGAGGATGATTGCCTCGATCCTCATGCGACGGGCTCCTTCTTTCTCGCCTTGGCGGCGGCTTCGGCCACCACTCCATGGGGCACGGCGAGGGCGTCAGGGTGGTTGTAGTCCCAGGTCGGCCGCTCCGAGCGGATGGGCGGCAGGTGCGTGTAGTTGTGGTGCGGCGGGGGCGACGTGGTGAACCACTCGAGCGTGTGCGCATCCCATGGGTTGTCGCCGGCCGGGACGGGCTTGCGCCACGACTTCCAGAGGTTCCACAGCATGATGGCGAAGGAGAGGGCGATGATGAACCCCCCGACGGTGGACACCACGTTGTAGCTCTGCCACCCGAGGTTCGACGGGTAACTGGCCACCCGTCGTGGCATTCCCAAGAGTCCCACGACGTACTGGGGCATGAAGGTGACCCAGAACCCGATGAAGAGCAGCCAGAAGTGCCATTTCCCGAGCGTGTCGTCCAGCATCCTCCCGAACATCTTCGGATACCAGTAGTAGAAGCCGGCGAAGCCGGCGAAGACCGCGGTGCCGACGAGCACCTGGTGGAAGTGGGCCACCACGAAGTAGGTGTCGTGGGTGAAGAAGTCGATGGGCGGTGAAGCCAGCATGATGCCGGTGACGCCGCCCATCAAGAACGCCAACAGGAAACCCACAGAAAACAGCATGGGTGTGGTGAAGACGAGCTGTCCGTGCCACATGGTCCCGATCCAGTTGAAGAACTTGATCCCGGTCGGGACGGCGATGAGCAGGCTCAGGAACGAGAAGAAGGGCAACAGCACGGCCCCGGTGGTGAACATGTGGTGGGCCCACACACCGGTGGACAGGGCTGCGATGGCCATGGTGGCGAAGACCATGCCCTTGTAGCCGAACACGGGTTTGCGGGAGAAGACGGGGAGCACCTCGGTGACGATGCCGAAGAAGGGCAGGGCGAGGATGTACACCTCCGGGTGGCCGAAGAACCAGAAGAGGTTCTGCCACAGCAGGGGCGAGCCGCAGCCGATCATGGTCACATGACCATTAGCGATGAAATGGGTCGCCCCGGTGACGGTGGTACACCCCGTCACCGTGAAGATGTGGGTGCCGAAGTGCCGGTCACAGAACAGCATGACCAGGGCGCTGGTGAGCACCGGGAAGGCAATGAGGATCAAGATGCCGGTCACCAGCATGTTCCAGGTGAAGATGGGCATTCGGAACATGGTCATACCCGGGGCGCGGAGATAGAAGATGGTGCCCACCAGGTTCACCCCGGTGAAGATGGCCGAGAATCCCGTCAGCACCAGGGCCATGATCCACACGTCACCGCCGATGCCGGGGGAGCTCGTGGCGCTGGAAAGTGGCGCGTAGGCGACCCAGCCGAAGCTGGCCGCCCCGCCGGCGACCAAAAAGCCCAGCATCATGGTGATCGAGCCGGTGAGGTAGAGCCAGTAGCTCAGGGCATTGAGACGAGGGAACGCCATGTCGGGGGCGCCGATCTGGAGCGGCACCACGTAGTTGGCCAGCCCACCGAAGGCGAATGGTCCGGCGAACAGGTAGAGCATAAGGCTGCCGTGCATGGTGAACAGCTCGTTGTACTGCCCGAAGGTGAGGAGCGACGAGTGGGGCGACGTCAGCTGGAGCCGGAGGAAGAGGGCCATGATGCCGGCGAAATAGAACAGGACGATCGAGGTGATCATGTAGCTGAGGCCGATGACCTTGTGGTCGGTCGAGGTCAGCCACTTGAGCATGCCCGTCGGGCCGTGATCCTCATGGCCGCCCGCATGGGGGTCGACGTGACCGTGGCCGCCCGATTCGGGGGGCAGGTGGACCGGCAGATCCTCCTCGAGACCGGATCCCGGGATCGGTGGCGCAATGACGTCGGTCACGTCAGTCACCGTACAGGTCACCTCCCTGGTTGTTGTTGGCCGAGTTTGCTCCGCTGTTGTTCACGCCGCTGGGCAGCCTGGGGACCCCCGAGGGGTTGGCCTTCACCTTGGCTTGCTGGATCCGGAGCCAGGTGGCGTATTGGGACTGCGTCACCGCCTTCACGTTGAAGAACATGAGGGAGTGGTAGAGCCCGCAGAGCTGCGTGCACTGGCCCCGGAAGTCCCCGGTGTGCAAGGCGTTGAAGTCGAAGCTGGTGGTGTAGCCGGGGCTGGCGTAGCGGCTGAAGTTGAACTCGGGGACATAGAAGCCATGGAGGACGTCGAGGGACTTCAGGTTGATCTGCACCTCGGTCCCGGTCGGGATCACCATGGTCGGGTCCTCGGTGGTCTGGCCGATCACTCTGACCCCGCCGGGGTACGAGAACTCCCAGCCCCACTGGAACGCGTTCACGTTGATGACGGCGCCGGGATGGGCCGGGGTGGCGTCCACGATGTTCTCCGCGAACACGGTGAAGACGAACAGGACCACCACGATGATGATCGGGACGACGGTGTAGACGACCTCGAGCAGCGTGTGGTACTGGGTCTGCTTGGGCATCTCCTCTGACCGGCGGCGATACCGGAAGACCGCCCACAGGATCAGGAGGAAGACGAAGCCGCCGACGACCAGCCCGGCGATGAAGAAGAGCTGCCACAGGTGGTGGGCCGTCCGGCCCTGGGTGGTGGAGCCCGGAGAAGCCGCCGAAGCTCGGGACCTTGCAGCCGGCCAGGAGGAGCGCGCCGCCGACCAAGGAGGCCGCGGCAAGCCAGCGGGAACGACGCCGCGGGGCGGCGATCGGAGGGCTCGGATCGGCGCTATCCGCCGAAGGGCTGGTCAATGACGAGTCCACGCCGGTGAGACTATCGAACCCCGCGGAAAAAGACGAAGTAGCAGCACAGCGGGTTACGCAACGGCCCTAGCGGGCTCAATGGCCATGGGGCGACCCGGGGTCGCCGCCCACCTCCGGAATCGACTCGTCCGCGGCCCAACTGAACACACCGCGCGCCATGGTCGACGTGGCCCGTTCGGCCCGGGCCGCGAACACCTGTTGCCGGGCCCGCTGCACGGCGCCGTCAGCCGGGGCTGGCCAGCCAGGCGCTTTCGGCCAGGTGCCCGGCCAGTCGGAGATCGTCGTCCGCCGCCCCGTCGTCACCGGCGCCGCGCTCGGCCGCGGGCCAACAGCTCGAGGGCCCGATCGGCCAGGACGCCCGCTCCCCCGGCGAGCTGGGCCAGCTCGGTGGCCAGGGCCCGCTCGCTCGCCGGCTTGAGGGTGGCGGGATTGCCGTCCCACCACCCGCCGTACTGGCGCCAGACCGTGTGCACGATGAACTCGGGCTCGTCGTAGACCGGCCGCAGATACGGACGCTCCTCCAGCTCGGCCGGCGGCCGCACCGAGTGCACGGCGTCGTCGAGTCGTCCACCAGAGTTCATGACGGCCAGCGTCTGATCGACCAGCGAATCGAGCAGATCGGCCGTATCGGTCAGGGCCTGACGGACCCGGTCCGCCCCTACCACCGGCAGCCCATGCCCGGGCAGGAGGAACTCCGCCTCCAAGGTGAGCATCCTTCGCAACGCCTGGGCCCACTCACGGGGGTAGCGCTGCACCTTCTGCGGATTCCCCGCATTGGGGGAGGCCCAGATGAACAGGTCGCCGCAGCAGAGCACCCGGGAGCTGGCCTGCCAGGTCACCGTGTGGTCGTCGGTCTCGCCCTTCTCGTGTCGCAGGGTGAAGTCGACGTCGCCCACCGAGAGCTCCAGCACTTCGTGGTAGGTGCGGTCGGGGTAGCGGTAGGTGGTGGGCCAGTTGAGGTCCTTGAAGCCGAACTGGCGCCGATTGATGATGGTGTTGTAGCCGGCCGTGAAGATGTAGCGGTCGAAGCGGGCGGGCAGGGCGTGATGGGCGATGACCTCGGGGGCCTTCCAGCCCCGCTCCTTGGCCTCTTCCTCCCACACGGGCACGCCGAAGACATGGTCGATGTGGCCGTGCGAGTACACCGCGGTATGCAAGGGGGCGGCGCTCCAACGGCGGATGTCGGCGTGGACCACGGAGGCGAGTGGCAGGCTGCCGGTGTCGACCAGCACCAGTCCGTCCCCGGTGGCAAAGGCCGACACGTTGGCGAACGACGGGGTGAAGCCGACTCCGTCGGTGATCTCCACGAACCCGCCCACATGATCGACCGGGTGCATGGTCGTGGTCGAGACCTCACCGCGCCAGAGCCGGTCGGCGAGCGTCAGGACATCAGTGGACATCGGGCCCGCCGGGTTGTCGTACGTTGCGGAGACCGGACCGGGGGTCCGGCGCGGTCAACTCCTCGTCGTGGGGTCGTCGGCCACCGGGGTGGGGGACGGAGCCGGCGTCTCCGCCGCAGCCGTCGTGCCGTTGCTCCCGGCCAGGCTCGAGGGCGATGAAGCCTTCTTCCCGTCGTCCAAGCCTTTTTCGAACTCGTTCTTGGCTGAGCCGAGGTTGCGCGCCAGCTTGGGGATGGCAGCACCACCGAAGAGGAGCACGACCACGACGATCAGGACGATGACACCGTCGACTCCGAAAATCTCTGCCAGCATGAGGATCTCCTTCGCCTGGCTCGCGTGGGGGCGGGCCGCGACTCAGGATAGACCCAATCGCCGCCGGGACCTATCGCGCCGGGTCGGTCCGGACGGGGGAGGTCACCCGGCCAGCAGGACCCCCATGGCCAGGGCTGCGACGCTGGCCAGGCCGGCTACCGATCCCCACAGCGCCGATGGCGGCGCGCGAGGCTGGCCCGAGTGTGCAGCAGGGAGCCCACCCCGGCGGCGGCCACGACCACGATCTTGGCGATGAGGACGGCCTGCCACGCCGCGGTCTGGTCCGCCCAGTCGAAGGTGGAGAGGTTCCAGAAGCCGGTGACGACCAGCACGGCGTAGGCCGGCCAGGCGAGCCGGGCGAAGGCCCGGGCCAGTGCGGCGGGGACCTCGGGACCGGCGCGGCGGGCCGGTCCGATCAGGCCCACCATGACGATCTGTCCCCCCACCCAGATGCACGCCGCCAGCACGTGCAGGGTCAGGCGGAACGCGTCCAGGCCGGGGGCGAGCACGGTGGTCCGGTGGCAGTGCGGCTACTTGCCCTGCCAGCGCGGGTCGCGCTTCTCGGCGAAGGCGAGGGGCCCTTCTTGGGCATCGGCCGAGGAGAACACCACCCCGACGGCCTCCTGGTTGATCTTCCATCCCTCTGACTCGGGGACCTCCGCCGCGCGCAGCATCACGCTCTTGGAGTACCGGACCGCCAACGGGGCGTTGGCCGCGATCCGCTCGGCCAGGCGCGACGGCCTCGGAGAGCAGCGAGCCGGCCGGGACCACCTTGTTGACCAGCCCCAGGGCCTCGGCCCGCCGGGCGTCGATGGGGTCCCCGGTCATGGCCAGTTCGAGCGCGATGGCAATCGGCAGTCGTTTGGGCAGCCGCAGGAGGCCGCCGGCCCCGGCGATCAGACCCCGCTTCGCCTCGGGGATCCCGAACATGGCGTGCTCCGCCGCCACCACCAGATCGCACGAGAGCATGATCTCGAGGCCACCGGCCAGGGCCGACCCGTTGACGGCGGCGATGATCGGCTTGGGGAAGTTCCGCTGCGTGAGCCCGCCGAATCCACCGCTGGCCCCCATGATGTCGCCGCCCTCGCCGGTGGAAAAGGCCTTGAGATCCATGCCGGCACTGAACGCCTTCTCGCCGCTCCCGGTGATGACCACCACCCAGCATTCGTCGTCGTCGGCCAGCGCATCCATGGCCGACGACATGGCCCGGCTCACGGCGCCGTTGATGGCGTTGCGTGCCTCGGGACGGTTGATGGTGAGGATCTCGACGTGCCCCCTGCGCTCCCGCAGCACTTCGTCAGCCATGGATGCCCCCTTCACGGACCGTCCCGGCGGCCCCCGCCGCCGTGCGACCCGAGTCTCCCCGGTGGCGCGTGTGCGTGCCAACCCGGGGCGGGATGGAACCGAGGTGTCAAGCTGTGTGCCGTGCCTGACGCCCGCGCCGACCCGCCCCCGTCCGCGGGCCGAGCCCGGCGGCGGCCTGCCGCGGATCGCTCTTTGTTGGGGAAGGGCTTCGCCATCGGCGTGGCGACGGCGGGCTTTCAGGTCGAGGGGGGGTACAACGGCCCCGGTCAGCCGGCCAACAACTGGGCGGGCTGGGAGCGCTCGGGACGGGCGCAGCGTTCGGGCGTGGCGTGCGACTTCTGGGCCCACCCCGAGGAGGCGCTGGACCGGGCGGCGGCCATCGGGTGCACCACCTTCCGACTCTCCGTCGAGTGGGCCCGCCTCGAGCCCGAGGCCGGACGCTTCGACCAGGCCGCGCTGGCCCGCTACGTCGAGATTCTCGAGATGTGCGCCTCGCGCCGTCTTGAGCCCATGATCACCCTCCACCACTTCACCCACCCCGAGTGGCTCGGCGAGGAGTTCTGGTTGCGACCCGGGTCCCCGGATCTTTTCCAGCGCCACGTGCAGCGCGTCCTGCCCGCGCTGACGCCACACTGCCGCCGATGGGTGACGGTCAACGAGCCCAACGTGGTGACGCTGATGGGGTGGATAACTGGCATGTTTCCGCCGGGCCGCCACACTGCCTTCGCCGACGCCTTCTGCGTTCTGGACAACCTCCTGGCGGCGCACGTGCTCGCCTCCGATGCCATCGTGGCCCTGCAGCCCGAGGCGCAGGTGGCCTGCAACTACGAGCTCGTCGTCGATTTACGAAAATGACCGCGTGGTGGCGGACCTCCTTTCGTTACGCCTGGCCGGCATCGCGCCTGCCGACGTCGACCGTTACATCGACGAGCGCCGCGCCCTGCACGATGCCGCGTTCACCCCTCGGCACGCCGGAGAGTTCGCGTTGCGCCGGGTCCATGCCGCGCTGAGCCCGTACGGCACGAACGCGGGCGCGGGTGGCGGCCCGCTGTGGGCGCGGGTGCGCGCCACCACGCGCCGACCGATCCCGCGTCGGGTCATCGACGCCGTGTACGCGTCGCCGCAGGACCGCACCGTGGGCGCTCTCGCGTTCGACTGGTACGACCCCGTGGCCAGCCATGCTCTGCGCATGCCCGGACGACGCCTTCCCGACGGCTCGCGTAGCTGGCGTCCCGGCCGGGCTCTGTGGGACGTCCCGGCCGACCCGGCCGGATTACGGGCATGGTGCCGGACCGAGGCCGCGCTCCGTCCCGGGCTTCCGCTCTGGGTGGCCGAGAACGGCATGGCGACGCGCGTCGAAGGCGATCGCCGCGTGCCCCGCGAGGACGGCTGGGATCGTCCCCGCTACATCCGGGAGCACTTCGCCGCGCTGGCCGACGCCGTGGCCGACGGGACGCCGGTCACCGCCTACCTGCACTGGTCGCTGGTGGACAACTACGAGTGGGGCAGTTACGAGCCGCGTTTCGGAATTTTCGGCATGGACCGGAGCGACCCGTCCGGCGCCGTGCGATGGCTCGACACCGACGCCGCGGGTGACGACGCCGCCGGTGCCTTCGTCGCCGCCGTGCGCGGCGCTTTCCTCGGGAGATCGGTCGGCGCTCGACAGCCCGGTCTGAGCCGCCGCCCGCTGTCCCCGGACGTTTCAGGGTGGGCAGGACGCCCCGGACTCCGCGGACGCCGCGGACTCCGCGGACGCCGCGGGTCCGTCGGGCCGCTCCCGGTGCCGGCGGCGGATGAACAGCAGGACGACGACGAGGACGAGGCCGAGCAGGACGTCGGATGCGATACCCGAGATGTGCTCCACCCTGTCGTAGGCGTGGCCCAGGAAATAACCGGGGAGGCAATAGGCGGTTCCCCAGAGGATCGCGCCCGCCGCGTTGGCGGGGAGAAAGATGCGGTAGGGCATGGCGGACATGCCGGCTAGTCCGGGCACCACGGCACGGAGGAAGGCAGTGAACCGGCCGACCACAACCGCGACGGCGCCCCGGCGGTTGAGCTGATCGAGTCAGCACCACCGACCAGGGCGCAGACCTGCCATCCGTCCAGGTTGAGGACGGGGTCGAGCAGATGGCCGATCACGCCCCGGATCGACGACTCGCCGGTACCCGCGCCCGCCGCCTCGCCGCGCTCAACCCCACTCGTTGACGGCGCGAGGCGCCTGGGAGCGCGCCGTCAGCTGGCGCCAGCGATTCTCGACGCGGGCCATGAACTCCTTGCCCGCGGCGAGGTGGGTGAGGATGTCGGACTGGCCTTGGGGGCGGGCCAGCATCCAGCTGTGGCCCCCGGGCACCCACTGCACCGGCGCTCGGGCCACACCGGCGAACTCGGTCGCCGTCGTCCCGGGAGTGATGCGATCGAAACAACCCCACTCAGTGAGGATCGGCATCTCCTGGGCCGCGAGGGCGCGCACCTCGCTGCGCTGGTCGATGGCCATCAGCAGGCTGCCGATGGGCAAAGTCTCGCCGGCCGTCCGGACATTGCGGCGCACGTCGGGCAGGACTGATCGCACGGTGGAGAACATCCGGCCGATGAACAGGTCGGGGAGATCGCTCACCGCCGCGGCGCCCAGATCGACCAGAGGAGCGATGTTCGGCGCGAACGGGGCGATCACCGTGGAGACGATGCCGTGCCGCTGCTTCCACGCCGGCGTGCCGACGCCGTCGCGATAGATCAGCCCGAGGGAGCGCCGGGGGTGGTCGTGGGCGAACTGGACGGCGACCGCCCCACCCATGGAGTGACCGAGCACGACGACAGGGCCGGCCTCGACCTGATGGAGGACCGCCACGACCTGATTGGCCAGCATCTCCATCGACACGTCATGCCACTCGAGCGGATCGCTTCCGCCGAATCCGGGCAGGCTGGGGTTGACGACACGCCAGCCCAGTTGTTCGGCCAGGCGCGCGCTCTCCCTCCAGTACATGCCGCCGCCGGCGAAGTAGCCGTGGATGTTGACGGCCCAGATCGGAGGGGTACCCGGGCCGTCGGGGCCATGGGCCCCGACGTTGTCGGAGACGGCGAATTGCACCAGGCGACCCTCGACCCGCATGGAGCCGGGCCGCATGCGGATCGTCGGGTTCTTGCGGACCTTGCGCATGTACTGGTCACGGAGGACGCCCAGGCCGTGCGGGGCATGACCGGCGTCGGCCAGCTCGACCGGGGAGGGCCCGTCGGACGGCGCCATGAGAGCGCCGGAAATCTGCAGCTTGTCCACCGGTTCGGGCGTCGCGCCTCTTGGAAATCCCAGCCCCATGTGGACACCTCGGTCACGCGCCGTCCAGGGCGCTGGATCACCCGATACCGACAGATCCCCTCCGTCTCGGCTCCACCGTACCGGGCCGACACGGGGTCGCGCGTGCAGCCGGGCCGCCGGGCTGCGAGCATGGGCGGGTGAGCGCCGACATTGTCATCCGGGGCGGCACGGTGATCGATGGGACCGGATCTCCGGGTCAGGTGGCCGACGTGGCGCTACGCGACGGGCGGATCGAGGCGATCGGTCCGGGACTGAGCGGTTCCCGCGTGCTCGACGCGTCCGGACAGGTCGTCGCCCCGGGGTTCATCGACATCCATACCCACTACGACGCCCAGGTTTTCTGGGACCCGTCGTTGACCCCGTCCTCTTTTCACGGGGTGACCACGGTCGTTGCCGGCAACTGCGGGTTCTCCATCGCGCCGGTGCTTCCCGAAGGGGTCGGGCTCCTGGCGCGCACGCTGCAGCACGTGGAGGACATGAGCTTCGACACGCTGTCCGTCGGCGTGCCGTGGGACGAGTTCGAGACGTTTCCCGACTACCTCGACGCCATTGCCCGGCGGGGTACGGCGCTGAATTTCAGTTGCTACGTGGGCCACACGGCCGTGCGGATGTACGTCATGGGTGAAGAGGCCTACACGCGTGCCGCCACGCCCCAGGAGATCGCCCGGATGCGATCGGTGGTGGCCGAGGCGATGGCCGCAGGTGCCGCCGGGTTCGCCTCGAGTGCGTCCCCGACGCACAACGGTGACAAGGGGCGCCCGGTGCCGTCACGCGTGGCGGATCTGGCCGAGCTGCGCCAACTCCTCGAGCCTCTGCGCCACGGCGACCGGGGCGTGGTGGCCCTGCTACCTGGAGGGGTCATGTCACACCAGGAGGTGTTCGCGCTCCAACGTGAGATCGGACGCCCCTTCACCTGGACCGCGCTGCTCACGGTGAAGGACTACCCCTACCACGAGAAGGTGATCGCCGAGCACGATGCGGCGTGGGCGGAGGGGATAGAGGTCTGGCCCCAGGTCTCCTGCCGGCCACTCGTCTTCCAGATGAATCTCTGCGAGCCGTTCACGCTGAATGCCCGCCCGTCGTTCGCCGCCTTGATGGGCCAGTCGCGGGCGCAACGGACGGCGGCCTACCGCGATCCCTCCTGGCGTGCCCGGGCGTGGGAGGACGTGAGCGGGTCGGGGGGAGCGATCCCGGTCAACTGGGACAACATTTCGGTGGCCCACTCGGGGTCACATCCCGAGCTCTCCGACCGCGCGCTGGTGGGCCTGGCCGGGGAGAGGGATTGCACGCCGCTCGACGTCATGCTCGACATTTCGCTCGAGGACGACCTGGAGACGCGGTTCTGGTCGGTCCTGGCCAACAACGATCCCGAGGGGATCGCCTGGCTCCTGCCGCGGGACAACGTGCTCTTCGGGCTGGCCGACTCGGGAGCCCACGTCTCCCAGCTCTGCGATGCCTGCTTCGCCACTGATCTTCTGGGGAACTGGGTCCGGGGCCGTGGGGTCATGTCGCTCGAGCGGGCCGTGCACAAGCTCACGGGCGAACCGGCGGCGGTCTATGGAATGGCCGACCGCGGCACGATTGCGATCGGTCAGGCAGCCGACCTGTGTGTCTTCGATCCCGAGACGGTCGCCCCGGGACCCCTGCGCCGCATCCGTGACTTTCCGGCCGACGGCGAGCGACTGACGGCAGACGCCCCGGTCGGCGTCACCCACACCTTGGTCAACGGGGTGCCCATCCGTGTGGACGGTGGCGCCAGCGAGGAGGGGTTGGCGGCCCGCCCCGGCACTGTGTTGCGCGGCGGGGTGTGAGAACGAACGGCGTCAGGTGACGTCGCGGCGGACGGTGGTGAAGTAGCCGAGAGCGAGCGGGACCAGCCCCCAGGCGAGCATGATCAGGCCACCAGCCCACCACGGCAGGTAGTGCGTCGCCGCATCGTGGTTGCCCCCCAGACCCCGAGCGAGCGAGCCGGCCAGGGATGCGGCGGCCGCCGACGGCAGCCAGTTGAGGTCGTACTGGAAGATGCCCCGGGCCAGGAGCACCAGAATCGGCTCGAGAATGAACGTGAAGCCGATGGTGAGCAGGATCGCCGCCACCTGGTTCTTGACCAGTGTGCCGAACCCCAGCCCGAAGAGCCCCAGCAAGATGGTGGCGACCACCAGGCCGGGCACCACGGCGCCCAGCTGGCCAGTGACGTGGGAGGTGACCCCGCCCAGGGCAGCGTTCCACGGCAGGCCGAGTGCCGCCACCACGACCAGCGAGAGAAGGGCCATCAGCGCACACCACCACGCCACCACGACGACCTTGGCGCCGAGGACCCGGGCCCGGCGCGGGATGAGGACGAGGGTGGAGGTGATGGTCTTGTGCCGGTACTCGCTGGTGATGCAGATGGCGCCGAGCACTGGGGCCAGGAACTGGATGCCGAAGTACCCGGCCCCGAGAAGCTGGCGGCGGTCGTTGAGGGTCTGCACGAACGAATAGGTATGGCCTGGTGTGCCGCCCGCCTGGGCAAAGATGGCCCACACGAACAGTGCGGTCAACGGGAAGGCCAACCCGAAACAGACCCAGATCCCGGGCATGGAGCGCATCTTGAGCAGCTCGGACCGTACGGCGTTGATCATGTGGGCTGGGCCAACTCGCCGAAGCCGAGCCCGGCGGTGAGCGAGAGGAAGATCGACTCCAGGTCGGCCCCCTCGTTGGTCAGCTCGTAGAGGACGATCTGGTTGGAGGCCAGGAGTGGGCCCAGCTGTTCGGGGCTCATGCCGTCGACGGCGACCAGGTCGACGGAGAGGCGGCGGAAGCGGACGTCGGCGTCCGTCAACACGGCGCAGAGCCGGTCCGCCTCGGGCGTGCGCGCGTGCATCGATGCCTGGGCCACTCCTGCCGTGAGCGACTCCAATGTTCCCTGTGCCTTGAGTTGCCCGTGCGAGACGATCACGGCGTTGTCGATGGTCTGGGCCATCTCGGCCAGCAGGTGCGACGACACCAGAATGGTGCGCCCCTCACCGGCCAGGTAGCGCATGAAGTCGCGCAGCCACGCGATGCCCTGGGGGTCGAGTCCGTTGGAGGGCTCGTCGAGGATCAGGACGTCGGGGTCGCCGATCAACGCGCTGGCCAGTTCCAGCCGTTGCCGCATGCCCATGGAGAACCCGCCGACTTTGCGCCGCGCATCCGCCGTCAACCCGACCAGGTCGAGCACCACGTCGGCCCTGGCTTCGTCGTGGCCCCCGGCCCGGGCCACCATGCGGAGATGGGTGCGGGCTCGCCGCGCCGGATGGAAGCTGGTCGCCTCCAGCACCGCCCCGACCGTGCCGGACGGGTTGGGCAGGTCCCGGTAGAACTGCCCGCCGACCGTGGCCCGACCGGCATTCGGGGTGACCAGTCCGAGCAACATCCTCAAGGTGGTGGTCTTGCCCGAGCCGTTGGGCCCGAGGAAGCCGGTGACCCGTCCCGGTTCGACCACGAAATCCAGATGGTCGACGGCCAGAACCGATCCGAAGTGCTTGGTCAACCCCGAGATCTCGATGGGCAGCCCGCGAGACGGCGACGGGGTGGACATCGGGTGGACGATACTCCCCGCCTGCTGCACTTTCCCGGCGCCACCGCACGCGGTGCGCCCGCCGGGAGCCGCTAGAGGCGGGCGAGGCCGGTCGGAAGGAGCAACCGGACCGAGACGGCGAGCTCGTCATAGACGCGCGCCATGGTCGACCACCCGTTGATCCATCCGACGAGGGCTGAATACCAGACGTGTCCGATCATGCGGGCTCGCTCGGACATGTCCGGGACGACCGGATCGCCCATGGCGCCGGCGATGATCCCCTCCATGAGCAGCGTGATCTGCTGCTGACATCCGACAGCCGCCGGATCGGGGGAGGAGAGCGAGGTGAAGACGGCAGCGACCAGCCGGGGCTGCCGGCCCATGGCCCGCAAGGCGCGATCGAGCACATCGAGGACGCGGTCGGACGGCAGCTCGCCCTGCGGCGGGTGCTGCTCAATGCGCACGGCGAGCTGTTCGACCCAGTAGACCAGGGTGGCGGCCAGGAGATGATCCTTGCTCGTGAAGTACCGGTAGACGGTGCCCATCGCCACGTCAGCGCGCGCCGCCACATCACGCATCTGCACGGCGTCGTACCCACCGTCGAGACCGAGAGCCATGGCGGCGTCGATGACGCGCTCGGCGCCTCGCCTGTTGTGCCCGCGTGAGCGGACGGGCGAGCATCTGCTCCATTCCGACATGCTATCCACAGCGCCACCTGGGGATTCGGGAAACCGAGCTGGTCGGTCCGCCCCCAGGTTTCCCGGCCCGCCTCCCGGTTTGGCGCGTTCCCGGCGCGCCCGGCACTCCGTGCCCAGCCCTGGTTGTCTCCCCGTCCCGGGCGGACGATACTGAGGGGGCGACCATGCAGTACGAATGCAGTGGGAGGGGTTCTTGATGAAGACGCGTGCAGTGGTGTGCTCGGGATTGGGCGAGCCGTGGAAGACCGAGGAGATCGAGCTGGACCCGCCGGCCAACCGCGAGGTGCTGGTCAAGATGGTCTACGCAGGCATGTGCCACTCCGACGAGCATTTGCGCACGGGTGACATCAGTGCGTCCCCCGAGATCCTCGAGGCGATCGGCGTACCCTCCATGTTCCCGGTCATCGGCGGCCATGAGGGATCGGGCATCGTGACCGAGGTGGGCACCAACGTCACCCAGGTCGCGGTGGGTGACCACGTGGCCGTCTCCTTCATCCCTTCGTGCGGGACGTGCCACTGGTGCGCCTCGGGGCGCCAGAACCTCTGCGATCTCGGGATGTTCACACTGGCCGGCGGCATGATCAGCGACGGGACGTACCGCTACCACCTGGGTGGGGAGAACATCAACCGGATGGCGCAGTTGGGGACCTTCGCCGACGAGATGGTCTGCCACGAGAACTCGTTGGTACGCATCGAGCCCCACGCCAACATGAAGGCTGCTGCGCTCATCAGTTGCGGAATCTCCACCGGCTTCGGCTCTGCGGTCGACCGGGCCAAGGTCAAGCCGGGCGAGACCGTGGTGGTCATCGGAGCCGGAGGAGTCGGGTCTGGCGCCATCCAAGGGGCGCGCATCGCCGGTGCGCGCACCATCATCGCCGTCGACCCGGTGCCCTTCAAGCTGGAGAAGGCAAAGGAGGTCGGCGCCACCCACGGTGTGCCCTCCATCCTCGACGCGCAGTTCATGCTGCCCGAGCTCACGCATGGCCGCAACGCCGACGTGGTCATCCTGACCCCGGCGGTCCTGCACGGCGACATGATCGCTCCCGCCTGCGCGCTGGGATCCAAGGACGCCCGCATTGTCGCCACCGCCATCGCGCCCTTCCACCAGATGGACGTCCAGCTCAATCTCTTCACCCTCGCCATGTCCAACCAGGCCCTGTTGGGCACCGTGTTCGGTTCGGCCAGCCCGCGGGTCCAGGTGCCGAACCTCTTGAACCTCTTCGAGGCCGGGCAGCTCAAGATCGACGAGATCATCACCCAGGAGTACAGCCTCGACCAGGTCCAGCAGGGCTACGACGACCAGGCCGCCGGCACGATCATCCGGGGCGTGGTCGCCTTCGACGCCTGAGCGGGGCGTTGCCGGTCCACCGAACCGGCGGCGAGGCCCTCAGTGGGTCGGGCCGAGGTGGCGGGCGAAGCCTGGCGGGATGATCAGATCGTCCGCGGTGAGGTCGTGGATGGACCCGCGCCCGAGGCCGAGAAGGGTCGACTCGATGCTGCTCCGCAGGAGGTCGAGCACGTTCTCGACTCCGGCCTGCCCGTTGGCGGCCAGGCCCCACAGGTAGGCCCGACCGATCATCACCGCCTTCGCACCCAGGGCGAGCGCCTTGACCACGTCGCTGCCCCGCCGGATCCCCCCGTCGAGAAGCACCTCGATCTGATCGCCCACCGCCGTGGTGATCGGCTGGAGGGCCCGGATGGTGGCCGGCGTGCCGTCGAGGTTGTTACCCCCGTGGTTCGACACGGAGATGGCGCTCACGCCCGCGTCGACCGCCCGTTTGGCATCGTCGACCCTCGTGACCCCTTTGAGCATGAACGCCCCGTCCCACTGCTCGCGCATCCAGGCCACGTCCTCCCAGGAAGGGGGGGGTGTCTGCATCCACGCTCCGTAGGCGCCGAAGAAGGTGGGTCCCGTCTGCCCCTTCGGTGCCATGTTGGGTGCGGTGAGGTCGGGCAGCTGGCCGGATTTGGCGAAGCCGTACAGCCAACGCGGGTGGAGGATGGCCTCGGGTGCGAAGCGGGCCATCGCCTTGTAGTCGAGTGTCTCGGGGATGACAGGGCTGCCCCAGTCGCGCCCGTGCGAGAAGGACCAGTCCAAGGTGGCGATCAACCCGACCGCGCCGGCGTCACGCGCCCGCTCTATTCGCCCGAGGATCTCGTCGCGGGTACCGACCCAGTAGATCTGGAAGAAGGTCTGGGGATTGGCGGCGACCACCTCCTCGATCGGTTTGCTGGCGAACGAGCTGAGCCCCATGGCGGTGCCGCGTGCCGCGGCCGCCCGGGCGACCGCCACTTCGCCGTCCGGGTGCACTGCCTGGACCCCGGTCGGGGAGATGAGGACCGGGAGGGAGACGTCCTGCCCCATGACGGTGGTGGACTGGTCTCGGGTGGCGGGCGCCCCCGCGACGTGCGGGGCGAACCCGAGCTCGCCATAGGCCGCGATGTTGTCCTCGACCGTGATCCCCTTCTCGGAGCCGGCCACCAGAGCGGCGTAGACCGATTTGGGCAGGCGCCTCTTGGCCCGGCGCTGAGCCTCCAGGACCGTCTCGAACCATTCGTTGCTCATCGTTTGACCCTCTCACAGAACGCGGGACCGACCCACGGGCGAGCCCTACGGAGCCCCCTCGAGCAGAAAACCACTAGGTCGAATGTGGGCACACCCAGGCTCAGGTCTCCCTGAAGGGCGACCACCCTCCGGCCAGATGATTCCCGCCGTCCACGTCGAGCACCACCCCGGTGATCTGGCGGGCGTCGTCGGACAACAAGAAGGCGACCGCCGCCGCGATATCGTCCGCCTCGGTCGGGCGGCCCAACGGCAGCTTGGCGCCGGCGTCGCGACCTTCGTCGTTCTCCCACATGTGCTTGGTGCCCGACGTCTTGGTGAGGCCCGGGCTCACCGCGTTCACCCGGACACCGCGCGATCCGAGGTCGGCAGCGATTGTCCTGGTCAGCGCGTTGAGAGCGGCTTTGGCGGCGGCGTAGGCGACCATGGACGGCGTCGTCTTGTGCGGGGCCCCGCTCGAGATGTTCACCACCGACCCGCCTCCCTCCGCCAGCCCGGCGGACAGAGCGGCCTGCAGCAGAGCGAGCGCGGGCCAGGTGTTGAGGGCGACCGTGTCGACCAACCCCGCCCTGTCCATCACCTCGAACGAGCCTGCAAAGTGCGGCCCCCCGATCGTGTTCACCAGATGGTCGATCCGGCCGAAATGCTCCGTCGCCGCCTCGACCAGGCGAACCGGCGTGCCATCGTCCTCCATCGATCCGGCGACCGCGACCACGCTGATCCCCCGCGCCAGAAGGGCGCGCTCGGTGGCGGCCAATGTGGCGGGGTCACGTCCGTTGATCACCACCGAGGCGCCCTCGAGTCCCAAGCGGACTGCACAGGAGCGGCCGATGCTCGGATCGGCCGAAGACCCGGGTACCACGGCGACCCGGCCGCTGAACCGCCTGCCGTACTGATCGTCTCCCACGGGATCAGGCGCGACGGTCACCGTCGGGAGGGGTCAGATCCTGCGCCACGCTGTATCCCCCCGGGCGAGCATGGTCCCGCGCCCACGTCGCCGCTTCGTCCGGGCTGGCGAACGGCCCGATAATGCGCTCGGGGGCCATGTTCGCAGGACCTTGTAGGACTACGGCGGCCATGCGCCGTCAGCGTACCGGCGTCGAGGCGTCAGAGCTCTTCCTGTCTCCCAGTTGTGCATCGCAGCGAGCGGGTGGACCAGACGCGCGTCCGGAGTTCGATGCGGGGAAGGAGGGGAGCAAGGGTGCGCGCCCTGAAACAGCCGAGCCAGACCCCGCTGCCGTAGGCGACGTCATCGGCGACGTGGAGCGCGGCAAATCGGACAGGGTCGAGCGCGCTCCGCGCGACCGCCCAGTCAGAGACGGCCGGAGCCAGGAGGGCCAGGGCGGCGATGCGGCGGCTCCTGCGCCAACCGAGGGCGAGGATGAGGGCGGGGGACCAGGCGCGAGTGAGACCGCCCAGGGCCGGCAGGGCCGACTTGGCGGTACCCCCACCGGCGATGCGGGCGGCGATCTTCAGCGGTTCTTCGACCAACCCGTCGAGCCGTCGGGCCAGGACGAGTATGGAAGCGGCCAGGACCCCGGTAGCCGGGAGCGGTTGGCGCGCCGCCGCCAGGACCCACACGCCGGCGGTCCAGGCCGAGGTGTGGAGGGGCGCCAGAGAACGGGGATGGCGGCGGGCCAGCGGGCCTGCGGTGGTGCCGTAGAAGGCGCGGCGGCCCAGCCATCCGGCCACCCTCGTGGGCCCGTCGTGCCCGACGGTGGCAGCAGGCTCGTAGCGGACGTCCCATCCGGCCTGCACCAGCCGCCACACCAGGTCGACGTCCTCGCCCCCCCGGAGCGCAGGGTCGAAGAGCTCATCGGGGAGCGCGGCGCGGCGAACGACGAGGGCGGCGCTCGGCACGTAGGGAATCCGGCTCAGCGGCCGAACGAGCCCCGGGGTGGTGCCGCGGTCGAGTGACGAACGGACCGTCTCGTAACGGGAGAGCGTTGTGGGCGGAGTGACGCCGAGCGGGACGATCCGGGGCGCCACCGCGACGACCAGGGGGTCGTTGAAGTGGGCCAGCACCGGGTCCAGCCATCCGTCGCCGGGGACGCAGTCCGAGTCGATGAACGCCACCAACGGTGTGCCGGCCCGGGCCAGCCCGGCATTGCGGGCGGCCGAAGGGCCCACGTTGACGGGGAGGGCGATCACCTCCGCGCCGGCATCCTGGGCGATGGCGAGGGTGCGCGCCGGATCCGATCGAGGCATCGTCGACCACCAGGCATCGCTTCGCATCCAGGGTCGAGAGCAGTCGCCGCAGTTGTTCGGGCCGGTCGCGGACCGGGATCACCGCCGTGACGTCTTCGGGCCCGAACTGCGGGACCCCGGGCCGGGGGAGAAACGCGCCGGCGCTGACCAGGCGCCGGGCCAGGACCGGCTCACCCTTCCGCTCGCCCACCGTCGCACCGGCCTGCCAGCGGTCGATCAGGGCACTGGCCCGGGAGGAGACACGCAGAAGGCGGAGGGGACTGCCGCCCATGATGACGCGTCCCCCGTCCAGCCTGGTGGTGCCCGGATCGGCCGTGAGGCCGAAGGTAGGCGGCAATGGCGTGGACGCGCGGTCGGGGGCCGTCCCGATCGGCGCAGGTGCCCCTGCGTCTTCCCTGCTGGGGGAGTTCACAGCTCAATCTTGGCAGGATGGGCGCCCGTCCTGACCCGAGGTAGAGTTGTGTGCCTGATAGGAGGAGCCCATGCTGCTGTCTGAAGACCAGGAAGTACAGGACGCCGAGACGTTGTCCGAGGACGAGGTCGACGAGCTTCTGGTGGAGGAAGTGTCGATCGACGGGATGTGCGGGGTCTATTGAGCATCACCGACGAGCGGGTGGAAGCCTCTGCACCCGAATTCGATCCGGATCGGGCCTGGCGGGTACACCCCCAGGTGGCGTTGCGCGACGAATCGTTCGGGGCACTGGCCTACCACTACGGCACCCGCCGGCTTCTCTTCTTGAAGTCGCGCACGCTGGTCGAGCTGGTGTCGGCGCTGGACCGCTACGACAGCGCCACGGCCGCCGTTGCGGCCCTGGTTCCCGAGAAAGAACGGGCCCACTACACGCGAGCGCTGGCTCGCCTGGCCAAATCGGAGGTCATCGATGCCCACTGACGCGATGCCGTTGCGCGAGAGATTCACCCAGGGGCTGGACGCGCCGATCTGCCTCACGTGGGAGCTCACCTACGCCTGCAACCTGGCCTGTGTGCACTGCCTGAGCTCGTCGGGCCGGCGAGACCCGATGGAGCTGACGCCCGCCGAGGCCCGGCACGTCGTCGACGAGCTGGCCGACATGAAGGTCTTCTACGTCAACATCGGCGGCGGGGAGCCCATGTTGCGCCCGGACTTCTTCGACCTGGTCGGGTACGCCGTGGAGAAGAAAGTCGGGGTCAAGTTCTCCACCAACGGCACCCGGCTCACCGCCGAGCGGGCCCGTCGCCTGGCCGGGATGGACTACGTCGACGTGCAGATCAGCATCGATGGCGCACTGGCGTCGACCAACGATTCGGTCCGTGGCGAGGGGTCGTTCGCCGCGGCCAGGACCGCCATGGACAACCTGGCGGCGGCGAACTTCGGCCAGTTCAAAATCAGCGTGGTGGTCACTCGGGAAAACGTCACGCAGCTCGACCAATTCTCCGAGATCGCCGAGAGCTACGGCGCCCAGCTCCGGCTGACGAGGTTCCGCCCCTCGGGCCGCGGCGTCGAGACCTGGGACCGGCTCCACCCGACGGCCGAGCAGCAGCGCATGCTGTACCACTGGCTGCTCGAACGGCCCGATGTCCTGACCGGCGATTCCTTCTTCCACCTCTCGGCTCTGGGCGCGCCACTCGACGGGCTGAACCTGTGCGGCGCCGGCAGGGTGGTCTGCCTGATCGACCCCGTGGGGGACGTCTATGCCTGCCCCTTCGTGATCGACAAGGAGTTCCTGGCCGGCAACGTGCGCCACGACGGCGGGTTCGCCGGCGTGTGGCGGGAGTCGGACCTGTTCCAGTCGCTGCGCGAGCCGCAGAGCGCGGGCGCCTGCGCCTCGTGCGGTTCCTACGACGCCTGCCAGGGCGGCTGCATGGCGGCCAAGTTCTTCACGGGCCTGCCTCTCGACGGTCCCGACCCCGAGTGCGTGTTCGGTCACGGGGAGGAGGCCCTGGCCGCCCGTGACGCGGCGACGCTGCCCGGTGCCGCCGTCGGCCACTCCAAGGTGGACCGACACGGGACTCCGATCCCGGTTCCCACCCCCGTTCGCTTCCGGACGCGCGCGCTCGCATAGCGGCGGCCGGGGCGTCGTCGACGGTGCACCTCGGCGGCGCCACCTGGCTCGAGGTCGCGGCGACGGGAGGGACCTTCCTGTTGGCGATCCCGGTCGGGTCACTCGAACAGCACGGACCCCACCTTCCTCTGAATACGGACACCCGGATCGCCGTGGAGCTGGCAATACCGGCTCTCTCGTTCCCGCCCCGATGTCGTGGTGGCGCCCGCCGTGGCCTATGGAGCCAGTGGCGAGCACGCGGCGTTCCCGGGCACGCTCCTGATCAATCACGGGGTGCTGGCCGACCTCCTGCTGGAACTGGTTCGCTCCGCCCGGGACGCCTTCGCCGGCGTCGTCCTGATCTCCGCGCACGGGGGTAATCACGAAGGGCTGGCCCTGCTCCAGGCGCGGTGCCGGGCGGACGGCGACCCGGTGCTCGTCTGGGCAGCCAACGTGCGGGGTGGCGATGCCCACGCCGGGAGGACCGAGACCTCGTTGATGTTGGCCATCGATCCTGGGGTCGTCCGGATGGAACTGGCCGCCGCCGGCACGACGGAGCCCCTCGAGGTCCTGCTGCCCCGGCTGCGCGCCGAAGGGGTGAGGCCGATATCGTCCAGCGGCGTGCTGGGAGATCCACAAGGTGCGAGCGCAGCCGAGGGAGAGTCGATGCTCGCTGTCATGACCGCCGAGTTGGCCGACGCGCTCGACAGCCGGTGGCCGCGCCCCGAGGCTCGCACATGAGCCCCGTGGCCGTCCTGACCGGCGCCGCCCGGGGCATCGGAGCCGCCACGGTCGATCGCCTCGTGTCGACGGGCTGGCAGGTTGTGGCCGTCGATATCTGCGCGGACGACCCCAGCCTCGACTACTCACTGGGCACCGCGGCCGACCTCGAGGCGCTCGGGGCGCGGCACGGTTCTTCGGTGCACACCATGGTCGGCGACGTGCGGAGTCCCGCCGACATGCGGTCAGCCGTGGCGGCCGCGGGAAAGGTGTTCGGCGGTCTTGATGCCGCCGTCGCCGTCGCCGGCGTCGTGAGCGGCGGCGTCCCGCTCTGGGAGATGGGGGACGCGCAATGGAACGTGCAGTTCGATGTGAACGTGCACGGCGTGCGCAACCTGGCCGCGGCCGCCGTGCCGATCCTGTTGGAGGCGCCAGAACCTCGCCAGGGCCGGGTGGTGGCGGTCTCGTCGGCCGCCGGGCTGCTCGGCCTCCGCCGCCTCAGTGGGTACAGCGCTTCCAAACACGCCGTGATCGGTCTGATCAAGGCGCTGGCGGCCGATCTCGCCGGCACCGGGATCACCGCCAACGCCGTCTGCCCCGGTTCGACCCGTACACCGATTCTCGACGCCTCGGCCGCAGTCTACGGACTGGACTCCGCCGAGGAGTTCGCCCACCAGCAGCTGGTGGAACGCCTGCTGGTTCCCGACGAGCCGGCCGCGCTCATCGCGTGGCTCTGCGCGGCCGAGGCCAGTGGCGTGACCGGCGCCGCACTCTCCGTCGACGGTGGCTTGACCACGTCGTAGGGATCCAGTCAAGGCGAGTGCGGAGGCGCCTCTCCCCAACCCCAGCGAGGCACAGGTGCGTGGGCGACGACGTAGGCGTCGGCCGCTGAGTTGCCGAGCGCGATACGGGTCCCCCATTCGAGGTACGCCACCAGCGCGGAGCGGAATTCGGGATCGTCGGGCAGGCCGGCGTCGTCGGCGGCCAGACTCATCAACGAGGCGAAGCGGAACCGCTGCTCGTCAGTGATACCGAGTTGCAGGTGCTTGTGCAGCATTCGTTGGTACCCACCGAGCTGATCGGTGTAGTCGGCCGGCCCGCCGAAGACTTCACTCCACCACGTGGCCACGTTCACGCGGTGCTCCTTGTGGACGCCACCGGGAAAGAACGGCGAGAGCAATTCGTCCTGCTCGACCCTGTCGTAGAACGCGTTGATCAGTCTGTCGAAGGCCTGGCGTCCTCCGGCCCATTCGAACAGGGTGGGGTCGTTGGACACCTGCGCAATGTACTGCCGCCCCGGCGTCGGCCGGGCCCGATCAAGGCGATTGCTGGTCAGGACAGTCGCCGGCCGATCCACCAGAAACAGAACCCCGCGAGAACGAGGGCGAGGCCGACGAAGATCGCCGTCTCGTACCACTGCAAGGCCCAGTAGCGGCTGCGACGGTCAGACGACGGCGCCCGGTCGGTCAGAAAGTGCGGGGGCCGGTCAGAAGAAATGGAAGCGGCTGAGCGGCCAGATGCGAAGGTCGACCTTGCCCACAATGAGGGACTTGGGAATCGTGCCCCAGAAGCGGCTGTCGCAGGAGTCGCCCCGATTGTCGCCCATCATGAAGTAGTGGTTGGCGGGGATCTTGTACGGGCGTTGCAAGCTGTAGGGACTGCCGGAGGGGCCCGGGTACGTCGTGCCTTGTTGGGACGTGGGAAGCCAGGTCTCGTCCAGCCGCTTCCCGTTGATAAGGACGTAACCGTTTCCGGACAGGGAGATGGTCTCACCGGGCAGGCCGATGACGCGCTTGACCAGATCGGACACCGGGGCTCCGGCGCAGTCTTCGGCGGGAGGCCGGGCGAACACAACGATGTCGCCGCGGCCGACGCCGTGGAGGTCGTAGGCCAATTTGTCGACCACAATCCGGTCGCCGATGTCCAAGGTGGGCATCATCGAGCCCGACGGGATGGAGAAGGTCTGCACGACGAAGACGCGCAGGAGCACGGCGACGCTGACCGCGACCACGACCACTATCACCAACTCCCGCAGCCAGTGCGCGTTGCGGCGCGACGCGGCACGGTGGCGGGGCCCACTCGGCTTGGTGGGTGTCAGGTCGTTCGTGGAGGAGGTCATGTCCGTGCAGGGGAATGTACTTGGCTGACCTGCGTCGGCACGTTGATGGCCTGATCCGGCGGAGCTCCCGCCGACGGTGAAGCCCACAGCAGTGTGGTGATCACGGCGAGGGCCGCCGAGGCCACGAGCCCGATGGCCCCGTAGCGGGTCCGCCGTGGCTGGGCCACCCCTTTCCACTTCGGCGCTCGCCGGGCGGGCGCCGCGGCCATCGCTCCGGGCCGTGGCGTGGCGATGATGCGCGTGAGGCGCGCCTCCGTGTCTGCGTCGAGAGGGTCGGCCGGCGACGTCGCCTGCTCCCGGGCTGCGACGCCCCGGAGCGGATCGAGTCCGACCAGGACCGAAAAGGCCGCTTCCGTGCGACCGTTCACAGCACCAGCTCCGCGCGGGGCAGCTTCGGGTTCTCGCAGCCGAGCGACCGCGCCGGTGCCGGCGCAGGCGTCGGAGGGTCGTGGGGGTGTGCTCGTAGATGCTCCCGGGCCCCGGACGCGACGGCCAGGCGGATCCGGGCCCGGTGGAGCCGCATGCGATAGGCGGGAACCGAGCACTGCAGAACGGCGGCTCCTTCTGAGGAGGAGAGCTGCTCCCAGGCGGCGAGCCGGAGGATCTCCTGGTCCCGCGGCTTCAGGTGGGCGAAGGCAGTGGCGACGGCCCGGGCCAGTTCCGTGACGTCCTCCTCGTCCTCCAGCGCAGTCCCGGCTCCGCCCTGGCGTAACGCATCATGGAGGCGCACCGCCTTGGCTTGACGTCGCCGCAGGTTGGCGATCTCGTACAGGGCCACCCGGTAGAGCCACGGAATGGCGGCTCCCGGAATGTCGTCGAGCCGGCGCCACGCCACCAGGAACGTCTCGGCCACGACTTCCTGGGCCAGGTCCGTGCCCACACGGCGCTGGGCAAAATCACGGACGCGCAGTGGTGCTCGCGATAGAGGGCGGTGAAGCGCTGCGCGTCGCCTTTTCCGTCGGTTCCGATCGTCAACGGGGGGACCCTGTGAGGGATCGGCTGTTCGGCACGGACATCACCCTAATTACGTCGGTGCAGCGGAATTGATCACGCTTTTTTCCCAGAGGTTGCCGCCGCCGCGGCGGCTACCCCGGGAGCGGACTCGGTGGTGCCATTCGGCGGTGCACCGCTCGGCCCGAACTCGCCCATCACCCCGGCATACCCCGGTGGTGGGCGGCGTGACGAAGCGGACCGGTCCGCTGCGCCCGTACGAGGTCGTAGGAGAGTCAGCCCTGCCCGTAGGTGGTGGACCGGTTCTCGGTCCGCTCCTTCCCCGTGGCGTCGACCGCGCGCCGCAGGTCTTCCACCAGGAACGAGACGGTGCCGGCGCTGCCGGCGTGGACGGTGGCGTGGAGCGAATCGGGACGATTCTGGCGGTCGAGGTACCAACCCTGGGCGGCCAATGTCTCGCCTACGGCGAAGATGTCGAGCTGGGTGGGATCCGCGGCGCCGAACGCCATGACCGTGGCCGGTGGGTCCCCCCGCAATGCCAGTCCATCGATCGCCTCGATACCGCCTCGCAGCGCCAGCGCGGCGTCATGCGCCTTGCGGGTGAGCGCCAGGTAGCCCTCGAATCCGATGTGCATCAGGGCGGCCCAGGCGGCGGCGATGGGTCCCGCCGGTCGCGTGCCGGCCATGGCCGTCGAGGCATAGAAACCGCCGAGCCAGTCGCTGGTGGCGAAGATCTGATGCCGGGCCAGCTCATGGGTGCGGTAGAGAATCACCGAGACGCCCTTTGACGCGTAGCCGTACTTGTGCACATCGGCCGACATGGACGTGACGCCGGGGAGGCGGAAGTCGAATGGCTCTGAAAATCGTCCGAGTTCCCTCAAGAAGGGAAGAAGGAACCCACCCATGCACGCGTCGACGTGACAGAGGATTCCCCGCTCCCGGGCCAGAGCGGCAATGTCCGCAATCGGATCGACCACGCCATGGGGATACGTCGGAGCCGAACCGATCACCATGATGGTGGAGTCCGTGCACGCATCGGCCAGCGCATCGACATCGGCGCGGTAGTCGGCGCCGACCGGAACCCGAACGAGTTCGACGTCGAAGTAGTCCGCCGCCTTGGTGAACGCGGCATGCGCGCTCTCGGCCGCCACGACCCGGGGGTGCTGGATCCCGCGGTCCTGGCGCGCCACGTCGCGCGCCGTCTTGACCGCTTGGAGGAGACTCTCGGTGCCCCCTGACGTCAGGTAGCCCTCCACGTCGCCCCCACTGGCCGGATCGTCGGCACCGAGCAGCGTGGCGGTGTTGCGCACGATGTCGTGTTGCATGATCCCGATGCTGGGGAAGGCCAGGACGTTGAGGCCGTTCTCGGCGCTGTAGAGCGACAAGGCGTCCTGCAGGAGCTCGTGCACCTCGTCCCCAGCGGAGTAGACCAGGCTGAACACCCGCCCACCTCGCCAATCCTGGTCGTCCTGCTTCATGGCCAACAGCCGGGCCAGGACATCGGCGCGCGCCAGCCCGAGCTGGGGGAGTGGCGTATGCGGGAACTGGTCCATGGCCGCCGGCTCGCGACTCAGTGGGGCAGGTTGTACGAGCGCGGAGTCGCCCTGCAGCGCCACGCTCGGCCGGCCGTCCAGCCCGACAATCGGTGTACCTGCCGTGGTGACGCGTTGCATGCGCCGGCGCTCCTCGCCGTAGTCGTAAATGGCGTAGTGCTGGGTGCTCCTGTTGTCCCATATGGCCACGTCACCCTCCTGCCAGCTCCAGCGGACCACGTTCTCGGGCCGGGTGACGTAGGCCTGGAAGATGCGGATGAGGTCAACCGACTCCGAGGTGCTGTGCCCCACCAGGCGGTGGGCGAATCCCCCGAGGAGCAGGGCAGCGCTCGCCGGTCTCGGGATGGACGCGCACGACCGGATGCTCGGTCTCGAACACCTCGGAGGCGAATGCGGCCAGATTGGCCAGGCGCGCCTCTCCGATCTTGGCGCGGAGGGCCACGACGTCGGGGCGGGCGTAGTCGTGCCCGTTGGAGTGCACCGCCCGTAACCGGTCACCCAGTTGGCGCAGGTCCTCTGGCAGATCGGCGTACGCGGCCACCGTGTTGGCCCAGAGGGTGTCGCCTCCCACCTCGGGCAGGATCATGGCCCGGAGGATGGAGAACATCGGGGGGCGGTCGACGAACGTCACATCGGTGTGCCAATGGTTGGCCGCCCCACCGGCCAGGGAGTCCAGATCCAAGATGAGCTCCTCCCCGTCGACGACGGGCAGCGTGGGATGACCCTGGGTGAGGGGGCCCAACCGGCGTGCGAACTCGATCTGCTCCCGGGCGCCCAGGTCCTGCCGGCGGATGAACACGACGCGGTGCGCCAGGAGGGCGCCCCGGACCTGGTCGATCTGGTCGTCCGTCATGTGGCGCAGGTCGAGCCCCGAAAGCTCGGCGCCGATGCGCCCCGTCAGGCGCCGTATGCCGACCGCGGTCGCCACCGTGTCCGTGTCGATTGCCATGATCTCCCTCCGGGACGAATGGTCATATTCCCCATGGAATAGGTCTGCTAGGAGAAGTCTACGGTCGCACCCGTGTGCCCGCCGCCCCGCTGCAACACCTGTGACCAGCGAGAACGGGACTTTCTCCCTGAGAGCGGCCCGGCCAAAAGGGACTTTCGCCCCATGTAAGTTCCTCCGAACTCCGCGAAGATTTTCGTCAATGACGCAAGACCAGAGGTTCCAGTCCGGTGACGTCGTCGGGGAGCACGCCGAAGCGGCCGGCTCCGACGACGTCACTCCGGTGACGAAGGCCCACGCCATGGTGGGCGCAGTGGGTGACTCGATCCTGGTCAACGCCGATGTGGCGAAGGCCCAGGGGCGCCGCCACGAGAAGCGCCTCCGTCGCCTTCTCGTCGTCTGCGCCATCGTCCTCGCCTGGCTCGTCTACCGGCTGATCTCGGGGCAGGGGATGTTCCCCTCCGTCTCGTTCCCGTCCGGGGCCGATCGCTGGCTCCCCGCCGTCGCCATCATCTTGCTCCTGGCCGCCGTCATGCTCGGACCGATGCTGGGAGCGGGCCGTTCCCCGCACCTCCTCATCCGCCCCGGTGAGACCGAGGTCGGCCTCGAGGACGTGGTCGGGATCGACGGGATCAAGGCTGAGGTCGTCCGATCGGTGAACCTCTTCCTCTCCCATCAGACCTTTCGCGACTCGATGGGTGGCTCCGCTCGCCGTGGTGTGCTCTTCGAAGGACCACCGGGAACCGGCAAGACCTTCGTGGCCAAGGCGATGGCCAAAGAGGCCCAGGTGCCGTTCCTGTTCGTCTCCGCCTCCGCGTTCCAATCGATGTATTTCGGCCAGACGAACCGCAAGATCCGCTCCTTCTTCAAGCGTCTGCGTAAGTACGCCCGCACCGAGGGTGGCGCCATCGGATTCATCGAGGAGATCGATGCCATCGGCGGGGCGCGTCGTGGGCAGGGAAACGGCAGCAGTGAGGGGATCACCGGTGTCGTGAACGAGCTGCTGGTCCAGCTGCAGTCCTTCGAGACACCGTCTCGCGGCCAGCGCATGCGCAATGCCTGGGTGGACACGATCAATCGATACCTGCCCGACGGCGCGCAGCTTCACAAGTCCAAGGTGGTGCCCGCGAACGTCTTGATCATCGGGGCGACCAACCGCAAGGACGACCTCGACCCTGCACTCCTCCGCCCGGGAAGGTTCGACCGTTCGATCTATTTCGGGCTTCCGGGCCGCGCCGCTCGGGGTGATGTCATCGCCTATTACCTGGGCAAGAAGGCGCACGACGACGAGTTGGACGGACACGCTGCCGTTGACCGGGTGGCCGGCATCACGTCGGGCTATTCGCCCGCAGCCCTCGAACGGCTTTTGGACGAGGCGTTGGTCATCGCATTGACCCACGGGCGCACGGCCATGTCGATGTCCGACCTGGCCGAAGCGAAAATGCTGATCGAGCTCGGCGTCACGGACCCGACGATCTACACGCCCGAAGAACGCCTCCGTGTGGCCACCCATGAGGCTGGGCACGCCACCGTGGCCTACTTCTTGGGTCAGAGTCGTCAGATGGATGTGCTGTCCATCGTCAAGCGGCGTGACTCTCTGGGCCTTCTGCAGCACTCCGATACCGAGGAGCGATTCACCCAACGCCGGGACGAGTTGAATGCGCTGCTGAAGATCAGCATGGGTGGGCTGGTGGCGGAAGAGCGCTGGTTCGACGAGGTCTCGACGGGTCCGGCGGGCGACCTCGCCGCGGCCACCACGATCGGCGCCCAGATGATCGGGTCCTGCGGGATGGGCGAGTCGCTGATCTCCATCGCCGCCGCCGGCACCGGAATCCTGAGCGGGGGACTGGTCGAGAAGGTGCTGGCCGACAAGGATGCCCGGGCCGAGCTCGACGCACTCCTCGGCTCCTCCCGTGAGGCCGCCCGGGCCATCGTGGCCGAGCACGGCAACTGTCGTCGAGGCACTGCGCGACGCCCTGCTGGAACGTGACGAGCTGGTGGGTCCCGAGATCATCGACGTCATCGCCGGCAGCCTGGCGCAGACACCGGACGTCCCACGGGCTCTGCCGCATGGCCCCCACCGCAGGCGCCGGACCGATGTCGTCGCCCAGATCGTCAGCACCGAGACTCCGGGTCACTGAGGCGGGCGTCAGCCCGCACCCCCGGGGACGTGCCTGGCCTAAGTCGCCCAGGGGTGCAGGTGGGCGGTGTCGTTGAACCCACGCAGGACCCAACTGTCCGGCGTCAGGACCAAACGGGCGATGGCGGTGTTGTCGGACATCAAGAAGGCGAAGGGGCGCGACCCGGTGGCCTGCGCCAGCACCTCGCCGATGGCGGCCCCGTGGGAGAAGGCCACCACCCGCGCGTCGACATGAGCGGCCGCGATCCGCTCCACGGCGCTCCGGATGCGGTGACCGAACACCTCGGGTGATTCCGCGCCGGGCACGACATCCCAGCGCTCCTCTTTCATCATGCGCACCGCCATCGGGTCGGCGTCCGCCATCTTTTGCCGGAACAGACCGCCTTCCCACTCGCCCAGGTTCACCTCGCGCAGATCGGCTTCCACGACCGGGTCGAGACCGGTGCGACGGATCAGTGGTGCGGCCGTCTCAACGGTGCGCCGCAACGTGGTGACGTAGAGCGCGTCGAATTGCAGGTGCGCCAGGCGGGCCCCCACCAGCTCGGCCTGCTCCCGCCCGATGTCGGACAGCGGCGGGTTGCCGTGGCCATCGATGAACTCGAAGTCCTCGCCCTCGATGGCGTCGGCCGATGCGCCGTGGCGCACGAGATACAACTCGGTGGACCCGGGTGGTCCGCTGTAGGGCTCTTGGCTGAATCGTCGGGGCGTCGACATGCGGGCCGAGTGTATGAGATGTCCGCCGGCGCCGCGCCTGCGGAACGACCCTCGCCACCGGAATGATCAGTGGAGTTGGGGCGGCCCGTCGTCATCGTCGACCACTTCGGCGTCAATGATGGTCGGGTCGTTCCAGGGCGACGGTCGTGTGCTCGGGGCCGCGCCCGGCGGCGCACCCGGGCCGAAGCCCGGTCCGCCGCCGAAGGTGGCGAAGAACGCCCCGCCGCCCCCCGGGCCCTGGCCGAAATTGATCTGTAGCCCACGCCCTGCTTCGGGACCCAGGGCGTCCCACAGGGGCCGGGCACGCGCGTGGACCACGTAGGTCTGCACGCCGTAGGTCACCGCGAGATAGAGCAGGAAGCTGGACGCCTCGAAATTGCCCGCCCCGCTGTGCGCGGCGCCGACGTCGCTCACGAAGTGCAGGGCCAGGGAGAGCACCCAGAGCCCCATCGTCACCCAGGTTCCCTGGCGGACGACCCATTCGTTCGACGTCCAGATCCTCACCGTGAAGGCGCGGATGGCGCCCAGGATCAGGGCGCCCACGAAGAGCGTCGCCAGCACCCACGCGTAGTCACCGCCGGTGACGTGATGGTTAGCGCGGTAACCGAGCACATCGATGAGCCCGATGACGCCCAGGACGATCGGGAAACGGAGACTCAACACACGCGGCGCGATCCGGATCCTCCGTTGCCGCCTCAGGACGTAGAACGCGATGAGGATGTCGAGCGCGATCGTGAAGAACATCGGCTAGCAGCTTATGGGCGTCGCCGTTCCTTTCGACCTCGGCCGAGCCCCCACGAGGCCCCCGGTACGGCCGAGCTGACGCGCCACCTGGCCCTGGGGACCGGTGCGGAGGACGCGGTCCGGCTACGTGGTCGGGTTACCCGCTCTATGCAGTCAGGCCCTCCACGGCGAGGAGCGCCCGCTTCATCGGTAGTCCACCGCCGTACCCGCCTATGCCGTTGCTGGCCACGACGCGGTGGCACGGCACGATGATGGCGATCGGGTTCTTCCCGTTGGCCTGTCCCACGGCACGCGGCCCTCGTGGCCGCCCCACCCGTCGGGCCAGCTCGCCGTAGCTGATGGTCTCGCCGTAGGGGATGCGGGAGAGCTCGGCCCACACCTCCTTTTGGAATGCGGTGCCGTCGAGTTCCATGGGGACGTCGAACCTGGTCCGCTCCCGGGCGAAGTACTCCTCGAGCTGGGTGGCCGTGTCCTTGAGGACAGGTGGCGCGTCCTGGCCGTCCCCGCGGGCCTTCATGCCCGACGTCGGCAGCCAGATCCCGATCAGCACGTCGCCGTCGCTCTCGAGTACGAGCCGGCCCACGGGTGTGTCCATCGGCATGGTGTAGGTGGGTGTCGTCATGCGGCATCACGTCCTCTCAGCGACCGCTTGGCCTTCGGTGTCCCGGCCTTCGGTGTCTGTTGGTCTTCGTTGTCCCGGTCTTCGGTGTCCCGATTGGCTGCGCCCACAGGTGGACCATGGCGTAGCTCCGCCAGGGGCGCCACGCGTCGGTCGACGCACTCAGGTGGAGCAGGATCATCCGGCAGGCCGAGCGCCCGTAGCGCCCGCCTGACCCCGAGGTCGGTCGGCATGAACGCATCGGGGTCGCGCAGGGCGCGCATCGCCACGTACTCCGCCGTCCAGGGTCCGATCCCGGGCAGCCTCACCAGTGCGGCGCGCAACTCCGTGGGGTCGGTGCCCGGATCGATGGTGACCGTGCCGCTACCCACCGCTTCGGCCAGCGCGACCAGGGCGCGTCGACGGTTACCCGGCATGGGGAAGGCCGCGGGGTCGTGTTCGGCCAGTGCGATCAGTGCCTCGGGAGTGGGGAACAGGTGCGTGATCCCGCCGATGGGCTCCGGGATCGCCTCGCCCGCCAGTCGCACCAGCCGTCCCGCAATGGTGCGGGCCCCCGGCACGGAGACCTGTTGGCCGATCACGGCACGCACCGCGAGCTCGAACCCGTCGACGGCTCCGGGCACACGGCGCCCGGGCTCCGCGCCCACGAGTGGGCCGATCAGCGGATCGGACCGGAGCGCCTCGAGGATGGCGACGGGATCGGCGTCGAGGTCGAGCAGCTGGCGGCAGCGTGACACCGCCGTGGTCAGGTCGCGCAGGTCCGAGAGATGGAGGTCCGCGTCGACGAAGGCCGGCCCGTGATCCCCGTGGTCGGTCGCGGTGAGGGCGACCACGCCGTACCCGTGCGGCAGGCGCATGCTGCGCCGGTAGGTGGCACCGTCACGCTCTTCGATCCCGGGCACGGCGCGACTTGCCGAGGAAGCCCAACACCGACTCGGCGCTGAACGGGCGGCGGCACGGGAGGCGCAACCGCACCCCTTGGGTTCCGGCACCCGTCCGCTCCGCCATGCGGTTCCGGCGCGCCTCCTTGCTCACGCGGGCCCGCAACCCCCGGGGCGTATCGGCGAAGATCTGTCGCACCGTCTCGTTGCACTGGCGGACGCTGGAGAACCCGGCGGCGAAGGCCACGTGGGCGACGGGCAGCCCGGTCGTCTCGAGGAGGATGCGCGCCGCCTGGCCGCGCTGGGCCCGGGCGATGGCCAGCGGTCCGGTGCCGACCTCCGCCGTGATGACCCGATTCAGTTGGCGGACGCTGTAGCCGAGGTGGCGGGCCAGCCCGTCCACTCCTTCGCGATCGACCATGCCGTCCCTGATCAGCCGCATGGCCCGGGCCACCACGTCGGCCCGCATGTTCCATTCGGGAGAGCCCGGGGTGGCATCGGGCCGGCAGCGCAGGCAGGCGCGGAAGCCGGCCTGCTGCGCCGAGGCGGCCGTGGCGTAGAAGCGCACGTTCTCGCGCTTGGGGGTGCGGGCGGGGCAGCTGGGGCGACAGTAGATGCCGGTCGACGTGACGCCGATGAAGAAGACGCCGTCGAAGCGGGCGTCCTTGCTGTGCGCCGCTTGGTAGCAGCGGTCGGGATCGTCGATCACGCCAGCATCGTGCCACGCCCGGCCGTCAATTACTGGCGGAAATCGGACATCACCGTTACCGGGGTGAGAGCGGCCCTCTCCGCGCCTGCGCCAGTACCAGGCGGCGGTGGGTGGCGGCATCCCCCCATGCCCTCGAGAGGGCCCAGGTCCGTTTCATGAAGAAGTGGAGGTCGCACTCCCAGGTGTACCCGATCGCCCCGTGCACCTGGAGGGCGACCCGGGCGGCCAGGTCGGCGGCGTCCGATGCCAGTGCCTTGGCCATCGACGCATCCCGGGAGACCGTCGGTTGCGCCGTGGCCAGGGACCAGGCGGCGCGGTAGGTGGCGGGACGGGCGAACTCGAGCTTGACCCTGGCGTCGGCCAGAAGGTGCTTGACGGCCTGGAAGCTTCCGATGGGCTTGCCGAACTGCTGGCGCTCCTTGGCATAGTCCGCGGCCATGGTGATCATGCGATCGGCCAGCCCCACCAGGTACGCGGCGGAACCGGCCGCGCCACGGTCGGCCATGAGACCGATGCTGGCCTCGGCAGCCACGCCGTAGGCCAACAAGGTGTCGGCGGACAGCGGCCATTGGACGGTGGAGAGGTCGCGCGCCTGGTCCAGCACCGCCGTGGGGTGGACGGCACACGCCTCGGCCGGGACGGCGTGCAGCTGCCAGCCGGAGTCGGGGTCGCGGACCGCCAACAGGTAGACGCCGGCGTCGCGTGCCCCGACGACCCGCGGGGTGCGCAGCATGCCGTCGGCGGAGACCGTGGTGGGCGAGGAGGGCCCCGTCACCCCGACATCGATACCGCCTACGGCAAGGGGCGCGTCGTCGGTCAACAACGTCGCCAGTGCGGCGGCGGCGGATGGAGCCGGCAGCAGGGTGGCCAGCATCGGCGCCGCCAAGGCGGCCGTCTCGAGCAGCGGCTCGGGAAGGGCCGCCCATCCGGCCTCCTCCAGTACCCCGACCAGGTCGACATCGCTCAGACCGAGTCCACCCGCAGATTCGGGCACGAGCAACCCTGGCGCGCCGAGAGCGGAGAGCATGGACCACCGTGCCTGCGCCTCGGCGGCCTTGCGATCCGGCGGCGCCTCGTAGAACTGGCGCAGCGCGGCGACCGGGAACTGGCGCGCCAGGGCTTGGCGTACGGTCTTTCGAAGCTCGTCCTGCTCCTCGTCGAAGGCGAAGTCCATCGTCAGCCCCGCGGGAGCCCGAGGAGGCGTTCGGCGACGACGTTGCGCTGGATCTCGTTCGTCCCGGCGTAGATGGGTCCGGCCAGCGCGAACAGATACCCGTCCAGCCACTCGCCGGGAGAGCCGGCTTCGAGGAGCTCGGCCTCGGGGCCGAGCAACGTCAGGGCGGTGTCGTGGATGGCCACGTCGGTTTCGGACCAGAAGATCTTGTTGGCGCTCGCCTCCGGGCCCACCGTGTGCCCGCGCGCCACCTTCGAAGCGGTCCAGTACGTATGGAGGCGGTAGGCCTCGGCGTCGATGTAGGCCCGGGCGACGGCGTCCGCCGAGTCGGCCGGTCGGCCAGCCTGATCGAAGAGTTCGACGAGTCGTGCCGCCGCCTCGGTGTAGCGGGCCGGGCTGCGCAGGCTCAGCCCGCGCTCGCTGCCGGCGGTGGACATCGCCACCGACCAGCCGGACCCCACCTCGCCGAGGACCTGGCTGTCGGGCACCTCGACACCGTCGAAGAAGATCTCCGCGAACCCCGTCTCCCCGTCAATTTGGGGAATCGGCCGCACGGTGACCCCGGGGGCGTCCATGGCTATGAGGAAGTAGGTCAGGCCGCGATGGCGTTCTGCCGCAGGATCGGTGCGGAATATCCCGAAACACCATTCGGCGAAGGCGCCCCGGCTGGCCCAGGTCTTCTGGCCGGTGAGCAACCATCCGTCGCCCTCGTCGTTGCGCACCGCCCGCGAACGGATGCCGGCCAGGTCGCTCCCGGCGTCGGGCTCCGACCACCCTTGACACCAGATCTCCTCCCCCGCGGCCATCGGGGGCAAGAAGCGCTGCTTTTGGGCAGGAGTCCCGTACTCGAGCATGGTCGGCGCCAAAAGGAAGATGCCGTTCTGGCTGACCCGCTTGGGGGCCCGGGCGCGGTAGTACTCCTCCTCGAAGATGAGCCACTCCATGATCCCGACGTCACGGCCGCCGTACTCAGCCGGCCAGCTCACCACCGACCACCGATCGGCGAACAGGATCGCCTCCCACTCCCGGTGGGCCTCGAAGCCCGCTGCAGTATCGAGCGAGGGGAGGGGTACGCGCGGGACGTGGGCCGTAAGCCAGGCCCGGGCCTCCGCCCGGAATTCCTCATGCGCGGCGTCAAAGGTCAGGTCCATGTCGCCGCGAATCTGACACACTGCGGCCCGGAATGCCAAGGTCAACCCCACCGCCGGCGCGACCGACGAGGTCATACGGTCTGGCGGGCCGCCGGATTCGGGGTCACAATGGCAGCAATGCCGAACGCTGTGATCATCGATGCCGTGCGAACCCCGGTGGGCCGACGCGGAGGCCGCCTCTCGGGCTGGCACGCCGTGGACCTGGCCGCCCAGCCGCTCCGAGCCCTGCTCGAGCGCAACGATCTCGACCCGGCCCAGATCGAAGACGTCGTCATGGGGTGCACCATGCAAGTGGGCGAACAGGCGATGAACATCGCCCGCAACGCCGCGCTGGCTGCGGGGTTTCCCGACTCGGTCCCCGGTACGACGGTCGATCGGCAGTGTGGGTCCGCCCAGCAGGCCATTCACTTCGCGGCCCAGGCGGTCATGTCGGGTGCCATGGAGATCGCCATCGGAGCCGGCGTGGAGTCGATGAGCCGGGTCCCCATCGGTTCGACCACCGAGCCCGGGCCTGGCGAAGCCTACGGACCCCTCTACCTGGAGCGTTTCGAGCTCATCCACCAGGGTGAGTGCGCCGAGGAGATCGCGCGGCGCTGGAAGATAGGGCGCGAGGAGATGGACCGGTTCGCCCTGTCGTCCCACCAGCGGGCCGCCCGGGCGACCGACGAGGGTCGGTTCGCCAACGAGATCGTGCCCCTCGAGGCCAGGGTGCATCCCGACGTCCCCGGCGCAGCCGACGTCACCGGGTTGATGGAGGTCGATGAAGGCGTCCGCCGGGACACGTCGCTGGAGAAGTTGGCGGGCCTCCGTCCCGCCTTCTCCGAGACCGGGACGGTGACGGCGGGAACCTCGTCGCAGATTTCCGACGGCGCCGCCGCCGTGCTGATCATGAGTGAGGAGAGGGCGAGCGCTCTGGGCCTGCGGCCCCGGGCGCGCTTTCACACCTTCGCCGTGGCGGCCAACGACCCCCAGATCATGCTGACGGCGGTCATCCCGGCCACCGAGCTGGTGCTGGCCAAGTCGAAGCTCGCGTTGAGCGACATCGATCTCATCGAGATCAACGAGGCCTTCGCCTCGGTGGTGCTGGCCTGGGACAAGGAGTTCCATCCCGACCCCGAACGGGTGAATGTCAATGGTGGCGCCATCGCCATCGGCCACCCGACCGGCTGCTCGGGTGCTCGCCTGATGGCGACGCTGCTCAACGAGCTGGAGCGCACCGGGGGCCGCTATGGGCTCCAGACCATGTGCGAGGGGGGCGGCCAGGCCAACGCCACCATCATCGAGAGGTTGGGCTGATGCCGACCCGGGTTCCGGCGGTCGAGGGGTGGTTCACGCTCGGCGAGGAAGGGGCCCCGGCGCTGCTCGGTTCGCGGTGCACGGCCTGCGGCACCTACGCCTTTCCGGCCGAGGCGCAGTTCTGCCGCAATCCCGACTGCGTAAGCCAGGAGTTCGAGACGGTGGAGCTATCCCGGCGGGGCCGCATCTGGTCGTACACCGACGCCCGGTACAAGCCGCCGCCGCCCTACGTCGCTGCCGACCCGTACGTGCCGTTCTGCCTGGCCGCGGTGGAGTTGGCGGCGGAGAAGCTCGTTGTGATGGGGCAGGTCACCGAGGGCGTGACCGTCGATGACCTCAAGGTGGGGGACGAGGTCGAGCTGGTCGTCGACACGCTCTATGCGGAGGGCGACCACGACTACCTCGTGTGGAAGTGGCGACCCCTCTCTGCCGGTCAGGAGGGTTGAGGATGCCGGACGACAAGCGGATCGCGGTCTTGGGCGCCGGGATGCACCCGTGGGGCAAGTGGGGTCGCCCCTTCGTCGAGTACGGGTTGGCTGCGGCGCGCGACGCCCTCGCCGACGCCGGCCTGTCGTGGCGGGACATCCAATTCGTGTCGGGAGCCGACACCATCCGCAACGGATACCCGGGCTTCGTCGCCGGTGCCACCTTCGCCCAGGCTCTCGGGTGGACGGGCGCGCGGGTGTCGAGCTGCTATGCCGCCTGCGCCTCGGGGGCGGCCGCCATCGGGAATGCCCGCGCGCAAATCCTCGCCGGGCTGTGCGATGTCGCCCTCGTCGTCGGGGCCGACACCACGCCCAAGGGGTTCTTCGCCCCGGTGGGGGGCGGCGACCGCAAGGACGATCCGGACTGGTTGCGCTTCCACCTGATGGGTGCCACCAACCCGACCTACTTCGCGCTGTACGCCCGGCGTCGCATGGACCGCTTCGGCGCCACCGAGGAGGACTTCGCGCAGGTGAAGGTCAAGAACGCACGGCACGGGCTGGCCAATCCCTATGCCCGCTACCGGGGCGAGGTCACCGTCGACGAGGTGTTGTCGTCGCCCATGGTGGCTGACCCGCTGCGGCTCCTGGAGATCTGCGCCACTTCGGACGGCGGCGCCGCCCTGGTCCTGACCAGCATGGACTTCGCCCGGCGCCATGGCGGCGGGGCCGAACCCGCCGTGACCATCAACGCCGTCTCCACCGTGACCCCGTCGTTCCCCAACACCGTGATCGAGATGCCCAACTTCTCGACCGACTCGGCCGTGGCGTTCAGCGGCGAGTGGGAGACCGGCACGGGCTTCCGCCCGTCGATCACCTCGGCCGCCTATGCGGAGGCCGGTATCGGACCCGAGGACCTCGACCTGGCCGAGGTCTACGACCTTTCTGCCGCGCTCGAGCTGGACTGGTACGAGGACATCGGGCTGTGTGGTGAGGGAGAAGCCGAGAAGCTCCTGCGCGACGGGGTGACGTCGCTCGGTGGACGGGTGCCCGTCAACCCCTCTGGCGGCCTTTCCTGCTTCGGCGAAGCGATACCGGCCCAGGCCATCGCCCAGGTGTGTGAATGCGTCTGGCAGCTGCGTGGAACGGCGCAAGGGCATCAGGTGGAGGGTGCCCGCGTTGCGGTCACCGCGAACCAGGGCCTCTTCGGACACGGATCTTCGGTGATTCTGTCCCGTTGAGGGGAGATTCGGCCCGCGGCGCCTGATCGGTCAATCCGCTGGCAGACGCGGGTTTTCGGTGCGGCCAGCGGTTGCGTCGCAGCTGACACGCCGGGTTTCAGCCCGTCGGAGGATTGAAACCCCCGCGTTCTGGGTATTGGCTGTGGCGACGCCAATTCCGGATGCCGCATGTGTAGCTTTGGGCGATTCGGGAAACAGTCAGAGCGTCCAAGTTGGGTGCGCGACAAGTAGCAAAGGTCCGAATGGAGGATGCATGCTGGCAACCGATACGCGGGAGTTACGACACAACGGGAACTCTGCAGGCAGAGCGGACGTGGCAATGTCTGAGCACCGTGAAGGTGAGCACAGCGATGCCGGAGCCGGCACGGACGAGGTCCTGAAGGCCCTCGGTGAGCTGGACGCCGTTCTGAAGGAGAACGCCGAGCGCGAACGCGAGCTGTTCCAGCGTATCGCCCAGGTGCGTCTGGCCAGGGAGAACGGGCAGGAATGGAAGGCCATCCTGGCCGGCGAGGACGAGCCGAGCACCGTGCAGCTCGTCAGCACCATTCTGCGTCGTCAGTCAGAAGCCAGCGGGTACCTCAGGCGGTCCCTGGTGGTCGCCCTCCGGGCCGAGGGCCAGAGCATCCCGAGCATCGCCCACCTTTTCGGCGTGACCCACCAGCGGGTGTCCAACCTGCTGCGCCGGGTGGCTCAAGGCGGCGGCTCGCCCGGGAATTAGGTCGGGGACTCGGCCGGGACCTCACCGTGAGGCGTCGCCGAGGACCACCGCTGGAGGACATCGTCGGCCTCTCGCATCACGCTGTCGATGATCTCGGCCACGGTGGGCAGGCTCTCAATCAACCCGACGACCTGCCCGGTGGGGAGGACGCCGACATCGGTTCTGCCTTCCACCAGGGCAGCCTTGGTCATGACGGGCGCGTTGGCGGCCATGACCACCTGGGACCAGGTGAGCTCGTTGCCCTCCTTCATCGCCCGCCCCTCCTTGAGCAGCGCCAGTGCGGATGCACCGGTCTCGTGCCGGAACTGGTAGGCGCTGCGGAGCGCCCGGGGGAGGGCACGCAGCCAGCTCTGTGATTCGAAATGGTCCACCAACTCGGTGCGCACGACCCGTTGGGGCGCCCCGTCGATTTTGGTGGTGACCACGGTGCCGGTGACCGGTGTCTCCACGTACCGTTCCTTGATCCCATCGGGCACGCGGCTGTCGGCCGAAAGCAGGAAGCGCGTGCCCATGGCGATCCCCGAGGCGCCGTAGGCCAGGGCGGCCACCAGGCCCCGACCGCTGAAGAAGCCTCCGGCCCCGACGACCAGCACGCGATCGCCGACGGCGTCGACCACTTGGGGCAGGAGCAGTGAGGTGGGCACTGTCCCGGTATGCCCCCCGCCTTCGCCGCCTTGGGCGATCACGGCATCGACGCCCCACTCGGCCACTTTCTCGGCGTGCCGCCGGGCGCCGATGGTCGGCATCACGAACAACCCGGCTTCCTTGCAGCGCGTCACCAGGGCCGGATTGGGCGCCTGGGCGAAACTGGCCACCCGGGCCCCGGATTCGATCATCAACGCGATGCGCTCGCCGACGTCGGCCACATCGGTGCGCAGGTTGACCCCGAAGGGCGCGGAGGTGCGGGACCTCACCTCCGCGATGGCCGACGCCATCTGCTCCAGTGTCATGGTGGCCGAGGCCAGGATCCCGAGCCCACCCGCGTTGGCGGTCGCCGCGACCAGGCGCGGTCCCGCCACCCAACCCATTCCCGTCTGCACAATGGGATAGCGCACGCCCACGCGCGCACACAGCTCGGTCGACAGGGCGGGGTGGTACGTGCTCAGCTCTTCACTTCCCGATCTCGTAGTGACCCGGGGTCGAGCACCGTGCGCAGGAGATCGAGCTCTTCGGGTGTGGGGAGGCGTGTCTCTGGGACGTCGTCGGGGATCGAGAGGGCGAACCCGGTGGCCTGCACCACGTCCTCGACGGTGACGCCGGGATGGACCGAGCGCAACCGCATGGTGTGGTCGGAGGTCTCGAAGTCGAACACGCCCAGATTGGAGACGACGCGACGGATGTCGTGGAAGCGGGTCGCTCCCGCCCCGGCCGCCTCGGCACGGGCGTACCCGACGCCGCTGACCACGTCGACCTGCTCGACGAAGGTGCGCACGGTCTGGTCGGGCACCCAGTAGCTGGTGGGGTGGTTGACCGAGTTCCCCGGGGCGCCGCGCACCCCGATCAGCTGGACCTTGGGTTGGCGGTGGTCGCCGATGGCCGAGATGTTCTGGTTCCCCGTCCGGTCGATCTGGCTGGCCATCATCATGATGTGGCGCCGCCCGGACCACACCACGTCGAACACGGTGCGATAGGGCATGGCAGCTTCGCGGACCAGTTCGGCCGGCCGGGTGGCAATGGGCGGCGCACCCAGCATCAGGGCCGCCTCCCCGTCGGTGAGCACCAGGTCGGGAGAGAAGGTGGACTTGGCCAGACGGGCACCGAGGGACGGGATGGTGCCGAAGGGGCTGACCATCACCTCCCCGGCGTCGCGCCACGTGTCGGCGCAGGCGATGACGCACGATTCGGCGCGGGTGCACGGCAGGTCAGGCGGGGGAGCCGGCGTCATGACGCGCTCCGCTCGGCCACGTGGGCCCGGTACTCGTCCTCGCTCACGTCGACGTAGCTCCGGGCGAAGGCCTCCCAGGCGGCAGCGTCGCTGGCCGAGGCGGCGTACTCCTTTTGGAACGCCTCGTCGCGCCCGTAGTCGGGTGGATTGGCGGTGAAGTGCGCACCGCCGGGCGTCTCTGCCACCCCGTCAGTCAGCAAACGGTGGATGACCACCGCACTGAGGGGACCCTCGTCGGTGAGGGTGCCATCGTCCACAATGCGCTCTGTCGTGACAAAGCGGCGATCGGCCGCCCCTAGGAACAGCGGGTCGAAGAAGGCATCGGGCCCGAGGATCTGACCGTTGCCGGCGGTGTCGGCGCGGTTGGTGTGGACGAGCGCCGCATCGAGATGGAGCGCCGGCATGGCCACCAGCTCCACGTCCGCGTCGGCCGGGTGGTGCACGAACGGGCTGTCGGCCCCGTAGGGGGAGCGCACCAGCCGCAGCTCCGGATTGATGGTGAGCACGTCGGAACCGAGTCCCGCCCGGGTGGGCAGGAAGGGCACCCGCCAGGCCGCCGCCTGGAGGCCCTGGAAGAACATGCCCTCGTCGACCTCCATCACCTCGACCTGGCCCTTTTGGCGCGCCACCCGCCAGTGCGGGTCCAGGGCGATCGAATCAAGGGTGACGAACCCGCAGACCACCTTCTTCACCTTGCCCGTGGCACACAAGAGCCCCACGTCGGGCCCGCCGTAGGCCACGACGGTGAGGTCGTGCAGATCCGAGCGGCACAGCGCGCGCACAATCGCCATGGGCTTACGACGCGAGCCCCAGCCGCCGATGCCGATGGTCATGCCCGAGCGGAGCTCTCCCACAATGTCGTCGACGGTGGTGCGCTTGTCAGTCACGGCCCTCATCCTCACGCAAATCCCCGCCCTGCTCCACCCTGATCACGGTGAGCCTCACTGGGACGTGTCCGCCGCACGCTTTTCGACGAAGGCGGCCCGCTGCTCGTCGGCCACCCCCCGCACGTGGAGCTCGTAGGTGAATCCCTGCTCGAAGCGGTAGCTGCGCTTGACGTCGACGGGATCGATGCCGTTGAGCGACTCCTTGGCCCGCCGGATGATCGAGGGGCTTTTGGTGGCGATCTCCCCGGCCACGGCCAGTGCGGCCTGGCGCAGTTCGGCCAGGGGCACCACCGCCGCCACCGAGCCGTAGGAGGCCAGCTCGGCCGCGGAAATCGCCTTGGCGGTATAGACCATCTTGCGCATGGCGTGCTGGGGCACCAGCCGGGCCAGGTGTGTCGCCGCTCCCAGCGCCCCCCGGTCGACCTCGGGCAACCCGAACGTGGCGTCCTCGGACGCCACGACGATGTCCGCGTTGCCGATCAGCCCGATCCCCCCGCCCAGGCAGAATCCCTGGACGGCGGCGATGACCGGGACCTCACAGTCGTAGACCGCGGCGAAGGCGGCGGCGCAGCCGCGGTTGACCCCGACCAGGGCCTCGTCCCCCTTCGCGTTGATCTCCTTGATGTCGACTCCGGCGCAGAAGCCCCGGCCCTCGGCGCGCAGGACGACCACCCGGTTGTCGGCGACCCGTCCGGCCGCGATGAGGGCGTCGGCCAGCGCGAACCAGCCCGCCACGTCCAGCGCGTTCACGGGTGGATGGTCGATCACCACCTCGGCGATCCCACTGTGCTCTTGGACCACATGTACAGGCATGGTCTGGCGTCAACTCCTTTGCACCGGCGGCCCCGGCAGCGACCCCGTCGAGGTAACCGGTGCCGTAGGGTAGCGCCCGTGACGCAGCCGACGTTTGACTTCTCCGGCAAGGTGGTGGTGGTGACGGGGGGATCCCGCGGGGTGGGAGCCGGCATTGTGGCCGCGTTCGTGGCCGCGGGTGCCGACGTCGTCACCTGCGGGCGCAACGAGGTCGAGGTGCCCGGCGCACTCTTCGTGGCCGCCGACGTGCGCCAGCCCGATCAGGCCGCCCTGGTGGTCAACACCGCCGCCGAGCGCTTCGGCCGCCTCGACGTCCTGGTCAACAACGCCGGTGGATCGCCCTTCCGGATGGCGGCCGAGATGTCCCCGCGCTTCGTCGAGGCCATCGTGGCGCTGAACCTGACCTCGCCCCTCTACTGCGCCCAGGCGGCCCAGAAAGTCATGGCGGCGCAGGAAGGGGGAGGGTCCATCGTCAGCGTGGCCAGCGTCTCGGGTATCCGGCCCTCACCCGGGGCCTCCGTCTACGGGGCGGCCAAGGCCGGCCTGGTCAGCCTCACGGCGACCTTGGCCGTCGAGTGGGCCCCGGCCGTGCGGGTGAACTGCGTGACCGCAGGGCTCCTGGAGACCGACGCCGGCGACGAGCACTACGGCGGCCCGGCCGGGCTGGCCCGGGTGGCCGCCACCGTGCCCCTCGGACGGATGGGCACCCCGGCCGACGTGGCCCAGGCCTGCCTCTTCCTCTCCAGCGACGGGGCGGCCTACATCTCCGGTGCCAACCTGGTGATGCACGGCGGGGGCGAGTGGCCGGCCTACCTGAAGGCCTTGGAGGACCCAGCCGGCACCTGAGTGGCCTCCCGGGGCCCGTTACCTGCGGATTCCTCTCCTCATGCTAGACACAATCACCGTGCATTTGGCCGTCCCCACCGAAACACGACCAGGAGAGCGGCGGGTCGCGCTCGTACCCGATGTGGTCAAGAAGTTGGTCGGCGCAGGGTGGGACGTGGTGGTCCAGTCGGGGGCCGGCCACGAGGCGGCCTTCCCGGACGCGGCCTACCTCGACGCCGGCGCCCGCATCTCCCCCGATGCGGCCAGCCACCTACGAGGGAGCGGCACTGGTGGTCGGGGTCAACGCGCCCGATGTGGACGGGGCCAACCTTGTCCCGCGGGGCGCCGTGGTGCTGAGCTTCTTCCAGGCGGCCCAGTCGGCCGAGGCCCTGCGCGTGCTGGCCGAGCGAGGGGTCACGGTATTCAGCTTCGATCTGCTGCCTCGGATCAGCCGCGCCCAGGGCATGGACGCCCTGAGCTCGCAGGCCACCGTCTCGGGCTACCGGGCCGGTCTTTCGGCCGCCGAGCACCTGGCCAAGTTCTTCCCGATGTTCATGACGGCGGCGGGCACGGTTCCTCCGGCCAAGGTGCTGGTGATGGGCGTCGGCGTGGCCGGGTTGCAGACCATCGCCACGGCGCGGCGGCTCGGCGCCGTGGTCAAGGCCTACGACGTTCGCGCCGCCGCCAAGGAGGAGGCCGAGAGCCTCGGCGCCACGTTCGTCGACACCGGCGTCAGTGCCGAGGGGATCGGCGGCTACGCCCGGGAGCTCTCCGATGAGGAGCTGGACCGCCAGCGGGCCGCCCTGGCCAGCGTGGTAGCGGCCTCCGATGTGGTGATCACCACTGCGGCCGTGCCGGGTCGGGCCGCGCCGATCCTCGTCACCCAGGAGATGGTCGAGGGCATGGGGGAGGGTGCCGTGGTGGTGGACATGGCGGCGGACTCGGGCGGCAACTGTGCCCTCACCCGGGCCGGCGAGGTGGTGGCGCACCAGGGCGTGCACATTGTGGGCATGGCCAACCCGCCTTCGGGCATGCCGACCCACGCCAGCTTCCTCTACGCCCGCAACGTGGCCAATGTGCTGGCACTGCTGGGCCCCGAGGGCACGCTGGCGCCGGATTGGGACGACGAGATCGTGGCCGGCATGTGTGTGCTGCGCGAGGGCAGGCCGGTCGCGCCGGGTGCCGTCGAGGTGCTCGGTGGCCCGGGACAGGAAGGGGCACCATGATCGCCCAGGTAGGCGGGATCGGCATCGTCCAGTACCTGACCGTGTTCGTTCTCGCCGCCTTCGTGGGGATCGAGGTCGTCTCGAAGGTCCCGAGCATTCTCCACACCCCGTTGATGTCGGGGTCCAACGCCATCCACGGGATCGTCCTGGTCGGGGCGTTGGCGATCATGGGGGAGGCCCACGGCACCGCCCAACTGGTCCTCGGCTTCCTGGCCGTCTTCCTGGCCACCCTCAACGTGGTCGGCGGCTTCGTGGTGACCGACCGCATGCTCGAGATGTTCAAGTCCAAGCCCGACGAGCGTGCGCCCGCCGCCAAGAGCGACGCCGGGGACGACGCGGGCGGGCCGGCGTGACGACAGCGGTCTCGCTGCCCCTGGCCACCTTCCGGGACTTCGTCTACCTTCTGGCCATCATCGGGTTCATCCTGGCCCTCAAGGGGCTGGGGTCGCCCAAGTACGCCCGTCGGGGCAACCAATTGGGCGCCGTGGCGGCGGCGGCGGCCGTCGCCGTGACCTTCACCCTCCCCTCGTTGCGGCATTCGGGCACGAACCTCGCGCTTGCGCTCGTCGCGATGGCGCTGGGCGCGGGCATCGCCGTCCCGGTGGCCCGGATGGTGAAGATGACCGCGATGCCCCAGCTGGTGGCCATCTTCAACGGTGTCGGCGGCGGCGCTGCCGCGCTCATCTCGATCACCGAGCTGCTCCACCTGCACGCACTCGGACTCCAGCCGGCCGTCTATGTGACGGCCGAGGTGCTCCTCGGCGTCCTCATCGGGTCGGTCTCCTTTTCGGGGAGCGCCATCGCGTTCATCAAACTGCAGGAGTTGATCACCGGGCGGCCCATCACCTATCCGGGCCAGCAGGCCATCAACGCGTTGATGGGCGTCGCCATCTTTGCGCTCATCGTCGTGGCTCTGGTCACCGGCGACCTGGCGCCCGTCTATGTGCTGCTCGTCCTGGCGCTCGCGCTCGGCGTGGCGCTGGTGTTGCCCATCGGCGGCGCCGACGTGCCCGTCTTGATCTCGCTCCTCAACTCGTTCACCGGCCTGGCCGTCGCCGCCTCCGGGTTCGTGCTCGACAACAACCTCCTCATCGTGGCGGGCACCCTGGTCGGCGCCTCGGGCATCATCTTGACCCGCCTGATGAGCTCGGCCATGGGCCGTTCCCTCCCCAACATCCTGTTCAGCGCCTTCGGCGCCGTGATCACGGCCACCGGAGGCGAGGAGGGCGATTCGTCCCGCTCGGTGCGTACCGGCACGGCCGAGGACGTCGGCGTGCTCCTGGCCTACGCGCGCAAGGTGGTCATCATCCCCGGGTACGGCCTCGCCGTGGCGCAGGCCCAGCACACGGTGCGCGAGCTGGCGGACGCGCTGACGGCCAGGGGCGTGGACGTCTTCTTCGCCATCCACCCGGTGGCCGGGCGGATGCCCGGGCACATGAACGTCCTTTTGGCCGAGGCCAATGTGCCCTACGACGACCTCAAGGAGATGGACGAGGCCAACCTCGAGATGCCGACGGCAGATGTGGCGCTGGTGGTCGGGGCGAACGATACGGTCAACCCGGCGGCCAAGTCCACGCCGGGCAGCCCCATCTTCGGCATGCCGATCATCGACGCCGACGAGGCGCAGAACATCATCTTCCTCAAGCGCTCCATGCGCCCGGGGTTCGCCGGAATCGACAACGAGCTGCTCTACGACCCCAAGACCACCCTCTTGTTCGGGGACGCCAAGGACACCCTGCAGAAGCTGGTGGCCGCCGTGGCCGACGCCTGACGGGCCCACGGCCCGGCAACCCGGATCGCCCCCAGCGGAGGGGGCAGCCCGCCACTTCAGGATGAGGCGCTGGCCCACACATCATCCTCGCGGCTGAAGCACGGCCGCTGCGACCTCTCGTAGGGTGCGCGCATGGAGCAGCCAAGCACAAGGGTCGAGCAGGGCATGTCGCTGCTCCGCCTCGATTTCACGCCGCCACACCGTCTACCGTCCGCCGGCCGGGTGGTTCTGGCCACGCTCCTCTCGATCGCCGGGTCCCTGGCGGCCGACGCCGCGCTGGTCGCCATCGGGACCAGGGTCTTCCCCCCCACCAAAGGCTACGTGCACTTCCAGTTCCACGACTACGGCAAATTGACGATCATCGGGGTCGTGATCGCCTGCGTTGCCTGGCCGGTGGTGTGCCGGCTGAGTGCGGACCCCCGCTGGCTCTTCTTCCGCCTGGCCATCGCGGTCACGGTGGTCCTGCTCCTGCCTGATCTCTACATCCTCCACCAGGGCCAGCCCGCCCGGGCGGTGGGCGTGTTGATGCTGATGCACCTGGCGATCGCCTTGATCACCTACAACGTGCTGGTGCATGTCGCGCCGGTGCGCCGGCCGGCCGATTAACGGGGCGCGATGGCGTCCACCTGCGCCAGGAGTTCGGCACTGGGCTTCCACTGACCGGCGGCCGCGTTCGCGGCCACCTGCTCGGGCTTGGTTGCCCCGGCAATGACCGAGGCCACCGAGGGCCTCGCCAGCAACCAGGCGAAAGCCAGGTCCAAGACGGTGTGTCCCTCGCTGCGGGCCAGGGCGTCCAGGGCGGCCACGGTGGCCAGCCGCTCGTCCGAGAGCTGATCCTTCGCGAATGATCCCCAGGCGGCGAGGCGGGTGCCTTCCGGCGCGGCGCTGGAACGGTACTTCCCGGTCAAGAGGCCACTGGCCAGCGGGAAGTACGGCAAGAACGCGGTGTGCGTACGATCGCAGAACTCCAGCACCCCGTCCTCTGGATCACGGTGGAGCAGGCTGTACTCGTTCTGCACGCTGACGAAACCGGGCGCACCGTCCTTCACCGCCCCCGCCGCCTCTTCGAGCTGGGTCGTGTCGAAATTCGAGCAGCCGATCTCGCGTACCTTCCCCTCCGCCACGAGCTCGCCCAGCGCGCCCAGCGTCTCGGCGATGGGCGTCTTCGGGTCGGGGTAGTGCAACTGGTACAGGTCGATGCGGTCGGTGCCCAGCCGGCGCAGGCTGTCCTCGATGGACGTCCGTATGTAGGTCGGGGTGGCGCCGCCGGAGTGGCCCTCGAAGGGGCCGCCGAACTTGGTAGCCAGGACGATGTCGTCCCGCCGCACCCCCAGCGCCTGTCCTAGATACTCCTCGCTCTTGGTGTTCCCGTACATGTCGGCGGTGTCGAAGAGGGTGATGCCGGCGTCGAGAGCGGCCCCGACCACGGCGTCGGACTCCTTGCGCTCGATGAGCATGCCGAAGTTGTTGCATCCCAGTCCCACTTCGCTCACCGTGAGCGTGCCGATCGTGCGCGTAGCCATGAAGTGAAATCTCCCCTCGGTGAAGTGTGTCCGACGCGGGTGTCCCGGGCCGGCAGTAGCGTACCGGCGACACGAGCTGGACGTCCCGGGGACGATCCGGCCGACCCGAGGAGGCAGGAATGGCACAAGGCGCGGTGGACATAACCCTCGACGCCGCACCCGACGCGGTGTGGGCCAAAGTGGGCGACTTCGGCGGGGTGGGCGACTTCTTCCCCGGTATCGAGTCGTTCCGCCTCGAAGGCGACGACCGGGTCATCGGCATGTTCGGCATGGAGATCCGCGAGCGGCTCGTCGCACGCGACGACGCCACCCGGACCCTCTCGTACTCGGTGGTCGCCGGAGTGCCGCTCGAGAGCCACACCGCCACGATCACCGTCGAGGCTCAGGGCCACGGCTCCAAGGTGACCTGGGCTTATGACGTCGAGCCGGCCGAGATGGCCCCGGTCTTCGGTGACAGCTACAAGGGGGCGCTCGCCGCGCTCGAAGCGGGTTTCTCCTGAGCAGCCGGACGGGCGGCCGTCGACGGAGGCGGGGTGAGCGCTCGAGGAGGTCGCATACCCTGAGCGGGTGACAACGGGCGCGGCCAGGGATCCAGCCGTCGGTGACGATGCGGCGCCAGAGCCGCGCCCGCTGACCGAGGACGTCCCGCAGATCTACCCACGGCGGCTGCCCGAGCCGAGCGGCGCTGCCCTTCTGCGCCGGGGCGCCACCATCTCCAAGGTCGTGGGCGTGCACTTCGCGCCCGTGGCCCTGCGCCAGCTGCGCACCATCCGCCAGGGAGCCCTCCCCGGCGCGCAACTGGCGCGGCCCCTGCGCAAGAGCTTCGAGGACTTGGGCGGGACCTTCATGAAATTCGGCCAGATCATCGCCTCGTCGCCGGGGATGTTCGGCGACGACGTGGCCGACGAGTTCAGGGCCTGTCTCGACACCGGACCGCCCGTCGACTTTCCAGAGGTGCGAGCGAGGGTGGAGGAGGACCTGGGCCGCTCGTTCAAGAGCGTCTTCGCGGCGTTCGAACGGGAGCCGATCGGCACCGCATCGATCGCCGTCGTGCACCGGGCCCGCCTGCACGACGGCCGGGTGGTGGCGGTCAAGGTGCTGCGGCCGGGCATCGAAGACGTGGTGGCGACCGATCTGGACCTCATGCAACCGCTACTGGAGATTCTGGTGCGCCTGACCGGCGATCAGCTGGCCGGGTCGACGCTGCAGGTGCTCGATGGCTTCCGGGTGCAGATCGGCGAGGAGATGGACCTGCGGAACGAGGCCCGCTCGCTGGTCCACTTCCGGCGTCTGCAGAACGAGTTCGACCTGACGCGTATCGCGGTGCCTGAGCCCTACCCGGAGTTCTCCGGTCGCAACGTGCTCACCATGGAGTTCTTCGACGGGGTGCCCATCGACGATCTGGCCCGGGTCGCCGATCTCGGATTCGACCCCACGCCGCTGGTGCAGGAGGTCATGCGGGCGTTCTTCTTGACCACGGTCCGCTGGGGCGCCTTCCATGGTGACGTCCACGCCGGGAACATGATGATGCTGCGCGACGGCCGCATCGGCGTCATCGATTGGGGGATCGTCGGGAGGCTGGACCCGTTGACCCATCGCTTTTTCCTGTCCATCCTGTCGGCCGCCATGGGCAACGAGGAGGCGTGGACCGACGTGACCGGCTACATCACCCACACCTACGGGCCGGCGATCGGCGAGGCCGTGGGTTTGTCGGGCCCCGACCTCACCGCGTTCGTCCGCACCATCTTCGAGTCGGCGCTGACTCGCCCCTTCGGCGAGGTGAGCCTGGCCGGGCTGATGCAGACGATCCAGCTCCAGGTGGCCAAGGCCCAGGGGATCGAGGCGCACACCCGCAGCGTCAGGGCGATCCTGCACCGACTGCGCTCCCAACGGCGCCTGCGCCGCATGGCCGACGAGTCAGGCGGGCTCATGTCCGAGTTCGACCGGGGAACCTTCTTGCTGGCCAAGCAGCTCATGTACTTCGAGCGCTACGGGCGTCTCTTCGTCTCCGAGCTCCCCATTCTCAACGACCGCGACTTCATAGGGCAGCTCCTCGCCGGCGTGGACCTGACCGCGGACCGGCCCTCTGACCGGCCCTGATGGCGTGGTGACTCCCTCACCCTGTGGGTGATCGGGGTCGACCAGCCCTTACGCCGCCGCGTCGGGCCGATATGCTCGACGCTGCCCAGCAGCCAACCGACCAGGAGGTCGTCCGTGAAGGTCGTCGTGGACTTCGACGAATGTGCCAGCAATGCCGTCTGCATGGGCATCCTGCCCGAGGTTTTCGAGGTGCGCGACGACGGCTACCTCTACGTCCTCAACGAGCACCCGCCGGAAGAACTGCGCGCCAGGTTGCGCGAGGCGGTCAACGGGTGTCCCACCGGCGCCATCTCCATTGCCGAGGACGACTGACGACCAGACCCCGGGCAAGGTCATGCGGCGTCGTATGGCGCCCGACCAGCGCCGCCTATGACTGAGTTCCCTTCCGTGGCCGGACCCCGGGTGCGCTTCGCCCCGTCCCCCACCGGGTACTTCCACGTGGGGGGTGCCCGGTCGGCGTTGTTCAACTGGCTGTTCGCCCGGCAGCACGACGGAACGTTCGTGCTGCGGATTGAGGACACCGACGAAGAGCGCAACCGCGCCGAGTGGACGGACGGGATCATCTCAGCTCTCGAGTGGTTGGGCATGCCGCCGGACGAGGGCCCGTACTTCCAGTCGGCCCAGGGTCCGGCGCACCAGGCGGCCATCGAAGCCCTCTGGGAGAGCGGCGCGCTCTACGCCTGTGACTGCAGTCGCGAGGAGATCGACGCGCGGACCCGGCTGCGGGCGGCGGCCGGCGACCCCACAACCGGTTATGACGGTCACTGCCGCGACCGCGGCCTGGCCCGCGGCGAGGGCCGCGCCCTGCGCTTCCGCACGCCTGACGAGGGCGTCACCACAGTGTGGGACCTCGTACGAGGGGAAGTGGAGTTTCCCAACCGGGCCACCGAGGACTTCGTCTGCGTCAAGGGGAACGGCAAGCCGCTGTTCGCGCTGGCCAATGTGGTCGATGACCGGACGATGGCGATCACCCACGTCTTCCGGGGCGAGGAACACCTGCCCAACACGCCCAAGCAGATCATGCTGTGGCAGGCCCTCAACCAGGCCACCGCCTCGGAGTTGCCGCTACCGGCCTTCGCCCACCTGCCCCTGCTGGTCAATGAGCAGGGCAAGAAGCTGTCGAAGCGGCGTGATCCGGTGGCGGTCGAGATGTACCGCGAGCAGGGCTACCTCCCGTCCGCCTTCCGCAACTACCTCGCACTCTTGGGTTGGAGCCCGGGAGAGGAGGAGATCGTCCCGCTGGCGACGCTGATCGAGCGTTTCCGGATCGAGGACGTGCAGCGGTCACCCGCCTTCTTCGACATCAAGAAGTTGACCCACATGAACGGGGTCTACATCCGCGAGCTCGCCACCCCCGAGTTCATCGAGATGTCGCTGCCCTGGGTGCATCCCGAGGCGGGTGCGTGGGCCGCAGGCGACTGGAGTGATCCCGACACGGGGACGAGCATCACCGAGGGGCCGCGCTGGCCCGCCGAGCGGTTCGCCCCCGATGTCTTCGCCCGGATTGCACCGGTGGTGCAGGAGCGGGTGTCCACGCTCGGGGAGGTGCCGGCCATGGTCGACTTCCTCTTCCTGGAGGACCCGCCGATCGACCCCGACAGCTGGCAGAAAGCCATCGGCCGGGACGAGGTGGCGCCCGTGATCCTGGGCGCCGCGCTGGAGGCCTACGCCACGTGCAGGTGGAGCGCGTGACGAGCTGCACCAGGTCACCGCGGCGATCGGGGAGGCCAACGGTCGGGCCCTGGGAAAGGCCCAGGCGCCCATCCGGGTGGCGGTGACCGGGAAGCGGGTCGGACCCCCGCTGTTCGAGTCCCTCGAGGTGCTCGGCCGGGATGAGACCCTCCGGCGCATCAGAGCCGCCCTCGAGCGCGTCTCGCTCAGCGGCTGATGATCTTCGGCCTGTTCCGGCTGGCAATCCGGATCATCCTCCTTCTGGTGACGGCGGTCGTGGTGTATTTCGCCGTGTGCCTGGTGCAGGTCTGGCTCACCTCGCGCCAGTACGACCCCCACCCGGCCGGAGCGATAATGGTGATGGGCGCGGCGCAGTACAACGGCGTGCCGTCGCCCGATTTGGCGGCGCGGCTGAACGAGGCCCTGAAGCTCTTCGACCACAAGGACAGCAGCCTGATCATGCTCACGGGTGGCAAGGAGAAGGGCGACGTCTACACGGAGTCCGAGGCGGGCGCCCGCTACCTGGAGGACATGAAGGTCCCCGCGGCCGACATCCTCCAGGCCGGGGGCAACACGACCTATCAGAACGTGGCCGAGGCGGCGCCCCAGTTGCGCGACCGGCACGCCACGACGGTGCTGGTGACCACCGACCCGTTCCACGAGGACCGCTCCATGGCCATCTCCTCCTCCTTGGGCCTGACCCCCTCGCCCACCCCGACACAGACGTCCCCGATAAAGGGATGGTCGACCGTGCCCTATTTCCTGAAGGAGGCGGTGGGGGTGGGATTGGGCCGGATTATCGGGTTCAATCATCTCGACTGGCTCCACGATGCCTAACCAGGGGGCGATCACTACCCCGACGACCTCGGCTAACCTGGTCGTCCACCCATTCGGGGGTGGTGTAATCGGCAACACGACTGGTTCTGGTCCAGTTATTGAGGGTTCGAGTCCTTCCCCCCGAGCACCGGCGGAATCCTTCGGGAAACCTCCGCTCGGCCCCATCGTCTAGAGGCCAAGGACACCACCCTCTCAAGGTGGCGACACGGGTTCGAATCCCGTTGGGGCTGCGAGGACGTCTTCACGTTTGAAGACGTCTCAAGTTCACGTTTCGAAGTACACCATAGCGAGCGGGTGTTCGGGCCCGTTGAGCTGGGGCGACGTCCGCTTGCGGACGCGACGGACTCACCGAGGGTGAGGCGGCACGGTCACGACGCTGCCGGATTATGGGGGCGCGTTGGCCAAGACCAGGTCGGAAATCGTCCGGCGTCGCCGCCGGCGGGTCTTGGGCGCGAGCCCGAGTGCCACACGCCGTTGCTCTTCGGCCTGGCGGGCCTCGAACGAAGCCAGGACCCGCTGGTTGCGCACGACGAAGAGGCACGTGAGCATGAGCGTCATCGATGTCAGCCCCATGAGGCGGCACCAGCCGCGGGCGATGTCGTTGGATGCGGGGTCCTTCACGGTCGAGTTGGAACGCTCGGCCGCGCTGCGACGCCCATAGGAGAGGCGATGGGCTTGGCCCGGGTAGTCGTGCTTTTGCCGGGTCTTGGCGTTGACACTCGGCGGGACAGTGAGCGTCTTTTGCGTGCAACACGTCGGTGGGTCTTTGGGTGCGCTGAGGATCTCGGGGCGCTCATAGGACAGCGCCATCGATTCGGCTCGCCTCGGGCAGCGCACCTTGCCCAGCACGGCGGGGCAGGCCACCCGGTGGAAGCCGTCGGCGTCATCGGCGGTGATCGGTCCCAGCTTGTAGCGAGCGAGCTCGGCACTGCGTTTGTCATGCGCCGCCGTCTCGGCGTCACCGGCGCCGCGTGCGAGCGGTTCAAGGGTGAAGAGCGCCTTCGGAGTGGCCGGACAGTACAAGTTCCCGTTCCAACAGATCGCCCCGGCGAACGTGCCCTGGGTGCCGCGGTCATGGGGGTGCAGGTCCATGACCAGGTCGGCCCCGAGGGCGCGCAGCGGCAGGGCCCAGTGTGGCGGTCTGCGGTGCGAGTAGCCCGAGTCATTGAGCACATCGCCGAGCGCCACACCAGAGGCCACCATGTCCTCTAAGACAGGAACGAAGGCCGGCGGAGGGTCGACGTGGCAGCTTGTGAGCAACAGACGCCGCACCAGTTCGGGCACGGCCGCTCCCACGTCTTCGCGCACCATGGTGGCCAGCTGCAAGAAGTTGCCGTAAAACAGCTCGTCTTTTTGTCCCGGACCGTCCCCACGCCGATGCCCCCACGACGCCTCGGGGTCCGCCGTCGGTGCGCCTTCTTTTAGCGGAGCACGGGCAAAGGACTCGACATCGGTCCAGTCGACCGCGTAGGCGGTGGTTGCCGCTTTGTACTGCGCCGGGATGGAGGCTTCTATGAGGTCGTCGACGACGCGCTGCAGCGCCGGTGCGGGCTCACCGTCGGGAGTCTGCTTGTCAAGGGCGCCACGAAGAAGGCCAAAGGTGCGTTCGGTCTGGCGATAGGTCAAAAGATGGGACCCGCCGCCCTTCCACTCGACCACAACCCCCAGACGCCTGCGGTCGACCTCTTCGAGTGCGAGGAGTGCGGCGTGTACGCGGGTGAGATGCGCCGGGCGTCCGTCGGCGAGGGCGAGCAAGATACCCACCAACAGCGTGCGCACGCTGAGTTGGCGGGGCCGCACCCCGAGCGGGAGGAGTGCCTCGAGGCGCACGGCGACACCCGAATCGTCGGTGATGGTCTCGAGAGCGGCGAGGGATGTGGGCGTCGTCACGTTGCCTTGGCCCCCAACAACGTGACCGCCTCGCGTTCTGATGAGGTGGCCACGGTGGCCACCAGATCCCCCAGGCGCTGCGAGCACACGATGCCGGCCGCGTCCAAGAAGGCCTTGAGCCCGATGGCGCCGGCGACTTCGCGCAGCCAGGTGGCCCGGAGTCGCCCGACATCAAGCGTGGGCAGGTCGGCTCCGCCGGCGAGCGAGGCCACCAGCCCGCTCGTCACGTTGCGCCGCGAGGCGGAGAATCCCCCGGTCACAAACTCGCCGCGCGCGAAGCGGGCGCTGGCCACCAACCGCTCGTGATAGCGGGCGAGCACCGGGACCACCCGGGGCCGGCTCCCCTTGACCTGCACCACCAGCCCGCCCGAGCGTCTGACGACGTCGCTGCCGCGCACGGCGCGCAGGTCGGCCCCCATCAACCCGGCCCCGGCGCCCAACGCGATCAGTCCCGAGAGCCGCATCTTTCGAGCCAGCGTCGGCTGGGCATCGGCCAGGGCCAGATAGGCCGCTATCTCCGCCCGGGTATAGGGAGCCTTGGACCGTTCACGCGAGAGCGGAACCGGGGCGGGGGGCGCATTGGTCACACAGGCGGCCGAGAGGAAGCGCAGGTTCGAGCGCAGGGTGCGCCGGGTGGCCGGGCCGAACCGGGTCGCCTCGGTCACGATGAAGCGCTCGACGAGCGAAGGCGACAGCGCCAGCTCGGGAGCCAACTCCACGCCGAGCGCGCTGGCGAAGGTTCCGAGCTTGCCGGCCGCAAAGAGCAGGGCCTTGGCCCGCACCGCGCTCGTGGGCGCCGCCGTGGTCACCACCTTCTTGGCGAAGTCGGCGACCTCGGTGCCCAGCGACGCCGGTTGCCAGCGCGCAATGACGAGGGCCACCTCGTTCGAGGTCACTCTGTATGTATACTGAAAGACTGACCGAGAGTGGGGGATGCTCCAATGCCAAGGTGTGTCTATGGCGATCAGCCCTGAACAACGTGCGGAGCGCCGACGCATCAAAGCGGCCATCGCCAAGATCGGGCCGGTCGTCCCCGGCTCCTTGCTCCAGCGCTCCATGCACTGCTCCAAAGCCGGTTGCCGCTGCCATGCCGAGCCACCGCAGCTCCACGGGCCCTACTGGTTCTGGACCCGCAAGGTCAACAACAAGACGGTGAGCCAGGTGCTGAGCGAAGAGCAGGTGGCCGAGTACCAAGAGTGGTTCGACAACGAGCGCACGCTCCGGGCCCTGATCGGCGAACTCGAAGCGCTCGGCGTCGACGTCATCCAAAGCGATCCGCGCACGCCGCGCCGAGAGAAACGCCGGGCCTGAGCCCATTTGGGTGTGGTCGCCGCCGCCTTAACCTGTGGGACAGTCAGAAATCAGCGGACAGAGGTCCAGCTCAGGGCCAAACGTGAAGACCTCGCGGAATTTGTCGAGCGCGCGCGTATCGGCATCGGTCAGGAAGCTGGTGATCTCGCGGTCGAGTTGGACCATGACTTCGATCCCTTGAGCAGGTAAAACGGGCAGGAGGGGTACCTCCGAGGGCGGTCCGTCAAAGGTCTCCCGGTTAACCGGCAGGGGATACTGAGCCGGCGATGGGGTCTCCTCGGTGGGCGCCTCTGAGGTGTCCGGGCCCCCGCGTGCCCCATCTTCTTTTTCTGACCAGGCCCTGTCAGACCATCGGCCAGGGTCGCCAGACCGTCGGCGAGCGACTTGTCTCTGCCGTCGGTGGCGCGCTGGTAGCGCAAGGCCGCCGCCGGACTTGAATGGCCCCCACGCCGCATGAGTTCGGCCAAACTGGCCCCGCTCGACGCCACCAGGGTCAGACCGGTGTGGCGCATGTCATAGAGGCGAAGTTCAGGCTTGCCGATTGCCGTCCTCGCCTTGTCCCAGTGGCGCTGCAGGGTCCTGATCGTGCCCATCGCTGGGTGAGACGGCTGAGGGGAAGCCACCGAGAAGTGCCGTCGAAGGACAGCGCCCTAGCTTCGGCGGGTGTTCCTCCGCAAGTTCGCCGTGCGCTCGCTACGCTCGATCAAGTGGCCGATTGTCTCTACGACGCCGTCGAGCGCCAACAGCTCTGTGATCTATTGGACGAACTCGGCCCCCAAGCTCCGACGCTCCTTGATTCTTGGACAACGCACGACCTCGCGGCGCACCTGGTCCTCCGTGAGCACGACTTTCTCGCCGCGCCCGGACTCGTCGTTCCCGGTGCTTGGGGTCGGTTCGCCGAACGACGACGAGTCGGGCTCAGGGAAACGAGGTTTACGGATCTCGTCGCCACCATTCGATCGGGGCCACCGCACGGTTTCTTCCGAATCGGATGGGTACGTCGGGTCGGCAACCTCAACGAGTTCTTCGTCCACCACGAGGATGTACGCCGGGCAAACGGCTTAGGACCTCGTACCAACCCTCCCGCAGAAGACGCCGCGCTCTTCCGAAATATTGGCCGTACGCCCTGGTTTCTATCGCGGCGGCTACGCGGCGCTGGGCTCGACCTCGTGTGGACCGGAACGGACAAGGTCATCAGAGCACGAAGGGGGCTGCCAACCGCTCGCCTGAGCGGGCTTCCCGGCGAGTTACTCCTATTTCTCTTCGGGCGGGGAGACGCGGCTGACGTGCAGGTCACTGGCTCGCCCGAGGCCGTCGAGGCCCTACAACGGACTTCGTTCGGGATGTGAGTTGGCAGGCAGGCGCACCTTGTAGCTCAAACGATGGACAGCTCGACAACCGTCCCAACGCCGGATCGGTTAAGGGACTTCCCGATTGACGCCTTCCACGTTTCCGGCAAAAGTCGTCTTCGTCCCTGGACTTGTTGAGGAGGCACGATGCGAGTGATGGCGAGAATCTCGATCCCCGTCGAATCAGGAAATAAAGGCATCAGAGATGGGTCGCTGCCCAAGGTCATGCAGCAGACCGCTGAGCGGTGGAAGCCAGAGGCGGCTTACTTCACGACCTTCGATGGAAGGCGCACGGCCTTCTTCATTTTTGACATGCCCGATGCCTCTGCCATCCCGCCATTCGCCGAGCCTTTTTTCATGGAGCTCGACGCTGAGGTGCAAATCGCGCCGGTGATGGACACAGCTGATCTGCAAAAGGGTCTCTCAGAGATGGCCTGAGACTCAGCCTGCCTCCAAGTAACGGAGCAATGTCCATATGACGGTGCCTCCGACCGCCGGGCCGGAGCGCATTTTTTCGGTCACTGCGGTGCTCGGTCACATCGTCTCATCGGCGACGGCTCCGCCACTGCTCTCCATGGCAGTCGGTTTGCAGCAGTGTCATGCTTGGGACCATGGCTGCCCGGTTGCCCAAGGAGCGTAAGGCCGACGCCTTATCGAAACTGGAGGCGGTCGAGTCCAACGTTTGGGTCGCGTCTGCCTCGCCGAGTGGCGACGTCCACCTCGTACCGGTGACCAACACCTGGAACGGCAGTCAGGTCGTGCTGGCTACCGGGCCGAGGTCACGCACGGTGTCGAACATTACCGCCAACCCGCGGGCCCGTCTCGCTGTGGGCGAGACCCGGGATGTCGTCATGATTGACGCCGTCCTGGTTGAGGCCGTCCCCGCATCCGAAGCCCCGGCGCCGTTAGCTGAGGGGTACGCCGCCCAGGCAGGCTGGGACCCCCGGACAGATCCCGGCAACTACGTCTATCTGGTGCTCGGGCCAGAGCGCATCCAGGTCTGGCGGGAAGGCGAGGATCCGGCCGGGCGCACCGTCATGCGCCACGGGCAATGGGTGGTCTAAGCGGACGATTGACGCTCGCGCAAGCCTTGGGCACCGAGGTGCCCCCGCTAGCGCCGCATAGAAGGCCGGCTATGCGAAGCGGTCGTGCTCGCCTAGAGCCCAAGGAGTCCTGCTCTGTAACCGTGCAAATACCGGCCTGCCCCGATCCCCGGGCCCGCGAAGGTGGGGAGGTTCGGCAACCATGGGGACAGGCCAAAAGTCTCCGACGACGTGGTCAGATCGCCTCCCGGAACTCGGCACCAGCGGCGGTGACGGCCACGTTGTCTGCGATATCAAGCACTGGGGCGACTTCGAACTCGAGCCAGGTGGAGAACTTCGCCGGGGCGTCTGCCAGGCTCGTCGGGTTGTCGGTCTCGACGACTGCGTAGCCACCTTGGCCGTCGACTCGGGCCACGAACTGTAGGAAGGTCTGGTCGGCCGGAGGCTGCCACTTGGCGAATGTGTCGAGCAATGTTTTCGAGTCATCATGGTTCTGCTGGGCCGTTCCACCCGCCCGGTTCTTCCAACTCACAACGTATTTCGCCACGGATCTCTCCTATCAGCTCATCATTCGCTCTTGCGGATGTGAAACACGGTAACCCGTATTGCCAGTTCTTGCTCGGCGAGGGTAGAGGTTGGTGACCCGGAAAGCGCGGTCGCTCCAGCGGCGGCTTGGAAGGAGTCGTGACGGCGTGGGAAGAGGGTTGCGGGAGTGGGCACTGTCGAGGTCGAATAAGGATCCTGCGGTGCCCCGCGGCAATCGAACATCGGGGGCTGGGAATGACGGCGAGCAGTTCAGCATCCGGCTTTCCTAAGCAGTTGGCTGCTCCCGCGTTCGCCTCGCGGCGGTCGACAGAGGGCGAGCACTGTTCAGGGCGCCTGGGTCCGAGATTTGGCATTCAGTGGCGGTGATGAGTCCAAGTCGGGGATCCGATGATTTCGACGATTCCCTGCTCGCACTCTTCCGCGCGATTTCCTTGGGTGACCACGTCGATGTCATGCGAATGGTCGATCAAGTGCCCGACTTGGTCTCGCTTCCCCTCCGGGTGGGAGCGAGTCGCCAAGATCCCCGACCGTACTTCGTCGAACCCATTCGTCACTACGTCTACGAGGGCGGCACCGCGCTGCTGTAGCGGCCGCCGCCAATGACCGGGGACTGGCCGAATCACTGGTCGACAGAGGCGCAATCGTGCGCGCCCACCACCGAAGAGGGGCTGAACCCCTCCACTACGCGGCAGATGGAGGTCCGGGCGCGGACCCGAATGCGCAGCGCCAGCTGATCTCGTTTCTTATCGATGCTGGCGCGGACCCCGACGCATTCGACAAAAGCGGTGTAGCCCCGCTGCATCGAGCCGTAAGGGATCGATGCTCGGGCGGGGTCAGCGCGCTTGTCGACAAGGGTGCCGACCCGCTTCTGATGAACAAGCGTGGCTCGACCCCGCTTCACCGGGCTGTCCAGAATACCGGCAAGATCCACTCTGGGTCGGACGCCGCCAAGGAGGAACAATATCGAATCATCGTGTTCCTGCTGGAGCATGGCGCCCGCCCCAACGATCTCGACACCAAGGGCAAGACCGTCACGGACGCCGCAATCAGCGATTGGATCCGTGAACTGCTCAACAGCTACTGACTCGGATGTCGCGAAGACAGCAATCCGTCAGCCGGATCGACGGGGCGGGTTATAGAGAGCCAACGCCTGCTGACGGACGCCAGAACGCTGGTTGTCGGCAGGAGCGACTGCCGTGCTGGCAGTGAATGCGAAGGGTGCCCCGGACCGCCGGGTAGGACGCAGAGACTGTACATAGCGAAGGCTCGCAGGATCGTGGCGGCATGGGAGGAAGTTGCAGGAAGAGGTGCTGCCGAGCGCGATTAGGGTCGCTCCGTAGAGGTGTGGGGAGCCCCACCGGCACATATGCAACGCGTCCCAGTTGGGACCTTCAGACCAACCACCGAGATCCGAGGAGATGTGCCCCGTGATCTTCAATCCAGAACCGGGATGGCCACTGGCTCACTCCGCTCGGAGGACGAGAGCCGTGGGCGTGCGGGCCGCCATCTGTCCCGGGACGGCGGCCACCAAGTTGGCCAAGACGAGAGCCCCGAGGGCAACGAATACAACATCTAGTACCGGCACCGTCGGCAACGGGACGGCGTAGATGTCGCGGGCGAACAAGTCCCAGAGCCATCGTCCGAGGGCGATCCCAACTGGCACGCCCACGATGATCCCGACAATGGCTGCGACCGACGCCTGCCAGCCGACGGCCACCGCTAGTTGACGCTTGGTGAAGCCAAGGGTCTTGAGCAACGCAATGTCGCGTCGTCGCCGACGGACCGAAGCGCCGAGAGTGAGGCCGAGGGCGACGACGGCACCCACAGCGAGCCCCGCAGCCAAGATCCCAGGGCTGGCGCCGGTTGACTGGTAGTTCACGATTTCGGCCGGACGCTGGACTCCAACCACGATGAAGCTGTCGCCATATGCCTGGGGATCGCGCGCCACCGCCTTGTTGGCCGCATCAGCGATCCGACGCAACGAGGAGAGCGCGGCCGTCGGCGTGACACCGCTTCGGGTTCGCACCACATCGATAGCCGGGCCATTGAGGTTAGGATCGGCATTGACGGTCGCCCGAGCGAGGGCCGGGGCAAAGATGGCCTGGGAGAACAGCGCCCCAGTGCCCATAGTGGGGTGCAGAGTTCCGGCGGTCCCGATGGCTGGCATCGTGGCCGTGCCCACGATGAGGAGGTGGGTCGGCGGCTGGTAGATCGGCGCATCCTCTGGCGACCCGTAGCTGATCACGACGGATTGCCCGATCCTTTTGTGCAAGGCGGCGAGCGTCGCCGCGCCGAGGACGATCTGATTCTTCGCTTGGATCGCATGGCCCGAGAGAATGGGCGGGCTGAGCGCGGCGTGCGTGCCGCCGTCTAACTCCGGAACGGTCTGGCCGTCTATCTGCACATCTCCGTAGTTGAACCCGGTCCATGCCGCGACGTCATGATCGTGGTCAAGAAGGTGGCCGACAAAGGGAGGGACGTTGTCACCCCCCTCCGGTTCGATGGCGAAGTTCCAGTTCCACCCGTACAGCGCGGGGTGGGACACCAGGGTGCGGAGCCCGCTGGCGAAGGTGAGCGTGCTCACCAGGACGACCACCGTCAGCACCGCCCCGACCAGCACCGAGCGGACCGGCACGGCGGACCGGCCGTGACCTGCCTCGAGGGAGAATCGGAGCCCCGCCACAGCGGGGGCCGGAAAACCGTAACGCGCCGCAGCGTTGACGACGGTCGATCCCCGCTGTATGGGCTCGGGCCGCTGTCCGATGCCTCGGTGCGCCGCCCTGCGGTAAGCCAAGACCACGGTCAGCGCACTGAGACCGACGGCCAAGACGGCGAATCCGACCCCGAGCACGGTCCAATCGAACGCGAACCCCGGTGTCGGATCGACCTGGCGCGCCGGACCGAGCGGCGCCAATGGCGAGAGCGCCACAGCGAGGACCACGGCCAGAATCGCCCCGAGGAGCACAGCGCCGAGCAGGCCAAAGGTGGCGTCGGACGTCACGGTCAACGGGTCGGCTCCGAGAGCGCGCAGGACCTCGAGGTCGTCACGATCTGCCCATAGCGCTCGACTGATGGCTTGACCGGCGATCAAGAGGGCGGCCAGGGCGGCGATGGCTCCGAACACGCCGAGGGCGATCGCCTCGGGCTTGCTTGAACGCTCGACCCGACCCTCGGTCACCGAGGTCACAAGGAAGGCGTACGGCGTGCCTTTTGGGACGAGCCGGATGATCTCGCGTTCCACCGCAGCTACGTCACGGCTCCCTTCCCGTAGGCGGAGCCCGTAGTTCGGGTACGTCGCACCAGCCCGGAGTTTCTGGGTGAGCGCCGGAGTCAGTAGCTGATAGGTCGAAATCCGGTCGATGTCGTCGCTGACGACCTGGTCGTCGAACACGACGAGACCTACCAGTTGGGCCGAGAACGTTAGTCCGGGTTTGGCCGTTGCCGGATTAACCCCCGACGTGAGCTGGGCCACTGTGAAGTCTCCCATTCGCACGGTCTCACCCAGATGCCAGCCCGCCAGCTTCGCCATCTCCGCCGTTGCCACCATCTCGTGCGTGCTCTTTGGATTCGCCATCCGACCGGCCGTCACAGCAACCTGATCCTGGGAGAAGTACTCACCACTCACGCTGCCGATGGTCTGGATTTCGTCGCTGTTGAGGTTGTTCGGCAGCGCCCTCCCGTTCGCTCCGAGCGGGGCGACCAACAAAGTCGGGGCGATCGCCACACGGGTCACCTGGGGCAGATGCTCGAGCTCTTTGGTCAGGTACTCCAGTGAGGCGACGGATTGGAGGCTATAGGACTGGAATTGGAGGTCCGACGCTTGGGAGGCGGCCAGATACGCCGGAAAGGCCGACTGGGTCCGGCGAGCGGCGACCACCGCGCCCATGGCCACGCCACCCACCAACCCGATCAGGAGGATCACGGTCAAATAGCCGCCCCGGCGCTGATGAAAGGCGGCCCTGAAGTGATACCACGAGACTCGAATCGCCCGAGCGCTCATCTCGAATTTCGATGTTAATTGCTTCATTCGTGACCCTCCGACAGGATTTTGCACTCGCCGAAACCCGATTTCGAGGTGGTCAGACTGTGGAGTCACCCTCGTGCTAGCGGCACCTTCCTGGCTATGACTTTTCACTGATTTCCAAGTCGACGGAAACTTTCTTTCAAAGAGTCGCGTGACCAGCGCGTTTGCATGTTGGTGATGCTCGCGTTCTGTCGCCGGAGGGTGTATTACCTATATATGTCATCTTTAGTCGGAAAGAAGCAGAACGGCAAGACCTATTACTACCTCGTCGAGTCGGCCCGCGTGGACGGCAAACCACGCATCGTCTCGCAGCAGTATCTGGGCTCAGCCGAGGAGATCGCTCAACGGCTGAGCGAGGCCGGGCCCGGTGAGCCCGACCGCACCGCCCACCTGGCCTTCGGCGACGTCGCGGCGGTGTGGGGCATGCTCGAGCGTCTCGGCGTGGTCGACATCGTCGACGAGGTTGTGGGGTCCCGACGTTCCGATGCCGCACTGTCGGTGGGGACCTACATCGCCCTGGCCGCCTTGAACCGGGTAGTCGCCCCCTGCTCGAAGCTCGCGTTCAGCGACTGGTGGGCGACCACGACCGGTGACCGCCTCTTGGCACGTGCGCCGGTGGCTGCATTGGACCACCGTCGGTTCTGGGACGCCATGGATGCGATCGCCGACGAACATCTGATCGAGATCGAACGCCGCATCGTGGCCCGCATGGTCGAAGAGTTCGCGGTGGACGTCTCGGGCCTGGTGCTCGACATGACCAACTTCGCCACCTACATCGATTCGGCCAACGACCGCACACCCATCGCGCAGCGGGGCAGAGCCAAGCAAAAGAGAGGTGACCTGCGACTGGTCGGTCTGGGGCTCGTGGTCTCGACCGACGCCGGCGTCCCGCTGGTCAGCCACGCCTACACGGGCAACCGCCACGACTCCACCCAGTTCGCCGACGTGATCGATGAACTGGTGCAGCGCTTCGGGGCGATCGAGGAAGGCGGCGCAGGGCTCACCGTGGTCTTCGACGGCGGTCAGGACTCAGAGGACAACCTCGAGCTCATCGACTCGGGTCCCCTGCATTTCGTCGGTTCCCTCCCTCCTTCTGACCACCTCGACTTGATGGCAGTGCCGAAAAGCCGCTACAAGAAGGTGGACGCCAAGCGGTTCCCCGGTGTCAGTGCCTATGAAAGCACCAAGGTCGTCTTCGGGCGCCAACGGCGCATCGTGGTCACCCACTCGCAGAGTTTCCATGACGAGCAGGCGGCGAGCTTCGAGCAGACATTGGCCAAGGCCCGCCGTCAGCTGAGCGAGCTGGCGACTCGTCTGGCCCGGGGCAAGGGACGCAAGTCGCGCGACAAGGTCGAGGCCGAGATCGCGGGGATCGTGCGGCCCCGGTGGCTGAGCCGGGTCATCTCGACCACGCTCGTCGGCACCACGCCCTCGGAGTTACGCCTCACCTGGCGCACCAAGGGGGCGGCCAAAGCCGCCCTGGCTGACGAACTGTTCGGCAAGCGGATCATCTTCACCGACCGGGACCAATGGAGCATCGCCGATGTGGTGGCCGCGTACCGCTCCCAGTCCGACGTTGAAGCCGACTTTCGCCAGATGAAGGATCGGCTGGTTGTCTCGTTTTCCCCGATGTTCCATTGGACCGAGCAAAAGATCCGTGTCCACGTCTTTTACTGCGTCCTCGCACTGATGGTGGCCCGACTCATGGCCCGCGAGACCGAACGGGCCAAGATCGCAATGAGCGTACGCGTGTTGCTCTCACATCTGAGTCGAATCGAAGAGACCGTGCTGCTCTACCAAGGCGAGCGGGGTCGTCCCCGGGCCCGCCGCATGCTCACCGAGATGGACCCCATGCAGGCCCGTCTCTACGACCTGTTCGGGCTCGACGCCTACGCCCCCACACGCTGAGTTAGGTAATACACCTCGTCAGCAAGAACACCGCTGCTGAACAGGTAAAACACCATCATCCCGCGAGATAGCCAGGAAGGTGCCGCTAGCACCACCCCTCCGACCTTCAGGGCTGGACAAGTCAACTCCGACCTGACGAATTAGGCGAGCCTGGGAGCACGGAGTTGTAGGGGCCGTGAGTTGTAGGGGCGGAGCGGCCCCAGGATGGATACGTTCAAGGATGTCTTAGGTTCAGCGGCCCGAACTCGTCCATGCAGATGACGACGGTCGGGTCCCCTTTCTTCGATTTCCTCTTCCCATCGGCGATTTCGTAGAGCTCGAGCACCCTTGTTCTCCTTGGCCTCGAAGTGAGGATCGGTGGACTGCTTGTAGGTCTTGATCACTTGAAACGAGACGCCCTCCTCGCGGAGTATGAGGCGCAGGCCTTCGTGGCTGATGTCGTCGACCACCCCCTCAGCCACCAAAAACTCGGCCAACTTGGTCAGGCTCCAGGTCGAAAAGGGCAGATTGTGATCGACCGGGTGCTGTTCCTGGTTTATGGGCCGGGAGGCTCCGCTAAGAGCACGCTCATTGAGGCAATCCGTTCTGTTCTTGGGGGCTACGCGAAGACGGCAGATTTCGAAACATTCCTCAAGAAACGCGGAGATGGGGGGATACGCAACGACATAGCGCGGCTGAGGGGCGCCCGGTTCGTGTCATCCATTGAAGTCGACGAGGGAAAGGAGTTAGCGGGGGGCCTCATCAAGACGATCACCGGTGGCGACATGGTCTCAGCTCGTCACCTGTGGAAAGAGTTTATTGAGTTCAAGCCGACCTTCAGCCTGTTCTTGGTCGCCAACGATGCTCCCGAGATCGACTCCACCGACACCGGTCTCCAACGACGGATGAGGGTCATCCCATTCCCCTATGCCGTGGCTCCCGAGGACCGCGACCCTCTGGTAAAGAAGTTCCTCACTGATCCCGACCTTGCAGGTCCCGCAGTACTGGCCTGGATGGTGGAAGGTTGTATGGCCTACTAAGGGTTGGGAACATGCGCGGCAGTCGAGGCTGCCGGTGCTGAGTATCGCGAGCCCATGGACGTCATCGGCCACTTCATCGCCGCTTGTTGTGAGGTGAGTGCAGAGGCCTGGGTGGCCAGTGACGATCTGTTCTCCTCCTACTCAGCGTGGGCGCAATCCATCGGGGAGTTCCCGTGATGCGTCAAGATGATGAGCATCATGAAGTGGTGCGGATGTGTCCAATCCGTCACTTGTGTCTCGCGGTAGTGGGTGACGACGAGAAGAACGAGACTGGCCACACTCCGTTCGAGATCACAAAATGAGGCGAGTCAGCACGCAATCCACTACTCATCCACACACCGGCAGGGGAGCGGCGCCGGCGTCCATCTCGTGGTCTCTGGTGGAACTCGAGTGGCGACGTTTCTTCCCATCTCGGATCGCCGCCCCCAAGCAAGTGTGGCCTCCAGCCCGCACTCTCAAACCCGGTTCAACAGGATCGGGGGCCGCAGTCAAGAGTCGGGATGGCCTTTGACTTTGACTTTGCCTTTCCCCCTGTTCCTTCGGTCCCGTTGGATCCGTCGGTTCGGTTTCAGTCGCGGCCCCTCATGGTTGGTGATGCCCATTCTCACCGCGGGGTTGCCCGCTCATGGGCATACGGCCTCAGCAGCACAAAGCGGTTGTGGTGTGGGACTCGAGATGGCGACCACCGACCGCTGGCGAGTGTCTGATGAGAGCCATAAGAGGGGCGGTGCAAGCAGTCCGTGATCCCGCAGACCCAACTCGGCCAGTTCGGTAGAAATCACTCCTGCGCGCGAAGCCGAAGGCGAGCGCCTACAGCCTCGGCGAAGCCGACACGCCCAAAACCACCATGCGTCATCAGAGAAGGAGCAATACGAAACACTCGCTGATGGCCGGGGTTACACTCCGGCGCTGTCTCATCAACAAAGGACGGGAGCAATTAATGATCCGAACTGTTTTACTCGGCGCTGTCATATTCCTTGTGGCCACGTTCCCCGCAACGTGGCTGCTCATGCTTTTCTTCGGAAACCTTCACTTTCGCTTGGGGTATTGGGCCATGCTCCCCCTCGGGATCGTGGCCTCAATGTTGATCAGTGGAGCCAGCGCCAGGGGACGTGCCAGAGTCTGACGGGCACTCGGACATGCGGACATATCCGGACATTGGCGACTGGCCTTCAGCCACGCACCCACTACCGCAGCACGGACTACGCCCTCTGGGCCTTCGGCCTGGGCGTCCTGGGCCGTGCGCGAGCGTGTCGCGGATGTCGGATCCACCCGCACTTCTGGCAGCTCGCCCATCGGACTCACCGTCGGGCGGTCACCCGTTTGCTCGGCCCTTGAAGTTCGGGAAGCAACGCAGACGAGGTGCCAACCCACTGCTGATGGCCACCCCGACGTGAACGCCCATACTTCTGAAGGTGTTCCTCGCCGCCGCTCCACCGACCCTTGTCCAGCGGCGAGGGCCTTGCAGCCTGGTGCCTTGTGGAACGTCGTGGACCATGCCGAACGGTAGACGTGTGGCGGAAGATCCCGCGGCTTGCAGCGGTGGCAGTAGACGAGGTTGTCGGGGTCGCAGGGAGAGCCGGTCATCCACTCTGTGAGTTGCATGTCGACCATGTCAGTGCAGTACCTGTGCGAGACCGGACGCCGCGCAGGTAATGACGTAGAGGAAGGTCACGGCCTGCGTTCCGATCAACCATGCGAGTGGCCAGCGACGGTGGAGTCCTAACCGGCAGGCGATCGAGGCCAGACTGGCTAACCCGGCACCGACGATGGGGAACCAGGCGGCTCCTGTTACCCGTAGGACAGTGAGTTCCGCAAGGAAGCCGATCATGCCAACGAGCGTCACACCGGCAAATGAGTAGAAACCAGGACATCATGTCCCGAGGTGGCGATCCCGGGGCAGCCCGGCGGCGCTGTCTCGCCAGCCGATTCAGTGCGGGTTCAGGTGTATGACGCCGACGCTGTGGAGTCCGTCCAGGATGAGTTGCACGGCCAGGGCGGCCAGAAGGATCCCGAAGACTTTTTCGGTGATGAGCATGCGGCTCTCGTCGAGATGGTCGCTGACTTGGTTGGCCCAACGGAACACGGCGACGTCCAGGGCCAGGACCACAAACAGCAGGACCAACACTATGGCGAACACGCTCGCCGAGTCCGCCTCAGCGGAGAGGGTCACCAGTGTCACGATGCCGGCCGGGTTGAGCAGGTAGGGAACGGCGAGGGGGAAGGTGGCGACCCTCAGCGGATCACCTCCCTTTGTGGCCTGACTCTCCTTTGGTTCGCCTGTGCCGAGCACCATGGTGATAGCGATGATGATCAGGATGAGGCCGCCGGCGACCGAGAGCGATCCGGTCGAGAAGTGCAGCAGGCGGGCCAGCAGCTCGCCCAGTCCGACCAGCAGGAGCGAGACGACGCCAGCGGTGGTGATCATCTTGCGGACGACGAGGGCCTTGGTCTTGCCGTCGAGGGCGGCGGTGATCTCCAAGAACGGAACCAGGGCGATCTTTGGTCCCACCCCGATCAACAAGAGCAAGAACAAGTCGATCACAAAGTAGAGGTCGATCGACGTGTGGTTCATGGGGGCGTCTTGTTCGCCTGCTCGGTTATGGCCGCGCCAGGGCTTGGCTTTCGCCGCTGGCCTAGCCGGAATTGATGGCAGTCCATACCTTCCACAGTCCTGCAGACGCTACCCCCGGGACCAGGGAGCCGGCACCGGCGCCGCCCGTATACTCGCTGGGATGGCCTCCTCGAGCCCGGACAGCCTCGATGTGGTGGTCATCGGCGGGGGTCCGGCCGGTGTGATCGCGGCGCTGCGGGCGGCGCGGCTGGGGGCCCGAACCGCGCTGATCACGAGTGCTGGGCTGGGCGGAACGGCGGCGGCCGACGGGCCGGTCCCAGTGCGCACCCTGGCGCATGCGGCGCGGTTGATCCGCGAGGCCAGACAACTGCCCCGTTACGGCATTACCGCCGGTGAGCCTGCGCTCGACTACCCGCGGCTCGTGGATCGCGTTCGAGAGGTCACCGCCGAGGTGCGGGCCCACTCGGCGCTGGGCGAAGAGCTCCAGCAGTCTGGCGTGGCTATCCACGAGCACACCGGCGCGGCCCGGTTCATCGACGCGCACCTGATCGAAAGCCCCCATGCGTTACGACTGCGCTCGGAGCAGTTCATCATCTGCACCGGTGGCATGGCACGCCGACTGGACCTGCCCGGCTTCGATTTGACGTGCACCCACGGCGACGCCTGGGCTTTCTCGTCGGCTCCGCCGGCGATGCTGGTGATCGGCGCCGGCGCCACCGGGGTGCAGGTCGCTTCGATCTTCAACGCCTTCGGGTCACAAGTGACGCTGTTCGAGGCCGCACCACGCATCCTGATGAGCGAAGACGACGACGTCGCCGCGGCCGTCAGCGCGGCGTTGCAAGCGTCGGGGATCCGGGTCCTCGAGGAGGCCGGGACCATCGAGCGTTTCGAGTCCTGCCCCGCTGGCGTCCGGCTGATCCACACCAAAACTGGCACCCAGGACCAAATCGATGCCACGGTGGCGGTGGTGGCGGCCGGGTGGGTCGCCAACACCGCCGGACTCAACCTGGCTGCCGCCGGGGTGGAGACCGACCAGCGGGGCTACGTGCGGGTGGACCCCCAGCTTCGCACCACCGCGCCCCACATTTTCGCCGCAGGCGACATCACCGGGCATGTGATGGTCGTCCACGAGGCGGTGCGCGAAGGCTATCTGGCCGCCACCAACGCTGTGCTCGGTAGCACCGCGGCGCTGCCCGCCGAGGTCAGCCCCATCGGCAGCTTCACCGACCCCGAATACGCCTCGGTCGGGGTCACCGAGGCGACGGCCAGGAATAGCCGCGACGTGATCATCGCCACCGAGCGATTCGACTCCCTGGCCCGACCGATCATCGACGGCCGCCCCACCGGCTTCTGCAAACTGGTCGTGGACCGAGAACGCCACACCATCCTCGGCTGCCACATCGTGGGCGAGCGCGCCGGCGAGCTGGCCCAACTGGCAGCGGTAGCCATGGCCGCGCGGATGAAGGTCGAGCAGCTCGCCCTGGTCCCTTTCTCATTCCCGACCTACGCCAACGCCATGGGGCGCGCCGCGCTCAAAGCCGCCCGCAACCTCGAACCTCCCGCCGGGTGGACCGAAGATGACCTTCCGGTCCAAGCCGACGCCGGTTGAGGAGTTCGCACACTCTGACCATACCGTCGAAGCCGGCAGTCCCCGGCGACAGCATTTGAACTACGGAGCTCTTTACCGCTAAACCAATTCGGAATCAAGTGCCTGGGTCGGTGAACGAACTAGGGCCTCCCGTCCCCAACTGCTTGCGGAACTATATGGCGTTCGTACCGGATGGAAAATCCTCGACTCGGCCTATTACTTCGTAGCCGTGCCGTTCATAAAGAGCTCGAGCCTGAAAATCGTAGGTAAAATGGACGGTCTGACGACATCCATGGCCGGCCGCCTCAGCTTCGGCGGCGGCCAAGAGCCTGGTCGCAAGACCACGAGCTCGGAGACTCGGATCTACCCAGAGACTCTGCAGCTCACAACAGTCGCCCCAGGTCCACCCGCTTATGCCGGCTAGAACCCTGTCACCATCACGAACAAAAATCGCCAGCTCTTCTTCTTCACCGAGTCCCATAGCGGCGGACGCCTCACGACGGATCTGGGTTTCTAGGAACTCAATGTCGAGCGGGTCTGGCTGGTCTTCGACGTCGAAGTCCACCGCTCTTGCCGGGTCAGACGTCGACGATCTGTTCGATCAGCGAGATGTCGTCGAAATATGTTCGATACGACCTGATCTTGGGTCAGACGCGCAAAGACCGGGGGCTCGTGACTATGACCCCCGGCCGGGCGCACCCGGGCTTTACCGTGGTCCAGGCACGGTCAGGTCTACCAGGGAAGAGGCCATCCTCAATCGCGTGCAGTATCCGCGGCCAATGTCACGACGCACGCAGACGGCTGGCTAACCACCCATTTACCGGGGCAGGGGAAGACGTCGGGCATCCTCGGTCTTTCGTCACCCGGCATGGGGTGAGGGATAGGGTCGGCCGGCAGTGGGGATAGCGTCGGGTCCTGGCGTCCGGCGCTGGCCGGCTGGGACGGCGGTGATGACCGAGTCGAAAGTGACCCCCCACAGCGGTGCCCCGGCGCCGCGCTGGGGGTACGCAGCGAAGGTCTACCGGTGGGCGCGTCAACCACTGTCCGAGAAACGATGTGTCCGTGCCCCCCGCGTGCCCCATCTTTTGAGAAATGACAAGAAATGACGAGGATCGGCCAGTGGTCAAATGTCATCTTGGCCTGGGGAATCTTCATTTTCGCAGGTCGGACATTCATCTTCGTCGACCCTCTCAAGGTGGCGACACGGGTTCGAATCCCGTTGGGGCTGCAAACAAAGAAAGACCAGGTAAGAGGCACTAAATCCGCGCTAGGGGTGCATCTCGATCCTCCACGAACCCGGATCCATGATCAACCGTCGACGAGGACCGGCCTGGTCGATGTCGCCGTCGTCGTAGGCAACGTCACCCTGCCAAAGTGCGGTCATCACGCCGCCGTGCGTACGCATACGGGTGGCAAATCGCTCCGGTTCGCGTGACCCGGCGGCGGACGTCGCCCCCCGCGGGTCGGCCTGGTCCCTCAGCCACCACAGGGTGGCGAACGTGGGAGGTGCCATGGTCATTTGGGCCGCGTTGACACGGGCGATCGCCGTCGCCGGGGTCATCCACTCGGATCGGTGGATCTCCATCAGGTCGACCACCACGGCGTTGCCGTCGTTGGGCACCTCGATGAGGAAGAACCAGGTGGCGAAGCGCTTGGGGGCACCAAGCGGGGGGACCCAGAAGGAGAAGGGCACCAGGCCGGAGGGATCGAGGTCGAGCGACGCCTCTTCGGCCGCTTCACGCACGGCCGCAGCTCGAGCTGCGGCCATTTCAACCTCGGCATCGTCGCCGACCACCGAGCCGGAGTCATCAGGGTCAACCCGACCGCCGGGAAAGACCCACATGTTCCCGAACTGCCCCCGTGCGTTGCGCTGGAGCAGCAGTACCTCCAGACCAGCGGGACTGTGCCGGAGTGGGATCACCGTGGCCGCCGGTATCAATCCCGTTTCAGATACTGGCTCCCCAACCTTTGGGGCCGGCTCGCCGCTGCTCATGCCCTCGCGTTCGTTCGACATTCAGAGACCGTACTTCCGGTTGCGTCCATCCCACGGATTTCACTTACTCCACTCGAGTCTTCCGCCCTTGTCGACAGGTGGTCGTCTCACGCAGCCGCCGGGCGAGGAAACGTCGCTCGCCGTCGTTGGTGGCCAGGTTCAATGCCTCACGGTACTGCACGGCGGCTTCGTCAAGCCGGTCCATGCGACGCAGTAAGTCGGCGCGAGTGGCGGGTAGCAGGTGGTAGCCGGACAAGGTCTCAGCCGCCGCGATCGACTCCACAATTGCGAGGCCTGTCGCAGGGCCTGAGGCCATGGCGATCGCAACCGCCCTGTTCAATTCGACGACCGGCGACGGCGTGAGCTCGATGAGCCGATCGTAGAGCGCCGTGATCTGTCGCCAATCGGTATGGGCTACGTCTGCCGCGGTGGCGTGGCAGGCAACGATGGCCGCCTGGATCTGATACGGCCCCGGGCGCGAAAGCTGCATGGCCGCCTTCAGAATAGAGATCGCTTCGGTGATCTCGCCGGAGTCCCACCGAGTGCGGTCTTGGTCCTCCAAGGTGATCAGATCGCCCGCCCCATCGAGACGGGCGCTTTTCCTGGCATCGTGCAGCAGCATCAACGCCAGCAGCCCGGCCACCTCACAGTCCTCCGGCATCCTGGTGCTGAGCAGGCGGGCCAGGCGAATCGCTTGCGCCGACAGCCCACTGCGGACGAAGTCAGCGCCGCTGGTAGCGGAGTAGCCCTCGTTGAACAGTAGGTAAAGCACACCGAGAACCGCCGTCGTGCGTTGCGCCAGGAGAGGGCCGGGGGCACCCGAAAGGGGATGCCCGCGTTGCGTATTATGCGTTTGGCCCGAACCAGGCGCTGCGCCATCGTCGGCTCCGGTACGAGAAACGCACGAGCAATCTCGGCGGTGGTGAGCCCGACCAGAGGCCGTAGCGTAAGGGCGACCTGTCCTTCCAGCGACAACGCCGGGTGGCAGCACGTGAAGATCAGCCGGAGTCGATCGTCGTACACCCCGCTCACCGTTTCGTCACCGATGCCATGCGTCCCCGCCGACTCGACGTTCTCCTCTCCAGAGATCACCGCCGCCTCCCTCACCTTCTCAGCTCCGCGCGCTCGGCGTCGCAGGACGTCGGTGGCGCGGTTGCGCGCCACCGACATGAGCCATGCTCCAGGTCGGACGGGAATGCCCTGGCGGGGCCAGGTCTCCATCGCGGTGATGAATGCGTCTTGCGCCGACTCCTCCGCGAGGTCCCAGTCGCCCGTCGTTCCGATCAACGTTGCGACGATCTGACCCCAGCTGTCCCGGATGGCCTCGGCGACCGCCTGATCGACCGGGCCGCTCATTCGTCCCAGACCGGTCGAACTTCGACTACTCCGTGTGCAGCGAACGGATGCCTCGCGGCGACGTTGATCGCGTCGTCGAGGTGGTCGCACTCGATGAGGGCAAATCCGCCGATCTGCTCCTTGCTCTCGACGAATGGCCCATCGCTGACCAACGTCTCGCCATTTCGCGACCGCACCTTCGTCGCGTCCATGCTGGGTCGAAGACGGACCCCGTCAAGCAACGTGATGCCTCGACGATCCAAGTAGTCGATCCAGGCAACGTGTTCGGGGGCATGCACGAGTTCGAGCGGACCACGGCCGTCCACCTCATCGTCGCAGATCATCAACACATATCGCACTGTTCCTCCCAACGCATCAATCCTGGCGGGTCAGCATGAAGACTGGAATCGTACGCGAGGTCCTCTCCTGGAACTCCCTGCCGCCGGCGATTCCTCGACGATCCTCGGCCATACCAAGGAGCGCTCCGCACCGTCCAGCTCTTTCGCCACCACCTGGAACCTTTCGGTGCCGACTTCGACGGTGACCTTCGGGTTGACCTTGAGGTTGTGGTACCAGGCCGGATGTCGCGGCGATCCACCATTGGAGGCGATGATGGCCAATCGACCGTCCGGCTGGGCGAAATGCGCCAACGGCACCACCCGTTCCTGGCCTGATCGCGCACCGATGTGATGGACCAGTACGAGCGCAGGATCCGCCAGGGGGCCGCCCACGTGGCCCCCCCTGCTGCGGAACTCCTCGACGATCCTGGCGTTGAACTCTGTCCGGCTGAGGCTGCCCATGATGCTGCATCAGGCCGTCGCGTAGACGACGCTCACACGGCCATCGGACAGCGTGTCGACGTTGCGTAGTTCGAGGCCGTGCCGTTCCGGTGCCGTGAACAGTGGTGTGCCCTCTCCCGCGATCAGGGGGTAGATGATGAGCCGGAGCTCGTCCACCAGACCGGCTTTGAGGCACGCTCGCGTGACCTCCGCACCACCCATCAAATAGATGTCCTGGCCGGACAGTCGCTTGAGCGCGGCGACCTCGTCGAGTCCGCGGAGGAAGCTCGTCCCCGGCCACTTGGCGGAGGTGAGGGTACGCGACACCACGTAGTGCGGAGTTGCCGCCGCAACGCGAGCCCATTCGACTTCGGCCGGTGTGGGACCCCGACCCCCATCGGGTTCGGCACGTTCGGCGCGTCCTGTATCGCGGTCCAGTACTGCTCGTAGTTGGGATACATGCCGCCGCCGAGCACGCAGGCGTCTATCTGCGGGGTCAGCTGGTAGTCATCCGACCACGAATCCACCCAGTCCGCGTAGCCCTCCGGGCCTTCGGTCTTGCCGTCGATCGAGATTTTCATAGCCGAGATCATCTTGCGCATGGCTGCCTCCTGGCAGGTCCGTGAACCCGACCCCCGGTGGGCCCCCTCCGGGCCGACACGTGAGTATCCGGCGGGGTGGTTCGCCCTACTGACGAACGGATGGGAGCCGATCGACATCCGGACGAAAATTTGTTCAAAAAATCTGGATCGTGCGTTAGTGAACGGGAGATGCCGAGGCCCTTCCGGCCGGCGCGCTCAGCCCGTCAATCGTGGTGGGGAAGGGGGCCGGGCATCCCGTCGGCATGTGTCAGTTGCTCGGTCGGAATACCGCTGACGCCGCCGTGACCGAACGGTCGTTGTTCCCTTCGTCGTGCAACATCAGGCGTACCCCGGTGCGGCCGGCTCCTTCGAAGGCCTCCCCGTCGATCCGGAACGGTCCCACCTTGCCTCTGGCGAGAAACATCACGTGCCAGCTCTCCATTTGCAAGTGATCGTCACCCACGCATGCGGCGGCAAGCTCGGTGGCGGCCGCCTCGAGCGCTATGTGCTGAGGGCCGAGATGGAGTGCGGCGTCCGGTGAGGCCAGTTCGATGGCCAGTTCCGGGAGCACCCAATGCCCGTCGTCGCGACGGGATGCCCCGAAGACCTTGTGGAGGGGAGGCAGGTCCGGCGAATCCTCCACCACGATCTTGTCTTCTTCCATCTTTTCGAAGCCCTCCGGTACGTCACCGAGGCTGACGCCTTGACCGGAGGTGAACGCAACGATGCGATCGCGATTGTCGGCGTCGATGATCAACGACCGGCTGAACCCCATTCGTTGGCCCAATTTCAAGACTTCGGGCACCACCTCAATGCGGCTCACGTCGCGGGCATCGTCGAGTATCTGAAGGCTATGGATAACCGGGTTCGGTACGGCGAACTCGTCGCTGATGCCTCCGCCCTCGGGTGACGCGATGCAGAGGGGGGCGGCCATGATGCCGCCGGATGCGTTGCGCATGTCGTGGCGAAGCCTCATCGTGGGATCGGCGGGGCCGCTGTCGAGATTGGCAAAGCTACGACCGAGGTAGCGGTAGCTGAGCAAACTCGTCCATCGATGGCGCAAGTCAGCCCAGTACTCCTCACCCGAGGTCGACCGTATGTCGTTCAACACATGCCTCCTTCCAACTGGAGAGCAAAGTACCAGCAGCAGGAAGGGTCGCCCTCAGGAAATCCCCTCGTTGTCCTCTTTCAGGTCGGCGAGCGCGGCGACGATATCGGCGACTTCGGTGCGGGCGGTGTAGTCGGGCTGGACATCGACGTAGCGCGCGATGCGATTCTGATCGACGACGAGGACCGTGGGTCGGGGCAGCCGGACTGCGCCCTCTGCGTTGACCTTCGTCAGGTCGAGGCCCAGTGTGCGCTGGGCGGCGAGGACGTCGTCTGCCTGCTCGAACGCGATGCCGAGTCGATCGGCCAGACGACTGCCCGGGTCGGAGAGGACGGTGAACTCCAGGGCGGCCCGCTCGACGGTGGAAAGCGACTCGTCCGGTGGTTGTGGGCTGATGGCAATCAGCCGGGCGCCGAAGTAAGCCAGCTGGGGGAGGAGATCCTGTTGGTAGGTGCGCAGAGCGAGGTTGCAGTACGGGCACCAGCCACCCCGGTAGAACACGATGACTGCTGGGCCGCTCTCGACGATCCGGTCGAGGCTGACCGGCTTGCCGGTGGCGTCGTAGAGGGTGAGCGGCTCGAGAATGTCGCCGGCCTTGATGCTGTCGGCCGGGACTCCTTGGTCGAGGAAGTCCTCGATGCTCTGATTGAACACGTCGAGGACCTCGGCGGGTAGGTGCTCGGCTGCCGCCGCCTTCAGTTGTGCGGACTGCTCGTGAATCGTCAGGGGCATCGGTCCTCCACGGTCGGTTGTATCGGATGATGAACTGGACTGATTGGTCCAGTTACACTGGACCACGAGCTGACTGGACTGTCAAGTCCACTTATCGGGATACTCTGGACCATGGGAACGATGCCGAGCACTGACAGGGGACGCCTGACCCGCGCCCGCATCGTGGCGGCGGCGGCCGAGGTGGTGGCCGAGAAGGGTGCGATCGGGGCGAGCCTGGACGAGGTCGGCGCCCGGGCACCTGCCTCGCGCAGCCAGCTCTACCACTACTTCGACGACAAGAACGACCTGTTGCTGGCCGTCGCCGACGCCACCAACGACACCGTTCTCGACGGCCAACGCGATCTCTTTGACCACCTCGACACCTGGGACGGATTGGTTCGATGGGCTGACGCACTCGTGGCCTTCCAGGCAGTGCGTGGCGGCAGGGGAGGCTGCCCGATCGCCAACCTCCTCGGCCAGCTCGGGGAGCGTGATGACGGTATCCGCGCGGTGCTCGCGTCCGGATTCGACCGCTGGGAGGCCAGTATCCGCGTCGGCCTCGCGGCCATGCTGGAATCCGGCGAGCTAGGTCCCGATGCAGACGCCGCCTGGCTCGCCTCCTCGACCCTGGCCAGTGTGCAAGGCGGCCTCGTCCTCTCACAGGCACGCCGAGACCCGCTGGCCCTTCGCCGCGCTCTCGACGGTGCCCTCGCCCTGATCGCGAGCTACCGCCCTATGAGTGAGGCCGAGCGAGGGTCCCATTAGGTTGAGTCAGTGACATTCCTTGGCTACCAGATTCCCAATTTCACCTATCCGCGAGTCGCTCCGGACGGACTGTTCGCTGCTGTGCGGCAGCAGGCGGTGGAGGCCGAGGCCTCCGGTTTCGACACGGTGCTGGTGATGGACCACTTCTATCAACTGGCGGGCCTCGGCCGACCTGACCAGGAAATGATCGAGTGCTACACACTGCTGTCGGCGCTGGCCCAGCACACCAGTCGGGTACGGCTCTCAGCGCTGGTCACCGGCAACACGTATCGCCATCCTTCATTGCTGGCCAAGACCGTGACCGCCCTGGACGTCGTCTCCGGGGGGCGTGCCCAACTCGGCATCGGTGCCGGATGGTTCGAGCTCGAGCACCAGTCGCTCGGCTTCGAGTTCGGCACGTTCACTGACCGCTTCGAGAAGCTCGAGGAATCCCTGCGCATTGTGGTTCCGATGCTGCGCGGCGAGCAGCCCACCCTGTCGGGAAAGTGGTACCAGGTGCAGGAAGCCATGAACCATCCCGCCCCGCTCAGTCGCATCCCGGTGCTGATCGGGGGCGGCGGTGAGCGCAAGACCCTCCGCCTGGTCGCCCAGTACGCCGACGAATCCAACCTGATCTGCGGCGTCGACGACATTCCGCGCAAACTGGAAGTTCTCGCCGATCACTGCGCCAACCTCGGCCGCGACCGGTCCGAGATCACGGTCTCCTACCAGACCAGCGCCTGCATCGCACCGACCCACGAACAAGCGGTGGCAGAGCTCGAGGAGTACCTCAGCCGCCAGCCCCAGGCCCAAGCACGACGGCGCACGACCATTGTCGGCAGCCCGGACGAAGTTGCCGAGCAGTACGCACGGTTACGAGACACGGGAATTGACGGTGTCACGGTCAACGCCCCGCCGAACGGTCACGTCGAGGGACGGGTGGCGCTTCTGGGCGAAACGCTCGCTCCGCTGTTCATCCGTTGAAGCTCGGGGCCGGGCCGCACGACCGGCACCGATGCAGGAGCCGCCATGGCTTCGTTCCCGCTGGCATCGGCTGATACGGGTCAGGGAAGGCGCAGGCCCGAGATAACGAGTTCGACCATGCGCCGTGCGTCGTAGCGCGGGTTGTTCTCGGCTCCGATGCAGAGGTTGCCGACGCCGAAGAGTAGTTCTAATGCGTCGATGTCAGGCCGAATCTCCCCGGCCTCGGCGGCAACCTTGAGGAGTTCGGCGCAGACAGGGACGAGGCAGTCGAGGAAATAGGCGTGCAATGTCTCGAACCCGGCGTGGTCGGATTGCATCGCCTGGGCGAGCCCGTGCTTGGTGACCAAGAAGTCGACAAAGAGGTTGATCCAGCTCGCAAGAGCGGCGTGCGGTGTCGTGCTCTCCTGCAACAGGGTCGGACCGGCTTGGGCGCATGCTTCGATCTGATGGTGGTAGACGGCGACAATCAGATCGGCTCGGTTGGGAAAGTGACGGTAGATGGTGCCGACGCCGACACCAGCCCTGGCTGCGATGTCGCGAACAGGAACGTCCACCCCGGAGGTCACGAACGCAGCCGCGGCCGCCTCCACCAGCGCCGCCTGGTTACGTCTGGCGTCGGAGCGTTTTGCGGGGGCTGACGAGCCGGGTCCGCCTTCGACGTCGACCACCGGGTCCCAACCTCCCTCACTCCACTTGACAAACGGAACGGTGTTCCGTATACAGTTAACGGAACCCAGTTCCGTTTGACCAGGATGCCAGAACCTGTGCGAAAGGACCAACCGCCCATGCCACACACACCTCGGCCTCGATTCGGGATCGCGACCGCGCCACAGCAGGTGGACTATCGCGACCTCCTACGGGTCTGGCAGGAGGCGGACGGGATCCCAGAGGTGGAGCACGCGTGGCTTTTCGATCACCTCATGCCGATAGCGGGCGATCCGAGTGGTCCGATCTACGAAGGCTGGTCACTGCTCTCGGCCCTCGCTGCACAGACTCAGAGACTGCGACTCGGCCTGCTCGTGACCAGCAACCGTTTCCGGCCGCCGGCGATGCTGGCCAAGATCGCGGCCACCGTCGATATCGTCTCGGACGGACGTCTCGACTTCGGCATCGGCGCTGGCTCACGACCCAGCATTCCTTGGGCGCGGCGAGAGTACGAGGCCAACGGCCTTCCGTACCACGACTTCATCCACTCGGTGGAGAGCCTCGGCGAAGCGTGCGCTGTCATCCGACGGTTGTGGACCGACACAGAACCATTCGATTTCGACGGCTCCTACGTCCACCTGTCAGGAGCGTTCTGCAACCCCAAACCTCTTCAGCATCCCCACCCCCCGATCCTTATCGGTGGACGGTCGGGCGCAATTCTGCGCGTGGTCGCCGAGCATGCTGACTTATGGAACATCCCCGGGGGCGATATCGACGACGCGGTCAGTCGCAGCGCATTGCTTGATCGCTACTGCGCCGAGATCGGCCGCGACCCTGCCTCGATCGGCCGCTCCATGCATCTGTCCGTCTCCTACGACCAGCCCGAACTGACGCGCCGCGCCATCACCGAAGCAATCGACGCCGGCTTCGAGCACGTCATCCTCGGCCTGTCGGCGCCATACCCTCCGAAGGCCGCACGATGGGTCACGGACCAATTCATCACGTCGTGGTAGTCCGAGGTCGAGATCGCTGTCTCTCGAGCTTTATGCGGGGACCTCGTCTTTGAGGTTGGCCTTGAGCCAGGAGCGGAGTTCGTCGTCGTCTTCATGGCCGTGGACAGCAGCTGCATGCTGTGCGGCGGCGACGATGACCTCGTCCTCCTCCCCCACGATGGTGAGTGTGCACCCGTTGTCGCTCGGAAAGTCTCGACAATCGGCAATTTTTCGGCTCATGGTGCTCTCCTTTCATCCCTTTCATCGGATTTGCCCGGTCCGGTCTCATACGGTGCTTCGCCTGACCGGACCCTTGGTGGGTCTTGTTACCCCTTTACGTAAGACAGCTTCTCGGTGATCGTGTCGTCGGTGACCTTGAACACGTCGACACCCCGGACATGCCCTCCGTCCCAGCTGTAGCGCCACCGCTGGACGACACGGTCCCCTGAAGCAAAGGTCTCCTCGGGCTCGAACTTCGACGATGCGTCGTCGAAGATTGCTTTCCAGGCCTGGCGGATATCGTCGTGGCCGACGTGCCGAGTACCGTCGGGTGCTGGCCCGGTTGCCTCGAAGACGCAGTGATCACTCAGAAACGAGATGGCGCGATCCAGATCGTGTTCGACCCATGTCTCACCGAAGGCTTCGACCAGCGCGAGAGGATTCACCGGGCCGCTACCGGACGTGGTCGCTCGCCGAGTGCTCGCAACGGTGGTGTTCGGTGACGTGAACCATGTCGCTCCTCCTCCGGTCCCGGGAGAAACACCCGGTTACCACTCTGATCTACTAGTAGGTAGACTGTCAAGAGAGAGGGGAGGAGACCCCGCAATGGCTCGAGCGCGACTTGCCAACCCGGCCGACACAAATACGGCCACGGCGATTCTCGACATCGCCGAGAGGCTCGTGCAGCGTCGCGGGTTCAGCGGTTTCTCCTACGCCGACATCGCCGCCGAGCTGGGCATCACCAAGGCGTCCCTCCACTACCACTTCCCCAGCAAGGCTGAGTTGGGCGAGAGCCTCATCACCCGTTACGCCGTTCGCTTCGGCGAGGCGCTCTTGGAGATCGAAGGTCGTGACGGGCTAGCCACCGACAAGCTCCGGGCCTATTGCGCTCTCTACCGAGCCGTGCTCTCGGAACAGCGAATGTGCCTGTGCGGGATGCTGGCCGCCGAATACGAAGTCCTGTCAGACCCGATGCGCCACGCTGTCGTCGCGTTCTTCGACCGCAACCAAGCCTGGCTTTCCGCTCTCCTCGAAGAGGGCAGGACGGTCGGCAGCCTCAGGTTCGCCGGCGCGCCTGACCAGGCGGCCCGCAGCATCATCGCAGCCTTGGAGGGCGCCATGCTGGTCTCGCGCCCCTACGGCACTACTGCGGTGTTGGACTCGGTGGCGGACCATCTCACTACCGAGTTCTCCGTAGAGGCCGTGAGCAGTTAGCGGGCGCACCGTCATCGCAACCCTTCAACGCAGCAACGATACCGAGGGTGCCGATTCCGGCGACGCCGACCGGGACTCTGTGTCATCCGGCGTTTAGGCTGCTCGGCATGTCAGTGGGGACCAAGGGCCTGGGCGATAGCGCTGCCGGCGCTCGGGTGTCGGTCCCCTTACACGCCATGCTGCAGTCGGGTGAATCTGCGGAGCGAGGCCGAGCGGCCCGCCCACTGTCACCGAGGCCGGCTCACGGAGAGTGGGCGCCGGCGCCGAACCGGCCTGATCCGATCGCGGTCCTCACGGCCCAGGCCTCCACGCGCTTGGCCGAGCTGGTGCCCATCCGCTACGGGCGGATGCTCGTCTCCCCGTTTACGTTCTACAGAGGAGCGGCGGCCGTGATGGCGGCGGATCTGGCACCGACACCCGTCTCGGGCATCATGGTGCAGGCCTGCGGGGACGCCCATATATCGAACTTCGGCGGTTTTGCCGCGCCGGATCGCAGGATGGTCTTCGGCCCGAACGACTTCGACGAGACCCTTCCCGGGCCGTGGGAATGGGACGTGAAGCGAATGGCGGCCAGCGTCGAGATCGCCGGACGCGACGTCGGGCTGCCGGCCGGCCGCCGCCGCAAACTGGTGACCGCCTGCGTGAGGGAGTATCGAGAGGGTATGCGAGGATTCGCCCGGGAGAGCCACCTCGACGTCTTTTATGACCGGCTGAACGCCAGCGAGCTGGTCGACCGCTTCGGTGGAAGGCTCGGCCGAAGGGGTCGCATCCTGTTCGCGCAACCCTTTACCAAGGGCCGGAAGAAAACGAGCTTGCGGGCGGTCACGAAGCTGACCGAACGGGTCGATGGCGAGCTTCGATTTCGGAGCGTCCCGCCGCTCCTGGTGCCCCTGCGCCACGTCTTTGGTGAGAATGACCCGCAGGGTCAGGCTGAGTACGTGCGCGAGCTCATGGTCGAATACGCCGAGAGCCTCGACGAGGATCGCCGTTACCTCTTTGGTACCTACCGGTTCGTGGACATGGCACGCAAGGTCGTCGGCGTGGGCAGCGTCGGCACCAGGGCCACCGTGTTCCTCCTCGTCGGGCGAGACGGCCAGGATCCCCTGGTACTCCAGGCGAAAGAGGCGCAGGCATCGGTGCTCGAGCCCTACTTGGGGGCCAGCGTCTTCGACAACCACGGCGAACGCGTCGTCCATGGCCAGCGGATCTCTCACGCCGCCAGCGACATCTTCCTCAGTTGGACCCGGAGCAAGGCCCTCGACGGCCGTGAGCACGACTTCTATGTCCGACAGCTCTGGGACTGGAAGGCCTCCATCGACCTTTCCACGATGAGCGAATCCGGGTTTCACGCCTACACGCGGGCGTGCGGATGGTCCTTAGCCCGTGCCCACGCCCGATCCGGCGACCGGCTGGCCATCGCCGCCTACCTTGGCACCAGCTCGAGCTTCGACGATGCGATCGCCCGCTTCTCGTCCGCCTATGCCGATCAGAATGAGCAGGACCACCAGCAACTCGTTGCGGCCGTCGCCGATGGGAAGGTCCATGCTGAAGTGGGCGTTTGAGGCTGGCGGTTCGAGACTCCGTGGCTGTCTCGCCTCAGTAACCTCTGAAAAATGACCCAGGGCGTCGATCCCGAGAAGGTCAGCGGTGACCCTCGGGTGGGCATCATTGGTCACGTCAAGCACTTGGTGACGGCGATAAGAGAGGAAGACGACGACGCGGTAGAGGCCGCGATCGTCTCCCTCAGCCAGCGCAGTCGGATCCTCGCACCACTGTCCTTGTTGGTCGGTGCGTTCGCCATGCTTTTCCAGGGGGTCAAACTGCTCTTCACGAACTGGCGGCTCACGGCCGTCCAGGTGATCCCGGCCCTCCTCATCTGGGCGTCCATGCTCGATCTGAAGATCCATGTCGTACGGGGGCGGGAACTCAATCGGACACTTGGCCCGATCTTCATCCTCATTGTGTTGGTCATCGCCGTTGTGACCGCGGCCGCCTACTTTCTCAACGCTGTCTTTGCCTTCGCTATCGCGAGCTCCGAGAAGCCGGACATCCGAACGGGATTTGATCAAGCGAGACGCCATCTTCGTCCCGTCCTGGGATGGGGATTTCTCATCGGGTTGGCTCTCGGTGTTTCGGTGGCGATCGTGCCTCGGTGGGGGAGCTGGTGGTTCGCTCTTTCGCTCAGCCTCGTGATCGCAATAATGATGTTGACCTACGTGACCGTTCCCGCTCGCCTGGTTGGCATCAAGTCAAACTATTCGCGGCGGGACAAGCTCGCGGCGACGGCGGTGGGGGGAGCCGTAGGCGCCGTTGTGTGCTCACCGCCGTATCTCTTGGGCCGAGTCGGCATCATCCTGCTCGGGGTGCGTCATCTCTTTGTCGTGGGGGTTGTGCTGATTGTGATTGCTGTACCTCTGCAGACCGGAGCGGTCACGGCCACCAAAGCGGTCAAGTTCAGCGCGAAATTACTGTCGAAACCGTTCGGCTAGAGATCCACTCCCAAAACGATATGGACGGCGCTTCCGCAACGTGGCTGAGACTCCTCGATCAATCGGCCAGGGCCGCCGAGGTTCGCGGCGTGGTCGGGAAACGAGATGCGTATCGGGGTGATAGGGGCCGGGATCATTGGCGCAGCGTCGGTTGGTACCTGGTCAACCAACGCCTCAGCTTCCGACCCGCCGCAGAACGGCGACGGCATCGTAGTTCGTCGTCGGGCCACGGACTCTCCAGCGCTCTTCCACCTCGCCATGTGACCGGGTAACGGTGACGATCTCATGGTGGTCCTTGCCGCAACGGTGGACACTTCGCCACGTCCCGCTTCGAAGGTCGAGGTCGACGAAGGGTGTTCCGTCGGTGAGGTACAGCATGACGACGGCGCTCTCCAGCCGAACGAGGTCGAGAGTACGAGACGCCGGCCCTACATGGTCTCCGAAGCGCAAGGTGCCCTCCTCGTCGTAGCGTGCTCGCGGGCCGAGGGGACAGTTCTGGTCGGGCTGTGCCTCGGCAATGACGAGGCTCCCCTCGAATCGCCCATCAGTTCCGGATCGATGGTCCGTGAGGGCCCGCGTAAGAGTCCATCTCCCTCGCAGGAAGCTGAGTGTATCGACGATCTTCACCGCCCCAGATTCTGCCGCCATTGGGCGGACGCTGATCCGGACGCGGAATCCAGCCGGCAACTCCGACAGGCGTGATGCAGAATGCGTAGATGGGTGGTGCGTTCCCCGACGTCGTCAGGAGCGGCGAGGGGACCTATCGGGTCACCCTCGATCCTTCCTGGGACCTGGCCCAGGTGCCACAAGGAGGGGTCGTCACGGCCCTGGCGGTCCGAGCCATGGCCGACGCAGTGGCCCACCCCGATCAGACTCTGCGCACGGCGCACACCACCTTTGTGGCCCAGGTGCCGCACGGGCCGCTCGATATCGAGGTCGAGATCCTTCGTCGCGGTCGCTCGATGTCGCATGTGCGGGCTGAGGTCAGGGCAGCCGGTTCGGCGCGCGGCCACCTGACCACGGCCGTGTTCGGAGCACCCCGCCGCGGTTTCGCCTTCACTGACCTCGAACCGCCGACTCGAATCGTCCCTCCCGCCCAGTGCCGCAGTTTCCGTGCCCCGCTACCGCCGGAGGCAGACTCGAGCGACTTCGTCGCCCTGCCCTTTTGGGATCGTCACGTGGAAGGGGCGGGCATGCTCGGTCACGCACCGTGGGAGCGGTACGAACCGGAGCGGGCCGAGCACGGCACGTGGTACCGAATGGACGACGCGCCGTGGCTGGGCGACGGGACACTCGACCCGGGTGCACTCATTGTCTTTGCCGACACGATGCCGGGAGCGGTGGCTGAGAAGGTTGGGCCGCAAGAGCGCCACCGGTGGTTCGGTCCGAGCGTCGATCTCACGTTCCATCTGCTCGGCGATTGCCGGTCGGCGTGGGTCCTGGCCCACAACCGGGCGCGTCACGCCGGTGACGGCTACGCCTCGATTGATATGGCCCTATGGGACTGCGGGCCCGACGGCACCGACCCGCCCCGCCTCGTGGCCTACGCCACCCAGGTGATGTTCTTCGCCTTCAGTTAAGGGCCACCCGTGGGGGGGTCGGGGTGACCCGATGCCCCGTTTTGCTCGGGTGATCCCGCTTCCGCCGGTTGCGCCGATCCCAGGTAGGCGGACTGGAGCACCGACTCCACCTCGTCGGCCGCTCCGGTCTGGATGATCCGTCCGTTTGCCATCACCATGGCCGAGGCGGCGACCGACAGGGCCGTGCGTGCGAACTGCTCCACCACCACGACGGTGATGCCTTCCGCGGCCAGGCTGACGACATGTCGGTAGAGCTCTTCGACGACGAGGGGCGCCAGCCCCATCGACAGCTCGTCCAACAAGAGCAGCCGCGGGCTGGTCGCCACGGCGCGCGCCAGGGCCAGCATCTGCTGTTCTCCGCCGGACAGTGTCCCGGCATGTTGGTCTCGGCGCTCCTCTAGGCGCGGGAACCGTTCGAAGGCGGACCGTTCCACGTGTCGGCGCCCCCGGCCGCTGTGCGTCATGACCCAGAGATTCTCCCGTACCGTCAGGTTGGGGAACACGCCGCGTCCCTCGGGTATGAGGCAGAGCCCCTGGCGCGCCAACGAAGACGTCGATCCCACACGCACCTTTGCACCGGCGAACCGGACCTCGCCCTCGCTCGGCCCCATAATGCCGACCGCCAGGGAGAGGAGGGTCGACTTTCCGGCGCCATTGGCCCCGAGGACAGCCGTGACGGCGCCCTCTTCGAATGTGGCGTCGATCCCGTGGATCACCTCGACTTCCTCGTAGGCCGCCCGGACGCCCCGGAACTCCAGGAGTGGTTCAGGCATCGGGCACCGCCTCCGCAACCGCACCGAGATAGGCGGCCTGCACGTCGGGGTCGGCCCGGACCTCCGACGGTGTGCCGGTGCAGATGATGCGGCCATAGTCGAGCACCGCAATGGTGTCACAGACGTTCATGACCAGTTCCATGTCGTGTTCGACCAGCAGGATGGCAAGGCCGTCGCTCGCCAGGTCACGCAGGATCCCCGAGAACCGCTCGGTCTCGTCGACGTCCTGGCCCGAGGCCGGCTCGTCGAGGAGGAGGACCTTGGGCTTGGTGGCCAGCGCGCGGGCCAGCTCGACCAGGCGACCGGTCCCGGTCGGCAAGGAGTCGGCCCGGTCGTTGGCCACGGGTCGCAGCCCCAGCCGGTCCAGTATCTCCTCGCGGATGTCCTGGAGTGCTTTCCTCCGGGCCTGGGAGAACCCACGCTGCCCGATGGAGGCGGCCACCCCGATGTTCTCGGCCACGGTCAGTGATCCGAAGAGCTCCAGGCGTTGGAAGGTGCGGCCGAGCCCGAGGCGGGCCCGGCGATGGGACGACAGCCCCCGGAGATCCCGACCGTCGAGGCGCACGACTCCCGCATTCGGGCGCTGCATCCCCGTCACCACGTTGAACAACGTCGTCTTACCGGCTCCGTTCGGCCCGATCAGCCCGGTGATTGCTCCCTCGGCAGCAGTGACCGTGACCTCGGTGAGCGCGGCCAAGCCTCCGAAGCGAACCGAGACCGCGTCGATTTCAAGTGGCACTGGTGCCCCCTGCTCCGGACAGCGCGCCGAGCGGATCGGCCGGGCCGATGGGTTCCTCGTCGGACGACGCCTCGGCGAAGAAGGCGTCCCGCCTCTCCTTCGAGCGCCGCTCGGGAAGGCCGAATGCCGGGGGCGCGATCCTCGCCCGGTAGTCGACGACGTAGGCCGGGACGGGGAACAGCATCAGGTCGACCAAAATGATGATCGTCATGGGCCAGTTGCCGAACGCCCCGCCCAGCCGGAGCGCCCAGGCCCCTACGAACACCGCCACGATGAGGGCCAGCAGCCAGCGGCGCCGGAGGACGGAGAGATAGACCGGTCGGACGCTTCCGGGGATCGTCCCATTGGGCGTGGTGCCCACGCCGACACCCCCGAGGCCGACCAGGACCAGCGGCAATTGGGTGAGCGAGGGGAAGAAATTGGTGAAGAACGGCGATCCCTGGTACAAGCCATTCGTGCCCGCTGCTCCGTACGACGTGATCCCCATGATGACCATGACCAAGATGATGGAGAGCCCGTTGAAGAGCTGGAACACAGTGGGAGAGGCGCTGCCGAGCTCCATGGCGTAGATGCCGCCACCCACCCCGGCCAGGGCGGCCGAGAAGGCGAACACGCCGACGAGTGACGCCCGGCCGTTCATGCCCAGCGTGGCACACGCGGCGGGACTGTCCTTCATAGCCAGGAGCCGCTGCCCGAACTCGGATCGCCGCACGGCGGCGACCAAAACGACCAAGACCGAGAAGGCGATCGACCCCGCTATGAACTGCGCCTTCTCGGACTTGAGCGCCAGCGAACCGATGTGGAACGGAGCGAAGGCAAGCGTCCCGGAGCCGAACGGCGCGTAGGGGTGCCCGAAGAGGTTGAAGGCGGGGAGCTGGAACACCCAGTTGTCCATGGTGGCGGCGAAGGCCGCCGTGGCCAGGGCGAAGTAGATGCCCGAGAGCCGGAGGGCGGGGATGGCGATGAGCACGCCGATTCCCGCGCATACGCCGGCGGCGTAGAGGAGGGAGAGGGGGTTCCCCGTGCCCCCCAGGTGTCCCACCATGGTGGCGCCGATGCCGGCGAAGGTCATCTGGCACAACGACAGGCGCCCGGCGTAGCCGACGATGGGGATGACGGAGAGCCCGACGATGGCCAGACCCCACATCTTGTTGAGGCTGAACATGTCGGCCTTGCCGACGGTGGTGGCGAAGAAAATGGCGACGACGATCGTCCCTGCGCAGAGCAGGCCGGTGCCGCTCCAGCTGGGACGGAAGGCGAGCTCGCGGCTCCGGAGCTGCCGGTGCCCGCGCAGGCTTGTCGCCGGCAGGACCAACAGCGCGATGAACAAGATGATCGCCGGCACTGCATTCTCGAACCCTTGGACGTAGGGGTTCTGCGGCAGGTAGGCCACCGAATAGGCGATGGAAAGGCCCAAAATGATGGCACCCACGAAGGTCATCGGAATGGAGCGCAGGCGCCCGATGACCGACGCCGCGTAGGCGTTGACGATGAGCAGCGTCAGCGCGGGGGCCGACAGGGTGAGGGTGGGTGCGATGAGGATCCCGGCCAGCGCGGCCAGCATGGAGCCGATGATCCAGGCGTTGCGGGCGTTGGTCACCGCGCTCGATCCGTTGAGCGAAGTGAGCGTCCGGTCGTCGACGCTGGCCCGCATGGTGACGCCGACCCGGGTGCGGTAGAGGAACAGGCGCAGGCCGATGGCGACGGCCAGGGCCAGGATCAAGATGGTCACATCGTTGTAGGAGATCCTGATCGACCCGACGACCAAGGTGTCATTGTTGAAGAGAGGGGGCAGGGCCCGATAGGTCGTGGGGCTCCAGATCCACTGCGCAATGCCCAAGAACATGAGCGCGATGGAAAGCGTGACGACCAGTTTGGCTGCCTCCGAGACCCCTTCGAGCCGGCGCATCACTGCCGCTTCGATCACGATGCCGATGAAAGGCGCCAAAACGAAGATGCAGACGAACATGGAGACGAGCACCGGCCAGCCCCAGCCGATGCTCATCTGCCAGTAAGCGAAGGCGCAGATCATCCCGATGGCGCCGTGGGCCCAGTTGAAGATCCCGGTCGTCGTGTAGGTGAGCGTGAGGCCGGCGGCCGTTATCGCGTAGATGCCCGCCGCAGCCAGGCCCCCGATGGTGAAGATGATGAACTCATGCACGGTCGCCCCCCGACAAAATGATCAGAAGCCTGACCGAGCAAGACTATGCAATTTGCCTCCGCCCGCCCAATGCATGCTCACAGGGCGTTGAGTTGGGCCAGCTGCGCCGGCGTCAAATGGACGACGTTCTTGGGGTTGCAGTTCCAGATGGACTGCGTGGGATGGGTGAGCGCCTTGTCGTAAGTGATCCCCTTGCCCGTCAAGTGGAGCATGGCGAAACACGGGGAGGGCTGGGGGTTCTCGTTGGACAGCGTCAAGGTCGCCACGGGCGCTTGAATGCCACCGGCGTCCCAGTTCTTCGTGGCGGCGGCGTTGTTCAGCACGCAGCTCACCGTGAGGCTGGCACCGCAGGCCGAGGCCGCCTTGGCCCAGAGGGTCCATGCCTCGGCCCCCTCCTCATCGTCGAAGTCGATCTGGTCACCCTTGGCGTACTTGTGCATGGTGGTGACGAGCTCCTCGGTCGAGGGGTTCTGCGAGGCGATCGCCAGCGGCCACCACTGCGTCTCGACGAAGATGGGAGGCAGGCTGGGGTTGGCCGCCACGGCCTGCTCTGTCTGCGTGTTGGCGAACTGGGTCCCCAGCGCGACGAAGTCGGGGTGGTAGCCGGCGGTGGTCATGGCCTGGGCGAAGGGGGTGAAGTTGGCGTTGTCGGCCGGCCACAAGGCCGTGACTCCCTTTTGCTGGTACTGCTCGACGTAGGGCGCCCAGTTCTCCACCGAAGTCGGAGGCTCGAGGAAGTCGACCACTTTCCAGCCCTCAGCCTCGGCGGCGAACTCGTACTTCGTTTCGGACTCGATGACCGAAGGGGTGTCCGACCCGCCCATCCCGGCCACCTGGACCGCCTTCGGGTAGGCCTTGGCCAGAACCCCGAACCACCCTGCGGTCACCGCGCTCGTGTTGATGCCCGTCGGGTCGACCTGGTCGGTAGGATTCGACAGAGGCGTCCGAGACGACGTAGCCGCTGATCTGTCCCAGCCCGCACTTCTCACGGATCGGGACGGCAGGCTGGTCGAGGGCCATGCCGCCGCCGACCGCCATGAAGTCGCTCTGGCAGGCCGCCGTCGTTTGCTGCGCCGCGTTGAAGAGCGCGGCGTCGCGGTTGTCGATCACGATCTTGCGCCCGTTGATGCCCCCCGCCGCGTTGCACCAGTCGGCAAACGCCGTGGCCTGCTGGGGGAACTCCGACTCGAGCCCGGGGTCAATGGTGTTGGAGGCGTCGTTGAACTCGGCGATGTTGATGGTCTTCGAGCCCACACCGCGCACCGAGGAGGCACCGCCGGGCCCCGGCTCGCAAATTTTGCCGACCCCGGGCCACACGCCGCTCGAGCTCGACGCCGATGTCGAAGCGCCCGCGGTCGTCGACGTGAGCACCACCGAAGTCCCGGCCAGGATCACAGTCGCCAACGCGAGCGGCAGCGCCGACCTTCGAAGCTGCGTCAGCCCCTTGCAGAACATCCTCATACCCTCCCCAGAGTCGTTTGCAATCGGATCATGAAACGATCGGATTATTAAATCAGTGCACCGGCCACGGCGGGCGTCGGCCGGCACATGGTAGGCGAAGCTGAAAGATGATGCATAAAGCCGGTTCCTGGGGCTATTTCGTCCCGCAGGGTCCGGATTCAGTTCGTGTAGTGGAACCGCGGGTCCGTTTAGAGGGACGCCCGCGGGGACCTTCGGCTCCGTTGATGCGGACGAACAGGTCGGCTAAGTACGTCGACCAGGGCGGCCCGCTCCATCACCAGGTGCCCCTGGTGCCAGGCCAGACACAGCTCACTCAGGGTGCCGATCTGGGCGTAGGCGACGAGGCGAGCTCGAAGGTCCGCCTGGGGATCGGAGCCCGGCGGTGCCATCCCCGCGATGGCCACGTCGATGATCTGATGCCGGAAAGGACTGAGCGCGCCTCCGTGGGTTTCGCCCAACAGGACCCGCGCCAGACACTCGTCATCCACCAACGCGCCGACGAACGCCTCCAGCCAGGCTTGCGGTGGACCGCCGGGTCGGGTGGGCCGGAACGGATCGACACGCGCCGACATCACCGTGACGGCATGGTCGACGACGGCGCTCTGGAGCTCGGGGAGCGAGGAGAAGCTCTCGTAGAAGTAGCGCTTGGTGAGCCCGGCGCCCTGGCACACTCGACCGACGCCGAGTGCACCCGCGCCCTCCGTCCCGGCGATCGCAAAGGCGGCCTTCACCAGCCGGGCCCGCCGATGGCTGCGCCGGTCATCGGCACTGATCCCTTTGAAGGGCATCGTCACCTGGTAGTCCACGCGGGCTCCAGCCTAGTTGACACCAACTAGTATCAAAGTCTACGGTCGCCCGTTACTGGTCTCACTAGCGGAGGTATGCCGTCGTGCCCTCGACACCTGTCGACGCTCACCTCGATCTGACCGATCCGGACCTGTTGGCCGATCACCTTCCTCTCGACGAGTTCGCCTGGCTACGCCGGAACCAACCGGTCCGGTGGAACCCGCAAGCGTCCACGGGATCGGACTACGGCGACGGGGGCTTTTGGGCACTCACCCGCCACGCCGATGTCGCTGCGGTCACGAGGAGTCCGGGGTGGTCGGTGGAGGCCAAATCGGCTTTCGCTCGCCGGCTGGACGCGTCCGATCCGACGGGCGAGCCGACCAAGAACCTCCTCCTTTGCATGGACCCGCCCCGGCACACCCGGGTTCGCAGTGTGGGGAACCGATGCTTCACGCCACGTGCCTTGGCTGGCCTCGAGGACGACCTGCGCGAACAAGCCCACCGGATCGTGTGGGCCGCCAAGCGGGAGGGCACGGGGGACTTCGTGATCGACGTGGCCCGTCATCTGCCTCTGCAGGCCATCGCCGGCCTCATGGGCATTCCTGACGCCGACCAGCAACAGTTCTTCCACTGGAGCGATCAGATGGCTGGCAGTGAGGACCCGGAGTATGCGAGCGACCTCTCGGGCACCGTCGACATGTTCGTCTACGCCCATGCGGCCGCCGAAGCCCGGATCGAGGTCGATCTCGGCGATGTCACCAGCCGGCTCGTCCGCCCCGACGCCAAGGGCGAACGGCTGACGAGCGAAGAGTTCGGTTTCTTCTTCATGATTCTGGCCGTCGCCGGCAACGAGACCACCCGGCAGGCCATCACCCACGGCATGTTGGCTTTTCTGGAACACCCGGACCAGTGGGAACGATGGCGGTCGGAACGACCCTCGACGACGGTGGACGAGATCTTGCGTTGGGCGTCGCCCGCGGTGGTGCTCCAGCGTACGGCCGGTGAGGACACCGAGGTGGCCGGCCACCCGGTGCGCCAAGGTGAGCGGGTCGGCCTGTACTTCGCCTCCGCCAACTTCGACGAGGAGGTGTTCGAAGACCCTCATGAGTTCGACATCGGTCGCTCGCACAATCCCCACGTCACCTTCGGCGCGGGTGGCTCTCACTACTGTCTCGGGGCCAACCTGTCACGCCTGGAGCTCAAGGTGATGTTCGACGTACTGGCCGACGAGCTGGCCGACGTCACGTTGATGGGTCCACCTCGCCGCCTCCGCTCGTCGTGGCTGAACGGCATCAAACACCTGCCGGTCGATTACGGAGGCTCCCGATGACGGCGACCGAGGCGACCGCATGGGTGGTGACCCAGCTGAGTGCACCGTCCGACGCTCTGCAGATCCAGACCGTGGAGGTCGGCGAACCCGGTGTCAACCAGGTGCGGATGAGCGTGGAGGCGTTCTGCCTCGACTTCAACGACATCGACACCATCCGCGGGCGCTACGGGCTCTTGAAGTTCGAACCACCCTTCGTCATCGGCATGGCCGCCGCGGGAACGGTCGAGGCGGCCGGACCGGGGTGTGAGACTCTTCTCGGCCGGCGAGTCGTCGGAGTGGCGTCGGGGGCGCAGGGGGCGTACGCGTCGGCGGCCCTGTGCGACGGGCCGAGTCTCCAGTTGCTCCCCAACTGGCTCAGCGCCGCCGATGGAATCGCCATGTACTTCCCGTACCTGCTCAGCTACCTGGCGCTGCGGGTCCGCGCCCGGACCGGTCCCGGTGACGTCGTCCTGATCCACGCGGCTGCCGGCGGTGCCGGCTCGGCCGCCGTCCAGCTCGCCAAGTCGTTCGGGGCGACGGTCATCGCGACGGCGGGAACCGACGAGAAGGTCGAATTTTGCCGGTCTCTGGGCGCCGACTACGGCGTGAACTACCGCACCGAGGACTTCGTCGCCTTCGTCGACGACGTCACCAACGGGCGTGGAGTCGATGTGGCGTTCGACACCGTGGGGGGCGCCGTCACGACGGAGACGTTTCGGGTCATGGCGTTCAACGGTCGCCACCTGATCATCGGATTCGCCTCGGGCATCGAAGAGGAAGAGCGTCCGATGTCGATCCAGCCGAGCATTTACGGAAACTTCGATCTTGTCGGGGTCTGCTTCGCCTTCGTCGACTCGCCCCGGGCGCCTCGTACGTTCGGCCTGAATTTCCTCTCCACCGCCCAGGGCGTCGACATCTGGAACCGCGTCCTTCAGCTCGCCAGGGCGGAAACGATCCGACCGGTGATCGGCCGGCACATCGAATTCGCCGACGTTCCCGCCGAGCTCGAGGCGCTCGAGCGGCGTGAAACAACCGGTCGCACCGTGGTGCGGGTGCCGACCGGATCCGGTCAGGCCACCTGAGCGGGGGCGACCACCTGGTGACCAGGGGACCCGGCTACGATCACCACTCGACGTGTCGACCCAGAGACGAAAGCAAGTTGTGTCCGAATTCCTCACTGCCCTGGTGAATGACGACAGCGCCACCATGCGGCCGCTGGTGGCCCCTGAGGTGAAGTGGTGGGTTCCGCAGTCCGCTGCACTGGCGTTCGGGCTCGACCGACCGCTCGACGGATGGGACCGGGTTCCATGGTTCGGCGGCGACGGCTGGAAAGGCTTCAAACCGGGCACGAGTCACGTCGCCATTCACCACCTGGTGGCCGAAGACGAATTCGTCTCGGCCCACTACAACAGAACAGCACTTCGGGCCAATGGGAACATCTATGACAGCGAGTACAACATGCTGTTTCGATTCAGGGACGATCTCATCGTCGAGGTGTGGGAAGTAGTGGATACCGCGCAGGCACTCGCAAGTAGGTAGTCCAGGGGAAGACGGCCTCTGGATGCGGCACGTGACGTCGCCCAGATAGGGTCGGATATGGCGCGCGAAGTGGTGACGGGATACTGCTGGCCGCAATCTGTCGCATCGGGAGAGCAGGTCGGCCTGCACGTGTCGTCATCTGCCGGCCGCCCTGTGCGCATTGAGGTGGCGCGGGTGGGCGCCCGGCGCGACGTGGTGTTTCGTTCCGCCGCGGTGAGGGCTGACGAGCATGAGACGCCGAAGGACGCCTCTTCGAACGGGTGCGATTGGCCGACGGCTCTCACGCTGGACGTCGATCCGACCTGGCGGTCGGGTTACTACGAAATCGTCATGGAGATCGACATTGCCGGCAAGGTGCGGCGCGACCGTGCATTCTTCGTCGTGCGGCCTCCATCCAACGCGCGCATCGTGCTGGCACTGTCGACAAATACGTGGCATGCCTACAACGACTTCGGAGGGCCCAACCTCTATACCGGTGGTACGCAGGTCGCCATGCAGCGCCCGATGTCGGCCGGCTATCTCCACAAGCCGCCGGGCAAGGGCCGTCGCGTGACGGGGACGGGCGCGCCCGATCCGCAGAACGCGGCGCACATCGGCTACATCCAGATCAACCATCTGTCGGGCTATGCCGGATCGGCCGGTTGGCCGGATTGGGAGATGCCGTTCCTCCAGTGGGCCGAACGCGAGGGCTTCGAGATCGGCGTGTGCAGCAATGCCGACCTCGAGGCACACCCCGAGGTGTTGGAGGGCGCCAGGCTGTACCTCTCCGTCGGCCATGACGAGTACTGGTCGGGCGGCATGCGCGACACGGTGGAGGGATTCATCGGGCGGGGCGGCAACGCGGCCTTCTTTTCGGGCAATACCTCGTTGTGGCAGGTGCGCATCGAGGGTGATGATCACGACGTCATGGTCGGGTACAAGGGATTCTTCAAGAACGACCCGCTGATGGGAACCGACAAGGAAGCAGAGGTCACGACGTTCTGGTCCGACGTGGTCGTCGGTCGCCCGGAGAACTCCATGACCGGCGTCTCGTTCACCCGAGGGGGGTATCACCGCATCGGCCGCAATGTGACGGCCGGTCTCGGTGGCTACACGGTGCATCGCGCCGGTCACTGGATTTTTGACGGCACCGGACTGGGCTACGGCGACGTGCTCGGGGTCGCCCCGACGGTCGTCGGCTACGAGTGCGACGGGTGCGTCTTCACTTACCGCGATGGCCTGCCCTACCCGACCGGGGAGGACGGCACACCGTCCACCTTCGAGATCCTCGGCACCTGCCCGACGCAGCACTTCACGCGCGACACGGCGCCTCGCCCGCCCAAGGCCGGCGAGCCCAGCGAGTTGGAGTACATCGCGTCGCGCCTGTTCGGGACGCGCGACCCGGAGGCGATGGAGCGCATCCGTCACGGCCACGCCGTATTGGGGGCATACACGAACACGGCGGGCGCGACAGTGGTGACGTCGGGGTCAACCGACTGGGCTCATGGACTGGCCGGGCGCGACCCGCAGATCGAACGGATCACCCGGAACGTGCTGACGAGGTTAGGTTAGACCGGACGAGAAAGGGGGGGACATGCTGACCTCCGAGGACCTGGTGCTGTGCGCGGGGAGCGCATTACAGACGCCGTTCACCGAACGTCTCCGGCTGGCCGCCGCCTCTGGGTTCGCCGGCCTATCGATGTGGGAGTCCGATTATCTCGGTGCGCGGGCCGAAGGGTACTCCGATGCAGATCTGCGCGGCGCCCTGGCCGATCACGGCATCGAGATTGCCGAACTGGATGCGCTCACCCGGTGGCTGCCGGGAGACGATGACGCCGTTCGGAGCGACTGGGCCACGGGCTTCGAGGAGAAGGATTTCTACGCGGTCGCCGATGCCATCGGGGGCCGGTCGATCAACGTCGTCGATCTCGGGGCGCTACGGACGATTTCGGTCGAGGTGGCGGCGGAGGCGTTCGCCGGGGTCTGCGACCGCGCCAGGGAGCACGGCCTATTGGTGCACCTCGAGTTCTTGCCGTGGTCAAACATCCCGGACATGGAGGCCGCATGGGACATCGTGCGGGAGGCGGGACGTGACAACGGAGGAGTGCTCCTCGACACCTGGCACTTGCTCCGCAGCGGGGGAACGCCCGAGAGTCTCCTGAAGATGCCGCGGGATCGGGTGTACGCCATCCAGGTCAGCGATGCTCCGGCAGTGGCGGAGTCAAACCTGATGGAAGAGACCATGGCCCGCCGGCTCCTCCCAGGAGAGGGCGCCGCCCGGGTGCGTGACGTCCTCAATGTCCTCTCCGACGGCGGTTGTACGGCTCCGGTCGGGGTGGAGGTGTTCTCGTCGACACTGGCCGCCCTTCCAGCCGATCAAGCCATCGAACGGGTGGCGACGGCTACGAGAACTGTGCTCGGGAGGGCCTGAGGACCGGGGGTGTTGCCCGACAGCCACTGATGTTGGGGAACGGTACGGTATGTGCAACGCGTACGGTCCGATAGTGGAGGCTCAATGGAATTCGGCATTTTCCTGAACGGTTACATCCCAGGCCCCGGTGCCCACGACACCGAGTGGGAGCACCGCCGACTCATGCTCGAGGCGGACTACGCGATATTCGCCGACAAGCACAACTGGAAGTACGCCTGGTTCGGCGAGCACCACAGCCTGACGGAGTACAGCCACATGTCGGCGCCGGAGGTAGTGATGGGTCTCGTCGCAGGTCAGACGGACTATATCCACCTGGCTTCGGGGATCAACAGCCTGTCGCCGCGCAAGGAGCACCCGGTGCGCCTGGCCGAGCGGGCGGCCATGCTCGACCACGTGACCGGACGCCGTTATGAGTGGGGGACGGGCCGAGGTGCCGGCAGCCACGAGCTGGCCAGTTTCAACATCCTCGACCCCAATTCGACGAAGTCGGAGTGGGACGAGGTTGTCCGGGAGATCCCGCGGATGTGGGAACAGAAGGACTACTCCTATTTCGGCGAGCATTTCACGGTTCCGACGCCCCACAACGTGCTGCCCAAGCCGTACGGACCGGGGCACCCGCCGATCTGGGTCGCCTGCGGCAATCCGCCGACGTTCCAAAAGGCGGGGGAGCTCGGGATCGGGGCCATCGCCTTCAACTTCGAGCCCATCTACAACCTGCGGGGTCGTATCGAGGCCTACAAGGAGGGGATCTCGAAGTGCACCGCACCGCTGGGGCAGTTCATGAACGACAACATGATGATGACCAACGCGGTGCTCTGCTTCGAGGACCGCACCAAGGCGAGGAAGCTGGCACTGGAGCGGGTGAGCGGCTACCTGGTGACCATGGTCAACCTCTATCACGACACCATGCCCAAGTCGATGGATGCCATTACGTGGCCTGATGCGCCGCTCATGCTGAAGGACCTCATCGGGAGTGGTGACCCCGACGAGTTCCTCGACCAGCTGATCGAGGCCGGGATCATGCTGGTCGGCAATCCTGAGGAGGTCTCCGAGCAGCTCGAGTCCTACAAGTCGGTGGGCTGCGACCAGTTGGTCTTCGGAATGCCTCAGGATCTGCACCCGGACGAGATTCTCGAACTCCTCGAAGTCTTCGGCGACCAGGTCATTCCCGAGCACGACCCCGACCGCACCCACTCCACGGACCGTTACCGCGCCACGGCTGTGCCCAAGTACGAGCCTTTCAACCAACCGCTTCCCGACATCACGTGGCCGACAGTTCTCCCCATCACCGCCAGCGAGCTCGGCTGAGTTACACCGGTCGGTCGCCGACGATCGTCACCCGCTCCATCACGCGCTCCTCTGGCCAATAGTCCGAGATGGCGTAGTGCTGGGTCGATCGATTGTCCCAGAAGGCGACGGAGTCGGGTTCCCAGCGAAAGCGGCACTGGTATTCGGGAACTCGCGCCTGCGCACAGAGCAACCTGAGGAGCATGTCGCTCTCCTCGTGTTCGAGGCCGACGATCCGACTGGTGAATATCTCATTGACGTAGATTGTCCGCCGGCCGGTCTCTGGGTGCACGCGGATCACCGGGTGTTCGGCGGGCGGGTATTCCTTGCGCATCTTTCTGAGCTCATCGGGCGTCATACCCCGACCGAACGTTTCGGAGAAGTCGTGCACTGCGGTCAGGCCGTCGACGCGAGTGCGGATGTCCTCGGAAAGGCCGTCATAGGCCAGGGCCATGTCGGCCCACATGGTGTCGCCGCCGCGCCGCGGCACCGTCACAGCTCTGAGAATGGAGCCCAGCGACGGTAGCTCCCGCCAGGTGACGTCGCTGTGCCAGATGTTCTCCGTCCCCCTCGTGGTTGCGTCCTTGGCGAATCTCACCACTTCGGGTAGATCGCCGGCGGCGAGAAAGGGATGGAGCTCGAGAGCACCCCACTGCCTGGCCATATCGCGTTGTTGCTCGGCACTTATCGGCTGATCCCTGAAGAACAGCACTTTCCAGTCGAGGAGGGCATGGTTCAGGTCTTCCTTCAACGATGTGGAAATGCCCTGGCGCAGATCGACGCCTTCCACCTGAGCGCCGATGGCCGTCCCCACCGGCGTCACATGGAACGAGCCGTAGTCGGTGGCGTTCGAAGGCATGGTCCTCGGACCGAAGTGTGTTGCGATGGGCATGGAGGGCCTCCGGACGACGTCGTGTTCGTAGTTTGCCAGGCCACGACGGCACGCCCGCCTTCAGGCCGCCCCCTGATCCCCCTCAGGCGTGGTCACGTCCCGAGCCTGGAGACCAGGGTGCTCGGGATCGACGTTGAAGGCAATGATCCGCCGAGGGTGGATGCGGATTATTTCAGGGGAAAGGAAAACCGCACCCCGACCCGAAAGGATTGGGAGCGCCTGTCGACGGCCTGGCGCGACGACCTCAAAGGTCAGATCACCCAGCTCGAACATCTCCGCGATCGGCTCGCCGGATGCATCGGTTGCGGGTGCCTCTCCTTGCAGAGCTGCCAGCTGATCAACCCTGATGACGTACTCGGTCGACGAGGATCCGGGCCGAGGAACCTCTGACCCGGTGACGGCGCCGGCCGCCCCGGCGCTCCATCGGGCACCAGGTGTCACAGTCCGGCCAGGGCGTAGAAGGCGACGGCGGCCGCCGTGGCGACGTTCAGGGAATCGACCCGGTTGGCCATCGGGATGTGGACCACCAGGTCGGCGGCCGCCCGGGCCGCTTCCGTCAGACCCGGTCCCTCCGCCCCCAGGAGGAGAGCCACACCGCCGGGGCGATCCGAGCCGGACACCTGAGCCTTCAGCTCGGCCAGCCTTACGGCTGGAGGCCCGCCGGCGGCCGTCGGGTGTGCCGTCAGCGCGGCCACGAGGAAGCCGGCGGACCGCACCCGGTGCAGCCCGGTCGGCCACGGGACCAGCCGGGCGAACGGGACGTGGAGGACATGTCCTACCGAAACCCGGACCGACCGGCGGTAGAGGGGATCGGCGGAGGTCGGATCGAGGAGGACACCGCCCACCCCGAAGGCGGCGGCGTTGCGGAACAGGGCCCCGACGTTCTCGTGGTCGTTGAGGCCCTCGAGAATGGCGACGAGTGAAGGTCCTGTCGCGGTTACCGCTCCTGCGGCGTCGGCCAGCAACTGTCCGGGATCGAAGGGCGTGGGACGATTGGCCACAGCGACCACGCCGCGATGGAGGGCGAAGCCCACCGTGGCGGCTACGACGGCGCGAGACCCGACGAACACCGGCGCTCCCCGGGCCCGCGTGGCCGCCACCAGGTCGCCGGCCGCTGTCACCTGGTGGTCGTCGACCAGCAGGGAACGCACGGTGTAGGCAGAAGTGAGGAGTCGCTCGACGGCGAGCCTCCCCTCCACCACGAAGACCGGCCGGTCGGTTTCCATCGGGACCCGACGGGCTGGATCGTTGAGGTGCCGATACAGCGCCAGGCGCGGGTCCTCGGGGTTGGCCACGCCGATGAGCGGGCCTGGGGCGCCGCGGGGGTCCTCTGGCGCGCACGACACGCCGCCAGCCTCGCGTACGGGGAGGGCGTCCGAGCCGGGACTGCCCCCGGACATTCGCCAGGGACACGGCGCTAGCGTTGGACACACCGAGTGTGCCGCAAGACGGGCCTCCGGTTCAGCCGGGATCCGTTTGGGCAATCCTTCCAGACAGGAGGACCTTGAAAATGGGAACGATCACCACATCTGATGGCACCGAGATCTTCTTCAAGGACTGGGGCTCGGGCCAGCCGATCGTGTTCAGTCACGGGTGGCCGCTCTCGGCCGACGACTGGGACACCCAGCTCTTGTTCTTCTTGGGTCACGGCTACCGGGTCGTCGCTCATGACCGCCGCGGCCATGGGCGCTCGAGCCAGACCAGCGACGGGCACGACATGGACCACTACGCCGACGACCTGGCCGCCGTGGTCGCCCATCTCGATCTCCACGACGCCGTGCACGTGGGCCACTCGACCGGTGGGGGCGAGGTGGTGCACTACATCGCCCGCCACGGCGAGGACCGGGTGGCCAAAGCGGTCCTCATCAGTTCGGTGCCGCCGCTCATGGTGCAGACCGAGGCCAATCCCGGCGGCCTGCCCAAGAGCGTCTTCGACGACCTCCAGGCTCAGCTGGCGGCCAACCGCTCCGTGTTCTACCGGGCCCTGCCCTCAGGCCCCTTCTACGGTTTCAACCGGCCAGGGGTCGAGCCCGACGAGGCGATCATCGAGAACTGGTGGCGCCAGGGGATGATGGGAGGAGCCAAGGCCCACTACGACGGCATCGTGGCCTTCTCCCAGACCGACTTCACCGAGGATCTCAAGGGCATCACGGTGCCGGTGCTGGTCCAGCACGGCGACGACGACCAGATCGTCCCCTACGCCGACTCGGGCCCCCTCTCGGCCAAGCTCGTGAAGAACGGGACCCTCAAGACGTACAAGGGGTTCCCGCACGGCATGCCGACCACCGAAGCGCCGACGATCAACGCCGACCTTTTGGAGTTCATCCGTTCCTGACCGAACCCACCTTCGAGTCTCCGCCCTAGGCCCCCTAGGCCCCCTAGGCGGGGGGGCGGAGACCGTCTTCGATCATGGCCAGTAGCCGCGTGCTCTGATCAGAGGTCAGGGTCGCACTCATGCACATGGAGCCGAGGAGCTGCATCAGATCGGGCCCATCGATGTCCTGGCGGACCACACCGGCTCGTTGAGCCCGGGTGAGCACAATGCTCAGGGCACCCTCAATGCGTTCGCGAGCCGCCACCCGCAGATCCGGATTCTTCTCGAAGGCCTCGTGCAGCTCGTTGAGGAACCTCCGCTTCCCGCTGGCGTAGAGGACGAACGCCTCCAGCCACGCCACCAGGGCCGGCCACGGTTCCATCGCCTCGACCACCGACTCGGCGACCTCCGTCAGCTCGTCGACGTCCTCCCGGTAGACGGCCTCGACGACGTCGATCCGCTTCGGGAAGTGCCGGTAGAGAGTTCCGACGCCCACACCGGCCTCTTTGGCGATGGACTCCATCGACGCCCCGCCACCCTGCTGGGCGAAGACCGTCCGTGCGGCGGCGACCAACCGCTCGTGATTCCGCTTGGCATCGGCACGCATCGGGCGCCCTGCCTCGCCGACGTGGGGAAGCTCGGCCTCAGCCAACTCTGTCCTCGTCTGCACAGTCATCTCCAGTGTTCCTCCCGGACAGCATCTGCCGCTTGCAAAGCGGAGGCATCCTCCGTATAATAAACGGAGGAAGCTTCCGCTTACCCACGATAGCAGCGGAAAGATCGGACAACAATGCCCTCACTTGCAATTCTAGGGCCGCGCCCCGCGACCGAAATCAGCCCGGATCCGGGCTGGTCCAGCCGGATTCGGAGCCGGCTCAGCCACCCAGCCGTGTTTCTCTTCGTGATCCTGACCGCCCAATTGATGGTGACCCTGGACACGACGATCGTCAACGTCGCGCTGCCGCACATCCAACAAGGCCTCCGGCTCTCGGGCAGCGACCTCTCCTGGGTCTTGAATGCCTACCTCCTCACGTTTGGTGGCCTCCTCCTTTTGGGAGCGAGGTCCGGGGACCTCCTCGGGCGGCGCCGGACGTTCTTGGCCGGCATTGTCATCTTCACGCTGAGCTCCCTGCTCGGTGGGCTGGCCGTGACCGGGTGGATGCTCCTTTCTGCCCGGGCCCTTCAGGGGGTGGGCGCCGCGCTGGCGGCGCCGTCCTCGCTCGCCCTCTTGACCACCGTCTTTTCCGATGGTCCCCAGAGAGTCCGGGCCATCGGCCTCTTCACCACGGTGTCGGCGGCCGGTGGGGCGATCGGCCTGGTGGCCGGGGGCGCCTTGACCCAGCTGGTGTCCTGGCGCTGGGTGATGTTCGTCAACGTACCCATCGGACTGGCGGTTTGGGCACTCGGGCGCACGGCAGTGCGGGAGACGGAGCGCCGCCACGGCCACTTCGATATCGCCGGTGCGCTCACGTCCACGCTTGGCATGGCCGGCATCGTCTTCGGGTTGGTCGAGGCGGGCGCCGACGGTTGGTCGAGCCCTCTTTGCGCGGGGGCTCTCGCCGCAGGCGTCCTCCTCCTCGGCGCGTTCTTCCGCATCGAGACCCGCGCCGAGGAGCCGATCGTTCCCTTGCGGCTGTTCGCCAGCGGGACTCGCACCGCATCGAATGTGGCGCGGGGACTGACGTACGCCGGCATGTACGGGATGTTCTTCTTCGTGGGGCAGTTCCTCCAGGACGTCCTCGGCTATGCACCGTTGCGGACCGGGCTGTGCTTCCTGCCCATGCCGATCTCGGTGTTCCTGTCGTCACAGCTGGTGAGCAAGACGTTGGCCGGCCGGGTCCGGCCCAAGGCTCTGATCATGACCGGCATCGGCATGACCGTCGTCTCCCTGCTGTTGGAGAGCCAGCTCCACGCCGGGGCTTCGTTGCCGCGGATTCTCGTCGGCATCGTCTTGATGGGTCTGGGGGCGGGGACCGCGATGGTTCCCTTGACCACGGCAGGTCTCTCCGGGGTCGAACCCGCTGATGCGGGCGCCGCGTCCGGCCTGGTCAATGTGACCCAACAGGTGGGTGCGGCACTCGGGCTAGCCGTCCTCGTGACGGTCCTCGGGGTGGCCGCTGGTCACGTCCAGCTGAGAGCCGGCGGCGCGGCCACCGCAACCGTGATCCACGGTCTCGACGTGACGTTCGGTGTCGCCGCCTTGTTCGGACTGGCCGCACTGGCCATGGTGGCGTTCTTGGTCCACCTGCCTGCTGGGGCGACCGACGCGGCCCCGGCCGAGCGGGAGCGCCGGGCGTTCGGGCTGGCCGACGGAGAGGACCTCGAATGGTCGGACCCGGAGCTGGTGGCGTAGGGCGTCACCAGCTCCGGATGAGTCAGGGCTGACGCCGGTGCCGACCCCGCCGCCACCGTCCCGCCGCGAACGTGCTGAGGATGTACACCAGCGCGGCCAAGGAGGCGACCAGCGCGGCGTCCCCATAGGGGGGAGTGAAGGAGAACTCGACCCGAGTTGTCCCAGGGCCAACGGCAACCGACTGAAATGGGCCGGTCGATCGAAGGGTGACGTTCGCCGACCCTACTTGCGCGTGCCACCCCGGCATGGGGAGCTCCAGTCGATGCAACACGGCAGGGCCGGAGCACGTCACGGTGACGGCGGTAAATCCTGCCGATCGGAGAGCGCACGGCGCACCGGTGGTGCTGAAGAAGGGGGTGGACGCGGGAAGGCGCCATACGACGGCGGCGGAGTCCGCATAGACGCGGTGAGGGGCGGGGGTCAGCCCGGCTGGCGGCCAGGGGGATCCGGTGATGTCCGTGCCCATGGCCGGGGTCACGACGAACTTGACGCCGGCCGCTTCGTAGGCGTCAAGGTGGCGTGTCAGCTCTTGGGCCGGCCCCGGTCCGGCGGGGTCGGACTCACTCGTGCCGGTGAAGATCAGTGGATCGGCGTTGTCGTCGAGTGATCTCTCTATGTAGTGCGCCGTGTCCTTGGGAACGGGCAGGTCGTTGACGTTGATTTCGGCCAACCCGAAAAACGAGCCGAAGTTCGGCTGTACCGGTCCCAAGGTGGCGAAGCGGGACAGGCCGAGATGCCGCTGTAGGAAGTGCACCAGGGCCATGTCGCTCGGTGCGGGCCGGGGCGCTGAGAGCGCAGGTGCGGCGAAGAGCACCACCGCCTCGACGGCCACCGCGCCCGCGATCAAGAATCGGCCGATCCTTCTGGACGTGGGCCTGCGTCCGGCGTACGCGAGAAGACCACCAGTCACCACGACGACGACACCGGCGGTCGCCAGGACGACACTGGCCGCGGTGAAGGAGTGCGGGTGCGAGTACCCCTTGGCGGTCGTCATGACCGGCCAGGCCTGCCCGGCGGCCCATGCGATAGCGCCGAGCGAAGCAACTCCTGCTCCCACAATGACCACAGGACGGAGGCTCCGACGGGCCATATCGTCGATGCCGAAGGCGGCCAGCACAATGACGGCAAGTTCCCATGAACTCTCGGAGTACCGATAGAAGGCGATGGAATGGAAGCCCGGAAGGTGATTCAGGAGATGACTCACGGTGGCGACGCCGAATGTCTTGCTCATGGCGGCCAGGACCCAGAGGGCGAGCGCGATCCTCAGGCCACGACATCGAGCGCCGAAAAGACCAATGAGGGCGCACACGAGAAGCGTGGCGTCCAAGTAGCCGCCGATGTTGCTCCACATGATCGTCAGGAGCGATGACCCGTTTGAGTGGAGTCCGAAAATGGGCCCGAACCCGTAGGGGAGGATGGTCTGGGCCAGGCTCTGAACGGGTAGAGAAAGGTTGGCGAAGGCGCCGGCGTGAGACCCGACGTCGGCGTGAGGGAGGTAGTCGAGGAAGGCCACCAGGGCGGGCGCTCCGAGGAGGACACCTACGACTCCCCCTTGGGCCAGCTTGGCCGCCATCGCTCGCCGGCCGGCCGTCAGGGTGAAGAGTCGCACGGCGGCCCAGACCACGACGAAAAGGCCATCGAGGTAGGCCACTTCTGGAAATCCGGACACGATGGAGAGGCCGAGTGCCACGGCCAGGAGTCGCCAGCCGTAGCGGCGGGACGTTGAGGCCGATTCCCGCGCCCGCTCGACCCCCAGAAGCGCCAGCGGGAGGAACGCCACGGGATTGGCGGTCGCATGTTCGAACCAGGCCAACGTGCCACAGAGCCCGAACGCCACCCCGCCCGCGGTCGACCCGGCTCGACCCAGACCCAACCGCCGCAGGAGGAAGTAGGTGGCGTAGCCGGCCACCAGCTCGAGGAGGACGTGGAACACCACGAACCCGAAGGCGTCCTGGAGGAGAAACGACGGGTGGGAAGAAGGCGGCCGACTGCATCTCGCCGGCCAGTGGCGAGCCCAGCCCTTCGTACGGGTTCCACCACGGGACATGTCCGTGGAGCCAATCGGTGGTGACCAGATGGCCCAGCGAAAAGGTGACGTAGCCGGCATTGGGATCGATGATGGGATAGCCGGGAAGGGCCTGATGGGGAGCACTGCTCTGCAGGTCGGCGTAGAGCTGGACCGGATTCGTCGTGACGATGTGCAGAAGCGTGGGCACGTTCACGGCCAGGATCGTCAGGCCGATGATGGCCAGAGGAACCCTGTGGGTGCGAGGGCCCAGCCGCTCTAGCCAATTCCGAAGGGGGACCACGGTGCGCCGATGGTAGAGGACGGGTATCCCGGTGGATTCGATTCACCGCCGGAGCGGCACCCGGACCCCTTGTCCCTACCGCTCCTGACACAGACAGAACGGGTGCCCGGACGGATCGGCATGGACGATGAAAGAGCACCCGGGCTCGTCGACCTGCCGGCCGAGAACCGAGGCCCCGAGCGCGACCGCTCGAAGAGAAGCGGCGCGCAGATCCGAAACCGTGAAATCCAGGTGGGACTGCTGGGGCGAGCCGTCCGGCCACTCGGGCGGTCGGTAGGACCCGACCTGCTGGAAGGCCAATTTGAAGTTCAGGCCGTCAAACCGCACCTCACACCATTGGGGATCTGTGGCCTGCAGCCGACCGTCGAGCAGTTGGGCGTAGAACGAGGCGAGGGCACGGGGATCCGGGCAGTCGATCACCACCGAGCGCACGCTCACCGTTGGTCGGCCACCGGTCACCACCGATTGGATACCCCGCCTGGTCCACTTCGACACGGCCGGCGGAAACCGCCGGGAGCGCCCCTAGTACCGACCGGAGTATTCGCCCGCGTTGAGTCGCTTTCGCGGTCCGGCCAGGTAGAAGACCGCCACCGCGGCGCCGATGACCCCGAACACGAACCATCCTGCGATCATCCCGGCGATCCAAAGTGCCTTCCATCTCCGATCCAGGGCTGCCGCGGGTCGCCTGGCCACGTCGACGATGGCCCAGATGACCACCGCGAGCGAGGCAATATTGATGAAGAACAACAGTCCGTTGCCCATGGTTCCTCTTTCCAGCGAATTGCGGCCCATTCCTGAGACCGGGGTATCGCTTCACTTGTAGAACCAGTGTACGGCCGAACCTGTGCGCACTCTCAGAAGCTCATAAATTTCTCATCAGAATGCGGCGCTGCGTACCGCAGTGCGCCGCCCGGGCGCGCGCCGTCGCCACGGTGTCCGGCCACCTCCGGTCAACTCCCGTGCGAGGACGGTGTGCAACTATTGCCGCAGCATGAGGCCTTCCATCCTCATGGGCGGGCGACGGGCCGCCGGGCCGGAGGCGGCTGTGGCGGCACAAGAGGAGGTAGGCGATATGGATGAGAGCGAAATGATCTCCCGTGGCCAGGAGGTCTTCGAAGAGTGCTACCGCGGGGTCGTTCCCATGCCTGCAGTGGAGGCACGGGAGTTCTCTGGCATGACCATGAAGATGTTCAATGACTTCTGGGGAGATGGCCGGCTCAGTTTTCGGGAGAAGCGACTCATCGTGCTCGGGATACTGGCCGGAATGGGTGCCGATCCGTCCCTCTTCACCATTCACTCCAAGTCGGCTCTTCGCAATGGTGAGATGAGTGCGGATGACGTCAGGGCCGTCGTGCTCATGGCTCTTCCCTATGTCGGCTTTGCCAAGGCATCGCCGATCTTCGTCGCCACGGAAACCTTGATCGCCGAGGAATCCAACCGGCAGAGCAGTTAGGCGTAGTCCACCAAGGAGAGCGAATCGAGTTCCCTGATGGCGGCGCAGGATCGCTGTGCCATCGAAATGAACATCTCGTCGCCGTCCGGCGTGCGTTCCGCGGTCGCTCCGTAGACGCATCCCAGCACCGTGATGAATGGGCCCTGCAGCTGACCGAGCCGGTAGTCGTCGAAGCATTCGTGGCGGGAATACCCCTGCACACCGCGACGCTCCAGGTCGTCAAAGTAGAGCGCCACCAAGTCGCTCTCGGATCTCCGACGATCCTCGGGACGCAGAGCAGTTCCCAAGAAGTACGCCAGATCCCGACCCGGAGGCGCCACTCCCACTGTTTGCCAATCGAGTGCGGAGACGCCCCGGCCCTGCGGGGGAAACATCAAATTATCGAGTCGGTAGTCTCCATGGACGATCCCGAACGGAGCCGGTCGGGTCAGCAGCCAGGGACCGATGACCTCGGCGCAACCATGGAGGGTCTCGACGTCCTCATCGTCGATGGCTTCGAACCGTGCCACGAAGTCGTCGACTGCCTTGGCAAAGATCTCTCCGACAAATTGCGCACTGGCCGCGTCCGTGAGGCGGAAGCCCTTGATTCCGAGAAGGGTGCGGTCATTCCAGCGCGGCGCATGCAGAGCCGCCAGGTTCACCACGGCATCGCCCGCTTGGCTGAGCGAGCAACTCTCGATCTGTACCCCGGGGCGAGCGGGGTGCAGATCTTCGAGAATGAGGGTGAAATCAGTACCGTCATCGGTGATGGCCGCATACCAGCAACGTGGGGTCGAGACGTCCACCGTGGCCGCGATCTGAGAGTAGAACATCACTTCGTTTCGGTATCCGTCGGCGACCCGCTGGCGGGCCTCGAGTCCTCCCCCGGCCATCTTGACCACCACGCTGGACGGGCTCCCGAGCCGGGGATCAGAATAGGTGAGGTCGACCCGGTAGCTGCGCCCCATCTGCCCGATTCCGATGGGCTCGCACTTGGCGTCGGCCACCGTGGCGGGAATTCCCGAGTGCTCGAGCGCGTGATTGAACCACTCGGGAGTCAGGCCAGCAACATCTTTGGCAACGGGTTCTAAGGTGGAGAAGATGGCTGTTTCCACTTTCAGCGTGAGGCCGCATCGACGTCGTGACAACATAACACCACGTACGCAGGACGACCTGGCGAATCAGGAGGAGTGAACGAGAACATGACGAGTCGATTGAGGCAGCACCTGGATGCCCGACAGTGCCTCGGATCAGCGGGGTCGGCGACGTGACCCCCACCCCGGTGGATCCGCCGGTCGCCGAACTGCCCGAACTCGGCTTCTATACATTGGCCGGGCACGCCAATTCGTCACGAGAGCTTGTCGATGAGGTGCGGGTCGGAGAAGCCATGGGATTTGGCTCCGTCTTCATCTCGGAGCGGTTCGACAAGAAGGAGGCGGCAGTCCTGTCGGGTGCAGCCGGAGCGGTCAGTGACCGGATCACGATCGTCACCGCTGCCACCAATCACAACACTCGACACCCGATGATCACCGCTGCCATAGCGCGCACGATGCAAAGTCTGACCGGCGGCCGCTTCGTGCTCGGACTCGGGCGGGGTATTCCATTGATCCAGGATGCCTACGGAATGGGCCGGATCACGACCGCACAGCTCGAGGACTTTGCCGGTCTCATGCGGCGACTCTTCGCCGGTGAGCTCATCCTCAATCACGATGGACCGGCAGGATCGTTCCCTTTGCTCTACCTCCCGAACGTTGACGAACCGCTCCCGCTCGGTCTCGTCGCCTTCGGCCCCAAGTCGCTCGACCTGGGCGGTCGCTGCTACGACGAGGTGATCCTTCACACCTACTTTACGGAAGAGACGACTCGGCGTTGTGTCGCTCATGTCCGCCAGTCGGCCGAGCGTGCCGGGAGGGATCCCGCCTCGGTGCGCGTCTGGTCGTGTTTCGCCACCATTGGTGATCACATCGACGAAGACCTGAGGCTCAAGAAGACGGTGGGACGGCTCGCCACCTACCTACAGGGATACGGAGACCTGCTGGTCCGCACCAACGAATGGGATCCTGCAGTGCTCGAACGGTTCAGGGCCGATGAGATGGTGGCCAGCTTCTCGGGAGGGTTTGACTCGGTGGCCACCACAGAGCAACTTCGGCACGTCGCCACCCTGCTCCCACCTGAATGGTTGGCTCAGAGCGCCACCGGCACGCCCGAGCAGTGTGCCGCAGCCGTGCGCGCGCAAATCGAATTCGGGTGCGACGCCGTGATCATGCACGGGGCCACTCCGCACGAGCTCGCTCCGGTCGTGGCGGCCTATCGGGCTGCGTTCGGGCCGGGAACGGGCAACTGATCCCCTCTGGAGCGATGCGCGGCGGCTTCGGGCGGGCCAACGTGTGCACGTCCGTCGGTTCGTGGGTACGGTACGGGCGGCACGAGGAGGAATAATGGCCAACCCCGATCCGCAGTGGCAAGAACTGCTCGACAAACAGTCGATCACGGAAGTGATCTATCGATACGGGAGGTCGATGGACAGGCTTGATCGGGATCTCGGATGGTCGGTCTTCTGGCCGGAGGCAACGGCCGACTACCACCAACAGATGTACCAGGGCACCGGCTACGGGTTCGTCGACATGGTGATGGAGGCCCACCCCAACTTCACCGCACATTCGCATCAGTTCAGCAACATTCTCATCAGCGTCGACGGGGACACGGCGACCAGCGAGACCTACGGCGATGTCACGTTGCGTCGAGTGGACGAGGACGGCCGGTGCATCGACAGTCGCAATCTCGGGCGCTACGTCGACCGCTGGGAGAAGCGCGACGGCGAGTGGCGCATCATCGAACGGACCTATCTCCACGACTTCGATCAGAGCGGTCCATCCGCTGGCGACTTCCTGACCACCGGGCGGCGCGACCGCCTCGACGCCAGCTACTTCCCGGACCGCGGCTGACGAGATGAGAGCGGATGACGAGATGAGGGAGTATCTTCGTCGCTCACCCCCGGGCCCTGTCCGCGGCAGGCACCGTATCCGACCACACTGAGGTTGCTATGTTCACGATGCGATTCGACATGCGGGCGCCGGTGAACGGCGCGCCAACCACAGAGCTTTATGGAGCGGCGCTCGACATGGCCGAGTGGGGAGAGTCCCGTGGCTGTCTGAGTGCGTTGCTGTGCGAGCACCACTCGGCGAGCGACGGGTATCTCCCCTCACCGACCCTGCTGGCGAGTGCTATGGCGGCACGAACCAGTTCGCTCCCGATCACAATCGCCGTGGTGCTGCTCCCTCTTTATGAGCCCGTACGTCTGGCCGAAGAGATGGTCGTCCTCGACATCATCAGCAAGGGCCGGGTCTCGTTTGTGGCGGCGATCGGCTACCGGCCGGTCGAATACGAGATGTACGGAGTCGACTACCACAACCGGGGGCGGATAGCCGAGGAGAAGTTGGGCGTGCTCCTCCAGGCCAAGACGGGGGAGCCATTCGACTACGAGGGTCGGCGCATTCATGTGACGCCCGCCCCGGTCACCCCGGGTGGGCCGTTCGTCGCTTGGGGCGGCGGAAGCATCGCCGCCGCGAGGCGCGCCGGGCGTCACGGGATCGGTTTCTTCGCGCAAAAGGGAGATCCTGCACTTGGGATCGCCTTCGAAGAGGCGTCACGCCAAGCAGGTCATGAACCCGGCATGTGCATCTTGTCGCCTGTCGATTCGCCGACCACCGTCTTCGTGGCCGAGAACGTCGATCGCGCCTGGGAGGAGTTGGGCCCCTACCTGATGCACGATGTCCTCAGCTACGCCGAGTGGAACGAGGGCAATGCAGATACCGCCAGCCTGTCGTTCGTGTCGACAGCGGAGGAGCTCCGGGCCGAGAACCGCAGTCACCGCATCTTCGGCGTGGACGAGGCGATCGAGTTCGTGCGTGCCGGAGCGCCCCTCGCCCTCCACCCGCTCATAGGCGGACTGCCATCCGAGGTGGCTTGGCGCTATCTGCGTACGGCAGTCGAACAGGTCATGCCTGCCGTCGCCTCCTGACCGTGGGCTCCGCACCGAGGGACGGCGTACATGAGTGAGGCGTTCCGCGCCAAGTATGGCCCCTGGGCCGTGGTGGCCGGTGCGTCGGACGGCACGGGTGCGGCCTTCGCCGAGGAGCTGGCCGCTCGCGGCGTCAACGTCGTGCTGGTCGCCCGTCGGGGTGCGCTGCTGGACGAGGTGGCAGCCCGTCTCGACGTCGAGACGCGGGTGGTGGTCCTGGACCTCAGCACCGACGATGCCGGTGAAGCGCTGGCCGCCGCCACGGCCGACCTCGAGGTCGGCCTGTTCATCTACAACGCAGGGTCAGACCCCAGGAGCCTGCTCCTGCTCGACCAGTCGATCGACGACCTGCAGGCGCTTGTCCGCCGGAACTGCGCCACCCCCCTGCACGGCGCCCGCCACTTCGGACAGAAGATGGTGGAACGTGGGGGCGGTGGGCTGCTGCTCGTCTCCTCGTTTGCGTGTTGGGCCGGCTCGGCCCACATCGCCGTCTACGGCGCCACCAAGGCGTTCAGCACGGTGCTGGCCGAGGCGCTCTGGGCCGAATGGAAGGACCGCGGCGTCGACGTCCTGGCCCTCGTTCTGGGCGCCACCGACACCCCGACACTGAGGCGGCTCATGGCCGAGCACGGCGGTGACTTCGGTGAGCTCGCCGACCCCGTCGACGTCGCCGTCGTGGGGCTGGACCACCTGGGCGACGGTCCCACCTGGAATTTCGGCATGCCCGATCCGACTGGTCCGTCGCCCCTCGGCGGGCTGACGCGCCGCCAGGCGGTCGAGGCCCTGAGCGCCGGGGCTTCGGCAATGTACGGGCCGACGAGTGATTGACCGAGGCTTCTTCGATCCTCGAGCCAGTGATTCTTTCGGTGGCAACGAAGGAGATCCAGAGGTGAACGAGGTTTCGTCGAATCGAGTCTGTCGACTCCTGGGAATCGACATACCGATCCTGCAAGCGCCGATGACGTATATCGCGGGTGCCGTCCTCGCGGCCGCCGTGTCGAACGCAGGGGCGCTCGGAATGATCGAGACCGCGTCAGAAGAGGGCCGTCGGGACCTGCAGAACGTGCGCCAGCTGACCGATCGCCCGGTCGGCGCGAATGTCGCATTGATCATGATGCGGGACCCTGCGGTGATCGACGTGGTGGCCGAGGCAGGTGTCAGGACGGTCACCACGTCGGCCGGGGACCCTGCTCTGTTTACCGACCGTCTCCATGCTGTCGGGATCACGGTGCTCCACGCCGTCGGGACCCTGCGGGGCGCCATGAAGGCGGTCGATGCCGGCGTGGACGGATTGATCGTCGACGGCATCGAGGGGGGTGGGTTCAAGAACAGACACGGCGCGTCGACGATGGTCCTCCTTCCACTCATCGCGGCACGCGTCGATTTGCCCCTGATCGCCTCCGGAGGCATCTGCGACGCGCAGTCGATGGCCGCGGCGCTCGTGCTGGGAGCGGACGGTGTACAGATGGGGACCCGCATGCTCGCCTCCGTGGAGGCGCCGGTTCACGACAATTTCAAGAATGCCATCCTCCGGGCCGACGACACCGGCACGGTGTTGTTGTCGAATCCGGGTTCTCCGACCATGCGGGTCTTGCGATCGCGTCGAACGGACAGCCCGGATGAATCCGATCGGGGGGACCTGGCGGGAGTCCTCGACCTTTACTTCTCGGGCGACATGGAAGCGAGTGTGGCCAATACAGGTCAGTCGTCGGCTCGCATCGAAGGAATACGGCCGGTGGCCGACATCATCAACGAGACGTGGACGGGCTGCGTGGCCGCTCTCGAACGTGGACGGGAGCGCCTCGGTCTCGACCGGTGAAGGCGGAACGACGTCAGGAGACGTCATCCCCGGTGGGGAGCCTGCGGTACCAGAGCCGCCACGGTGTCTTGTGGCGTTGCCATACGTCCGGACCGGGCGTGTACGGAGGTCCGATGTGCCGACGGTTCGACGCCCCCGCCTCATCCACCTCGTAGACGGCGAGGAACTGCGGCGCTCCCTGATAAGGGGGTCGGATCTCGTCGAGAAGCTCATACCTGACGGCGCGGAGCGCATGTCGGCGCTCGGCCACCTCGGGCATGTGGACATTCGTGTAGAACTCGTTGAAGACCACGAGATCTGCCTCCGTCGCCTCAGGGGGAGGGTTGACGCCCAGCAGGTAGATCGCGTAGGGCGCCACCGACGCCGGCCCGGTCTCCGCCACGCGCCGGTACAGCAGCGACCAGGTCATCTTCAGCCCCTCCCGCATGTCCTCTCCCTGATCGTCTGCGCCCGACCCGGGCCGGTCGGCCGTCGTCAGGAATCGGGGTGGCCGAAAGCCGCGGGCAGCGACGGCGAGGAGTTCGTACGCCTCCTCCGGACCGGTTGCGCGCCGGGAAGTAGGCGCGAACGCTGGCGCGGCATCGGCCGTCGCGCCGCCGCGCACATCCCAACCCGACCAAGTGGTGACGGGACCGGCAGGCGCTACCTCGTGGTGCCGCATGCGCCCCTCCGGAGGTGGATCGTTTTGGTGGGACCCATGGCCAGAGGTTACTGAACCTGTTCCGGCGGGCCTTCCCCCACTTGACCCCGACGCTCCATGACGCCATCGTGGGGTTTCGGAGAATCAGCAGAAGGGGCGCATTGTGGACCGAGCGGAACTGGCAGATCTCATCGCGACGACCAGGGTACAGAAGGGGCTCAAATGGTCGGAGGTGGCGGATGTCGTCGGTGCCAGCAAGGAGTGGGTGACCGCTGGTTGTCTCGGACAGATGACCTTCGACGCGGCCCAGGCGACCGCGCTGGTCACGTTGTTCGACCTTCCGACCGAGGCTCTCCATCTCCTGCAGACTCCTCCCCACCGGGGTTCGCTGAGCGCTCCGGTTCCCTCGGATCCATTGATCTATCGCTTCTACGAGCTGGTCAGTGTCTATGGCACCACCTTCAAGGAGCTCATCGGGGAAGAGTTCGGAGACGGGATCATGAGCGCCATCGATTTCGAAATGGAGATCACCCGTCAAGAGGATCCCGCGGGTGACCGCGTGCATATCGCCATGAGCGGGAAGTTCCTTCCCTATAAGCGGTATTGACCGGGAGTGGCCGATCCGGCCCGGTTGCGGTGGGCGTTCCCGTCGCACGGTGCCGATCTGGTTGCCAAGAGGTTGCGGTGCCCCTCATGGGACCAAGGTCCCTATTGGACTCGGTGGAAAGGGGTCATTGTCAGGCTGGAACAGTTGAAAAGGGCAGGTCTCCCGTGAGGGGGACACGCAAGCCTCGGGCCTCGCAGCACGTATCGGCCTGCCGGCTGAGCGACTACCGCCGAGCCATCTCGTCGCGGCACCCCTTCTCGGCACGAGAAGAGGAAGATGCGCAACAGCCAGCAGGGCGAAAGAAGTCGGTACAGACTGTTTCCGCTCAGCATCCGGACGTCCCTCGTGGCCCTGGTCCTGCTTCCACTCGTGTTGGCCATCGGCCTGGCTGCGACAGTGGTGGCCAACCAGTCCTCCATCCGCGGCCAGGCGATCACGGCCCGCCGTTCCTCCCTGTTTCTCAACACGCTGTTGCGGGCCCGCATCGACGTCTACACCGAGTATGTGGCCAGCGCGTCGATCGTGGCGGCGCAGGCGTATCATCTCTCGGGCGCTGAACTCGATTCGCTTCTGGGGCTCAACGTGCAGGCGGCGCTGATCGACGCCCGTCGAGAAGTTGATCAACAGGAGGTGTTTGCGCCGAAGGGTCTCTTCGCTTCGGAGTACAGCCGATTGAGGGTCCTGCGCCGAGCGGTCACGCGGGGGACCGCATCGCCGGTGGAGGTCGAGTCGTTCTTCAATGGATTCGGGTCGACCATCGATGCGCAATGGGAGAGCACGTTCGAGTCCCTCGCCAGGTCGAGCCAATCAACGGACACCAACGATACGAAGAGCCGACTCACTGCTCTCACTTCCTCCTTTTCCGCCTTCACGTCAGGACTTGGCGAGGAGAGTCTGCAGGGCGGGGGGTCATTGGAGACGGTGCTGACCACCCCGTCAACTCCTGCGGGGATCGAGAGTCTCGTCGTCAGCCACCAGCAGTTCGAGGAGACGACGTCGAGTTTTCCCGCCGCCCTCGGCCCGCAGGGGGCGGCGGCGTGGAAACTACTGGTGGGCGATGGACTCTCCCGCAGCTTCGAGGGCTATGTGACGCTCGGCATCGCGGTCGGTCTGGGAAGGGAAGCGCCCCCTTTCGCTGGTGACTCGGCCGCGATATCGGCGATCGCCAAATCAGAGGTGGAGTGGTCGACCTCGTTGACCCACGTCGTTCTGGCCAGCTCCGCCGATCTTCGTGTGGCCACGGCCAACCAGGCGAACTCGAGTACCCGTGCCCTCTCCCTCACCTGCCTCTTCATGCTCTTGTTGATTCTGGGAGTGATCGGGAGCGTGCTCGCCTTCGGCCGGGCCGTCCGGCGGCCGCTGGCCCAGATGGCCTCCGCGCTGAAGTCCGTGCACGAAGGTGAGCTCGACTACCCCGAGCTCGACGAGAGCGGGCCACGGGAGATCTCACAGGCGTCGGAGGCGTTCAATGAGATGTCCTCGACGTTGCGCGCGGTACAGGCACAGGCCATTGCACTTTCCAAAGGGCAGTTCGACGATCCCGTACTCCAACAGCCGCTACCCGGACAAACGGGGGCGGCTTTGCAGTCGGCACTCACCATGCTTCAGGTATCCGTACGAGCCAGCGAGGTACAGAAGAGCCAGCTGCTTGAGCGTGCCACCCGAGATTCCCTGACCGGCCTCCTCAATCGGGGGGCAGCTCTCGAAGCGCTCGACCTCGACCTCGCGAGGGCACGTCGGAGCCGAGGGGAACTCGTGCTGACCATTCTGTTTCTCGATCTCGACGAACTCAAGAAAATCAACGATTCGCTGGGCCACGATGGCGGGGATGATGCGATTAGAGCGGTCGCGGACGCGCTCCGGGCCGCCACTCGAGCCTCGGACGTCGTCGCCAGATTTGGTGGGGATGAATTCATTGTGGGGTGGCTCGGTTCGCACGATTCCGAGGCTCCCGCCCTCCTCGCCGCGCGTATATCTGAGCTCATCTCGACTTCGGTGGTCGAGAGCGACGGGCGCTACCTGAAGCTCGGATGCAGCATCGGCGTGGCGGCATCAGAACCGTCTGACCGTACGGTCGAATCGTTGATCGAGCGGGCTGATCACGCGCTCTATGTGGCGAAGGCGCACGGGCGCGGGCAGGTGCGGTGGTTCGGAGCCGAGGAGGCGCTCGCGCTGGGTCACGATGCACCGGGCCATTTGGCGGGTGCGAAGGGGAAATAACCCCGGGATCGTATGGTTATTCCGGATGGCCGGAGTGGCGTGGGGTGATCCGTTGGCGTGTTTGTCGAGTACGGGGCGATCTGTCAAGCTGAGGCGAACCCCCAGCGGCAAGGGAGACAGAGCCATGGCCTCCGAACAGAACAACCTCATTCTCAGAGGTGGAACGGTCGTCGACGGCACCGGTGCGCCCCCGTCCGAGGCCGATGTCAGGGTGCGGGCCGGTCGGATCGTCGAGGTGGCGCCATCGCTCACCCCCGAGGGCGAGGAGGAGTTCGACGCCAGTGGATGCGTCGTCGCTCCCGGATTCCTCGACATGCACACCCACTTCGATGCCCAGCTGTTCTGGGACCCCGCCTGCGATCCCAACAGCCAGCACGGCGTGACCACCGCCCTGGTGGGGAACTGCTCGCTCTCGCTGTTTCCGGTCAACGACGCCCAGCGCGGCCCGATTGCCGACATGTTCTCCTACGTCGAGGACATCCCGCTGGATGCGTTGACGAACAACGTCCCGTGGACCTGGACCGACTACGCCGGTTACCGCGACGCCGTCGATGCCCGGGGGGCGGGCGTGAATGTCGCCGCGCTGATGGGCCATTCCCCGCTCCGGCTGGTCGTGATGGGCGACGACGCTTGGGAACGGGCCGCCACTGCCGACGAGCGCAGGCTGATGGCGCAGATACTCGACGACGCCATGACGGCGGGCAGCTGGGGACTGTCCACCTCCTTCTTCGACAAGGACCGCACCGGACGCCCCGTGCCCTCGCGATTCGCCGACGACGACGAGTTCGACGCGTTGCTGGACGTGATCGCGGCACACGGGCACGGTCTGGTGGAATTCGTACCCGATCTGACCGGAGACGCCCCAGAGGTGGGGATGGACCGACTAGCTCTTCGCTGCGGGCCCCGGGGCATCCCACTCACCTGGACGGGATTCGTTGTCACTGAGTCCAATCCGGCGAGCGCCGGCCGCTGGCTCGATCTGGCGGCGCGCTATCGCGAGGAGGGGATCGAATTCTGGCCCCAGTTGTCACCCCGGCCGGTCGACTTCCGGCTCAACTGGGACAGCTCGATGATGTTCATGCAGATGACCGAAGGGTGGAACCGGGTGATCGAGGCGCGCGGCGCTGAGGCGAAACGGGCGCTTCTCACCGATCCGGCGTGGCGTGACGCGGCCCGGGCGGAGTGGGATCGCACCGAACGGGCCATGTTCCCCACCCGGCGCATCGAGGGAGTGCGGATCGTCGAGGTGACGAATCCGGCCGACGAGCGATGGCTAGGCCGCTCCCTGGCTGATCTGGTGGCGGAACGGGGAGGCCACCCGTCCGACGTCCTGGCCGACTTCGCTTTGGCCAACGAGTGCCGGCCGGGGATCGTGTCCGTCGCCGTGGCGAACTCCAACGTGGAGGCCGTGGCCGGCGTCCTGGCCGACGACAGGGTCCTTGTGACCTCGTCGGATGCCGGGGCGCACGTGCAGATGTTGTGCGCGTCGGGGGACACCACATTGCTCTTGACCCGACACGTCCGCGAGCGGGGTGACTTCACACTCCAAGAGGCTGTCCACCAGATCACTGGACACCTGGCCGATGTCTTCGGCGTCAAGGACAGGGGAGTGATCGAGCCCGGTCGGGCGGGCGACTTCGCCGTGTTCGTCCTGGACGAGCTGCACTGGGACGAAGACGTGTTCGTCGCCGACCTGCCGGGAGGTGCACTGCGCCTCCGCCGCCCCGAAGGCGGGTTTCGGGCCACCATCGTCAACGGGACCGCCGTCCAGCGCGAGGGCAAGCTCACCGGTGCGTTGCCCGGCCGGGTCCTCAGCGCCAACGGGTGACGGTTCCGTTCCGGGCGACCGGCCGAGGCGCGTGATGTCCGATGCGGCAATCGTGGGCGGAGTTGCGGCTGCTCGCTCTCTGCGCGATCTTACGGCGCAGGAGGCGGCCTCCTCGGAGGAAGGGAGGACTCTCACCGCGCCGCAGGTCGAGGCGCTGTGGGAGAGCGGTCTCATGCAGTGGGCCAATCCGAAGGCGGCCGGTGGGAGCGAGCCGAGCCTCACCGAGATGATCGAGACCTGGATCGAGCTGGCCTGGCAGGACGGGTCGGTCGGATGGGTCGGGATCGCCAACTTCCCCTCTGCCGCGGTGTGCGCCGCCTATCTCCCCGACGAGGGCTTCAAGGAGGTCTTCACCCAACATGGGAATCGCGTCACCGCCGGCGGGCAATTCTTTCCCAACGGTCTCGGGGAGACCGTCAGCGGTGGCTACAAGGTCACCGGCGCATGGAACTTCGGCTCGGGTACCGGGCACTCCGAATACGTCTGCGCCGGGTTCATCGCCACCGTCGGCGGAGAGATGCCGTTGGGGGACGACGGCTTGCCCCGACTCATGGTGGCGGTCATCCCCCGCCAGGAGATCGTCTTTACGGACGGATGGCACGTGCAGGGGCTGAAGGGGACGGGTTCGTTCGACTACAACGTCCAGGATCTGTTCGTGCCGGCCAGTCGGACATTCGAATTGATGTGCCAGACACCCCTGCGCGGGGAATCGCCGACCTTCCTCATGGGGCTCATTCCCGTGACAGCGGCGGGACACGCCTCATGGGCGCTCGGGGTGGCGAAGAGCATGCTGGACGATGTATCCGAGTTGGCCCAGTCCAAGGTACGCATGGGGGATGCCGCCTCATTGGCCCACCGAGACAGCTTTCAGCGGAACCTGTCGCATCATTTGGCCATGTGGAAGGCGGCGCGTTTGCTGGTGGTGGACACCTTCGGCCAGGTGGAGAGTGCGGTGGCCAACGGACGTGCGCTCACCCCGGGCATGCGGGCCGACATGCGGGTCGCTGCGACCTATGCCACCGAGTCGAGCCGCGAGATCGTGCAGTGGGCCCACCTCGCCGCCGGTACTGCGGCCATCCGCGAAGGCAGCCGCCTCGAGCGGGCTTTTCGCGACATGTACTCGGGGACCCAGCACGTCTTCATCGGCGAGAAGACCTACACCGACGCCGCCCAGGTCTATCTCGGCATCGCCGGAGACCGCATAGGGCTCTGAGTCACAGCCGCCCTTCGAGCCGGAGGTCGTCGGGTACCCAGGTCGGGTTGCGGCGATCGCGAAAGGACTGCCAGCCTTCGAGGGCTTCGGGTCCTCGGATGCTCTTGTCCATGGTCATGCGGTCGTAGGTGCCGTAGACGTCGTTGATCACCCGCTTGACTTCGGTGAAGGCCGAAGGAGCGCAGCGGCAGCACCACTCGAGCGCGTCGGTGGCCTCCGCCATCAGCCGCTCCTTCGTGGTGACGCGGGAGATCAGCCCCCACTCCAGCGCCTCCATTGCGGTGACCACGCGGCCCGTGAACAGCATGTCCCGAGCTCGGGCCGGTCCGATCTGCGCGGGAAGGTAGGTGGCGTACCCCATGTCGGCAATGCCCCGGTACAACTCGGGGGCGCGGAAGGTGGCGGTGTCAACCGCCAGGGCCACATCGGAGAGCATGGCAATGAGCAGACCACCACCTTGGGCCAGCCCGTTCACCGCGCTGACCACCGGTTTGAGCGATCGTCGCACGGCGTCGAACGGCACGTTGTCCATGCCCAGCAGTCTGGGCCCACCCCAGTCGTCGATCGGATCGGCACCAAGGTCACCGCCGGGGATGAAGACGTCCCCCGTCCCGGTGATGATCAGACCGGCCAGTGACTCCTCGGCGTTCACCCGGTCGATGGCGTAACGGATACCGAAATACATCGCGGCAGTCAGCGCGTTGCGCCGTTCCGTGCGGTCGATGACGCAGTGGGCCAGGCTGCCGTGCCGCTCGAAGCGGAGGTATGGCGTCCCCAACCAATCGCCTTCGGGGGGCCCTTTCCTCGCTTCATCGCCGGCCATTTCTCCCCCTCGTCTGTTTTTCTCAGTCAAATCCGCGCGCCGTCATTCGTCAATTCCCGGTCGGCTCGTCGCGCCACGTGCTGCACGCCGCCCTCCTACGACAGTTGCGTGCGTCCCCGTTCGATCACTGCCTTACGACGCCGTTCGACCTCCTCGGGCCGCCCGCCACCCGAGCGGAGCCACTCCATCGAGACCTCGGCCTCCAACCGGCGTGCCGGGGCGGTGGTGATCGCGGCGGCTTCGGCGTAGGTGCGCAGGATCCGGCGGACACCGGCCTGGTCGTTCGAGACGATGTCCGCCGCCAGTGCACGACAGGTGGAGACGAGCTCGTCATGGGCGACCACCCGGTTCACCAGCCCCCACTGCAGCGCAGTTCGGGCGTCGACGAAGTTGCCCGACGTGCTCATCTCCTTGGCCCGGCGCAATCCGACCGCCTGGGGCAAGAGGACCGTCAGTCCCCACCCCGGCTGGATTCCGACGCGGGCGTGCGTGTCCGCAAAGCTCGCCCGATCCGAGGCGATGAGGAAGTCGCAGTTGAGCGCGAGCTCAATGCCGCCGGTGATGGCGACCCCGTTGATGGCGCCGATGAGGGGCTTGGAGACGGGACCGAACGGCCTCCCGCCGTCGATCAAGGTGCGCGTCTCCTCGTCCTCGCCGCCGCGGCTGTTGCCGCCGAGTTCCTTGAGGTCAATGCCCGCGCAGAACGCCGGATCGGCGCCCGTCAAGATGATGACGTCGACCGATTCGTCGCGGTCCAGGTTCTCCAGGGTGCTCGGGAGAGCGCGGCGCAGGGCGGCGTTCAACGCGTTCCGGACGGCCGGGCGGTTGAGGGTGACGGTCGCCACCCGGTCGGACACTTCTACCAGCAGGATCTCTTCCACGACCTCGAGTCTGTCACCTGGCAGTGCCGTGAGTTCCGGTGACCTCAGAAACCGCCTGGCGGCTCGGGTCAGCCGGCCCGGAGCGCAAAGGTGCGCCGGTAGGCCTGCGGGCTGGTGTGCATGATCCGGCTGAAATGCTTGCGGAGATTTCCCGCCGTGCAGAAGCCACTGCCCACCGCGACGGACTCGACGGAGAGGTCGGTGGTCTCGAGGAGCCGCTGGGCCAGATGGACGCGCTGGCGCTGGAGCCATTGGTGGGGCGTGGTTCCGGTCACGGCGACGAATTGGCGTGCAAAGGTTCTCGGGCTCATGGCGGACCGGGCGGCCAGGTCGGAAACGGTCAGCGGCTCGTCCAGGTGACCCTGTACCCAGGCGATGGTGTCGGCGAAGAGGCTGGAACTGTCGAGGGTAGGCAACGGGGCATCGATGTACTGCGCCTGTCCCCCGTCGCGTTGGGGCGGGACCACCAGTTGGCGGGCCAGCTGGGTTGCTATTTCGCTGCCGTAGTCGCCGCGGACGACGTGCAAGCAGAGATCGATGCTGGCCGCGCTGCCCGCCGAGGTCAAGATGTCGCCCTCGTCCACGTAGAGCACGCCCGGATCAACGCGCACGTCCGTATAGTTCCGGGCCAGATCGTCACACTCCGTCCAGTGCGTGGTGGCCCGCCGACCTTCGAGTAGGCCGGCTTCCGCCAGGACGAACGCGCCCGTGCAGAGGGAGATGATGCGGCATCCCCGTGCATGCGCGCGCCGCAGGGCGTCGAACACCTCGGCCGGCACCTCATCGAGCCGGTCGGTCGGGAGGACCACCACGGTATCGACCCGGCGTGTTCGCTCCAGCCCGAATGGAGGATGGATCCGCAGGCCGCCGTCGGCCGTCACGGGCGCACCGCCCGCGCTGCAGATGAAAAGCCGGTACCAGGGGAGGCCGAGGTCCGCCAGATCGTTGGTCCCGAAGACGTCGCACGCCACACCGAGCTCGAACATCCCGACCCCGTCGTAGACGACGATCGCCACGTTCCCGGCTGCCCCCGCCGAGATCCCCCCGGATCCCGTCTGACCCGGCGGCCGGGAGGCCGGCTCCCGAGGTGGCAGGAAAGTCGCGCATATGGTCAATCATGCCACTTTCGATCCCTACTGGGGGAGCGCACCATGGAGGAATGACGACACACCATGCGAGCCCACTCGCCGCACCCGATCGGTCCGGCGAACAGCAGGAGCCGGTCGACCTCCCCGAAGGCATCCTGACGATCGAGCGATTCGTTGGGCGCAATGATCGAGGGTTGCGACGACCATTCGCCACCCTCTTCGGCCCCGTCCTCGACCGCCGGTTGGCCGCAGGGGCACCTCCCGAGTCGGGTCGACTGGTCGCGGCACGAGCGGAACGGTTGGTCTCGATGCGCGAACGCCGCAAGTTGGTGCGGGAATGGGAAGGGGTGCTCGCGCGCGCCCACACGACGCCACAGGCACGCAGCCCGCGCGCGCCTCTGTGCCGTGACCGGGTCATCGCCGCGGTCGGCGATGCACGCGCCATGCTCAGTGCGCTCTCGAGCCCGCTGCCGGTCCCTGCCCGGGGCGTGGCCATGGCCAGCCGCCTCCTCAGCGATGGCACCGGCCCGCTGTACAACAGAAACGGCCCCGTGTCGCTGTCCGCCGCGCTGCGGTCGGTGACGGCCCAGCTCGACCCCGGCACGCTCCGTCCCCTTTGATCGGGCCGGCCGCCGAGGGCCATGAGCGGGTTGGCTCACATGCGCGACGCCGAGTGGTCACGTGACGGTTGCCGCGCCGACACGGATTGGTCGGCGCTGACGACGTGGCCCTGGGGTGAACGAAACAGGATGCGGTCGCAGAGAACGAACTGGATCACCCAGAGAGCGCCGTAGACGCCGACGTTGGCCATCTCGACCGCGGCGGTGTGCACCACCCGCGTCGAGGAACTCGTGGCACCAGAGGCCAGATGCACCGCGAAGGTGGAGATGACCAAACCGGCGAACGAAAGGAGAAAGTACGGGACGGCTTGGCGGAGGAGGGACCGCCGACGGTCTTGCGCCCAGACCCACCTCCGATTGAGCTCGAAGGAGGGCACCGTGGCGAGCGATATCGCGATCACGTTGGCCCAGATGGCCGGGAAGCTCGCCAGGCCGACGAGAACCACCAGAATGATGAGGCTGATGGTGGTGGAGATGGCGGAGACCGAGCCGTACCTGATCAGCCGCCGCCAGAGGGCCCGTAGGGAGGGGGAGGCGATTCCGGGCATGGGGAGGAGTATCCATGCCGGAACTGTGGGCCCAGTGCGCCGTGCCTCACGCCCCGCTGAGACAGGGGCTCACGTGCTCGGCGGCGCGGGCCGGAACCGTGCGGTGCGCTCGGCGTACTCGGGCGAGTCCATGATGCCGGTCACCAACAGCCGGTCGATATGACGCTGCGCCGTGCGGTCATGGACGTCGGCGTACATGTCCACCGCCAGTTTGGCGATCCCCAGTACTTCTGCCGGAATGGTGATGAGGTCGCGGCAGAACGCATAGACATTGTCGAGGAACGTCTCAGGCTCGAAGACGTTGTGCACCAGGCCGATCTGGTGCGCCTGTGCGCTGCCCACTCTCTGGCCCGCCATCGCCAGCCATTTCCCCCACGCCGGACCAACCAGGCGGGTCAGGCGACTCGTGCCTCCGCTGCCGGCGATGACCCCGATGTGGACTTCCGGCAGGCCGAACTCCGCAGCCGGGGTGCAGAAACGAAAGTCGCACGAGGCCGCCATTTCGAGGCCGGCCCCGAGACAGTGCCCTTGTGCCGCCAGGATTATCGGTTTTTCGATCGATTCGAATTCGTCGTAGAGAAGATGATGGCTCCGGTAGTTACGGCGAAAATTCCAGCCGGGATGGAGATGCTCCGTCTCTGGATTTCCGGGGCGGTTGCCGACGGTGGTCATCAGGTCGATGCCGGCCGTGAAGTAAGGCCCCTTGGCGGTGATCACCATGCAACGCAGGTCGTCGCGGTCGGCCAACGCGTTCGTTGCCTCCCACAAGGCCGCCGACATCTCCGTGTTGATCGCGTTGAGCTTCTTCTGCCGGTCGAACGTCACGGTGATGATGGCACCGTCCTCCGTAATGGTGGCATCGGCCTGCTCGCTCATCGGTGGCTCCTTCCCGGGTCGGTCGACCGCCTGCGGTGACGGTAGCCGCAGGACCTAGGTGGCGCCATGTGAGGACACCAGCTGGAAAGGAGTGATCGAGTCCGGGAAGCCCTTCACGGTGCGAGCCGCAAGAGCGTGGAAGAGGAATCCGGGTGCGCCCTCCTGCGTCCGTTGCGAGACCACCACCGTTTCGGGCTCGGCGACGGTGACGAGGCGCGCGGCCAGGTTGACATCGGGCCCGTAGAGATCACCGAGCACCGAAACCATCTCGCCGGTGGCCAGCCCGACGCGGACCGGAGGCGTCTGGTCTTCGCCGAAGGCGGCCACGAGGTCCAGGGCGATCTGACACGCGTCTGCCGGGTCCTCCGTGACGAACATGGCCTCGTCGCCGATCATCTTGACCACCTGCCCGTTCCCCTGCCGCACGGCTCGGGCGGTGCGCTCGTCGAAGTCGATGAGCACGGCCGCGAGCTCCCGCGCCGAGAGGGAACCGGTCACTTCGGTGTACCCGACCAGGTCGACGAATCCGACGGTACGCCACAAGGTCACGGTTGAATGCTCCTCGTCGGTCGACCACATCCGCTTCGCCACGGCCAGGATCTGCTGTCGCAACAGCGCATCGAGACTGCGGACGAACGCGGGGAGGAGCGAGTGGATGATGTCCGAGTACTCCTTGACGACGTCGATGTAGCGAACTCCCGATTCGAGACGAGGAAGCTCCACCTGAATGCGGAAATCTCCGACGAGGGTCTCGGCCACCTTTGCCATGGCGGAGCCGGTGACCCGCGCCAGTTGTACGGCGGCCTCCTCGCCGAGCAGTCCCAGGCTGGCGACGAAGAGCTGGATGGTCTCGCCCTCCTCCGCCGTGATCGGCTGATCGACGTCGGTCGTCATCCCCAAGGCCGTGAGCAAGCGGTTCGCCGTGTCCGGTTCGATGGGCAACGGCTCGAGCACCTTCCCGAGGGTGAGCGGCCCGCGAGGACGCATATTCAGCTCGAGTGCCAGTTCTCCGAGATTGGAGGAGGCGGCCACCTCCTCTACGGTGGCGCCGAGCGCCATGACGTAGCGGATGAGTTCGAGGCGCTCGGCTCCGTCGGCGGGCTTCCGGATCGTAGAGGCCTAGTCGTTCGAGTTCTCGGCGCGGGAATGGCGCGGCTTCGTCGCTCACGGCAGTTGCTCGAATGCCACGTGGACACCTTACCGACGGCGCCCCGGTGCCCTCGGACCTGGCAGTCTGGGAAGAGTTCGTGGGCCGACTGTGTTGCAACAAGAGTGGGGCAGCAGGGTTCCAAGCAGAGCAGCGGGACGAGGCCATGACGGCCCGGGTGATCGTGCTCGCGCTGATCGCCAGCGGCTTCACGGCGACGGCGTCGGTGGCGCAGCGCAGTGCCGCCGCGCGTGCCCCGGAGCGCATGAGCTTCAGTTGGCGCCTCGTCGGCTACCTCCTCAAGCGACCGGCCTGGTTCGTCGGCCTCGCCAGCATGATCCTGGGCTTTGTCTTCCAGGTGGCAGCTCTGCGGGTGGGGAGCCTGACGGTGGTCCAGCCGCTTATCGCCACCGAGCTGGTGATCGTCTTCGCGGTGATCGCCATCCACGACCCCCATCGTGTGCACGGGCGGGACTGGCTGTCGGCGCTCGGCATGGTGATCGGGCTGGGCGCCTTTCTCGCCCTGGCTCGACCCTCGGGAGGTCACAGCCACTCCAGCATGTCCATGTGGGTGCTGGCCGGAATCTCGACGTACGCGCTGGCCGGCGGCTTGAGCGCGTTGGCCTACCTCCCGTCCCGGCGGGGCGGCCGCCCGAGCCCCGGTCGAAAGGCCGCGCTCCTCGGCGTCGCCGCGGCGACGGGCTTCGGGTTCGTGGCCGCCGTCATCAAGGAACTCAGCACGCATCTCTCGCAAGGGCCATCGGGCGTGTTCTTGAACTGGTCCCCCTATGTGCTGCTTCTCTCGGGTGCCGCAGCCATGTTCCTGGCCTCGAACGCCTTCCAAGCCGGTTCGCTCGCCGCCTCGCAGCCTGGTCTGACGATTGTCGACCCGTTGGTCGCCAGCACGCTCGGGGTGGTGCTCTTCGGAGAACGGCTGAACCACGCCCCGCTGGCCTTCATCGGCGAGATCCTGGCCGTCGCATTGCTGGTGATCAGCGTGGTCGTGTTGAGCCGTAGCCCCCTCGTACACGACGAAGAAGAGACCGAGCACACACCGGTACGTCCAGGCGGTCCTGAGCGCCTGGACGTGCGTTACTCGCCGACCGACCCGTCGACCAGCTCGGCGACGATGTCCAAGTGGCCCACGTGACGGGCATACTCCTGCAGCAGATGGAACAGAATTCGTTCGAGCGTCGGCGGGTCGGCGCCGCTCCATCGAGGACCCGGTTGACCGATTTCGGAGAGGTCGTGGGACTCGATCACGGCTCGGCTCCGCTCGCCTTGGGCCACGAGCGCCGCGGTCAACTGGCTGAGCGGCTCTTCGGGCGGGACGTACCAGTGCTCGTCGCGGCTGTCGCCCCATGGTTCGGCCACCTGCTGGCCCTCGAAGCCCCATTCGAGCCAGCGCATCTCCACGAACGTCAGATGCCTGACAAGTTCGACCGGTGTCCAACCCGAGGGCAACCGGCTGCGGCGTCGCTCTGATTCCGGCAAGCCGGTCACCTTTTCCAGTACCTTCGAACGGAAGTAGTCGAGGTACCCGAGGAACACGTCGGCGCGTGAACCCACCGGCCGGGTAGGTGCAGGGAAGGGTTCATCCATCCGTGCAGCATGCCCCAAGGCGTGCGGCGAGCAGAATGGGGTCATGACCCTGGCCTCGAGAGTCTTCGCCGCCTCCCATTTGACGGGGACGTTCGTCCTGCGTTCGGGACGCACGGCCGATCGTTACTTCGACAAGTACCGCTTCGAGTCAGATCCGTCGCTGTTGGCGGCGATTGTCGAGGAATTGGCTCCGCTCGTCCCTTCAGGGACCGACGGCCTGGCGGGGCTCGAACTGGGCGGAGTCCCCATTGCCACCATGCTGTCGGCCCGAACCGGGTTGCCGACGTTCTTCGTACGCAAGCAGGCCAAGAAGTACGGCACGGAGAAGACGTGCGAAGGGGGCGACATCCGCGGCTTGCGTTTGCTCATCGTCGAGGATGTGGTGACGACCGGGGGTCAGATCCTCCTCTCGGCCCAGGACCTCCGGGCCGAAGGCGCCGTAGTGGCGCACGCCCTGTGCGTGATCGACCGGGAGGCGGGTGGCGCCGACAGGGTCGGTGCCGAGGCGATCGAGCTACACGCCCTCTTCACGATGTCAGATCTCGAATCGCCCTGAGTCTGCGGTCGCTCGAGGTCCGGCGCCGTCCGCCGCCGGGAAGTAGCATCTGCGGCGTGCATATCTGATCTCCGTTTTCGAGCCCCGTCCGCCCGAGACCACCCGGAGATCGCCATGCCCCACTCTTTTGCCACCCCTGCCTGTCACCGTCGTTGCCCACCGGATCTCCAAGGATCGCGGGGCGACCCGAATCCTCACCGACGTCGACCTCACCGTAGGTGCCGAGCATCGCGTCGGCGTCGTCGGTCCGAACGGGGTCGGAAAGTCGACCCTTCTGCAAATCCTGGCCGGGGTCGAGGCGCCCGATTCGGGAAGTGTCGTGGTGACGCCGCCGGGCTCGACGATCGCCTACCTGGCGCAGGAGCCCGAGGCCCACAGCTCCGAAACCCTGTCCCACTACTTGGCTCGCCGGACCGGTATCGCCGAGGCCGCCGCCGAACTCGAGGCGGCCGGCGAGGCGCTTGCCACGGCCGGGCCGGCTTCCGAAGACCGGTACTCCTTCGCGCTCGAGCGCTACCTGGCCCTCGGCGCTCCCGATTTCGAGGCGCGCGCCGCGGGAGTGCTCGACGACCTCGGGCTCCCCTCCCGCCTCCTCGAGCTCCCGACCGCGTCGCTCTCGGGGGGGCAACGGGCTCGATCGTCTTTGGCCGCCCTCCTGCTGGCGCGCCACGATCTGCTCCTCCTGGACGAGCCGACCAACGATCTCGACTTCGATGGTCTCGATCGTCTCGAGGACTTCCTTTCGAGGCGACGGGGCGGTCTGGTCGTCGTGAGTCACGACCGGGCCTTCCTGGAACGGATCGTCACCGCCGTGGTCGACATCGACGAGGTGTCGCATCGGGTCACGACATACGGAGGGGGTTTTGCCGGCTTCGTCGAGGCCAAGGCAACGGCCCGGCGCCATGCCGAGGAGGCGTACCAGGGCTACGTGGGCGAGCGGGACCGGTTACGCGCCCGCGAACGCTCCCAACGGGAGTGGGCGACACGCGGGGCCTCGAAAGAGCGGCGCAATCCGAAGGACGGGGACAAGGCCCAACGGGATTTCCGGCTCAATCGCACTGAGAAGCAGGCCTCGAAGGTCCGGATCACCGAAAAGGCCCTGGCGCGGCTCGAGCCCGTCGAAAAGCCTTGGGAAGCGTGGGATCTGCATCTCGACCTGACGATGGCCCGTCGCAGCGGTGACGTCGTGGCCCGCCTGTCGGGTGCGGTCATCCATCGGGGCGAGTGGAAGCTCGGCCCGATGGATCTGGAGGTGCGCTGGGCCGACCGACTTGCCATCGTTGGTCCCAATGGAAGCGGGAAGTCGACGCTCCTCGCCGCCCTGCTGGGGCGGGTCGTCCTCACGTCGGGTGCGCTCTGGACCGGCCCTTCGGTCGTCGTGGGTGAGCTGGGGCAGGAACGCCGCCGTTTCTCCGAGGGAGATTCCACCCTGCTCGGTGCGTTCATGGCCGCGCTCGGCCCGAAGGCACCCGAGTCCGAAGCGCGCTCGCTCCTGGCCAAGTTCGGCCTCGGGGCCTCTCATGTACTTCGGGCCGCGGCCTCGCTGTCTCCGGGGGAGAGAACCCGGGCCGAGCTGGCTCTCCTCGTCGGGCGCGGGACGAACTGCCTGGTCCTCGACGAGCCCACCAACCATCTGGATGTTCCGGCGATCGAACAGCTGGAAGGCGCCCTCGAAGCGTGGGAGGGGACGCTCCTGCTGGTGAGCCACGATCGTCGACTGCTCGAGACGGTCCGGATCACCGAGTGGGTGGAACTCGGTCAGTCCGGCGACTCGCGGCATCGACCTCCGGCCGAGCGGCCCACATCGAATCATCCTCCCGAATGAGCCCATCCGTGTGGTCGCCTTCCTAGGGTGGGACGCACAGTGCTGCTTTCTCAGACCGGTATCGAGAGTCCCTCGACGCGGCAGTGCCCTGCGGGGCCGCCCCTCCGTTCGGCCGATCGGAACGGCCGCAGAACTGGGAGCGGGCGCCCTCTTGCTCGGCGCCGCGGCAGTTGCCGGCGTCCTCTTCGTGCGCCGGCCCTGGCCCAACCGGCTCGATGCCTGGGGCGATCGTGCTGCCTGCCGGCCGACTCCGACAGACGCCCTGGGGGGCGCGGCCGTGGGGGTGGGGTCGGTACTCGTCACCGATGCCCTGCTGCACGCTGCCCCGGGTCCTCATCGGACTTCTCGATCGCCGTCCCGCAGCCGGAGTTAACGCGTCCGCAACCATGGGCGGCGATCCGATCGTTACGCTCCCCCGTGGGACCGGACGAACCACCTCGTACCGGACACTCGGAGGAGTGGCGGGGCATGCGCAAGTTCATCATCATGGGAATCCAGGGGAGCGGGAAAGGGACCCAGGCCAAGTTGTTGGCCGATGACTTGGACCTCGAGCACTTCAGCGTCGGCGACATCTTCCGGTGGAACGTGCAGCATCACACCAAGCTCGGGGCGCAGGTGAAACGCATCACGGCCAGCGGCAAGCTGGTGGACGACGATCTGGTCGAATCCGTCGTCGGTGAATGCCTGGCCGATCACGACTGGAATTTCGGCTTCGTCATCGACGGCTTTCCCCGCACGGCGCGCCAGGCCGAGTTCTTCCTCGAGCGTTACGACATCGACGGGGTCATCAACCTCAACCTGCCCGACGAGGAAGTCACGCGCCGGGTGATGGCCCGGCGGCTGTGCGCACAGTGCGGATTGGACTACAACCTCATTGCACACCGGCCCCTTCGCCAAGGCGTCTGCGACATCTGCCAGGGAAAACTGATGGCACGTGCCGACGACAACCCGGAGGCGCTGGCGATCCGCCTGAAGGACTACCACGAAGAGACCAAGCCCCTGATCGCGATCTTCGAGCGCAAAGAGTTCGTGGCCACCATTGACGCCACCCGCTCGGTCGAGGAGGTGCAGGTCAGCATCCGCGAACGGTTCGGCCTGCCTCCTTGGCAACCGTCCACCTGAGCGGGGGCCCCGGGTTCGTGAGCGCCGTCACGCGCCCTAACCCTCCCCTCTCCGGGTTCTCGGAACGCTTCCCCCATTCGGAAATGGGGAGTACCATTGGTGCCAGAGCAGCACCCTTCGACAGTGAGGGATCCGTGAGCCGCCGCCCCACTGCATCCACTGGTCCCGAGGTCCCGCTTCTCCCCTTTCCTTAGGACCGACTGCCGGTTGTGCCCGTGGGGATGTCGGCTTCCGAGCACGAGGTGCAGAGCCGTGCCTTCGAGCAATCCATGAGCCCCCCATTCGGAGCGGTCACCAACTTCGAGGGTCGGGACGCGCTCGTCTCGCTGCGGGGCACTGTCGACGACGTGGCGGCGTCCGAGCTGGCGGCGGTGCTCGACGCCGCCATCGATCGGGAGCCCGTTTCCGTGGTGCTGGAACTGGCGGAGCTGTCCTTCATAGGGGCCGCAGGATTGGTCATCATCGCCGACGCCGAGCGGCGTCTGGCCGCCAGGGGCGTTCCGCTGAGCATCCAGTCACCTTCGGCCCTGATGAGCCACCTCTTGGGGATGGTCGAGGAGGCCCGGATCGAACGGGCTCTGCCGGGGAGCGCCCATCTCGGACCCGAGCAGCTCGACGGGGTTGATGTGGTGTCGCAGCGGTTCGGATCGAGCCTGTCGACGCAGGATCTCCGCCGGGTGGCGGGGCTGCCGACGGATCCCGACGTGGTCGACGGCGCGCTCAGTCTCGTGGTCGAGCTGGCCCTCACGAACATCGGTGACGCCGACGGTGTCAGCGTGTCGCTCCTGCGGCACGGCGTCCTCTCGACGGTGGCGGCCAGCGACCAGACGATCTTGGCGATGGATGCGGACCAGTACGCCACGAGCGAGGGCCCCTGCGTCGATGCGTCCGTCAAGGGGCACTGGTTCCATGCCGAATCGCTCGACACCGAGACCCGCTGGCCTGCGTTCACTCCCCGGGCCCGGGCACTCGGGATCAAGGCGATCCTGTCCTCGCCGCTGCGCGCCTTCGACCAACCCGTCGGCGCGCTGAATATCTACTCGCGCACCGCGTCGACCTTCCAGGTCAAGGACCAGCAGGCCGCCGCGACCTTCGCCGAAAAGGCATCGGTCATCCTGTGCGATGCCCATATCGATGTGAGTGACCGGCAAATGGCCATCCGGTTCCAGGAGGCGTTGCGGAGCCGGGAAGTGCTCTCCCTGGCCAAGGGGATCATCATGGAGCGGCAGGGCATCAAAGAGGAAGTTGCCTTCAACTCCCTCCTACGGCACTCGTTGCGCGAGGGGACGACGCTGCGATCCCGAGCCGAGGCGATCGTGCTCTCGCGTGCGCCGATCGGAACGGGGGGTCGAAGGGGACGCGACATGATCGATCCGGGTACCGAGGCACGGGATCTACTCGATTCCTACCGGCAGGAGGCCGGGCTCTCCCACAGCGAGTTGTGGTTGCGCTACTTCGAAATGGGTGGGATGAGTACGGGGTTCGAGTTGGAGGCCTACCTCTCGGGAGCACTCGCCTCCCTCCCCGTATGACCGCGACGTGATCGCGCACGCTCTCAACGAGCGCTTCTCCGAGCTCGGGGCGAACCACCCGGTCAGGTACCTCACCGAATTCGACGGCTAGTCCGCCGGCCCTCCGGCGTCGCAGGCTGCGCCGGGCGCTCCCAGATCGGCGCCGGCATTGGCCCCTCTCGGGGAGGTGGTCGATCCCCATTAGCGTCGCGGCACCGTGACTTCGCCCGCTGACGACGTGTTCCTGCTGGCGGCGGGAGCCCTGGCTGGCGCGGTGGGGTCTGCGGGCGGCATCACGTCGCTGATCTCGTATCCGGCGCTGCTCGCGGTCGGCATCCCTCCGTTGCCGGCGAACGTCACCCAGGCCGTGGCATTCGTGACGTGCATGCCCGGAGCGGCATTGGGTTCACGGCCCGAGTTGCGTGGGCAATGGCCATGGGTCCGGCGGTGGGCCCTCCTGGCTGCAGCCGGTGGTGCCGTCGGAGTGGCGCTGCTGTTGGGCACGCCCGCACACGTCTTCGGGCGGATCGTCCCGTTTCTGTTGGCCTTCGGCTCACTGGCCCTGCTCCTGCAGCCGCGCATCTCCACCTGGCGGGAGGGCCGTGCCGCCCGCAGCGACCGCTATCTGCTCCCGGGCGGGCTGTTCGCGGTGTGCGTTTACGGCGGCTACTTCGGTGCCGGCTCCGGGGTCATGGTCCTCGCCCTGCTCCTGCTGACGGTCGATCAGCACCTCCCGCGGGCCAATGCGCTCAAGAACGTGATCCTGGGCGTGGCCGACATCGTCGCGGCGGTCGGCTTCGCCCTGTTCGGGCCCGTCGACTGGGCCGCTGCGGTGCCATTGGCCGTGGGGCTGCTGGCCGGGAGCCTGGTCGGGCCTGCCGCGACGCGACGGGTGCCGACAGATCTGCTCAGGGTGTCGGTGGCCTGCTCGGGATTGGGATTGGCGATCTGGTTGTGGGTCGTGCCGAGCTGAGGGACCCCTGGGCGTCGATATCACCCCGGGGTGTTGCGCGCTCGGTCCGGCCCGTCAATGATCGCGTCTGAGCACCGTGGTCGAGGAGAGGAGGTGACGGTGGCGCTGGCGCACCTGACCCGCACGGCCGCACCGGAGGAGGTGGCCGCCGCGGTGGCGGCGGACGGCGCCGTCATCGTCGACGGCTTGGCCCCGCTCCCGCTCATGGAGCGGATCGGGGAGGAATTGCGACCCTGGCTGGCCGATACCCCTGTCGGCCCCGACGATTTCAGTGGCCGCTTGACGCGCCGCACCGGTGCGCTGATCGCCCGTTCGACGTCAAGCCGTGAGTTGATCATGCATCCTCTGGCCCTGGCCACGACGGCCCTCGTCCTGTCGCACGCCACCAACTTCCAGCTCCACCTCACCCAGGCCATCGCCATCGGCCCCGGCCAGGGACCCCAGCCGCTGCACCGGGACCGATGGGCCTTTGACTTCTTTCCCTTCCCCAACGACTACGAGGTGCAGTGCAACATCATCTGGGCCCTGACCGACTTCACCGAGGAAAACGGTGCGACCCGCGTGGTGCCCGGAAGCAATCGGGCCGAGGACGGCGTGATCTTCGCGGCTTCGGACACTGTCCCGGCGGAGATGGAGCGCGGCTCTGCGCTCTTCTACTCTGGGGGCGTGTACCACGGGGGCGGGGCGAACCAGGCCGAGACGACCCGCGTCGGGGTGAACATCACCTACAACGTGGCCTGGTTGCGCCAGGAGGAGAACCAGTACATCTCCGTGCCCAGAGAGGTGGCCGAAACCCTCCCGGTCGACCTCCTCAGGTTGATGGGGTACGCCCGGGGCGCCTACGCACTGGGCTACATCGACGATCTCCGCGATCCGATCGAGGCGGTTCGCCCGGGATCCGGGTCCGTGGGCTTCGCCGCCAGCGCGCCCACCGCGGTAGCGCAGGACGCGGACGCGGCGACGCCGGGGTGACGAGCGCGGAGGAGGTGGTCGCGGCACCGGCAGAGATCAGCCGGGCGGGGGCGCGAGACCACGACGAGCTCTTCGCGGCCTATACCCAGATCGTCGACTCCGGAGCCGGGTTCCCCCACGAGCCCCCGTTGACCCGGGAGGCGTTCGACGAGTACTGGATCGCGCACACTTCGGCGGTGTGGATCGTCCGCCTCGGCGGGCGGTTGGTCGGGGCGTACTACGTCAAGCCCAATTTCGTGGGGAGAGCGGCGCACATCTCGAATGCGGGTTACTTCGTTCTCGAGCCGCACCGCGGCCATGGGTTGGGGCGCCGGCTGGTCGAGCACTCGCTTCACGAGGCGCGCCGGCTCGGATTCGACGCCATGCAGTTCAATTTGGTCTTTGCATCCAACCCGGCCCGTCACATGTACCGCGCGCTTGGGTTTTCGGGAGGTAGGCCGGATACCGGCCGCCGTGGACGGGGAGGACGCCGTGATCTATTGGCGCAGCCTCGAAGAGGAGGGCCGGTGAGCGAGGTATCCGTCGATGCAGTCGGGGAACACGTGTGGGCGGTCTGCCTGCATCGCCCGCCCAACAATTTCTTCGACACCGCGCTGCTCGGAGCCCTGGCCGACGCCTACGAAGAGCTGGCGGCAGGTACCAGCTGCCGGGCGATCGTCCTGCGATCCGAGGGCAAGCACTTCTGTGCCGGTCTCGACTTTGCCAACAACAAGGAGCAGGACATCGCCGCGCTCTACCGCAACGCCCTGCGTATCTTTGCCGCGCCGCTTCCCGTGGTCGCCGCAGTGCAGGGCGGGGCGATCGGCGGGGGACTCGGTCTCGCCTTGTCGGCTGACTTCCGCATCGCCACCCCCGGGAGTCGCTTCGCCGCCAATTTCTCACGGCTGGGTTTTCATCACGGATTTGGTCTGACGGTCACGCTGCCCCGGGTGGTGGGTGAGCAGCGAGCCGCAGACCTTCTGTATTCGGGCCGCCGGGTGCAAGGGGAGGAAGCGCGTGCACCTCGGCCTCTGCGACGAGCTGGTCGACGATGACACCCTGATCCCGGCCGCCACGTCCTATGCCGCCACTCTGTCCGCAGCAGGTCCGTTGGCGGTGCGGTCCATCCGTGCCACCCTGCGCCAGGGACTCGTCGAGCGGCTCCGCCTCGCCATGGATCACGAATGCGCCGAGCAGGAGCGGCTGCGCCGCTCGTCGGACTTCGCCGAAGGCCTGGCGGCGAGCGCGGCGCGCCGGGAGCCTCGTTTTACGGGCGCTTAGGCGGCCCCCGGGCCCACCCCGGGGCCGCTCGCAGCGACCTCACCGTGACCTTGGCGGCGTGCCGGGCCGACCCGGTGCGAACCAACCGGGTGGCCGCGGCGTCAATTGGCCTGGGCGGCACGCCACGTTCCGTCTGCCGGGCCAGCCAAGGAGATCTTCGAGATGCCAGAGGAGAGCGGAGCACGTCGTGATGTCGCGGGACCGGGCCCGGCAGGGAAGGGCCGCCGCCCGTCCGGGACGGCGCTGCTCGTCGTGGCGGTGGGGCTGGCGGTGGTCGTCGCTGGTGTCGCACTTGGGCTCACGCTCACCCGTCCCGGGCCCGGCCCCTCCAGAGAGGCGTCGTGCGGCCCGACGGCTCCGAAGCTGTCCGTGGTGGGTACCGGACAGGCGAGCGTCTCGCCTGACCTCCTCACCGTCGTGGTGCAGGTGGATGCGGGAGGTGCGAGCGCGGCCACGGCGCTGGCGAGCGACGACACCGAGGCGGCCGCCGCGCTCACGACGTTCGAGGCGGGGGGAGTGCGGGCCAAGGACATCTCGACGTCGGGCCTCTCGCTCCAGCCCCAGTACGCCTACCCCAGAGGGATCCCGACCGTGACCGGCTACGAGGTCGACACCACGGTCACGGCCACCTTGCGGGATATCTCGAAGTCGGGTTCGATCATCGACGCCGTGGTGGGTGTCCGCCGGCAACGCCCTGCGGATCGAATCGATCGGGTTCTCGTCGGCCGACCCCAGCCTCGGTCAGGACCGGGCCCGGGCCCGGGCCGCGTCGGAGGCCGAGGCGCATGCACGTGCGCTGGCCCGGGCGGCCGGACGATCACTCGGGCCGGTGTGCACCCTGACCGACCAGTCACCGGCCGCGACGCCCGACTTCGGCCCGTCGGCGGCGGGAGACGCCAGTGCGGCGGAGGTCCCGATCTTCCTCGGGCCAGCAGACCCAGACGGCGCAGGTCTCACTTGTCTACGCCCTCGAGCCGGCTGGGTAAAGTACGGCAGAGCAGGCCGACCTCCGTCGCCGGCCCGATTGGGGGATCCCGATGCCACGAACAGCGCCGGTGAGCGACTGGAGCAGTGATTTCGACGTCCTCGACCCGGCCTATGTCGCCGACCCCTTCGGCATCTGGGACGACCTGCGGACCGCTTGCCCGATCGCGCACACCGATCGACGGGGGAGTACCTGGCTCCCCACCCGCTACCACGACGTCACGGCCATGGCGCACGACATAGAGCACTTCAGCTCGCTCAAGGTGGCGGTGATCCCGATGGGTTCCGGCGAGGAAGGCGATGCGCAACTCGAGTACGGGCTGCCCCCCATCTCGTCCGACCCGCCACTGCACACCTGGACCCGCCGTCTCCTGTTGCCCTGGTTCTCCCACCGACGCGTGGAGAGCTATGTACCCCTGACCCGCCAGCTCTGCCGGGGCCTTCTGGCCCAGTTCGTCGACACCGGGCATGCGGATGCTGCGGTCGACTACGCCCAGCAGATACCGGTTCGCGTGATCGCCCGCATTCTCGGCGTGTCCAGCGAGATGTCCGACGAGTTCACCGGGTGGGTGCGCGACGTCCTCGAGTTCGCGGACGACGAGACGCGGCGGTCCCACGGCGCCGACCAACTCCTGACGTACTTCCAATCGCAGCTGGACCTACGTCGCCGGGCTCCCGGGGATGATCTGCTGAGTGAGCTCCTCGGGGCCGAAGTCGACGGCGCCCCGCTCGACGACGGCATCGTTCTGGGCATGGCCGCCCTCGTCTTGATCGCCGGTGTCGACACGACGTGGAGTGCCATCGGGTCGTCCCTGTGGTACTTGGCCGGACATCCCGAGGATCAGAAACGCCTCGGGGCCGAGCCCGATCTGATGGAGACGGCCATGGAGGAGCTCCTGCGGGCCTTCGCACCGGTGACAATGGCTCGCGTCGTCACCGGGGACCTCGAATACGGGGGCTGTCCCATGAAGGCGGGCGACAAGGTTCTGATGAGTTTCCCTGCGGCCAATCGCGACCCCGAGGTATTCGAGAGCCCCGACGCCGTTCTGCTCGACCGCGTCCTCAACCGCCATGTGGCATTCGGATCGGGCATTCACCGCTGCGCCGGGTCCAACCTGGCCCGCATGGAGCTACGTGTCGCCCTCGACGAGTGGCTCTCGGCCATACCGAGCTTCGCGTTGGAGGAAGGCAAGGAAGTCTTGTGGGCCGGCGGTCAGGTCAGGGGACCTCGGGTGCTCCCGGTGGTGTTCCCGTGAAGATCCGCATCGACGCCGACAAGTGCCAGGGTCACGCCCGGTGTTTCGCCCTGGCTCCGGAACTCTTTGCGGTCGATGACTACGGCCAGGCGTCGGTCCTCGTCGACGAGGTGCCCCCCGAATTGGTGGACAGGGCCAACCTCGCCATCGCCAACTGTCCCGAATACGCCATTTCGTCGCTGGGCGACTAGATCTTGCCGGCCCCCGAGTGGTGAGCAAGGAGCCTGTGGCGGGCGATGGCGCTCCGGCGTGGTTCTCCCGCGCCGTCGCCGTTCCCGGTTCCGACGAGCGGGTGGAGGTGGCGGGGGCATCCATCCATTACCTGGCCTGGGGTGAACCGGGCCGGCGGGGCCTGGTCTTCGTGCACGGCGGCGGCGCCCATGCGCACTGGTGGAGTCCGGTGGCCGCCACGTTCGCCCGGGAGTTCCGTGTGGCGGCGCTCGACCTCTCCGGGCATGGCGACAGCGATCACCGGGAACGGTATGCGCTCGATCAGTGGACGGATGAAGTGGTCGCGGTGGCCGCCGATGCCCGGATGAGCGGACCGCCCGTCGTCATCGGCCACAGTATGGGTGGCTTCGTCACCATCGCCACCGCGGCCCGCCACGGCGATGAGGTCGACGCCGCCATCGTGTGCGACTCACCGGTGGCCCGCTTGGATCCGGAGATCAGCGCCTATCGCCTCCGCGAGGCGTTCGGTATCCCGCGCACGTACCCGGACTTCGAGGATGCGGTGCGCCACTTCCGCACGGTCCCCGCCCAGGACAACTATCTCGACTACATGGTGGACTTCGTGGCGCGCCACTCTCTCAAGCCGGTGCCCGGCGGCTGGCAATGGAAATTCGACCGCCGGGTGTTCGAGCAGTTCGGCGCCGGCCTGGGCTCCCTCGCCGAGGCCTACCTGGCCGATGTCGGGTGCCGGCTGGCGCTCTTGCGTTCGGAGTTCGGCCTGGTGACGCCGGACATCGGCGCCTCCATGTTCGAGAAGCTGGGCCGCGTCACCCCGGTGATCGAGATCCCCGAGGCCGGCCACCATGCCATGCTCGACCAGCCCCTCCTCCTCCTCACCGCACTGCGCACGCTGTTGGGCGATTGGGACCATTCCGAGCCGCACCACCGCTGAAGGGTGGGTGAGCGTGGCTCAGAGGGCGGGAACCGCCAGCAACTCGCGTGTCTTCGGTGAGGGCGGACTTCGGGGCCCTGATGAGCAGGAACGCCGACACCGCCGCCACGGCGAGAACGATGGCGCTGAACAGGAACGCCGTGGTGTAGCCGTGGATCGAACCGGCCACCTCCGCCGCCGCCGACTTCCCGTGCACGGCCAGGTAGGCCGCCGTGGCGCCGGTGGCGATGGTGTTGATGAGCGCCGCACCCATGGTGCTGCCGGTCTGCTGGGTGGAGTTGACCAAGGCACTGGCCACACCGGCGTCGGCCGGTGCCACGCCGATCAACGACGTGCTGCTCAAGGCGACGAAGGAGAGCCCCATGCCGATGCTCACGATCAGCTCGGCCGGGAGGACGAGGGTGGTGTACGCGCTGTGCACGCTGAGGAGGGTGAACCACCCGAGCCCGACCGCCCCCATGATCAGGCCGAGCAGGATCACGAAGCGGGGACCGAAGCGGGGCATCAGCGAGCTGGCCACCGTCGCACCCAGAATCACGCCAACCGAGAACGGCACGAAGGCCAGGCCGCTCTTCATGGCCGAGTAGTGCAGCGTCCCCTGGAAGTAGTAGGTCAGGGAAAGGAAGGTCCCCAGCATGGCGGTTCCGACCAGGAGCGAGGCGAGGAACGAACCGCCTCGGTTGCGCTCGAGGACGATGCGCAGGGGGAGGAGCGGGTGCTCGACCCTCTGCTCAATGAGGACGAACAGCGTGAGCAGCACCGCGGCCACGCCGAACAGCGCCAGGGTGGGCGTCGAGGACCACCCGTCCAAGCCGGCCTTGGTGAAGGCGTAGACGAGGGCGAGGAGCCCGCCGGTCACGGTGACCGCACCGGGGATGTCGTAGCCGTGGCGGGTCGGGCTCCTGCTCTCGGTGAGGAAGGGGACGGCGATGACGGCGGCGACGATGGCGATGGGGACGTTGATCAGCAGCGTCCAGCGCCATGAGGCGTACTGGGTCAGCGCACCGCCCAGGATGAGGCCGATCGCCGCACCCCCACCGGCAATCCCGCCGTAGACGCCGAAGGCCCGGGCCCGCTCCTTGGGCTCGGTGAAGGCCACGGTGAGCAGCGACAGCGCCGCCGGCGCCATGATCGCCGCGAAGGCCCCCTGCAGGGCGCGGGCGCCGAACAGCATGGCCGAGTTCACGGCCAGACCGCCCAACGCGGACGCGGCCGCAAAGCCGATCAAGCTGACGATGAACATGCGCTTGCGACCCAGGTAGTCCGCCAGGCGGCCGCCGAGGAGGAGGAGGCCGGCGAAGGAGAGGGTGTAGGCCGTCAGCATCCACTGCCGGTTGGCGGTGGAGATGTGCAGCGAACGCTGGGCCGAGGGCAGGGCGATGATGACGACGGCGCTGTCCAGCACCACCATCAACTGGGCGATGGCGATGACCACCAGGGCGCGGAACCGCTTCGGGTCGAGCGGGGCCGGATGCTCCGCTTCCGTGCGTTCGAGGTCGAGCGTGGTCGTCATGGGGGTCTCCTGGTATGTCGTGTGGACGCTCCGGGGGGCGGGATCACGAAGCTCTCGCTTTGCTCACCCGTTTGCCATACAATCGGAGGGCTGGTTCCAGTTAGACTATACGGAACGTAAGCTCCGTTTGTCAATGGGGGAGGAAGATTTCGTGCGACCCAAGCCTGCAACTGACGTGCCGTGCGCCGATGACGTGTGTGGGGACGAGTCGCGGCCGCTCAGGGCGGACGCCCAGCGCAACCGGGCCCGGCTCCTCGAGGCGGCGGAGGCGGTCTTCGCGGCCGAGGGCATCTCGGTCCCGGTCGACCTCATCGCCGAGAAGGCCGGGGTGGGGGTGGGCACGCTCTACCGCCACTTCCCGACCAAGGAGAAGCTGTTCGAGGCGATCCTCATCGGCCGTATCGACGGCATCGCCGACGATGCCCGCGCCCGGATCGAGTCCGACGACCCCGGAGCCGCCTTTTTCGCATTCTTGGCCCACCTGGTCGAGGAGAGCACCTCCAAGCGGGATCTGATCCAGGCTCTACTCGGTGCCGGCGTCGAGATCGAACTGGCGGTGGCTCCGTCGAAGCGGAACCTCGAAGAGGCGGTGAGCCAGCTCGTCGACGCGGCCCAACGCGCCGGTGCCGTCCGGAGCGATGTCTCCTCAGCGGTGGTGCTTTCATTGGTCGGAGCCACTTGTGTCGCCTCCGACCATCCACAGACGGCCGGCCTGCCCGAGGCGATCCTCACCATTGTCTGCGACGGCCTCCGGCCGCAGCCCGCCAACACCCCCGGCGGACCGGCCGCGTGAAGGCAGCGGTCTATCGCCGCACGGGAACCCCGGATGTCTTCAGCTACGAGGAAGTGCCCGACCCGTCCGTCGGCGACACCGAGATCCTGATCAAGGTCGAGGCCATCAGCATCGAAGGCGGGGACACACTCAATCGACTGGGTGGGGAGATGCGCACCGTGCCCCACGTGGTCGGGTACCAATGCGCCGGCACCGTGATCGCCGTCGGGGAGCGGGTGGAACATTTCGTGGTGGGCCAGCGGGCAGTCACGGTCGGCATCGACGGATCCCACGCCGAATTACGGGCCACTCCCGAGAACTTTGCCTGGGGGATTCCCGACGGGCTCTCCACCGACGAGGCCGCCTGCGTGCCCGTCCCCTGGGGGACCGCGGACGACTGCCTCTTCGAGTTCGGCCACCTGGCGGCCGGGGAAACGGTGCTGGTACATGCCGGCGCCTCCGGCGTCGGCATCGCGGCCATCCAGCTGGCCAAGCGGGCCAGGGCCCGGGTGCTCGCCACCGCGTCCAGCGACGACAAGTTGGCCCGGCTAGTGGAGCTGGGGCTCGACGAGGGGATCAACTATGTCCGCGACGACTTCGTGGCCGAGTCGCGGCGCCTGACCGAGGGTCGGGGGATCGATGTCATCGTCGACTCGGTAGGTGGGGCCACGTTGCAGGGCAGTATCCGCGCCCTGGCCTATCGGGGCCGATGCGTGACGGTCGGGGATGCCGGGCGGGCGCCGGCCGAGCATCTGGACATCTCGACCATGCGCCCCAACAATCAAACCCTGTCGGGGTACTTCCTGGGCGTCGAGTTGCTGGTGTCCGCTCGCCCGCACGCCATGATCGCCGGCCTGCTCGGCGCCGTGGCCCGCCGGGAGCTCCGCGTCGTGATCGACCAGGTATTTCCCCTCTCCGACGCCGCCGCCGCCCATGCCTACATCGAGAGTCGCCAGTCGTTCGGGCGGGTCCTTTTGGCCCCCTGATCCGCTGTCCAGCGCGAACTTTCCCTTGGGTCGACTACCTGTAAGTCTATTGGACGTGACGTGCTCCGAGAGGTTGGAACGGTGACGTCGACCGCCAGTGCGGACCTTCGGGAGCCGGCGGAGGTGTCCCTGCTCATCGGCGGCATGACGTGCGGCGCCTGTGCGGCACGCATTGAAAAGCGCCTCAACCAGATGGACGGGGTCGAGGCTCGCGTCAACTACGCCTCCGAGCGTGCCACGGCTACCTTCCCGGTCGATGTGCCGGTGGAGCGGCTCATCGCCGAGGTCGCCGCAGCGGGCTACACCGCCGAGCTCCCGGCTCAGGACGCGGGTCGTCCCGAGGGGGCGCCCGACGATGCTGACACTATTGACGAACGGGTCCGTTCGCTGCGCCGGCGCCTCTTCGTGTCAGCCCTGCTGTTCATGCCCCTGTGTGACACGTCGATTGCGTTCTCGGTGGCGCCCAATCTGCGCTTCGCCGGCTGGCAGTGGCTGATGATCGCCCTGGCCGCCCCCGTGGTGACGTGGGCCGCATGGCCCTTCTATCAAGCCGCCGTGCGTAGTGCGCGTCACGGCATTTCGACCATGGACACCCTCGTCTCGCTGGGCATCATCGCCTCCACGGTGTGGTCGCTCTACGCCATCTTCTGGCGGGACACGAGCCGGGTCCCTCAGTCCATTCTCTTCATGCTGGTGCACCGCTCGGCCGGGGCCATCTATCTCGACGTGGCGGCCGGCGTGACGACGTTCGTGTTGGCGGGGCGCTACTTCGAGGCGTGGTCGCGGCAGCGGTCGGGCCACGCGCTCCGCGCGCTCGCTGCGGTGGGGGCGAAGGACGTCGCAATGATCGACCAGATGGGGTTCGAGCGTCGTCGCCCCGTGTCGGAGCTGGGCGTCGGCGACCGTTTCATCGTCCGGCCCGGAGAAACGGTGGCCACCGACGGCGAGGTCGTCTTCGGCCAGTCGGCTTTGGACCGCAGCCTTCTGACCGGGGAGTCGCAGCCCCTCGATGTCGCCGTGGGCGACCTCGTGGTGGGTGGCACCGTCTCGACCAGTGGGCGTCTGGTCGTGCGCGCCACCAAGGTCGGCCGCGACACGCAGCTGGCGCAGATGCTCCGGCTGGTCGAGCACGCCCAGAACGAGAAAGCGGCGGTGCAGCGCCTGGCCGACCGGGTGTGCAACGTCTTCGTGCCCGCTGTCCTTCTGATCTCCCTGGCTACCTGGACCACCTGGGTCGTGCTCGGTTACCCCACCATCGTGGCCTTCACCGCGGCGTTGGCGGTGTTGGTCATCGCCTGTCCCTGCGCCCTCGGGCTGGCCACGCCGGCGGCCCTCTATGTGGCGGCGGGAGAAGGCGCCCGGGCCGGGATCTTCTTCAAGGGGTATCGCGCCCTCGAGGCGTCCAAGCAGATCGACACGGTCGTGTTGGACAAGACCGGCACCCTCACGACGGGGAAGATGAGGGTGACCGACGTCGCAGCCATGCCCGGTGGCGACGTCCGCACGCTCATGCGCTGGGCCGGGGCTCTGGAGCAGGCGTCAGAGCATCCGGTCGCCCAGGCCATCGCAGCCCGTGCAACGGAGGAGCTCGGCCCGCTTCCCGAGGTCCTGTCGTTCGTGGCCCGGCCCGGTCTCGGGGCCGAGGGCATGGTGGAAGGCCATCGGATCAGCATCGGTCGGGTCACGTCGCACTCGGGCGTCTCCGCGGCGACGGAGCGCTGTGCCGAGTGGGAGGGCCAGGGGCGTACGGCCGTCCTCGTCGCCTGCGACGGGGTCGCTGTCGGTTCGATCGCCGTGGCGGACACCATCCGCGAGTCGGCCGGGCCGGCCGTGCGGCAGCTCCAGCGGCTCGGCTTGCGGTGCGTGCTCATGACGGGTGACAACGAGGTGACCGCCCGCGCCGTCGCGGCGTCGCTGGGCATCACCGAGGTCGTGGCCACCGCCCTGCCGGGCGACAAGGTCTCGGTCATCCGGCGCCTGCAGGCCGAGGGCCGCTCCGTGGCCATGGTCGGCGACGGGATGAACGATGGCCCCGCTCTCGTGGCAGCCGACCTCGGGCTCGCAGTCGGATCGGGTACCGATGTCGCCCTCAACGCGGCAGATCTCATCGTGGTCCGCGATGATCTGCGCGCCGTGGCCACTGCGATCGACCTCTCGCGCCGGACCCTGCGGACGATCCACGGCAACCTGACGTGGGCCTGTGCCTACAACCTGGCCGCCATCCCACTGGCGGCGTTCGGCTTGTTGAACCCGCTGGTCGCCGCGGCGGCCATGGCACTCTCTTCGGGGTTCGTCGTGTGGAACAGCGCGCGCCTGCGGCGGGTGACGCACCGGGCGAAAGGCCGCGTGCGCACCGGTCGCCCCGTGGCTGTCCAACCGGAGGCACTCATGGGTGACCAGACTCCCTCGACCATCCCTGGTCGCCCGCCTGTAGCTGCAGCGATGACACCTGCAGGTGGCAAACTGCAGCGATGACAGAGGAACGGATGGAGGTCCAGCGCACGATCGCGGCAGATCCGGGGGCGATCTTCGCGGTGTTGTGCGATCCCAAAGGGCATGTGGCGATCGACAGTTCGGGAATGCTCATGTCCTCCACGGGCGGACCCGTCACGGCCGTCGGAGACAGCTTCGTCGTGCACATGGATCGCGAGGCGCTCAACGACTACCCCATGGGCCTCTATGACGTGACGGTCACCATCGTGACGTATGTGCCCGACCGCGAGATCGCCTGGACGATCCTCGGCGAGATCCGGCCTCCGATAGGCCACGTCTACGGGTACACGCTCGCACCCACCGACGAGGGGACGGTGGTCACCTCGTACTACGACTGGTCCACCATCGACCCGGTGTGGAAGGAGGCCGGGATCTTCCCGGTCATTTCCGAGGGGGCGCTGCGGGCCACGCTGGGCATTCTGGCCCGCACGGTCACCGCGTCCGACTGACGGCCCGGAGCGCCCGCGTCACCACGCGCTACGCGGAGGCGCGCCACCGCCGTTCGAACGGGAGGCGCCACGTCCGGGGGGCGATGAGGTCTTTGATGGCGTCGGGACCCCACGAGCCCCGGTCGTAGGGCAGTACGGCCGGGGGGTTCTCCAACAGGGGGGTGGAGAGCTCCCACAAGCGCTCGATCCCCTCCGCCGTGTTGAACAAGGTGTGGTCCCCGATCATGGCATCGTGGATGAGGCGCTCGTAGGCCTCCAGCACGTCCGCATCCTGACCGGTTTCGTGCAGGGCGAACTGCAGGCTCAGCTTCTCGAGCTTCATGCCCGGTCCGGGTTTTTTCCCGTAGAACGACAGCGAGAGCTTGGACGAGTCGGCCAGATCGAAAGTGAGGTGGTCCGGTCCCTGCGTGCCGACTCCCGATCCCAGCGGGAACATGCTCTTGGGGGGCTCGCGGAAGGCGATGGAGATGATGCGCTCTCCGCCGCCCAACTCTTTGCCGGTGCGGAGGAAGAACGGAACCCCGGCCCAGCGCCAGTTGTCGATCTCACACCGGAGGGCCACGAAGGTCTCGGTGTCCGAGTCCGCTGCCACGCCCGGGATGTCGCGGTATCCGGCGTACTGGCCCCTGACGACCTGGGTGACGTCGAGCGGCCGCATTGACCTGAAGACCTTGTTCTTCTCCTCGCTGATGGCACGCGATTCGAGGGCGGTGGGGGGCTCCATGGCCATGAAGCCCAAAATCTGGAAGAGGTGGGTCACCACCATGTCCTTGAAGGCGCCGGTGGCCTCGTAGAACTCGACGCGGTCGTCGACTGACAGCGTCTCGGGCACGTCGATCTGGACGTGGTCGATGTGATCGCGGTTCCAGATCGGCTCGAAGAGACCGTTGGCGAAGCGGAAGGCCAGAATGTTCTGGGCCGCCTCCTTGCCCAAGAAGTGGTCGATGCGGAAGACCTGCTCCTCGTCGAAGATCCTGTGCACCGTGTCGTTGAGGGCGCGGGCGCTGGCCAGGTCGGTCCCGAACGGCTTCTCCATGATGATCCGCGCCCTGTCCACCAGGTCCGCTTTGCCCAGCATCTCGATCACGTCTGCCGCCGCGCTCGGTGGAATGCTCAGGTAATGGAGGCGGCGTACCTCGCCGCCGATCTCCGCCTCGGCCCTGGCCACACCCGCCGCCAACCCGTCCGGGCCGGCGGACAGCGGCACGAAGCTCAATCTCTGCTCGAAGCCGGCCCACTGGAGCAGCGAGATCTTTCCCGTGGCGTACTGGTCACAGGCGTGTCGCGCCAGGTGGCGGAACTCCTCGTCGGTCAGCTCGCTGCGCGCCGTGCCGAGGATCCGGTACTCGGGCATCATGCCCGACTGGGCGAGATGGAGGAGCCCGGGCAAAAGCTTGCGCGCCGCCAGGTCCCCGGTCGCCCCGAACAGGACGATGACATGGGGATCGAGCGGGGTCGTGGCCGCCTCCTGCAGGGCGTCCTGGGGGCTCTGCTCCTCTATTGGGGTCACCGGGCGGGTTGGCGCTCGTTCAGGACCGAGACGTTCCCCCCCATGATCTTCGCCACGGAGTCGGCGTCCAGCTTCTGGAGTTCGGTGACCCAGTCGGTCGGCTCCTGCATCCCCTCGATGTGTGGCCAGTCCGAACCGAAGATCACTCGGTCGTCCCCCATGAAGTCCACGATCTCGTTGACGTCGTCCTCCCAGAACGGGTTGATCCAGATGTGGCGGCGGAACGTGACGACGGGATCCTCGCTGAAGTAGCCGGGCATCTTGCGCGTGGTCCCGGCCAGCTTCCGGAAGAGCGGCGCCAGGAACTCCGAGCCGTTCTCCACCGAGGCGACCCGGATGTTGGGGAACCGCTCGAAGAGGCGCTCGAGGATGAGGGTGGCCAGGAAGTCGTGGGCGGCGCGCTCAATGGCGAACATCTTGATGTTGGGGGTGGAGCGCCCGCCTTTGAAGGTAGCCGAGAAGCCGTCAGGGGCGTAGCCGTTGGAGGACAGACCAGCGTCGCCGGCATGGACCACGACGGTGATCCCCGCTTCGTTCACCCGCGCCCAGAACGGGTCGAACATCTCGTCGGAGGGCGAGCGCGGTCCGCCGTCGGTCGTGGGCGCAGCGGCCCTCATGACCACGGTCCGCGCCCCTTGATCAAGGGCCCACTCGAGCTCGGCCACGGCCTCGTCCACGTCGGCCAGCGAAATGTAGGGGGCGGCGAAGATCCGGTTCTGGTACTGCGTACCCCAGTCCTCGACCAGCCAGCGGTTGAAGGCGCGGAACATGAGGATGACCCCGCCTGGATCGTGCTTCAAGAGGTCCTCGTACACCATGCCCAGCGTCGGGAAGAGCCATATCTTCTCGATCCCCTGCTCGTCCATGACCTTGAGGCGGGCGTCGCGATCCCGGTACTCGGGGCGGATCGGCTCGGGCTTGCCGAGGAGCTCGAGCGGGGAGCGCCCGTTGGGATTGCCCCGGAAGTACTCCATGAGGGAGCCGGCCGGGGACACCGGGTCGAAGGTGGGATTGGTGACGGCGCGGCAGATTCGGCCGCCGATGGCGTGGTACTTGCGCCCTCCTACGTCGGCCCACTGGATGACCCGGGGTCCGTCGGCCGGGTTCAGGTGCCGGGTGAAGGCGTCGAGTGCCTCGTAGTAGTGGTTGTCGGCGTCAAAGACCGGGGAGTCGATGGTGTGCATGGTGGTGTGCCTTCCAGTCTCGGAGTGGAGCGGACCAACGCTTAAAGATTAGGCCTGGTTGGGGGACCCGCCGCCGCGTGGCCCACGCCCGGCGGATCGACGGCCCAATCCGGTGCCTCTCCCCATTTCTCGCCGTAGACCAGCTCTTGAAGCGGACGCCGCCGGACGGGACCGTGCCGGCCCACCGGGCGCCCCAGGGTGATGGTGGCGCAGATCAGGGCGTTCTCGGGAATCTGGAGGAGGGCGCGCAACGCGGGCTCCACGGCGTAGTGCCAACCGGTCAAGACGCCGCCGTAGCCGAGGGCACGGGCCGCCAGGAGGAGGTTCTGACAGGCCGGGAAGACCGAGGCGCCGTCGGCTGGGGACGGATCCCGGTACGGGACGAAGCAGGCCAGGACGACGGCCGGGACCGCTTCGTAGTTGTCCACGTAGTGCTGCATGGTGCGGGCCACCCGCGACTTGGGCGAGTCCTGCTCCGCCCCCGATCCTCGGTCGTAGCCGTCGGCCTCCCGTTTGGTCCCCCAGAAGCGCCGGGCGCCCTCGCCGATGAGTCGTTTGGCCTCCTGGGCCACCGGACCGGAGGTGAGGACGACGAAACGGAAGGGCTGACGGTTGGACCCGCTCGGCGCCCTGGTGGCGGCGAAAAGCATGTCGCGCAGGTCGGTCTCGGGTATCGCTTCGTCCCGGTAGCGCCTGATGGCACGAGTGGTGACGAGACCCTCGTAGAGCCCGACCGGCTGGCGGTCGGCGCGGTCGGCATTGTCGGCGTCGTCGGGTTCGGTGGGTTCTCGGTCGCGTGTCATCGGTCAGCCCAGTGAGGCTAGCGGTCGACATAGAGCTGGGGCCGGCGGCCCTCCTCGAGGAGCGTGCCCACCCCGTCCCTCTGGTAGGCCAGATGAAGGTCGATGCGCTGCACCAGGAGCTCAGGGGAGTGTGTGACCCCTGGGACCGCCCGGGTCGCTTCGGCGACCACCGTGCCGGTTGGGGCCACAATCCGGCTGGCGCCGAGCAGCGTGGTCATCCCGTGCGCACCGCACTGGTTCGACTGGATCCACCACTGGCTATTGGCCAGCGCCAGCGCGGGGTAGAGGACGTCCCAGGCCGCCGCCCCTTCGACCTCGTAGGACGCGGGCGCCACGACCAGTCGCGCTCCCCGCCGGGCCAATGTTCCGGCGACTTCGGGGAAGTCCCCGTCGAATCCGATGACCACACCTACCACCCCGAGCGCCGGGTCCTCGAACGTGGTGAGTCGGTCGCCCGGGCGAAACACGGAAGGTTCCACCGTGGGCGGGTAGAGATGGGCCTTGCGGTGCCAGGCCACCAGGTCGCCGTCGGGGTTGAACACGAGGGCGGTGTTAAAGAGGTTTCCCTTCTCGTCCAGTTCGGGCATGCTGCCGGCGACGAGCCACAGGTTGGCGGCCCGCGCCGCCGTGGCCAGCCGCTCACTGCGGGGGCCGTCGCGTGGCTCGGCGGCCGCTTTGGCGTCATCGGCCAGGCTGACCGGGTCGTAGCCGCAAGCCCAGAGCTCGGGCAGGACGAGCAACTCGACCCCGCGGGCGGTCGCCAGGTCGACCATGTCGAGTGCGACCTGCAGGTTGCGTTTGGGCTCACCGGGCACGGCCAGCCACTGCGCTATCCCAACCTGGAGATCTCGCTTCACATCCGCTCCCGGCCCGCCGCTCAAGAACTTCCCGTCGATTTGAGGCCCCACGGTAGGACGGGACCGTTCTTTGCCGGTTTCCGCTACATGAACGCACTGTTACAAGGTCTGGCCCGGTGGGCCTGTTACAAGGTCTGGCCCGGTGGGCCTGTTACAAGGTCTGGCCCGGTGGGCCTGATCCCCGGTCAGTCGTCGATGGCCTGGTAGACGAGCGCACGCAGCTCGGCCCGGATGGGGTAGGCCACCGAGGGGATGAGCTGGGTCATGAAGACGGCGAAGAGATCTTCGACCGGGTCGATCCAAAACGCCGTGCTGGCGGCGCCCCCCCAGTAGTACTCGCCGGCCGACCCCGCCATCGCGGTGGCGGCCGGGCCCTGGCCGACCGCGAAGCCCAGCCCGAAGCCGACGCCGTCGAACCCGGCCTCACCGAACCCTCCGACGGCCAGGTCCGCCAGCGTGGCGCCGCCCGGGAGGTGATTGCAGGTCATGAGCTCGAGCGTCTTGCGACCGAGTATCCGTCTCCCGTTCAGCTGGCCTCCGTTGGCCAACATCTGGCAGAAGGCGACGTAGTCGCTCGTGGTCGAGACCAGCCCGCCCGCTCCGGAGAGGTACGAGGGCGGACGTAGGTAGCGGCTCTGCTCGGGCGCCTCGAGGAGGGACGGGGTGTTGCCCGGCTGGAACTGGTACGAGCGCGGCGAGCCGGTGCGCCGCCGCGTGCGGGTACGGAGAAGCCGGTGTCGTGCATGGCGAGCGGCTCGAAGATCTCACGGCGCAGGTAGTCGTCGAAAGGCTCTTCCGCCACTATCTCGACCAGCCGGCCGACGATGTCGGTGGACAACCCGTAGTTCCACCGCGTGCCCGGGTTGAACTTCAACGGGTGCTCGGCCAGCAGGGAAGTGACCCCCTCGAGGGTCAGCCCCTTGGACCGGGCCCGGCGCGCCTCGGCGAACGCGTCGTCGATGGGATTGCCGGGAAAGAGCCCGCCGGGAAGGCCCGTCATGTGCATGAGGACGTCTTTTACGTTCATGGGGCGGGGCGGTTTGACGGTGGTGATCGTGCCGTCGGGTTGCACCTCGCCGACCCGGAGATTGCGCCACTCGGGAATGTAGCGGTGGACCGGGTCGGCAAGTTGGAACATCCCCCGCTCATAGAGCTGCATGAGGGCAATCGACGCGATGGGCTTGGTCATGGAGTAGATGCGGAAGATGGCGTCGTCCTCGGTCGGGCGCGCCCGCTCCCGGTCCATCAGTCCGAGCGACCGCTGATAGGCCAGACGCCCGCCCCGCACGACGGTGATCTGGCACCCTGGGAGTTTCCCGGGCAGCACGTACTTCCCTTCGAAGTGCCCGGTGATGCGCTCCAGCCGCGCTTGGTTCATCCCCGCTGCATCAGGCTCGACCTTCACGTGCGCCTCGTTCCTGGACCGGGTCGGACCGCGCCGCCCCGGCTCTCCCGGGGCGGCACCGGCACCGAGAGTATCCCTACCTGGCGCGGGTCGTCCCCTTGGCGTCGTGCCGCTCGCGCAGGTAGGCCGCCGTGTTCTCCAGGAAGGCACCCACATTTTGCGCCTTCGATGCCGCGATCTCGGCGAAGTATGCGGGAACGTAGACCTGGGCCGCGCCGGAGGCCAGTCCATCCAGAATCGCATCGACGGCGACCGACACGGGCTCTGCCGCAATCGGCAGGTCGGGAACGTCGTTGTCCGGCAGACTGAAGAGGTCGGTGTCGATGACTGCGGGGTACACGACCATGACCTTCACGCCCGTCTCCCACAGGTCCACTGCCATCGCCTCGGAGTACGCCGTCAGGGCCGCCTTCGAGGCGTCGTAGGCCGCCTCCCCGGGTGCGCTCAGGGTCGCCGCGATGGACGAGATGTTGACGATGGTGCCGCTACCTCGCTCGAGCATCTGGGGGAGCAGCGCCATGGTGAGGCGGATCGGGGAGAGGTAGTTGATGTGCATGACGTTGGTGATGGTGTCGATATCGAGTGCCGTGACATGGCGCCGCTTGGGGATGCCCGCGTTGTTGACCAGCAGGTCGACGCCACCGAACGCGTCGACCACGTCGACGCTCAGTTGGTCCACCGCGTCGAAATCCGAGAGGTCGACCACCCACATCCGGCTATCGGGAGAGTGCTCCATGCACCGGTCGACCACATGGGCCAGCCGGTCACCGCGCCGCGCACAGATGCCGACGACGGCACCGGCTGCGGCCAGCGCCTCGGCCAGGCCGGCCCCGATGCCCGACGAGCCGCCCGTGACCAGGGCGCGACACCCCTTCAGGTCCACTCCCATCGCTGACCCCCCGTCTCCCGGTTCGCCGCGGCACCGCACCGTGTCGACCCGCGCCACCTTAGGCAGTCGCGTGGCCGGGGGCCATTGGGATCTCTTACGGCGGATCGGTGGCGTCGGCCACCAGTTGGTACCCGATGCCGGGCACGGTGCGCAGGAGTCGGCCCTCGTCGTCGTGGAGCTTCTTGCGCAGCCGGTGGGTGTAGACGCGCACATAGTTGGACTCCGCTCCGTAGCCGGGTCCCCAGACCTCCTTGAGGATCATGTGATGGGTGCACACCTTGCCCGCATAGCGGGCCAGGTAGGCCAACAGTTCGAACTCTCGACTGGTCAAGGGGAGCGCGAGACCGTTCTTGGTGGCCATGTGGTGCACCATGTCGATCTCCAGATCACCGACGCTCAGGGTGGCGGACGGTCCTGTTCCGTTGCCCGTCCGCGCCGCTGAGTGGCGCACGGCCACGCGCAGCCGGGCCTCGAGCTCAGCCATGCCGAACGGCTTGGTGATGAAGTCGTCGGCCCCACCGTCGAGCGCCTCGACCTTGCGGCGCTCGTCGCCGTAGGCCGACAGGACGATCACGGGAACGTCAGAGAACTCCCGAATGCGCCGGCAGACCTCGAGTCCGTCGAGATCGGGCAGGCCGAGGTCCAAAATCACCAGGTCGGGACGGAACAACGCCACCTGTGTGATGCCGTCGGTGCCTGACTGCGCGGTCGCCACCTCGTCCCCGCGCGCCGTCAGCCCGATGCGGAGCGCCTTGACCAAGGCGGCATCGTCGTCGACCACGAGCACCTTGGTCACGCGGGCCGCCCCCGTTCACGCATGCTGCGCCACGTTCGCCGCCGCGGGCACGGTAAAGACCACGCGTGCACCACGCCTCACTCCGGGGTCGATCCAGATGGTGCCGCCGTGCGCCTCGACGAATGCCTTGGCGATCGCCAGGCCGAGACCCGAGCGGGCGCCGCCGCCGTTCTGGCTGAACATCTCGAAGACCCGTTCTCTTTCCTCGGCGGCGATACCCGGACCCTCGTCGGCCACGGATATCTCGACGAACGGCACCGCGGTGGTGCCGGTGGACCGCGCGCAAATGCGAATCGGGCTGCCGTCGGGACACAGGCGCGCCGCATTCTCCAAGAGGTTGGCCAGGACCTGGCCCATCAAGACATGGTCGATTTCCAGCAGGGGCAGATCGGGTGCCGCGTCAATCTGCACGCGGCCCGGCGGGACCAGGCCGTTGACGGCGGCGAGGGACTCGTCCACCAGCTCGTCGAGGGGTATGAGGGTGGGCCGGACGGCGAGGGCCCCCGACTCGATGCGGGTCATGTCGAGCAGGTTGGTGACGAGACGGGCCAGCCGGTCGGATTGGAGCTCGATCAGCTCGAGCAGGTCGGCCCGATCGACGTCGCTGAGGGCGGTGCCGTCCTGGCGCAGGCTCGAGACGGCCGCTTTGACCGACGCCAGCGGAGTGCGGAGATCGTGTGAGACCGCTCCCATCATGGCCCCGCGCCAGCGGTCGATCTCCTCGAGGAGGCGGGTCCGCAGGGCCTGCTCCCGCAGCTGCGCCCGCTCGACGGCCAGAGCCGCCTGGTTGGCGAACGTCCCCAACAGGGCGCGGTCCTGTCGCGCGAACTGCACCTCTTGGAGGACGAGCAGGCCGACGGGGCGGTTGCTCGCCACGAGCGCCACGGCGACCCGACTCGGCGATCCTCCCCTGCCCATGCCCAGCGACCGGATCTGCCCGCCGGCCGCCGTGAGGGACGTCAGCTCGTCGACCGTGAGCTCCTGGCCGGCGCGCGCGGCCACCCGCAGATCGGGCCCGACGCCGCGCGGGAAGGGCGGCAGCGGGGAGGAGCAGTGTGGTCCAGCGCGGCGAGAAGACGGTTTGCACTGTGGTGACGATGTGATCGAGGAGCTCGGCGAGGCCGATGTCGCCGATCAGCGCTTGGGAGAGCTCGAAGAGCCGTCCCGCGTCCTGCTCGCGACGACGCGCCTCATCCCGTGCCGCGTTGAGTTGGGTGACGACCCGGGCCACGACGAGCACCACGACGAGATAAACGACCAGGGCAAGCCAGTTGGCGGCGGCGTGGACGGTCAAGGTGCCGTACGGGGGAAGGAAGAAGATGTCGTAAAGGAGGAACCCGACGACCGCGGCCACGGCGCCGGCCGAGAAACCGCCGATCACCACGCCTATGACCACGGGAACCACGAAGACCAGGGCGGGCGTGGCGATGCTGAGGTGCGAGCGGACAGGCAGCAACACGGCCAACAGCACGCCTTGCGCGGCCAGGGCGGCGGACATACCCACCACAGCACGCCGGTATGTTCCGTTGAGGGCCTGCATGCTCGGCATCGCGTTCGTCACAACTTCCCGGGGAAGAGAGACCCCGTGGCCGAGTGTACCGACCCCCCCACCCGCTAACTCCCGACGAGGTCGGCGAAGGCCGCGGTGGCGGCCACGTGGGCGGCCTGTCCCATGGAGCGGTTGAGGTGGGCCAGCGTTCTGGCCCGGCGCGGGTCCCGGATCAGGTACCGCCCCACGGCCCGCAGGTCGGCGGACCCGTCAGGCTTGCCCAACGCGAACACGGCCTGATCGACGAGGTTCTCGTCGGGGCGGTCGCTGATGCCCCGGTACACCGACCAGTCGACCCCGGCCCGCTCGCAGGCCTCGGCCACGGCGGCCGCCTCCATGTCGACGGCCCCGAATCCCGATTCGAGAATGGCGCGCCACGTCTCCTCGGCGGAAAGGAGCCCATCGGTCGTCATCAGGTTGCCCTCGGCGCGCCGCAGAGGGAGCGGGTGGGAGCGGTACAGCGGCCCGTCGGGGTAGAGGCGGACTTGTCGCGGCACGATGAGCCCGCCGACAGGGAGCGCCGGGTCGAGGCCGCCGGCGATGCCGACGACCATGACGTGGTCGACGGCGCCCAGTTCGAGTACCCGCTCGGTCGTCCGGCGGGCCGACGAGGGCCCCACGCCGAGGACTCCGGCCACGACCGTCCAGTCCCCGGCCCTGCCGCCATGGGAGAACGGGGCGTCACCGCTCGTCCGTCGCAGGGCGCCGGCGCGCACCACGGCCTTGAGCTCGGGACGCATCGGGGCGAGGACGGCGACGCGCCTGGTGGGCCGTGCGCGAACCGTCACCCCTCCATCATGGCGGAGCAGTCGATAGCGTGTGAGGCGGAGCCCGAACGGGCGCCGGGAGTGGGAGGAGAGACATGGCGAGCGCCGAGCAAGTCGTGCGGGATTTCTGTGCCGCCGCGGGCGAGGGAAGTCCCGAGGCGATGCGAGCATTTTTTTCCAACGACGTGGTGTATCACAACATCCCCATGGCGCCCGCCGAAGGGATCGACGCCACCATGGAGCTGATCAACGGGTTCATGGGGATGTTCGACAAGATGGAGTTCGAGATCCACCATCTGGCGAGTGATGGCCCGACGGTGCTGACCGAACGGACCGATCACTTCACCTTGAACGGCAAGACGGCGCCGCTTCCCGTCATGGGCGCTTTCCATGTGGTCGATGGGAAGATCACCGCCTGGCGGGACTATTTCGACATGGGCCAAGTCACCGCGATGTTGAGCGGGGAGTGACTCAGAGGCCGCAGGCGAAGCGTGAGCTCCACGGCCGCCAGCCGTCGCGTGCGTACAACTCCAACGCCACCTGATCCTGCAGGCTGGCCGGAGCTTCATAGGGCCACCCTGAATACCCGAACGAGCGCCAGGTGCTGATCAAGATCCCGTAGGCCCCGGACGGGGCGGCCGGACTGTTGTACTGGTCGCCCGACTCGTGGACCCGGATGCACATCCAATCGGCGGTGTCCACACTGGTGGCGTCGGTCACCGGCGGTGGCGGGGGCGGTGGCGGGGCGGTGGTGTGGCCACGACCGGAGCAGCTGGAGGAGCAGGTGTTGCGGTGAGTGCCGCCTTGCTCGCTGGCGGAGTCGAAGTGGTTGATGAATGGGTCTTGGGAATGGCGAAGGCGGACAGTGCGCTGTGGGAGAGCGTGGCCGCGGCGCCGGTGTGCGTCGTGTGATGGGTGGCCGCCTGCGCCGAAGCGGGCTGGCGGCTGATGGACAGCGTGAAAATACCTGTGGTCATGAGTGCAATGACGGCGATGGCCGTCGTGAGTGCAATGCGGATCCGCACGGCACCTCCCTTCGTCGGGCGCGCGGGGGCGCCAGGCTCTGCTCGGTGGGGGCGGGCTCCGGCCATTGCATACGCGCCCCGAACGGAGAGCGGGAAGGCATCGTCCGTTCTGGCATGGTGCCGCAGGGTGTGCGGCCGGATGTGTGAAGGCCCGGGGGTTGTCCTCGGCGTGTCCTCGCTTCGTCGTATTCAGGCCAGTCCCTGGTGGACGGGCGCGCCGAGACTCCGACAAGTCTACGGTTGCACAACCACTTTCCGGAAAGATCTCTTTAGACGGCTCCACCATCTACCAGAAAGCGTGTATCTGATTTGTGACGGGGACCCTAGCAGGAGGGTGTCGCCCTCGACACGTCGTCGCCTAAGAATCCCTTCTGAACTGGGATGATAGAGAAGGAGTCTGTGAATTGCTTCACAACCATCGACCAGAGCACGCTCGATTTCGCTCGATTTACGTCTATGGCGGCCCAGGAAAGCCGTGATAATTGCCCAAAGTAAACGGGCAACCCCCTGACCTGCATCTTTCGTGTAGATCGACGTGGGCGATCGCGGTGCGGGCCGGAGGGGGCCCCGGACCCGAAAATCGCTCTGACCAGTGGGTCCGATCGTCAGGGCGCGCCCGACGGACGGCGCCCGGGTGCGGGAGGGGGAACTACCCGAAGGTGAAGTCGTACGCCTGCACGCCGGGGGAGAAGCCGAGGTCCAACTGCCCTGTTTGCAATGCGCTCCCGGAGAACAGCGTGTAGAGGCGCGGCACACCGCTCACGGCGAGCGTCGTGAGGTGGCGGCCATCGAACGAGACCGTCACGGAACCCGTCCCCGCCATGACGAGGTAGACATCGTCGGCGACGAAGTGAAGCTCGATCGACGCATCGGCACCGGCGGTCGCCTCCTGGCTGTGGTCGGTCCACGTCCCGTCGAAGGCAAAGCTGTTGAGGGGGACCGTGGCCGGCGCGTTGTACGCGATCGCCTTGTCGTGGACGATCGTCGTCCCGACCTCGTACTGCTCCTCCTCGTAGCCGACATAGCTCTCGGGGGTCGTTTCGGCGGTGGGGGTCTTGTCGGGGACGTCCGTCGGCGTCGGCAGCGTGGTGACGCCGTTGGCCGTGAGCAGCTGCCTGATGTTGCTCTCCATGGTGGCGTAGCCGCCCTCGCCGAAGTCGTACGCGCGCACCTCGCCTGTCGGGTCGATCAGGTACTCGGCCGGCCAGTACTCGTTGTTGTAGGCGTCCCATGTCCCGTAGTTGTTGTCGATGGCCACGGGGTAACGGATGCCGAGACTTCCCGCCGCGCTCCGGACGTTGGAGACGACGTGTTCGAAGGCGAATTCGGGTGTGCTCACCCCCACCACGACGAGGCCGTCGTTCTTGTAGTCCTGGTACCAGGCATCCACGTGGGGGAGGGAACGCTGGCAGTTGATGCACGAGTAGGTCCAGAAGTCGACCAGCACCACCTTGCCCTTGAGCTGGGCCAAGGACAGCGGCTGGTTGCCCGGCGTGTTGAACCAGCTCACGATGCCGGTGAAGTCCGGGGCCCTGCCCAGGTCGGGCAGCGTGGCCATCTTGGCCGTCGTGGCGGCCTTCTTGGCGAACTGATTGGGCTTCTCCCCGTCGAGCGCCTCAATCTGTTTGGCGATGGATCCGCCGCTTTCGAGATGGTCTTCGAGCGCCGAGGTGTAGCCCGGGACATCGCGCTGCAGCGGGTTGAGGAGCCCTACGGCGAGGGCCAGGGTGGTCACCGCCAGGACCGCCCCCGCCACCTGGCGAATAACAGGGAGGTGCACCCGGAGCTTCTGCCACCCACTGACGGCTCGTTGGGCCAGCACGGCGAAGAGGAGAAGGGGGAGGGACGCCCCGACCGCATAGAACAGGGTGACGACGAAGGACGAAAAGCCGATGCGGTGGTTCGCCTCGGCGGCGGAGATGGCGGCGAGGATCGGGCCGGCGCATGGTACGAAGACGAGGCCCAGGGAGAGTCCGAGCACGAAGCCGCCACCGGTACTGGCGTAGCGCGTCGACCCGAGACGCGCGAACGGTCGCTCGATCCACTCGCCGACGACCGGAACCATGAGGCCGAGGGCGAGGAGCCCGAGCAGTCCGATGCCCAACCAGAAGAGGAGATTCTGGGGCAGCCCGAGGGCACTCAGCACCGTGCTGCCGGTGAGCACGGTAAGGCTGAAGCTCACCACCAGCCCGCCGATGATGAGGTAGGGCCGGGCCCGGCTCGTGCCGGCCGAGCCGCCGGCGACGACCACGGGGAGAATGGGGACGACGCACGGGGAGAGCCCGGTGATGAGGCCGCCGAGAAAGGCCACGACCAAGAGCTCAGGCATACACGTCGCTCACGCTGTGGCAGCACAAGGGCACTGGAAGTCCTCCCGGTCGCCTGAGAAGCTACCGGCGGCCGTCGGCGTTTGGTCGTCACCCCTGGGGTGACCCGGGCGCTTTCGCCGAAGGAGACTGTCCCCGGTGATCAACGTCCATTTCGTGATTCTCGGCGCCGCCATCGGCGCCCTGGGCTCGCTCGCCTACATGCGGGACACGTTGCGCGGCACCACGCAGCCCAACCGCGTCACGTGGCTCCTCTGGGCCTTCGCACCGCTGCTGGCCGCCGCGGTGGAGCTCCGTTCCGGCGTCGGGCTGCGCACGTTGACCACCTTCATGATCGGCTTCATGCCCCTGCTCGTCTTCATCGCCTCGTTCCACAATCCCGCCGCCGTCTGGAAGATACGGCGACTCGACTACGCCTGCGGGGCCATGTCGCTGGCCGGCACGGCGGCCTGGTTGGTCACCCGGAACGGCGTCGTGGCGATCGCAGCCGCCATCGCAGCCGACTTCTTGGCCGGCGTCCCCACCCTCATGAAGAGCTGGTCACATCCGGAGAGTGAGTCGGTCTCGTCCTATGTCGGGGCGGTGGTCAACTCGGGCATACTCCTGCTCACCGTGGTGGTCTGGACCACCGAGGTGGTCGCCTTCCCGCTGTTCATCCTCTGCGTCGGCTCCGTCCAGGTCCTCTTGGTCGGGGGCCGGCTGGGACCGCGACTGCGCCACGTCCGCGCCCGCCGCCGTGCCGACGCCGCGTCGGAGCCCGCCGGCACCGCGTGAGTCCCACCGGGCGTGGCGGCTCCGGGCCTGATAGGAATTCCAAAGGGAAGTCATCACGACCGAGGAGGCCCGCGTGCCCACCGCTCACGGCAATGGGATCGAGATCGAGTACGAGACCAGCGGGAACCCCGCCGACCCCGCGCTCCTTCTGGTCATGGGACTGGGCGCACAGCTGATCGCGTGGCCCGAGGCGTTCGTGCAACAGCTGGCCGGGCGCGGCTTCTTCATCATCCGTTACGACAACCGGGACTCCGGTCTGTCGACGAAGTTCGAGGGCACCCCGGATTTTGCCGCGCTCTTCGGTGGTGACGTGCGTGCGGTTCCCTACCGGATCGAGGACATGGCAGACGACGCCACCGCGTTGCTCGACGACCTCGGCGTGGCCCGCGCCCACGTCGTGGGGGCATCCATGGGCGGCATGATCACCCAAGCCCTCGTCATCAACCATCCGGCGCGCTTTCTCTCTGCGTGCTCCATCATGTCGACCACGGGGGACCGCAGCGTCGGTGCGCCGACGGGCGAGGCGGTGACAGCCCTGTTGCGCCCGCCGGCGAGCGGCCGGGAGGAGGCCGTGGCGGCCAGCCTGGAGGGGAGCAGGGTCATCAGCTCGCCGGGGTTCCCCTTCGATGTCGAGCTGATGACCCGTCGGGCCGAGGCCGCCTACGACCGCGGGTACTGCCCGGAGGGCACGGCGCGGCAGCTGGCCGCCATTCTCGGCGCATCCGACCGGAGCGAGGGTCTGCGCCAGGTCACCATGCCGTTCCTGGTGATCCACGGCGAAGCGGACCCCCTGGTCACCGTGAGCGGAGGGAAGGCCACGGCGGCCGCGGTGCCGGGGTCCGAGCTCGTCGTGATCCCCGGCATGGGACACGACCTGCCCGAGGCCGTCTGGGACCAGATCATCGACGCCATCGTGGCCAACACGGCGCTGGCCACGGTCTGACGTCGGGCTCGCTCCGAGCCCGACGTCTCGTCGCTGGTCAGGTCGGCGGTCGCCTGCGCCAGGAGGGGACGAGACCCGCCGGTTTGAGAACGGCGATGTCCTGCCCGTCCTCGACGCCGGTGCGGCCGCACCATGATCCGACGTGGATCGGTTGGTCGAAGGCGAAACCACCGCGGCGCACCAGGCGCGCCAGCGCTTCGGGTGTGTACCCCACGGCCGCCTCGGGGTACCCGACGTCATTGACCCGGCAGCCGTCGCTGCGCACATGGGCGAACTTGAGCACGTCCGGCGTTTCCGTGGCCAGTCGCATGCTCTCCTCCCCGAGGACGAAGAAGGAGGCGAAGACGCGTCCATCCCGGCGCAGGACGCGGCGGAACTCCCGCAGGAAATGGGTGATGTCCGGTTCGAACATGTGGGTGAACACCGACTGGAGGATGATCCGGTCGATGGACGACGAGGCGACGGGGAGCCTGACCTCGTGCCCGGCCAGTGACCCTCCTGCGTTGTAGAACTGGCTGCGGATGTCGAGGTGGGCGAACACGAAGTTGGGGTGCCGCTCGGTGATGTGCGCCTGGCACCACGCGATGCTGGGCCCGCTGACGTCGACGCCGACGTAGGTCCCACCGTCGCCCAGGACCCGGGTGAGCGGTATGGCGTCGCGCCCCACGCCGCACCCGACTTCGAGCACGTCGTGGCCGGAGCGCAGGGGGCAGTACCGCGCGTAGGCGGCCAGATGGGCCGCGGAGATCCCGTCCCAGGTGTCGGCGCCTCCCCCGGTGAGGATGGCGAGGTCGAGAGGGATGTCGAAGCCCTCGAAGGGGAACGAGCCGTTCACCGGTCGAGGGCGTTGGAGGCCGCGACCTGCGAGAGCCACGCAGCGCTCGGTTTGGGGACCCGGGCGAACGTGGTCCGGTCGACGCCGATCAGACCGAAGCGGGGCCGGTACCCGAGGGCCCACTCGAAGTTGTCGAGCAACGACCAGTAGGTATAGCCACGGACGTCGATCCCCTCGCCGATGGCGTCGAGCACGCCGTGGAGGGCCTGGCGCACGTAGTCGATGCGTTGGGCGTCGTCGGGAGTGCCGATGCCGTTCTCGGTGACCAGGAGTGGCAGCGCGGCGTCCGTGTAGTCCGAGGCGCGCCGCAGGCAATTGCCGAGGGACTGGGGGTAGAACTCGTAGCCCATGTCGAGCACGGGTACGCCCGGTTCGTACCCGACCCATCCATCGGGGCCGATCCTCATGCGGGTGTACACCTGGACGCCCAGGAAGTCGTCCCCTTCGGTGCCGTCGAGGAAGACGTCCTCGGCGTGGTGGCGAATGCTCTCGAGCCGCTGTTCGCCGCCGGGAGCAAGCTGGTAGTCGGTCATCGACAGCGTCAGGCCGACGGGGACTCCGGGGGCGGCGTCCCGGATCGCCGCCACGGCGGCGCGGTGTCCCGCCACCAGATTCGCCCCGACCTCGTAGGAGAGCGCCTTGTCGGTCTTGCCGGGTGGGAACATCCCCGCGTGCCACCCCATGGTCGCCACAATGTTGGGTTCGTTGATGGTGCAGGCCCGGGTCATCACCCCGGCCAGCTCCCGCGCCACCACGCCACAGAAGCGCCCGAACCGGTCGATCGAGTCCGGGTTCTCCCAGCCCCCCTGGGCGGCCAACCAGCGTGGGCTGGTGAAATGGTGGAATGTCACGACGGGATCGACGCCCCGGGCCCGCAGGCCCTCGCACTGCCGCCGGTAGTGGTCCAGGGCGCCCCGGGAGATCTCACCGGGCGCCGGTTCGATCCGGCTCCATTCGACGGAGAACCGGTAGTTGTCGAAGCCCAGGCCGGCCACGAGATCGGCATCTTCCTCCCAGCGGTCCCACGAGTCGCAGGCGTCCCCCGACGATTCGGCGCAGGCCGAGCCGGGTGCGTGCTCGAACTCCCACCAGTCGTTGTTGGTGTTCCCTCCTTCGATCTGGTGGGCCGCCGTCGCCGTCCCCCAGCAGAACCCGTCCGGAAAGGACCGTCCCTGCGTTCTCGTCGCCATCCCTGTCGCCCTCCCGGTGCCCGCCCCGCGCGAGGGGGCCAGGGTAGCGATCCGGATCGTCCACGGCGAGCACGCAGTATGTTTTGCCCACAATGCCGTCACACTTCTCGCCGACGACTGACGTCCCCACCCCGCCCCGGCCTGCGGCCGCCTCACGCCCGGGTGCGGGCGGGCGGGAGCCGGTGGGGCCCATGGTCGAAGCGCACAAGCTGGAAAAGCGGTTCGGGGACTTCGTGGCCGTCGACGGGGTGGACTTCACCATCGAGGCGGGTGAGTCGTTCGGCTTCCTCGGGCCCAACGGGGCGGGCAAGACCTCGACCATGCGCATGATCTCGTGTATCAGCCCGGTGAGCGGCGGCACCCTGCGGGTGCTCGGCATGGACCCGGCGACCGAAGGGGCGCAGATCCGCGCCCGCATGGGTCTGGTCCCCCAGGAGGACTCCCTGGACCTCGACCTCACCGTCCTGGACAACTTGATGATCTACGGCCGGTACTTCGACATGCCCAAGAAGGTCATCCGCCAGCGCGCCGACCAGTTGCTCGAGTTCGCCCAACTGACCGAGCGGGCCAACGACCGGGTCGACCCCCTCTCGGGCGGCATGAAGCGGAGGCTCACGATCGCCCGCGCCCTCATCTCCGACCCCGACCTGCTCATCCTCGATGAGCCGACCACCGGACTCGACCCCCAGGCCCGCCACCTGCTCTGGGACCGCCTCTACCGCCTGAAGCAGCAGGGCGTCACCCTGGTGATCACCACCCACTACATGGACGAGGCCGAGCAGCTGTGCGACCGCCTGGTGGTGATGGACAAGGGCCGGTTTGCGGCGGAGGGGAGCCCGCGCCAGCTCATCGAGCAACATGCCACCAAGGAGGTGGTGGAGCTGCGCTTCGAGCCGGGGCACCACGAGGAGATCGCACCCCAGGTGGCCGTCCTGGCCGAGCGTCACGAGGTGCTCCCCGACCGCATCCTCCTCTACACCGACGACGGTGACGCGGCGCTGGCCGAAGTTGCCACCATGGGTCTGGCGCCGCGGAGCACGCTGGTGCGCCGGTCGACCCTCGAGGACGTGTTCCTCCGGTTGACCGGCCGCACCCTCGTCGACTGATCCGGCCTGGCCTCCACGACCCATGACGTCCGCGCCACCCGTCATATTCGAGCACGGTGAACTCGTGCCGCCCCGCCGGGTGGCCACGCCGATGTGGTTGCGGGCCGCCCTGTACTGGGGCTACCAGTACAAGCGGACGTGGCGGAGCTCCGTCGTCACCAGCTTTTTGATCCCCGTCCTCTACCTGACCTCGATGGGCGTGGCGCTGGGCTCCCTCGTCGACAAGCACTCCCACGGCGTCGCCGGGGTCAGCTACGTCTCCTACCTGGCCCCCGGCCTGCTGGCCGCCACCTGCATGCAGATCGGGGCCAACGACACCATGTGGCCGGTCATGGGGGCCATCAAGTGGATGCGCACCTACCTGGCCATGCTGGCCGCTCCGCTCGACGTCTACGACGTCCTGCTGGGCCACCTGGCCTGGGTGGCGGCGCGCCTCGGCATTGTCGACCTCTATCTACCTGGCCGTGATGGCGGCGTTCGGCACCGTCCACTCGCCCTGGGCGATCCTGGCCCTGCCGGCCGGGGTGCTCACCGGCATGGCGTTCGCGGCGCCCATGGCGGCCTTCTCCGCCACCCAGGAGAAGGACACGTCGTTCTCCACCGTCTACCGGTTCATCGTGATCCCGCTCTTCCTGTTCTCGGGCACCTTCTTCCCGATTTCGCAACTGCCCCGTCTGCTCGAGTACCTGGCCTACGTGACGCCGCTCTACCACGGCGTCGCCCTGTGCCGCGACCTGACGCTGGGGACGATCCAACCGTGGGTGGATGTCGGGCATGCCGCCTATCTGGCTCTGTGGGTCGGCGTGGGCTACGCGCTCTGCCGGCGCACCTTCGCCGCCCGGCTGGTCGTATGAGCACCACCGGGGCGGCAACCCCCCTCCGCGAGCACCGGGGCGTGGCCCTGCGGATCACGCCGCTGGCCCTGTTGGGCGGTCGCCACGCCGTGCGGGTGCTGGAGCGCAACATCTTGGTCTACCGGCGCTCGTGGATCTTCATCGTCTCGGGCTTCTTCGAGCCGCTCTTCTACCTGCTCTCCATCGGGGTCGGACTGAGCCATCTGGTCGGCCCCATTACGGTCGACGGCCGCACGGTGCCCTACACGGCCTTCGTGGCCCCGGGGCTCCTGGCCGCGTCCGCCATGAACGGGGCCATGCTCGACTCCACCTTCTTGGTCTTCATGAAGCTCAAGATCGCCAAGACCTACGACGCCATGCTGGCCACGCCCCTGGCCGTGGGCGACATCGCCCTGGGCGAGCTGAGCTGGTGTGTCCTGCGGGGAGCCCTCTACTCGGGCGCCTTCCTGTGCATCATGACGCTGCTCGGGTATGACCAGTCCCCCTGGGTCATCCTCTGCTGGCCCGGCGCCGTCCTCATCACCTTGGCCTTCGCCGCCGTCGGCATGGCCGGGACCACCTTCATGCGCTCCTGGCAGGACTTTGACATCGTTTCGCTGGCCTTCATCCCCCTCTTCCTGTTCTCGGCCACCTTCTATCCCATCACCGTGTTCCCGGGGTGGCTGCAGGCCGTGGTGCGGTGCACACCCCTCTACCAAGGGGTGGTGATCGAACGGGCGGCCGATCTGGGCATCTTCGCCTGGTCGCTGCTCGTTCATGTGCTGTACCTGGCGGCGATGGCGGTCGGCGGCATCATGGTCACCCGCCGGCGTCTCGGGCGGCTGCTCCTGCCGTAGGCCGGGGCGCGCGAGGTTGACTACCCTACGGACGGAGGTCCTCTGGCAAATGAACATCGTGGTGAGCAACGTCAAGGGTGGGGTGGGCAAGACCACCACCGCCGTCTACCTGGCCGGCGCGGCGGCCGAGCGCGCGCGCGATGCCGTCTACCTGGTCGATGCCGACCGCCAGGCCTCCTCAGCCGAATGGTTCGAGACGAGACCCATCCCGGGCGTTGAGCTCGTCGAGGCCCCGTCCGAGCGCACGGTGGCCAAAGCCATGGAGAAGGGGGATGGCATCGTCGTGGTCGACACGCCCCCGGGTGACGAGCGCATCGTGCGGGCCGCCCTCACCAGGGCCGATGCCCTCGTCATCCCCACCCGGGCAGGCGGCGTGGAGCCGAACCGGGTGGTGGCCACGCTCGAGATGACCCCCGTCAACATCCCCGCCGGGGTCGTCATCTGCTCGGCCCGGCTGGGCACGAGGGATCTGGAGGCCACCGTCGAATGGTGGGCGGAACTCGAGGTCCCGGTATGGGGGATCATTCCCGAGCGGGTTTCCATCGCCAGCGGCCCGGCGGCCAGCCTCTCCTCCGAGGGGCTCGAACTTTACGGCCAGGTCCTCCGCAAGGCACTGGGCAAGCGCCGTTAGGCGGTCAGGGAGAGGTGACGGCGCGCTGCATCAGGGCGCGCCGGATCTCGCTGTCGGCCCAAGGTGTCGGCGGGGTGCCCTGCAGTTGGGCGATCAACTCGGACAGGAACCAGCGGCGGACCGCCACGCTGGCCGGCGAGGCCGGCAGGGTGAGCAACTGGGCCACCAGCACGAACTCATCGGCTTCGTCGAGCATGGCGTCGTAGAACTCGCAGGCCTCCACGGCGGAGAGCGGGAGCTCCAGGTGCCAGTCGTAGCTCTCGGCGTGATGGTCGATCACCTCCTGCCAGCTCTCGTCCAACCCGGGGCCGAAGCCGTTGAAACGGGTGCCGATCTTCGCCAGCAGGATGGAGAGCCGTTCGGGGAGTACGACCGGAGGCAGCGTGGAGTCGGCGTGCTCCTTCATGAGGCGCAGCTCACGGAACAGTGCCTCGTACTCCTCGCTGGCCTTTTGCAGCATGGCCACCGGGATCCCCAACAGGTCCACCGGGACTGCGGGACCACGATCGGTGGCTTCGTGCAGTTCGGCCTGGGCGAACTCCACCAGGTCGAAGTGGAACGTGCCGTCGGAGACCCCCAGGGGCGCGACGGAGTAGTCCACCGGGAGCTCGAACCAGACGATCTTCCCGCCGACGACGGGTAGCACGCCCCAGTTCGACGCCAGGGTGTTGAAGAGGGTGAGGCCCCGTCCGGTGGCCGCGTCCGCCGCATAGTCCTTTATGGAGGGCACGACGGGATTCCCATCCGCCACGTCGACGCGGATGCGGTCCTCCATGAGGTGCAGCGTCACCGTGAACGGCGTGGCGGCGTGGAGGACGGCATTGGTGACCAACTCCGACGTCAGCAGTGCGGCGCATTCGGTCACGTCGTCGGGGACCTCGTGAAGCTGTTCGGTGACCCAGTGGCGCGCGGTCGGGGTGCTCTCCACGACAGGCTCGAGGCGAAGTGTCGACATCCCACTGCAGCCTGTACCCAACGGTGGCGATTCTCTATCCTCAGCCGGAGCGCCGAGGTAGTGGAGCGCCAGGACGACGACGTCGTCGGCCCGCTCGTCCTCGCCCAGCCGGGTCGCCAGCTCGGCCGCCGGCTGCACGGGCCAGCCGGCCAGGGCAACCTCGGTGGCAATATCGGCCAGTCGTTGCATGCCGACCGTGATCAGTTCTCCCCGCCGTTCGACCAGGCCGTCGGAGTACATCACGAGGGAGTCGCCCGGATGGAGGGTGAAGTCACGGGCCGGGCGCGCCGGCCCACCCAGGCCGGCCGCGATCAGGAGCGAGGTCTCCGTCGAGGCGAAGGAGGCGGTGCCGTCGGCGCGGACGATCAACGGGGAAGGATGTCCGGCGTTGGCCAGCCGGACCGCGCCCAGTTTCGGGTTGATGGTCCCGACGACGACGGTGACCACGCGATCCTCCACCAGGGCGTCGAAGAGAAGGTCCAGCGAGGAGAGCACCTCGGAGGGAGACTGCCCGGTCACGGCGTAGGCACGGATGGCGCTGCGCACCTGTCCCATGAGGGCGGCGGCGGGCGCTCCCTTGCCCATGACGTCGCCGACGCTGAAGACGACCCGCTCGTCGTCGAGCTGGAACACGTCGTACCAGTCCCCTCCGACGTAGGTGCCCGCCGCCCCCGCCCGGTACTCCGCGTCGAAACGGATCCCGCCGACGGTGGGGAGGAAATCCGGCAACACGGCCCGTTGGAGGACTTCGGCCACGACGTGCTCCCGCTGGAACCTGGTGGCGTTGGAGAGGGCGACGCCGGTCCGGCTGGCCACCTCCACCGCCAGGGAGACGTCGTCGGGCTCGAACCGCCGTCCGGGCCCGTCCAAGAACGTCATGACCCCGATCACCTCGCCGCCGGCGGCGAAGGGCACGGCCAGCGCGGTGGCGGCCCCCGGCCCACCGCCATCGGTCGCCGCCGACCCAACCGGGGCCAACTGGGTTCGACCGGTCCGGTAGGCCACGGCGGCCGGCGAGTCAGAGTCGAAGGTGACCGTCTCCGGACCGATCAGGCGTTGCGCGGCCGACGAGGGAAAGGCCTCGGCGCCGTGGACGTCGAACCGCTGGAGCCCGCTCTCGCCCGGAACGTGCACCACGCAGGCATCGGACAACCGGCCGACCACGAGGGTCATCGTCCGCCGCATGACGGTCGTCGGGTCCAGACTGGAGCTCAACAGCTTGGTGACGTCGGAGAGCAGGGAAAGCCGCTCCCGGCCCGACTCGGCATCGCGGCGGGCCTGGCGTTCCTGCTCGAACAGTTGGGCCCGCTCGAGTGCCTGCGCGGTCAAGCCGGCCAGCGTCGAGAGGAAGCGCAGTTCGGGCTCGCTCGGCTCCGGGCTCGCCACGAAGGCGAGCGTGAGCACGCCGAGCGGACCGGCGCTGCCCACGAGCGCTTCGGTCACGATGGTCACGCGGCGCGCCCAACGCCGCCATCGCCGGCGCGACCACCTCGGCGGAAACGGGGGCGTCGCGGTCGAGGGACGCGCCGAGCGTGGTGACCATGGTCCGGCCCGAGGTGAAGGTGGATCCCGATGGCGTGTGCTCCAGCGGCACGAGGTCTCGGGTGAGCAGGGCCGGATTCCCGCTGACGGCCAGGCACGACAGCGCCCGTTCCCCGGGCACGAGCACGCGGCACGCGGCCGAATGCGCCCCCAGGGCCCGTCGTCCCCCGGCGATGGCCTCACGGGCCACGTCGCCGCTGGTGGTCGCCGCGGCGAGGGCGGAGCTGAGATGGTGCAGGTGCTGGCTGCGCTCGAGGTTGCCGAACTCGGTCAACGTGAGCCGCGCCCGCTCGACCGCCTGCGCGGCGGCTCCGGTGATGGTGAACAAGAAGCTCTTGTCGGCCTCGGAAATGGGGCGGCTCTTGGCCCATTGCACCACCACTGCCCCGAAGGCGTGCTCGGAGACGACCAGGGGCACCACGGCGAGAGAGCTGAGCCGGTCGCGGCTCAACGACGCCGCGAGCGTGGGCCAGTCGCGTCGTTGGTCGGGCATGGATTTGGCGAAGAAGGCCACCCGACTCTGGAGGACCTCGTGCAGCTCGCCATCCGGGTCCATGGCGGCGAGCAGCGCGTGCTCGGACTCGTCCGACGCGTAGCCGAACCGCCGGTGCGCACAGAGCACGCCGCGGTCATTCGTGGTGGCGAAAATGGCGGCGTCGACCTGGAGCTCATCACGCAGGGCGCCGAAGACAGCGTCGGCCACCTGGGCCGGGTCGGCCGAGGTGGTCAGCGCGCGCGCCAGCGCCTGCATGCTCTGGGCCGTCTCGGCCGCCACCCGCCGCCGCCGCTCGTTGCGGGTCTCGGTCCGGGCTGATCGCAGCTGCCGGCTGCGCTGGGTCCGCAGGTGGGCGATCCAGACGGCCACGCCGGAGCTGAGCACCAGCGTCAGGACCCGGAGAAGATGGTTGAGTTGGTCATACTGGCGTGGCGGGGTGCTCAGGACCAGGGAGAAGAAGGTGGCGTAGAGCCCGACCAGTGCCGTGCGGCGGACCCCGGCAAAGGCGGCGGCGATGAAGGGGCCGATGGCCAAGAACCCGATCAGACCGAACTTGCCGCCGTACACGGCGTCGACGAGCGCCACGATCGAGACCCACAGCAGGGCCACGGCTGTCGACAGCAACTCGGTCCGGTCCCAATTAGGAGGAGCGGCCCCGGTTCGTGGGTCTTCGCCTTCTGGTTCCGCCACGGCAGCTCTCCCCCCACGACGGAGTGTCGTGGGCATCGCTTCAGGTGCCACGATATTGCGCTTCGTCCTCCACCCGGAAGTGCAGTGGGGGTTGTAGTGCGATGATCTACCCCGGGAAGGGGGGAACGAAACACCGGATGTTTACATTTGGCCCAATTGGCAATATGTCGCGCTGGCCAATCGCCATTGCAGGAGTGCCCGTGCTCGGGCTGCCGATGCCAGCGAACGAGGAGAGTTGGGCCCCATGGAGCAGGAGTTTCGCATCGAAGAACGGGTCGACGAGGGCCTCCCGGTGATCACGGTGGTGGGGGAGATCGACGTGGCCACGGCGCCGCAACTCCGTGAATCGCTGCACCGGGTGATCGCCCAGGGCCAATCCACCGTGGTGCTCGACATGCTCGGCGTCACCTTCCTCGACTCCACGGCGTTGGGGGTGCTGGTGGGCGGGCTCAAGCGGTGCCGTGAGCTGGGGGGCGAGTTGCACATCGTCGTGGCCGATGCCCGCATCAGAAAGATCTTCGAGATAACGGGCCTGAACAAGGTCTTTCCTCTCGCCAATGCGCTGGCCGAGGTGGGTGCGCCATGATCGAGGACTCGGACCTGGTGGCAACCGACACGCTGGGCGACGGCGACTGTGTCGTGTTGACCTTTCCCGCCCGGGGTGACCTGGTCGTCCTGGCCCGACTGGTCGCATCGGCCATCTCGACCCGGGTCGGCTTCGACATCGAGGAGCTGGAGGATCTCCGTCTCGCCGTGGGCGAGCTCTGCCTGCGTCGCTCTGGCGGGCAGTGACGCCCGCCACGGGGATCTCCGTCTGGAGTTCACCGTCTCACCCGAATCGCTCGACATCTCGTGCACCCTGGCGGGCGCGGCTCCGGCCACGGGCTCGCAGAGCGCCGACGGTGATGAGGCGGACGAGCTGAGCGAGCAAATTCTGGCGGCCTTGGTCGACGAGCACGGCCGGGAGCAAGAGGACGGCTCCGTGCGGGCCTGGTTGCGCAAGCGGAGGAAGGGGCCCTTGGCGTGACCGGGCGCGGGCCCGCTCCCACGACCCCGCTGACGGGGGAGGAGCCCGAGCGCGTCCCACTTTCCGGCGCCGCCCGGGACGCCATGATCACCGACAATCTCGGCCTGGCCCACCAGCTGGCGCGTCGTTTCCTGCACCGGGGCGAGCCGTTGGAGGATCTGGTCCAGGTCGCCTCGGTCGCCCTGGTGAAGTCGGTCGACCGCTTCGATCCCGACCGCGGGGTCGACTTCGCCGCCTTCGCCACCCGGACGATCATCGGAGAGCTCAAGCGTCACTTTCGCGACAAGGGCTGGGCGGTGCGGGCCAGTCGGCGGGTGCAGGAGCTCTATCTGGAACTGGGCCATGCCACGTCCACGCTGGTCCAGCAGTTGGGGAGAAGTCCGACGGTGGCCGAGCTGGCTCGTATGACGGGCTCCAGTGAAGAGGCCGTCCTCGAAGCCATCGAAGCCGGGCAGGGATACAGGGCGGCATCCATCGACGCGTCGGAGAACGAGGACGATCCGCTGTCGGCCCGCATGGGCGAGCGCGACGCGCGCTTCGACTCGGTGGAGGAGCGGGCGCTCCTGGCCCCCGCTCTGGCCCGTTTGCCGGCGCGCGAGCAGTCCATCCTCCGCATGCGGTTCGTGCAGGGACTGACCCAGTCGGAGATCGCGGTGACCATCGGGGTCAGCCAGATGCACGTGTCCCGCCTGTTGGCAGCCAGCCTCGAGGAGCTGCGCCAGCACATCGGCAACGTCTCCTCGGATTGAGAAGGTCTCCGAGACGATTCCCTTCGTCCAATGGGCAATCTCCCGCGATAATCGACGAGTCTGATCCCTCGCGCGTCTGGGATCGGCTGCCTTCGGCGGATGGACGTCGCAAAACCGACATCTTTTGAGTAGGGTTTGGGCGACCCATCTCCCGAAAGGATCGTCTATGACAGATCTGGCGGTGTCGCCGCAGAGTCCGGACGTCGGAGAGAAGGGCCTGAAAGGCGGGGCCCTCGGGCTCATCTCCTCTGTCGTGGTCGGGGTGGCGTCGACCGCACCGGCCTACAGCCTCGCCGCCACTCTCGGGTTCGTGGTCATCGCCATCGACGGCCTGCAGGCGCCGATCATCACCATTCTGGCCTTCGTCCCGATGCTGTTCGTCTCCTACGGCTACAAGGAGATGAACTACGCCGACCCCGACTGCGGCACCACCTTCACCTGGGGGGCGCGGGCCTTCGGGCCGAAGACCGGGTGGTTGGGCGGTTGGGGCATCATCGCGGCCGACCTTCTGGTCATGGCCAGCCTGGCCCAGGTGGCGGGCCAGTACGTCTTCCTCCTCTTCAATGCCAAGGGGATCGGGAGCAATCCGAGCAGCGGCTGGGTCCTGCTGGTCGGGGTCCTCTGGATCGTCTTGATGACGTGGATCTGTTACGTGGGGATCGAGATCTCGGCCAACTTCCAGAAGGTTCTGCTCAGTATCGAGCTCACCATGCTCTTGATTCTCTCCATCGTGGCCCTGGTGAAGGTGGGGAACGGCACCGCTCCGGTCGGCCACCTCACGCCGAGCCTCTCGTGGTTCAATCCGTTTCACAACTTCACCTTCTCCGGCTTCATGGTGGGCTTCACGCTGATGTTGTTCATCTACTGGGGCTGGGACACCGCGGTCTCGGTGAACGAGGAGACCAAGGACTCCCAGACGACGCCCGGGCGGGCCGCCGTCATATCCACCATCGTCCTGCTCGCCACCTACGCCCTGGTCGTCCTGGCCACCCAGTCCTATGCGGGCATCGGGACGAAAGGGGTGGGGCTCGAGAACCCGAACAACACGGGCGACGTGCTCTCGGTCCTCGGCACCTCCATCTTCGGCACCTCGGGCTTTGCCAATGTCCTGACCCACCTCCTGCTCCTCATGGTGCTCAGCTCGGCTGCGGCCTCGACCCAGACAACGATCCTCCCCACGGCCCGCACCACGCTGTCCATGGCCGTCTACAAGGCCATCCCCTCCGTCTTCGCCCGGATCCACAAGAGGTACCTGACGCCGACGGTGTCGACGATCGCCATGGGCGGCGTCTCGATCATCCTCTACGTGTCGATGAACTACCTCACCTCGGGCGGGTCGGTCATCGTCGACTCGGTGTCGGCGCTCGGCGTGATGATCGCGTTCTACTACGGGCTGACCGGATTCACCTGCGTCTGGTACTACCGGGCCACCCTGACCGAGAGCGCGCGCAGCTTCTGGGTGCGGGGCGTCCTCCCCTTGCTCGGCGGCCTGATCCTGTGGTTCTGCATGGGCTGGTCCTTCTGGTACTACTGGAATCCCGCCCACAGTGACACGAGTTGGAAGATCCCCGGCACCAGCCGGGTCATCGGCGGCGTCTTCATCCTCGACGTGGGTGTGCTGCTCATCGGCATCATCCTGATGTACGTCTACAAGGCGATCAGGCCGGCCTACTTCCGCGGCGAGGTCCTCAACCGCGACACGCCCACCCGGGTGCCCGAGGACATCGGCGTGCCGGTCGGCCTGTTCGGCATCGAGCCCTTCGAGGAGGAGGCGGGGACACCGACGCCGTCCGACGCCGTGACGCCGTGATCAGCCGGTCGGCACTACGGGCGGGCCTGGTCCGCTAGACCTGGAGGCGGCCGAGAAGCGGCCGCACTGACACGCGTGGTGGAGGAATCATGTCGCAGAGCTTGACGGGAACGGTCGCGCTGGTGACCGGGGCATCGAGCGGAATCGGGGAGGCCACGGCGGTGGGACTGGCCCAGGACGGGGCCGCCGTGGCCCTGGTGGCCCGCCGGCGTGACCGCCTGGAGGCGTTGGCCGAGCGGATAGAGGGCGCCGGTGGCCAGCCCCTGGTCATTGAGGCCGACGTCACGGACCAGGAGCAGGCCCAACGAGCCGTCCAGACGACCGTGGCCGAGCTCGGCCGCCTGGACACCCTGGTCAACAACGCCGGAGTGATGTTGCTCGGGCCCATCGTCGGCGCCCCGATCGAAGAGTGGCAGCGCATGGTGCATCTCAATGTGCTGGGGTTGCTCTACTGCACGCATGCGGCGTTGCCCCACCTGCTCTCGTCGGCCGAGGGCCCGCCTCGCGAGGTGGCCGACGTCGTCAATGTCAGCTCGGTGGCCGGCCGGGTGAACCGGGTCGGCAACGGGGTCTACAGCGCCACCAAGTTCGGCGTGGGCGCCTTCAGCGAGTCGCTGCGCCAGGAGGTGGCCACCCGTCACGTCCGGGTGACGATCATCGAGCCGGGGGCCACCTCTACGGAGCTGGCCTTCCAGAACAGGCCCGAGGTTCTCGAGGAGATGGCCAAGAACTTCGCCGGTATCGCCCTGATGAGCGCCGAGGACATCGCCAACAGCATCCGCTACGCGGTGACGCAGCCGCGCCATGTCGCCGTGAACGAGATCCTCATCCGGCCGACGGAGCAGGAGCGGTGAAGGGCGTGCGCCCGGGAGGGGTGTCGTAGTGGATCTCGAGCTGGCGGACAAGGTCGTGGTGATCACCGGGGGGACGGACGGGCTCGGCCTGGCCCTGGCGCAGCGACTCGTGGCCGAGGGCGCCGCGGTGGCCGTCTGCGGGCGCGACGAGGAGCGATTGGCCTCGGCCGAGGCCGCCCTGACGGCCGCGGGCGGTGATGTCCTGGCGGTACGGGCCGACGTGCAACACGCCGCGGACATCACGCGTCTGGTGGACGGCACCGTGGCCCGGTGGGGGCGGATCGACGGCATCGTGCACAACGCGGGACGCTCGGCGGGCGGCACCTTGGAAGGCAGCGATGACTCCCTCTGGGAAGCTGACCTCGGGCTCAAGGTCATGGGTGCCGTGCGGTTGACCCGGACCGCGCTGCCCCATCTGCGCCAGAGCAGGGGTGCCGCGCTCTTCACCCTGGCCATCGGGGCCAAGGCCCCCGGGCCGGCGAGCGAGCCCAGTTCGGTCTCCCGGGCGGCCGGCCTGGCCCTCATGAAAGCCCTCTCGAAGGAGCTCGGCCCGGATGGGATCCGGGTCAACGCCATTTTGATCGGGTTCATCGAGGCCGGGCAGTGGGTGCGTCTGGCCGCCAGCTCGGGCACCGAGCTTCCGGTGCTCTACGAGCGCATGGCGGCCGACGCGAAGATCCCGTTGGGCCGGGTGGGCCGGGCCGAGGAGTTCGCCGACCTGGCCAGTTTCCTGCTCTCCGCCCGCGCCTCGTATCTCACCGGAACCGCGATCAACCTCGACGGCGGTCTCTCTCCCGTGGGCTGAGCGGCCTCCCGTGCCCCGGCATGCCCGGGAAGGTGCACGCACGGCCGTCACCGTGTACGAAGGGGGCATGACAAACGACACGCTGTCCGGACGCAAGATCGTGGTTACCGGGGTCACCGGCCAAGTGGCGAGACCGCTCGCCATCTCCCTGGCTCGTGACAACGAGGTATACGGGGCCGCCCGTTTCACCGATGGGGCGGCCCGGGAGGCGCTCGAGGCGGCGGGGGTGCGGTGCGTCCCGGTCGACCTGGCGGCCGGCGACGTCAGCGCCCTTCCGGCCGACGCCGAATTCGTCCTGAACTTCGCGGTGGCCAAGACCAACGACTGGGAAGTGGACCTGGCCGCCAACCTCGGCGGTGTGGCCAACCTGATGGAGCACCATCAGAACGCTGAGGCGTTCCTGCACTGCTCGAGCACCGCGGTCTATCGCCCCGAGGGCCACCGGGAGTTCACCGAGGATGCGCCGTTGGGCGACAACCACGGCGTGTGGGACTTCCTGCGCACCTACAGCATCTGCAAGATCGCCGCCGAGGGAGCGGCGCGCTGGGGGGCGGAGCACTACGGCTTGCCGACGACGATCGCCCGCCTCTCGGTCCCCTACGGGGACAACGGGGGATGGCCGGCCATCCATCTGCACATGATGCTGGCGGGCATCCCCGTTCCCGTGCACACCGACGCGCCCAGCGTGTACCACCCCATCCACGAGGACGACATCTTCGCCATGGTCCCGCGCCTGCTCGCGGCGGCATCGGTACCGGCCACCACGGTCAACTGGGGCGGGAGCGAGGGGGTGAGCATCGAGGAATGGTGTGGGTACCTGGCCGAGCTCGCCGGCATCGAGGCACAGTTCGAGCCGACCACCCTCACCATCGACAGCGTGCAGATCGACACCACCCGCATGCACGAGCTCATCGGGCGCACCACCGTGCCCTGGCGCGAGGGCATGAAGCAGATGGCCCAGAAGCTGCAGCCCGACAAGGTGGGGTGAGTGGCGCGCTTCGTCGCACATGATCCCGCCCAGCCCCCGGCGTCGGAACTCCTGGCGGAGATGGCGGTGGAGCTCAACGACTTGTACGGGACGCCCAGCCGTTTGGACCGTCCCGCCTTGGCGCCCTCGGAGTTGCGCGCCCCCGACGGCACATACCTGGTGGGTTGGGAAGGCCAGGTCGCCGTGGCCGGCGGGGGCCTACGCCGCGCCGGCGACGAGGTCGCCGAAATCAAGCGCATGTTCGTGCGCCCGGCGGCACGGTCGCGGGGCCTCGCCGCAGAGCTGCTCGCCGCACTCGAAGGCGCGGCGCGGTCGTTGGGGTACCGCCGGGTGCGTCTCGACACCGGCCCCAAGCAGGAGCACGCGGAGCGCCTCTACCGGCGCGCCGGCTTCGCACCGATAGCGCCGTACAACGACAATCCCTTTGCCAGTTTCTGGGGGGAGAAGGACTTGGACCAGCCGCTGCCGTGAGACGGCGACGGGGTTACGCCCCCGCCGGCGTCTCTTGACCCCGGGGCCGGCTCTGGAGCGCCGCCCAGACCATGGGGAGCTGCAAGGGAAGCCGGCCCCAGGCGAGGAGGCGCCTGTCCGCCGCTCCGGGATTCCGACCCGAGCCGGCGTCGAGCGCCATCTGCAGATTGGCCGGGAACACGGCGCCGAGCAGGACCACGCTCGCCGGGGCGGCCCACGCCGCCCGGCGGATCAGTCCGGCGGCGCAGACAAGCTCCATCAGCCCACTGAGATAGATCAGGTTCTTGTGGTGTCGCTCGGGCATGGCGCGCGGCATGATCGCGGCAAACGCCTCTGGGCGGACGAGATGGACGGTGCCGCTGGCGGCGAACATCGCAGCGAGGACATGGGGGGCTCGGAGGCGGAGCGTGCTCACGTCGTGCACTGTAGCTCCGGCCCGATTTTGAGGGCTTCGGTAGAGTGACCCGATGGCGCAGCGCGCGAGGATGACGCCGTGAGCACCCAGGTGACGATCGTCGGTGGCGGGAGCTTCCAGTGGGGCCCCGAGCTGATGGCGGACCTTTTCGGCACCCCCTCCCTCACCGGCATGCACCTGGTGCTCCAGGACATCGACCCCGGCCCGCTGCCGAAGATGGAAGCGCTGGCGCACAAGTTGATCGACGCCATGGGGGCCCGGGCGACGGTGGCCGTCACCACTGATCAAAAGGCCGCCCTGGACGGAGCCGACTTCGTCATCGTCTGCATCTCCACGGGCGGGTTCCGGTCCATGGCCGTCGATCTCGACGTGCCCGCCTCGCACGGCATCGTCCAGACGGTGGGGGACAGCGTCGGGCCGGGGGGTATCAACCGGGCCCTGCGCAATATCCCCGTGCTGGTCGGCATCGCCCGCACCATGGAGGAGGTCTGCCCCGACGCCTGGCTGTTCAACATCACGAATCCCATGACGACGTTGACCCGCGCCGTCTGCCGGGAGACCGCCATCAAGACGGTCGGGCTCTGCCACGAAGTGGGGAACTTCACCATGGATCTGGCCATCGCCCTGGGCAAACCGTGGGAGGCGGTGCAGCCCTCGGTGACCGGGGTGAACCACTTTCCGGTGCTCACCGCACTGGATATCGACGGGGCGGATGGCTTCGACATCATCCGGGACCTGGTCGAGGAGGTCGGGGGGCTGGCCTCGCTGACCCGGCATCCGGGCCGGGAGGAGGCCGAGAAGTTCTCCAAGCTCGATTTTGCCCAGCGCCATGCGCTGAAGTTGAACCTCCTGGAGCGCTGGGGGTCCTTTCCCGCCGCCGGAGATCGCCACATCGCTGAGTTCCTCTCCTTCGCGCTCACGCCCGCGTCGGACTGGGGTGCGGCCTACAACATCGAGTTGAGCCCGATCTCACGCCGCCAGAAGAATGCCGCCGAGGACAGGACCAACGTCGAGGCCTGGTTGGCCGGCACCAAGGACCTGCAGACCTGGCAGTCGGGCGAGCTCCCGTCCCCCATGATCGAGGCCATGCTGACCGGGGTCCGCTACGAGGCGCCGGTCAACATCCCGAACACGGGTCAAGCCCCCGATCTCCCCGACGACGTCGTGGTGGAGTCCATCTGCGTCATCGACGGAGCGGGGATACGTGGCCGCGACGTCTCCCGCCTGCCGGGGCCCTATGCGGAGATCGTGCGTCGCCACACCGCCACCCAGGAGCTCACGGTCGAAGCCGCCGTACGGGGCGATCGCTCGTTGGCCGCCCAGGCCTTCGTCCTCGACCCCCTGGCCGGGCGGGGGGATCTGGCGGAGATCGACGCCATGGTGGACGAGCTGCTGGCCGGCACGGCGGAGTGGCTCCCGCAGTTCGCATAGCGTCACTGTCCACCACCAGTCCGCGGAGGGACAGAATGCGCATCGGATTCATCGGGCTCGGCGCCATGGGGTTGCCGATGACGGGCCACCTGGTCGCGGCCGGGCACGACGTCACCGTGGCTTCACGGAGCCGCGGGCCGATCGAGGCTGCGGTGGCTCTCGGTGCTCACGATGGCGGAACGCCACGCCGGGTGGCGGCCGCAGCCGACGTGATCATCCTCTGTGTGCCCAATTCGCCGCAGGTGGTCGAGGTCGTCGACGGGATGCTTGCCGCCCTGGGTGAGGGCAAGACCGTGGTTGACTGCTCGACCATCGATCCCGAGGTGGAACGGGCCCAGCACGTCCGGGTCGAGGCCGTCGGGGCGCACTACCTCGACGCCCCGTTGTCCGGAGGCACCGCCGGGGCCCGCAACGGGGTCCTGACGCTCATGGTCGGCGGGGACGCCGCCACGCTCGAGGGCGTCTCGCCCGCACTGACCGCCTTCGCCGGCCTCATCGTCCACGTCGGTGGCCCGGGCATGGGCCAGGTGGTGAAGCTGTGCAACAACCTCATCTATGCGGCCCAGATGACGGCGACCGCCGAGGCGGCCGCCCTGGCTCTGAAGTCAGGCGTCGACATGCACAAGCTCTTCGAAGTGCTCACCCACGCCACGGGCGACTGCACGGCGGTGCGCACCCGCCTTCCCGTGGCCGGCGTGGTGCCCGACAGCCCGGCCTCGCACAACTGGGAGCCCGGGTTCATGACCGATCTCATGGCCAAGGATCTTGACCTTGCGTTGGCCTTTGCGGCCGCGGCGCGGGTCCCGCTGGCCACGACGGCGACGGCGCGCCAGATGCTCACTGCGGCTCAGGGCGCCGGGTACGGCCGCGAGGATTTCTCGGCCGTGGCCAAGGTCGTCCTGGCGTTGGCCGGAGCCGGATGACCCGTCCCGGCCGCCTACCCGTCCCGGCCGTCATCCTGGCCGCCGACCACCGCGCTCGCGGCGTCATGACGATGGAGAACTACCGCGACTACGTCGAGGCCCTCGTGCGCGCGCTCCCGCTCTGCGACGGCATCCTGGCCACGGCCAAGCCCCTGGCCGACCTGGCAGACGGGGGTCACCTCACCCCTCGCCACCGCACGTATCTCTCACTGAATCGGACCGGTCTGGCCGGTTCGGTGTTCGAGCTCGACGACCGCCCGGTGGCCAGTGTGCCGCGCGCGGCCGCCGACGGATGGACAGGGGTCAAGCACATGACGCGGATCGACATGGGAGATCACCGGACCTCGCCGGCCCTCGAGCTGCTCGGACGGGTGCTCGAGGAGGCCCGGTCGGCCGCGCTCGAGGCGCTGATAGAGCCGCTGATGTGGCGGGAGGGGCGGGTGGCGACGGACACGGACTCCATCGTCTTCGCGGCGGTGGTGGCGCACGACATGGGTGCCCCCGTGATCAAGGTGCCGGTCCCCGCGGTCGACCCGGGCGCAGAGCGGCAGCAGGCCGTGGCCCGGGTCGTGGCCAGCGTCGGCGTGCCGGTCCTCTTCCTCGGCGGGCCCCTCGGGGACGCCGGGCGACCCCCGGTGCTCGACGAGGTGCGTGACGTCATGCGGGGTGGGGGAAGCGGGATGGCGATCGGCCGCGCCGTCTATCAGGACCACGACCCGGCCGAGATGGCCGGTCTCGTGGCCGAGCTGGTGCACCAATGATCATCCTGACGATCGACTTCGGGACGACGGTGACCAAAGTCGGCCTGTGGAGCGAGGACGGGCTCGGGGCACTCACCCGATCCGTGCTGACCACCACCCATCCGCAGGTCGGCTGGGCCGAGCAGGACCCGCTGCGCTGGTGGACCTCGGTGGTCATCGCGTGCGCCGAGTCACGGGCGCTCGCGCCTGCCGCGTTCGGTCGGGTCGATGCCGTCGTGTGCTCAGGAGCGCGGCAGACCTTCGTGCCGGTGAGCGCCTCGGGCGACCCCATCGGCAAGGGCATCTTGTGGTCCGACCGGCGTGGCGTGACCGAGGCGTCGGTCCTCACCGCGGCGCTCGGGGGAGAGGACATCAACAGGGCCCGGACCGGGATCCCGCTCGACGCCGGCGCCATGGCGGCCAAGCTCGCCTGGCTGGCCGCGCACGAGCCGGCCCGGCTGTCGGCCTGCGACGTCATCCTCTCACCCCGCGACTTCGTGCTCAGGCGCATGACGGACGAGGTGGTCACCGACGTCACGTTCGCGTCGCGGAGCGGGCTCTACGACTTCGACGGCAATGTGGTGCGCGAGTTGGCCGGTCCCGCGCTGGGCAAGCTGCCCAGCGTCGTGTCACCGGACACGGTGGTGGGCCATCTCAAGGCGGTACCGGGCGCCGAGCTCGGACTGCGACCGGGGACTCCCGTCGTCATCGGCGCCGGGGACCGTCAGTGCGAGGTGCTGGGCTCGGGTGCCTCCGAAGAGTGCCCCATGGTCAGCTGGGGCACGACGGCCAACGTGTCGGTCCCGGTACACGAACGACCGGTCCCCTCGCCGGCCGGGGCGGTGGTCACCCGTGGGGCCAATGAAGGGTGGTTGCTCGAGGGCGGCCTCTCGGCCGCCGGCTCCTTCCTGGCCTGGCTGGGCCGGCTGCTCGACCGGCCCGTCGACGAGTTGGCGGCGCGGGCGGGGACGAGCCCTCCCGGCGCGCGCGGCGTCACGGCGGTGCCGTGGCTCGACGGCGCCCGGGCGCCCTGGTGGCGTGACGATGCCCGCGCCGGCTTCGTGGGCCTCGGCGCGGCACACGGTATGGACGACCTGTCCCGGGCCGTGATCGAGTCGGTGGCCTGGGATGTCCTGCGTTGCATGGAGGTGGTCACCGCCGGGCGCCTGGGTGGGAGCACGGCGCAGGGGGTGACACTCGGCGGGGCCGGCACGGGGCTCCCGCTGTGGGTCGATGTGCTGACGTCCATTCTCGGCATCCCCGCCGTGCGCCACCGTTCGGGCGAGGCCGCCTCGGCGGGCGCGGCACTGTTGGCCGGGCGGGCCCTCGGGATGGGGTTGACCCTCGAGCAGCTCGATCCGGTCGAAGCCGTCATCACGCCGGATCCCGCCACCGTCGAGCTCTACCGGCGGATGCGCCCCCAGGTCGACCATGTCGCGTCCGCGGTCCTCGCCGCCACCGAGGAGTTCCCGTGGACCGACAGCGGGCCCATGCGCTAGATCGCGTGCTGGTCGAGCTCGCGTACGGCACCGAGGGGCGGCAGGTGGAGGTGCCGGACGACGCCACGGTGATCGAGCCCGTCGACCTGCCCGGGCTCGCCGATCAGCAGGGTGCCGTACGCCGGGCCCTGGAATGCCCGCTGGCCGGGCCGTCGTTGCCCGAGTTGGTGGCGGGGGCCCACCGGGTGGTGGTCGTCTTCCCCGACCTGACCCGACCCATGCCCAACCGCACCGTGCTGCCACCCTTGCTCGCCCTCCTGGAGCGCAGCGGCGTACCCGACGAGGCCGTCACACTGCTCTGCGCCACGGGCACCCATCGCCAGGCGACCCCGAGCGAGATGCGCGAGCTGGTGGGCCAAGAGATCGTGGACCGTTACACCATCGTCGACCACGACTCCGAGGGAGGAGACCACATCGAGGTGGGACGGGTCGAGGGCACGCCCATCCTGTTGCAGCGCGACTACGTCGGCGCCGACGTCCGCATCATCACCGGATTCGTCGAGCCGCACTTCTTCGCCGGCTTCAGCGGTGGGCCCAAGGCGGTATGCCCGGGCATCGCCGCCACCGAGACCATTCTGGAGGCCCACCACCCCCGCCGCATCGCCGACGCCGCATCGACGTTCGTCACCCGGCTGGGCAACCCGGTGCACGACTTCGTCCGTGCCGCGGTGGCTCTGGCTCCGCCACACCTCTCGCTCGATGTCGCGATCAACCGGGACCGTCAGGTCACCGCCATCTTCGCCGGCCCCCTCGAAGCGACGCATGACGCCGCGTGCGCGTTCGTCGAGTCGTCCGCCGTACACAGCGTCGCCTCCCCCTTCGACGTGGTCGTCTCGACCAACGGTGGTCACCCGCTCGACCGCAACCTCTACCAGGCCGTCAAGGGCATGGCGGCGGCCGAACGGATTGTGCGCGAGGGCGGGATCATCGTGATGGCGGCGGCCTGCGGTGACGGGATCCCGGGCCACGGCGGCTTTGCCGGCGTGCTCTCGCGTGCCCGTACGGTCGGCGAACTCGTCGACGCGGCCGAAGGTCCGGAGCTCGACCGTTGGCAGGCCCAGGTGTTGGGACGGGTGCTGCAGCGGGCGCAGGTATGGCTCTTCAGTGAGGGCATGACGGATCAGATGACCACCGATGCCTTTCTCGTCCCGGTGCACGATCTCTCCACCGTGGTCGATGACGCCCTCGTCGCGCTGGGGGGTGCGGGCACCGTGGCCGTCCTCCCGCTCGGCCCGCTCACCGTGGCGACGGTGGCGCACCGCGTGTGATGCGCGCGGGCGGCGTCGACGCGCCTCGCCACCAGACCCTGACGTTCATGTCAGAGATAAAGTCGTCCCCCAGTGAACGAAGAGCCGCTCTTCGACTTTGCCGTCCCGGAAGACCTTTTGCGAGAAGCGGTGCAGCACGCACGCGATCCCGACGTGATCGCCGACGTGGCACTCATGCCCGGTACCGGTGAGGGCAAGCCGCCCGCGCTGCGTGGCATTCTGCGCGATTCGGGCTACGCGCCACTCGTGCTGATGACGGTGGCGGCGGTGATCCCGGGCACCTTTGGGAACGGCATCAACCTCATCGGTCACAACCTCGAGGTGTCCTTCCACATGTCCAACGCGGCCCTCGGCGCGGTCGCCTTCGTGGCCCAGGTCTCTCAGCTGCTCTGGGCCGTGCCGCTGGCGCTGTGGGCCGACCGGGGGAGCCGCAAAGTGGTGGCCGGCGTCGCCTTGTTGATCTTCGCCGTGTTCGGGGCGGCCATGGCCCTCTCCCCGAACGTCTGGGCTTTCGCCTTCCTCTACCTGGCCGCCTCGGTGGGCACAGGGGTCAACAACACGGTGCACAACTCGTATCTCTCCGATGCCTATCCCACCGAGGGGCGGGGCCGAGTCTTCAGCTGGCACCAGCTGTCGGACCCGATCTCCCAGACCATAGGGATCCTGATCTTCGGCTTCGTGGTCACGGTGGCCCACAGCTGGCGCTACGGCCTCCTCATCGCCCTGGTCGGCATCCCGATGGGCTTCGCCCTCTTCACCTTGCGCGAGCCCGAGAAGGGAGCCAACGAGAGCAGCCACATCCTGAAGGCCTCCGGCATGGACCTGCATTCTCAGCAGGAGAAGGCACCCCGGGTCCTGCTGGGCTCGGCCATGACCCGGCTGCTGCGCGTCCGGTCGCTCTACTACGAGTTGGTGGCGGTGGCCATCCTCGGGTTCGTCGGCACCGGTTCGGGTTTGTTCGGCAACCTTTTCCTGGTCGACAAGTACCACCTGGACACCGCCGGCCGCAGCGAGGTCTACGCCATCATCGGGCTGGCCGCGTTCTTGGGCCTCCCGTTGGCCTACGTGTTCGGCGACCGCTTCTTCCGCCAGGCGCCCCAGCGCCCGCTGGTGATCGCCGGCTTCTGCATCAGCGGCTACGGCATCCTCTTTGTCACCTCCCTCTACGTGCCCAAGTTGTGGATGTTCGTGCTCTTGCAGTTCCTCGCCACCGCCGCCACCTCACCGCTGGCCATCTGCATCTTCATGACGCTGGCGGCCACGGCCCCACCCGAAATGCGGACGATCTGCTTCGCCATGTTCGGCGTCTACTCCCTCGTTTTCGGTGGCTTCGCCGGTTCGGTCATCCTCGGAGCCGTCTCCGACGCCATTGGGGGGCTGCATGGCATCGTCGTGTCGCTGACCATCATCGCCCCCGTCTGCCTCCTGGGCGGATTTCTCCTCGTTTTGGGTTCGCGCTGTGTCCGGCGCGACATCACCTTGGTGATCGAGGACGTGATCGAGCGTTACGCCGAGGGCAAACGGCGCCAGGCCGGCGGGGCGATCCCCGCGCTGCAGGTGCACAACCTCGACTTCTACTACGACACCAACCAGGTGCTCTTCGACATGAACCTCGAGGTCGAGGAGGGGGAGATGGTGGCCCTCCTGGGTACCAACGGCGCCGGGAAGTCCACGCTGCTCCGCGCCGTGTCGGGGCTCTCCCACCCGCACCGGGGCGTGGTGCGGATCTTCGGCATGAACTCGACCTACCTCGAACCCGAACAGATCATCGAGCAGGGCGTGGCGCTGCTGGTGGGCGGGAAGATGACCTTCTCGGGGTTGACGGTGCGCGACAACCTGCGGGTCGGGGGGCACACGATGCGGCGCGACCGCGCCCGGTCCGCCCGCGCGCTGGCCGAGGCCCTGGATGCCTTCCCCGTGCTCAAGACCCGCCTGGATCAACCCGCCGGCACCCTGTCGGGCGGTGAGCAGCAGATGCTCGCCCTGGCCCGGGTCATGATGACCCGTCCAAGGCTGTTGCTCATCGACGAGCTCGCCCTCGGCCTGGCACCCATGACCGTGGACACCCTCATGGCCATGGTCCGCCGCATCAACGAGGAAGGGACCACGGTGGTCCTGGTCGAGCAGAGCATCAACCGGGCCATCAGCCTGGCGCAGCGGTGCTTCTTCATGGAGCGCGGCGAGATCCGTTTCGACGGTCCGACGGTCGATCTCCTCCAGCGCGACGATCTCCTGCGGCCGGTCTTCCTCGGCGCGGCCTCGGTGGGCCTGGACTAGGCGACGGCCGTCGCATGCTGGCCTTCGCCGCGCCGAACTTCGTCCTTCTCCAGGGGCTGATCATCGGCCTCGGCTACGGCCTGCTGGCCGTCGGCCTGGTCCTCATCTACCGCACCAACCGGGTCCTCAACTTCGCCCAGGGGCAGGTGGGCGTCATCGCCGCGGTGTTCCTGGTGAAACTGACCGCCGACTTCAAGTTCGAGTACTGGTTCGCCCTGGTGCTCTCGATCGCTCTGGCCGCGGCGGTCGGGGCGTTGTCCGAGCTCGTGCTCCGCCGCCTGTTCAGCCGACCGCGCGTGCTCGTGATGGTGGCCACCATCGGGCTGAGCCAGGTTCTTCTGGCGCTGACCGCGCTGCCCTTCATCCGGCCCCACAATCTGTACAAGCCGGTGCCGGTCCCCTTCGACATCTCCTTCACTCTCGGGACGACCATCTTCACCCCGGCCGAGGTCCTCACCCTCATCGTGGCCCCGATCGTGGCCCTGGCCCTGGCCTTCGCCGTGCGCACCACTACATGGGGTCTCAGCATGCGGGCCATGTCGGAGAACGCAGACTCGGCGCGGCTTTCCGGGGTGTGGATACGCCGGACGTCCACCCTCACCTGGACGGTCGCCGGCGCGCTCTCGGCCTTCACCGCCATTCTCAACGCACCGGGGCAGACCAGTGCGCTCACCCAGGTCCTGAGCCCCGACCTGTTGCTGTTCGCGCTCACCGCCGCACTGGTCGGCGCCATGATCAACCTGACCGTGGCGTTCGTGGCCGGCATCGGGGTGGGCGTGCTCTACGAGTTGCTGCAGTGGAACATCTCCTCCACGGCCAACCAGCAGCTGGTGCTGTTCATCGTGTTGCTCGTCGTCTTGGTGATCCGGGCGCGCGCCCTGCGCAAGGACAGTCGTTCGGGCGAGCGATCGACCTGGCAGCACGGCGCCACCACGGCGCGTGCGACCGTCGACGCGTTGCGCCACCGGGTCTCGGTGTCGGGCACCTGGTTCGCCGTCGTGGGAGCCGTCGCCCTGCCCCTCGTGCTCAGCGTGGGCAACAACTACCTGTTCAGCCAAGTCTGCATCTACGCGGTGATCGCGCTATCGCTCACCATATTGACGGGCTGGGCCGGCCAGGTGTCCCTGGGCCAGTTCGCGTTGGCCGCGGTGGGCGCACTCGTGGCCGCCCATCTGGGTGGTTCGTTCCCCCTCCCGCTGCTGCTGGCCTTTGCCGGTGTCGTCACCGCCTTGGTGGCCATCGTCGTCGGCCTTCCCGCGCTACGCATGCCCGGTCTTTTCCTGGCCGTGACCACGCTGGCCTTCGCCATCTTCATGCAGGAAGCGGTCCTGGCCACGCCGTGCTGGACGGTGCCCGGGATCAACAAGACGCTGTGCACCGGGCTGCCCAACCCGGCCTCCACCCTCATCGGCCGGCCGACCCTGCTGGGCCTCAGCCTGCAGTCGCAGCGGTCGTTCGCCTGGTTCTCGCTTGGGCGTGCTCGTCCTGTCGATCCTCGCCGTGCGGGTCTGGCGCGACAAGGGGGTGGCCCGTCGTCTGGTGGCCGTGCGGGACAACGAGCTCGGCGCGGCGGCGATGGGGATCCCGGTGCTGCGCACGAAGTTGCTGGCCTTCGGGCTCTCGGGTTTCATGGCCGGCTATGCCGGCGCCTGCCTCGCCTTCTCGACGCAGCGGTTCAGCACGGAGACCTTCGATCCGACCATCTCGTTCACCATCATCTCCATGGTGGTGATCGGCGGCCTGGGGTCGATCCCGGGCGCCGTCCTCGGTGCGCTCTACCTGGAGGGGCTGCCGTCCCTCTTCGGCTCCAACGCCACCATCCAGTTCCTGACCAGCGGGCTCGGGCTCATCGCCTTCATCCTCTACCTGCCGGGCGGGCTGGGCGAGCTCCTCCGCCGGTTCGGTGACGTGGTCACCGTCGGCCTGCGCGGCGGTGCAGGACCGTCTTCGACCGCGCCATCCCGGTGCGTCGCCGCCCGGAGGGGCATCCGGTTCCGGTGACGGCTCGGACCCCGCCTTGCCGGCGGTCGAGCCACTCGTGCCCGGGGTCGTCGACTCGTGAGCGAGTTGACCGGCCCGGCCCGGCTCACCGTCGAGAATCTCGGCGTGACCTTCGGAGGGATTCGCGCGGTCGATGACGTCAGCTTCACCGCCGAGCCCGGCGCCATCGTGGGGTTGATCGGCGCCAACGGCTCGGGCAAGACGACGACCCTCGACGTGGTGTCCGGCCTGGTCGCGCCCCAGCGGGGCACAGTGCGGCTCGACGGGATGGATCTGGCCGAGTACCTGCCCGAGGAGCGCCAGCGCGTCGGGATGGTCCGCTCGTTCCAGGACTGCCGGCTCTTTCCCGAACTGTCGGTGCTCGACGTCCTTTTGTTGTGCGAGGACGTCAAGCACGAGGTCGCCGTCCTCCCCACCACCTTGCGACTTCCCTGGGCGCGGCGGTCCGAGAAGAGGAAGCAGGCTGCCGTGGATCAGGTGATCGGCGCGTTCGGACTCGAGCGCTTCCGCCACCACCGCACGGCGGAGCTCTCCACCGGAACGCGTCCGCGTGGTGGATCTGGCGTCGATCTTCCTGGCGTCGCCCCGCCTGCTCCTGCTCGACGAGCCCACGGCCGGCATCGCCCAGCGCGAGGCCGAGGCTTTCATCCCGCTGCTGCGGCGACTCCACGAGATCGCCGACACCACCATCGTCCTCGTCGAACACGACGTCCCGCTGGTCTTCGAGCTCTGTTCCCGCGTGGTGGTCATGGAGCTGGGACGGGTGGTGGCCGATGGACCACCCGAGGTGGTGCGCGCCGACCCCGGAGCCCTGGCGGCGTATCTTGGCGCCAGCGACGAGGCACTCCTGGCGTCCGGACCGAACGCGGTGCACACCGACGGGGCGCCGGACGGTGGACCGGAGGCAGTGGGTGAGTGACGAGGAGGGTGACGGCACCATGAGCAGGCCCCGGCAAACCGGGTCGATGAGGCTGCCCAATCCACTGCGGCCGCTCGGGCGCAGCTGGCGCCGCCTGCGCCGCCGGCCGCGTGCCATGCAGGTCCGCACGGTCCTCCTGGTGCTCGCGGTGGTCGTGGGCCTGATCATCTGGCTCACGCTGGCCCCGTCAGGGACGCCGGGGTCGCCCGAAGGGGCGGGCGCCGCCGTGGTGCCGGTCGCCGCCTCGTCGACGTCGTCGACGCCGGTGAGCCAGGCCAGCACCAGTACGCGTGGCGTCACCGCCCACGCCATCAATGTGGTCTTCCCGGTAATCTCGCTTTCGAGCGTTTCCGGGCAGTTCGACATCTCGTCGGACCCCGAATTCGGTCAACAGGACAACGCCATCCACGTCTACGTGAACCAGATCAATGCCGCCGGAGGCATCAACGGTCGGAAGATCAATCCGATCATCGTCCCCTTCGACCCGACCAACACGACCGAAGAGCGGGCCCTGTGCAAGCAATGGACCCAGGGAAATCCCCCGATCTTCGCCGTACTCGACGGAATCGGGACGTGGGTGGGGGACAACCAGCTCTGCATCACCCAGGAAGGGGACACGCCCATGATCGGGGCGTGGACCACCATCACCGAGTGGACCGAGTTGGGGTCGCCCTACCTGTGGTGGATCGGAGCCGACGACGCCCCCGTGCTGGCCGCGGTGGTCGACTGGGGGATGAGCTCGGCGCGGCTCGGGCACGGCAAGAAAGTCGGCGTGGTGGTCTCAGACCAGGCCAGTGACCAGGCGGCGCTCAACGACGACCTTTTGCCCGACCTCAAGAAGGTCGGCATCACCCCTGAGGTCGAGACGATATCGGCTGACCTCGGCGAGACGGCCAGCACGGACTCGGACGCCACGCTGGCGGTTGAGCGCCTCAAGGCAGCCGGGGTCCAATCGGTGGTCCCCTTGCTTCCGGTGAACGCCCTCGAGCCCTATCTCGGGGCCGAGACGTCGCAGAAATACTTCCCCGAACTGCTCCTCAGCGACTACCAGTCCGGAATTGAAACGGCCCTCGGCTTGATCCCGGTGCCCTATGAGCAGGCGCTCAATGGTCAAGAGGGCGTGACGACGGAGTTGCTGGGCATGGGCGGCAACCCCTCGAAACCGGAGAGCGAGGGAGGCTACGACCCCGCCGTGGCTTCCTGTTACGCCACCTGGCACAAGGCGTATCCCAAGCCGTACAAGGGGGCGACGAACGACTACATCGAGGAGCAGGGGCCCATCGCGCAATGGTGCGGCGTGATACGCCTCTTCGCTGATGCCGCCACGAAAGCGGGGAAGGACCTCAATCGCCGCACCTTCGTGGAGGCCATGGCGTCCATCAAGAATTTCGCGGGCACCCTCACGCCTACCTGGAGCTTCGGTCCACAAAAGATGTACGGACCGACGACGTACACCGTGGTGGAAGTGCACAACAACGTGCCACCCTCATCGCAGTGCATCCTGGCGCCCGACAACAAGCCCCAGGGCACGTGTTGGGTCGTCGTGCAGAAGTCCAAGCCCCTGCCCTCGGGCTAGTGCCGGCCGGGTCGGAACCCGCTATCGCAGGAACGAGAGCGTGCCTGCTTCCACGAGCACGAGGATCCCGATGGCGCAGTAGAGGACCGGCGCGGCGAAGACGCCGATCGCGGTCACCGCGTGGCGGACGTGGGGATGGCGTCCGGCTCGCAGCACGAAGAGCGTGAGAAGGACCTCGCCCACGGCGAAGACGAGTAGCGACGCCGCGGTGCCGCCGAAGCCGGCCACCCGGAAGAGCGGGATGTAGACGGCAAGGTTGTCCCCGCCGGCACCGATGGTGATCATGGTGGCGGCCAGGACGCCGCTCCCGATCGCCCGGCGGCCGACGCGCGAGCGCCCCTCGGCGTGACGGAGCAGAAACAGGCCGCGCAGGCCGAGCGCGAGGGGGATGAGGCCGAACAGTCCGATGATCCGGGTCGGGATCTCGAAGAGGAGCACGGCCATGCCGATGGCGCCGATGACGAGGACGACGAACCCGATGACCTGTCCGAGGGCGATCCTCTTGGCCCGCTCGGCTGGTGCCGCGGCGATCATGGCCACGGTCACCGCGGCGTTGTCGACGTTGGTCCCGGCGAACGCGCCCGCGGCGAGGCCCAGCACCGCCGGCAAGCCGGCCGACATCCCGGGTTCTCTTCAGTCAGCCGGGCGGGCAGGAAGGGCGGGGCCGAAGGGACGGTCGCCGCGCAAGGTGATCCGGTGCGCGTACCGGGGCGCGTCTCCGTAGTCGTCCAGGGCGTAATGCTGCGTGGCCCGGTTGTCCCAGAACGCGACCGAGCCGGCCTTCCAGCGGAAGCGGCAGGTGAATTCCGGCTGCACACAGTGCCGGTAGAGCATCTCGAGTATGGCGTTGCTCTCGTTCTTGGAGAGTCCCAGGACGGACTGGGTGAATTGCCCGTTGACAAACAGGCCGTTCCGCCCGGTCTCGGGATGCGTGCGTACGACCGGGTGCAGGGCCGGCAGCAGTTTCTCCCGCCAGGTCCCGTCCCACTCGTATCCGCCGCGGGCATCGACGTCGGCGGCGAACCACGGGTCGTAGTGGATGGCGATGAGGCTGTCGCACATGGTGCGGACCACGGGGGCCAGCCCGTCGTAGGCGTCCTGCATGCTGGCCCACATGGTGTCGCCCCCGACCTCGGGTGCTTCGAGCATGTAGAGGATCGAACCCATGGCCGGCGTCTCCAGGAACGTCACGTCGGTGTGCCACCAGCTGGCCCGATCGACCTTGCCGTCGATGGCCAGCACCTCGGCGTTCTCGGCAATGGCGGGAAGCACGGGGTGGGCTTCGGTGACCTCCCCGAACTGATGCCCGAAGTCGGCCTGCTGTTGCGGTGTGAGGGACTGGTCACGGAAGAAGAGGACGTGATGCGTGTTCAGGGCCTGGCGCACCGAGGCGACCACCTCCGGCGCCAGCGGCAGCGACAGGTCGATGTCCTCGATCTCCGCCCCGATGGTGGGCGAGAGCGGGTGCACGCGGAGGCCGGTGGCGAGGGTCACAAGGGCATTGTGCCTGAGATCCCGGGCCTCCTCAATCGCGTCCCCGGGCAGGGGCCCTACATTGGCCGATGACGACGGGTAGACCGACGAAAGGATGCCGCCCATGAGTGGTGAGGGACAGGGTCTCGTGCTGCCGCCGCGGCTACGGAATTACTCACCGTGGTACCAGTGGATCACGCGGCTGAGTGCCACGACGCACGAGGACCCGCTCCCCGAACGGGATCTGGATGCGTTGCCGCGGTGGCTCGACGGTCGGCGGGCGCGCCTCCAGCAGCTGCTGGGGCCGATGCCCGCGCCCGTCCCGCTCAATGCCGAGACGCTCGAGTCCGTCGAGTGCGACGGCTATCGGCGGGACAAGATCGTCTTCGACACCGAGGACACGATGTCCGTGCCCTCGTACCTGTTGGTCCCCGACGGGCGGGTTTCAGAAGGGGCGGCCGTGCTGGCCTGTCACGGGCACGGTCCGGGCAAGTCCCAGGCCGTCGGGCTCGCCCACACCGATGCGCCGAACAGCGACTATGCACTCCAGCTCGTCCGGGAGGGGTACGTCGTGCTGGCGCCCGACCTGCGCTGCTTCGGTGAACGGCAGGACTGGAACCCCGAGGATCACTACGCCTGCGACACCAACCTCGTGCACGCCGTCATGGCAGGGTGGAACCCCCTGGCGCAGAACATATGGGACCTCTCGCGCTGTCTCGATTTTCTTGGCGAGCATCCCCTCGTCAGCGCAGAGCGGATCGGCATGGTCGGTCTTTCCTACGGCGGGACGGTCACGTTGTTCACGGCGGCCAGCGACACGCGCGTGGCCGCGGCAGTCGTCAGCGGTTACTTCTCGTCGTGGGCGGAAAGCCACAAGATGCCCTGGAACATGTGCGGTTCCCAGGTGGCCTGGGGCATGCTGGGCCGCCTGGAGCACGAGGACCTGGGTGCCTTGATCGCTCCCCGCCCCCTTCTCATAGAGACAGCAACCGAGGACCCGCTCTTCCCGTTGCCGGCCGCCCTCGAGTCGGTGCGGCGCACCCGCCTCGTCTACGAGCACGACCACGCCGGGGACCGGCTGGAGCACGACGTCTTCGAGGGCGGTCACCAATGGCACGGAGCGGCGGCCATCCCCTTCCTGAACCGGTGGCTCTCCCCGGCGTCGATAGCCGACCAGGAACGTTGAAGGGGGCGTCTCCTCCCGCTACCCTCCCTTTCATGGCGAACATACGGGTGGGCTCCGTTGCGCTGGACTGCGCGGACCCGATTGCTCTCGGGTCGTTCTGGGCCGAACTGCTGGCCGGCGAGATCGCCTTTTCGAGCCATGAGTTCGTGGCGGTCAAGACCGATCGCGTATGGGTCACCGCGGTGCGCGTGCCCGGTCACCAGGCACCCACCTGGCCCGATGGCACGCGTCCCAAGCAGATACACCTGGACCTGGCCGTCGACGACCTGGGCCAGGCCGAGACAGAAGCGCTCCGGCTCGGCGCGGTGCGGGCCGCCGACCAACCGGCGCCTGACCGGTACATCGTCCTGATCGACCCCGCGGGCCACCCGTTCTGCCTTTCCACGCAAATCCCTGAATGAGCCCGGCGGGATGGGCCAGGCCGATGAGCCCGGCCGGCGGGCGCGTTCAGCCGTAGGGTTGCGCCATGCATGAATCCGTGACCGTCCATATGGCCGCACCGCCCGACCGCATCTGGGATCTGCTGAGCGACGTGACCAAAATCGGGCGGTACAGCCCGGAGACCTTCGAAGCCGAATGGCTCGAAGGCGCCACCGGTCCCGCGGTCGGGGCGAAATTCCGGGGGCATGTCAAACGAAACGGCATCGGGCCCATCTACTGGACCACTTGCACGGTGCGCGAATGCGTGCCCGGCCAGGCGTTCACCTTCGGCGTCGGGCCGAGCGACAAGCCCCTCAGCATTTGGGGCTACCACCTCGAACCCAGCGGGGACGGTACCGACGTGACGGAGTCGTTCGACCTCACACCCATCGCGCTCCTCCGCTTCTACTGGTCCGTGCTCGGCTGGGCCCGGGGTCGCACCAATCGCAACGACATGCGCACCACGCTGGAGCGGGTGAAGGCCGAGGTGGAAAAGGCCGAGGTCGAGTAGCCCGGCGCCCGCGGGCGCGGTCAGGAGAGGTGCCGGCGCAGCTGGCGGATCTGATTGCTGACGATGGCGTCGACGCCGGCCGTCATGACGCGTGCCATGTGGCGGGGCTTGTCCACGGTCCAGGTGGAGACCTTGAGCCCCATGCGATGCACATCGGCGACCCGCTCCGGGGTGACGAGCCGGAACATCGGGTTCCAGTACTCGGCTCCGAGTTCTTGCAAGAGCTCCGGTGGAGGCGGCTCCGGCTCCACCCAGGTGAGGCCGATCCTGGCATCCGGTGCGAGGTTTCGCAGATGGCGCAGGGCGGCGACGTTGCCGGTCACGAAAAGGGCCCGTGTCATGGCGTCGGCTTGGCGGACCTGGTTGAGCGCGCCCTCCACGGTCTCGGCGTTCAGGTCCACCATAAGGGGAACGTCGACGTGGTGCAGCACCTCGCCAAAGGTTGGAATGCGTGTCTGCCCGCGCCCGATCTGGCGCACCTCGGCCAGCTCCAGATCGGCCACGTTGCGTCCCACGCCCCACAGGCGGGAGAGCGTCGCATCGTGTAGCACGACGATCTCCCCGTCGCGGGTGCGCCGCAGGTCGAGCTCGACCATGTCCGCACCCTCTCGCACGGCGGAGGCGAACGCGGGCAGCGTGTTCTCGCGCTCGGCCACGGGATCACCTCGATGCGCAATGGCGAGGGGCATGGGCGCGCCAGTCGACCTCAGCCCGGCAAGAACCGGGCCGATTCCGGTTCGAGGTGGATGGTGACGTGGGGCATCGTCCGCAGCACGGACGCCGGGCAGCGGGTCGAGACGGGTCCGGTCAACGCCGCCCGCACCGGTGCGGCCTTCCGCCCCTCGGGCACGATCGCCAAGACCTGGGCGGCGCGCACGAGAGCCGGGATGGTCACGGTGATGGCGCGGGAGGGGACCGACGCCACATCGGGGAAATGGCCTTCGTTGACCTGTTGCCGCCGGCAGGCCGTCTCCAGCTCGACCACCTTGACGTCGAACGGGTCGTCGAAGTCGGCGACACCAGGGTCGTTGAAGGCCAGGTGCCCGTTCTCGCCGATACCCAGGCAACACAGGTCGATCGGGTGGTCCGCCAGAAGCTCGGCGTAGCGTGCGGACGCCCGGGCGGGGTCGCCCTGGCCCTCCACGTAGTGGACGGCGCGTGGCGCGGTGGGCGTCACGATGCGCTCTCGGATCCAGCGTTGGAACCCGGCGGGATGGTCGGGGCCGATCCCCACGTACTCGTCCATGTGGAACACGACGACATCGCTCCAGGGCACGTCGGGGGTGTAGGTCACGAGCGCCTCGACGAAAGCCAGCTGCGAGTTCCCCGTGGCGAACATGGCATGGGCCACCCCCCGTGCCTGCACGGCGGTGCGCAGGCACGCGGCCGCCTGATCAGCCGCGGCACGCGCCATCGTTGCCACGTCGGCATGGACGAGCACCGGCGCGCGTCCGAAGCCCGTTGTGGTGGAGACGGCCACGTCGCCCAGCATGCCAGGTGGGGGTCCGACAGACTGGAGCCGATGCGGACGGTCGCGTACCCCCAGCAGTCCGACGACGACCACGCGTGGGACGTCGTGCGGCGACACCTCGCGGTGACTCCCGTGGTGCCGGCCCCCCAACTCGGCGATCATGCCTCTCTCAAAGTCGAGACGTTCCAGCCGACCGGCTCGTTCAAGGTGCGGGGCGGTCTGGCGGCGGTGGCGGCGACGCTGAGATCCACCCCGGGTCGTGAGGTGGTGGCGGCGTCGGCCGGGAACCACGGGCTCGGCCTGGCCTACGCCGCCGCCGTGCTCGGGGCCAAGGTGACGGTGATCGTGCCCCGTCTGGCTTCCGCCGCCAAGGTCGCCGCACTGCAACAGTTCGACGTGCGGCTGGTCCTCCACGGCGAGGGGTACAGCGAGGCCGAGGCGCACGCCCTCGACCTGGCGGCCGCCGGCGGGGGCCGTTTCGTCTCGCCCTACAACGATCCCGATGTCATCGCCGGTCAGGGCACGCTCGCCCGCGAGCTGCTCGACCAGGTGCCGCAGCTCGGGACCGTCGTCGTGCCGGTCGGGGGAGGCGGCCTGGCGGCTGGCGTCAGCCTCGCCCTCGCCGGGACGGACGTCCGGGTGATCGGAGTGGAGTCGGAGGCGTCGCCCTCCATGAGTGCGGCAGTCGCAGCAGGGATGATCGTCCCCATCACGGTGGAGCACACGCTGGCCGACGGACTGGCCGGGAATCTGGAGGCGGGGGCGATAACGGTCGATATCGCGTTACACGAACACGTCGAGATCCTGACCGTGAGCGAAGCCGACATACGGGCTGCCATGGCGTACGCGGCCCACAAGATGGGCCTGGTTCTCGAAGGGGCCGGTGCGGTCGGCGTGGCGGCCGTGCGGGCGGGGTTGATCGCGCCCGACGAGGGCGGGCGCGAGACCGTCGTCCTGCTGACGGGCCGCAATGTGGCGCCGGCCCTACTCGAAGAGGTCCTCCATGCCTGAGCTGAGGGTCGGGGAGGTCACCCTCGACTACGAGGTGAAAGGTGAGGGCGACCCCGTGCTTCTCATCGCCGGATGTGGCCAACCGGCCGTCGCCTGGCACCTCAGCCTGGTGCCGGCGCTGATCGCGGCCGGCTATGAGGTGGCGACCTTCGACAACCGCGGCATGGCTCCGTCCTCCTCGCCCGAACCGCCCTACAGCGTGGACGAGATGGCGGCCGACACCCTGTCCCTTCTCGATCACCTGGGTTGGCGTGACCCCGTGCGGGTGGCCGGCCATTCGCTCGGTGGCTGGATCGCCGAGACCCTGGTGCTCGACCATCCCGGTCGCGTCCGCGCCGCCGCGTTGATGGGCAGTGCCAACAAGCCGACGGCATGGGAGATGGCCATCACCACGGTCGAGAGGGACCTGGCCCGGGGCGATTTCGACCTGCCTCCGTTGTTCTTTGCCACCCAGACGCTCCGCTACCTCCCCATCGCCGACATCCAGAACGATGACGTGGTCAGTACGTGGCTCTCCTTCACCGCGGATCTCCCGGTATGGCCGAACCCGGGGCGTCTCGGGCAGTACGAGGCGGCGCTGGCGTGGTCGAGCGACCCGGTCCGCACGACACGCTGGCCGGAGATCTCCGTCCCCTGCCTCGTCCTCGCCTTCGAGCACGACGTGGACTCACCCCCCGAGAAGGCCCGACTGGCGGCCTCGGCCATTCCCGGCTGCGAGTACCGCGAGATCGCCGGCGCCGGGCACATCGGCATCATCACGCACGCCGACGATGTGGCGGGCCACCTCATCGACTTCTTCGCGCGCCGCTGAGCTACCAGTCGGCCCACCCGGTGGGCGTCACGGAACCGGTGATGGTGCGGGGGTCCACCGGGCCGCCGATCTCGGAGGCCTTATAGACCGCAAAGCAGAGTTGGAGGACCTTGGCGGCGGATTCAGGAGTCATATCCGCCGGGGTGCCGTTGACGAGCGAGTCGACGAAGTGCTGGGAGGACCGGACGAAGCCGGCACCCCAGTCGGCGTCGACGTCGCGGAACTCGGTGGTCTTGCGCGCGTGCTCGTTACCGGTGAACAGCATCACCGGTGGGAGGTCGAGCATCTCTCCGGTGGCCCGGGTGACCCAGATCTGTCCCTCGTCCCCCGTGATCTCGAAGAACTCGTCGGCCCCGTAGTAGCTCGATCGCATAAAGAGCTTGGGGGCGTACTGGACCTCCATGGTCCCGAGCACCATCGGATCCTCGTACTCGAAGATCACGGCGCACGGCTCCATGAAGAGGTCGCGACGTCGGACCACGGCTTGGACGGACGTGATGTCGAGGTCCAGCAGCCAGAGGGCCATGGCGTACTTGTGCACCATGTCGTCGAAGAGGTGGCCGCCGGGACTGCGTGTGTCGAGGCGCCACGAGTAACCCCCCGGTCGCAAATTGGCCTGGAAGGCCGAGTCCGTCTGCCCGACCAGGGTCCGGATGCGCAAACCCGTCGGCTGGCCGATGGCGCCGTCACGCACCAGCATCTTGGCCAGTTCGAGGGGCGGGTAGTGGATGAAGCACTCGCCGATGCGGAGTGTCCGGCCGGCCTGCGTCGCCGCCGCTCCCATGGCGAGGGCATCCTCGACGGTGTTGGCCGCCGGCTTCTGCACGGACACGTGCTTTCCGGCCGCCAGCGCGGCGAGGACGTGGTCATGGTGGAGGTGGGTCGGGGTGAGGATCTCAATGGCGTCGAGCGACGGGTCGTCCAGCATCTGGTCGAGGTCGGCGAAGAAGGTCGCCCCCCAGTCCGCTGCCGCCTGTCGCCCGATCACCTCGTCGGTGTCGCACACTGCGGCGACCTCACACCGCGGGTCCAGCAGGTACCCCTTGACGTTCATGGCCGCGATATTGCCGGCACCGAGCACGCCCAATCGGACTTTTTCCACTCACCCTCCGCTCTCTGCTCGCCGCCGCGTCGGCACCGGGAACACCGGTCCCCGCCCGAGACGGCGAGAGCGAGAGCGTAGTTGGGGTGTCCGGAGGCGGTTCGCGGCTGTGGCCGACATACTGGGCTGATGGAAACCGACCATCTCGACCGCGCCCTGGGCGTCTTCGCCGCCACGGCCCCCGAGTTCGGACAGTTCGGGTTGTCGAACCACGGGCCCATGGCCTCGGAGGTACTCGAGCGGTTCGGGCGGACGGATGTCATGGCGGACTGGGTGGCGGCCTACCGGGAGATCCTGGACCCCGCACCGCCGCCCGCCGACAAGCCGTTGGGCGAAGACGGGTGGCCGGGCGCCCTAGGGGCGCCGGAGCGGTTCGCCGAATGGTTGGCCCTCTTCGAGAGGGAGATGGCCGACCGACCGGCGGCCGCCGTCGTCGAGGAGTGGGTGCCGCGCCTGGCCCCCGGCACCGTCGCTGCGGCGACCCACGGCCTGATACGCACCGCCCATGGCCTGCGGGCGCTCGGCGTGGCCGACACGCCGCCCCGCCGTCTGGAGGTGGCCACCGGGCTGGCGTACTGGGCCTGCCGGTATCAGGAGCTCCCGGGACCCCCGCTGCTGATCGGGCACCAGAGCGTGCCCGAGGCCCTGGCGGACCTGCCGTACCTGCCCGAGGAGACTCCTGAGGAGTTCCTCATCAGCGCCATGGTGGCGCACGTGGCCGACATCCCCGAGGAGTTCGAACAGTCGGTGGCCTCGCTCGGGTACGGGGGCGATGCGCTCGCCCTTCTCGATGCCCTGGCCGTTGGTGGGGCGCGGGCATATCTGCGCAACGCCGGGGACGGGCACGCCGTTGCCCTCGTGCACGCCGTGACCGCGCCCTTGGCCCTCGAGCTGGTGCTTCCGTGGCTGGGCGAGGAGGACCACACGGCGGTGCTGGCCTACGCCTGGCAGGCCGTGGCCGCCATCCATGTGGCCTTTGACGTCGGTCGCAGTGCTCCCGAGAGCGAGGTCGGTGATCCTCCCTCGCCCGACGCATTGATCGAGCAGGCACTGCGCTCGGGCGACGCGCACGCCATGAAGCTGACCGAAGCGGCATTGCGCTGCCACGCCCGCACGCAGGAGCCCGCTCTGTTGCAGGCCGCCGCCGACGCGTCGCTCCGGCTCACGGCCTGACCTCGGGCGCCCTGCTCCGTGACCGGGGCAGTGGCTACGATCGGCGCAATGGACTACCGCACTCTTGGTCGTACCGGTGTAAAGGTCAGCCCGTTGTGTCTGGGCGCCATGATGTTCGGGGCGTGGGGAACCGCTGATCACGACGAGTCGATCCGCATCATCCACCGCGCCCTCGATGCGGGGATCAATTTCATCGACACCGCCGACGTCTATTCCTTCGGCGAGTCCGAGGAGATCGTCGGCAAGGCCCTGGCCCAGAAGCGGCGGGACCAAATAGTCCTGGCCACCAAGGTGCACGGTGTCATGGGCAAGGACCCCAACTCGCAGGGCAACTCGCGGCGCTGGATCATGGCCGGGTGCGAGAACAGCCTGCGCCGGTTGGGCACCGACTACATCGATCTGTACCAGATCCACCGACCCTCGCCCGATACGGACATCGACGAGACGCTCGGGGCGCTGACCGATCTGGTGCGCGCCGGGAAGATCCGCTACTTCGGCAGCTCGACCTTCCCGGCCCATGAGATCGTCGAGGCGCAGTGGGTGGCCCAACAACGGGTCCGGGAGCGCTTCGTCACCGAGCAACCCCCGTACTCGCTCCTGGTGCGCGGGATCGAGCGGGACGTGTTGCCGACCTGCCAGAAGTACGAGATGGGCGTGGTGCCGTGGAGCCCCCTCGCCGGCGGGTGGCTCTCGGGAGCCTTCGGCGCCGGCAAGGAGAACACGAGCCGGCGCTCGGCCATGGTGCCCGGACCCTATGACATGGCGGTACCGGGCAATCAGCGCAAGCTCGACGCCGTCACGGCGTTGAACGAGGTGGCAGAGGGGGCGGGGTTGTCGTTGATCGAACTCGCCCTCGGCTTCGTCCTCGAACACCCCGCGGTCACCTCCCCCATCATCGGTCCGCGCACCATGGAGCACCTCGAATCGCAGCTGCCCGCGCTCGACCTGCGCCTCCAGAGGGACGTGCTCGACCGCATCGACGAGATCGTGCCGCCCGGCACCGACCTCAACATCACCGATGTCGGGTGGGTGCCGGCCGCCATCGCCGACCCGGCGCTGCGCCGGCGGCCGCGCTAGACGCAGTCAAGTCCGCAGCACCTTTCCGGCCTCCTGGCGCGGCATGGCCTGACGGGTCGGCACGGGATACGCGGGCTGGTCGCCCGAGGCCTCCAGGATGTCGAGCGCCGTGCACCCCTCCGCCATGACGTTGGCGGGGAGGTCGTTCGAGGTCGGGGGCAGTGCGGGCGACGACGTGTCCTTGTGTCCCACGTGCAGCGTGGCGGTCAGGTCGCCCGCCGTCTTGCGCCGCCACGCCGAGATGTTCGGGGCCCGCAGACCGAACCGCTCCTCGAGGAAGCGCAGCTGTGACGTGTGGTCGAAGACATCGGACGCCACGTACCCGCCGCGGCTGAAGGGCGAGATCACCAGCATCGGGACGCGGAAGCCCATGCCGACCGGGCCGCGGATGCCCCCGGCGTCGGCGGGGAGAGAAGAGACGGTCAGGTACTCGCCGGGGGTGCCCTCAGGAGCCGTGGGCGGGGGGACGTGATCGAAGAAGCCGTCGTTCTCGTCGTACATGTGGAAGAGCACCGTCTTGGACCACACCTCGGGGTTCGAGACCAGCGTCTTGAGCATCTGGCTGGTGAACCACTCGCCGAGTGCGGCGGGTGCCGGCGGGTGCTCGTCGTAGCCGTCGGGCGGGAGGATCCAGCTGACCGACGGCAGCGTCCCGGCGGCCACGTCGGCGACGAAGTCGCTGGGGTATTGCGGGAGGAAAGCCTTCTGGTACAGCGCCGATGCCGGGTTCTTGTACTGGCTGAAGTAGGGCAGGACGGCGTCGCCGGCCAGCAGGCCGTGCTGTTCGAAGAACGACGGCGTGTACAACGCACCCTCGGGGTTGTAGACCTTCCAACTCACCCCGGCGTCCTCGAGCACCTCGGGCATGGTCGGCCAGTCGACGCTCCAGATGGCGTCGGTGTCCTCGTTGGTGATGATCACCGGCCCGCCGGCCTTCCCGTCCGGGTCGATCGTTCCCGACAGAGCCATCAGCCGGTTGGGGTGGGTCGGCCCCATGACCGAGCAGTGATAGTTGTCGCAGATGGTGAATGCATCGGCGAGCGCGTAGTAAAAGGGAAGATCGGCACGCGTGTAGTAGCCCATGGTCAGGACCCCCTGCTCGGGCCCCTCGAACTCTGCGCTCGTGTGTGTGCGCACGAAGTCGGCGTTGTTCCCCGCACCGCGGCTCCTGTGCTCGGCGGGCCAGGTGTGGTTGAGATCATGCGTGCACTCGCCGATGCCCGAGTCCGCCTGCAGATGGAACGGGAGTAGATGCTCGGCTGCACCCCCCGGCCAGTCCTGGGCGAACGCACCCAAGGAGCTCTTGGCGTGGTCGTCGAAGCCCCGCACTCCTTTGTAGGAACCGTAGTAGTGGTCGAAGGACCGGTTCTCCTGCATGAAGAAGATGACGTGGTCGATCGCCCCCAGGTCAGAGCCGGCCGCCTTTGTTCTCGCCGCCGCCTGAATGGTGGCCGCCCCGGCACGCCCGCCGGCACCCAGGGCGGCCAGCAATCCTCCTCCTCCGGCGGCCAGGGCAGCGGCGATGAAGGTGCGGCGGTTCAACTGCAGCGGTGGGCCCGTCGGGCCGGTCATGGTGGGCCTTTCATTTGTGCCGGAAGTGGACGAAGACGCGTCCGAAGTTGTGGGAGTCCTTCTCGACGCGGTCGTAGAGCGCCTTGATCTCCTTTTGGTCGAGGAAGCGCAGCACCCGCTTCTTCAACTGGCCGCTGCCCTTGCCGGGGATGATCTCGACCGTCCGGACCTTCTTGTCGATCGCCTCGTCGATGATGCCGCGCAGCGCACGATCGATGTCGCCGCCCCGGTTGTACATCTCGTGGAGGTCCAGCGTGAGCTTCATGCCGGCCGCGCCGGGGGGCTGCTGTTCTCCTGGTGGTCGAAGAGGGAGGGGGTCTGGGCGCGAGATTCTGGGACGGGATCCACCAGGCCGGCGTCGTTGTTGCGCACATTGCCTACGCGCGTACTCACCGGATGGTGGATGAGGGTGCCGTCCGGTGCAGCGCGCAGGAGCGAGACGAGCTCGGGGATCTCGTTGTCGGGGTCGAGCCACACATCGAACGTGTCGGGCGAAAGGATGACCGGCATCCGGTCGTGGATCCCGTCCATGTCATGACCGGCTGCAGTGGTGATGATGCTGCACGAGCGGATGCCGGGCGCGTCCGGGGGCGCATTCGGATCGCGCCACCACTCCGCGATGCCGGCGAAGGCCAACGGGGTCCGGTCGGTACGGGTGAAGTAGTAGGGCTGCCTGGTGCCGTTGTCCAGCTTGTGCCACTCGTAGAAGCCATCCGCCGGGACAAGGATGCGGTGGGCCGCGAAGGCGGTTCGGAAGGACGCCTTGGTAGCGACGGTCTCGGCCCGGGCGTTGAAGAGGCGGTTGCCTGTGGCGACGTCCTTGGCCCATGAGGGGATGAGCCCCCAACGGTAGGGGGTGAGCACGCGGGAGACGGCGTCTGTTTCCTGGGAACGCCTGGCCCGCACACCGACCACCGGGTCGGTGGGGGCGACATTCCAGCTGGGGTGCGGTTCGTCCTCGTCGCGATCGTCGAGGACGGCCTGGAAGTAACGGGCCAGGCGTGCCGGTGGGGTGACGAGCGCGAAGCGTCCACACATGAGAGCTGCATTGTGGCCCAGCGGCACGCCTGGCGTGGCCTGCTCCCCAGGACGTGGGCCGTGGCCTGCCCTTTTCCCTCCTTGGGCGGCGATCGCAGCTTGTCTGTAGAGTACGAACATATGTTCGGTGCGTCCAGAAAGTTCGGACGTCGAGTCGGAAGGAAACTTGCCCATGACATGACGACTTGAGCGGCAAGCTCACGACAGCCAGCCGGTGCGAGTCCGGTCCGGGGAGACGCCAAGGTCCCCGGTAGTGAAGCCCCCGGGGTCGGTCGAAATGCCGGGTCCGAAGCGGGGTGGACCAACTCGTCGGTCCGCAACATCAAGTGAAGTCTGCAGCGTCGAAATGTTCGCCTGCATAAGCAGGGCAAAGAGGGAGCCGAGCCTGTCGAACATGGGCGAAGGCCACGGACGGCACTCCTGTACTTGGAGCGGGTGCCCAAGGACCCTCCGGCGTAAGGGGACGTGGAACGGCGAGAAGGGTGTCGTGGGAACTGGAGAGGCCCTCCTCGGCCCTGGTCCTGCGGGGATCAGGAGTGCGCCTGCTTATAACCGGTGACGGGAAGTGGCAGGCAGCCGAGAGGGAGTCGGAGGGGGTCGTAGTAGTGACGACGGGCAGGACAACACAACCTGCTCAGAGCGAAGGGCCCCTACTTCATCGATGCACGAAGAAAGAGTGGAAGAAGCAGGCCAGTGACCAAAGGTCTAGATCAGCCGATCGGCACCGACGAAGGAGGGGACCGCCACGCCCGCACACGGGCCAAGGCGGTGGCCGAGTTCGAAGGCGCCACCAAACTTCAAGCCCTCCAACGCGTGCTCTACCGCACTGCCAAGCAGAACCCAACACGTCAGTTCCACGCCGTCTACGACAAGCTCGCCCGCAGCGATGTGATGTGGCAGGCGTGGGTAAACGTGGCTACCAACCAGGGCGCCCCCGGCATCGACGGCATTTCCATTGCCGACATCGTGGCCGGAGACACCCAAGGGGTGCGCCAGTTCCTCGATGGCCTCGCCGCAGAGTTGAAGAGCCGGACCTACCGGCCCAAGGCCCTGCGACGGGTGCATATTCCAAAGCCAGGACGGCCGGGAGAAACCCGCCCGCTCGGCATCCCAACTGTCAAAGACCGGGTGGTCATGGCGGCGGCCAAGATCGTCCTCGAACCCATATTCGAGGCGGACTTCTCGCCCCAGAGCTTTGGCTTTCGGCCCAAGCGTTCCGCCCACCATGCCCTCGAGGTCGTCCGCCAGGCGGCCAACAAGGGTGGGCAGTGGGTGCTCGACGCCGATATCAAGGCGTGTTTCGACGAAATCGACCGGGACGCCCTCGTCGCTCAGTTCGAGCGCCGGGTCAGCGACCGAGAGATGGTCAAGCTGCTGCGGAGTTGGTTGCGGGTAGGGATTTTCGAGGGCGGGGTGCTCACCGATACCGGTGCCGGCACCCCGCAGGGCTCACCCATCTCACCCCTTTTGGCCAACATCGCCCTCCACGTGCTTGATCAGGCGTGGGTGGCGGAGGGACGCCGGACGGGGACGCTGGTCCGCTACTGCGACGACTTTGTCGTGCTCTGTCCCACCAAAGAACGAGCCGATGCGGCCCGGACTCTGGCGGCGGAGACACTGGAACCGCTCGGGCTGCGACTGCACCCCGAAAAGACCAGGGTCGTTCATCTCCGCTACGGACAGGAGGGATTCGACTTCTTGGGCTTTCACCATCGCATGGTGGAGTCTTGGAAATACAAAGGCCGCTACTACTTACAGAAGTGGCCTTCTGCCCGAGCCATGGCCTCCATTAGGGCCAAGGTGCGGGATCGGACCCCACGGCGCCTCGTCGGTCGCGATGTGGACTCGGTTGTCAGGGACCTCAACCCGATTCTTCGGGGCTGGGGGGCGTACTTCCGCCACGGCAACTCGGCACGGAAGTTCGCCCGGATTGACAGCTATGTCCACGAGCGCCTGGCCATGTTGGCCAGCAAGAAGCACGGACTCTCAGGTCGTCGCTGGACTACCCGGTTCAAGCGGCAGTGGCTCCATGACCTGGGGATTTACCAGCTGATGGGAACGGTGCGCTACGGGTCTGCGCACGCAGGGCGGTGAACGGTGTCGGAAAGCCGTGTGCGGGAGAACCGCATGCACGGTTTGATCGGGGGCCGCTGGGGATGTTGACGTCCACGGTGACAAAGAACCTGCACCCAAGGGGGAAACCCCTGGGACTGAGCACTTTCACCTACCGGCCATGCTGAACCAGCGGCCTACCTCACCCTTCGGTCACCAGAAGAGCGCTGCGCCTCGTTCCCGGGAGCTCCCGATCGGGCTGGCCGACCGGGTCCGCCCCACCACGCCCGTGGCCGGCCGGCTGCTGCCGGTGCCGGCGCCTTTGGCACCTCTCTTCCCCGATCGCGCCCTGCGGCGGGGGACGACGACCACGGTGGCCGGGCTGCCCGGCCATGGCGCCACCACGTTGGCGTTGGCGTTGCTGGCCGCGGCATCGCAGGCCGGGAGTTGGTGTGCCGCGGTCGGCCTGCCCGATCCGGGGGTGGTGGCGGCAGCCGAGTTGGGCATCGACCTGCGTCGGGTGGTCTTCGTGCCTCATCCGGGGAGTGGATGGGCCGAGGCGGCGGGAGACCTGTTGCCCGGCGTCGACGTCGTCCTGGTGCGTCCGCCCGGCCGCGCCCGCCGGACGGCGGCCCGTCATCTGAGTGCCCGGGCCCGGGAGCGCCAGGCGGCGCTGGTCGTACTGGTCGAACACGTCAACGAGTGGCCCGAAGGAGGTGACCTGGCGCTGTCGGTAGGGGCGATCGAGTGGGAAGGGGTCGGTCGCGGGCACGGGCACCTGCAGGGACGGCGGGCCGAGGTACGGGTCACCGGCCGGCGCTCCGCCGGCCGGCCGCTGGAGTGCTCGCTATGGCTTCCCGCCGGATCAGGAGTGGTGGCGGCCACACAGGGAGACGGAGCACAAGGAGAAGAGGGATCGGCAGGGGCCGGTTCCGGTGATGGGCCCGAGGCGGCCTGAGGGTGACGCAATGGAATTGGAACGGTTGGTCGTCGTCTGGTGTCCCGAGCTTCAACAGGAGGGGCCCCGCGGAGAGGAAGCCCGGCGCTTCGTGCAGGTGGTCGCCCGCACCGGAGAACTGTGTCCCTGGGCTCATCCCATCCGGCTCGGGGTCTGCGCCCTGCCTGCACGAGGGCCGGCCCGCTTCTTCGGCGGAGAGGAAATGGTTGTGTCCCGTCTGGTCGAGGTCGTGGGGGAGGACGCATGCGTCGGGGTGGCCGACGGCCTCTTCGCCGCGGTTCTGGCCGCCCGCGCCCGATTGATCGTCCCGGCCGGGGAGGCGCGCCAGTTCCTGGAGCCCTGGTCGGTCGCCACCCTGGCCCGCCCCGAATTGGCGGTCACCTTGCAGCGGCTCGGTGTCACCACGTTGGGTCAGTTCGCCGCCTTGCCGTCACCGCACGTCTCGGACCGCTTCGGGGCCGACGCCGCCGCGGCCCACCTGGTGGCCCGGGGTGAGAGCGGGGAGCTGGCGGGGTTTCGTGACCGGTCCATCGAGCGACGGCTGCGGGTGGCCCGGGGCGAGGACCCCGACCAGGGGTCCTCGCCGCCGCCCTACCAACCCGGTTTCTTCGGGGGCGCATCGGCGGCCGATACCCGCGCCTCCCTTTCCTTCGCCCGGGTACAGGAACGGCTGGGTATCGAGGCCGTACTGGTCGGGCGCGTCCAGGGCGGCCGCGACCCGGCGGAGCAGGCGGCCCTGGTCCCGTGGGGGAGCCCGGAGGCCGGGGCGGCCCCGACGGGCGGTGCGCCCTGGCCGGGGCGGTTGCCGGTCCCTTCCCCCACCGCGGTGCTCCGGGTGCCCCGCCGGGTCGAGGTGGTCGACGCCGCCGGACTGGCGTTGGAGGTGAGCGGGCGGGGCCTCCTCAACGGCGAGCCGGCCCGGCTCTCGGTCGAGGGTGGCCCGTGGCAAGCGGTGACGGCGTGGGCCGGCCCGTGGCCGGTGACCGAGCGGTGGTGGTCGGTACGGCGACGGCGGGCCCGGGTCCAGGCGGTGACAGCCGACGGGGTGGCCCGGCTGCTCTGCGCCGAGAGGGCGCAGTGGTGGGTCGAGGCGCTCTATGACTGATCGGCCGGCCTATGCCGAGCTGCACGCCCACTCCGGCTTCAGCTTTCTCGACGGCAGTAGCGACCCTGAGGAACTGGTGGCCGAGGCCCACCGGCTGGAGCTGGCTGCGCTGGCCCTGACCGACCACCACGGCTTCTACGGGGTGGTGCGCTTCGCCGAGGCGGCCCGGGCCGCCGGCCTGCCGACGGTGTTCGGGACCGAGGTCACCCTGGCCCCCGCCGGACCGCGCACCGGTGAGCCCGACCCGAGGGGGACCCATCTCGTCGTGCTGGCCCGGGACCCCGAGGGCTACGCGCGGCTGTCGAGCGTCCTGGCCGAGGCCCATCTCGAGGGCGGGGAGAAGGGGCGCCCCGTCTTCACCCTCGACGCGCTGGCCGCGGCGGCACGGGATCACTGGCTGGTGCTCACCGGGTGCCGCAAAGGAGCGGTCGCCGCCGCGCTGGTGGAAGCAGGTCCCCGGGCGGCCTCCCGCGAGGTCGGGCGGCTGGTGGAGGCGTTCGGGCGGTCCAACGTGGCGGTCGAGCTGTGGGACCACGGGGATCCGCTCGACACGGCCCGCAACGACGCGCTGGCCCTGCTGGCGGCGGAGTGGGGGGTGGATGCCGTGGCCACCAACAACGTGCACTACGCCACGCCGGCCGGGTTCCGCCTGGCCACCACCCTGGCCGCCATCCGCGCTCGGCGCCCGTTGGCCGAGTTGGAGGGCTGGCTCCCCTCGGCGCCGACGGCCTGCCTGCGGGGGGCGGGTGAGCAACTCCGTCGTTTCGCCCGCTGGCCCGGAGTGGTCGAGCGGGCGGGCGAGTTGGGTCTGGCCTGCGCCTTCGACCTGCGGCTGGTGGCTCCCCGGCTGCCCGATTTCCCCGTGCCGCAAGGGATGGACGAGCAGAGCTACCTGCGCCAGCTGGTGACCCGGGGCGCGCTCGAGCGCTACGGCCCGCCCCATGACGAGCGGGTGCCGGGAGCGTGGACCCAGATCGAACACGAGCTCGAGGTCATCGGCACCCTGGGGTTTGCCGGCTATTTCCTGGTGGTGTGGGACATCGCCCAGGTCTGCCGCCGCCTCGACATCTACTGCCAGGGCCGGGGCTCGGCCGCCAACTCCGCCGTCTGTTACGCCCTCGGGGTCACCAACGTGGACGCCGTCGACCTGGGGCTGCTCTTCGAGCGGTTCCTGTCCCCGGCCCGGGACGGACCGCCGGATATCGACGTCGACATCGAGTCTGGCCGGCGGGAGGAGGTCATCCAGTACGTCTACGAGCGGTACGGCCGCCGTCACGCGGCGCAGGTGGCCAACGTCATCACCTACCGTCCCCGTTCCGCCGTGCGCGACGTGGGCAAGGCCTTCGGGTTCACCCCCGAGCAGGTGGACGGGTGGGCATCGGGGATCGACCGGGTCAACCGGGGCGCGGCGGCCGCCGAGGCGGTGGGGGCGGCCACAGCCGGGACCGAGGCCGGCGAGGCCGGCATTCCCCCGCTGGTGGCCGAGTTGGCCGCCGAGGTGCTGGACCGCCCGCGCCACCTGGGTATCCATTCCGCCGGCATGGTGCTGTGCGACCGGCCGGTGATAGAGGTCTGCCCCGTGGAGTGGGGGCGCATGCCCGGGCGCAGCGTGCTGCAGTGGGACAAGGACGACTGTGCCGCCATCGGGTTGGTCAAGTTCGATCTACTCGGGTTGGGCATGCTCGAGGCGTTACACCGCATGGTCGACCTGGTGGGCCAGTTCCACGGGGTCGCCGTCGACCTGGCCCAACTGCCCCAGGAGGACGAGGTCTACGACCTCTTGTGCCGGGCCGACACGGTCGGGGTCTTCCAGGTCGAGAGCCGGGCCCAGATGGGGACCCTGCCCCGGGTCCAACCGCGCTGCTTCTACGACCTGGCGATCGAGGTGGCTCTCATCCGGCCCGGGCCCATTCAGGGCCATGCGGTCAACCCCTACATCCGTCGCCGTCGGGGCGAGGAGGAGGTCACCTACCTGCACCCGCTGCTCGAGCCCATTCTGGAGCGGACCCTCGGTGTCCCGCTGTTCCAGGAGCAGCTGATGGAGATGGCGGTGGCCATTGCCGGCTTCAGCGCGGCCGAGGCCGACGAGCTGCGCCAGGCCATGGCGGCCAAGCGGTCGGCCGCCCGTATGGAGAAGATGCGGGTCCGGCTCTACACGGGCATGGCCGAACACGGCGTGACGGACGAGGTGGCCGACCAGGTCTTCGCCGCATTGGCCGCCTTCGCCAACTTCGGCTTTCCCGAGTCGCACTCGGTGTCGTTCGCGTATCTTGTCTACGCGAGCAGCTGGCTCAAGCTGCACTACCCGGCGGCGTTCACCGCCGGCCTCCTCAACTCCCAGCCCATGGGGTTCTGGTCCCCTCAATCCCTGGTGGCCGATGCCCGCCGTCATGGCGTCGCCGTACGCCGGCCCCACGTGAACCGCTCGGAGGTGGGGGCCTCGTTGGAGGGGGCCGGGCCGGATGGGGGCGGTCCGGATGGGGGCGGTCCGGACCCGGCGCTGCGACTGGGACTGGCCTCGGTGCGCGGCGTGGGGGAGACGACGGCGGAGCGGATCGTGGCCGGGCGGCCGTGGTCCGGGGGGGAGGACCTGGTCCGCCGGGCCGGGGTGACGCGGCGCGCAGCTCGAGACGCTGGCCGCCGCGGGTGCGCTCGATGCGGAGGAGCGCGCCACCACGGCCTCCCGGCGCCGCTTGCTCTGGGCGGCCGGCGCGGCGGCGCAAGGGACCCCGGACCGGTTGCCCGGGATCGTGGTGGGCGCCGAGGCCCCGCCCCTGCCCGAGCCGACCCTCTACGACGGGGTGGGCGACGACTTGTGGGCCCTGGGGCTGGCGCCCGAACGGACAGCCATGCACCTGGCCCGGGAGCGGCTCGAGGCCATGGGCGTCGTGGTGGCCGGCGACCTCCTCGACTGCACCGATGGGGACCGGGTGTCCGTGGCCGGGGTGGTGACGCACCGCCAGCACCCCGAGACGGCGCACGGCGCGGTCTTCGTCAACCTCGAGGACGAGACCGGCCATGTGAACGTGGTCTTTTCGCGCGGGGCCTGGGCGCGCTGGAAACCGGTGGCCCGTCACTCCCCGGTGCTCCTCATCCGGGGCCGGCTCCAGCTGGGTCAGGGCACGATCACCCTGACGGCGGAGCGGGTGGAGGCATTGGCGGTGGGGACGTCGGTACCGGCCAGCCGCGACTTCCGCTGAGTCGAGCCGCGGTCGCCCGACCGGACTTTCACGGGGGGCTCATCTACCGTGGAGACGAAGGGGAGGAGGAAGAGCCGTCACTTGACGCGCACCGCACCAACTCGTGTCGTAGGACTGGTCGTACTAGGAGGCATCGCCGCACTCAGTGGCATCGCCGCGTGCGGGATGGCGCCGTCGGGAGCCAGCACGGCCGTGGTCACCGGCGTCTCGTTCAGCCTCGATCTGCAGGTGGACCAGTCCGCCACGAACACGACGCACCTCCAGGCGCATGGTCAGATGAATTTCGCGCAGCACAGCATGACGGCCGTCATCACCGTCCCGCGCACCGCCACCGGGTTCTCGGCCTCCGACGCCCAGGTCGTGCCGGGGAACGGCACGCTGCAGCTCCACACCGAGTGGGTCGACAATCAGGCCTACATGACGGTCCCGCCGGCGTGGTCGGCCCTGGCCGGCGACGCGTCGACGTTGTCCATTCCGACGTCGCCCACCATGGAGCGCACCATCGACACCGCGTTGACGCAATCTGCGGTGTCGATCACCTACGCGAAGATCCTCCTCGATGAGCTGACGGCCCATGAGACCGTCCATCGGCTGCCCGGCCGGACCATCGGCGGCGTGCGCGTCACGGGAACCCGCGTCGGCCTGACGCTGAGCCAGTTGCTCAAGGTGGTGCCCGGGTTGGCCCCGACCATGGCCAAGGGCAGCGCCACCATGGCCCACGAGAGCATCCCTGTCACCGTCTGGGTGGACTCACAGGGCCGCCTGATCGAGGTGGTCATGGCCCCCGCAAGTGGCGCGACCTCCCTGCATGGCACGGTGCGCTTCTCGCACTACGGCGCGCCGGCCACGGTGACGGCGCCGCCGGCCGGCGCGGTGAAGCCGATTCCCGCCGCGCTGCGCGGGCTGTTGCACCCGTCGATCCTCTTCTGATCCGGGCCCTCTGCAGAGCGGGGCGCCGGCCGCGCTCAGAGGTCGGGCAGTCCGAAGTCGAGATTGGCCGTCTGCAGGCCGCCGTCCACTTCGAGGATCCGCCCCGTGACGTAGGAGCCGGCCGGCGAGGCCAAAAAGACGATGGCGGCCGCGATCTCCTGGGGATCACCGATGCGCCGGAGCGGGGTGGACTCCTCCATCGCCGTGCGCAGCTCGTCGTTGGTGAGGACGATGTCCAGGGCCGAGGTGGCGGTGGAGCCGACTGCCACCGCGTTGACCCGGATGCGCGGGGCGAGATCCTGCGCGGCCAGCCGGGTGTACTGGTCCAGGGCGCCCTTGACGGTGCCGTAGGCCAGGTAGCCCCGTGCGCCCGCGTGCCCCATCACCGACGACACGCTGACGATCGCCCCCCCGGGCGCTTCGCCTTCGAGCATGAGCGGGACGGCGGCACGCACGAGGGCGTGGCCGGCGCCGACGTTGAAGTGAAAGGCCTCCTCGAGGAAGCGGGGCGAGGTGTCGAGCAGGGGCCGGGGCATGGTGCCCCCGAGATTGTTGACGATGATGTCCAGCCGGCCCAGTTGGTCCCGGGCCGTCTGGGCCAGCGATCCCATCAGGTCGACATCGGTCAGATCGCCCACGACGATCACGGCCCGTCGGCCGGCGGCCTCGACGTGCGCCGCCACCTGGCGCAACTGCTCCTCGGTCCGGGCCGCCAGGAGAATGTCGGCGCCCGCCTCGGCCAGGGCCACCGCAGCGGCGGCGCCGATGCCGCGGCCGCTCCCGGTGACAATGGCTACCTGGTCGGTCACGGCGAAGCGGTCGAGGATCACGAGCGGACTGTAGTTGTTCCCGCCTTCTTGACGTCGGCGACCGCGGCGCACCAGGGTGGGCCACCATGGTGCGCCCCCTGTCGAATATCGACCTCGCCCTGCGGCGTTGCTGGCATCCGGTGGCCCGACCGGCTGAGGTGACCGAGCAACCGCGCCAGGTGATGCTCCTGGGCGAGCCCTGGGTGCTCTATCGGGCCGGCGGGCGGATCGTGGCGTTCGCCGACCGCTGCCCGCACCGGCGGACACCCCTGTCACTCGGGCACTGCGAGGCGGACACGCTGCAGTGCGCCTACCACGGGTGGCGCTTCGACGCCTCCGGCGCCTGCATCGAGATTCCCGCCCTGGGGCGGGGCGCGCGGGTACCGCCGGCGGCCCGGCTCTCCGGCCCGGCCGGCCTGGTCGAAGCACACGGGATCGTCTTTCTCGCCCCCGAGGAACCGATCGCGCCGCTCGGCTCGATCCCCGAGGCCGACGATCCCTCGTTCGAGGTAGGGGAGCTCCCCACGCTGATCGCCCGCGCCTCGGCCGGTCTCTTGGCCGACAACTTCTTGGATGTGGCGCACTTCCCCTTCGTCCACGCCGGGACCTTCGGTGCCGGTGAAGCGGGCGAGGTCCCGCAGTATGCGGTCGCCCGCGACGACTGGTCGTTCACCATGTCCTACGAGCATGCGTTCGCCAACCGGGAGGACCCGGGTGTGGCTGCCGGCACCCGCCCTCTGGTGCAGACGCGCCGGTTGTCCTACCGGCTGAGTGCGCCGTTCCATCTCCGCCTGCGCATCGACTTCGTCGAAGCCCGAGGGACCAATGTGATCGGCTTCTTCATCCAGCCCGAGACGACCGAGTCGTGCCGCCTGTTCACCACGCTGTGGCGCGACGACCTGTCGGGAGACCCGGCGCGCATGGCCGAGGCCGTGGAGTTCGAGGTGGCGGTCTTGCGCGAGGACCTGCGGATCCAGGAGTCGTTCCACGAGTTGGTCCTGCCCCTGGAGCCGACGGCCGAAGTCCACACGCGTGCGGACCGGACCACGCTGGAACTACGCCGCGTGCTGTCGGACCTCGTCGCCACGGTGGGGGGCTGAGGCGGTGCCGGACCTGATCGCTCCCGGGATCGCCGTGGTCGGTCACCCCGTGCTGGCGCACCGGGTGACCGCGTTGCGCGACCGGTGCACGGACCGGGACACCTTTCGCCAGTTGGTGGGGGAGATCACCCACTTCATGGCGTACGAGGCCCTGCCCGACCTGGGCCTGGGCGAGGTCACCATCGACACCCCGGTCGCCGACGGCGTGGTGTCGAGCCGGGTCATCGAGAACATCTTGGTGGTGCCGGTGTTGCGGGCGGGACTGGGCATGGTCCAGGCCATTCAAGAGGTGGTGCCGCTGACCGAGGTGGCCCATGTCGGCCTGCGCCGCGACGAGGCGACGCTGCGTTCGGAGGTGTACCTCAATCGACTGCCGCGGGACCTCGACGGCCGACGGGTCCTCGTGTGCGATCCCATGCTGGCCACGGGGGGCTCCCTGGTCCAGGTCTGCGACCTGGTGCGGGCGCGGGGAGCGAAAGAGGTGATCGTCCTGTGCATCATCGCCTCGGCGCCCGGCATCGCGGTCTTTCGCGCCGCCCACCCGACTGTGCGCCTGGTCTGCGCCGCCGTGGACCCAGCGCTCAATGACGTGGGCTTCATCGTGCCCGGACTGGGCGACGCCGGGGACCGGCTCTTCGGTCCGCCGGACTGAGCCGAACCGCCTCGCTCTGATGCGCCGGGCCGCCGTGGCGTTGGACCTCGTCGCCGTTCTCCTCTTCGTGGGGATCGGTCGCGGCGCGCACGATCACGGTCTGAGCATCGGGGGCATGGCCTCGACGGCGTGGCCGTTCGTCGGCGGGCTCGCCGTGGGGTGGGCGCTCCTGATCCTGGCGCACCGCGTCCCGGTGGCGCTGGCGAGCGGCGCCCTGGTCTGTGGCGCCACCGTGGCCGTCGGCATGGCGCTGCGGGTGATCGCCGGTCAGGGCACGGCGGTTGCCTTCGTGTTGGTCGCGCTCTGCTTCCTCGGTGCGTCGATGTGCGGCTGGAGGTTGCTGTCCCGCCTGGCGCGGTCGCCTTAACGGCCGATGTCCTCGTCCCAGAGGTCGCGCTGCTCGGCGATGAAGGACCCGAGGAGATCGATGCACTCGGGGTCGTTCAGGATAACGACCTCGGCCCCGTGCGCGGCCACCCAGTCATGTCCACCTGCGAAGTTCTCGGACTCGCCGATCACGACGCCACCGATTCGGAACTGACGGAGAAGCCCGCTGCAGTACCAGCACGGTGAAAGAGTGGTCACCATGACGCAGTCGGGGTAGTCCCGGCGGCGTCCGGCGTTGCGGAACGCGGCGGTCTCCGCGTGGGTCGAGGCGTCGTCGTCCTGCACGCGCCGGTTGTGGCCGCGCCCGAGCAGTGTCCCGTCGCGGTGGAAGAGGGCGGCCCCGATGGGGATGCCCCCCTCGGCGAGGCCCGTGCGCGCCTCTTCGAGCGCGACGGGCAGGAACGTTCGGGCCCACGCATCTGTGAGCGGCTCATTTGCGGACATGGAGCGCTCCGACGAGAGTCTTGGCCATGACCGCCGATCGTACCTATAGAGCCATGGTGGGGAGCCAGGCGGTCGAGCTACCCCTGGTGTCCCTCGCCGACGACCTGACCATTGCCCTTTTGATCAGTGTGGACCACGGCATTGCCTTTGCTGAATTGGCCGGGAGGGAACTGGCCGATCTCATGCGCCCCGCCGCGCCCGACATCGTGGTCTCGGTGGCCACCATGGGCATTCCTCTGGCCATAGAGGCCAGCCGGGCCCTGGGTCTCGACGACTACGTGATCTTGCACAAGACGCCGAAGATCCACCTGGGGGAGACCTGGTCCGAGCCGGTCAACTCCATCACGACCGATAAGCCGCAGCGCCTCCGCATGGACCCGGCCCGTGTCGACGTCGTGCGCGGACGCCGGGTGGCGGTGGTCGACGACATCATCTCGACCGGAGCCTCGACGCTGGCCGCGCTGCGACTGGTCCGGCGCATCGGTGCCGACCCCGTGGTGATCGGCACTCTCATGACCGAAGGCGGCGCATGGCGCGCCGCCCTGGGAGCGGACGCCGACAACGTGCGCTCCCTCGGGTCGATGCCGTTGTTCCGGCCCGCCGGCGAAGGGAGCGACGAGTTGGTCGAGGTGTGGGACTAGAAACGGTTCCGCCAACTCGAGCCTCCCCGGCCCGGCCTTTGGACGCGGCCGGCTTGCCCGCCAGGGCGACGGAGTGGGCACTCTTGGGGTGATCCGGAGCGGGCACTCGCCTAGGTGACAGTGAGCATCAGCCGCTGGGAGCGACGTGAACCTCCACGACTCGTGCTTCTCCAACCGCATCGAACACCGCGGACTCAATGGCACTCACGATCGGCACCGTGGCTCCAACCGTCGTGGAGGCGTCGACTTCGGCCCGGACGTCAAGGCGCAGAGACCGACCCGCCCAGCGACCACGAACCTGGACCGACCGAACGCCGGGGACACGCATGGCCCCACTCTTCGCGTGCTCGAGGAGCGCAGGGTCAACGGCATCCATGAGATGCGACACGATGTCGCCTGTGACTTCGTAACCGACGTGACAGATCATGAATGTGATCGCCAATCCGGCGATCGGGTCGCCGAGCGGGAAGCCAAGGGCCACTGCCACCAATCCCACCGCCGCGCCGAGCGAGGAGATGGCATCGAGCCATGAGTGGCGGGCGTCGGCCATCAGCGTCGCCGATTGGATACGCCTTCCGACCCTACCCTTGTACCAGGCGACCACTTGGTTCCCTGCGATCCCGACGACGGCGGCGGCGATGCCCCAGCCGACATGGGTGGTCGCGCCGTGTTGCACAAGTTTCCTGACGCTCTCGTACCCGGCGAAAACGGCGGAGGACCAAATGGCGAGTGCCACACCGATTCCCGCGATGTCCTCAGCCCGGTCGTAGCCGTAGGGGTGCCCGGGCGAGGCCGGACGCTTGGACACCCAAAAGCCGAGAAAGACCAACAGGGACGTGCTCACGTCCGAGAGGTTGTGCAGGGCGTCGCCGAGCAGCCCGACGGAGTGGGTGAACACTGCGAAGACCATCTCGATGCCACCGGCGACTCCGAGGCCGGTGGCCGAGTACAGCAGGGCCCGGTTGGCTGCCGAGCGGTGCTCAGCCTCATCGTGGCGGGCCGGGGTCGCCCCTCCGGCCTGGGTCGAGGAGTGCCCAAGATGGGAGTGGCCGTGGCTCTGCACCTTGGACAGTGTAGTTCCATCTATGAACACGTGTTCATGCAACCATGTCGCAGTTGGGACGCGCTAATCTCAGGTCATGGGCCACGGTGTTGAAGGACGAACTCCCCAGGCCCGACTCGACGCAGCGACCGCCGAGTCCGTGGCCGACACACTGAGTGCACTCACCGCACCGAGCCGTCTGCTGATCTTGGGTCGGCTCCGTGAGAGTCCAGCAAGCGTCACTGAACTGACCGTGGCGACCGGGTTGGAACAGTCGGCGATCTCCCACCAGCTTCGGATACTGCGATCGCTCGGCCTCGTCACCCGGCAGCGGTCCGGACGAAACGTCACATACTCGCTCTATGACCACCACGTCGCCAGCCTCCTCGACGAGGCTGTCTTCCATGCGGAGCACTTGCGCATGGCGGCACCGGATCGAGCAGCGGAGCAGACTGCTTAGGACGACGTGGCGTCTTTTGCGTTCACATTCGGAGCGTGCGGCCAGGCGTCCCTGGGCCGCTCCGGTCGACGAGCTCGATCACGGCTCCGACCCACTGCCGCCGCCAGATTGGCGACCAACCGCTCCCGCCGCTGGGATAGAGCTGACTAGAGCAGTCCCTCGGCCTTGAGGAGGACGTCCTGCTCGTCGGCCTCCCGGCGCACCTTGCGGAAGGCCAGAGCCAGGTAGACGAGCCCGCCCACCGCCATGCCGGCGAAGACACTGAAGTCGGCCCCGTAGTGGTACGCATCTTGGGTGTGGTCGGTGACCTCGTTCAGCCAACCCGGGATGCGGAAGTAGTAGGTCGGGTTGACGTACAGCGCCGAGATGGCGGCGAACATGCCGACCGCCTGGGCGACGAGCGCAGGCCAATGGATGCCGCCCGAGCGCCAGTACATGGAGTCGCGACCCGTTTTCTGCAACTCGCCCGGGACGTAGCGGTAGCGCCGCAGCGCCCAGTCGACCAGGAAGATGGCGCACCACGGAGCGATCCAGACAATCACCACGTCGACGAAGTCAGAGAGGTACTCGGTGAAGGATCCGCTGAAGATGGCCCACATCGTGACCGCCAACGCGACGGCACAGTCGCACAGCACGGCCTGGTAGCGCTTCACCGGCAGGCCGAGCGCCTGCAAGGTCACGCCCGACGAGTACATGTCCAGGCTGTTGATGGCGAAAAGCTGCACGACGACGAAGATCAGGAAGACCACCACGAACCAGGCCGGAATCTCGCTCTGGTGGGCAAAGGGCAGGAAGCCACCGGCACCCGTCCCGATGTTGAGGACGAAGGTACCGACCATGGCGCCCAGTGTCATGACCAGAATTTCGGGGACGGCCGTGCCGAGGAAGACCCAGCCGACAATGCCCCTCTTCGACGTGTCAGCTGGGCAATAACGCGTGTAGTCGTTGCCGCACTCGGCCCAGCCCAGTCCGCTCAGGGCGATGGTGAAGGCGAGTGCTTCGAGGAAGGCCTGCCAGTCGCCGCTGTGGCGCACGACGTGCGTGTTGACGTGCGCCAGGGCGAAGCCCAGCATCACCGCGAAGAGGACGACGAAGGGGATGATCAGGGCGCGTAGCGTCTTCACGATGGCCGCATACCCGAAGAACGGAATGATCCCCTGCACGAGCACGGCGACGATGACGAGGATGACCTTGGCCGGGTCGGCGGGCGAGAAGCCGGCCTTGATCATCAGAACCAGTCCGGCGCCGACGATGAGGATGAGCCCCTCGACCTCGAAACCGATCTGGGTGATCCAGTTGAAGAACGAGATTGGCCTTCCGCCGTTCGGCCCGAACGCGGCCCGGTTGATGGCGAACACGGTTGTGCCGGTCTGCGGTGCCTGGAGCGAGCACAGCCCGAGAAGGAGGTAGGAGAGGTTTCCGAGAACGATGACGATGACGACCTGGACGAACGTCAGACCGAAGGTCATCAGGATGCAGCCGTAGATGAAGTACTCCACCTGCACGCTGGCGCCGGCCCACATGCCGAAGACGTCACGGGGCGTGGCCCAACGTTCGCTGGGGGGGATGAAATCCACGCCGTGCTGCTCGACGTGGAACGCCTTCGCCGCCTCAGGGTCGTGAATGACCGCCAGATCCTCAACGATTGCCACCGCACTGCCTCCCTTGTGTTTCCCCGTGGTCCGCCCCGGTGCCCCGTGTCCCTGCACCTTGTTGGGTACGGCGTCCCGCGTCAAGTGGAACTCCGTGAACAACGTGAAAACTCGGGGACGGCGCACGTGTCGCGCCCACCTGTCCGTCTCCTGCTCGTCCCTGCAGTAGAACAGGTCATGGATTGTGCACGGGGTCCCCGCGGCGGGGCGCTGATGGTGTGCGGGACCACCTCTGACGCCGGAAAGTCGACGGTGGTCGCCGGCCTGTGCCGGCTCCTGGCCCGCCGGGGTGTGTCGGTCGCCCCCTTCAAGGGACAGAACATGTCACTGAACTCGGTGGTCACCACCGAGGGTGCCGAGATCGGCCGGGCCCAGTGGATCCAGGCGGTGGCGGCCCGGGTCGAGCCCGAGACGGCGATGAACCCGGTCCTCCTCAAGCCGACCAGCGAGCGCTCGTCGCAGGTCATCGTCATGGGACGCCCCCTCGAGACCCTGCAGGCGGCGGACTACCAGACGTCCAAGGCCGACCTGGTCGAGATCGTCGACGGCGCCCTGGCCGATCTGCGCCGGCGGTTTGACGTCGTGATCTGCGAGGGTGCCGGGAGCCCGGCCGAGATCAACCTGCTCGATCACGACATAGTGAACCTGGGCCTCGCCAGCCGCGCTGCGATCCCAGCGGTCGTCGTCGGCGACATCCACCGGGGTGGCGTTTTCGCCCATCTCTACGGCACCGTGGCCATCCTGCCCGCCGAGCTCCGCCGGTCCGTCCGAGCCTTCGTCATCAACAAGTTCCGGGGCGATCCCCTCCTACTCGGCGACGCCATGGAGCAGCTCGAGGCCCGCTGTGGTGTGCCCACCCTGGGCGTGCTGCCCTTCGTGTCCGGGTTGGTCCTCGATGCCGAGGATTCCCTGCACCGGATGTCAGCGGTCTCGCCCGTCGAGCCGCCCGCCCCCGGGGCGGCGCAGCTCGACGTGGTGGTGCTGCGCCTACCCCGCCTCTCGAACTTCACCGATTTTGATCCCCTCCTCGTCGAGGGTGGCGTGGCGGTCCGCTTCGTGGACCATCCTTCGGCGTTCGGCGACCCGGACCTGATCGTGCTCCCTGGGACCAAATCGACCGTGGCGGATCTCGGGTGGGTGCGGGACAGCGGGCTGCTCGAGGTGATGGAGACGCGCCGCCGCACCACTTCTCCGCCGGTGATCCTGGGCGTCTGCGGGGGGTACCAGATGCTGGGCCGCTCGATCGAGGATCCGGACGGCGTCGAGTCCGCCGCGCCCACCGTGCCCGGCCTGGGCTGGTTGCCCCTGGTCACCCGATTCGAGGTTGAGAAGACCACCTGCCTTCGGCAGGGGTCCGGCCCGGGTGGGGTCCCCGTCGAGGGCTACGAGATCCGCCATGGTCGCACCACGGCTCATGGAGGGTGGGAGCAGTGGCTCGTGCTGAACGATCCGGTAGGGGGTGTCCACGACACGGAGAGCGCGTGCGACCCGGAGGGGCTGGTCTTCGGTACATCGCTGCACGGCCTGTTCGAGGCGGACTCCTTCCGTGGCGCGTTCCTCACGTTGGTGGCGGCCGCCCGGGGGAAGTCCTGGCATCCCTCGGGATCGTCGTTCGCCGCGGCGCGCCAGGACCAGATCGACCGCATGGCCGACGTGTGCGAAGCGCACCTCGATCTGGACGCACTGTGGCGCCTGGTCGAGCTCGGTGCGCCGACAGCCTGAGGCGGACCGCCGTCAGGAGGCGATGGGTTCGCCGAACGCCTCGCAGTCGGGATTCTCACAGACGAATTCGGGGTCGGCCCACGAAACGGACTCCGAGGGAAGGGCGGTGACACCGCAGAACGGGCAGATCGGTGCCCGTCCGACGTCGGCGCCGCTCACTGCCCCAGCAACCGTTCCATCTGCGTGGCCAGACGGCTGGGCCGGCCCTTGCGCCCCTCGGTGTGGTCGGCCAGTTTCATGGCCAGGAGCCCGGCGTTGACGCCCAACCAGCGCAGTGGCTCAGGCTCCCAGTCGGGGGAGTGGTGATTCACCCAAGGAAGGGCGGTGAGCTCGGTGTCCGCGCCCGTGATCAGGTCGGCCAGCGTCCGACCGGCCAGGTTGGTCGTGGCGACGCCGTCACCGACGTACCCGCCGGCCCAGGCGAGACCTCGCGGGCGATCGAGGCCAACCGAGGAGTGCCAGTCCCGGGGGATGCCGAGGGGGCCGCCCCAGGCGTGGGTGAAGCGGGCCGACCCGAGGGCGGGGAACAACTCGATCAGGGTCTGGCGCAGGAGCCGGTGCACCGAAGGCGTGCCGTCGAAGGAGGGTCGCACCGCGGACCCGAAGTGGTAGGGCGCCCCGCGCCCTCCGAAGGCGATGCGATCGTCGGCGGTGCGCTGCCCGTAAATGATCATGTGCCGGTAGTCGGTGAAGGTAGCGCGCCCTCCCAGGCCGGCGGCGCGCCAGAACTCATCGCCCAACGGCTCGGTGGCCACCATGAGGGAGTAGACGGGCACCAAGGTGCGTGCCGTGCCCGGCAGTGTCGGCGTCCAGGCCTCGAGAGCCCGCACGACGACGTCGGCGCGCACCGCTCCGACGGTCGTGCGGACGACCGGGGAGCGGCTGCTGTCGCCAGGGACGATGTCGATCACCTCGGTGTGTTCATAGACGTGGACGCCGCGCCGTTCGACCGCATCAGCCAGGCCGCGGGCGAGGAGGGCCGGTTGGATGGCGGCGCAGTGCGGGGTGAAGGTGGCCCCGAGCATCCCCTCCATCCCGATCATCGCCTCGGCGTCGGCCCGCTCGAGCCAGCGCAGGTCGTCCTCGCCGAAGCCGAAGGACCGGGCCTCGGCGATCTCGTCCAATGCCCTGGTGCGCTGCACGTCGGTGCGCGCGGCGTCGATGGTCCCCCCCTTGGCGAAGTGGCAGTCGATCCCTTCGGCGTGCGCCGTCGCACCGACAATGTCGACCGTGTCCTGCATGGCCCGGCGCATGGCCCGCATGGCGTCCATGCCGTAGAGCCGGGCCAGCGCGGCGTCCGACGTGGCGAACAGCGCGGAGCACCATCCGCCGTTGCGCCCCGAAGCTCCGTAGCCAGCCACCTCCCTCTCCACCACGGCGATGCGCAGCGAAGGGTCGGCGCGAGAGAGGGCGTGCGCCGTCCAGAGGCCGGTGAAGCCGGCCCCGACTATGCAGACATCGACCGCCAGGTTGCCCGGAAGGGACGGGCGAAGGGACGGAGCGGGAATGGAATCCCACCAGAGGGAGAGGTCGCCGTAGCGGGCCCCGTCTCCCTCTGGGCCTACTACACCCGGCGCCACGCCTCGGCCAGCACCTCTCGCAACGTCGACACGATGAAGTCGATCTCCTCTCGGCCGCAGATGAGCGGCGGCGAGAGCTGCACTACCGGGTCCCCGCGGTCATCGGCCCGGCAGATGAGACCAGCTTCGAAGAGCGCTCCGGAAAGGTATCCCCGCAGGAGGCGCTCCGATTCCTCGTCGTCGAACGACAGCCGCGTCTCCTTGTCCTTGACGAGCTCGATGCCGTAGAAGAATCCCGCACCGCGGACATTGCCCACGATGGGGAGGTCGTAGAGGCTCTCGAGCGCCGAGCGAAAGGTGGCTTCGGTCGACTGCACGTGCTGGAGGATCTGCTCCCCTTCGAACACGTCGAGGTTGGCCAGGGCGACAGCGCAGCTCACCGGGTGACCGGCGAAGGTGAAGCCGTGCAGGAACGAGGCCCCGTCTTTCAAGAAGGGCTCCATCAGCCGGTCCGAGGCGATCATGGCGCCGAGCGGGGCGTAGCCCGACGTCAGTCCCTTGGCCACCGTGATGATGTCGGGCTGGTAGGCGTAGCGGTCGGCCCCGAACCAGTGGCCGAGGCGTCCGAAGGCGCAGATGACCTCGTCGGACACCAGCAGCACGCCGTGGCGATCGCAGATCTCCCGCACCCGCTCGAAGTACCCCGGAGGCGGGGGGAAGCAGCCGCCGGCGTTCTGCACGGGCTCGAGGTACACGGCCGCGATCGTGTCCGCACCCTCCCGGAGGATGGCCCGCTCTATTTCGTCCGCCGCCCACCGGCCGAAGGCGACCTCGTCATCGGCGAAGATCGGGGCCCGGTAGAAGTTCGTGTTGGGCACCTTGATGGCGCCGCCCACCAGGGGTTCGAAGGGGGTCTTGAGGTCTGGGATCCCGGTGATCGAGAGGGCGCCCATGGTCGTCCCGTGGTAGGCGATGTCACGGCTGATGACCTTGGTGCGCTGTGGTTGGCCGGTGATCCGGAAGTACTGCCGGACCAACTTCCAGGCGGATTCGACCGCTTCTGATCCGCCGGAGGTGAAGAAGATGCGGTTGAGGTCGCCAGGCGCGTACCCGGCCAGGCGCTCGGCCAGTTCGATGGCGCGGGGGTGGGCGTAGGTCCACAGGGGGAAATAGGCCAGCGTGCTGGCCTGCTTGGCCCCCGCCTCGGCCAGCTCGGTACGCCCGTGGCCCAGCTGGGAGGTGAAGAGGCCGGCCAGACCATCGAGGTAGCGCTTGCCGTGCTGGTCCCACACGTACGCACCCTCGCCGCGCACCATGACCGGGACCTCGTGGGTCTCGTAGGAGCCCATGCGACTGAAGTGCATCCAGAGGTGGCGCCGGGCCAACTCGCTCAGGTTGGAATTCTCGGGATTGGAACTGCTCATTGGTCCTCCACTCAGGGGGCAGCGGTGGTGGGCTTCCGCCTACCGCGTGCCCCACGTGTACGTTTGCTTGGCCAGCTTCAAATAAAGGAAGGTCTCCGTGGCGCGGACGCCGGGGATCGACCGCACCGAGTCGTTGAGCACCTGGAGGAGGCGTTCGTCGTCCTCGCAGACCACCTCGGCCAGAAGGTCGAAGGACCCGGCGCACATGACGACGTAATCGACTTCGGGGAGGGCGGACAGCTTGTCGGCCACCACCCGCACGTCACCTTCGACGGTCAGCCCGATCATCGCCTGCCGGGTGAAGCCGAGCTGGAGCGGGTCGGTCACGGCGACGATCTGCATCACACCTGCTTCGCGTAGCCGTTGCACCCGGCGTCGCACGGCTGCCTCGGACAAGCCCACGGCCTGGGCGATGGCGCCATAGGGTTGCCGACCGTCGCGCTGCAGCGCTTCGATGATCGCCCGATTTTCCTCGTCGAGGAAGGGTCCTGACCCGGCCCCCCCTTCGTTCTCCGCGTTGCCCGATTCCGCCGGCTCGTCCACTTCGGACATGCGACTCCTCATTCCAATGGTGGGCGGCGCTCACTGATCTTCCCCCTGCGCTGCCTAATTCTTTCATAATTACACTAGCAGTCAAGCAGAATTCGGCGTTTCGGGTTACGTTTATGGAGGGAATCGCTTGTCCGGCCACCCCGGGTTCTGTGACTGCGGAGAAGCCGGTTCGACCAGCGGTACGACGAGGGGTGAGAGATGATCATCGGAATTCCCAAAGAGGTCAAGGATGACGAGTACCGCGTCGCCATGACGCCCGCCGGCGTGCGGGAGCTCACCTCGGCCGGTCACACGGTCTACGTCGAGGCGGGGGCGGGTGAGGGGTCGTCCATGCTCGACGACGAGTTCGTGCAGACCGGCGCCAAAATCATCGAGGAGGCGGACGACGTGTGGGCGGCGGCCGACCTGGTGTGCAAGGTGAAGGAGCCGGTGGCCTCCGAATACGCACGGCTCGGCGCCCGGCAGGGTCAGACCCTCTTCACCTACCTGCATCTGGCCGCCTCGCGGCCGTGCACCGACGCGCTCATCGCCGGCGGCAACGTTGCCATCGCGTACGAGACCGTCCGCCTGCCCGACAACTCGCTCCCGCTGCTGGCCCCCATGAGTGAGGTGGCGGGGCGCATGGCGCCGCTCATGGGCGCGCACCACCTCATGCGCCCCGGCGGTGGCCGCGGCGTGCTGGTGGCCGGGGTGCCGGGTGTGCGCGCGGCCCGGGTCGTCATTCTCGGGGCCGGGGTGTCGGGCATGGCGGCCGCCACGCTGGCCGTGGGGATGCACTCCGACGTCTACGTGCTCGACCGGAATCTGGACCGGTTGCGCGAAGTGGATCATCATTTCCGGGGCGCGTTGGAGACGATCGCTTCGTCGCAACACGCCATTGAGGAGATCTGCGTCGACGCCGACATCGTGATCGGGGCGGTGCTGGTGGTCGGGGCGCGGGCGCCCAGATTGGTGTCCGACGCCCTGGTCGAGAAGATGCGGGTCGGATCAGTCCTGGTGGACATCTCGGTGGACCAGGGAGGCTGTTTCGAGTCGACCCGGCCCACGACCCATTCCAATCCCACGTTCGAGGTGCACGGTTCGATCTTCTACTGCGTGGCCAACATGCCCGGTGCGGTGCCCCACACCTCGACCCATGCGCTGGCCAACGCCACGCTGCCCTATACCCTCAGCATCGCCTCGCACGGCTGGGAGGAGGCCGTCCGGGCCGATCCGGCGCTCGCCGAGGGGGTCAACGTGGTGGGCGGCCGGGTGGTCTACGAACCGGTCGCCGAGGCCCATGGCGTCCCGTTCACCCCACTGGCGGCGCTCGTCGACTAGGCGCTCATCAAAGAGCCGTCCCGCCGCGGGCATGCATGTCGCCACGCATGGGAGCAGACTGCATCCATGACGGATTGGATCGAGCCGGAGCGGTCCGCCCGTCGGCTGCTCAGGCGGGGAGCGGGGGCTGAGCGGGTGTCGGACGCCGATCGGGACAACGCCGTCACCCTCCTGCGCGAGCACGTCGTGGTGGGACGCCTCACCCTCGACGAATTCTCCGAGAGGGTAGGGGTCGCCCTGCGGGCGCGCACCCGGGACGACATCGCCGGCGCCATGAGCGATCTCCCCGTCCTGGCTGTGGCGGCGGAGGAGGGGTCCCGGCGGCGCGCCCGCCGCTGGTTCGTCGCCGTCATGAGCCGGTCGCAGGCCAAGGGTCGCTGGAGGCTGAGCGGTCGCTCGACCGCGGTCGCCGTGATGGGCGGCTGCGACATGGACCTCCGCCACGCCGAAATCGACGGGGCGGAGGTCGTCATCACCGCGCTGGCTTTCTGGGGCGGGATTCACATCGTCGTCCCCGAGGGCTTCGACGTGGACCTCGTGGGCCTCTCTTTGATGGGGAGCCGGGACCTGAGAATCCGCAACGTGCCGCGGGTGCCCGGATCGCCCCGGATCCGCGTGCGGGGTTTTGCGGTCATGGGCGGGATCGACGTGAAGAGCAAGCCGTCCCGAACCGGTCGGGAGATCGGGCAGTCGATCATCGACCGCGTCCTCGGAACGGTGAGTGCATTGCCCGGACGGCCGGGCGCCGCCATGGGGACACCGGGTGCCGCTCCCATCGACCTCGAGACCCTCGGGCGCGACATCAAGGAGCAGTTCCGCGCCCTGCGCGACGCCAATCGGACGCGTCCCGAGGGGAGAGAACGACGGGACGACCCACCCTCGACCCCGGCCCGCTTTCCAGCGGTCGACAACGGCCCCCGGCCGGAGAGTGCACCGGGCACCAGGGAGGGGACGGTCACCATCCTCTTCAGCGACATGGTGGACTATGCCGGCATGACCGAGCGTCTGGGCGACCAGCAGTCGCGCGAGATCCTGCGTGCGCACCACCAGATCGTCCGCCAGTTGCTGGGCACGTACGGAGGCCGTGAAATACGGGTCCGCGGCGACGGATTCATGGTTGCCTTCGGAGGAGTCGGCCGTGCGCTGCGCTGTGCGGCCAGCATGCAGCGAACGTTCGCGGCGTACAGCCGGACGCATCCGGACCTTCCCATCCGGGTCCACATCGGGATCCATACCGGTGAGGCGCTGGAGGAAGACGACGACGTCCTCGGCCACACGGTCATTGTGGCCAGCCGGATCGCCGACGTGGCGGGTCCCGGAGAGGTCCTGGTCTCGTCGCTCACGGCGCAGATGGTCGAGCGCTCCGAGGAGTTCACCTTTGCGGACAGGCGCGAGATACCACTCAAGGGCCTGTCGCGGCCGCAGCCGGTGGCCCGCTTGGTCTGGCCCGATTGACCGAGGCCGGCGGCGCGGCGCACCCCATGAGCGCACCCCATTGGGTTGAGCCGCCGTGACCGCCTCACCGACGATCTTGACGCCGGGAGAGGCCCGAAAGGTTGCGCTCAACGCCCAGGGGCTCCTGGGCCCCCGGCCGCGCGGCGGCCCGGCCGTCACACTTCGCACACTGGGCGGCGTGCAACTCGACACGATCTCGGTGCTGGCGCGCTCGCACGAACTCGTCGCCTACGCACGGCACGGCTCCATCGGGCGCGCCGCCATCGAGGAGGCGTACTGGGGTACGTCGAGCACGACCTTCGAATACTGGTCGCACGCGGCATGCATCCTGCCCCTCGAGGATTGGCCCCACTACGCCATCACCCGGCGCGCCCGCTTGGCCCGGGGCCGGCGATGGCACCTCCTCGAAGATGAGGCAACCAGCTGTGCCGACGTCGTGGCGCGCCTGCGCGCCGAGGGGCCCCTGACGGCGCGCCAGCTGGGCGGGGCCAAGAAGGGCGGAGTCTGGTGGGACTGGTCCGAGATCAAGATCGCGGCGGAGTGGCTCCTCGACACGGGGGTCCTGGTCTGCCGGCAGCGGCGGGGCTTCCAACGCGTCTACGACCTGGCCGAACGGGCCATCCCCGCCGCGCTGGCACAGCAAGAACGCAGCGACGACGAGTGCGCTCTGGCGCTGGTCGAGGCGGCCGGCCGCTCGCTCGGCGTCGCCACCGCCGGCGACCTTGCCGTCTACAAGGGCCTACCCACCGCGGTGGTCCAGAGGGTGCTGGGCCGCACCGATCTCGTGCCGGTGACGGTCGAGGGCTGGGCCAAGCCGGCCTTCGCGGCCCCGGGCGCCACCGACGTGCTCAACCGGAAGGCCAGGAGCCGCAGCCTCCTGATCTCGCCGTTCGACTCGCTGGCCTGGGACCGGGCGCGCACCGAACGGCTCTTCGGCTTCCAGCATCGGCTTGAGGCCTACCTCCCCCGTCACAAACGCCGCTACGGGTACTTCGCCATGCCCGTGCTCGGCGGGACCACGTTCGTCGCCCTGGTCGATCCCGGCCGACAAGGTCGCACGTTCGTGGCCAAGCAGGTCACGTTGCAGACGAAGGATGCGGCGCGCCATGTGGCGGCCGCCCTGATCGAGGCCGCCGCGTGGGTGGGGAGTGACGACATCGTCATCGAACGGGTGGAGCCCGCCGAACGCACCGCGGAGCTGGCGGCACTCGTGGCCGATCTCCGCTGACCATCAGCGGCCGTTCCCGCTCCCGCTCCCGCTCCCGCTCCCGCTGGGCGATCTGCTCGAACACGGGGAGCGATCCGGCGTAGGGCCCGGTCTGCGCGGGATGGTGGACGACGAATTCGTCAAATCCGAGCGCTTCATAGGGCGCGGCGAGCTCGTCGAACTGATCCGTCGAGGTGAGGATCGTCTCTGTGGGTGTCCACAACATGACCTTGCCCAACGTGGCGGCCTCGCGGCCTTCTTCGTCGCAGGCGGCGTCGAGGAGGGCACATTGTCCCCGTACGGCGCGCAGGATGTCGTCCGGAGTCCGCCGTGCACCGGAGGTGGGGCCGATGGTCACCCAGCGCTGGCCGAAGGCGACGGCGAGGCGGAGGCCCCGCGGCCCGCCGGCGGCGATGGTCAGCGGAAACGGAACCTGTAGCGCCCCCGGCGTGCTGGGGGTGTCGGCGGCCGCGTAGTAGCGGCCGCTGATGGTCGTACGGGTAGCCGCGTCGCCGTCGAGCACCGCCCGGAGGATCTGCAAGAACTCCTCGAAGCGATCCATGCGCTCTTTCGAAGTCCAGGTCAGATGTCCGAGCGCGGCGGCATCGGGGCCCGCACTGCCCGGTCCGACGCCCAGATCGAACCGGCCGCCGCTCACGTCATCTGAGGGCGAGCGCGTCCCGGGCCAACGTCACCGGGTGCCGGAAATTGGGGGAGGCCACCAACGTGCCCAGCCGGACCCGCCGCGTCACCGCGGCTGCGGCGGCGAGGACGGGTACGGCGGCATGCCACGGTCCATCGGGCATCCCGCCCCAGCGGATGTGGTCGTAGGTCCAGGCCGTGGCGAAGCCGACGTCGTCCGCCCACTCCCACTGGCGGCGCGCCGCCGACCAACGGTCGGACGGCAGGATGACCAGCCCCACGCGCACCCGGTCACGCTAATGCGCGCCGGGGGTGCTTCGAGGAGCTTGACGGCTCATGGGTGGGGCATGATGCGTGAGGCGCGTGGGAAGGAAGATGATGGACGTCGCAAATCCCTATCTCGATTACTCCGGCCGCGCAGGATCGCCTCAGCGGTGGGGCGCGTCGGATTCCGATCGAGACTCCAGCCGGGACTTTTGCGGTGTGGACGAAGCGGGTCGGCAACAATCCGGACCTGAAGGTCCTCCTGCTGCATGGCGGCCCCGGGTGCACGCACGAGTACCTCGAGGCATTCGACAGCTATCTCCCGCATGCGGGTGTCGAGTACTACTACTACGACCAGCTCGGCTCGGGTTTCAGCGACCAGCCCAGTGAGCCCTCGTTGTGGCAGCTCGACCGATTCGTCGACGAGGTTGAGCAGGTTCGCCAAGCCCTCGGGTTGGGCCGCGAGAACTTCGTCCTCTACGGCCAGTCATGGGGCGGGATACTCGCCATTGAGTACGCGCTGGCCTATCAGGAGCATCTGCGAGGACTGGTGATCTCCAACATGATGGCGAGTGCTCCGGCCTACACCGCCTACGCGGAGCAGGTCCTCATGCCCGCCATGGACGGTGATGTGCTCGCCGAGATAAAGGAACTTGAGGCCGCCGGCGATACCGAAAATCCCCGGTACATGGAGCTTCTGGTTCCGCATTTCTACGAACGGCACTCGCTGCGGATGCCGGCGGAGCAGTGGCCGGACCCGGTCCAGCGAGCCTTCGCCCACATCAACCCCGAGATCTACGTACCCATGCAGGGGCCGAGCGAACTCGGGATGAGCCCCGACGCCACGCTGGCCCAATGGGACCGGGTCGAGGATCTGCATCGGATTGAGCTACCGACCCTTGTCATCGGTGCCCGTTACGACACGATGGACCCGGCGCATATGGAGATGATGGCCCGGCGGTTGCCGCACGGTGAGTACCTGTACTGTCCCGCAGGCAGCCACCTGGCCCTCTACGACGACCAAGAGGTCTACTTCGCCGGGTTGCTTGCCTTCCTGCAGAATCTTCCCGAGTAACGCAGAATCTGCCCGAGCAGCACCAGGCTTAGGCGGCTCGCCAGTCGATCCAGGCGCCGTGGGCGCCGACGAAGCCGAGGAACTCCCCCCGATGGGCCCCGCCGGTGAACATCACCGCGCCGAGGATGTCGGAGCCGGAAGGATCGGGATGGGCCGCGACGGCCACGGACAGCGGCTCCACCGTCCCCGGGCCTTCGGCGCTCAGCCAGGCGATTTCCCGCTGGAGTGACGCTCTGTCGAGTAGCGCAATGAACTCCTGGCGGTCCTCGAGGGAGAAGTAGGCGAAGGCCCACGTGGTGACGATGACGGCGGGGGCGCCCGGGGGGAGACCGGTGAGCAGGTCGGGCAGCGCCGCGTTGGCATCGGCCGCAATGACCCGGGGCGGGCTTTGCTGCGCCAATGCGATGGACGCCGCCGTCCGCTCCAGGCGTCCCGAGTCGGGCCAGACGCAGGCCAGCAGCCAACGCACATCCGTCGGATCGGTGAGATCGATCGGCGAGCGGTCGATGCCGACGCGAGTCATGAAGGTCGGGAGGCGGTCCGCGATCGGAGGGTCGCCACCGGCGACGCGGCAGTGGATGGCGACCGGTGAATCAGGAGGTCCGGTGGCGCCGAAGGAGCCGTAATCGATGCGGTAGTGGTCGCACAGCAGGTTGAGTCCGGCGCTTGCTCCGACATCGACCAGGGAGAATCGACCACCGAAACGCGGGCCCAGCCAGGTCAGGCCGGGGGCGATCAGCGCACTGCGGCCGCAGTCGTTGGTCTGAATGTGGCGGGTGGAGAGAAGGTCGTCGACGTCATCCCAATGGTCGCGGCAAAAATCGAGGAAGTGCGGCCCCGGGTCGCCCTCGGCCCGACCGGCGTAGAGCTCGGCCAGGGGGTGATCGGCTCCGGACAGCACGAGGTAGTGCACGGCGGCGAGCAGGGCCGGAGGCAGGTGGGCGGAAGGGGGCGTGGCCCGCAGCCGCTCCAGGAGGTCGCGATCGCCGGCGACGGCCCGAGAGATGCGCTCGTAGAGCGGCGAGGTCTCCTGGCAGTGAGTGGCGAACCAGGCCCACATGCGCGCGAAGTCGCCGACGGTGCCACTGGGCACGTCAGAGGTCACCGGCTGCTCACGGCGCCCGCCGCACCAAAGATCGATCGATCCCCTCGACGGTGGCCGCACCGCACAGGGCCATCGTCCGCCGGAGCTCGGTTTCGTACCAGCGCAGAAGCGACGTCACCCCATCCCTCCCGCCGACGGCCAGCGCCCAGAGACATGGTCGGCCGATCAGCACGGCCCGGGCCCCGAGTGCGAGGGCCTTGACGGCGTCGGGCGCCCGCCGGATGCCACCGTCGACGTACACCTCGGCCCGGTCCCCGACGGCATCGGCGATCTCTCCGACGATCTCCGCCGTGGGCGGGGCGTCGGCCAGCTGCCGCGCCCCATGGTTGGATACGACGACCGCGGCCGCCCCGGCCTCGACGCACCGCACGGCGTCGTCGGCCCGCTGGACACCCTTGACGACCACGGGGAGCGTGCTGAGACCGGCGAGCCACCCGATGTCGTCGGGCGTGAGCGAAGGATCGAACTCGCGGGTCACCACGGCCATCAACCCGCCGTCGTGCGCACGGTGCGCGCTGCCCCCGGCCACGTTGGGCAGGGTCAGATCCGGCGGCAGGCGCACGGCGCCACGCAACTCCCTGAGGCGGAGTCCCGAGACCGGAGTATCGACGGTGAGCACGAGCGCGCCGTAGCCGTGTTCCGCGGCGCGCCGGACCAGATCGACCGTCCGAGCCCGGTCGCGCAAGATGTACACCTGCATCCACCGGGGCGCGCCGGGCGCCGCCGCGGCCACCTCTTCGAGCGAGCAGCTGGCGAGCGAGGACAACACCATCAGCGCCCCTACGGCGGCCGCCCCGCGCGGTGGCGATCTCCCCCTCTTCGTGGGCCAGGCGCTGCACGGCCGTGGGCGCCAGGACCACGGGTGAGCTCACGGCCGTGCCCAGCAACGTCGTGGCCAGGTCGACCCCGGCCACGCCGGCCAGCACTCTCGGATGGAGCTGCCAGCGGGCCCACGCCTCGACGTTCCCCGCCAAGAGCCGCTCATCGTCGGCCCCGCCGGCGAAGTAGGCGTAGGCCATCTCCCCGACGACGCGCCGGGCCTCGCGCTCGAGCTCCTCCAGCGAGAGATCGAGGGCGTGCCCGTCTCCTCCGGGAAGCTCGGCGGAGCCGTCGCCGGAGACCAGGTCGTGACCAGAGGCGTCCGTGGCAGGATGAACGGGCACGGGCCGCATGGTAGGCGGCTGCGGTGCCCATATCCCATTTCCGTCCACCTGGAGGTGCCATGCGGTTCTCGTATGCCGAATCGATGACCGATCCGTCGTATTACCTGCCCTTGGCCCGGGCCGCCGAAGAAGCCGGATTCGACTCCATGGTCGTGCCCGACAGCATCTGCTACCCCGAGGAGTCCGATGCGCGCTATCCGTACAATCCCGACGGCACCCGGGAGTTCCTCGACGGCAAACCGTTCCTCGAGCCCTTCTCCCTGATACCGGCCATGGGGGCGGTCACCGACACCCTGCGCTTCATCACGTTCGTCCTGAAGCTCCCCATCCGCCACCCCGTGCTGGTGGCCAAGCAGGTCGGCTCGACCGCCGTGCTCACCGACAACCGTCTGCTGCTCGGCGTGGGGACGAGCCCGTGGCCCGAGGACTACGCCGTATGCGACGTTCCCTGGGAGGGCCGGGGCAAGCGGATGGACGAGCAGATCGACGTGCTGCGCGGCCTGCTCGGTGGCGGCTACTTCGAGTACCACGGAGAGGTGTTCGACGTCCCTTCGATCAAGATGAGCCCCACACCCACCAAGCCGGTGCCGATCCTGATCGGCGGGCATCACGACGCGGCGCTGCGCCGGGCCGCCCAGGTCGGGGACGGGTGGCTGCACGGGGGAGGGGATCCCGAAGATCTGCCCGGCCTGCTCGAGCGCCTCACCGAGCTCCGGCGCCAGTACGGCACCCTGGACAAGGATTTCGAGATCGAAGTCATCTCGCTGGATGCCTACAGCGTCGACGGCATCGAGAAGTTGGAGGCGTTGGGAGTCACGGGCGTCATCGTCGGTTTCCGCTATCCCTACGACGTCGGACCTGACACCGAGCCGCTGCAGACCAAGATCGACAACCTGCGCCGCTTCAGTGATGATGTCATCGCCAAGGCACGGTGACGGTCGACCGTCGGGACAGTGCGGGACAGTGTGAGGGGGCCCATGGCAGAGGAAATAACGGCGAGAGAGCTCGGCATCCGGTCGCGGGCTGCCGTGCACGCCCGCGACCGCGCGGCATGGCTGGCGCTCTTCGCAGATGATGCGCTGGTACAGGACCCCATCGGGCCGTCCCCCTTCGATCCCGAGGCGAAGGGCCACCGCGGGAAAGAGGCCATCGCCGCCTTCTACGACTCGGTGATCGCTCCGGCCGAGGCGATCAGCTTCGAGATCGAGGAGTCGTATCTCTGCGGCGACGAGGTCGCCGACGTGGGGATCATCCGCACGACCCTGGCCGGTGGGACGCATGAGGCAGTGGTGCGGGGCGTCTACACCTACCGCCGCGACGGGCACGGAAAGCTGGCGTTCCTCCGCTCGTACTGGGAGTTCGACGCGCTCGAGCTCGTGGAACTCCCTCCGCGCCGCTAATGGTCGGACGCGTCATGGTCCGCGACGGGCTCTTCACCGATGGTGACGCGCCGGCGCTGTTGGGCAGCCGGTGTGCGGCCTGCGGGGCCCACCACTTTCCCCTCCACGACACCTGCCCGTACTGCGCCGCGGATGGACCGCTCCCCACGCAGCTCTCGAGCGCAGGCTCTTTGTGGGCGTGGACAGCCGTCACCACGGCGCCGCCCGGGTATCAAGGGCCCGTCCCCTTCGGGGTGGGCGTGGTCGAGCTTCCCGAGGGGATCCGGATCATCACGCATCTGACGGTGAGCGACCCCGCCGCGCTCGCACTCGGCCAGGCCATGGAACTACGTGTCGTCCCCCTGCACGCCGATGCCGAGGGGAACGAGGTGGTGACGTACTCCTTCGCTCCGGCCGGAGCACCGTGAGAGGGGTCGTGATCTCCGGCGTGGGGATGCATCCCTTCGGCCGTTTCGAGGGCGTTTCCACCACCGACATGGGCGTCCACGCCGTGCGGGCTGCACTGCACGAGGCGGGTCTGCCCAAGGGTGGATTCCAGGCGGCGTTCTGCGGGACGGCGTACGGCGGCGTGGCCACCGGCCACAAGGTGCTGAGCCGGCTCGGCCTGACGGGTATGCCCATCGTCGATGTCGAAGCCGGGTGCGCCAGCGGCGGGGCCGCGCTGATGCTGGCCGCCGGTGCCATCAGGGCCGGGCAGTACGACACCGTGCTCGTCTTCGGGGTGGAGAAGATGCCCAAGGGCATCATCCGCTCGTCGTTCTTCGAGCCCTGGCAGGAGGAGGCGGGGCTGGCCGCCACCCCGTCGTTCTTCGCCCTGCGGGCCCAGCGGTTGGCCGTGTCCTCTGGTGTGACCAAGGAGCACCTGGCGCGGGTGGTCGTCAAGAACCGCCGGCACGGGGCGTCGAACGCGGACGCCATGTTCCAAAAGGAGGTCTCGGCCGCAGAGGTCCTGGCCTCACGGGTGGTCTGCGAGCCGTTGCACCTGTTCATGCTCTGCTCGCCCAACGAGGGGGCTGCGGCCGTCGTGCTCACTCGTGATGCGCCGCGGACGGACCCGGCGCCCACCCCGGTCACCCTGGCTGGAGCGGTGCTGCGCTCCCACCTGGCCGGATCGGTGCTGAGCGAATCGACCCCGCTCTCGGGTCTCACCGGCGACGACGTTCCGTCCGCGACCACGCTGGCGGCGACGGCGGCCTTCGAGGAGGCCCGACCTGGGGCCCGAGGATCTCGACGTGGTCGAGTGCCAGGACACCGATGCCGCCCGTGAGCTCCTCTCCTACGAGGAGATCGGGCTGTGCGATCCCGGCGCCTCGGCGGACTTCCTGGTCTCGGGAGCCACCGAGCTCGGGGGCCGATTGCCCGTCAATCCGAGCGGCGGCCTGCTCTCCAAGGGCGAGCCGCTCGGGGCCTCCGCGCTGGGGCAGGTGGTCGAGCTGGTGCGCCAATTGCGGGGTGAGTGTGGTACGCGCCAGGTGGAGGGCGCCCGGGTCGCCCTTTCGCACACGGTCGGTCGCGGCGCCAATGCGGGTGTGGTCATTCTCACCCGGTGAGCGGAACCCGGGCCACGGCCGGTCAGAGTGTGGCCAGGACGTCGGCCAGTTGCGCCAACGAGGTGATGGTGGCGTCAGGGCGCTCGTCGGTGTCCGGTGGTGACGGGAAGGAGCCCTCGCCCTGCCGGTCGATCCACACGGCGCGCCAACCGGAGCGCTTGGCCCCCACCACATCGTTGAGGGGATGATCCCCGACCAGGACGGCGGTTTCGGGGGCGACCCCCAACAGCGTCTCGGCGACGACGAAGATCCCTCGGTCCGGCTTCGCCACATTGTGGTCCTGGGCGAACACGACGGCTTCGAAGAACCCGCTCAAGCCGACGACCCCGGGCAGTCGGCTGCCGTTGGAGAGCAGGCCGAGCCGGTAGTCCGACCGCAGGGCTTCGAGGCAGGGAAGGGTGTCGTCGAAGAGCGCGGGGTCCCGATCCCGCCGGGCGAAGTAGGTCGCAGTGAGCTGTGCGGCCAGGGTTTCGTCGTCGATCCCGCCGCCAGGCCCCGAGACGCTCGCCGTCTTGCGCCGTGCTCGTCGTGCAGGCAGCGCAACGAGCGTGCGAACCCGAGCCGGCGCAGCCGGGCCAGGCTGTACTCCAACCCTTCCCACTCACGGGCGACCTCGTTCCGATCGGCCTGCAGGTCGGTGATCTGCAGTGCGTCGGCCCGGGCCCCGGGACGGGCCACCCGGAGCTCGGCCAGTGCGGTGTCCAACGCAACGCGCATGACCTTTTCGAAGTCCCACAGGGTCTGGTCGCCGTCGAAGAGCACGGCTTCGATCATGGGATCATGAGACGAGGACGACCTTGCCCAGTTTCCCGCCGGCCGCGAAGTAGTCGTACGCCGCAGTCGCCTCGGCCATCGGGAAGGTGGCGCTGACCGGCACCCGGAGGCGGCCGGAGTCGACGAGCGGTACCACGTGCGCCGCCACGGCGGCGGCCACGTCCGCCTTCTCCCGGCGGGTACGGCCCCGCAGGGTGGCCCCGCCGATACGCGCCCGCGCCCCCATGAGCTGGAGCAGGTTGAGCTCGATCTTGGCCCCCGAGCCCACGCCGATCACCATGACGCGGGCCCCCGTGGCCAGGTGCGGCAGGACCGTGGGCAGGCTGGCCGCGCCCACCAATTCGAGGACGACGTCGTAGGGCCCGTGGGCGGCGACCTCGCCGGGGTCGATCACGACCCCGGCGCCGAGGGCACCAACTTCTTGGTGTCGGCGGGCGTCGCGCACGGTCGCCACCACCGAGGCTCCGGTGGCGGCGGCCAACTGCACGCCCGCCGTGCCGACCCCACCGGCGGCGCCCGAGACCAAGACCCGCTCGCCCATTCGCAGATCGGCGTGGGTGAAGAGGGCATCGAAGGCGGTGGAGAAGACCTCGGGGAACCCGCCCGCTTCGGGCCAGGCGAGCGAGTCGGGCACGGCCAGGGCGTGGGACTCCTCGACCACCGCCATGGTGGCCTGACCACCGCCGCCCACGAGGGACATGATCCGGGAGCCCGGTGAGAACCGGGTCACCTGTGCGCCGACCGCGACCACCTCGCCGGCCAGCTCCATGCCGGGGATGTCGGCCGGTGCACCCGGCGGAGCCGGATAGAGCCCCTGGCGCTGCATCATGTCGGCCCCGTTGAGGCCCGCAGCCCGCACGGCGACCAGGAGCTCGGTGTCGCCGGGCACCGGATCGTCGCGCTCCTCCCAGTACAGCTGTGTGTCCCTGATCACCACGGCGCGCATCCGTTCACCCTACGCAGCCCGGGGTGGACGGCCGCCCGGGGCGGATGGCCGCCCGCAGCGTTGCCGGGCGTGGACCGGTATCCTCAGGCGAATGGCCCTCTACGACATCCCCGTCCACACGCTCCAAGGCGACGAATCGTCCCTCGGCGAGTACGCCGGCAAGACGCTCCTCGTGGTCAACGTGGCGTCCAAGTGCGGGCTCACGCCCCAATACGAGGGACTCGAGCGTCTCCAGAAGACCTACGCCGACCGCGGCTTCTCGGTGGTCGGATTTCCCAGCAACCAGTTCATGGGTCAGGAGCCGGGCACGCCGGAGGAGATACAGCAGTTCTGCTCGACCACCTACGGCGTGACGTTCCCGATGTTCGAGAAGATCGATGTCAACGGGGAGAACCGGCACCCCATCTACGAGGAGCTGACGGCTGTTCCCGACGCCGAAGGCACGGCGGGCGACATCACCTGGAACTTCGAGAAGTTCCTCGTGTCGGGTACCGGCGAGGTCATCGGTCGTTTCCGCCCGCAGGTCGAGCCCGAGGACCCGGCCATCGTCGATGCCATTGAGGCTGCGCTGCCCGCTTGAACGACCCGACGCCCGCCGCCGGGCGGTTCTCCGCCTCTATCTTCGACATGGACGGGCTGCTCATCGATTCGGAGGTCCTCTGGCACGAGGCCGAGATCGAGATCTTCGGCGACCTTGGCGTGCCGCTGTCCCGCGACCACTGCCGGAGCACCAAAGGGATGTTCGTCGGTGAGGTCACCGAGTACTGGTTCGCCCAGTACCCATGGAGCGGGCCCACCCCGTCAGAGGTGGCGGTGACCGTCGTCGACCGGGTCATCGCCCTGCTGCTGGCCAAAGGAGAGCTCAAAGCCGGGCGCGGAACATGCCATCGCTCTCTGCGCGCGTCGCGGACTGTCGCTCGCCGTGGCCTCGTCGTCGCAGTACCGGCTCATCGACACGGCGCTGGACCATTTCGGTCTGCGGCACCACTTCGCACTCGTCCATTCGGCCGAGGACGAGACCTGGGGCAAGCCGCACCCCGCCGTCTTCCTGACCGCGGCGGCCAAGCTGGGGGCAGCCCCCCGTCGCTGCCTGGTCTGGGAGGACGCACCCGCCGGGGTGTTGGCGGCCAAGGCGGCCTCCATGGCCTGCATCGCCGTGCCGGAGCACGGCGAGGAGCACCAGCCCGCCTTCGCTCTGGCCGACGTGGTACTCGGGTCACTGCTCGAAATGGACGAGGTGCGCTTCGAGAAATTCTGCGACCAGCCCGGCGCCGCAGCCTGAGAGGTGTCCCCGATCGGGTGGGTTTGCGGCCGAGAGCCTCTAGTGTTGCCCACACGCCACGGGTTCCTGTGCCCGGGCCACCATCATTGAGATCGAGTGTTCACACCTGTCCCCCCCGATACTGATTTCGTCGCCCTCGAGCAGGCCGAATTGGCCCGCTGGGCGACCCACCGCGTCTTCGAGCGCTCCATCGAGCAGCGCAAGGGCGCACCGGAGTGGGTCTTTTACGAGGGCCCGCCCACCGCCAACGGCATGCCCGGTCTCCATCATGTGTGGGCCCGCGTCTACAAGGATCTCTTCTGCCGATTCCACGCCATGCGCGGCTCGTACGTGGCCCGCCGGGGGGGCTGGGACACCCACGGGCTCCCCGTCGAGGTCGAAGTGGAGAAGAGGCTGGGCATCACGGGGAAGCGGCAGATCGAGGACCAGGTCGGCATCGCCGAGTTCGTCCGGCTCTGCCGGGAGTCGGTCTACTCCTACGTCGACGAGTTCACCCGTCTCACCACCCGCATCGGCTACTGGCTCGATACGGATGCGGCCTACTGGACCCTGAATCCCTCCTACATAGAGTCGGTGTGGTGGCACCTCCGGCAGCTCTTCGACCAGGGCCTGCTCTATGAGGACCTCAAAGTGGTCCCGTACTGCCCCCGCTGCGGCACGGCACTGTCCAGCCATGAGCTGGGGCAGGCGGGCGTCTACACCGACGAAGAGGACGAGTCGGCCTACGTGCGGTTCCCGCTCGTCGACCCCGATCCGGCCGTGGTAGGCGACGCCGAGGCGTTGGCCATCTGGACCACGACGCCGTGGACCCTCTTGTCCAATACCGGTGTCGCCGTCAACCCGAACTTGACCTACGCCGTCGTCGACGGGTTGATCATGGCCGACGAACTGGTGGACGACGTGCTCGGAGAGGGCGCGTCGGGCGCGTCGCTCGGCGCATCCCGGGGTCGGCGCTGGTCGGGCTGCGCTACCAACGCCCCTTCGACGACCTCGCCGCACCGGCCCACGCCGACGGCTGGCGGGTCGTGCCGGCCGACTACGTCACGACCGAAGAGGGAACGGGGCTGGTGCACCTGGCTCCGGCCTTCGGTGAGATCGACCGCCAGATCGGGCGCGAGAACGGGCTGCCCTCCCTGAATCCGGTGGGCCCCGACGGCCGCTTCAGCGACGAGATCGCCTGGTTGGCCGGACAGGAGGTGCGGGCCAGCAATACCCTCATCAACGATCGTCTGGCGGACTCCGGCCTGCTTGTCCGCCGCTTCGACTACGTGCACTCGTACCCGCACTGTTGGCGTTGCCGCACCCCGCTCATCTACTGGGGCAAGCCGAGCTGGTACATCGCCACCTCGACCCGCAAGGACGAGCTCCTGGCCCAGAACGCCACCATCGACTGGCACCCGGCCCACATCCGTGACGGCCGGTTCGGCGAATGGTTGTCCAACAACGTCGATTGGGCTCTCTCCCGCGACCGCTACTGGGGCACACCGCTCCCCATCTGGCGCTGTGCCCGTGGACATCTCCACTGCGTCAGCTCACTGGCCGAGCTGTCGGAGCTGTGCGGCCGTGACGTCACCGGCATCGATCCCCATCGACCCGTGATCGACGGCATTGATTTCGTCTGCCCGGTCTGCGCCGAAGCGGGCTACGACGACGAAGACGCCATCGCGCACCGGGTGGCGCCCGTGATCGACGCCTGGTTCGACTCCGGCTCGATGCCGGCGGCGCAGGTCGGCTACCCCAACACCCCCGGATCCGCGGAGACCTTCTCCTTCCCGGCCGACTTCATCTCCGAGGCGATCGACCAGACGCGCGGGTGGTTCTACTCGCTGCTGGCCATCAACACGCTGGTGTTCGGTGCGACCCCCTACAAGCACGTCGTCTGCCTGGGCCACATCGTCGATGCCGACGGGCGCAAAATGTCCAAATCATTGGGCAACATCATCGATCCCTGGACGATTCTCGACACCAGGGGAGCGGACGCGCTGCGGTGGTGGATGTTCAGCCAGGGGTCCCCGTGGACGCCAACCCGGGCCAGCCTGGCCGCGATCGACACCGCCATGCGGGACATGTTGCTGAAGCTGTGGAACACGCTCAGCTTCTTCACGACCTATGCCTCGCTGAACGGATTCGACCCGGCCGACCCCGATGTCCCACCCCCGGCCTCTCGGGGCGCGCTCGATCGCTGGGTCCTCTCGCGACTAGCCAGCACCAGCCTCACCGTGACCACGGCGCTGGAGGCCTACGAGCCCCTCGATGCCGCGTCCGCTCTGGCCGGTCTCGTCGACGACGTCTCGAACTGGTACGTGCGTCGCTCCCGGCGCCGTTTCTGGCGTACCGATCCCGACGCCCCGGCCGGCGACACCTTGGCCGCCCAGGCCACGTTGCACGACGTCCTCACCCACCTCTCGGTGCTGCTGGCCCCCTTCTGCCCCTTCGTGGCCGACGCCATGTGGCGCGCCGTCAGCGGTGCCGACGACAGCGAGTCGGTGCATCTGGTCGATTGGCCCACATCCCGGCGCCGACAGCATCGACCGGGATCTCGAGGCCCAGATGGACCTGGCCCGCCGCCTCACCTCGCTCGGCCGGGCGGCGCGCAGCGAGGCCGGGGTGAAAGTGCGCCAGCCGCTCTCCCGCGCCCTCGTCTTCCTGCCGCCGGGCGCGCCGGCGATCCTCCACGAGATCGTGGCCGAGGAGCTCAACGTCGACGAGATCGACGTGGCCGACGAGCTCAGCGAGGTACTCCAGTTCGAGCTGTCCGCGAACTTCCGTACTCTCGGACCCCGCTTGAGGGGAGATGCACAACACCTGGGGCCGGCGCTGGCCATGCTCGACGGCGTGGAGGCTGCGGCCACGCTCGAGGCGGGTGGCTCCATCACCGTCGACCTGCCGGGTGGTCCGGTCTCTCTCGGCCCCGACGACGTGCAGCTTCGGGTCCGCGGCCAGCAGGGCTTCGCCGTCTCCCGGGAAGGGGGCGAGGTGGTGGCGCTCGACCTCACGCTGGACGACGCGCTACGCCACCGTGGCCTGGCCCGGGAGGTCGTCCGCCTGGTGCAGGACCTGCGCAAGAACAGCGGCTTGGACGTCTCCGATCGGATCCACCTCCACCTCGAGGGGTTGGACATGATCGAGGAGCACTTCGACTACATCGCCCGCGAGGTCCTGGCCGTCTCCATCGTCTCGGGTCCCGGCGAGGGTGAGGGAACGGTGCTCGAGCTCGAGACCGACGAGGGCGCATTCACGGCGCGGGCCTGGTTGCGCAAGGCGGACGGCCCGCAGTAGCGGTCCCGGGTACGAACGGCGGCGGACCTCAGCAGCTGCGGCACACGAGCTTGGAGAGTGCCGATTTCAGCGCGGCGCGGTCAGTCTCGTTCAGGGGCTGCACGAGGTGGCGGTCGATCCCCTCGATGTGGGCGCCGATGGCGCTGCGCAGGGTGGCCTGCCCGGCCGGGGTCAGGACCACGTGGACGCTGCGCCGATCCGACGGGCAGTTCTGGCGCGCCACCAGGCCAGCTTCGACCATACGGTCCACCAGCCGGGTGACCCCGCCCGTGGTCAGGGCCACTTCCGCGCTCAACCTGCTCATGGTCAGGCGGCCCTCTTCGGCGCCCCCGATGTGGATGAGCACGTCGAACCAGACCAGGGGGATGCCGACCGACTGCTCCAGCTCGCGGCCCAGTAGATAGGTGAGCTGGCGCTGGGAGCGCACGAGGAGGCCCATGAGGGCCAGACGCTCGTCCTCAATCTGCGCCAGGAGGTCGCACGTTCCCTCGTTGAGTTCGGGGTGCGCCTCGTCGTCGTATTCGCCCTGCATGGGGAAATTCGCCGTGCTCATATCGCTCCCTTACCTCACCTGTCAGCGTACCAGGAACTCCCGTTTGCCTGATTGACAAGTATCTGTATAGTCAGATACTATCGAGTCAAGCACTATCGGACACAATCGAGGAGGCCCCATGAGTAACGACACGATCACCCTGCCCAAGGTAGGTACCTACACCGTCGACCCCGCCCACACCGAGGTCGGTTTCGTCGCCCGCCACCTGGTCGGCACCAAGGTCCGGGGCCGCTTCGCCGAGTTCTCCGGCACCTTCACGGTCGCCGAGAACCCCGAGGACTCCACGCTGGAGGCAGAGGTCAAGGCAGCCAGCATCCACACCAACCAGTCCATGCGCGACGACCACCTGCGCACGAACGACTTCCTCGACGTCGAGAACAACCCCACCATCACCTTGAAGAGCACCGGGCTGAAGAAGGTGACCGACAGCGAGTGGAAGCTCTCCACCGATCTCACCATCCGTGGCGTCACCAAGCCGGTGGACGTTCGACCTCGAGTACCTCGGTGAGGGCGCGTCCATGCAGGAGGGCAAGTCCGTGGTCGCCTTCTCCGCCGTTGGGGAGATAGACCGCCGCGACTTCGGCGTCACCTTCAACCACGCCCTGCTCGACGGCAGTGTCGTGGTGGGCAACAAGGTCAAGATCGAGCTGGAAGTCGAAGCCGGCCTGGCCGAGTAGTTCATCGTTGCGCTCGACGGGGTCGGGCGCGGACGGCGGCGGTACGCTTCGCCGCCATGGCGACCGCCTCCGCGCCCACCCTGCGAGACGTCGCACCCCGACCGCGCCCTGCGGGACCTACCCGAAACCAGTCCGGACCGCACCTACGTGCTGGCCGTGGACCTGGGGACGGGTGGGCCCAAGGTGGCCGTGATCTCTGCCGCCGGGCGCATCGTCGCCCATGCCTTCGAGAAGGTCCCGCTCGCACTCAGCGCCGACGGGGGGGCCGAACAGATGCCGCAGGACTGGTGGGAGGCCATCGTCCGTGCGGCACGGCATGCCCTGGCGGACAGTGGGGTGGACCCCGGGACAATCGTCGGTGTCGGCTGCACGGCGCAATGGTCGGGCACCGTCGCCGTCGACGCTGAGGGGGCGGCCATCGGCCCCTCCATCATCTGGCTGGACTCGCGCGGGGCGACGGCCGTGCGGCGCGCCGTGCGGGGGGCGTTGAACGTGCAGGGCTACTCGGCCACGAAGGCCGCCAAGTGGGTGCGGCGCACGGGCGGGATCCCCAGCCTCTCGGGGAAGGACCCGGTGGGGCACATCCACTTCCTCCGGGAGCAGCGCCCCGAGGTCTACGCCGCTACCGCGGTGTTCCTCGAGCCCGTGGACTACCTGACCCTGCGCCTGACCGGTTTGGCCCGGGCCTCGCACGACTCGATCACCGTGCACTGGGTCACCGATAACCGTGACATCACGCGCCATCGCCTACGACGACACCCTGTTCGAACTGGCGGGGCTCGAGCGGCGCACCCTCCCCGAGTTGGTGCCGACGGGAAGTGTCGTCGGAGGGCTGACCGCGATCGCCGCCGCCGAGCTGGGTCTGGTCCCCGGCACCCCGGTGGTCGCCGGCACCGGGGATCTCCACTCGGCCGCGGTGGGCTCGGGAGCCGTGCGGGACTTCGAAGGGCACCTCTATATCGGCACGTCGAGTTGGATCAGCTGCCACGTCCCCTTCAAGAAGACGGACGCGTTGACCAACATCGCCTCCATCCCCTCGGGGCTGCCCGGCCGCTACCTCATCGCCGACGAGCACGAGACGGGGGGAGCGTGCCTGACCTGGCTGCGGGACAGCCTCCTTTATCCGGACGACGCGCTCGATCCGGGTGGCGCGCCTCCCGACGACGCCTTCGCCCGGCTCAACCGGATGGCGGAGGGGACTGCGCCCGGCGCGGGTGGGGTGCTGTTCACTCCGTGGCTGAACGGGGAGCGGTCACCGGTCGACGACCACACCATCCGGGGGGGCTTCCACAACATTTCGCTCTCGACGACCCGGGCGGACATGGTGCGCGCCGTCTTCGAGGGCGTCGCCCTCAATTCGGCCTGGCTGCTCGGTGCGGTGGAGAAGTTCACCAAGCGGCGGTTCCCGTCGCTGGCTTTCGTCGGGGGCGGCGCCAACTCGGACCTGTGGTCGCAGGTCCATGCCGACGCCATGGGACGCGAGATCCGCCAGATCGTCGATCCGGTCCTGGCCAACGTGCGGGGCGCCGGACTGCTGACCCATCTGGCGCTGGGCCGCCTGCGCCTGGCCGACATCCCGTCCATGGTCGAGGTGAAGAAGGTCTACGCGCCCGATCAGGACGCCGGTGCCATCTACGCCCCCCTTCTCAAGGAGTTCGTCAACCTCTACGACAAGACGAAGGGCATTCACAAGCGGTTGAACGGCGGTCGGGTCAGCGGGCACGCCGACTGACAACCCGGCGGGTCAGGCGCCGGGCGGGAGGAGGAGCAGGTCCTCAATTTGCAGGGGGTCGGCCCATTCCTTCAAGAGCTGAGCCGACGTGGTCGGCGGGTCGGGTTGGCCGGTGTCCCGGTTGAGCAGCGAGATCCGGTACCCGAGCGCCTCGAATCCCTCCAGGTACTCCTCGCCGCTGATGCCCGAGACCCGCGGCAGCATCTCGAGGCTGAGCTCGGTGGCGACGACCGGGCGCGACGTCTCGAGGATCCGCCGCGCCCCGGCCACCACACGGCCTTCGGCCCCCTCGACGTCGATCTTCAAGAAGTCGACGGGTCCCTCGACCAGGTCGTCGAGAGCGAAGGTGGGGACGATCTCACTCCACCCTGACGTCAGGCTCGAGGCATCCCCCGAGACCAGCCCGCCGTTGGAGCCGAAATGGCCCGACAGGTTCGACCAGCCCCGGTCGCGGTCGAGTGCGAGGGGCAGGAGCTCGACGTTCTCGGCCCGGTTGGCCTCCACCGAGAGCAGGATGAGCCGGCAGTTCTCCGAACTGGGCTCGATCGCCACCACCCTGCCGGTGGGCCCCACCAGCTTCGACGCCAGCAACGTGTAGAGCCCGATATTCGCCCCGACATCGACGACGGTCACGCCGGGCCGGCAGAACCGTTCGAACACCGGGACGAGGTGGGCCTCATAGTCGCCGGCCAGTATCGGGCGCGACACGGCGCCGTCCTCGCGGTCCAAGTACAGCGTGATCCCGTTGTCGAGCCGGTGGGTGACGACGTCGTCCGGACCGAAGCGGACGGTGACCGGCGAGGGGAAGAACTGCCGATCGAACGTGCTCAGGATCTGACGGATCCCGTGCAGGTCGACCACGGCGTCGCCGACCAAGGCGTGTGCCGGTCCGTGCAGGTCCGCGGCCTCCCTGGAGGGGTAGAGCATCGTGAGGGCGGCGTCGAGCGCGAGCGAGTCGGGAGGGCCGCTGTCGGCGGTCCCGGTCGTCGGGACCACGCCGCCGAGGAGCGAGACGAGCTTGCGGCGGAGGCGTCCGGACAGGGAGCGGACCGGACCGGAATCCGGGAGCGGCTCCGGCATGCGCTCAAGCTACCAGCCGGGGATCAGACTTCGATGAACGGTCAGCTACCGATCGACGATGAACCGTCAGATCTCGATGAGGTAGCCGTCCGGGTCGCTGATGTAGGCGAAGGGGGCACCAGACGTATGCACCCCCTTCTCGACCAGGGCACCTCCGGCGGCCTGGACCGCCTGGATCACCTCGTCGAGCCGGGTGCGGTCGGTGACGGTGATGCCGAAGTGCTCGAATCCCCCGGGTTGGCCCACGCGGGCCTTCTCGTTCGGCGTCGAAGCCTGATGCAGCGCCAGGTCGTCCCCGCCGCCGGGCGAGCGCAGGAAGAGGATCTTGCCGTCGCGAAAGGCCACCGTCATCCCGAACGCCGCCTCGTAGAAGGCGACCGAATGTGGCAGGTCGCGCACCAGCAGGTGGACGTGGCGGATGCCCCTTGTCTCAATGGCCATTGTCCTAGATCCTCTCGAAATTTCGGGCCAGCTCCCAGTCGGACACGTGCCGGTTGGCCGCCTCCCACTCCTGCTGGGCCGTGTTGAGCAGATGATGGTGCACATCGGGACCGAACGCCTCGGCGGCCACCTCGGACCCCCGCAGCTCGTCGATCGCTTCGACCAGGGTCGAAGGTATCCGCGTGACGTCGTCGGCCTCGTAGGCGTTGCGCGGGTAGGGATCGGGCAATTCGAGCTCGTGATCGATGCCGTAGAGGCCGGCCGCGATGCAGGCGGCCACCACGAGATAGGGGTTGACGTCGGCCCCCGGGATTCTCGATTCGACCCGGCGCCCGGCCCCGTGGCCGACGACCCGGAACCCGCAGGTGCGGTTGTCCTCTCCCCACACGACGGCGGTGGGGGCCCAGCTCCCCGGCACGTAGCGCCGGTAGGAGTTCAGTGTCGGGGCGGCGCACCAGGCCAACTGCCGGGCCGCATGGAGCTGCCCGGCGAGGAAGCGCCGTCCCACGGTGGAGAGGCCGCTCGCATGGGAGGGGTCGCCCATGAGGGGCTCGCCGGTGGCGCTGTCCCACAGGCTGTTGTGCACGTGGCACGAGGACCCGACGTCGTCCATGGTCCACTTGGCCATGAAGGTGGCGGCCCTGCCCTCCTGGGCCGCGATCTCCTTGATCCCGTTCTTGAAGACCAGGTGGCGATCGGCCGTCTCGAGCGCGTCGGCGTAGGTCACGTTGACCTCGTGCTGCCCGCGTCCCGCCTCACCCTTGGAGAACTCGACCGGGATGTCGGCGCGGCGCATCTCCTGCCGTATCCGTTTGAGGATGTACTCCTCGCGCGAGGTCTGGAGCAGCTGGTAGTCCTCAATGGTGGACGAGTGGGGGGTGAGGCCCTTCCAGTTCTTGTCCTGGGCTTCCTCGTAGGTGTCGCGGAACAGGAAGAACTCGAGCTCGGTGGCGCTCAGCACCCGGAAGCCCCGTTCGGCCGCCCGCTCTATCTGGCGGCGCAGGATCTGCCGCGGGGACACCTCGACCGGGACGCCCTCCTCGTCGCTGAGGTCGGCGATGACCAAGGCAGTGCCCGGTAGCCAGGGGAGGTGCCGGGCGGTGGCGTAGTCGGGGAGGGCGAGCATGTCCCCATAGCCCAGGTCCCAGTTGGCGAACCGGTAGCCCGGCAGGGGGTTCATGTCGACGTCCACCGCCAGGAGGTAGTCGCAGACCTCCACCCCGTGCTCGGCCACGTGCTCGGTGAAGAACTCCGGGGTCACCCGCTTTCCGACCGGCCGTCCATGCATGTCGGGGAAGGCCACGACGACGGTGTCGATCGATCCGTCGGCGATCCCATCAGCAATGAACTGGACTCCGGGCATGACGCATGATTGCGTGCCCGGAGGCCACCGTCCAACTGCTTTGTACGCTGGGGCCGTGCTCACTGTCCTCAGACCCGCCGCCGCGGAGACGGGGTCGGCATGGTGATCCCTCTGATCGGCGTCTCCACCTATGTCGCGGACGCGGCGTGGGGATCCTGGGCGCGGCCCGCTGCGGTGCTTCCCGAGTCGTACTACGAACTGGTCGGCTCGGCCGGCGGCCGCCCCCTGCTCCTGCCCCCGCTCAGGACTGCTGCGGGTGGGCCCGGGTTCGGCGCCGCCGAGGTCATCGCCGCTCTCGACGGCCTGGTCCTGACGGGCGGGGGCGACATCGACCCGTCCGCCTACGGCGAGACGGCCGGGCCCGACGTCGGTGGGGTCGACCCCGTCCGCGACGGGAGCGAGCAGGCGCTCCTGGCGGCGGCCCTGGCGGCGGACCTGCCGGTGCTCGCCATCTGCCGGGGGCTCCAGGTCCTCAATATCGCCCGGGGTGGCACCCTCCATCAACACCTGCCCGCTGTCGTGGGGCACGACGGGCACCGACTCGCCCCGTCGGTGTTCGGCGAGGTGAAGGTGACCACGACCCCCGACTCCAAAGCGGCGGCGATCTTCGGGGCCGGCGGCACCGTCCTGTGCTCACACCACCAGTCGATCGATCGCCTCGGAACCGGGCTGACTCCGACGGCGTGGGCCGACGACGGAGTCATCGAGGCGGTGGAGCTCCTCGGACCCCCGTTCGTCCTCGGGGTGCAGTGGCATCCCGAGGAGGGCGGCGACCAGCGCCCCTTTGCCGCGCTGGTGGAGGCGGCACGGGCCTACCGCGCCACACGCACCGCCGGAGAGCTTCGCTAGAAAGAGCCCGGGACAGTAGTGTCCTCTCCCATGCCAAAGAGCGGGGCACGAAAAGTGGTGAAGCCGGTGGCCGCGACCGTCGGCATTCTCGGAACGATGGCCAGCATCTGGTGGTTTGCGCTGAAGCCCCGCCGGAAGGCCAAGTCGCAGGACAGTTAAGGGGAGCCCACCAGGGCCGGGAGGACCTCGCTGATCGAGCCGTTCACGACGACATCGGCGAGCGCGTCCATCTCCGTCGGCGCGCCGTTGACGATCACCACGACGGCACCGGAGCGGGCGGCGATCGGCACCAGGCCGGCGGCCGGGAAGACGGCCAGGGTCGACCCCACGCACAGGAGAAGGTCGCAGCGGGCGGCAGCCTCCTCGGCGCGCCGGAGATCGGCGGCGACGAGGCTCTGGCCGAAGCTGATGGTGGCTGATTTCAAGATCCCGCCGCACGCCGACCCCTCAGCGGTCGGCTCTCGACAGGTCGGGTCGTCCTCGCCGGCCCGCACCCGGTCATGGACGGGTTCGGCCGGCTGGCGATGACTGCAGCGGAGGCAGACGATCTCCGACGAGTTGCCGTGGATCTCGATGATCAGCCCCGGGTCGGACCCCGCCTTCTGATGGAGCCCGTCGATGTTCTGGGTCACCAGGGTGTCCAACCGCCCGGCGCGCTCGAGGGCCACGATCGCCGCGTGACCCTCATTGGGCTCCGCCTCCCAGAAAGGGGACGTCAACCGGTTCTGCCACGCCCGGCGACGCACGTCGGGGTCCGTGACGTACACGTCGATGTGGGCCGCCTTCTCGGCCGCGGGGTCCCTGGTCCACACGCCCTGGGGCCCGCGGAAGTCGGGGATACCCGAGTCGGTCGAGATGCCGGCCCCCGTGAGGACGACGATCCGCCGGGCGCGCCCCACCAGCGCTCCGGCGCGCTCCAGGTCGGTGTCCACTTCAGACCAGCCACCCGTTCCCGTCATGGCCCGCCATCGTGGCACGGGAGCCCGCCGTTCGTCTCGCGGGAGGCCGCCCTCGTCCCGCGGGAGCCCGCCCGACGCCCGCCCCCTCACGGGGAGCCATGACCGTCGTCGGTACGCTGCGTGCGTGGTGAGAGGCGCGCCGACGGTCGAGGTGTTGGGCGGGGCCGATGCCGAGGACCGTCAGCGCCGGGCGGCCGGAGCGCTGCTGGCCCGCGGGTGCCGGCCCGGGGACCGGGTGGTCTTCTGCCTCGGATCCTCGGCTGACCTGATCTGCGCCGTGCTCGGGGCCGCTCGGGTCGGGGTGATCCCGGTCCTTCTGAACGCCACCTTGACCGAAGCCGAGCGGGACGGCCTGATGGCCGACGCCCAACCCGTTTTGGCCGTCCTGACCGAGTCGGAGCTGTCCGCGCTGTTCGACGGATCGCCGGCGGAGCTGGCGCCGCACCCGCTGACCCGGCCGATGCACTACACCTCGGGCACCACCGGGAAGCCCAAGGGCGTCACCACGGGGGTGTGGGACGAGGCCACGGCGAAGGCCGTCTTCGACGACGAGGCTGCCGTATGGCAGTTCGACCAGCAGGACCTCCACATGGTCTGTTCACCGATGTACCACACGGTGTCGGTGCGGTTCGCCACCGGCACGTTGCTCTCGGGGGGCTCGCTGGCCATCCTCAGTCGGTTCGACGCGCCCACGGCGCTCGGCGTGCTCCGCCGATTGCGCCCAACCACCGCGTTCCTCGTCCCGACGCACCTGCAGCGGATACTGCACAGTCCCGAGTTGGCGGACGACGAGACGTTCGGCTCCCTGCGCTTCCTGGCCCACGCCGGCGCCCCGTGCCCGCCCTCGGTGAAGCGGGCCACCATGGCGCGCGTCCACCCGGGCGCCGTCTGGGAGTTCTACGGCTCGACCGAGGCCCAGTTCACGGTGTGCGGGCCCGACGAGTGGCTCGCCCACCCGGGGACGGTCGGCCGGGCGCGGCCCGGACGCCGCCTGTCCATCGTTCCCACCGGTGCCGACGGGAGCGAGGCGGGCGACGTCGGGAACGACGCCGCGGAAGGGGACGGAGATGGGGCGGGCACCATCTGGTGCGACGTGCCCCCGTTCGCCCGCTTCTCGTACTGGGGTGACGAGCAGGCAACCCGCAGCGCCTGGCGGGGTACGGCCTGCACCGTGGGCGATCTGGGGAGGCTGGATGACGAGGGGTACCTCTACCTCTCGGGCCGGCGGCACGACCTCATCATCAGCGGGGGCGTCAACGTCTACCCGGCCGAGGTGGAGGCGGTGTTGTCCGCTGTGTCCGGCGTCCGGCAGTTGGCCGTGTTCGGGGTGCCGGACGAGCAGTGGGGACAAAGGGTCTGCGTGGCCTACGTGGCCGACCGGGCCGGGGTCGAGAAGGACATGAGGGAGGTGTCGTCCGTCTCGCTGGCGCCCTACAAGCGACCCAAGGCCTACTTCGCCACGAGCGAATTGCCCCACACGGCCACCGGGAAGCTGCTACGCCGGGCGGTGCCGGCGCATCTGGGACTGGCGGAGGAGAAAGAGGCCGGGCCGGGGTAGGGGCGGGACGGCGCCTGGTGTCGGGGGCCGGGCGGACAGGGTGAGGATCGGGCCGCGCGAAAAAGTGGGCTGCGCGATAAGAATCAGACATGCCCTACGCCACGATCAATCCCGCCACCGGCCAGACGGAAAAGACGTTCCCGCTGCACACCCCGGCCGAGGTGGAGGCGATCCTTCAGCGGGCGGCGGACACCTTCGCCGAGTACCGCACCACGAGCTACGCCGAGCGGGCCCGCCACCTGATCAATGCGGCCGACCTGTTCGAAGGCGAGGCACCCGACATCGCCCGCATCGTGACCACCGAGATGGGGAAGACCTTCGCCTCCGCCCGCGGCGAGGCGTCCAAGTGCGCGCTGGGCCTGCGCTGGTTCGCCGAGCACGCCGAGTCGCTGCTGGCGGACGAGCCCATCGCCACCGGGGCCTCGCGCTCGTACGTGCACTACCAGCCGATCGGTGTCGGTGCTGGCCATCATGCCGTGGAACTTCCCGCTGTGGCAGGTCGTGCGCTTTGCCGCACCGGCGCTCATGGTGGGCAATGTCGGCCTGCTCAAGCACGCCTCCAACGTGCCGCAGACGGCGCTGCTCATAGAGGACATCTTCCGCCGGGCCGGCCTGCCCGAGGGCGCCTTCAGCAACCTCTTCGTGGAGAGCAAAGACATCGCCGCCATCATCGAGGATCCCCGGGTCGCCGCGGTGACCCTGACCGGGAGCGAGAGAGCCGGCATGTCGGTCGCCGCCACCGCCGGGCACGCGTTGAAGAAGAGCGTGCTCGAACTGGGCGGCTCGGATCCCTTCATCGTGCTGCCCTCGGCCGACCTGGAGGCGACCGTAAAGACGGCGGTGAACGCCCGCGTGCAGAACAACGGCCAGTCGTGCATCGCGGCCAAGCGCTTCATCGTGGTGGAGGCGGTGGCCGACGAGTTCCTGCGCCGCTTCACCGAGGCCATGGACGCGCTGGTGGTGGGCGACCCGTTCGACCCGGCCACGCAGGTCGGTCCCATCGTCACCGAGGCGCAGCGCGAGGAGCTGCTCGGCCAGATTGAGGAGGCCCGCAACCAGGGCGCGGTTGTCCACGGCGGCACGGCGTTGGAGGGCCCGGGCTGGTACCTCAAGCCCGCCGTGCTCGCGGGCGTCACCGAAGACATGCCGGTGGCGCAGGAAGAGCTCTTCGGCCCGGTGGCCATCGTCGAGCGCGTCCCCGATCTCACCGCGGCCCTCGAGGTGGCGAACTCGACCACCTTCGGGCTCGGCTCGAGCGTGTGGACGAACGACGAGGAGGAGCAGCGGCGCTGTATCGAGGAGATCGAGGCCGGGGCGGTGTTCGTCAACGCCATGGTGGTCTCGACGCCCGAGCTGCCTTTCGGGGGGATCAAGCGGTCGGGCTTCGGGCGGGAGCTCTCCGAGTTGGGCCTCAAGGAGTTCACCAACGCCAAGACCGTCTACATCACATGAGCCCGTCCGGATCACGTGAGCCCGTCCGGATCACATGAGTGAGCCGCCCTCGACGTATCTCGATCACGGAGCGACGACACCGCTGCGGACCGAAGTGGCGCACGCCATGGCGGAGGCCCGCTCCCAACCCCTCGGGAATCCGACCGGGAGCCATCGTCCGGCCCAACGAGCCCGCCGCCTGCTCGAAGAGGCGCGCGACGAGGTGGCGGCCCAGCTAGGGCGAGATCCGGGCGAGATCATCTTCACGTCAGGCGGCACCGAGTCGGCCAATCTGGCCGTCTTCGGCGTGCTGGGTGCCGCCGTGACGGGACGGCAGGCCTGCGGGTGTGGTGTGCTCCGCCGTCGAGCACCCTGCGGTGCGCGAGTCGTGCCGGGCCGCGGCACGGTGGCCCGAGGTGACCGGGCGTGAGTTGCCCGTCGATCGAACCGGGTCGGTCGACCTCGACGCGCTGGACGGGCTGATCGATGCGGAGACCGCGCTCGTCGCGGTCATGCTGGCCAACAACGAGACGGGCGTGGTGCAGCCGCTGGCCCGGATCGCCGACAAGGTCCGCGAGCTCGCCGGGCCGGCCCGGGTCTTCACCGACGCCGTCCAGGCGAGCTCCTTTCTGAACCTGGCCGAGACCACGTCGGGTGCCGATCTGGTGGCGGTGAGCGCGCACAAGGTGGGGGGTCCCGTGGGGGCCGGCGCGCTGGCTGTCCGGTCGTCCACCGACATCGTCGCCCATCAGTACGGCGGCGGGCAGGAGCGCGAGCGGCGGAGCGGCACTCAGGACGTGGTCGGCGCGGTGGGGCTGGCCGTGGCGCTGCGTCTGGCCACCGCCGAGAGGTCGGAGGCGGCGGGGCGGGTCGCCACCCTGCGGGACCGGCTGGCCAGTGGGCTCGCCGAGGCGGTCCCCGGCCTCTACCCCACCGTGCCCCCGGGGGTGGAGGTCCTGCCCGGGCACCTCCACCTGTGCCTGCGCGGCATCGAACGCGAGGAGCTGCTGTTGGCGCTGAGCGAGCGGGGCGTCTGCGCCTCCGGCGGGTCCTCCTGCGCCAGCGGCGCCCTCGAGGCGAGCTACGTGCTGGCGGCCATGGGCGTGCCCGAGGAGTTGGCACGCGGGGCCATCCGCTTCACCCTGGGCCACGACACCACCGGGGCCGACATCGAACGGGCCCTGGCCATTGTGCCGGGGGTTGTCGCGTCGTTGCGTCACGATCTTTGAGATCGGGATGGCACATCGGGATGGCACACTGGTCGGATGCGTGTGCTGGTGGCGATGTCGGGAGGGGTGGACTCCTCTGTGGCTGCCGCGCTCCTGGTCGAAGAGGGGCACGACGTCGTGGGGGCCACGCTCAAGCTGTGGGGAGGGCCCTCCGACTCGGGGTGCTGCTCGGTGGCCGACGTGGATGACGCCCGGCGGGTGGCCCAGCAGCTGGGCATCGAGCACCACGTCTTCAACCTGACCGAGGAGTTCGACCGGCACGTGGTGGCGCCCTACGTGGAGGCACACGTGCAGGGTCGGACGCCCAACCCCTGTATCGAGTGCAACCGGTCCATCAAGTTCGACCGGCTGCTGGCCCGATCGGACCGCCTGGGATTCGACCGGCTGGCCACCGGGCACCATGCCCGGATCGGATCCGGGACCCCGCTGCGCCTGCGGCGGGGGGCCGATGTCGACAAGGACCAGTCGTACGTGCTGTCCATGCTGGGCCAGGCCGAGCTCGGCCGGGTGCTGTTCCCGGTGGGAGAGATGACCAAGTCCGACGTGCGGGCGCACGCACTCCGATTGGGGCTGCGCACGGCGGACAAGCCCGACAGCCAGGACGTCTGCTTCATCGGCAGCGTGGAGGGCCGGCAGGGCTTCCTCGCCGGCAAGCTCGAGTTCCACCCCGCCACCGTCACCAACGGACGCGGCGAGACGGTGGGGACCGTCGAGGCCGTCGAGCTGGTGACGGTCGGGCAACGCCGGGGTATGGGGCACGGCTCCGACGGGGCCCGCCGCTACGTCACCGCCGTCGACGTGCCGGCAAGGAGGGTCACGGTCGGCAGCGCCGCCGAGGCCGTCACGTCGGCCGTCGTGCTCCCCGACGCCACCCTCACCTGGGTGGACCAGCCCCTCCTGCACGGTGCCCGTGCCGTGGCCCAGGTCAGTGCCCATGGGCGTCCGGCCCCCTGCGCGGTGGACCGCAGCGGGGACGGGCTCGTCGTCCGGTTCGACGTGCCCCAGCGCCCGGTGGCGTCCGGGCAGACGGTCGCCCTCTACGACGTCACCGATCCGGACGCGGTCGTTGGTGCCGGCATCGCGGCCTGACGTGGCCGAGCGGGCGGCGGCGGGCGGTGAAGCGCCGGCGGGCGACGCGGCGTCCCGGGCGGCCGAACTACGCGAGCTGATCGCCTACCACAACGAGCGCTACAACGTGCTCGACGCCCCGGAGATCCCCGACGCCGAGTACGACCTGTTGGTGCGGGAGCTCCGGGACCTCGAGGCCGCCGACCCGTCGCTCGTCACCGCCGACTCACCCACCCAGACGGTCGGGGCGGCGCCTTCGGGGCTGTTCCAGCCCGTCCGGCACCGGCGTCCCATGATGAGCCTGGACAACGCCTTCGAGCGAGGCGGACCTGCGCGCCTGGGCCGAGCGCCTGCGCCGCCAGATTCCCGACCTCGACCTGGAGGACCTGGACTTCTCCAGCGAGCCCAAGGTCGACGGCGTGGCCATGTCGCTGACGTACGAACGGGGCCGCTTCGTCCAGGCCGCCACCCGGGGCGACGGGGTGACCGGTGAGGACGTGACGGCCAACGTGGCCACGGTGAGGAGCGTCCCCCACACGCTCGACCCCAAGGCCGGCCCCTACCCCCGGCTGCTCGAGATCCGGGGTGAGATCTATCTGCCCCTGGCCGACTTCGCCGCCATGAACGCCCGCCAGGAGGCCGCCGGGGAGCGGCTGTTCGTGAACCCCCGCAACGCCGCCGCCGGTGCGTTGCGCCAGAAGGACCCCGGCGTCACGGCCACCCGGCCCCTGGCGTTCTGGGCCTATCAGGTGGGGGAGGTGGAGGGCGGCGCGGCCGGGAAGGAGTGGCCCGCTCCGACGCAGTCAGCCACCTTGGCGCTCCTGCGACGGGCCGGCCTGCCGGTCAGTCCCGACAGCCGGACCGTCTCGGGCCTGGCCGAGGTGATCGCCCGCTGCGCCGAGCTGGCCGAGACGCGCCACGACCTCCCCTACGAGATCGACGGGGTGGTGACCAAGGTGGACGACCTCGGCCTGCACGCCCGTCTCGGTGCCACCTCGCGGGCGCCGCGCTGGGCCATCGCCTTCAAGTTCCCGCCCGAGGAGCGGACGACCACGCTCCTCGGCATCATGGTGTCGATCGGCCGCACGGGCCGGGCCACGCCCTTCGGACAGCTCGAGCCGGTCTTCGTCGGAGGCTCCACGGTCGGGGTGGCCACCCTGCACAACGAGGACCAGGTGCGGGCCAAGGACGTGCGGCCCGGCGACCTGGTCATCGTGCGCAAGGCGGGTGACGTCATTCCCGAGATCGTCGGCCCGGTACTCGGCGGGCCGGAGGCGCCGAAGCGGCGCAAGCCCAAGTGGAAGTTCCCGACCGTGTGCCCGTCGTGCGGGGAGCCACTCGTCCGGTTGGAGGGGGAGAGCGACACCTACTGCACCAACATCGAGTGCCCGGCGCAACGCGTCCAGCGCATCGCCCACTTCGCCTCCCGCTCGGCCATGGACATCGAGGGGTTGGGCGAGGAGCGCGTGCTCCAGCTCGTGGCGGCCGGGTTGGTCTCCGACCCCGCCGATCTCTACGGGCTGACGGTGGAACAGCTGTCCGCCCTGGAGCGTTTCGCCGCCCTCTCCGCTGCCAACCTCGTCGCCGGCATCGCGGCCTCGACCCAGCAGCCGTTGAGCCGGCTGCTGGTCGGGCTCGGGATCCGGCATCTTGGCCCCACCGGTGCCCGGGCGGTGGCCCGTGCCTTCGGCAACCTCGACGCCCTCATGGCGGCGAGCGAGCCCGAGTTGGCGGCGGTCGACGGCATCGGCGCCGTCATCGCGGCCAGCGTGGCCGAATTCCTGTCCGCGCCCACGAACCAGACCGTGCTCGAGCGGTTGCGGGCAGCGGGCGTGGCGGCGGAAGAACCCGGGGGTGGCGGGGCCGCAGGGCGCGGGGCGGGGGACGGGGCGGCGAGCGGTCCGGGTGGGCCGGGGAGCGGTCCGCCGCAGTCCCTCGAGGGCCTGACGGTGGTCGTGACCGGCTCCGTTCCTGGCTATACCCGGGAGGAAGCGGAGGAGGCGATCCTGGCCCGTGGAGGCAAATCCCCTGGCAGCGTGTCGAAAAAGACCTTCGCACTCGTCGTAGGGGACGCCCCGGGCGCCAGTAAGCTCAAGAAGGCCGAAGAGCTGGAGATCCCGATCGTGCCGGCGGACCGGTTCGAGTCCCTCCTCCAGTCGGGCGAGCTCCCCGGGTAGCAGAGGTGGGTGTCCACCGGAGACGCCCAATAGATCAGTAGCCTACGGGTTGCCCCGATGCCCCTTATCTCTGATTCCATCGGCCGGGTCCTTGGGAAGCGGTACCGGCTGCTCTCCGCACTGGGCACTGGCGCCTCGGCTCACGTCTTCCTGGCCGAAGACGTGTCCCTGCAGCGCCATGTGGCAGTCAAGGTCCTCCAACCCGGACTGTCCTCCGACGAGCGGTTCCTGAAGCGCTTCGGGGCCGAGGCCCGCTCGGTGGCCTCCCTCAACCATCCCCACGTGCTCCGCGTCTTCGACTGGGGTGAGGACACCGACGGGCCCTATCTGGTCCTGGAGTATCTCGGAGGGGGCTCGCTGCGCGACCTCCTCGACCGGGGCGTCCGGCTCTCCCACTCCCAGGCGGCCCACCTGGGGGCCGAGGTGGCGCAAGGTCTGGCCTACGCGCACGCCCGGGGCCTCGTCCACCGCGACATCAAGCCGGCCAACCTGCTGTTCGACGAGGAGGGACTGGTCCGGGTGGCCGACTTCGGCGTGGCCCGCGCCCTGGCCGAAGCGGCCTACACCGAGCCGGCCGGCGCCATGGTCGGGACGGCCCGCTACATGTCGCCCGAGTCGGCCGAGGGGAAGCCGGTGGACGGCAAGGCCGACGTCTACTCCTTGGCCCTGGTTCTCTACGAGGCGCTCTCGGGCACGGTTCCGTTCGTGACCGACACCACGATGGGGACCCTGGCGGCGCGTGTCGGCCAACCTCTCCCGCCGAACGAGGCGCTGGGGCCCCTCGACGACGTGCTGGCCCGGGCCGCGGCGCCCCAGGCTTCCGCCCGGCTCGACGCCGCGGGATTTGCCGCCCGGCTGGGCGCGCTGGCCAGTGCCCTGCCGACCCCCGAACCGCTCCCCTTGCATCCGCCCGAGCACGTCGCTCCGGTGGCGGTCAACGGGTTCCGCGCTCCTCCGGTGTCCGAGCTGACCGAGGTCGCACTCCCGGCGGCGAAACCCGGCACCAAGCCGGCCCCGGTGGGAACCAAGGCGGGGCCGGGTGAGATCTTCGACGCCGAGCCCGGCTCGGCCCGCGCCCGTGAAGGGGGAGCCGCAGACGGCCCGGTCATCGCCGTCCGGCGCAGGCGCCGCCGCAAGTGGCCCTGGATCATCGCGGCCGTGGTGCTGGTCCTCGCCCTGGCGGCCGGAGCGCTGCTGGCCGTGCACGACAAGCTGTTCACCCCGTCCCACCCGGTCCCGACCATGACCGGCCTCCCGATCGATCAGGCCAGGGCGGCGGCGGCCAAGGACCACTTCTCGCTGCACGTCGAGAACGGCCAGAAGTCGATCACGGTGGGGAACGGGATCATCATCTCCCAGAGCCCCAAACCGGGCACGGTGCTCAAGCAGGGGGCGACCCTGTCCGTGGTGCCCTCCATCGGCCCCCCGGCGGTGGCGGTGCCGTCGCTCACGGGGATGAACTGCGCCCAGGCGACCACCGCCCTGACGAACGCCCACCTGAAGGGCGGGTGCATCGCCGGCCAGTACAGCGACACGGTCCCCAACGGCGTGGCCATCAGCTGGTCCTATGACGGCGCCCAGAACCCCCAGACCGCGCCCTATGGGTCCATCATCGACATCGTCCCCTCGCTGGGACACGGGCCGGTGCCCGTCCCGACGACGATCTCGCAGACGGACAGCTACCAGGACGCACTGGTGCTGCTCCAGGCCGCCGGGCTCAACGGCACCGAGGCCTACGCGTACAGCGGCAGCGGCGTGCCCGCGGGCGACGTCATCTCGCTCATGCCGCCCAGCGGCACCTCGGTGCCCTACGGGTCGACCGTCACCGTGACCGTGTCGAAGGGGCCGCCGACCACGACGGTGCCCAACGTCGTCGGCGATACCGTGCCGCAGGCCACCACCACGCCTGCAGGACGCCGGTCTCACGGTGTCCGGCGTGCAGGGCAACCCCACCGGCACCGTCGCCGGCACCAATCCCGCCACCGGCACCACCGTCCCCACGGGCTCGTCGGTGCAGATCCTGGCCCACTGAAGGGCGTAGCACCCGCCATGGCCCTCCCTTTTGACGCCTCGTGCGACCTCTGCGAGGCGGCGCGCCTCACCCCGTGGCACCACGAGGACGACGTCTGCTGGGTGGCCGACTGCGAAATCTGCGATGTCCCCATGGTGGTGTGGAAGCATCATGGGCCGACGCCTCCCGACGACGATCTGGCGCACATGGTGGCGCAACTGACCCGGGTGGCCGACGCCCGTTTCGGGGAGGGCGGGTGGACGGTCGACCGGGTCATGCGGCAGATCCCCAACCACTTCCACGCCCACGGGCGCGACCCCAACTGGTGGTCGCGCCGCTTCCGCTGACCGTTCCTCCCAGCGGACGTCGTCCCGCGCCGGGGTCCCAGTAGGGTCCCCCCGGTGGAGAACCCGCCCTCGGAGCGCCAGGATCGCTCGGATCTCCTGCTCGACCCGAAGGCCGATCCGGGCGCCGCCGCGTTGGGGGCCAGCGGTGCCGAGGCCACGGTCGATCCCCGCTGGCCGGTCCTGTTGCGCCAACGGGTGGCCCGGCGGGCCGAGCGCAGTCCCCGCTACCGGTGGTGGTCGCTCGCCGCGTTGTTGGCCGGCCTGCTCTCCCTCAACATCACCTTCACCGTGTTCGTGGTGGCCCTGCCCACGGTGCGGGAGGACTTCCACACCAACTTCTCGGTGCTGACCTGGGCCTCGACCGGGCCCCTCCTGGCGTTCGGCCTGGCGGCGCCGTTCTTCGGCAAGGCGGGCGACCTCTTCGGCCATCGTCGCCTCTATCTGTTCGGGTTGGTCGGGGCCATGGTGAGCGCGGTCGTCACGGCGACCGCGCCAAGCGTCGGCGTGCTCCTGGTCGGGCGCGCGCTCGATGGTGTGCAGGGCGCGGCCACGGGGACCGCGTCGATGGCGCTCATCCTCCAGCTCTTCGACCGTGAAGAGCGGGTCAAGGCGTTGGGGTGGTGGACGTTGGTGGGCGCCGGCGGCCCCGTCCTCGGCGTCACATTGGGCTCACCGGTGATCCAGTACTTCGGTTGGCGTGCCCTGTTCTGGGGACAGCTGGTCCTGCTGGTCATCGCCGCGCTGGTGGTGGCATTGCTGCTGCCTGCACGCCAGCGAGTCGGCCACGGGGGTCGTGAGGGCGGCGGTGGCGACGTGGGAGGCGAGGGACCGGCCACGGCCCGCCCGACCGAGAACGCCTGGGAGGGCATGGACTGGGTGGGTAGCTGGAGCCTGGCGGGCACCGTGACGGCAGCGATGCTCGTGCTGAGCCTCGGGCCCATAAACGGGTGGGAGTCGCCCGGGGTGATCCTCTGCGCCGTCGCCGCAGCCCTTCTGGCCGTGCTCTTCGTCTGGCGCGAGCTGACGTTCGCCACGCCGCTGATCCCGACCCGGTACTGGCGACGGCGAAACTTCATGTTCCCGCTCGGCATGCAGGGATTCTCGAGCTTCGCCTATTTCGGGGGGTTCTTCCTCTTCCCGCTGCTCATGGAGCAGGTCTACGGCTACTCCGTGTCGGAGGTCGGGTTCGTCTCGGTGGCCCGTCCCCTCGTCTTCGCCATCAGCTCACCGATCGCCGGCTACATGGCGGTGCGCACGGGGGAGCGGTTCGCCACGGTGTTCGGTGCCTCCGCGGTGCTCGTGTCCATGCTGGTCTTCGCCACGCTGCAGCCGTCGTCGGGCCTCGGGATCATGGTGGTCGCCCTGGCCCTCTCCGGGTTGGGGATGGGCGTGGCCCTCCCCTCCACCTCGTCGACCATGGCCAACGAGGTGGCCGCCTCGGAGTACGGGGTCATGAGTGCGGCGCAGCTGATGGCCACCCAGGTGGGTGAGGTGGCGGGTATCCAGGTCGTGCTGACGCTGCAGGAGTCGCTGGCCAAGCGGGCCGGCCTCGAGAACGTGCATCACAGCACGAAGCTCCTCCACAGCTTCCAGGTCGGGTTCTGGGTGGCCGCCTTCATGGCTGCCGCCGGGCTCGTATGCGCCACGTTCATGCGCCCGCTGGCCCGTGGCGAGCGTGGCGCGGCTGGTCCTGCGGGCGGCGGCGGCGGCCGAGTCGCCGGCGGCGGCGGAGGAGACGGGAGGAGGTGCCCGCGCCGGGACTGTGGGGCGGGCCTGGCGGGCTGAGACCCCGACGGAGCGGATGCGCCCGATTTAGGCCGTGATCTCCCGGAGCCGGTTGGCCATTTCGGCGGCGCTCGAGTCGGCGCCGACCGGCGCAGCCTGCAAGGCCAAGAGCTTGGCCATGTCGCCCTCGACCCTGATCTTTCCGGCCATGAAGGCCTGCATGCCCGCCTGGGGGTTGCCCTCGATCAAGATCGCCTTGGCCGTGTCGTAGTCGACCGTCACCTTGAGGTCCGGCGTTTCGAGATGGCCGACGTCGAGCACCAGCTCTCCGCTCGAGGTATCCATGTGGGCGTCGATGTCCTTGTCGCCGAAGGGCACGACGGTCACGACCAGGTTCATGCGCACCGCGTGGGGGAACGACATCGCTTTCCCCTCGTACTCGGCGCGGATCCGACGGGCCTCTTCCAACCACTCGTCGCTCAAGAACGGGTACGGCATGGAGATGCTCCTTCGTCGTCGACTGGATCGGGCCGCGTGGGCATTCGCCCCATCTGCACCGCGGATGCCCTGATCGGCGGAACGATAGTCGGCTCACCGGTAGCATGGCCAAGCGTGACTGCCCCCATTCTTCCTGGCGCTGAGCCCTATTCCGCCGTCGGCGACGCCCGAGGCGCGCTCGTCCTGCACGGGTTCACGGGCAATCCCCAGTCCATGCGCGGGCTGGCGCTGGCCCTGGCCGACGCCGGTCTCACCGTGGAGCTCCCACTGTTGCCGGGCCACGGGACCGTCATCGCCGACATGGTGCCGACCCGCTGGGAGGACTGGTCGGCCGCGGCCGACGCCGCCTACCTCGAGTTGGCCGCCCGGTGCGGGTCAGTGGTCGTCGTGGGGCTCTCCATGGGGGGCACCCTCGGTGTATGGCTGGGGGAGCGGCACCCCGAGATCGCCGGGCTGGTTCTGGTGAACCCCCTCATCCAGCCACCCGATGCCGACACGGTGGCGTTCATCGACGCCATGATCGACGGTGGGGACGAGGTGGCGCCGGGTATCGGGTCGGACATCGCCATGGAGGGCGCGGTCGAATCGGCCTACCCCGAGTTGCCGTTGCGGGCGGCCCGATCCCTCTTTGCGGCCGCCGGAGAGGTGGCGGCCCAGCTCGGCTCGGTCACCGCGCCTGTCCTCCTCTTCTCCAGTGTGCAGGACCACGTGGTTCCCCCGGTGTCCGGCGACCGCCTGGTCGAAGGCGTGAAGGGGCCGGTCGAGCGCGTCGTGCTCGAGCGCAGCTTCCACGTGGCCACCCTCGACTACGACAAGGACGAGATCGAGGCGCGGACCGTGAAGTTCGTCACCGATCTGCTTCCTCCAGCGGGGGCATGAGCGCCACGGAGGAGCCGGGCCACACGGTAGGTGGTGGGCCCGGACAGCTGAGCCGTTCCGACGTGATCCATGTGGCCAACCTGGCCCGTCTCGCCCTGAGCGAGGACGAGGTCGACCTGTTCACCGCCCAGCTGCAGACCGTGCTGGCGCACGCCGCCGACGTGGCCGCACTCGACCTCTCCCACCTGGCTCCGATGGCCCATCCCTTGCCGGTGGAGAACGTGCTGCGACCCGACGAGCCGCAGCCGTGTCTCGACCGCGCCGAGGTGCTGGCCGCCGCGCCGTCCGTGGAGGACGATCGTTTCCGGGTGCCGCGCATCGGGAGCGAGCCGGCGTGAGCAGCGCCCGGGAGGTGGCGGCTGCGGTCCGCTCCGGGGAGCGCTCGGCCCGCCAGGTGACCGAGGAGGCGCTGGCGGCCGTGGCGGGGCGCGACGGCGAGGTCCACGCCTTCGTGGAGGTCCTGGCAGACGAGGCGCTGGCCCAGGCCGATGCGGTCGATGCCGCCATCGCAGGCGGTCAGGATCCGGGTCCATTGGCCGGGGTGCCCGTCGCGCTGAAGGACAATCTGTGCACCCGGGGCATCCCGACCACCTGTGGCTCGAAGATCCTCGAAGGCTGGCGGCCGCCGTACGACGCCACGGTGGTGGAGCTCTTGCGCGCCGCCGGGGCGATCGCGCTGGGCAAGACCAACATGGACGAGTTCGCCATGGGCAGCTCGACGGAGAACTCCGCCTTCGGGCCCACGCGCAACCCGCACTGCATCGAGCGAGTGCCGGGAGGCAGCAGCGGTGGCTCCGCCGCCGCGGTCGCCGCCGGGTTCGTCCCGCTCGGGCTGGGATCCGACACCGGGGGATCGATCCGGCAACCGGCCGCGCTCTGCGGTGTCGTGGGCATGAAGCCCACGTACGGCCGCGTCTCGCGGTATGGACTGGTGGCGTTCGCCAGCTCCCTCGACCAGATCGGGCCCTTCGCCCGCAACGTCGAGGACGCGGCCCTCTTGTTCGACGTCCTGGCGCGCCACGACCCGCGCGACACCACCTCACTGCGCCATGAGGCCCCTCCGACGCTCGACGCCGTGGGAGGTGGAGTGGTCGGCGTGCGGGTCGGGGTGTGCCCCGACCTCATTGAGGGCTGCGCACCGGACGTGGCGGCCCGTGTCTACGAGGCGGCGGAGGCGCTCCGCGCCGCCGGGGCGCACGTCGAGGAGATCAGGGTCCCCGAGTTCGCCTACGGGTTGTCGGCGTACTACCTGATCGCGCCGGCGGAAGCATCGTCCAACCTGGCCCGCTACGACGGCGTGCGCTACGGCCTGCGGGTCGACGCCGACGATGCGGCGGCCATGAACACGGCCACCCGGACGGCCGGATTCGGGGCCGAGGTCAAGCGCCGCATCATGCTCGGCACCTATGCGCTGTCGGCCGGGTACTACGACGCCTATTACGCGCAGGCGCAACGAGTCCGTACCATGGTGGTCGAGGCCTTCGGGCGGGCCTACGCATCGGTCGACGTGTTGCTCGGTGCCACCGCTCCCACCACGGCCTTCGCGCTGGGCGACAAAGTGGACGACCCCATGGCCATGTACATGAACGACATCTGCACCATCCCCTCCAACCTGGCCGGGCACCCGGCTGTCTCCGTCCCGTTCGGGGCGGGAGCCGACGGCTTGCCGGTCGGCGTGCAGGTCCTGGCCCCGGCGCTCGAAGAGGCGCTGCTCTTCCGGGTCGCGGGCGCCGTGGAGGCGGGCGCCCCGCAGGCCGCGTGGTCGGCGTGAGCGCGGACACGGCGTGGGAGACCGTCATCGGTCTGGAGGTCCACTGCGAACTGGCCACGCAGACCAAGCTCTTCTGCGGTTGTCGCAACGCGTTCGGCGACGAACCGAACACGAACGTGTGCCCGGTCTGCCTCGGACTGCCCGGATCGCTGCCGGTGATCAACGCCCAGGCGGTGGAGCTGGCCATGCGGATCGGGACGGCCCTGCACTGCGAGATCCGCCCCTCGAGCTTCGCCCGCAAGAACTACTTCTACCCCGACCAGGCGAAGGACTATCAGATCAGCCAGTACGACGAGCCGATCAATGCCAACGGCTCGCTCCCCTTGCCCGACGGGACCGTGATCGGGGTCACGCGCGCCCATATGGAAGAGGACACGGGCAAGCTGACCCACGTGGGCGCAGGCGGCCGCATCAACTCGGCCCGCCACGCCTTGGTCGACTACAACCGCTCCGGCGTCCCGCTGGTGGAGATCGTCAGCGAGCCCGACATACGGTCGGCCGCCCAGGCGCGGGCGTACGCCTCGGAGCTGCGGGGGATCCTGGTCGCCACGGGCGCCTCCGACGGCCGCATGGAGGAGGGGTCGATGCGTATCGACGCCAACGTCTCGGTCCGCCCGGCCGGAACCGGCGAATTCGGGACACGCTGTGAGATCAAGAACCTCAACTCACTGCGTTCGCTGGGTCGCGCCATCGAGTACGAGGTGGCCCGCCAGATCGCGTTGATCGACGCCGGCGACTCCGTGCGCCAGGAGACCCGGCACTGGGACGAGGCCGCCGGGCGCACGGAGTCGATGCGCTCGAAGGAAGAGGCCAACGACTATCGGTACTTCCCCGAGCCCGACCTGGTGCCACTCGTCCCCGACGTGGCCTGGCAGGACCGCGTGCGCGCCGCGATGGGCCCGATGCCGGCGGACCGGCGCGCCGAGTTACGCCAGGCCCTCGGCGGCTCGCCCAGCGAGGCCGAAGTCGATCAGATCCGGGCGGTGGTCGATCTCGGGCTCGACTCCTTGGTTCTCGCCGTCGGTCGCGGCCGGGGCACCGGCCGGGTTGGCTTTGGCCCGGGCCTCCAATGAGGTGGCGGCCGAGGGCGAGGCGGGCCTGGCCCTGCCGATCGACTCGTTCGCCGCCCTGCTCGCACTCGAGGGAAGCGGGGCGTTGTCGCCCACCCAATCCAAAGCAGTGCTGCATGAGCTGGTCGGCGCGTGGCGGGGGTGACCCCGCCGCGCTGGCCAAGGAGATGGGCTTCGAGGCCCTGGGCGCCGACTCGCTGTCCGCCGTGGTGGCCGAGGTGATCGCGGCGTCGCCCGACGAGTGGAAGCGCTATGTCGAAGGCGACGACAAGTTGACCGCGTTCTTCACCGGTGGGGTCATGAAGGCGACCAAGGGGCAGGCCAACGGGGCCAACGTCGCGGCCGAGCTTCGGCGGCTGCGGGGTTGATCCTCGCTTAATCCAAATCGCCCCCGCCGTACCGCTCCAGGGTCGGCCCGACCCAACGGCCTATAGCGGAGGGGGAGGCGGTCGAGATCGGCGGCACCCGGAGGACGTAGCGGGCGTAGGCCAACCCCATGAGCTGGGACGCCACCAGGGCCCGGCGGGCATCGGTGGTTTCCTCGCTCTCGCCCTTGATCGGCGTGATGTGCTGCCAGACCCGGGCCCGCACGAACTCGCGCATGGCATCGGCCACCGCAGGCGAAGCGGCCATCGCCCCGACACACGACACGAAGGATGATCCCGTGCCTTCGGCCAGGTCCCACATGGTCAGGAACCCTTCGACGACGGCCGCCCCGGGCAGGGTCGAGGCACTGGCCGCCTCCGCGCCCAGCTGGACCTGGCGGGGGTCGAAGGGCAGGGCCATGGCGGCCATGAAGAGACCCGCCTTGCCGTCGAAGTAGTGGTGGATCAGGGCGGCGTCGACCCCGGCCGCCCGGGCCACGGCCCGCAGGCTGGTGCCGTCGTAGCCCTCTTCCGCGAACGTCTCTCGGGCCGCCCGGATGATGTCGTCGCGGGCGGAGAGCTTGCCGGGCCGCCGGCCCCCAGGGCTCATCGCCGCTCCCCGCCCATCCCGCGCCGGCCCGAGTGGTCGTGGTCCGATCCGGCCGGGGCCCCACCCGACGACGGCGAGATCCACGAAGGGGTATTCACCAATGGTGAATGGCGGATCATCACCGCCGCGGCGGCGATCATGTTCTGTGTCTTCGGGTCCTTCGTGGTGAACGACCCCCTCCACATTTTGAAGGTCTTCGGTCTGGGACTCGCCGTCGCGGTGGCGATCGACGTCACCCTGGTCCGCATGGTCCTGGTGCCTTCGTTGATGGAGCTCCTCGGTCCCCGTAACTGGTGGATGCCCGCCTGGCTCGGCCGTGTGGTCCCGACATTGGGGGCCGACGGAGCGCCGCCGCCGGTGCGGGCTCCAAGCCGTCAGGGGGAATCCGCCCGCTAACTTGGGTCCCGTGAGCAAGCAATCGGAGACGTTCGTGTCCATCAACCCGGGGCGCGACGTGCAGAGAGTCGGCACGGCCGATTCCTCGGTGAGGACGTCGGGAAGATCCACGACCCGGTGTGGGCGGTCATCGGCAACCTCGGAGACAGCCAGTGCTACCTGGGCGTCCCCCAGAAGGTAGAGGCCGTCCAGGCCGCCCTGTCACGCCGCATCGCGCGAGGATCGACCTGGCGGTCAGGCTGATCCCGCCCGTCTTCACCCTGGGCGTCTCGGACGGCCAGCTCAACGGCACCCCCCAGATGCGATTTTCGCTCGTCGGCCGCGAGCTCGTCCACGACGTCGCCGATGTCCACCTGGCGGCGAACAGCGTCGCCGGGGTGGTCGCCGTCGTGGCCTGCGACAAGCCGCCGGTCGGGACCGTCGCCGCCGTGCTCGAGAACAACACACCCGCGGTCATCGTCTCCGACGGCCCGATCAGGCCGGGCATCGATCCGGAGACGGGCGACCCGATCGACCTCGTCTCGGCCTTCCAGATGGCCGATCAGGACGCCGAGGTCCGGGCCCGGTACGCGCTGCACGCCTGTCCCGGGCAGGGCAGCTGCGGGGGCATGTTCACCTACAACACGATGCAGACCTTCATCGCCGTCCTCGGGCTCGAACCGCTGCAGCATGGTCTCCCCGGCTTCGGACGACCCGCGCCGGCTGACCGAGTTCCCCGATCAGACGGTCGACTGCCTGCTCGCCATGACCAAGACGGGCATCCGGCCCCGCGACATCGTGACGCCCGCCGCGCTGCGCAACGCCCTCACGGTCACCATCGCCATGGGAGGCTCCACCAACGTGCTGCTGCACAGTGTCGAGATCGCCCGCGCCGCCGGTCTCGACCTCTGGGGCGACGTGCTGAGCCAGGACGACTTCAACGCGCTGGCCCGGAGACTGCCGGTGCTGGTCAACATGCGGCCGTTCGGCGACTACTCCATGGTGGACGTGGACGCCAAGGGCGGGCTGCAGGTCATCGCCAACGAGCTCCTCGAGGCCGGATTCCTCGACGGCCACACCATCACCTGCACGGGCGAGACCCTGGCCCAGCAGCTGCGGCGGCTCGACCCGCCCCCGCCCGACGGGGAGGTCATCTTCCCGGTCGACAAGCCCTTCAAGGACACCGGCGGGCTCCGGCTGCTGCGCGGCAACCTGGCGCCCGAGGGCGGGGCGATCCTCAAGGTGGCCGGCGTCGAAGGCGGCGTGAAGAACGGCGTCTTCACCGGACGCGCCCGCGTGTTCAACGGCGAGCGCTCCCTCATTGAGGCCCTCGACGGTGACCCGGACAGCTTCATGGACAACGACATGGTGGTGATCCGCTACGAGGGCCCCGCGGGGCGCGCCGGGCATGCCCGAGCTCCTCGACCCGACCTCGCGGATCACCGCCCTGTGCCGCCAGCGGCACATCACCATCGCGCTGATGACGGATGCCCGCTTCTCGGGCGGATCGGTCGGTCTGGTCATCGGCCATGTCGCCCCCGAAGCGTTCCTCGGGGGGCCGATCGCCCTCGTCGAGGACGGGGACACGGTCGTGGTCGACCTGACTGACCGATCGCCTCGACTGCGCCGCAATTGGACGATGCCGGCGTGCGTGGAGGCGACGTGCCGCGGCCTGGCAGGCGGCGGCCGCGGGCAACGGCGGCGTCCACCCGGACGTGACGCCGGTCACGCGACCGGATGCTGGCCCGGATGCGGGCGACGGCGCTCCCCGCCCTTCTCGGCGGGGGGAGCATGGCCACCGCACCTCCGAGCGAGCGCACCGAGGTGAGCGCCCGACCCGAGGGTGCATCGTGGTCCGGCGGGCGTGGAAGCCCGCCGGAGGGCCCCGGGGTTGTCTCGGGTCGGCGGTCATGGCAGAATGGCGGGGTTATGCAGAGCCGCCGCAACCAGCCCGAGATTCTGGTACTCGTAACGTAGGCGCGCGGCCACATTGCAACGCGCGCTCTACGACCTCCCAAACGGGGGGTCGTTTTCATTTTCCGGACCATTTCACCCGACCCCCGCCCAACCCGCCGATTCCAACAGGCACTGAGAGATAGAGGAAGCACGATGCAGCTCACCGGAGCACAGGCACTCATAAAGAGCCTCGAGATGCAGGGCGTCGACGTCATGTTCGGCCTGCCCGGGGGCGCCATCCTGCCCGTCTACGACCCGATCATCGATTCCTCCATCCGCCACATCCTGGTCCGGCACGAGCAGGGTGCGGGCCACATGGCGGAGGGCTACGCCATGGTGACCGGCAAGCCGGGCGTGGCCATGGTGACCAGCGGGCCGGGAGCGACCAATATCGTCACCCCGTTGGCCAACGCCTACATGGATTCCACGCCGCTGGTCGTGGTCTCGGGCCAGGTGGCCACCGGCTCCATCGGCACCGACGCCTTCCAGGAGTGCGACATCACCGGTGTCACCATGGGCATCACCAAGCACAACTGGTTGATCAAAGACGTCGACGACATCCCGCGTGTCGTCGCCGCCGCCTTCCACGTGGCCACCACCGGACGGCCCGGGCCGGTGCTCATCGATTTCCCGAAGGACATCGCCAACGCCACCATGGAGTGGTACTGGCCCACGTCGGTCGACGATCTCGACCTCCCCGGTTATCACCCGCTCACCGTCGGCGATCCGCAGCTCGTCCGCCAGGCGGCCGAGTTGATCCGCGCCGCGCACCGCCCGGTGCTCTATGTCGGTGGCGGGGTCCTCAAGGCACGGGGGGCCGAAGCACTCCGGGCCCTGGCCGAGCGGACCGGTATCCCGGTGGTCACCACCCTGATGGCCCGGGGCGCCTTCCCCGACTCGCACCCCCAGTGCCTGGGCATGCCCGGCATGCACGGCCACTACACCGCGGTGACCGCCATGCAGCGCAGCGACCTCTTGATCAGTCTCGGGGCACGCTTCGACGACCGGGTCACGGGCAAGATCAGCGCCTTCGCACCCGACGCCAAGATCATCCATGTCGACATCGACCCGGCCGAACTGGGCAAGGTGCGCAGGGCCGACGTCGGCATCGCGGGGGACTGCCGTTTGGTGGTCGAGGAGCTCCTCTCGGCCATGGACGCCAGCGGGGACGCCCCGGTGGCCCAGGACCTGACACCGTGGTGGCGACAGATCCACGCCTGGCAGGAGCAGTTCCCCTTGTACTACGACCACGCCGAGGGCGGCGCCATCAAGCCGCAGATGGTGGTGGAGCAACTGCGCGACGCGGCGCCGTCGGACGCCATCGTCGTGGCCGGCGTGGGCCAGCACCAAATGTGGGCGTCGCAGTACTGGCAGTTCGACTACCCGTACACCTGGGTGAATTCCGGCGGCGCCGGGACGATGGGCTTCGCCGTGCCGGCATCGATCGGGGCCAAGGTGGGCCGACCGGATCGGACGGTCTGGGCCATCGACGGCGACGGATGCTTCCAAATGACCGCTCAGGAGCTGGTGACGGCCACGGCAGAGCAGATCCCGGTGAAGATCGCCATCTTGAACAACGCCTACCTGGGCATGGTGCGCCAATGGCAGGAGATGTTCTACGAGGAGCGCTACTCCGAGGTCTACCTCTCGCCTGACCTGCCCGACTACGTCAAGTGGGCCGAGGCCATGGGATGCGTGGGCATCCGGGCCGAGTCGCCCGAGGACGTGGGCCCGGCGATCGAGAAAGCCAACTCCATCGACGACAGGCCGGTGGTGGTGGACTTCCGCACGGATGCGTTCGAGAAGGTCTTCCCCATGGTGGCGGCGGGCCAGTCCAACGACGACATCGTGGTCCACCCCGATCAGATTGCGAGGGCCCGATGAGCCCGGCCCAGCTCAGCTCCCTGCCCGGTGGCAAAACCGGGAAGCCCCGGCACCACATCCTCTCGGTGCTGGTCGAGAACAAGGCGGGCGTGCTTGTCCCGCGTGGCAGGGCTCTTCAGTCGCCGCGGCTTCAACATCTACTCCCTCGCCGTGGCACCGACGGACGAGAACGAGCACTTCAGCCGCATCACCATCGTCGTCGACGTCGAGTCGGCACCGCTCGAGCAGGTGATCATGCAGCTGGACAAGTTGGTCAACGTGGTCTCCATCGGAGAGCTTTCACCCTCCGAGGCGGTCGAGCGGGAGCTTCTCCTGGTCACCGTCGATGTCGGACCCACCGAGCGCTCCCAGGTCATTCAGCTGGTCGGCGTGTTCGGGGGCGAGGTGGTGAGCGTCGGGGCGGACCGGATCACGGTCATGCTGGCCGGCCGGCCCGAGAAGATCGACGACTTCGAAGGCCTCCTGGAGCAGTACACGGTGGTGGAGCTCCAGCGGACAGGTCGGGTTGCCCTGCCTAAGCTTGACCGTCACTGATTTTGCCGTAGTTGATTTTTGGATTTTGCCGTAGTTGCACGTCACCGCAATCGAGAGAGAAAAGAGCACACGACATGGCCACGCTGTATTACGAGTCCGACGCCGACCCGAGTTTGATCGCCGGCCGCAAGGTGGCGATCCTGGGGTACGGATCGCAGGGGCACGCCCATGCGCTCAACCTGCTCGAGTCGGGCGTGGACGTGCGCGTGGCCCTGCGCGAGGGGTCCGGTAGCCGGCGCAAGGCGGAGGAGGCCGGCCTCCGGGTCACCTCGCTGGCCGACGCGGCCGCCGAGGCGGACGTGATCATGATCCTGTTGCCCGACACCGAGCAGAAGGCGGCCTACGACGAGCATGTCGCCCCCCATCTCAACGAAGGCGACTGCCTGATGTTCGCCCACGGGTTCAACATCCGCTTCGGGCAGATCGTGCCGCCGGCCGGGGTGGACGTGGCCATGGTCGCCCCCAAGGGCCCCGGCCACCTCGTGCGCCGGACCTACACGGAGGGGGGCGGGGTGCCCTCCCTCATCGCGGTGCACCAGGACGCCAGCGGGAAGGCCCGCGAGCTCGCCCTCTCCTACGCCCACGCCATCGGGGCGACCAGGGCCGGCGTGCTGGACACGACGTTCGACGAGGAGACCGAGACCGATCTCTTCGGCGAGCAGGTGGTGCTCTGCGGCGGGTTGACCGCGCTGGTGACCGCCGGGTTCGAGACACTCGTCAACGCCGGCTACCAGCCCGAGTCCGCCTACTTCGAATGCCTGCACGAGCTGAAGCTCATCGTGGACCTCATGTACGAGCAGGGCATCGCGGGCATGCGCTATTCCATTTCTGACACCGCAGAGTACGGGGACGTGACCCGGGGCCCCCGGGTCATCAATGCAGCCGTGCGGGCCGAGATGCAGACGATCCTCGACGAGATCAAGAGCGGGGCCTTCGCCGAGGAGTGGATCGCCGAGAACAAGGCCGGGCGGGCCAACTTCGAAGCGCTCCGCAAGGAAGGTCAGGCCCATCCGATCGAGAAGATCGGCCAGGAGCTGCGGGCGATGATGCCCTTCATCTCGGCCGGCAAGACGCGGGTGCAGGACGCCTCGGGAGGCTGACCCGCCCGGGCCGCCCGGCCTGCGCTCCTGATCAGAGGACCTTTCCTCGGATGGCTTGCGATGATGTCACCATGCTGTCATAATGACAGCATGAAGATGTCATTGGTCGTGGACGGCCTCCTGTCGGACGTGACGGCTGTCGGCGAGCTCGGCGACGCCCAAGTGGCAGACCTGGCCGAGCGCATCGCGGCCGTCCTGGCCCGATCGCTGCCGAGCCGGATCTTGGACCTGTTGTCCGAGGCGGCAGGGGAGTTGGCGCGTGAACTGCCCCATGGCCGCGTCGAGCTCCATGTCGGCGGCGACGACGTCGAGCTCGTCTATGTCGACGATGACCCGCCGACCCCCGAAAGCGATGCCGAGCTGACCGCTCGCATCACCCTCCGCTTATCGGACCAACTCAAGACCAGGGTTGAGGAGAGCGCGTCGCGCCAGGGGCTGTCGGTCAACGGCTGGGTCGTGCGCACCCTCGAGCGGGGTGCGGCGATGTCCTCGCATGGCAACGGCCGGGCGGGCTCGCGCCTGCGTGGCTACGGGAACAGTTGAAGGGAAGGGAGTCAGCAATGGAGAAGACATTGCCCACGCGTGGCAAGGTGCACGTGATCGTCGAGAACGAGGTGGGGTTGGTCGCCATCACCGCACGCGAGGGTGAGGGGACACAGGTTCTGCTCGAGCCGGATACGCCCGGTGCCGCGGAGTTCGTCGAGGCGGCCATCGTCGAGTGCCGGGCCAACCGGGGACGCGACTACGTGATCGTCAAGATCCCCCGCCTGCACGGCATGAAATTCATCCGCCGCAACGGGGTGACCGTTCGCGTGGAGGTGCCGACCGGGAGCGATGTGGCCGTGAAGTCCGCGTCGGCCCAGGTGGAGCTGAACGGAACCCTCGGGGCGGTGGACGTCAAGACGGCCAGCGGCGACATCAGGGCGGACGACATCGAGAAGCTGCATGCCAAAACGGCCAGCGGTGACGTGGAGGTGGGGACCGTGGGTGGAGAACTGCGCCTCCAGACGGCGTCGGGCGACCTCAGAAGCGCCAGGGTGGACGGTAGGGTCTCTGTGAAAACGGCTTCGGGAGACGTCGAGGTGGGATCAGCGGGGGACCGGGTCGATGTCCGGTGTAGCTCGGGTGATGTTCGCCTGGGTGATTTGGCGGGCGATCTCTCGGTCGTCGCGGTGTCCGGTGATGTCCAGGTGCTCTCCCTCGCGGCTGGCCACGCCCACCTGCGGACGGTTTCCGGAGCCGTCGAGGTGGGCATCGCCCGGGGGGTCGCACTCGAGGTCGATGCCGAGGCGATGTCAGGCACGGTGCACTCCGACATCCCGCTCAACGACGCCCCGGGTCGCCAGTCCGCTGGCGATCGCAAGGTGGTGCTCACCGTGCGCAGCGTCTCGGGCAACATCTCGGTCACGCGCGCCGCGGAGGCGTTCGCCCGCTGAAGGCCGGGATAGCCTTCCTCGGCATGGCCCTGAGCGACGGCAAGTACATCCTCCTCACCACCTTCCGCCGCGACGACACCGGCGTGGCGACACCGGTCTGGGTGGTGCCTCTCGACGGCGGCACCTTCGGCATGTGGACCAGCTCGGGCTCCGGGAAGGCCAAGCGGCTGGCCCACACCGACCGGGTCCTCGTGCAACCCTGTGATGCCCGCGGGCGGGTCAAGGACGGAACGACGCCCCTCGAGGGGATGGCGCGCCTGGTGACTGGGGCCGAACACGAGGCGATTGTGGACAAGATCAAGGCGAAATACGGGTTCGTGACCAACGTCACGCACCTGCTCAACACCATCGGCGGTATCGCCAAGGGGAAGCGAATCCCGTACGGGGACCGCGGCGTCGTCATCACGTTGGCCAACCCGGCCTAGCCTTTCGGGCATGTGCCGGAACATCACCACACTCAGGGGCCTCGAGCCCAGCGCCACACCCCAGGAGATCGAGGCGGAGGACGACGCCATCGGCGGGTATAGCTGCTATCAGTTGCTGGGCCAGGTCTCGCTGATTCTGGCCGAAAACCCCCTGCCCCAGGCCGTCATCATCGATTGTGGCATCGACGATTACAGCCAGGGCTACACACCCACGCAGATCGTCGCCAATATCGACACGATGACCCAGCAACTCAAGGCGGCAGGAATTAAGGTGATCCACACAAACATCCTACCGAGTAACAACCAATGCACCGTGCCCGCGTGGGTGACGTGGGAAGATGCGATCAACCCGCTAATTGCATCTTACGCGGCTGCACAGACCGACGCCTTTATCGATGTGTTCACGCCCACCGCAAGCGCCACAAGTCACGATTGCTACAAAACGGGATACTCATCAGATGGCACACACCCCACCGCGATTGGTGCCTATGCGATGGCCGTCCAAGGGGTCAACACGCTCACGGGTGGCACGCCGAACGCAGAACTGATTCCCTATCTTCCCACGCTGCCCACCGATGGCTTCAATCTCGTCACCGACGCGACGATGAGCACGGGTACGGCAGGCAATAACAGCAGTTCTGCATCGGGCGCGGTGGTGCCTACCGGGTGGCAGTATTACGGCTCCGGCAATGTGCCATTGACGCTGGTTGCGGGGCCTGACATTCTCGGCTATTGGGCAACCTACGCGGCGACCGCCAGCAATAATGGTGCGCAGGATATTCTGGCGTACACAATCTCAAGTGGTTTTGTGGTGGGCGATACCATCGCGTTTTCGGGCCGCTATAAATCTTCTGGCACTAACTCTGGCGGCGTGTCGGCCACGATTGGGGTGCAATTCAACGGAGCGAGCCTCAACGTGAATACAGTGTCGGGGTTCCCTGACCAGTCGGGAACCTGGTATCAGACCTATACCGTGCCAGCGGGCACAACATCGATCACAGTCTCTCTTGGATTCAACGGTAATGCATCGGGCGACACGGGCACGATCTCGGTTGGTCAGATTGGCCTTTTGGACTTCACGCAAAGCAGCCTGGGGCTCGCGCAGGCGTCTCTCAATCGCCGTCAAAACAAGCTTGTCAACGCCGCGAATGTTTTTGGCAACCTCACGGTGAATCTGGCCGCACCGGGGGCTATTGGGACCACGACGCCCGGCACCGGGGCATTTAGCCAAATGGCAGTGGGCGGCCAGGTGGTTGCAAACCAATGGTTCACAAATTACGCGCAGGCGTGCGTCGGCAGCCCGGCAACATGCACCGGGGCGAGATTCTACGCGCCAACTGGCGGCACAAGCTATAACTACAGTATCTGGGCCGATGCGCCGGTCCTTGTCGGCGCGCAAAATGGTGCGAACACCGGCCAGATACAGGTCAACTACGCGTCTGGCGCCGGCATTTCCTTTGCCGATTACTCTGGATCAACCATGCTCCACCGGCTGTCTTGCGCCACCACTGCCAACTGTGAAATTGACATCGTAAATAACATGGCAATACAGCAAGTTGGCGGGCAGCTTTTGATTGGTGGGGGGGGAACAGGTTACCCGACGAAGTTCACCTATGCAACGACAGCGGTAAGCATGTCAGGTCAAGGCACGGCGACGTTCGCGGCAGGAGCAGCGGCGGGAACATCACCGGGAACGCCAACCTGCACAACCTCGCATGTGTGTGACTCGCTCAGTGGAACTATCAGTTTCACCACAGGAAGCACAACCAGCGCGGGCGCGATGTTGACAGTTACGGACGGCGTGACGCGCACCAATCAACCGAATTGCATAGGGGAAGCATACCTCGTGGCCTCGCCTTACACGGCGCTGCCGGTGCGGCTGACATACACCACCACAACCATTGTGTTCAACGTGGGCACAGCCCCAACGGCATCCACTGCCTATGAGTTGGTGTACGCCGGTTGCGGCGGCAACTAGGTAACGTCGCTGAATACAGCACTACGGTGCCAAGGAGAAGCATGAAAACGGCAGGAGTTTGGATGGCAGATCAAGACTTCGTAGAGCGGTATTAGGAGGCGCTAAGGAATGGCGACTTTCCAATGGTTAACGAAATCCGCTGCGATAGCTGCTCTCCAAGGAAGGCTAAACCAGTGGTCTATCTGGTCACAGGCAGAGCTTTGGGTTTATTTGTCAGAAGCATTGCGCCACTTCAACTCATTGGTAGAGCAGTGGAACACTACTGTTGCGATTCCTAATGCTGATGGACAGTGGATCAATACTGGAACGCTGGCTTCCTCCCCCCGTTTACGTTCAGTTACGGACGTAGACCTTTATACCCAGATGCAGTACATGCTACTTGAGCCTGCCAGCGGAGGGACGTGGACGGGATCGAGCCAGTTCACTCTCCAGAATCTTCAGTGGTCATTGCAGAAGCGTGTCCAAGAAGTCATTCAGGCAACATCGTGCAATATGGCACAACTTGCGCCGATCAATGCGACACCCGGTGTACGGAATGGCTACGCGCTCGCGGATACGGTCCTGGAGCCACGCAGGAACCGTTTCATGGCTCTGATGGCTACAACCACTGGCACAGCGCTATCCGGTTCGTCCACGGTCGCTGTAGCTTCGGCGGCAAGTATTGTGAGCGGTCAGGCTATCACTGGAGCAGGGATTCAGTCAGGGACGTTCGTGACGGGACTCTCTGGAGCAACGGTGAGCCTGAGTTTGCCTACCTCTGGGGCTGTCACAGGAACGGTGCAATTCTTCCAACCATACTTGCTCACGCGAGAGGACGTGCTGTCTTTCCAGTCCTTCGAGCCGAGCTACTTGCAGACGGTTGGCTATCCACAGTCATGGGCAGTGGCCAGTGAACCTCCGCTGTCTTTCGATGTGGACTTGGCACCAAACACTCCTGGCTATTTCGACATGCTGGCATTGAATGCAGGGCCTACATTCGCACCGCCTACAGCCTCACTACTTGGTGTTCCCGACGATTGGGCATGGCTTCCGATGTACGGTGCGCTCGCGGACGTGCTAGGACAGGAAGCGGAATCCACAGACCAACAACGCGCGGCCTATTGTTTGACCCGCTATACCGAAGGCCTGGAGATGATGAAGCAATCAAATTGGCTTCTCCAGACGCTCATCAATGGGCAGGTATCGAAGGTAACAGCACTGGTCGACATGGATGCACTGGCGGTGAACTGGCAGGAATCGCAGAACAATCTACCGGCAGTGATTGAAGCGGGAATGGACTTCATCGCCCCTGTCCCGGGGAACGGTACGAGTCTTGCGGTGACACTCGTTGGCAATGCGCCGCTGCTTGACCCTACGGGAACCTACGTGCAATGCGCGAGAGATGACTGGCAGGCGATTCTCGATTATGCTCAGCACTTGAGTTGCTTTAAGCTAGGGAATGATGCGTTTCAGGCTACCATGCCCATGCTGAAATCGTTCTACCAGTTCTGCGCGGACCGGAATAAAAGATGGGCCACGCAGGGCAGTTTTGTCACGCTACTTGAGATCCGAGGGGCGCAAGCAGGATGTAGCTCAACCAAGATACGAGGTGACGGCATGAATCAACGTGATGGGGCTTCGAGAGATGAAGCCTTCAAGGAAATCGGGGCTGGAAAGACCTACAACCGCACCAAGCGCAAGAGGGGAACCAAAGTCGCCAACAAGCAACGGGTTGCGATTTATTTCAGTAAGGCGCGACGGGGCGAATACGGCAAGCGGGCGAAACGCAAAGCGGAAAGGGGAAAGTGATGGCAACGAAGCGGAAGAAGAAGTCTGGCAAGTGGATTCAATCGGCAACCGAAAAAATTAAAGCCAAGGGAACCGAAGGAGCATTCGGCAAGGCCACGCCCAAGAAGATCGCAGCCGCCAAGAAAGAGGGTGGTCTCGAGGAGAAGCGTGCCATATTTGCAAGAACATGAAGCGCATCGCAGCCAAGCGCAAGCATCGCGGCACGGCCATGAAGGGCAAGCCGAACGTTGCGGAGCGCAGCCGCAAGCGGAACCGGAAGAAAACGCGCACCAAGTCTGGAGGCAAATGATGGCGCAGGAATACGGAGCGGCACAGCCGATTTTTGACGTTGCGAACAAGGCCTACGATGCTCTCGATTGGGCGGACAAGAAGACATCCCCACCCAAGAAAGTTGATACGTCATGGCACGACAAAATGGTGTCTGAGGCGAACGAGTCATTCCGTAAGGCGGCAGATAAGGAGCGCGGGACTACGTTGAAGTCCTCTGGAACTGCAACAGGCAGTAAGCCAAAGGCCAAGACGCCGCGTAAACCGTCAGGCCGCAAGAGGTAGCCAGTGGAGCAAGGCATTCGTCTGGACATTGCCGGTGGAATCAACACCGTGTCTTCGGCAGATCAGATTCGCGGAGAACGGCGGCGGCTGGCCTTATCTCGCCGAATGTTCGCAAAAATCGCAAGTCGATGACGGTTGCCCGGTTTCCACTTGGCTCGAACCTGCTTACGTCCGCTCTTGCCAATGGCATCACGTCCATTTCGCGCCTGAATGACCCATACAAAACATCGCCTAGCTACGCCTATCTGTCGGGATCGAATGGAAGCCTCTACGTTGGGAATACGCAAGTAGCTTCCGGTCTGAGCACTCTTCCTCTATCGTTTCTTCCCTACCGTCCTCCTGACAGTCCGCAGCCGTGGGATTATATTGCCGATCCATCGCTTGCGGTTACCATTCCGTCCTACGTGGCATCGGGCTATGGTCCGGTGTGCGGAATGCTCAAGGTGCGTTCAGATGGTACCTGCTACAAGGTGGGAATCAAAGAGCCACAGAACGCCCCAATTGTTAATGTTGCGAGCGCAGCAAGCCCATACTGGGTAACATATCGTTATCTCTACCGCTCTAAGATTACAGGGGCTCTTTCTAATCCGTCGCCAGAATCTGTTCCCATTCAGGTTCAGCTTGTGTCAGTTCCAGGAACTTACACGATGGATTCCAGCTATGCCTCTTACATTTCCTTCAACACTGCCCAGTATGAAACCGCTGTTTCCGATACTCAATTGAGGACGAAGGGGATTTCTGCTGGAACTCTTACAGATTACATCGTTGCCAAAGATTTGCCCGGTCTTGCAGGAGCGGCAATTCCAACGGGAGCACAAATCACAGGGGTAAGCGTCTCTATTACGTGGAATGGACAACAGAATGGCACTGGCGTTCTATCGAATGTTGCTCTGTTTTATCAAGGCGCAGTGATAGGTCAGATTAAGTCTCCAGGCACGATCAACACGCAAACGATTCAAGCGACGCTGCAAGGTGGAGCATCCGATGTGTGGGGAGCCATCCTGACGCCAGATGTGGTAACAGATTCCACGTTCGGATTTGGCGTTCAGGTTCTTACTGAAGAGGCTGGAGGAACTGACCGTTCGTTCTTCTACACGTTCACAATTACGGTCTATTATGCTAATTTCTCGGCAACAGGATCTTGCACGCTTTCTATCGATCCTCAAGTAGACACAATTGATGTGTATCGCCAGACCCCTGGACTCGACAACTTTACCTATACGCTGTCAATTGCCAACTCAGGTTCGGGTGCATTCACTGATACGCTTGCCGACCTGACGATTGCAAACAATCCTATTCTTAGCTATAACAATTACGAACCATTCCCATCGATCGATCTTCCGCGTTCTGGAACCTGCAATGTCCTGGGAGTTAGCCAAGAAGTAACAGCGGTCGGGACAGTTTCTCCGGGGAGTGGACAGACGCCTGGAACTTACCCATTGCAGCAGTCGGTGGCGGAGGAACCGGCGCAGTTGTTACGGTAGTCATTGATGCGACAGGTATTATTAGCACATCAACACCTCCAGTCGTAACTGCAATGGGATCAGGTTATACGTCAGTCCCAACATTCCCATTGACGTTTGGTGGAACTCCGGGTACGGTTTCAGCAACGATCAGCCCGATTCTTCCACTTTTGCCGAATGTGCAGTGGGTGAGTGGCGACATATTCAATGTGCGCTGGCTTCCCGGAACGGCCATCCTGATTGCGGACTCGACCGGAGCGCAGATAGGGTACCTGCTCTATAACCGGCCCAGCGACACCACGCACATGCTGGTCTATAACACGACTGTTACGGACACCGGATTCATCACCTTTGGATTTCCTCCAGCAGGAACTGGGTTGACTTGGCAGATCATTGCTCCTGACTTGGCGGCAGAGCCTTCTCCAGTTATTTGGGGTCCAACTCCAGATTCTGGTGGTGGTTCGTTCATGATGGGCTTGGACCCGCTCAATCCAGGCGATCTGCTCACGTCACTTGGAAACAATTTCGATTCGGCTCCATCCTCGCAGAGGCTATATATCTGCTCTCCATCCGAGGGATTACAGAATGGAATTGTGACCTCTGAGTTGCATGTGGTGTTCTCTCCAGAACGGTTCTGGTTGCTCTATCCCAACTTCTCCGATGCGGTTGCGACTGTCACAGGAACGACAGGGCCGTTGTGGACACCAGTACAAGCTGCGGCAACACGTGGGCTGTTTATGCGATATGCCCTTGGTGGACTAGGGGCGCTGATCGCGTGGAGGGCCAAGGATGGCATCTTTATATCGCAAGCGGGCGGACCCGAACAGGATATTTCCGCGAACATCTACAACCTGTTTCCACATGGCGAACCTGAAGGTCCATCGCCCGTGGTTATCGGTAACCAGACGATTTATCCGCCGAATGACTCCATACCGCAGGCGCAGACAATAACCTGCGTTCCAGGCTACATCTTCTACAACTATCAGGACATCAATGGAACTCCTAGGACTCTAGTCTTTGATATGGAAGCAAAGGGATGGGTCGTAGACTCCTACACGCCCACAGTGAACTGCCATGCTCTGGCAACGGGAGTCAATCAAATTCTCGTAGGGTGTACAGATGGAACGATTAGAGCATTTGATACTGCGGGCACAGAAGCGCAGACCGCTATCATTATCACGCGCTCTGAGAACAAAGGCAGCACTCGGGTAGTGAAGCGCATTGGCGGTGTCTTCCTACGCGCGGTGGCGGCAAGCGCAATCACGCTGGCTTTCTGGGCTAACCGGCTTCAGACGGCTATCACCGGATTTGTTCCTGCTACGACAGGAACTGGAGCGTCTGAGAACGATTACCTCATCGACTTCACTTCTGCCACTAATGCAGATGTTAAGGACTTGGCTTGCCAGTTCTCATGGCCGATCACTAGCGGAAATATCCTAAGCGAGTGGCAACCGGACTGGACATTCCTACCAGCCGCTGTGATTGGATGGAAAACTGGGTTGTTGAGCTATGGTCCAGGGTGGGGGCATGCGGAGTGGATCAATCTTGCTTACCAGTCCACAGCATCGGTGACTCTTGTGATGACTCCAGACAATGGAAGCCCAATCACGCTAACTTTCCCAAGCACAGGAGGAAAACAAGTGAAACAGTTTTTGACCTTTCCGCCGAACAAGTTCAAGATTGTTGGGTGGACTGCAAACTCAAGTGAACCATTCACGATCTATGCGGGCGACACGGCAGTCCAGTTCGCAGCATGGGGAGGCAAGTCAGGAACAATTCCGCCATTTCAGGCTGGATGGGGAACTGAGAAAGCGACCACTTGATGAGCACAACGCCTCCAATCACGGCATGGGTTCCAAAGATTTCGGCTGATCCGAAACCTGACGAGATACACCGTCTCTTCACTTTGGCATTTCAGAAGCTCGGTAACCATGCAACCGCATTCGGTATTCAGCAATCCAAGATCAACTCCATCAAGGCTGGCGTATCGAACACAATCATTCAGGGTGGAGGAAGCGGTGGCGGCGGGAGCATTACTCCTGCAACTCCTGGTGGAATTCCAGTCAATAATCAATCTGGTGTGACTTCCTATGCCACAGCAAGCACAGACGATGGCGCTTTGATTGTTCTTTCGAATGCCAGTCCCATCGCTGTCACGCTCACATCGCAATCTCCTCCATGGTCCTGTTTCATCGCAAACCAGTCGGCACTTGGTGGAGGAACGGCAACGATGACTCCAGCAAGTGGAACGATCAATGGGTCGGCTACACTTGTATTGCTACCTTCGTACTTTGCGCTTGTCGCCTTTCGACGGAACTAATTGGTTTGCGGCAACGCTTCCTATTGTCCCAGTTTCTTTTGGGGCAATATCGCACGAGTTCTTGACGGCATATAACGCGGCAACTGGTTCATTCTCAGCCGCACAGCCATCCTTCACGGATATATCGGGAACTGCTCAAGTAGCGCAAGGAGGAACTGGAACATCCGCACCGTCGTTGGTGGCAGGAACGAATGTCTCGATTTCCGGATCATGGCCAAATCAAACAATCAATGCGACAACCACCGGATTAAGTGTCACAATAGTCACAGCGGCATTAACGGCGCTCGGAACACAAGGAAGTATGACTTTTTTGAACGGTTTGCTCGTATCCCAAACATCTGCAACGTAAAGGAGAAAAATGTTTGGCATAGACATGGGGCCTTCGAGTGGAGAATATGGTGCAACCAATGCGCTGACGGGAGAATCTGGCTTTGCTGGGTCAATGGGTGAAGGACTTCTCTCAAACTCCTCAGCGCTAATCAATGGTCTGCTCAGTGGAAACCAGTCCGACGTTGCCAAGTTGCTGGCTCCGCAGATTGGCGCTATTTCCAAACAGGCCAATGAGAAGACGCAAACCAACGCGACATTTGGAGCACGTTCTGGTGGAACCAACGCCTCAAACCAGAACACGATGGACACTGCGCGGTCGAGCGTCAATGACATGATCTCGTCGCTTACTGGTAACGCTATGGGTGCAGGTGCATCTCTTGGCAGCAATCTACTCGGCCAGAGCATGAGCGGCTATAATAACGTGTTCAGTCAAAACAATACTGAACAGCAGCAACGCTTGGCGCAAATGAACGATATTTTTAATAGCGCTACTTCTATAGCCGCAGCCCCATTTACTGGAGGAGCTTCATTATCTGGGATCGGAATCAATAGTGGAAGCAATGGATTCAGTATGCCGAACTCGTTTAGTGGCAGTGGTATCAGTAGTTCTCAATCCCCTTATGGGCCGAATAGTGATTAGGAGAATCAATGGCTTGGCAGGACGTGGCAGCAAAATTCGTACAGGGAGCGGCTGGAGCGGCTGGAAACACACAGGCCCAGAATGAGGTAGGTGACTGGCAACAGCAGCGCCAGCAACAACGTGCCGACCAGCTACAGATTCAAATCGCTCCCCTCAGGCAGCAATTGGCAGCAGATCAACAGCGCCTTATCTACTCTTGTGGATTCCAATGGACCCTAAACCAGAAACTGGAAGGAGGCCGATTACGACCTGATCGAGAGCCGCATGGCAAAGACCATCGGCGATATTCGTCAGGCCGCTGGCGACAAGGTTCCGTCAGAGCATCCTGGGCGCATGGCAGAAACGGTGAACGGTATTCGTCAGTGGCTCAAGATGGGAGGGAAGAACAAGCAGCAGTTACAGACGGCACAATCTGGCAAGGTGAACGACTGGAAGAATCAGAATACTCAGATGGCAGGCGAGTTTGCTGTTGGTGCTCTACCTTATGCCATGACTCCCGAGGGGATGAAGGCGGCAGAAGCCTATCGCTTGCAGGTTCTCAAGAATGAGGGAGCCGCTCAACGCGGTGGTTCTGCTCGACCTGTTCCCTACTATCCTGGAGCAGTGAACCTGAAAACAGCATCTTCGATGCTTGACCAAGGTATTCAGTTCAACGGAGAGGATGGAAACCCTTTAGATATATCCAAAATTCCAGAAGGTTCCGTTCTTATTCCGGTCTACCTTGGGGGAGGAAAATCGTACTGGACAGTGGGAACCGATAAAGGCCGCTACGAAACGGCGGGGAATCAGAGATTGCTTGAACCTGCTGTAGGTGGACCTAATCCTGAAGCTCCATCTCTGGGACCCGTGCGCGTACCAAGTTCGACAACGCGGACACAGACTGCACCAGGTGGTGGTCAAGTTTTGACTGGAACAAGCACAGTTAGTTCCTCAAAACAGTGGTATTCCATCTACTACTCCGCACGGTACTACACCGCAAAGCGAACCAACGTTACACACTCGCCCACAAGGGAAGATTACACGTGGTCTGCAAGGCAAGGCTGACGTTGGACGCGGAAAAAGCATCCTTCCTGATATCCAGAGTATGACCCCTCAGAATGCAGCAGCAGCACGCAAATCTCAACCTGCTGTATCTGCATTGCTTGGCCTGTATGGAGATCCGCAGAGTCCGCAATCGCCTTCGATGGTAGAGTTCGCTCCACTTGCAAACGATCAACACGCACAACAGGTTCTCGGAGAGGCATTCAAGTTGCTCGATCAGAGTATGGGGGAGATTTCCAATCCTGGAATCATTCAGACTCTCGGAACAGCGGCGGGTTGGGCTAACTTCCGCGCACAGGCCGAAGCGGGAGCGCAGCAAGCTACAGGGACGCAAATGACCGCGCAGGAGAGGGAATACTTTGATACAGCCATCGCTTCAATGGCTGATATTATTGGTTCTCGTTCCGCTACGGGTCAATCGCCTGCACGATTCAGCGTGAAGTCAATTCAGAATGAATTGCCGCTAATTGGACTTTCTGGAACTCCAGATGCAGAAAGTTATCTCACAAAAATGCAGACTATTGGAAGACAGGTGCGTGTCGGACTGAACGCAATGCCTGACAACTCCCGCGCTCTCGCGTGGCTTGACAAGAGAGAAGCCGCTATCGCCAAGCAGAAGGAAGGGAAGACGGTCGGGACGAAGGGGAAGGTCTCGCTAAAGAGGGCGATGGCGCTCGCTGAGAATAAAGGCAAGAGCGAGCAGGAGGTGATCAAAGATGTTGAATCACATGGCTACCAAGTGGTGAAGCCGTAATGCCAGACAAAGACCCCTACGCCGCGATTGTAGATTCATCGCACCAATCCGACCCTTACGCCAATCTCGCCACAGAAGAGAGCGAACATGCTCGCCAACTCTCTCCGGGGATGGCTCCTCCCTCTCGCCCATTAGACCGACTTCTTGCTCCATCTGACATGACAGGAAATGATCCAAATACGCTGCGCGGTTATCTGAAGACTTGGGCGGAGTTTGGTAAAGGAGCAGGTCGAGGCATCGCTGACCTTGTTGCAAGCCCTCCCCCAGGAACAAAGGAAAATCCAGTTATCTGGAATCCCGTTACCCAACTTAAAAAGGATTGGCAGGGATAAAGAATCTGCATGAGGAATACAAAACCAATCCAAACTATGTGGCTGGAGAACTTGCTGGACCTGCACTATTGACCCATGCGGTATCTCAGCTTTTAGCACCTGCCGGAATGGCATCGAAACTTACAAGGGCTACAGGCGTGAGTGATGCTTCGATGATAGAGGAAACGGTGGGAGATTTGCGATCTGCCGCCAAAGTTTCTGGTAAGCCAAATACGCTTGGTGGATTCCTTGACAACGTATCTTTGGCAGAAAAAAACCTCAACACGGAATATGCCAACACGTTGGGCAAATATGCATACGTTAAGGGTAATCTTCCGGACGCTAATGGAAAATTCCCATTGTCGGATGCAATTCGTAAATTAAAAGATAGAATGCCACAGACCACCACTGCGGACCGCGCCGCGCGTTCACATATTGATGCAGTAGCATCTGAATTCGAGAAGCCTATTCCTCTTGGGGAACTTGACCTGAAAAGAATGCAGGCTAATGGAAGATTGTTCTCCTATGAAAAGATGAATGATACCGCCCAATACTCAGCCGAATCACGGAACGCTGATATTGCTGTAGACAAGACAGTTGCAGACTGGGTACGTGATAATGTGTACCCTGAAATGGATCATCTTACTGGAAAACCGCAAGGATATTTCCGCAATCTCAAACAGCGCGTCGGGAACTTGATGAACATCGAGAGCGAGACAAAGGTAAATGCCTCTAAACTTCATACGTCTTCAATGAGGGAACGAGGTATGACGCGATGGGAACGCTCCAAACCGGGAGCAACCATGTCGGAGAAGGGTACTATCAGAGCATATTTCCCTAATGTCCCAGCATGGTTCAAGGCGTCCGATCCTGAAGCCGCAGCAAATAATGCAGTACGTTCGGCATATGGTCTGCATCAGATGTTTACTCCTCCGCCTGAAATGATGAGCGTTCCTGTAGCTAATTTTCTTGCAGCTATCCGCGCTCGTCCTACCGGATCCAAAACTCAGCAGCTTCAACGGATGGCAGATGAACAACGCAACGGCGCTCAATAGTTCAGACCGATGCGCCCGCCTGCCATACCTCTTGCAGCGGTGGCGCCCTCCTGCTATCCGTCCCACTGAAGCGCTCTATGAAGCCATTGAAACTGGGTTGACTGCTGAGAGCGATGCCGCTTGGGAAGTGGCCGAACAGACGCTTTATGATCTGGCGACAACGCGCGGACTCGACTCGAACCAGACAGATGTTTTGTCTGAGGCTGAGCATCTAAGTTCTCTTGCTTCATTTATCACCTATGTGCTGCGACCAGACGGCCCATGGAAGCGACCCGATCCTATTCCCCTGCCCGATGGCACCATCTGGACTCCCGGCTCGTTCCTTGACACATCAGAGACGCATCTACGCAGGATTGTTCTGTGTTCCCGGTGGGACGCATACAGAATGGTTGAGGAAGAGCATGACTGGCGCACGCTGGAAGGATCGATCTACGGAGTTCCGATGGATTTGGTTGTTGTCGTTCTCGGCCAGGAGCGAGACGGAAGACGGCATGGGCCTCTGTCGAAGGGCTGGAGGCATCCGGTATCGAAACAGTTACGATTCAGAAAGCGGGATGGTGGAGACTTTGACGGCAATTGGGAGAAAATCTGGCGTGAACGGGGGGATTTCACCAAAGAGCAATGGCTGGACGCTCTAGCCGAGGATGGCGTTCTCTCCGATGTGATTCAGATTCACAATGTTCCAGTGTCAGAGAGAGCGGCGGATTTGAAAGAATTAGCGCAAAACAAGTTGGAACGGATCAGGAAGGCGACTCAACCACCGGAAGAATCGCCTTCGATGTGCTTTGACAGAATTCATCCTTGTCCGTTCAGGTCGTCCTGCCCACGCGGTGAGGAACCATCTGAATCACTTGGTTTCGTGCCAATCTCACATCATACCCATGTTGCCGCGAATGTCGCGCCTGAGATCATCGGCAGACCCGACAGCAAATGATTCCTGAGAGCGGTTCATCTGTTGTGCAACCTGAGCCGGTTCCGAAGTGATGCTCCCCAGGGATGCTGGCATTTGCAGAACTGGAGATGGTGAAGCGTATCCTGCATTGGCGACTTGTGCCGGCCGATTTTCAAGCTGTGCGATCAAGCCGATGCGGTAACTCACTTCGCTTTCGATTCCCTTCAACTCAGCTTCAGCAGCTTGGAACTTGCTCTGAGCAAGCAGGTATGCGGTATGGGCTTCAGAGAGGCGAGAACGGGCTTCTCCGCGCTGAGAAACCATGTCTACCACCTGAGCCTGAAGCTGAAGTACGGCGGGAGAGGGTGGAAGCGGGGCGGGTGGAACGTTCAGAACTGGAGGTAAAGGGGTTTCTGCTTTACGTGCTGCCCATCGTGCTTTGGCAGCTTCGGAAACAGCCTTGCGTCCAGCAGCGCTCATCTTGCTCTTTTTGGACTTTGGTGTAGTCGCGGGCGGATCGGAGGTGATGACATTGTTTTCCATAATCCGAAGTATAATACCAAAGTAGGGAATAGAATAGAAAGAAAATGGATCGATAAGGTATGATTGACATCAGATTCCCTGTTAGGACTTTTTTCACCCGCGATGAACGGCCTCGGAAAATCGAGGCTATAGATGCTCAAAAAGATTCTCCTTCTGTGGCTTTTGGGAACCGTCTCCGCTCTGGCGCAGACCGGGGCTGTACAGGGCCATTCCTTCGTCGGTGGAACTCCCTCAGTCACGTCCGGGCTGAAATCGGCCAACTACCTTGATGGCATCATTCCTCACGCCACCATCACTGTCTACTTCACCGGAACGACCAACCTGGTCCCCGGCAGCCAAATCTTCTCGAACTCCACGGGAACGGTACTCGGGAATCCCTTCACGTCGAACGATATAAGCTCGCTCAATCCGGGCGGCTGGCTCTTCTTCGCGGCACAGGGCCAAGGCTATGACGTGGTGGGCAGCGGGGGACTTTCGCCGAACACCTACGGCGCTCCGACTCCGCTCTGCACTGATTGCTTTGCCAGTGGTGGAGGCGGAGGCGGCAGCGGCTGTTCGACGCAGGGAGTTGCAGGAACGCTTAACGTGTCCGATGGATCAGGCGGCTGTATCTTATCCAATGCGGACTACGGAGCGACAGACCCGGACGGATTCACACTAGGACAAGTTCAAGGGACGACGGTCACCAATGCGGCTTGCGACGGAACTAATTGCACCATCACTGCACCAAATTCCTATGCGGCAAGTCAGGCGATTCAGATCGGAGACGGATTCGCAGCCAGTTGTCTGACGGATTCAGGGTTGGCGCATGTGCTGTCTGCCGGGTTGTCCACAAGTCAATTTGAAGTCCTCGAATCTGAGACTGGATGCACGGGTACGGTTGCGGGCGCATCGGGGGGTAGCACAACATCCGACTTTACTGACCTGAACGTCAACGCAGGTAGTGGGGTGATAAACCTGATCGCCTTAAATGCCAATGCTGGACCGGTGGCTGCAGGATATTTAAACGCGGAGGCGGGACAAGTTCTAGTGCTGGCCGACCAGAGCAGCGATAGCGTGGTCAATCTTCAGGCCACAGGAGAGGATGGAATCTGGCTCTGCACATCCTCAACAGGAGGCCCGGAATGCCCCTCCGACAGTACCAACGGAAGTATCTCGATTGATTCGGGTAATACTCTCTATGAGACGGCACCCAGTTACGATCAGATTTACAGTGGAGGCGGATTTTATGTCAACGACACGTCTGTCTCCAGCGGCTGGCATATCGATACGTCGGGGACTGGAACCGGGTCACTTGCTGCCAACGCCATCGCCCTGTACGCTTTGGCTGATACCGACGTAACCATCAACAGCGAGATCGTCTGCACGGCGTCCAACGGGGAATGCCCTGGGGCTGGTGTGTCTTCGATCAACGCCAACACCGGCGCGTTCACTTTCAGCTTCTCAGCAGGCGCGGGCTCCTGCTCAGGCACAACCTGCACTTTCACAGGCTCAGGGTCGGGCGGTGGGTCGGTAACAAACTTCATCGCCTCTTCCGGGTCATGGCCCACTTGGCTAGTTCCCAGCGTAGCCACTTCGACGACAACTCCAACGCTCTCCGTGAGCGCAAGCGCCATCCCAAACTCCGCTCTGGCGAATGTATCGACGACAGTGAACGGCCAAACCTGCACTCTCGGGAGTTCCTGCACCATTTCAGGGACGCAGACTCTATGTAGCGGGACCATCACGCTGTCGGGAACCTTATCGTCTAGTACTACCGCCCCTGTCGGAACAGCGACCTGCACTGGCCTAACAACCGCAGATGTGGTCATTGCCACGTTCCAGGGAAATATATTCAGTCTAGGCGGATTCATCCCCAGCACGAACGGCATCCTCTCCGTTGCTGTTCAAGTATCGGCCAACACGATCACGATTAACGCCGAAAATAATACCACTCTAAGTCAGACTATTGGCAGTGGGGTGGTTGTAAATTTCAAAGTGATTAGATAAATGAAAATCCTTTTCGCCATCCCGCTTCTCTTCTCGACGCTCGCTTTCGGGCAGGCGTGGAGCGGCGTTCTCTCAACTTCTCGCGCAACAGATTGGACGCAGGCGGGTATTCCCGGGGGCATCCCTTCCAGCTCTTGGACGCAGTGCGGATCGACTATTGCGGCGTATGGCACAAGTGGAAGCCCTGCCAGCCCGGCTACTATCAACAGCGCTCTAGCATCTTGCAGCGGTTCCAGCGAATATGTCTTGTTGGGTGCAGGAGACTTTTATCTTAATGCCGCAATCTTCCCAACCACGGGGACGCATCACGTAGAACTTCGCGGCTCCGGGCCGACTCAGACTAGGTTGCATTTTAGTGCGGCATCCACTTGCCAGGAAGGCGGCTGTCTTGTCGGGTTTGCAACTAGCAGTGGCAACTATCCCGGCGGTCCGGGCACAGTAGCAAACTGGACCGGAGGATATACCCAGGGGTCCAACACGATCACGGTAGACAACGGATCGGCCATTACCGCTGGTACCACCATGCTGATTCTCGATCAATGTGACACAGGCTTTTCAGGGGCACCTTGTACTGGAAGCGCCGTGGACAATGGGAACTTCTTCTCTTGCGAGGCAGATCTGGTATGGAGCGGAACTCCTTACTCCAGCTCCTACACCGGTTGCAGTTACACGGGTCCGGTGGGAGCGGAACGCCCGAATCGCGGACAAGAGGAATATGTAACGGCTACGAGTTGCTCTCCCGCTTGCGGAACGGCAGGGACTACGACGGTCACCATCAGTCCTCCGCTGCGACATCCCAACTGGTCTTCAGGAAACACGCCCCAGATGTGGACGATCCCCGCCGCGAACTATGTTGGGGTGCGGAACCTCTTTATCGAAATGTCGAACCTGACAAACTACAGCGCCACGACGGCAGGCATCGAATTTGGTGGCACTCAGTATTACTGGGTTCAGAACGTCGTGATCGACAGCCCCATCAACATTGGCATCTTCATGATGCAGGGAGTAAACCACGGCGATATTGAATCGAACTATATCTACAACGTGGGGCAGGGAACGAACGACGATTCAAGCGGCATCAACATCCTTGGCGCTAATAATCTAGTCACGAACAACATCTGCCAGAACGCGCTGCTTTGCTACGTCGGGAACGGGCCACACGAAGGTTCAGTGATCTCCTACAACTATTTTGTAAACTCTCACACCGCAAACTCGACGCTTTATTTTTCGTTCGACGATGGTCATGCCAATGGGATTGACTACAACCTCTATGAAGGAAATGTCGGCATTGACGTAGCAATGGATCAGGCACATGGCACGCACCTGGTCAACTCTTTCTATCGTAACTTCTTCTCGGGGTGGGAGTCCTGCGCAAACGGCAACTGCGGAACCTCGACGGAGAAGACTGATAACATGTTCGCGCTGCAAGATATAAGCAATCATCGTTACGAGAACTTCGTGGCGAACGTGCTCGGTACTCCCGGAGTGTCGAACGCGGCCGGATCGGTCTACGAATACAACGGCGGATCACCCTCAGATTGGTATCTAGGAGGCCCGGGAGATGTAGGTAACATCTACAATATTGGGTCCGGAAGCACGGGCTCGCCACCGAGCTACGCTGGTCCCATTCCCTATGATCCCGTGGTGAAACAGACGCTTCTACGCTGGGGCAACTGGGATGCCTTCAACGGCTCGACGCAATGGAACACGGCGGAAGTGCCAACCAGCCCGCCTTCTGGTGTTCTGGCTAATTCTGTGCCGACTTCTACTTGCACAAGTTCACTCTCTTGTCCAGCATCCTTTTATCTTGGCACTCGACCGTCTTGGTGGGCAGGGTCGATTCCATTTCCCGCTATTGGCCCCGATGTGTCAAGCGGCAACGTGGGGCAATGTACCGGAACACTCAACACGCCCGGTCAATATGCCGGTCTTGCTACCACGGCGGGGCACTGCACTGGGACCACTCTCACATCTGGATGGGGCGGCCATATCAATGCGATTCCAGCTCAGCAGTGTGCTCTGTCGCTCGGCATTGCGCCAGATGGAACAGGGGGACTAGCCTCTGGATTTGACGCTGCTACCTGCTATACCGGCACATCGACATGCGGAAATCCGCACCAGAATGGGCCGAATTACTCAGGCACCTACACCGTACCGCCGACAGTCCTTCCCGTATCTGTTTCGTGGAGCGAATCTACCGCTGGCTGCAACATGTTTATGACCTTGGATGGTTCGACGCCAACTTGCTCCAGCACCGCATATGCAGCGCAGAACTTCAACTCCACCACTACCATGCGCGTGATTGCCTGCCAAGGGGGATACACGCCCAGTTCCGTCGTAGGAGGCACATGGACGATTGTCGCGACTGGGACACCAACCAATTGGAGTGTGATCGTCGGCGCACCGTGAGGAATGAAATGAAGAAGATTTTTCCATTGATGATGTTTCTGCTATCAATGACCTCCGATTTCGTCAACTGATACAAAAGGGGAAACAATGGCAGAGCACGAAACGAACATCAATCAGTTCGCAGGAGTGAATGCGCTAGCGAAGCGCATCGAGGAACTGACCAAACAGCGGGACGAGCTTACCAAAGAGCGGCAAGACTCGCAAACAAGACTGCTAGAAGAGCACGGTGTAGCGCTGGCCAGCTTGGGAAGTTCGGTCGCACTCCTCGTTGATAGGACCAAAGACCTTGGCGAAATGTCCAAGCGCATCACCCGTCTTGAATCATGGAAGGTCTACCTGGCCGGCATCGCCTCGGCATTCACGTTCATTGGGACACTGATAGGCGGTGCCTTGACACTGATGTTTCGGCGATGAGGAAATAATGGAACATTATTTTCCTGTTCCTCCACAAACCCCGAAAGACCTACCGCAACCAGATGACCTTTGAGGGCAAAATGAGCAGTTTTCTAAAAAGTGAAGTCCTAGCATCTTGCGCAAAGTATGGCCCAGTTTTAAAAGTCCCGACAGGACTCGACGGCGAGCGTGCGATGGTGGCTTTGGCGTCTAACGAGAGCAGTATTGGGACCAATTGCGGGCCGCGCCACGAGCCAGCATATGACGTGGGTGGTTCTGTGTTTGCTTCGAGTCCTGCGCAGCGCGCTCTTGTGGAGAAGTATGGTCGGGACGGTGCTTCCAGCTTCGGTCCGTGGCAACTCATGCTTATCAACTGCCCCGGATTTACTCCCGCCGAGTTGGAAACCAATCTTGACGATTGCGCACGGTCATTTGTCAGCCACTTCAATTCCTACGTGGCGCACTTCGAACCCAAGAACTTGACTGAGATCGGCCAGATTTGGAACCTTGGGCACAAGGCCGTCAACCCGTCTGCTGGAGTCGTCCGCTACTGCTCAGATTTGCAGAAAGCCTACGATTCCGCCGTGAAACAATCCGCATCTGGTGTATCCTGAATTTAGAATGATTTGGTTTATCAAAAACCTGTTTTGGAAGCGCATCTGTTCTCTTTGTGATGGTAACGGTTGGGTTAAAGTTGACCATCGCGAAGGAAGTCAGGAGCATCTAAAGTGCTGCGTTTGCAGCGGGAAGGGAACGCTATGAAGATTCCCCAACCGTTTTGGGCAGTCCTACTCGCGGTATTGGGGGTATGTCTTGCACTGGCCGTCCTTTTCCATCCTGACCCGGTTTCTGTCGGCACCGCAGTCCTCGCGATCGCAAGCAACCTTGTCAGCGGTGCCCTCGGGGCCTTTGCCGGCCACGCAAGTGCAACCAGCAACTCTACAGGACCCAACGCCACCATTAACAACCCTGGCGCCACCTTTCCCGGTGACGCAAACAAGTAGCGCCAAGGAGGCGCAAGACACCATGAGCATTCTCAGCACTATCATCAAGGATGTCGAATCCTTCGCCAGCAAGTTCGAAAAGGAACTTGCGAAGCTCTGGTCAAAGGCTCCGAGCATTGCAGCGGTAGCAGGAACAGTTCTGCAGTTCGTCGCTCCGCTCATCGAAACAGCGTTCACTATCGAGGCCGGAGCCGCGGCTGGAACCGCGGTAACGAGTTTGCTCAACACCATCGAGCAAAAGATCGTCGCAGCTCAGGGTTTGATCACGGCGGTTGGAGCGACACCGACCTTGACTTCGGTAGTTTCCGGTGTCGAATCCGACCTGACCGATCTGCTTTCTTTGGGTGGATTCAAGAATTCGACGACTCAGTCCAATATTCAGTTGGTGCTCAAGGAAATCCAGGCTTTACTCGGCGCACTGCCGACCGCTACAACGCCGGCCGCCTAGCATGAACACGCCAGCAAAGATCGCTATCGCCGTGGGGGCAGTTGCTCTCACGGCGATTTCTGTTTGGGGAGCGTTTGGCCTCACTCAGGCACATCATCATCGCTGTGGACCGGTGGGGAGCCGCCGCGCCGGGCGCTGGCGAGACAGACGCGGTGCTTGATCACATCAACAGGCCATGCAAAGGGGCATCAGGACCCGACGCTTGCGGGACTCTGGCGCAGATCAACAAAACGGCCATTGACGCCGGGGATGCCATCGTGCGCACTCAGTTGATTGAGCGCACCACCCAGCCGCACATCATCTCTGCCATGGACGAGTTCGGCCAGACAGCCAAGCATCTAAGCAGTACGGCTGATTCGCTCAAAGGAACCGCCGATGCGCTCACGGGCACGGCTCAGGGCGCGACCGACACGCTAGCTGAAGGGAAACGT
>CAWFTV010000017.1:0-48222 GCA_963818915.1 uncultured Acidimicrobiaceae bacterium | reverse complement strand
GGTGCCGATGCCCAGGCGGGACAGTGTCGATGACTACTTCGGGCAACTGAACGAGGTCCAGCGGCCGCACCTCGAGGCGCTGAGGAAGTTGAGCCTCGATGCCGACCCGGAGGCACGGGAGGAACTCAAGTGGAACCTGCCGGTCTACGTCCGCGGCAAGAACACGAACCTCTGGATGCTTCAGAACTTCAAAAACCACTGCTCGTTGCGGTTCTCGCCGCGGTTCTTCGCCAGCCACAAAGCGACAGCTGAGACGGCCGGCTACGACACCGGTGAGGGTTTCATCAAGCTCCCCTACGGCCGCGAGCTGCCAATCGAGCTCTTGAAGGCGCTGATGCAGGCACGGGTCGAGGATTACGAAGCAACCGGGGCCTACTGAAGCAACCACCTGGGAGCCCTATCCAGCCACGTCCTCACAGAGGGCGAGCCAGGCCTCGGTCGTGAGGCGGAGCGACTCGACGTCGATCCGTTCGTCGTTCCCGTGGAATCGGGCCGAGAAGTCCTCCGCTGTGATCGAGCGGGAGAGGAGCCCGAACCCATAGGCCACCGCTCCCATTTCACGGAAGAATGCTGCATCCGTCGCGCCCGACGTCACCCGCGGAAGGAGCGCAGCGTCGGGGTAGACCCGGTGCACCACCCGACGGAGTGCCTCCATCCATGCCGTGTCGAATGGGCTCTCCGACCCCTCTCTCTCGCTGATCGATTCGACGACGACCTCGGCGCCCAAGGGCCCCAGAATCTCGGTCAAGATCGCGTCGACGCTCCCGACGTCGTCCCCGGGCAAGATGCGAGCGTCGAGCTCGATCACCACTTCATCGGGGATCACGTTGGTCTTGGTCCCACCGTGGACCATATTGGGGGACAGCGTCGTATGGGTACACGCATGGGCGTAGGAGGCAAAGCGCTGGTCGGGCAGTCCAGCACAGGTCTCGGCAAACCGGGATGGGTCGAGCAGCCCTTCTCGCACCTCCTCCGCCAGGGCGAGGCCCTCGATGTAACGACGCCAACTCTCCGAGATCCGCGCCTTCGGCTCGTAGGCACTGATGCGGCGTATCACCTCAGCCGCCTTCACGACCGCGTTGTCTGCACCGTAGGGTCTCGAGCCGTGACCCGGCGTGCCCCGCACCCGCAGTCGCCTCCACGCAATGCCCTTCTCCCCCACCGTGACCACGACCCGAGAACCCCGCCGACCCGGCACGGTCCACCCCCCGGACTCGGTCACGACCAGGTCGCAGGAGATGGCGTCCCGGGCGTGGTCCAACAACCACTTCGCTCCGTGGACCCCTCCGGCCTCCTCATCGGCTACGGCCAGATAGATCACGGTGCCCCGTGGACGCCAACCGGACGTGGCGAGATGGCGTAGAGCTACAGCCATCGACGCCGTGAGGTTCAACATGTCGACGGCGCCCCGGCCCCAGATTTCACCGTCAACCAGCTCTCCCCCGAAAGGATCGCGTGACCACCCGGCCATTGAGACCGGCACAACGTCGGTGTGACCCATCAGACACAACGTTGGGGCATGCGGATCCGAACCTTCCAGGCGGGCCACCAGAGAAGTCCGACCTGGGGTCGGCTCATAGCGTTCGAGGTCCAGACCGCTGCCCTCGAGGAACCCGTGCAGTATGTCGGCCGAACGCCATTCTTCGCCCGATCCGGCGGACCCGTCGTTGACGCACGCGTTGCGGATCAACTCCTGGAGGAGTTCGATTGTCTCCGAGAGCGTCCTGTCGGGGGGCACGGTCATCGGACGACGCCCGTTCGCCGCGGCTGGTGCCCACCGGGGTCGCTTGTGTCAGGGCGGCAACCGAACGACAGGAACGAGTTAGCCACGAGCACAAGTCTGCCGTCACCCGTGAGCTTTCGCCGCAGTAATCCCATTCCGGGTCGATCCCGACCTCCAAAATGCCAGCGCCAAGCGAAGCAGGTCGCTAGGCCCTGCCGGCGCGGATCAGAGCAAAAGAGAATCGATCCCGGGGTGACCTTTGGCGGGGCGGAACGGTTGGGGAATGCAAACGTCCAAACGGGCAAACGTCGTGGCAGCGTTGCCCGTTTCTCGTAGTCCTTCCGCCGGAGTGACACCCACTCCATACGGACTCTTTGTGCCCAAGATCAATAAGGCGGCCGCCCGTAAGAGGCGAGGCGATCGCACGGCTAGGAAACCTCGTGGCAAAAGCCAGCCTGCGTTGCCCATTACAACCGTTGGTCGTTGCCACAACGCGGTAGTGGCCGATCGGGCAACGAGGGTGGCGCCCGACAGCGCATCTATTACCTTCGAGGGCAGCGGCAGAAGGTCCTCGGGAACCTCGCTGGATGTAATGGACAACGTAGGCCGTCCTTACGGAACCCTCGGATTAGAAGGTATGCAATTGAGGTTACAACGACCTAACTGACTTTGCAAGAAATTGCCTATTGAGATCGGTCGGAGGTCCATAAGCGATTCGTTAGCGGAGATTAAGGACGTATCGGCTTCGGTAGAAGCTGCTGCGACATCAATACGCAATAGGTTTGTCGGTGGCATTTCGACAGCGCCACCCCATGGACCGACTTCTATCCGTCCTTACGGTCCGCCCACCCGTGGCCCGAGGTTCAGCCACTTACAAGGTCTGCAAGCTGTTTGAGATCCGCGGGCGATCGGCTACCGCCACCGATAAGGAGGGTGGTGATCGGCGACTCGCGCCAGGCTTCGAGACGCTCGCGAATCCGAGTTACCGGGCCGACGAGCGATATCTCGTCAGCGAACTGATCAGGAACCGCAAGGATCGCCTCCTCGCGCCTTCCCTCAAAGAACAGGTCCTGGACCCGCAGAGCTTCTTCTTCAAATCCCATTCGCTGCATCAACTTCGTGTGGTAATTCTGGCCCTTGGCCCCCATGCCACCGATGTAGAAGCCGAGCATCTGCTTCACCGGCAGCAGTCCGGCGGCGATGTCATCGGTGATGGCGAAATGCGCGAGCGCGGTGATTTCAAAGCCCGGCTTGGCGCCGGTCAACTGGTCGGCGTAGATGTCCTGGCGCCAGGGCGAGTAATAGAGCGGTAGCCACCCGTCGGCGATTTCGGCCGTCTGAGTGACGTTCTTCGGTCCCTCGGCCGCAATGAAGACCGGCAGTTCGCTGCGGAGCGGATGGATCATCAGCTTCAGCGGCTTACCCAGTCCAACCGAACCGGGGCCCGAGTACGGGTGCTGGTAGAACTCACCCGCGAACTCCAGTGGACCATCCTCCCGACGCAATACACGCCGGACTATCTCAACGTATTCGCGCGTGCGAGCCAACGGACGGGCCGAGGGTTGCCCGTACCAGCCCTCGACGACCTGTGGCCCGGACACTCCAAGTCCGAGGATAAAACGACCGCCCGAAAGATGATCGATCGTCGCTGCCGCCATGGCCGTGGCGACAGGGGTCCGCGCGGCCATTTGCACGATTCCGGTGCCGATTCGTACCCGCTTCGTGTGGGCTGCGACCCAGGCGGCGAAGGTAAAGGCGTCGTTCCCCCACGACTCTGCGGTCCAGACGGAGTCAAATCCGAGGCTCTCGGCCACCTGAGCGTGCTCGATCACGTCGGGATTCGGCCCCTTGGCCCAGTAACCGAATGTCATGCCCAACTTCAGATCTCGTGACATAACGAACACCCTACGTCGTGCCGACAGGCCCCACCTCTACCCCGCTCTCGCGATCAGATGGTAAATGCCAGATTCGTGACGATCCGCCGGCCGAGGTCCTGATCACCGTCGATGGCAACGACTACGTCGACCGGATCGAGCCGCCCGCACGCCAGAGCGGCAAACGTGTCAGATCCCAACCGGATGATCACATCGGGGGGCCCATGAAGCGCGGGGACGACGACCGCGCGACCGTCGACCTCCACATGAATGCTCCGAGTGACCGGACCGGTCAGGTTCATCGTGACTCTGCTGGCGTCCGGCGCACCGGCTCGCTTGCCTATGAGATACCCGAGGGCGCGCTCGATCTCGTCGATGGCCTGCTCGGCGGCTGGTCCATCGCCATGCCCAGGTTGACCGACCGCGGCGCGCATGTCCTGCTCATGGACCCATGAGTCAAATACCCTGATCTGCATGAAGCGTCGGTAGTTGGATTGCCCTATTGGCGTCCATGACGGCGCCTCCCACTGCTCTTCAGTGAGCGCCCGCAGCGCTTCCAAGCGTCGGGTGGTAATCCGGTGAAATTCTCCCAACAGGTCGGCGGGATCCAGACGGCGCAGCTCTGTCAGCCACTGTTCGTTCGTCCGACCGATGTCGTTGTGCACATGGGCTGGAAGGTCAGCGGTTCCCCCCGTCGGTGCGGGTTCACCGGCGAGCATCGACTCGGTCCCGACGATATGGCCGAGTTGGTCGGCCACGGTCCAACCCGGACAGGCGGTCGGCATCATCCACTCCCCCGGCGCCAGCCCCCGGCCGAGTCGCTCAATGGAGTCCCACGTCTCCGCCAATTGAGCGGTCAAGGCAGCAGCTGTGTTTTCGGCGGTCGTCATGGAACAGGATGCGCGACGGTGCGCCAGTCTCGGGCGGCAAGGTACGGAGCGAAGAGATCTCCGATGTGGGCCCAGTCTGCGGGCGCCTTTGGTCGGCGTAACTCGTAGAGATTGGGGTAGTCGCTCCACCCGACCACCAGGTCCCACAGCCTGCCGGCAGCAGCCCCGGTCGGTGCGGGAGCGATCACCGGTCCGAAGAGGGGTGTCGTGCCGTTCAGGACGAGGGTGGGCACGCCGAAGCCGCCCAGATCAAGAACCCTTTGGTGGTCGGCCCGAATCTCCTCGTCGACCGTGGCATCCGTGAGACTGGCCTCAATGACCGCGGCGTCAAAGCCAGCCTCGACCAGCACTGCTTCGAGCACCGGCCGATCTTGCACCCTGCGACCATCCTCGTGAAGAGCCGCTCCCGCCAAGGCATAGAAACGACCTACCTCGTCCTCGCCGCCACGGCGGAGCATCGCCGCGACGCGCAGCATCGACCAGCCGTACGACCAGGGTCGCTCCCATGGATGCTTCTTGTCAGGCTCACGATTCACCTCTTCCAAGGAGAAAAACCTCCAACTGAGACTGATGTCTCGCTGGCGCGCCGCCTCACGTATCCAAAGACTTGTCTGATATGCCCACGGGCACATCACGTCGAAGTGGAACTCGACTTCGGTCATCCGTTATCTCCCGCTACTTGGCGGAGGCGTAGTAGTCGATTATCTGACCCTGGTCACCAGTCTCGGCCGGCTTGAGCACGTTGATGGGAACGACATCGCGGTGGTCCATGCCGCGATGTGCCCCCCGGGGTGTGCGACCAGCCGCCACGTCGGCCATACCTTCTAAAAGGATCCGTTGGGCGTGGATGATGGCCACGTCACTCGATGAGAGGTGGTCTTTCGTCCGATCCACAATGGGACCCATACTCGCCTGGGTAACCGTGTCCTCCTGCAACAGATTGCCGACGAAGCCACTGAAGTGGCCGTTCTTCATGGCCTCGCGATCCTGACCGTAGTTGTGGTCACGGTCCGAGGTGAACCCCCCGAAATTGTACGGGTCGTAGGGCAAATTACCCACGACCGTAGTCATCTCATCGGGAACACCGTCTCCGTTGTTGAACCCGGGATGATTTGACCACGCGCCGTAAAAGAGGTTGTGATGCGTATCGTCGATCGGCGACACGATAAAGATCACAGCCGGAACTTCGTAGCCGCCGGGGGTGAAACTAATGAAAGGCATGATGTACTTGGTGGTACGCACGTAGGTGCTGCCGTCATGGAGGGGGCGGACCGCGGCGGCGTCGAGGCCGTACGGCGTGTGTTCAACCTCGTACCGGGGCGCCAAGGCGTCCAACGCGTGCAGCATTGGCTCGTTCGCCTGGTCGCGGGTCACGTATGCCATGTGCAACGTACCCACATGGGCGCTGTCGACGGTGGCCTCCACGCCTTGCAGCCAATTGCAATAGCACTTCGTGGTCGTCAGCCACACCTGGCTAGCGGGCATGATCGTGAACGGCAACTCCGGGAACGGTGGAGCCTCTTGGGCTCCCAACCAGACCCATATGATGCCCCCGCCTTCGTGGGTCGGGTAGTGGCCGACCGGCACTTTGGCCGCGAAGGCTTCAGGGTTGGGCGAATGAGTCGGAACGTCAACGACCCTTCCTGAGACATCGATCTTCCATCCGTGGAAGATACAGCGCAGCCCACACCCTTCGTTGCGGGCCAGAGCCAACGAGGTGCCCCGGTGGGGACACCTTTCATTGAGGAATCCCACCCTGCCGTCGGTGGCTCGAAAGGCGACAAAATCCTCACCCAGAAGGCGCACCCGCAACGGGACGCCGTCTTCAACGATTTGCGAGGAGAGCGCGGCGGGAATCCAGTAGTGCTCCCGCATCAACCTCCCCATAGGAGCATCGCCCTCGACGTGGGTCAACAGATCGTTCTCTTCACGCGTGAGCAAGACACGTACCCCCTACCTGTGACGAAATCGATGCCGGTGCGACGTTACCCCGACTGGCCTTTTCTCACCAACCCGTTGCCGCAATGATCGAGGCGTTGAGGTGCTGACCTGCCATGCTGCCGTCATTTGGAGCATCTCCGTAGGTGTACACAGACCCATTAGCCGCTGCGACCCAGTAGCCGCCACCGTCTGCTGTCGAGAAGATGGCGCTGGCGGGGTCCAAGCCCCCCACCGTTCCGGTCGGGCCCCCGAGATTGGCCGCGTCGCCATAGGGAGCAACCACACCGTTGGCGAACAGAAGCCAGTAGCCGGCTCCATCCTTGGTGCGTACGGCTGCCGTCACCGGGACGGGCTGCGGACCGGGTGCCCCGTAGTTCACGGCGTCCCCGAAGGCGTAGACATGGCCTGTTGCCGTGACAAGCCAGTACCCGTTCCCGCTGGCGTCGGGCATGACTGCTACCGCGGCGCCCGAACAGCCGCCGCTGCCCGGGCACGAGCCTTCGAACTTGGCATCGCCGAAGGCGAACACGCCCCCGTCAGAGGCCACCATGAAGTAGCCGGCGCCGTCCGTCGATGGCACCATGCCCACAATCGGGGCGTTCAGCCTCTTCGGGTTCGTCGACCCCGCCGGAGCAAGGCCCAGTCCGGGGATGGAGCCGTAAAAGCCCGCGTTGCCGAAGGAGAAGATCCCACCATCGGAAGCCACGAGCCAGTAGCCGCCGTCCTCGGCCGTGGGTGTGATCCCGACGACGGGCCGCTGGAGTGTCAGCGCCCCCGTCGACCCGTAGAACTGCGCGGCGCCGAAGGAGAAAATCCCCCCATCGGAGCCGACCAGCCAGTAGCCGTGTTGAGCCGCTGGGGTTGGGGCCGGAGTTGGGGTCGTGGTCGTGGTGGTGGGCACGACGGGTGAAGCGCTGACGACCAGCGTCGTCGTGGCACTGGAAGCGATGAAACTTGAAGAACCCGAATAGGTTCCCGTGACCGTATCGGTGCCTTGGGGAGCAGTCGTGGTGCTACACGAGGCGGAGCCATCCACCAGGGCCCCGGTGGTGCACAGCGCGGTGGCCCCGCTAGTGAACGTGACACTGCCCGTCGGCGTTCCGATAGCCGACGAGACGGAGGCAGAGTAGGTGACCGCATCGCCAACTGTGCTTGACGAAGGGCTGACCGAGACGCTGGTGGTTGTCGACTGCAGGACCGGAGGCACCGGTCCACGATAGGTAATGGTGAACGCATTGCCCGCAATGCCCCCGGGAGATGCGATGACGCTGCCGCCCGAGTTGATCATCTCGACAGGGGTTTGGGTGACCGAACTCGAACCCGAGTTGGTGTCTGCGATACTCGAGAACGCAGCAGAACCGAAGTCGGCCAACGTCGACTGAGCATTGTTGATCAGGGGGGCTTCCTCAATCCACTCGGCTGAGCTGGCGGCTCCGCTGTAGGAAAACGGCTCCGAGAAGACGCTGCCCGTCGTGACATCGGTGATCGCGATCGTCCACGTTCCCGAGTTCAGCTTCTGGACGGATGCCACCATGTGATCACCCGGCGAGACGGTGCTGATCTCAACGGCATAGGAGGGAAGGATCTCGTACCAGTCGTAGTAGCTCGTCACTCCGTCGGACGTCGCTTGGGAGGTTCCGGTCTGAATCAACGAGGTGTCACCATTCACATACCCGTCGATCCCGATCCAGGTCGACGAGTATTGCGCCGATTGTGAAGGCTGCACAGTTGGCACGGTCCACTGGGCGCTGACGGCGCTGAAGGTCGGGCCGGTGTCGACGTAGCCTGACCAGTTATAGGTCTCCGCCGTGTTCGTGATACCCGCGGCGTGGGGATCGAGCGTCGGTGCTATGTGGGCGGTCTGCCCCTGAGGTTGCCACGCGGAGAGTGGCGCGTTCATGCTCTGGCGGGCCGCCAGTTGGGGCGCCGCACTTATCGCGCTCTGCTGTGTGACAAGGGTTGCGGTAGCCGCCAGAACGAGCGGCGACCAGCATCATGACCGATCGGGTTCGGAAACGCTTCCGAAGACCAGGCGAGGTCACGGTTGACATTGCACGTCGCCGATCACTGAATTTCTGGGGCTCACCGTATTTTCCGGGTCATTGTCACAGCGAACATGCGGGCCTGTTCGACCTTGCGGTGAGTCGTTTTTGACTGCCGCAGTCCGACACACTGGGCGCAACCGGCCGGTAAGTCAAGCTTCAATGAGGGCGAACGCGCATGTCCAACCCGGCTGCCACCACTTTGCAACCTGAGACAGCAGAGGTGGTTGCGGGGGAGCTTCCCCTGGGACTCAGTCCTTCAATTCCACCACGATCTCGTGGAAGGGCACCTTTCCGTTGTTGACGGCCGACTCGATTCCCCCCCGTTCGGCATAGATCACGTTGCCGGGGAAGACATCGCCCTCCACGGTACCCAGATGGCCCCAGGGCCCGCCCGAGTCGGGTTCCATCTGGGCGGACATGGTGTCGCCCGAAACCTGGATCATGATGTAGTCGAGCTCGTGCTCGTGCACGTCGCTGCGCTGGCCGGGTTCGAGTTGCATCTCCCACACGCGCACCCGGTCGTTCTCGAACAGCAGCTTGGTGGCAATGTCGCCAAGGACCCGATCAGCCATGGTGCTCCCCTCATTCGGTCTGGGCCGCCGCTCGCTGCCAGCGAGCGGAAACGGCCGCCGACGTGATTGTAGCCATCGCCGCCGCCAATTTCTCCCTGGGCTTAGCCGGTGGCATCGACGACGCTGTCGTCGAGCGGCACTTCTTCGGGTGCGCACAACGTCCCCGGGGCGGGCGTCATCAATTCCTCCCGCCATCTCGTCGCCCAGGTACGAGCCTGGCGGTGCCAGTCCTCGATACGGTCGTCCCCCGCCACGCCCGCCTGCTCGGCGTCGGCCAGGCCGCGGGCGACATCGCGGGCCTTGCCCATTCTCACGTGAGCTTCGGCATCCGTCGCCCAGGTGGTGCACACTTCGTAGTCGTTCATCATGACTTCGTAGAGACCGACCAGGTGGTGCCCGTACTCGGCCATAAGCGGCGCCCGCACGTTGCGTACGGCCTCGAGGTACTCGATCGCCGTACCGGGTCGAACTTCAGTCAACTCGTGGACAAACAGTGATCCCCTCACTCCGGCGCGGGAGAGCGAGTCGATGTTCGGACTGCCTGGCGCGGCGGCGAGGAGGCGATCGAACCCGCCGGTTCGATAGTTGTACGCGGTCTTCCACCACGCCTCCATGGTTGCGTTGCTCATCCGCTTCAAACCCAGGCGATCGACCTTGCCGGACCAGCCATCCCACCCGCCGGGAATCTCCCAGATGTTGATCACCTGGGGCCACCGGCCCGTTATCCCCATCGTGTACCAGGTGCCGAGAAGCTCGAAGTCCACCTTCTCGTGCCCCGCCTGCGCCTGCGTATGCGCCATGTAATCCCATTGATGCTGCCCGACGATGTCGATCACTTCGTGGAGAAACAGGTCTCGGTCAGCCATAGCCCCCTCTTGCCCTTCGCACTCGCCGAGACACGAAGTTAGACCACGCGAGTGGAGCCGGCGCGTCTCGCCATGGAAATGCTGGCCGCAGCCACCCAGAGGGCCCAGAGCAGCGCCCCGATGCCGTCGGCGTACCCTCCGGCCAGGGCACCGGTGCGAAACGCCAGCCCGGTGAGTTCCACCACGTTCGCAGCCATCGCGGCGACGCCAAGGACGGCGAGCCATCCGGGCAAGATGTGGAACCGCCATATGACGGGCGATGGCGCCCCGATCGAGACAAACGCTGCGGTCGGGACTGTAATGTGCGCCCATGTTCGTTCTGGTTCACGGTGCGTGGCACGGAGCATGGTGCTGGGAGCAGGTCGAGCACCATTTGGAGGTCCGCGGCGCAGGCAGCGTGGCCGTCAACCTTCCCGGACGGGCAGGGGACACGCAATCGCTGGCCGAGCTCACTCTCGATTCGTACGTAGATCACGTCGTGGCAGCGATTGACGCCTCCCCGGAACCCGTAGTCCTCGTGGGACACAGCCTGGGGGGGCTGGTGATAAGCCAGACCGCCGAGCGGGTTCCAGACAAGATCTCCTCCCTGGTCTATCTGTGCGCCATGCTGCTCCAAGAGGGCCAATCGACCATAGACACCTCGGTCAACGACCCCGACAGCCAACTGATTGCGAACATATCGCTGGACGAAGGCGCAGCCACCAGCTCGGTCACCGGACCAGCGGTCCGCGATCTTTTCTATGGAGATTGCAGCGCTGCGGCGAGTGCGAATGCCATACGGCTGTTGGTGCCGGAGCCGGTGGGTCCGGCGTCGACCCCCGTCCACGTCTCCGCGGCACGCTGGGGGTCGGTACGGCGCTCGTACATCCTGTGCACACAGGACAGGGCCATCTCCCCCGCCACACAACGCGCCATGATCGCGTCGGTCGGCGTAGACAGAGTGCTCGAGATGGAGTCGAGCCATTCGCCATTCATCTCACAACCCGAGGAGTTGGCAGCCCTGCTCATCGACCTCAAAGGCTGAGCGGGCGGGCCACTCCACTGGTCACGGAATGCAACGGGTAGCGGTCAGCGGCGGCCTCTGGAACGGCTCCGACCCACGAGTGCACACGCGCCAAGAGCGACCGGCACTAACCCAGGAGTTGCCTGTGATCGGCTCTCGTTAGGCTCGCCCCGTGACCAACTTGACCACTATCTCCTCGCTCGCTACCGCGGGAGGGAGCGAGGGCGAGTCGGCTGAGCGGTCCGGCAAGGAATGGTGGGTCTCTCTCTCATGGCACCGTGCCCTCGAGGCGTCATGAACGATCCCGGGCAGGGTCGAGAGAGAGAACTCGGCATCGCGGATCTGGTTGGACCGCATCTCCTGGTCCTTTTCTGCGGGATCAACCCCGGGCAGCGGTCGGGTGAGTTGGGGCTGCATTTCGCCCGGCCCGGTAACCGGTTCTGGAAGCTCCTCCATGCCGGAGGCTTCACGGATCATGTCCTGTTGCCCTCCGAGCAGGCGGTTCTCCCGGCGCTTGGTATCGGCATCACCAACCTGGTGGATCGAGTGACGGTAGCGGCCAGCGAGCTCGACCGCGCCGAGTTGCGCGCCGGCGGCCAAAGTCTGGAGGCGAAGGCAAGGCATCTCCGCCCGCGCATCGTCGCCGTACTTGGTCTCGGTGCCTATCGCACGGCCTTCGGCCGCCTGGCCGCGGAAGTGGGCGAGCAGAAGGAGCGGCTCGCCGCGTCCAGGCTGTGGCTGCTCCCCAACCCGAGCGGTCTTCAGGCGCGGTACCAAATGCCCGAGATGACCCAGCTCTACCTGCGCCTTCATGCTGCGGCAGACGCCCCCGAACGAGCACCAGACGGCTAGTGCCGTAACCGGCAACGTTGGTGGGGCGCGTCCACCACTTTGACCTGCTGATCGCGCAAAGTAGTGGCATGGCAGAACGCGTAGCAGTGAGGGACATCACCAACGAGGAGGGGCGAAAGCTCCTCTCGATCGTGCGCCGTGGGTCGGGATCGGTCGTGCGATGGCGAAGAGCCCAGATCGTGCTGTGGTCGGCCCAGAGGATGGACGTCCCGGCCATCGCCAGGATCGCCTTCACCTCCGAGGACCGGGTGCGAGAGGTGATCCACAACTTCAATGCCGATGGGTTCGATTCGTTGGCGGCCAAGTACTCGGGGGGCCGGCCACCGAAGTTCACCCTGCCCGAACGACGGGAGATCAAAAAGGTCGCGCTGAGCCGCCCGGTCGATCACAACCTGCCCTTTTCTACCTGGAGCTTGTCCAAGTTGGCCGAGTTCCTCGTCGCCGAGGGGGTGGTCGACGACATCAGTCACGAGGGTCTCCGCGTGCTCCTCCGTGAGGAGGGTGTCTCCTTTCAAGTGATCAAGACCTACAAACAGTCCAACGACCCCGAGTTCGAGGCCAAGAAGAATCGGGTGCTCGAGCTCTATGAGATCGCCGATGGCAAGGCAAAACCGAAGAAAGGCGACCCCACCGTCGTCATCTGCATGGACGAGTTCGGACCGTTCAACCTCTTGCCCCGGCCGGGCAAGCAGTGGGCGCCGAAGATCGTCAGAGGACAAGAACCAGCCGCAGAACCCAGGCGCCGCCGGCGCCGGGCCACCTACAGACGGACCAAGGGCGTCCGGCACCTCCTGGCCGCCTACGACCTGCATGCCGACAAGATGTACGGCCATGTCAAGGTCACCAAGGACCGCACCCGCTTCTTGGAGTTCTGCCGCTACCTGCGCACTCTCTACCCGCCGAAGGTCCGCATCGCCATTGTCTTGGACAACTTCAGCCCGCACCTTTCGACCAAGGTCGATTCGCGGGTGGGCGACTGGGCGCACGCCAACAACGTGGAGTTGGCCTACGTCCCGACCAATGCCAGCTGGATGAACCGAATCGAGGCGCAGTTCCAGGCCTTGCGCTACTTCACCCTCGACGGCACGGACCACCGCTCACATGAAGAACAGAACTCGATGATCCGCCGCTACATCATCTGGCGCAACCGCAACGCTCACGACAAAACGCTACGTGAGCTGGTAAAGCGCGCAAACGTTGCCTGATACGGCACTAGTTCAAGCCTTGGGGAACCGGTCCCGGCGGATTGAGGCAAGTTTGGGGAAAGTCCGGCGCGGTGACGACGACAATTGCGTAGAACGCCCGACCGGACTGGCGGAAGTGGCTGAGTACGGCTCGCGGCGCTCGATTGGTGGCATACGGTGGCGCGACGAAGGGCGGGTTCGCCGTGGGGTCAAGAGCGAGGCGGCCCTCGCCGAAGGTCATGCAGCGAGATCGCAGTCGCGAAGGAGAGTACGCAGCTCTTTGTCGAAGGCGCGCCAGGCGTTGGCCACGGGGCGCAGCACGCGGCGAGGAGGCCGGCTGATCGAGTCGAGGTCGGCCAGGGTCGGGACGACGACGCGGGTGGCGAGGCGGGTGAAGAAGGTGGCGATCCATCGGCCGTAGGGCGTGACCTGGTAGCGGTGGTGACCCGGGACGCGCTCGATGATCCCCTTCAAGCGCAGGCGGCGCAGGTCATAGGTGGCCTGGGCACTCGCGTAGTCGGCGTCGTAGAGCGCGGCCATGCGGGCCCGCAGCGTCGCGTTGGTGAGCCCGTTGAAGACGGTGTCGAAAGCGCACACCGCACCGAGGAGGGCGACCACGCGCGGATCGCCGAAGCGCAGCCCCGGGGCACGCTGGCCGTCGTGGATGCTCGGCATGACGACGGCCTGGAGCGCTTGTGGGTCGGGCAGGCCCGGTGCGCCCTCGCCGAGGGCGCACAAGAAGCGCTCGTTCACCTGGGCTCCCGCTGCTCGAAGAGCCCGCCAGTTCTCGGCGTTGAGCGTCTTTTTCAGATCGAGGTCATCGGCGTTATTCAGTGTCGTCTCCACCCGCAGGGCCTGCTCGTGCTTGAAGTAGGCCTTGGCCCCCGAGGACTTGTAGCGGATCTCGATGCGGGGGTAGACGCCGCGGGTGATGACGTTGGTGGCGAAGCGGCCCGGCGTCGTGGTGCGGACCTGGCGCCCGAAGACGATGCGGACCTTGTCGGGCCGCCCGAGGGTGAGGTGGTCTTTGATGGCGGCCTCGAACCAGGCCCGGCCGACCTGGGGGCGGTCGAAGACACGGGTGTCGGAGATCTCCATCTGGCGCACCGAGAACGCCCAGTCGAAGCCGGCGGCGCGATCGGCGTCGGTGAGCGGGCTCGGGAGCTCGGGCAGCCAGCGGGCGATGAGGCGTTGGAGGTGTCCGGCGCCGAGGGAGCGGGCGAGGCGGTGGGCGAGCTCGGGGTCCTCCACCGCGCGCAGTCCGTTATCGAGGTCCTCGTAGCCCACGCCGCGCCGGTCGAGCTGGCGCTTGAGCCACTCGTGGCCGTTGGCCGAGAGGTAGAGGGGGTAGGGGGCATAGGCGGAGAGCCGAAAGAACGCCGGGCCCCACTCGTGGTCGAAAAGGTAGAAGTACCACGAGTCGGGCACCCTCGACTGGTGGGAGAAGCTGAAGTGCGGATGCGACGCCGATCCGAGTTCGGAGGCGCCGTCTTTGTAGCCGACCCAGACCTGCTGGCGCTCTTGGGCCTTGCCGACGAGGACCAGACCCTCGGTGCCCTCGTTGGCCAAGGCGAGCTGGTAGGGGCGGGCGATGGTCTCCTTGGACTCTTTGGCCTTGAAGCGCACCACCGGCAGCTCGAGGCGCTCGATGAGCCGGTCCAAGTCGGCCACCATGCGGTCGTGGTTCTTCGCCAGCAGCGCCGGAGAGGGGATGTTGCGCGTCCCGATGAGCGAGGCCCGGTGCAAGAGGAACGAGACCAGCCCGCCCTCGTAGGTGAGTCCGGGCAGGTAGCCGGCGATCCACAGCCGGTCGACGGAGCGCACCCGGAGGGTCACGTGCTTGGCCAGTAGGGTGGAAGCGGTCCCCATGGCGACCTCCTCAGCGGCCGTTGGCGCGGCCGATCTCAAGTTGTTGGCAAGAGGACGCTACGTCGGAGACCGCGTGGAGGAGAGGCGATCACACTTGTCTCTCCCCCGCGCGCCCGGTGCCTTGTTGAAGTGCACCGATCCGGACGCCGAGGGCCGGCTTGGCCGGCCCGGACCCGACCTTCAGCTCACCGAGCGGCGTTCCTGCGAGCGAGGCTCAGACCTTCCGGACCTTCACTACGGCCAGATCACGTCGCGGGAGGCTCGGCGGTCTGAGGCTCGCTCGCTACACAGCTCTAGCAGCCTTAGTGCCCCGCCCTCACGTCGTCAGGGCCGAGGCGATGACTCTGCCGATCTGCTCGGTCTCGATCAAGAACCCATCGTGGCCGAAGGCGGATTGGACGACGGCCACGGGCCGGTCGCCGGGAAGGAGCCGCCCCAGCTCCTCTTGGAGGTCCAGGGGGTACAAACGATCGGACGCGATGCCCGCCACGGTTACATCGGCCGTCACCTGGCCCAGGGCCCGCGCCAATCCACCGCGCCCTCGGCCGACATCGTGATGGTTCATCGCTTCGCTCAGCACGATGTAGGAGTTCGGGTCGAACCGTTCGACCAGCTTGTCCCCGTGGTACTCCAGGTACGACTCGACCGCGAAGCGCCCGCCTTTGAGCGGATCCTCCTCAGCCTCGGCACTTCTTCCGAATCGGCCTTGGAGCTCGTCGGCGGTCCGGTAGGTCACCTGCCCGATGCCCCGGGCGAGGGACAGACCGTCAACCGGAAAGACGCCCCTCGTGTAGTAGTCGCCCCCGGCGAATGCCGGGTCATTGCGGATGGCCCGGATCTGAAGCGAGCACAGTGCAATCTGCTCCGCCGTGGCGGCGGCCCCGACGGCCAGCACCACGGCGCGACGGACCCTTTGGGGGTATCCGATGCACCATTCGAGAACGCGCATTCCGCCCATCGATCCCCCCACGACCCCCGCCCATTCCCCAATGCCGAGTGCGTCGGCGAGCGCAGCCTCGGCGGCGACCTGATCGCGGATGGTGATGATCGGGAAACGCGAGCCGTACGCAACCCCGTCCGGGGCCGGGGAGGCAGGACCGGTCGTCCCCTGACACCCGCCGAGCACGTTGGGGCACACGACGAAATAGCGTTCCGTATCGAGGGCGAGCCCCGGCCCGATGAGGCCGTCCCACCAGCCGGTGGCGACGTGGCCCGGACCGGCCGGCCCCGACGCGTGCGAATCCATCGTCAGGGCATGGAGGACCAAGATGCCATTGCTTCGTTCGGCGTTGAGCGTCCCCCACTGTTCGTACGCCACGGTGACATCCGCCAGGCGCCCGCCGAACTCGAGCGCCAAGCCTCCCTCGGTGTCGCCGAAGATTCAATGAACCGCCGCCCACCACGAGCGTGCCCGGGCTGCCATATTCCCGGGCGGGTTCTCTGGCTCATGCTCCCTTTGCGGCTCGGAATCCGGCTTCGAGGTCGGCCAAAATGTCCTCAATGGACTCGAGGCCGACGGAGAGCCTGACGAGGTCGGGCGATACTCCCGTCGTGGTCTGTTCTGCTTCGGTCAGCTGTGAATGAGTCGTCGACGCCGGGTGGATCGCCAGGCTCCGCACGTCTCCCACATTGGCCAAGTGACTGAACAGCTCCAAGCCTTCGATGAACCTCCGACCCGCGTCGGCGCCCCCCGCGATGCCGAAGGCGATGATGGAGCCGCCTCCCTTGGGTAGGTACTTCTTCTGGCGCTCGTGCCAGGGGCTCGAAGCCAACCCCGGATAGGCGATCCACGACACCTCGTCCCGACCCTCGAGCCACTCGGCCACGGCGACGGCGTTCTGTACGTGCCGTTCCATGCGCAGGCTCAAGGTCTCGAGGCCCTGAAGGAAGAGGAACGAGTTGAGCGGGGCGATCGATGGCCCGGTGTCACGGAGATACTGCAAGCGGGCCTTGAGGACGAAGCGTGCCGGAAAGAGGGATTCGGGCAACTGCCCGAACACCAATCCGTGGTAGCTCGGGTCGGGCTCGGTAAATCCGGGGAATCGGCCACTGCCCTCGTAGTCGAACTTACCGCCGTCCACAATGATCCCGCCGATCGACGTGCCGTGACCACCGATGAATTTCGTGGCCGAATGCACCACGATGTCCGTCCCGTGGAGCAATGGCTGGGCCAGGTAGGGCGTGGCGAGCGTGTTGTCGACGACCAGAGGGATGCCCTGCTCGTGTGCGACCCCCGAGACGCCTTCGAAGTCGAGGACATCACCCTTCGGATTCCCCAACGTCTCGGCGAAGAAGGCCTTGGTGTTCGGACGGATGGCGGCTCGCCAGGCGTCGAGGTCGTCGGGGTCGTCGACGAAGCTCGTCTCGATCCCGAACTTGGGCAGTGTGTAGTGGAGCAAGTTGTAGGTTCCGCCGTACAGGGACGCCGAGGACACCACGTGTCCCCCGTTCTCCGCCAGATTGAGGAGGGTGATCGTCTCCGCTGCCTGTCCGCTGGCCACCGCCAGGGCTGCCACACCACCTTCGAGTGAGGCAATCCGCTCTTCGAACACCGCCTGCGTGGGGTTCATGATCCGGGTATAGATGTTCCCGAGTTCCGCCAGCCCGAAGAGCGCTGCCGCGTGCGCAGTGTCGCGGAACGTGTAGCTCGTCGTCTGGTAGATGGGAACGGCCCGCGCTCCGGTGGTGGGGTCGGGTGCGGCGCCAGCGTGGATTTGGCGGGTTTCAAAGCCCCAGTCGGACATGGCTTGCCTCCTTGGTTCGGCCCGGGCTGGCAGGTTGCCCCGAGCAATGGCTCAAGCATCACAAACCCGACGCATTTAGTCAACTTTTCCTGAACGCTTCCGTATTCCCGCCACGCGTCGGCCACGAAGTGACCCTCAATGATGCCGCACGGTCAGAAGCCGTGCCGAAAGTTCCCAGCGGATGTTCAGCTCCGCATCGCCGAATGCGCGGTGCCGAGCCGCCGCCATTGCGTCCGGCACTCCGGGGTCCCCGCGGCTACGGCGTGCTATTTTGCACGAATTCTGCGTCCTTGGGGGGATCGGATGAACGAAGCCCGGCGGGAGTTCGATGTAGTCATCGTCGGAGCGGGGTTCGCCGGGTTGTACATGCTGTACCGCTCCCGTGACCTCGGTCTCTCGACCCTCGTGCTCGAGGCGGGCGGTGGCGTGGGCGGCACATGGTTTTGGAATCGCTACCCCGGCGCACGCTGCGACGTCGAGAGCATGCAGTACTCGTACCAGTTCTCCGAAGAGCTCCAACAGGAGTGGGAGTGGACCGAACGCTATGCCGGGCAGCCCGAGATCCTTCGCTACCTCGAGCATGTGACGGACCGATTCGACCTGAGGCCCCATATCCAATTCGACACCCAGGTGACCGAGGCCTCGTTCGAGGACGGTTCCGGCCGATGGAGGGTGCGCACCGGACAAGGCGACGAGCTGGGCGCTCAATTCGTGATCATGGCTACGGGATGCCTGTCGGCCGCCAACATGCCCGACATTGCCGGTGCGGAGACCTTCCGGGGCCCCACCTTCCACACCGGTCGTTGGCCGCATGAGAAGGTCGATTTCACCGGCAAGAGGGTGGGGGTGATCGGAACGGGATCGTCGGGTGTCCAATCCATCCCGGTGATCGCCCAGCAGGCTCGTGACCTCGTCGTATTTCAACGGACCGCAACGTATTCGGTGCCCGCCCACAACGGTCCGCTCGATCGATCAGAACAGATCGCGATCAAGGCCAACTACGGAGCCTTCCGAGCCGCCAACAGCCAGATGCTCACTGCAATCGGCGAGAGGAGGGCCCGGACCGATCTTTCCGCACTTGCAGTGAGCGCGGAGGAGCGGCAGGCCGAGTACGAAGCCCGATGGAGGGAAGGCGGGCTGCCCTTCCTCTTCGCCTTTTCCGACCTGCTCATCGATCCGGCGGCCAACGACACCGCCGCCGCGTTCGTCCGTGACCAGATCCGCGGCATCGTCCGCGATCCCGACGTTGCCGAACGCCTGTGTCCGGACCAGGTCATCGGATGTAAGCGCATGTGCGTGGACACGAACTACTACGACACCTTCAATCTTCCCCATGTGCACCTCGTCGACCTGCGGGAGTCGGCGATCGAGGCGATCACGGACAGCGGCATCCGGACGGAGGGTGGGCACTACGAATTGGACGCGATTGTGTACGCGACCGGATTCGATGCCATGACCGGCGCGTTGATGCGCATGGACATCCGTGGTCGGCACGGCATCGCTCTACGGGACGCCTGGGCCGCGGGGCCGCATACCTACCTGGGCCTGGGAGTCGCAGGGTTTCCGAATTTCTTCACCATCACGGGCCCGGGCAGCCCATCTGTCCTCACGAACATGGTCGTTTCGATAGAACACCACGTCGAATGGATCGCCGACTGCATCGCGCACCTGCGCGACCACGGGTACCAGCACATCGAGCCGACGGACGATGCACAGGCCGCATGGGTGGAATTCGTCAATCTGATTGCCGACTTCACCCTGTTTCCAACCTGCAACTCGTGGTATTTGGGCGCCAACGTTCCTGGCAAGGCACGCGTCTTCATGCCCTACGTCGGATTCCCCTCGTACGTGGAGAAGTGCGACGAGGTCACGAGAAGCGGCTACGAGGGCTTTGCGCTCGAAAAGTGACCGCTGATACGGACGGAGCGCGACTCCCCCATCTCCTCACGGATGACGACACATCGGTCGAATAAGAGTGAAACTTGCACCGCGTTCGCACAATTTCGAGTTGGAAATTTGAGAAGGTGACGACAAAACGTGCACAACAGTGTTGTTTTCGGTCAGAATGTACGAATGAACAAAAGAGAACTAGCAAAAGCAGTGGCCGTACAGTCCGATGTTGAGCTGAAGACGGTCGTAACCGTCCTCGACGGTTTCACCGACGTGGTGACTGCGGTCGTGTCCAAGGGAGAGCCAGTGGCGATCCCCGGATTCGCCAAATTTCGTCAAGGTTGACCGTGCAGCCCGCATGGGACGCAACCCCGCAACGGGTGAGGCCATCCGGATCAAGGCTTCCAAAAAGGCGCGGATCACACCGGTCAAAGCGTTCAAGGACGCGGTTTTGGCCCCGTCAACGGCTCCCAAGCTGAAGAAGGGCGCATACCCGATCGACAGCGCGGCCGTTGCCGCCGCCGGTAAGTCGGTCGCCGTGGCCCCAGTAAAGGCATCCGTCGCCAAGGCCCCGGCGAAGAAGGCGCCTGCTCGCCGCGCCCCGGCCAGGAAGGCTCCTGTGGCGAAAAAGGCGGCTCCTGTCCGCCGCACCCCGGCGAAGAAGGCGCCAGTCGCCAAGAAGGCTCCCGTGGCCAAGAAGGTCGTCCGCCGCGCCCCGGCGAAGAAAGCTGTCAAGCGCGCACGCTGACCGGCTGAGTCCGCCGAAGGGCGGGACTCGCCGAAGTGCTCCGTCGGGGGTTCGCGCAGCAATGTCGATCCCCCGACGGGACTCTCGGTGCTGACTGCAGTTCGAGCACGGACAGCGAGCATGCGGCTAATGCTCCTCTTTTCACGGCTCGACGGGCGACGGTGAGCGCATGAGCGAGACATCGCAAGGGCACGGGCGGTGGTTGGCCTCGGACGGGAAGTGGTACTCCCCTGAGGCCTGGACAGACCCTCCGGCGCAGGCGGGTCTTGCTCCCTATCTCTCGCAAGGGAACTTGTGGGCGTCGCCGCCGCGCAACAATGGGCTGACTGTTGCTTCCCCGGTCTGCGCATGCCCCGGCGTAATTCCCCTTCCTCTTGGCCTACCTTGCGGCTGGGCATCATCTTCGGGTTCGTCGTACGCGGTCAGATCAAGAACACCCGCGGCGCGCAAAAAGGGGCGGGACTGGCACTGGCGGGGATCATCGTTGGTTTCACCGTCATCGCACTGTTCCTCCTCGCAGTTGTGCTGGTCGCCATCTTGGACTCGGCTATCCACCGGACCTCGGCTCCGGGGCACTAGCCGTTCGATGAGCCTGAGGAGGAATGGGTGAAAGGACTCACGTACGGCGTTCAGCCTGAGCCGTGGACGCCACCCGATGACGGGAATCCCCTGCTGGTTGGGCTGTCCAGGACACCCATGCGACTCGAGGAGCGCGAGGAGCCTCACCCCACCCGAAATGGTTGGGTAATGGCGAGGACGCGCCTCACCGGCATCTGCGGATCTGACGCCAAGCAGGTCTTCATGGACTTCGGCGACAACTTCACCGACAGCGCCCTCAATGGCTATTTCACGGCTCCCACCGTCCTGGGTCATGAAGTAGTGGCCGAAGTGGCGGAATTGGGTCCACGGGTCTCGCAATTGGAGGTCGGCCAACGGGTCGTCCTGAACCCTTGGCTGTCGTGTGCGCCACGCGGGATCGAGCCTCCGTGTGGCTCGTGCCGGGAAGGCGACTTCAGTCTCTGTTGGCACTTCACCGAGGGCCCACTGGCCGCTGGCATTCACACTGGCACCTCGAGAGACGCTCCAGGGGGTTTCGCCGAATACCTGCCCGCACATGAGTCCATGTTGTTTGCCGTTCCCGATTCCATCAGCGATGAGGTCGCGGTGCTCGCTGACCCGTTTTCCGTCTCCTTGCACTCGGTCACCCGACACCCTCCCCCACCGGGCGGGAAGGTGCTGGTCTACGGTGGCGGCGCGCTCGGCACCACCGCCACCGCAATTCTTCGGGCGCTCTACCCCGACGTCGAGATCATGGTCGTTGCTCGCTTCCCCGCGCAGGCGGCGTTGGCGCGACGCCTGGGGGCCGTCGTCGTCGACCCGTATCCTCGCGAACGCCTCATCGAAGAGGCCGCCGCCTGGTCGGGGGGCGTGCTGCAACGGGTCGAGGGGGGCTACCTGGCTATGGCTCACCCGGGAGGAATCGACGTCGTCTATGACACCGTCGGGACCGGTGACACAGCCGAAGTTGGCGTGCGGCTCCTCAAGTCCCGGGGAACGATGGTCAAGAGCGGGGTGAACGCACCAGAACGTTGGGAGTGGTCTCCGCTGTACTTCAAAGAGATCTCTTGGGTCGGGTCAAATGCCTTCGGTGTCGAGGAGGTCGACGGGCAGCGCCTGCACGGCATCGCCCACTACCTGCGACTGGTCGAGGATGGCCGGATCGACCTGAGCGGGATGCTGACACACACATTTCGGCTCGAACAGTGGCGCGAGGCGTTCACCGTCCTGGCGACACAGGAAGAGTCCGGGGCGGTGAAGGTCGCCTTCGACTTTCGGTGAAAGCCCGGCTGGGACTACGTGCCCCGGAGACTCTGGGCCTCGAAGGCCACCACGGCGTCGTTGAGCGGGAGGATCACGTCAGGACGCACGAACTGGTGTGATTCGGCGACCAGGCGTACGGCGGTGCCCCAGGCCGTGAAGCCGACCGCGTGGCGGGCGAAGTGCATCGGTCCCTCCGTCACCTTCACCTGGACGACCCCCTGGCCGCCCACGTCGAGCGCGGAGCGCTGCATCCTCTCCATCGCTGACTCCCGAGCCGAATACATGGCTTCAGTGAAGTTGGTGAGCTCGATGTTCTGGGTCTTCTGCTTCATCACGTTCCCCGCCGACCGGCGGGGCGCATAGGCGAAACTGGCCCCGAACGCCAGGCCCACGGGCAGCCAGCCGGCGCCTTTGAGCAAGGTGAAGTCACGGGCCGAAAGGTCGGACACGAACGGGGCTGTCGGGTGGTCCTTGCCGTCAACCGGACGTACGGCCGTCCCGACCAGTTCGACGTCGATGTGGTGCGGCCGCACCTCGACTTCCACCCGCACCCCCACGACGCCGTGTCCGTGCACCTTGAGGCACTCGTCCCTCAACTGGTCGGACGCGCCTTTTACGGCCGCATTGTGCGCCACCGAGGCGACAAGAATCTCCCCCTGTCCCCAGTTCCATACACCGACCGGCACGGAGACGATCGAGACGCCACAAACCAGGTCGACCGGCTCCCAGCCGGCGCTGTGCAGGAGCAAGGCCTCGTCAATGGAGAGGCCGGAGGTCACGCCCCGCGCCCGTGAGGGCGGCGGCGCTACGGCCAACGACTTGGCCCCGCTCAGCATCTCTGCCCTGGCGTCGATCGCCCCGCTGGCGGCGCCATCTGGGACCCCGCCCACGCTCACGCTGTCGCCCCCGCTCAAGTGAGCCGGACCGTGGGGCGCGGGGGAGGTATCACGTCGAAGTCCTTGAAGCGCCGCATGCGGTTTCCCCGCAGGGTGCAGTCGATGACTTCGTCGCCCTGCGAAAGCTCGCGATTGGCGACCTCGATCCGGGCGCCGTGCAAGGTATCGCCCATCAGCTGCTGGCGCACCTGCTTGCGGGCCAGTTGCCGCACGGCCATGTGCGCCTTGCTCACCTGCTCGACTTCGTAGGGGGACGTGGGTCCACCCCAGCTACGGCTTCCCTCCATCAGGTACTCGGTCATGCAGTAGGCCCATACCCTCACCGAGGCCATGGTGGCGACGACGGCCACCGGCATGAATCCCGCCTCAATGGATTTGGTCAACCTCTGACCCGCCAGATAGGTGGTCCACGGCACCCCGCCCGCCGGGGGCGGGCCGCCTTCGACCTTGATCGCGGTGCCCATGAAATGGAATTCGGTCGTTCCCGTGTCAGCCAGGTTGGTCACCCGGTCCGCCACGCCGATCACTCCGTGGGCGCCGATCGACTCTGCCTCTTCCAGCATCCGGCGGTAGGCCGACCCGTATCCCTCGGACCATGCCTCTTCGACCCAGGTCTGCTCCACGTTCTGGCCCCACATCCGATGCTCGTTCGACACGTAGCCGTGGGGACACCGATACGTCTCCGTGTAGCCGCCGTTGTTCTGCGGCCCGGCCGCATACGGGTTGAGCCCGCGCATGTAGCCGGACCCCGAGCCGTACCACCCCCATCGCATCACACAGAACCCCTGCACCAGGCCCACGGGCTGGAGGCCCAGGTCCAGGCAGGCCGCGAAGTCAGGCACCGTGAGGCCGGAGGAAAAGGCGGAGGACTCGAGGCGTCGAACTGCTGCTTCGGGAAGATCGAGCGAGCTGTCGCTCATCTGTCGCTCATCAGTTGTCGAGCGAAATGATCGTGATCGGCTTGGGCAACGTGACCTCGCCGGTTGTCTTGGTCACCGCGGTGCCCAAGGCCAGAAACTCGATGGTGTGGGAGCCCCACTGGTGCGACTTCTCTTCGAGACGGACGCCCACGATGCCGCTGGCGTTGAGCTGACCGGCCTCGTCCTGCATCCGGGTCATCGCCAACTCCCGCGCCTCATAGAGAGCTTGGGTGAAGTTCGGCAGCTCCACGTTCTGGCCGACCGAGCCGAGCGCCTGGGTGAGTTTGCGATGGGCGATGTGGTACACGCAGGTCCCCATCACCAGACCTTGGGGCACGTGGCCGGTCTGCATGAGCGTCCAGAAGTCCTGGCCCGAGAGATCGGAGGTGAAGGGCTTGCCCTGCGCATTGAGATAGGAGTTGCCGTCCTCGGCCTTGACCGCGGTGCCGAAGGCGATGAACTCGGCCGAGTCGTTGCCCCACTCGTAGTAGTTCACATCGAGACGGACTCCGACCACTCCGTCCGCACCCAGCTCCGTCGCCTCCTCCTCCATGCGGTTCATGGCGAGTTCGCGGGCCGTGTACATGGCTTCGGTCAGTTTGGTGAGCTCCTGGCTCTCTCCCCACTTCCGAGTCTGGAGACCAATGTGGTAGATCGACGAACCCATCACGAACCCGAGAGGGTGGAACCCGGCCTCCTTCACCAGAAGGAACTCGTTGACCGACAGGTCCGATGTGAAGAGCCCGTGTTCGAGCTCTTCCAGTCGGTGGGCAGCATCCTTGGGCAGATCCTGAGGCTGAGGCTGAGTCACGACGACTCTCCGATCACGATGTTCTCTAGGGCGAGCCGCGTCTGCTCGCTGTGGGACGCTTCGCTGTGCAATATGGTGAGGAGGCGGGTAAGCCAGGCGTCCATTCCCACCTGCTCGCTGCGGATCCGGATACCCCCGGAAGCGTGCCCGATACTGCACCGTACCGTGGGACCGTCGACTTCGGCCCGCAGGGTGTCGTTCCCGAGGGTGATCTGCACCGACTTGATCTCGTCGGATTTTCGGAAGCGCCCGCCGGCCCGTTCGACCTGAATGCGTCCCCCCAGCACCTCGGAGAGCTGGGCCACCAGCAGCTTGAGCATGATGCGCGAGTCCGTGCTGTTGGACTGGAGCGCCGAGACCGCCATCGACAGGTCGAAGGCGTCGTCCCCCGATGTGCCGGCCGGCTCCATGGTCATCAGTCGCATTGTACTTCCCGACCTGGAGGAACACCCGGCGCCGACGGGTCCCCCGCTCTGTCTCGGGACGTCTCCCCGCCCGGGCTCCGGCGGGTCCCCTCGGGGGCTAGCCGGATACCACGCCTCGATTACGCAGGTCGGGGCTCGCAGATGACCACGGGAATTTCGCGATCGGTCTTCTCCTGATAGGCCCCATAACCCTTGTACACCTGGAGGATCTCGGCCCACAGAGCCTTTCTCTCGTCCTCCGAGGCGGTACGGGCCCGCAACTCTCGATGCTTCCCGTCGATGAGGATCTCCACGTCGGGATTGGCCGTCAGGTTGCCGTACCACTGGGGATTCCGATCGTCGCCATATTTCGAGGCCACCAAGAGCACCCGGTTCTCGTCGTGGATGGGCGAAGTGAGCATGGTCACCCTCGTCTGCCCGGTCTTGCGGCCGACGGTACGTAACTCGACGACTGGCATGCCATAGCCCGTACGCCCAATCCGCCCGCCGCTGAGCCGGAGGGTGGCCCGATGGACCTCGTTCAGGACCTTGAAGCCGATATCGGTGATCGACCGCGGCGGGCTCATCGTTTCCTCGTTCTCATCGTTTCCTCGTTCTCTCTGGTGTGCGAATCAGCTCGCCGTGCCTGCCGGCAGAGGGATCGACTGGGCGAAGTGGAAGACATCGTCGGCGTCGTAGACGCCCTTCACCTTCCTGAGTCGAGGCAAGTTCGTTCCGTAATAGGCCTCAGCCCAGTCAGGCAGTGTGGGATCGATGTAGTTCTGGTAGGCGCCCTGCGCGTACGGAGCAAAGCTGGACTGGGTCTGTTCCAACCAGTTCTTGGCCGCCCCGACGACCGCCGGCGACGGACTCGCGCTGGCATAGGTGACGGAGTACTGAGCACATGCGATGGCGCCACGATGCACGAACGCCGTATCCCCCGGGGCCGGCTCGCTGATGACACCGCCGTAGCTATCGAAGACGATACCGCCACCGACGCCGGGGACTTCGGTGCTCAAAGCCTCCACGGCGGCGATCATCGCCGACGTGCCCGCGGCGGGCAGCGCGTTGTCGATGAAGGTCGATTTGGCCGTGTAGGCCGACCGGGAGAGCGTCCCACCCTGATTCCGTGAGGGCAGATGACACTGGCCCACTGTGAGCCCCTCGCACCCCGCCTCTATCAGCATGGCTTGGAGGTAGTTCTCCGGGCCCACGAAATGGTCCGTCGGCGCCGCTCCGACGGCGCTGAGCAAGGGGGCCAGAGCACTCGCACATGCACCCGTCGATCCGGCAAACACCCCGGTGACCTTCAGAGTCCCTCCGCTCGCGGTGCCATTCGAGGCCAGCTGGCAGTTCGACCACAGCTCGTTGGGCGTCGAGGGTATCCACCGCATCCACGAATCGAGGACGGTCGCCGCCTCGGCCCAGGGCCACGCCAAGGTGAACAGCGTCACGCTGGGGATCGGATGGACGGTGAAGGTGAACGATGTAGCGATGCCGAAGTTGCCGCCTCCACCGCCCCGGCTGGCCCAATAGAGGTCGCTGTGGCTGCTGGGCGAGCACTGGCGCAGGGACCCCTCGGCGGTCACGATCGAGAGCGAGGCGATGTTGTCAGACGTCATCCCGTACGCCCGGCCGAAGACGCCGATCCCACCACCGAGCGCCAGGCCGGCGATGCCGACCGTGGGACACGAGCCGCCGGGAAGCAGCACGCCGGAGGCGCCCAACTGGCTATAAACGTCGATCAGCTGCGCCCCTGCGCCAACGGTGGCGAAGCGCATGCCCGATTGGACAGCCACGGCGTTGAGCAACGACACATCGATGACCAGTCCGGGGCATGACGAGTACCCCGCATAACTGTGACCCCCAGAGCGAGCAGTCAGTTGGACCCCGTGGTCCCGGGCATACGCCACGCAACGCTGCACGTCGACCGGGGTGGCGCAGTACGCGATGGCAGCCGGTTGCGGCGAGAACACCTCGTTGTAGAGGAGCGCGCTGTTCGGATAGGCCGCGTCGCCCGGGACGACCAGCGACCCCGTGAGCATTCCGGCCAGAACGCTCCACTGAGGAGGCTCGGTCGTTGTCGCGCCCCCGGCGGTCGTCGTGGTCGACCCCCCAGAGGCTTGGGAGTGGCCCGGCGAACTGGTGCAGGCGGCGGTGGCACCGACCAACGCGGTCGCCCCCAGGGCCGCCGTCGCCGTGCCGGTGCGACGGAGAAAGGCTCGGCGATCCATCGCCTGGTCGATGCCGAACATCGGACGACCGTACCGCGGCGCCGAACCACCGGCGGGCCATTTCGGCGCCGAGTGAGTGCACCGGGCGCCTCAGAAACCGACGCCGCCCGTCGGTGGAGCGGTCGTCGTGGTGGTGGGAGGGCTTGTCGGGGGCGGCGGCGGGGCGGTCGTCGGCGGGGCGGTCGTCGCCGGGGCGGTCGTCGGCGGGGTCGACGGCGCGGACGGAGACTTGGCGACGGGCGGCACGGTCGTCGGGGAAGGAGCGGTGCTCCCGTTGCCCGGAGTCTTCGTGGCGCTCGGTGACGTCGTGTTCGTGCCCGGGGCCGTACTCGTACTCGTACTCGGGCTCGGGCTCGAACTCGGTGCCGCGCCACCCGTGGAAGTCGGGGTCGCAGCCGACTTGGACGCGGACGACTTTCCACTCGAGAGGACTGCGAACCACTCGTTCGCCACCCCCTGCCCGGCGGCCTCGCCCTTCTTGGAATCGCTGACAAAGTGGTACAGCGCGTGGTCGTGGAAGAACAACTGCAGTCGCCCGCCCTGCACCCGGACGGCAGTCAGTCCCTTGACGCCCCGCGGTGCCTTCACGTGGGTCACACCCTTCGGCAACAACAGAGGAGGCCACGCCTTGGCACACGCGCCGGTGCACGTCGCCCGGCCCGCTGGGTCAACCGTGTAGTCGTACAGCGTCAGCCCCGCTTTTGTGGCCAGGACCGTCCCGACCTTTGGCACGTGCTCGGTGATGATCGTGAGTGACTTTCCCGAAGAACCGACAGCTGAGGCGGGCGGAGAGGATGACAGGGTGCTGGCATACAGCGCTCCGGCGCTCAGGGCGGCCGCAGCGAGCATGCCTCCGGCCGCCCTCGCGGCTGTCAGCGTGCCCTGACGTCGCGTCCGTGCTGCCATGTCCACGTCCTTTCATCGGGTTGCCGGTACTACGGTCCGGGCCCTCAGGAAGATTGGACGCGGCGTATCCTTTGCCCCGGTTCGACCTCTCAGCGGGAGAACCGGGGAGGATGCGTGATGAGCACCGGATCGTCGGCACCAACACGATCGACCCGAGCGGCGCCACCCACCGGGCGCGACGGGTTCGATCTCCGCGGCATAAACCACCTCGCCCTGGTCTGCCGGGATATGGCCCGCACAGTGGACTTCTACTCCAATGTGCTCGGCCTGCCCCTGGTGAAGACCATTGAGCTCCCGGCGGGCATGGGACAACACTTCTTCTTCGACTGCGGCGGGGGTGATTGCCTGGCCTTCTTCTGGTTCCCCGATGCACCGGACGGCGTGCCGGGCATCAGCGCTCCGGCCGGCCGACCTGACCAGGGCGACCTCACCAGCGCCGTCGGCTCCATGAACCATGTGGCATTCGACGTGGCGCCGGAGAAAATCGAGGAATATCGGGCCCGACTAATGGCTGCTGGTGTCGACTGCACGGAGGTGGCCAACCACGATGACAGCGAGTGGGGCATATCCGATGAGCTCCACCCGGGTGTCTTCATGCGCAGCGTCTACTTCTTGGACCCCGATGGAATCCTGCTGGAGTTCGCCAGCTGGACTCGTCCCGTCGGCCCGAGCGACGTCAACCATGAGCCGGCCACCGCCGCCACCGCCACCGCCCGCTAACCGATGCCACGGCTCCGACAGGTACCCAAGAGCGAGGCGACGGCGCCCATCGTCACCACCATGTACGAGTGGCTCTTCGAGGGTCGTGACCCCGTCGCGGAACCAGGGACGTTCACGGGTGCGCCGGGCGATTGGTGGACCGTCTTCGCGTTGGTACCCGATGTCCTCGATCATGCTGTCAAAGGGTTCGGTCTCTACCAGAGCCCCAAACGCATCCTCGACCCCACGCTGCGCGAGTTGGGCCAGATCCGGGCCGGATGGGCCGCCGGCAGCCAGTTCGTCTTCTCGCAACACGCCAAGTCGATGCGGGACATGGGCCTACCCGAGGAGAAGATCACGTCCATCCCGGCCTGGACGGTGGCCGACTGTTACGACGCCACCGAGCGAGCCGTGCTGGCCTACACCGACTGCCTCGTCTACGCGCATGGGAGGGTGCCTGACGACCTCTTCGCCGAGCTGCGTCGGCGCCTGCCCGACGAGGCGATCCTCGAGCTCACCTACATCACGACGCTCTACTTCCAGCACGCCGTCATGTCTCGCGCCCTGCGGACCGAGTTCGACGATCGCGACGATCCCATCGTCGAGGTCCCCGGTCCCCCCGGCGCGTCCGCCATGCACTCTGGGACAACGGATGCAACGGATGCATCGGACGCAACGGACGCAACGGACGACACCAAGCCGAAGACGGCCCCCTAATCGTCCTCAGTGCCAGAGTTGCTGGGTCGCCCCCGAGGTGTCGTGGAAGTCGGTGCCAGGGTCCTCCTTGGCCACGTAGCAGGACTCGACCCCCACCCGACCCGGGCCGTGCAACCGGAGCCACAGGTACCGGTTGCCCCACGAGCGCCACAGCTTCATGCCGGCCTTCGGGTACTCGACGTGGAGCTGCATGGAGACCGACGGATCCTTGAAGAGCAGCGCCGGCGGCTTCACCAAGAGCGACTCGCCGTCGGCGAGGTCCCGGATGAAGGCGGCACCGCCTGCGCCGATCATGACCACGCCGGGCTGCTGCCCCGCCGTGAAATGGTCCACGTAGCGCCCGAGCGGGTAATGCCACTGAGTCTCGTTCCGGCGGTCATCGCGGTGGTCGTCGGCCAGGCCGCCGAGCTTGAGCCCCATGTTCAGCACGCTCAGACCGGCGCCGGTGTCGGCGGCGTCGGTCCCGCCCGACGTCGAGTACCAGACGTTTGAGTCCTGCCAGTCGTACTCGACCCCCTCGCTGGCGGTCAAAAGGCGACCTTCGCAGACGTCGACGGACGCGCCTGCCTGGAGGGGCAGGGCAATGACCTCACCCGCGGTGTCGTGCGAAAAGGCGATCCGTCCGGGACCGTGGGCCGTGAGCATGACCAGTGGCAGGCCGGCCCGCATCCGCTTCCACGCCCGACGCATCGACATGGGCGCCAGCTGTACCGACGGTTCCTGCCACAACAGGACGTGGTGCGGGAAATAAACCCCTTCCCCTGCGGCCAGGTTCCAGTCGGCCGCCGGCACAGAGCGGCCGCTCACCTCCACCTGGGAGTGGCCAACCTGAATCCTGGCCATGTCGGCGATTGGTGGCAGCTCGGTCCAGCCGCCGGCCGTCGTCCGCAGCTCGATGTCGACCGGCGCGCCACAGTTCGGGCAGCTCCCTCCCTCGCCGGTCGAGGGCCGCCGGCAGTAGGGGCAGGTGTACGTCATGGTGTCGGTCATGGTTGTCGGGCCCTCATTCGATCGTCATCCAATTCGCCGTGGTCGCTGTCCCTGTCCCTGCCGCTGTCATCCCGTCACCGGCCCTGTCGCCGTCAGCCCGTCGCCCGGTCGAGGTACATGGACTGGATACCGACACGCCCCGGCCCCGTCAGGGCCATGAAGGTGGCGGCCCGGCTGGAGGACAGAGCTTCTCCCAGCACGGCGGCACCGCCCCCGCCGAGTACTTGCCCGACGGCACCCGAGACCCCGTCCTTCATGAGGGCCCGGGCGGCCTTCAGCCCGCGGAATCCCCGCCCGGCCATGTCCTTGGCCGCCTTGACCTTGCTTGCGCCGTCGGCGCCGGCGGCCAGGTCGACCGACATCACCTCCATGGAGACCGACGCGTCCTTGTACAAGAAGCCCCCCGGCTCGACGTGGATCATCTCGCCTTCGGCCAATGTGCGCTCGAAGACGTTGCCGAAGCCGTGCACCACGATGACCCCGGGTTCTCCCGTCGCTTCGAACCGGTCGAGGTACAGCCCGGTCCCGGAGAGGAGCGCCGTCTTGAGCCCGGACGCCTTGGAGAACGAATACGTCATGGTGCCCGAGGCCACCAACAGGGCGTGGCCCCGCAATTCGACGACCGAGGTGCCGTCGATGGGCAGGACCACGAGCTCGCCTGCAGCGTCGCGCGAGAGGGCCAGGTGTCCCGGCCCGTGGGCCACACTCAGGACGAACGGCATGTCCCCGAGGAGCCGCTTCGACCCGCCGGGGGTGTCCATGACCGACATCGGGACGGTCTCGTCCTTCCAGAGCATGGCGTGATGCTCGAAGAAGACCGAGTCGGCGGCGTCGAGTGCCAGCTCGGCCACCGGGACCATGTCGCCGTCGACTTGGACGGTGCTCGACCCGAAGTGGATCTGCGTCTGGTCCCTGAGGCGGGGAGCCTGGCGCCAACCGGCGTCGCTGACCCGGTCGCGTTGGTCGAGCGGGGCGCCGCAGCGGTCACAGCTCGGAGCCTCGGGGAGGTTGTGGGCGTGGCACCACTGGCACTCGACCCGCTGTCCGGTGTCCGTCACGGTCACAGTCACATGCTCCCCCCAAGGCGTTCTGCGCCATAGCGCATCGTGGGCTGCGCCCACCCCAGTGGTCCGGGCCAAGCGTGCCACAGTTTGGAGCCCGGCCGCCTCACCGTGGCGCCGTCATCCCGGCACCGTGCCGCGGTCATCCCGACACCCCGGCGCCGGGTCATGCCGTCGTCGCGCCGGTCGTGGTCATCCCGGCCCCATGAGCGCCGGGCTCCACGTCGCCTCGTCGTTGGTGACCTTGACGCTCCCGAGGACGTCGAGCATCGAGATCGCCAGCCGCGGCCGGGAGGCACTCGCCGGTGGACCGTAGGTGCTGATGCGGCGACCGCCGAACAGGGAGCGCTGATCGACCACCACCTGGACCCCGCTGGGCACGAGCACCCGGAGGTTGCCGACGAGCGCCGTGACCCTGAGCCTCGGTTCCGGCACGAGAAACACCGCTCCCCGGAGGTCCAGGTGGATCTCGCCCATCACGACAAAAGCGCTGGTGCGCCCGGCCATGAAGAACCGCCCCCGCACCAGCCGGTTGCCGAACGGGACGAACCATCGTCGCTTGGCTCGCCCCGGTGGAATGACCTCCAGGCCACCCGTGGCGGCGGCGAACTCGGTGCGCGATGGGGTCGTCAGAACGAGTTCGGTCCGCCGGTCGAATTCCTCGAGGCTCAACTGGCCGGCCCCGGTGGCGCGCACCAGAGCGGCCAGGGCGGTGTCCCGCTCCCCCTCGGTCAACGGGAACAGCTCGGCCTCGCCAGCGCTCACCTCACCTCCCATTGGAGACACCGGAGCAAAATCGCATCTACCATTAGCCTACCGACGGCAGGAAGGGGCGTTCCATGGGTTTGCTCAACGAGTCACGACGGGAATTCATCGCTGCGCCTGACAGTTCAAAGGGCCAGATCGTCTTCAAATGGCCCGACGACAACATCCGGAAATTCGCCCGGGCCATCGTGGAGCCCGACGCGCAAGCCGTCTTCATGAGCCAGGGCAAGGTGATGGGCGTCCTGCCTCCGGGCCAGCACACCCTCGACGCCTCAGAACTGCCCTTCCTCGGCATGTTCATCGACTGGGCTTCGGCCGGCAACGCCTTCAAAGCGGAGCTCTACTTCGTCGGCACGCGCGAGTACCCGAACGTGCGCTTCGGCGGCCGACTGGACGACATCCAAGACCCCATGTCCGGCCTGATCGTCACCATGCGGGCCTTCGGTGAGTACGCACTCAAGGTGGACGACCCCACGAAGCTCATCTTGAACCTGGTGGGCACGGTGGACGTGGCGGACAACGACGCCGTCACCGGTTGGGTCGGCCAGCAACTGCTCAAGGTCACCCGCACCTCGGTGACCACGCAGCTGGCCTCGGGGGCGTGGCCCATCCTTGGCCTCTCCCAACACAGCCCGGACATCGAAGCCGCCACCATGCCGGCCGCCAATATCCAGCTGGCCGACTACGGCGTCTCCATCTGTCGCTTCGGCAACCTCGACGTGAACCTGGCCGAGGAGGACAGCGAGAAGCTGAAGAAGCTGGCCAACGACTACGCCTACTCCAAGCTCGCCGGCGGGTTCCTCCAGGCGTCCCAGGCCGAGGCCCTCCAGGGGATGGGGCAGGGCATGGCCCAAGGCGGCGGCGGGTCCAATCCGATGATCGTGGGCATGGGGATGGGGTTGGCCGGCCAGGCCGCTGCCGCACCCGCGCAGGCCCCGTATCAAACCCCGGAGGCCCCGAACTTCGCAGGTGCCCCGGTGGGCGCCGCGGGGTACCCGGTCGCTGCCGCGGCGCCAACTGCTGCCCCCCCTGGCACCGCTCCGGCGGGTGCGCCTACGCGCTGACGCCCAGCCGGTGGCACCGTCCACCGTCGAGTGCCCGAGTTGCCACGCCCAGGTCCGCGACGGAGCGAAGTTCTGTGACTCCTGCGGCTCCAAGATGCAAGCGCAGTGCGCCAACTGCCAAGCCGAGCTCCGGCCGGGAGCACGCTTTTGTGATTCCTGCGGCACTGCGGTCGCGTAGCCAGTGCACCAACTGAGCCGTGCGCCGGTGACCGGAATCGGCATCGGCATCGGCATCGGCATCGCCTTCGGCATTCCCTTCGCCCACCGCCCGTCCGCGGGCCACTGAGAAGAACGGGATCATGGACCTGATCGAGTGCCAGTGGTGCAAGGCCCAGAGCGAGCCTGGACAAACCACCTGCGCCACGTGTGGTGCCCCGCTCGACGAGCAGTACAAGGTCACCGATGCCGGCTGGACCGAGGTGCCCCAACTCCGGGATCTCACCCGTTTCGGTTTCTCCAACTCGACCTGTCAGGTCGACGGCGCAATCGTCCCGGTGGCGGAGCTGGCTCTGGCCGCGGGCGACGCGGTGTTCTTCGAGCACCACGTCGTGCTCTGGAAGGAGCCGAGCCTGGCGATCTCGGTGATGGACGTCGGCGGCGGCATCCAGCGCATGGCGGGCGGGATGCCCCGGGTCCTCAACGTGGCGACGGGCCCCGGTCGTATCGCCGTCTCCCGGGACGCCGCAGGCGAGCTGGTCGTCCTTCCGCTCGACCCGGGGACGGAGATCGACGTGCGCGGTCATGCCTTCCTGGCGGGCACCCATTCCCTCGACTACTCGTTCGTGCGCCTGAAGGGCCTGACCAACATCTTCACGGCGGAGACGGGATGTTCTTGGACCGCTTCGTCACCAAGGGCGAGACCGGCCTCCTGCTCCTCCACGGCTGCGGGAACGTGTTCCAACGGACCTTGGCCGCCGGCGAGACGATCCTGGTCGAGCCGGGGGCGTTTCTCTACAAGGACTCGACGGTGAACCTGGAGACGTCACACCAGAAGGTGCGGACGGGGGCCTTCAGCCACGACCTCTACCTGGCCGAGCTGCATGGTCCGGGCCGGGTCGCCATCCAGACCATGTACGTGCACCACGGCGCCGACTGACCCGGCGGGACGCCGGACGAGCCCTACGCCGGACGGGCCCTACGCCGGACGGGCCCTACGCCGGACGGGCCCCTACGCCCGGGAAGGGACCCGTCGCCGATGAAGTCGAAGAGGCGGAGATCCGGATCGAGGGTGCCGCCGTCCGCTCCACCGCCATCCTCCCGACCCCGTCCGCTCCGCCGACCAACTGGTGGCAACCGATGCTGAGCACGTAGGGAGAGGGAGCCACGAACGACTTCTCTACGAACCCCGCTTCGGCGAACCAGCCACGGACCGACGGCGTCAGATCGGGCGGCCGCGTATGACGGGTCCACACGACCGTTCCCCCGGGTGCGCAGAACGCCGGCATCCTCGATACGGTCGCCCGAATATCCCCGTCACTGATATTGCCGAACACGCCGCAGACGAGAACGAGGTCGGCCGGGAGAGCACCGGCGTAGGAGCGGACGAGGGACGCGTCGCCGTGCACGATCTCGATCTGGTCTGCGACGCCGGCGGCGGCGGCGCGCTCCCGGGCGAATGCAACCAGCGCCGCATCGAGTTCCACCAGGCGCGCCCGTACGTCGGTGCGACGCCGATGGGCGGCCACGACGTCGATCACGTCCCGCCCCTGCCCGGCGCAGATGCTCACGATGCGGATCGGCCCGGGTGCGGCGTGATCGAGCACCTCACGCACGCCCTCTTGCACAAGGCGGAGTCGCATCGAGAGAGCGGAGTCGGGGTCCTCATAGCCCTGGTGCCACCGCACCCAGTGCGCGTCGTCACCCCCGACCCCATCGCCGCCACCTGTGGCCGAACCTCGGGCCGCCCCGCCGGCCCCGCCGGCCCCGCCCGCCCCGTGGCTCCCCGGAATCGTCACCGGGTCATCGTAGGGTAAGCGAATGATCAAGTATCTGGGCTCGAAGCGCCGCCTGGTGCCGGTGCTCTCGGAGATCTGTGCCGCCTCCGGTGCACGCACCGCCCTCGATCTGTTCACCGGCACCACCCGCGTCGCTCAGGCCTTCAAGGCGCAAGGTCTCGACGTCACCGCGGTCGACACGGCTCGCTACGCCCACGTCTTCGCCCAGTGCTACATACAGGCCGATGCTGCCGCCGTCGACATGACGGCGCTGACCGCAGCCATCGGCCATCTCAACGAGCTCCCGGGCAAACCCGGCTATGTCCACGACACGTTCAGCCGGCAGGCTCGATTCTTCCAATCGTTCAACGCCGCCCGGATAGATGCCGTGCGCGACGCCATTGGCCGGGACTATGCGGACTCACCCTTGTACCCGATCCTGTTGACCAGCCTCATCGAGGCGGCCGACCGGGTGGACTCGACCACCGGCGTGCAGATGGCCTACGTGAAGCAGTGGGCGCCGCGTTCGTCCAACCCGTTGACGCTGCGGGTGCCCGAGCTCCTCCCCGGAGAAGGGCGGGCGGTGCTCGGCGACGCGCTGGTGGTAGCGCCTGCGCTGGGGGCGTTCGACCTGGCGTATCTCGATCCGCCCTATAACCAGCATCGCTACTTCACGAACTACCACGTGTGGGAGACCCTCGTGGCCTGGGATGCGCCCGAGCCCTACGGCATCGCCTGTAAGAGGATCGACGCTCGCGACCCGGCCACGCACAGCGCGTTCAACTCGAAGCGGACCATGCCCGACGCGCTCCGCCAGGTGGTGCGCAGCGTCGACTGCGAGCTGCTGGTGCTCTCCTACAACGATGAGGCCTGGTTGGGTGTCGACGAGCTCGAGACACTCTGCGGGGAGGGCCGGGACGTGGCCACGTTGGCCTTCGATTCGGCCCGCTATGTCGGCGCCCGCATCGGGATCTTCGACCCGTCGGGGGTCAAGGTGGGGCGGGTGTCGCATCTGTCCAACCAGGAGCTGCTCGTCATCGCGGGCGAGGGCGCGTTGGTGCGTCGGGTCGTCGATGCCGTGGGGCGGTTGCGGGCGGAGGCGGCGCACGAGCGGCCCCAACCTGCGTGCTGAGGCCGGATCGGCTTCAATAGGCGGCGTGACCCCCCACCCGGACCACGGCTACGCGCGGCTGGAGGACGCCGACCTCTCGGCGCGCCTCTCGAAGGACGAGGAGGCCAAACGCCTCCGCAAGGCGCAACTCCGGATCCTGCATCTCCGGTTGATCAACGGTGGCCAGCTCAGCGGCGGGAAACTGGGCCCTCCCGTCTGCATCGTCTTCGAGGGGTGGGACGCCGCCGGCAAGGGTGGGGCGATCAAGCGCCTGGTCGAGCCGCTCGATCCGCGTCACGTGCACATCGCGCCCTTCGCTGCCCCCACGCCCGACGAGCTCCGGCACCACTTCCTCTGGCGTTTCTGGCCGCCCCTGCCGGGATGGGGCGGGATGACCATCTTCGATCGCAGCTGGTACGGCCGCGTCCTGGTCGAGCGCGTGGAGGACCTGGCCACCGAGGTGCAGTGGCGCCGGGCCTATGACGAGATCAACGACTTCGAGCACTCGCTGGCCGAAGAGGGCATGGTGGTGATCAAACTCTGGATGCACATGTCCCACGAGGAACAGCTCCGCCGCTTCGAGCGCCGGCGGGACGACGCGCTCAAGTCCTGGAAGCTGACGGCCGAGGACTGGCGCAACCGCGAGAAACGCCCGCAGTACAACGATGCCGTCTCCGACATGCTGCGTCTGACCAGCGGCCGGTTGGCCCCCTGGGACGTGATCTCGTCGGAGAGCAAGCGCAACGGGCGGGTCGAGGTGATCGAGACGGTCATCAGGCGGATGGAGGAGGGCATGGCCCGCTGGGGTATCGAGGTGCCGTCGTCCGACGACGAAGAGGAGCAGCGGACGCAAGCCGCCCTGGCATTCGACGACGCCGAGTTTCAGGCCGACCCCGAGGTCGAGACCGGGGGCCTGGGCCTGGCCGTGGGCCCGGGCCTGGGCGTGGGCCTGGGCCCGAGCTCGGTGGCGGCCCCGACCGCGACCCTGGCCCCGGCGGCGGGGGCGGCCCCCGCAGCGCCCCTGGCGGCTCCGGCGGCCGGCTCCACGGGCGGCTCCAGCGGCCCCGGCGGCCCCTGGGCTCCGCACCGGCCAGCGCAAACGGCAAATCCCCCGCCCGACGCCCCCGCCGCCCGCCGACGCACCTGCCCCCGCGCCCGGCTCCCGCACCGCCCCCCGATTCCCCCACTCCGGCGACCGGAACGAGGCACGACGCATGACGGACGGCAACGACGGCTGGACCGGCGGATCCCGCTACGGCATCACGATCCCCCTCGATACGGTCCCCCTCCACGCCCACAAAGAGTGGTTCGCCCGCCTGCGCACCCTCGGGTACACCGATCTGTGGTCGGCCGAGGTCGACGGGTCCGACGGCTTCACACCCCTGACCCTCGCCGCGGCCTGGGAGCCCACGCTCAAGCTCGGCGTCGCCATCACGCCCGCTTACACACGCGGTCCGGCGCTCCTGGCCCAGAGCGTCGCCTCGCTGGCCGATGCCGCTCCGGGGCGGTTCGCCTTCGGACTCGGGGCGTCATCAGAAGTGATCGTGGCCAACTGGAACGGGCTGGCCTTCGAGAACCAGTACCGCCGGGTGCGCGACACGTTGCGGTTCCTGCGCCTGGCCCTCACCGGCGAGAAGGTCACGGCGGCCTACGAGGGGTTCACCGTCACCGGCTTCCGCCTGGCCCGGGTCCCCGAGCAGCAGCCCGACATCTACCTGGCCGCCCTGCGCCCCGGCATGCTCCATCTGGCCGGCAAGGAGGCCGACGGGGTCATCCTCAACTGGTTGAGCGCCGAGGACGTACGCCAGTCGGTGGCCGAGGTCGAGGCAGCCGGCGGCGAGGGCCATGAAGTCGTGGCCCGGATCTTCGTCATCCCCTCCGAGGACACCGACATGGTGCGCACGGTCGGGCGGCGCATGATCACGTCCTACCTCAACGTCAACGCCTATGCGGAGTTCCACCGGTGGCTGGGCCGGGGCCCGGCCCTCCAGCCCATGTGGGACGCCTGGGCCGCCGGCGACCGTAAGGGCGCCCTGGCCGCCATCCCCGACGAGGTGGTCGACGACCTCATCGTGCACGGCTCCTTCGCCGAGTGCCGGGCCCACATCAAGCGGTACATGGACAGCGGCATCACCATCCCCGCCCTCGCCGTCATCCCGATCGGGGTCGACCTCGGGGAGGCCCTGGCCGGCCTCTCGCCCTCCGCCGACTGACCGCCCCATGACGCCCATCGACGCCCCCATCGACTTCCGCACCACCTCCCTGGCCGACCTGGCCGACTGCCGTGCGCGCCCGCCAGGTCAGCGCCCGTGAGCTGACCACGCTCGCCCTCGAGCGCATCGATGCCCTGAACCCCACCTACAACGCCTTCGTGGCCGTCGATGCCGAGCGGGCGCTGGCGGAGGCCGCCGCGGTCGACGAGGTCACGGCGAAGGGCGGCGATCCCGGAGCACTGGCGGGGATCCCGCTGGCGGTCAAGGACAACCACGACGCCGTGGGCTACCGCTCCACCTTCGGCGCACCGGTCCTGGCCGATGCGCCCCCCGCCACCGGGGACAGCCCCTTCGTGGCCCGCCTGCGGGGCGCCGGGTGCGTGGTCGTCGGGAAGACCAACCTGCCCGAGTTCGCCTGGACGGGCAACACGGCCAATGCCCTGTTCGGCGCCACCGCCAACCCCTTCAACCCCGCCTACGGCGCCGGTGGGTCGTCGGGCGGGGCGGCGGCCGCCCTGGCCGCGGGCATGGTGCCGCTGGCCACCGGTTCCGACGGGGGCGGGTCGATCCGGATCCCCTCGGCCGTCTGCGGCCTCTCGGGCATGAAGCCCTCGCTCGGGCGGGTGCCCGGCGGCGGCCCCAACCCGCCCGGCTGGCTCGACCTCTCCACCAACGGTCCCATGGCCCGCCGGATCGCCGACGTCGTGACCGCCCTCGATGTGGCCGTCGGCCCCGACCCGTCCGACCTGCGCTCCCTGCCACGCCCTGAAGCATCGTGGCTGGCGGCGATAGAAGATCCTCACGTCCCCGTCCGCGTGGTCTGGGCCCCGACCCTGGGCTACGCCGACGTAGACGCCGAAGTGCTCGCCATCTGCCGACGGGCGATCGAGGTGCTCGAATCGCTCGGCGCCGAGGTGATCGAGGTTGAGACGGTCTTCGACACCGACCCGGTGGCCGACTTCCTCACCGTCATGGGGGTCTGCCAGCTGCGCACCATGCGGCCCTTCATGGGGCATCCGAGGTGGGAGGAGATCGACCCCGTGCTGCGGGCCATCGTCGACGCCGCCCAATCGACCACGGCGGAGGAGCTGGTGCGGGTCTTCGACCGCTTCCACCGCATGAACCTGACGCTCATCGAGCTGTTCCACGAGGCGCGCATCTTGGTCACGCCCACCTGTGCCGGCGTGGTGCCCCTGGTGGGCGAGGGCCAGGGCACGACCAACGGTGCTCCGACGCCCAACTGGGCCCAGTTCACGTACCCCTTCAACATGACCCGCTCGCCGGCCGCCACCGTGTGCGCCGGCCTGAACGGCGCCGGGCTGCCGGTCGGGCTGCAGTTGGTGGGGCCCCAGCACGCCGATCTGGTCGTGTTGCGCACGGCGGCGGCGCTGGAGGGTGCCCTGTTGGCCGCTCGTGGGTACGAGCTGCTCGCCCCCGTGCCTACGAGTTGATGGTGAGCGACTCGAGCAGGTCGGCGAACTGTCGCTGGGCCTCGATCCGCCGGGTCGGGATGTGCTCGGTCGGCACCTCCGTCGCCACGTAGCCCTTGAGGACCCGCCTCGCCACCGTTTGGCGGTGCACCTCGTCCGGCCCGTCGTAAATCCGGGCGGCCCGGGCGGCCCGGTACATCGACTCCAGCGGTAGATCACACGAGTAGCCGAGGGCGCCGTGCACCTGGACGGCGCGGTCGATGACGTTGTAGAGCACGGCAGCGCCGTAGTACTTGATCATGGCGATATCGACCCGGGCGGCGGCCTGCCCTTCTTGGTCCATCTTCCAGGCCGCGTGCAGCGTCATCAGCCGGGCGGCCTGCATCTCCGCCAGCGAATCGGCCACCCAGTTCTGCACCGTCTGCTTCTCGGCCAGCACGGAGCCGTGGGCGAACCGCGAGACGGCCCGCTCGCAGAGCATGTCGAAGGCGCGGCGGGACTGGCCCAACCAGCGCATGCAGTGGTGGATCCGACCGGGTCCGAGGCGCTGTTGGGCCAGTTGGAACCCGTCGCCTTCGCGCCCCACCAGGTTCCCGACCGGGATGCGCACGTCGCGGTAGATGATCTCGGCGTGGTTGCCGAAGCGGCCGTAGGGGGTATCGGGGTCCTCCATGGTGGCCACGTCACGCACGATGTCGACCCCGGGTGTGTCGACGGGGACGATGAGCATCGACGAGCCCTGGTACGGGTGGATGTCGGGATTGGTCACCGCCATGACGATGAGGAAGTCAGCCACCGACCCGTTGCTGGTGAACCACTTGTGGCCGTTGATGACGTACTCGTCGCCGTCACGGACGGCCGAGGTGGTGAGCAGGGTCGGGTCTGAGCCCGCCGTATTGGGCTCGGTCATGGAGAAGGCACTGCGGAGGTCCCCGTCGAGGAGTGGCTGCAACCACCGGCGACGCTGCTCCTCGTTGCCGGAATTGGCGATGCCGATGGCCAGGAGCTCGGCGTTGCCGGAGTCGGGAGCGTTGTTGCCGAAGACGACCGGGCCGTAGGGCGTCTGGCCCAGGATCTCGTGCATCAGCCCCAATTTCACCTGGCCGAAGCCCATCCCCCCGAGGTCAGGGGGCAGGTGGGCGGCCCACAGCCCCTGCGCCTTGACCTCCTCCTGCAACGGGCGAATAGCCACCTTGACCTGGTCATACGTAAGCGAGAGCGTCTCGAGCGGGAAGATGTCGCTCCGCACGAATCCACGCATCCACTCGAGCTTCTCCTCGAATTCGGGCTCGGTCGAGAAATCCCAGGCCATCGTCTCCTCTTTCGTGCTGTCTTCACGCTGGCGGCATCTGTCCGCACCGGCTGCCAACGTGGTCTACCACTCGGCTACCGGCGAACCCCACCCTGCCACTACCGTGTGCCTCGTGCCTACCGCGACGCCTCTCACCTTCCGTCCCACCGTCACGCCCCCCGCCCCCGCCGCCGCCGCCGCCCCAGGCGCCGCTGAGTCCGGCCGAGCGGGCCGTGATAGCCGGCGCTGAACGTGCGCTCCTCGACGAGCACCGCCTCTTGACCGGTGCCGAGCTGACCGCCCTGGCCGCTCTGCCGGACGGCGCCGTCATGGCGTTGGCGTCACTCGCCCACCAGGTCCGGCTCGACTGGTGTGGGCCCGAAGTCGAGATTGAGGGGATCCTCTCGGCCAAGACCGGCGGATGTCCCGAGGACTGTCACTTCTGCTCGCAGTCATCCCGCTTCGACACGCCGGTCAAGGCCACGCCCTTCCTCGATACCGAGGAGGTTCTCGCCGCAGCCCGGGAAACTGCCGCACTCGGCGCGTCAGAGTTCTGCATCGTGCTGGCGGTGCGTGGCCCCGACGAACGCACGATGCAGCGCCTCTTGGAGCTCGTGCCGCTGATCGGTGAAGAGACGGGGCTCAACGTCGCCGTCAGCGCCGGCGTCCTGACCGAAGATCAGGCCACACGGTTGGCGGAGGGAGGCGTCCACCGCTACAACCACAACGTCGAGACGGCGCGCTCGATTCTTCCCCTCCGTCGTCACCACGCACACCTGGGATGAGCGGGCGGAAACTTGTCGGCTCGTCCGGAGCAATGGGATGGAGCTTTGCTGCGGCGCCCTGATCGGGATGGGGGAATCCGACGCCCAGCGCGTCGAACTGCTGCTGCAACTCCAAGAACTCGAACCGACCGAGGTCCCGATCAATTTCCTCAACCCACGGCCCGGGACGCCCTTGGGTGAGCGGCCGATCGTGGGCGCCTGGGAAGCCGTCCGCTGGATCGCCCTGTTCCGCCTCGCCCTGCCCTCAGTCATCCTCCGCTACGCCGGCGGGCGCGAGGTCACCTTGCGGGACCTCCAGGCCATCGGGATGACCGCCGGTATCAATGCCCTGATTGTCGGCAACTACCTCACGACGCTGGGCCGCTCGTCGGACGAGGACCTCCAGATGCTGGCCGACCTGCGCATGCCCATCGGCGCGCTCACTGCCGTCATCTAGGTGTCCGCCGCCACCGGGGCCGGGGCCCGACCCGTGCCGGGGCCGGAGCCCGGCCCGTCGCCGGGTCCGGGACCCAACCCGCCGCCGGATTCTGCAGCGGCTGCGGTCGGCCCGCGTCCGACTGCGGGGGGTGCAGCCGCGCGCTCGACCCGCCCAGGTTCTGCCCTTCATGTGGACGGCGGATGACCGTCCGTGTGGTGCCGACCGGATGGGTGGCCCGCTGCCGGGATCACGCGGAGTTGCGTTCCGCCTGAGCGGTGGAGCCGCCTGACCGGCGTTCCGCCTGAACGGGCGCGCCCCTCGAACCGCCGAGCCGGCCTGAGCCGGCCTGAGAACCGTCGAGCCAGCCTGAGCCCGCCTGAGCCGGCCTGAGCCGCGCCAATCGGCATCAACGCCGCATCGGTACCGAACCTTTGCTTCGCCACGTTGGCGAGGGCGCCGACGTCATCCGATGGCCATGCGGACCCTCGAAAGTCACTACGTCATCGGCGCTGCCCTTCATGGTCCATCCCAATTCGTGCACCGCACGATGGTGCCGTCCGCACAAAGTGATGAGGTTCGAGAGATTGGTCTCCCCGCCACGCACCCAGTGGACCATGTGATGAACTTCCGTGAAGTCGACGAAGGAACAACTCGCGAAGCGACAGCCTTTGTCCCGGCGCGCGATCTCAATCCGTTGGGCCATGGTGGGGCTGCGGCGCACGCGTTTTTGATCGAGGATGGAGCCATCGCCGTGCTCAACCGAGAACACCACTCTGGAATCGCAGGCCAGGCGTCGCGCCACCTCTTGTGAGATCGGACCTACGCCGGCCAGATCGGCACCACCACCCGGATGCGAACCGATTAGAAATCCCAGATCGGCGTGCACAACCATGGTGGGGCGATATCGGCTCCATCCGCCGCTGGGGTCTCGACCGGGCCGTCAGGGCCGTTGCGGCCGTCGGGGCCGTTGCGGCGATCGGAGTGGTTGGGGCGATGAGAACCGTTTGGGTGGTCAGCGCCGGTGGTGGAACGGTCGGCTGCTCGACACATTTGCATGAAACCGTCGTAGAGCCGTTGATCGAACGTCACATACCCAAGTGGGTCTTCTTCTCCCACGTTGGCGCCGACATAGGGCTCCGACTGCCTGAACTGCCCGAACTCCCCGAACTGCCTGAACTGCCCGAACTCGCCCTGAACTCCCCGAACTCTGCGATCCAGCCCAGGACACGCGGGCGATCAGTGCTGCTTTTGCGACGGCATAGTCGTCCTGGGTGAATGCCATCCAAACGGTGGCTTTGGCATCGTTGAAGCGCAGCGATCGGTGCTCGAACCGGCGTGCTGCGGCGGCGTCCGTGGCGCCGCGGTGTGATGCCGCCAACTCTCGGGCCTGCTTCACGCTCCAGTGCACCGATGCCGCCGCCAGCTGGGAGTCGGTTTCGGGCGTGGCGACGTCGGCGAGAGGACCCACCGCATCGAGCGAGAGCGTGCCATCGGCAAGGGCAGCGGCCAGATGAGGAAGCGACTCGAGCTGCGTCGCGGCTCGCACCCACACACGGGCAGTCATACCGCTCACCCGGCACCGTTCCGTCAGCCACGCCACCATCGAAACCGCACCATCTCCTCGCCACGCCTCAGATCGATCGAATTCCGCGATATCCGCGAACAGGGCCCGTTGAACAGCGGAGAGCTCACGACCACGCGCTGCAATGCGCTCGGCGAGTTCGTGTGACCGAGGGTCGGCACCTGAGTCCCGACACGGAGGGCGCCGTCGCATCGAGCGTCCTCGGGCCGCCGGGGGTGGTTCACCCGGTATTGGGTCCATCGGCGCTGGGGGCGCTGGGGGCGCTGGGGGCGCGACGGACGCCGGGGCCGCTGGGGGTGCGGCAGGCGCTGCTGGTTCCAATCTCACGGCCATGTCGGCAGTGTGAAGTAGAGGTGTATCAGAGGCCTCCGCCTGGGCGTTCACCAGGGAGTGAACGACCCGCGGGCCCCCTCCGCGAGAATGGACGGCATGGACACCATCGGCGTCGTCGATACCATGTTCGCTCGCTATGACATGGGCGGGGAGGCGCTCGATGCGCTGAAGCAATGTCCCGGATACGGCACCCGCTTCACGACCATCCGGCGAACCGTCCCCGGCTTCAAGGACTTGGCGGTCGCCGCCAAGAAGCTCATTGAAGAAGACGGCTGCCGCATCATCGTGGCCTTGGGGATGCCGGGCAAGGAGGCGGTCGACAAGGTATGCGCCCATGAGGCCTCCACCGGGATCATGACGGCGCAGCTCATGACCAACACGCCCATTCTCGAGGTGTTCGTGCACGAGGACGAGTCCGATGACCCCGAGATACTGGCGTCGGTCTTCAAGAACCGATCACGGGACCACGCCATCAACGCCTATCTCATGCTGTACGAACCCGAAAAACTCGTCGCCCGGGCCGGCCAGGGCGTTCGTCAGGGCTTCGGGGACGCTGGGCCGCTCAAGTTCTAAGTCGCTAACTCCTCCTCCCGAGCGGCCAGGAGCGCCACCTCGGCATTGTCCCGAACCCTTTGTTCGGCTCGAACCGGACCGCCAAGGACCCAGCGCAGGGGGCTGCGCACAATGAGCGACACGAATGCCACGGCGACGATGGCCGTTCCCACGTAGAAGATGGCGGTCCTCAGCGGCCACGCCCAGTGCTCCCCGCCGAGAGTTCGAATACACGATGGCCCGGACCATGTTGATGAAGAGGACATGGCAGAAATAGAAGCCGCCGGTTAGTTCCGCCAGGTAGGTGATGGAGAGCAGTCGAGGCCGCCTGACCGAGGACGCCCCCGGCCCCGAGCCGTCCTCGAACTGCGCGCGCGCGGTTCGCCGCTGATCCCACAGCCAACTCAGGGCGAAGAACCCCGCGATAGCTCCGAACGACCACAAGATGGCGATGGGTTGAAGACATCCGACGCCGAAGCGGTGCTCGCCCCTGCACAATCACAACCAGGTACCACACAGCGTCGTCAGGCCGACCCCGGCGCAGGCCGCCAGGATCTGGCGATGCCAGCGCTGGACGAATTGCACCACCTCCTCGTAGTGGAACGCCACCACCATGCCGACCACGAAGTACGCCTGGTAACTGACCAGGTTGCGCGACCACACCCAACCATTCCCGATGTCGTGGATGGCGTGGCCGAGCACGCCGAGGTCAGGATTGAAGTGGAGGTCGACGCCGATCAACAGCGCGATGGCGACGCTGAGCGATGCGATCAGCACATGGGCACGCGTGGAGGTGGACTGCAGCAGCTTAAAGAGGAACGGAAACACCAGATAGAACTGGAAAATCACGACGATCACGTAGAGCTGGTAATAGCCGATGCGTATGTCGGTCCAGAAGTAGACGTGAGCCTGATCCCATTGGCCGCCGGGGCGCAGCACGGTGAACACGACGTAGATGACCGTCCAGGCCAGGTACGGCACGCCGAGCTGTATGTAGCGCCGGCTCCAAAATCCCCAAACTGAACGGGGGCGGGTTATCTGCGCGTAGCAGACGACCAGACCGGTCAGGAAGAAGAAGGCGTTGCGGGTGAAGTGCAGCATGGTGATGAAGCCGGTCCCGACGTCGTTGTGGGACATACCGGTCCAGATGAAGGAGTGCTGCCCCAGCACACAGGCGCAGGCCGCTACACGGAAGAAATCGAGCATGCCGAGATAGCCCACGGGGGTTGACCTGCCGGGGCTGCCGGGGCGCCGGGGCTGGCAGGAGCGGGCGTGCTGTCGCCGCTGCCGGCACCGACGGGCAACAGCGGCAATGGCGGCGTGTCGGTCACGTTTCCGGGCATGTGGCTTACATCTTGCCCGACGTTCCTGTGACTGAGGGGCAGTGGCGTCTGGGAAATCGCTGAGATCGGCCAAGCCCGGACGGGCACTGTCCCGTTCAGGGGTCGCGTGGCAGGCCGAGCACCTTCTCGGCCACGATGTTGCGCTGGACTTCTGCGGTACCCCCACCAATGGTCAACGCCGGCGAGAACAGGAAGCCGCGGGACCACGTGGAGTCGGTGGCGGAGGCGGCCCCGCCGGCACGCACGGGCAGGGGCGCGGTCCCGGCGGGCGCGGTCCCCGGCGGCCACGGGCGCGGTCCCGCGCAGCATCCCGTTCGCCCCCGCCAGGTCCCGCCCCAGTCCCATCACATGCTGGCCGTGGGCATCGGCGATGGCTTTGCGGACCGACGCTTCCGCCCCCGGCGACCGCCCCGCCAGCACGGCCGAGACCGTGCGCAGTCGCAGCACGCGCAGTACCCGCTCTCCATCCACACGGACACCAGTCGGTCCCGCAGCGGGCGGATCGACCACAGCGTCGCCCACGCCCACGCCCACGGGATCGACCACAGCGTCGCCCACGCCCACGCCCACGGGATCGACCACAGCCTCGCCCGTGCCGTCGCCGCCGACCACAGCCTCGCCCGTGCCGTCGCCGCCAACCGCAACCCCGCCCCCGCCCACGCCGGCCTCGACGCCCCGGACCAACTCGACGAGATCATCCGCCGTCGGCCCCATCCCCCACAGCGCGCCCTCCCCCGACAGCGATACACGCTCGTTGCCCAGGTGACTTTGGCCGATTCCCAGCCACCGTTCTCCGCCCCGACGAGGTGGTCCGCCGGGATGCGGACGTCAGTGAAGAAGACCTCGTTGAAGGCGTGCTCGCCAGTCATATCGACGAGGGCGCGCACCTCGATACCAGGTGCGCGTATCGGGCAGACGAAGTACGAGATGCCCGCATGCTTCGTGGCGGTCGGATCGGTGCGGGCCAGCAGGATGCCCCATTGGGCGATATGGGCGTAGCTGGTCCACACCTTCTGCCCGTTGATGACGTAGTGGTCGCCGTCGCGCGCGGCCGTGGTGCGCAATGCCGCCAGGTCGGAGCCCGCACCGGGCTCGCTGAACAGCTGGCACCAGAACTCCTCGCCCGCCAGCAGCGGCCACAACCACCGTTCCTTCTGCTCCGCCGTCCCGGCGTAGAGCAGCGTCGGCCCGGCCCACCCGATGCCGATGGGGTTGACGGGCCGGCGCACCCCCGCCGCCCGCAACTCGTCGTCGATGACCAGTTGGGTCAGCGGATCGGCGTCTCGGCCGAAGGGAGCGGGCCAGTGCGGCACCACGTAGCCCGCTTCAGCCAACAGGCGACCGGTCGGTTTCGGGTGGGCCGCCAACCACTCCTTTACATTGCTCCGGCGGGGATCATCATCTCCGGGCAGGCCGAGGTCCACCCCCGAAAGCGTAGGCTGGAGGTTGCGCCGAGGGGGCGCCGGGGGACGCGGCACAGGAGCGTGGGATGACGAACTGGAATTACGCAGATGTGTGGGAGACCGTGGCCGATGTCCGGCCCGACGCCATCGCCGTCACCCAGGGCGACCGCCACGTGAGTTGGGCCGACTTCGACCGCGGTGCCGACGGGGTGGCCCAGTTCCTCCTCGACCAGGGCGTCGTCCAGCAGGACAAGATCGCGGTCTACCTGTACAACTGCCCCGAATATCTGCAGGCCTGCTTCGCCGCCGTCAAGATCGGGTTGGTTCCCGTCAACACG
>CAWFTV010000016.1:0-116720 GCA_963818915.1 uncultured Acidimicrobiaceae bacterium | reverse complement strand
TTTCCCGAATCTTGCCGATAGTCGTCTCGATGTTCCTCGCCCGCTGGGCCGTGCTGCGGCTGGGATCGGCCGTTATGGACCCCGTTCCGTTAGTGGCGCTCATCGCGACGTCGCTTAGTCCTAGGCTGGTCTTCGAACAGAACCTCTATGGGTACTACTTCATGGCCCTCGCAGTGTCACTTGTTCTGCTCGATGTCGTCGTCGGCCGCATCCGTGGACATCTGGTGGCGTGGCTCGGGCTTCTGGTTCTGGCGTTCAATCCCGTGCCCTGGGGAGAACTTTCCAACGGTCAGCCGTGGGGCTTGAACGTACGCCTGTATCTCCCGATCACTCTTATGGTGATCGCTTCGTTGTTCATTGCGTCCGACGCCATCCGTGGCCGGATCCGCTGGTATCCGGTGGCATGGCTCACCCTTGTGAATCCCGGCCTTCGCCAAGCTGCCTCCCTGGACGGTTGAACCGATGCGCAGGTTGTTACCGAATTTGGTCCTGGCAGATTGTGCTCCTCACCACAGGTATCGCACCCGCGGTCGGACCACTTCTTTCCTATCGCCCTCACCCAGCGTTGCCCAATTTCGATCCCGTCATCCCTGATGTGACGATGGTTGGTTCGAGTGTGGGGGGACGCGAGGCGTAGCTCCACCGGTGGGTACTCCGGGCGGGGCCGAAGCATGCTGCGTCTGAGCTGGTTCTTCTTGAACTCGGGCGCGGAGGCGAGGATCGGTGGGAGATGCTGGTCGCGCTACGCAGAAGGGCGACGTTCTCTTCAAGGGGCGACCTCTGTACTCGGATCGAGATCGTGTTGCGGGCGTGCCGGCCGCTGCCGAGGTAGAGCATTCCGGCGCCGGCCTCATTTTCGCGAAATCTGCATCGACTCCCTCGAGACGTCGAGCGTGCTCGGAAGTTCATCGTCAACCTGTGGCCCAATGAATTGCGAATCTGCCCGGTGCTTTGAATGCACTCGGATGTCGATACATATCGCGGGGGAGGGGTGTATCGGGGCCAACGATTGGCCGAGCGGGGAGTCCACCGACGCTGGCAATGCAGCTCTATTCGAGACGAACGTGTTGCGACCAGGGACCGAACAGAGCGGGCTTGCTGGCAGAGATGCTCGGCTTCATAGCAGCGACACCCTCGGGCGGGTGGTGATGTCCTAGCCCAGATGTTTCGTTAATGACTCAACTCTGATTCCACCTGGTCGTAAAGGCGCCGGGAGCGCAACCAGGTGACTCGGCAGGATGGTGATGTGATCAATGCCGTCGTGCGACTGACCGTCGGGCTCAAAAACGACGCGGTGGGCCGGTTGCGGGGCGGGAAGGAGCTTCGGGGCGATGTGGCTCTGATTGTCGGCACGACCCGCTTCAGGTAATCAGGGGAAGGGATCGCAGTCGGGTGAAGGCATCGGCCAATGCGCTGGCTCAGGGCCATTCGCGCTGGAGGGCCGGCGTTGTCCGCCGTGAGGTGGTGCTGAGCCGGCCCGCCGTGTGCATGAGGGCGTAACGCAGAGGCTTGGGTTCCGCCTTGGCCAGGTCGCCCTCGAGCACGAGGCCCTGGGTGAAGGCGATGAGGTCCTGGGCCACGCAGATCAACTCGATCCAGCAGGCGTTGCTGGCGAAGTCGCCGAAGGGGGTTGCGCAGCCCGGTGTCTTTGGCACAGCGGATGCGGTCCTCCACTCGGGTGTGGCCGCGATGGCGCGGCTTCGAGGTAGGTGATGTCGGTGTCGGTCGAGTTGGTGATGAAGACCTGGTGGCGCCAGCCGTTCGGGTCAAAGAGGTTGAACTGGGCTTCGTCATGGGGTTCTTCTCGTCGAGCGATCGCTCGGGAGCCTGAGGGCCAAGCGGACAGATCGAGGTTCGTCAGCTCAGCGACCTCTGCCCCTTCGTGGATCTCGCAATCGGACGTGATGGCCTCGGTCCACGCCGAGGTCGGGAGGGCAAAAATGGCCAATCTGACGCCCTTTCGCATCGCAAAACCGATGGAGAAGTCGAGGCCCCGCTCGACGAGGGCCTCGGCGAATTCGTGCGTGGCCCCGGCGCTATCGGTGCGCGCCAACATGGCGACGCCGTCGTCGTGGTCAAGGCCCAGCGGCTTGACCGGCAACTGGGACAGGGCGACGTCCAGCACCTCGATGTGGTCATCAACATTGTGGGGTGCTCGATTGCCCGGACGCAACAACATGGCCAACGCCTCGTTGATGGCATCGAGAAAGCAGGCCAACGGGGAAAAGCCATAGCCATGCTTGTTCTCTGCACTTGGCAACTCGGGTGCGCAGGGTTGTCTTGGTCGGTCATCGAACAGGTGTTTGCGCAGTGCTCACACGGCCAGCAATCTGTGGAAATGTCGGCATGCCGAGATGGACGCTGTCGAACGTGCGGCCGTCATCTGGTCGAGCTGGTCGAGCTTCTGGCGGGCCCCAGCAAGGCTGATCTGGAGACCGTCAGCTTCGCCGAGCCATCCGTGGTCCCTGGCTTCTGCAATGCGGGCGATCAGGATGTCACGAACCTCGATGAGCCGCCACGCTGGGCCAGGTCAGGCCGTAAGCAGCGGACAGCGCACGCAGGCGTGTTCGTGGATGCATGGTGTGGCGTAGGAACCGCCGCAGGTGCCGAGTGCGACCTTGCGCCGTTCGAAGTGGCCGAGGAATTGATCCCACTCCTGTTCGGTTGGCACGCGGTATTCGGCGCTAGGCCGCAACGCTCGCCGGCGAGCGATGAAGGCCCGGTGCCCGTTGATCACCTCCTCGGGGTAGACAGCCTTGTATCCCATGGTCGTATTGATATCGCGATGACCGGCCACGAGCTGGGCGATGTGTGGGGGCATGCCGTGCATGATCACGTCGGTGATGAACATCCTGCGGAAGTCGTGCGGGGTGAACCGGAGAGGCCGTCCCGAGGCATCCTTGATGCCAGCGTCCTCGAGCGCCCCGCCGATCCATCCGCGTATCGTGTCGGCCGGGATCGATCGATTTCCGATCCCGAACCGGCGCTGGAACAGGAGCGGCATGGGCGCATTCCAGACGCGCTCGTGAGAATCGTAGGACGCGACGCAGGCGACGGCTCCATCGTGGTCTCGGATCCGACCAATGGTCGCAGCGAGAACGTCGGCCAGCTCGGGACTGATGACCAACAGCCGCTCGGTATCGGTCTTGGAGGGCGCTATCTGCAACAACGGCACCATCTCACCGGTGTCGGGAACCGAGTATTGGATAAGGCTGTGATGGCTGAGTTCGGTGAGTTCTTCGATCCTGATCCCGGTGTGTCGCAGCGTTTCGACCGCCGCCCAGGTCCAAAACGCTCGATCCTCCTCTCCGGTTGCATCCCGACGCTTGGGACACTCGGGGTCGTTGACCCACACCCATGCCATGGGGTCGCCGGACCCTTTGGCGCGATGCAGGGTCCGGGTCCCGATTGTGAAAGAGGCACCGGGCTGTGCGGCCTCGGCGGCCTGCAGGCAGGGGCTGTCGTCAGCCGCTCAGCGTCGACCCGACTCTGGAGCATCGCCAGGAGAGGGAGCCGCTCGCGGGTCCGCTGGTCCATCCGTGACTTGCGCGAACGAATCTCCTTTTGTCGAGCGAGGTCTTCGGTGCGGATGGGTCACGGTGCGGCCCACGGTCCCCACCGGCCAGGATCCTCCATCGCCCACTGGGCGATGTCGAGGTAAAAGGCACGCACAGCTGCCAACACGCCCTTGCCGTCCGCTCGTCGTTCGAAGACCTCGGTCGCCTCACCGTCTGGTCCAACGAGTCGGCGGGACTTCATCATCATTCGCTGCTTCCAGGCTGCTGAGACTTCGGGTGCCAGACGTAACGAGGCAATACCAGGATGGTGGCGCTCAAGATCGTGGAGAAGAGCCCTCCCAGGTGAAATGCCAGGTTCCGCATTGTCGTGTGATCGAGCATTGGCTGGCGTTCGGCAAGGTAAGCGACGAGGAGGTCACGAACGGGGCGACAGGCGATGGCATAGCGGTCGATTAGCTGGGCCGGACTGAGTTGGCCGCCGGTGCCGAAAGCCCGGAGCGTCGTCGGAGCCCCCGGCTCGAAGACGCCCATCTCATGGAGCAGCTGGTAGAAGCCCATGGCCTTGTTCGACCGCAGCGTTCGGCCGTCGATGGCAAGCGACAGCTCAAGGCAGTCGCCCACGGTGACGCCGCGAAGTGTCCCTCCCTTGACCACCAAAATGGTGGCGGCACGACGCAAGGCAGCTCCTTTAAGGGTCCGTCCTGCGGGCGAGGCGTCACAGAGGGCGCCGAGTTCAGTGAAGCCGCCAGGGTCTCGCAGCGCCGCCATAAGTGGGACCAGGTTCTGCGGCGCCCGCGGATTGAAGACCCACTCCACGGTCGGGCGGATTACATCGGCACAGACCAGCATGAGCGCGGCAGACCCGCAGGTTGCTCGACAAGGTCACCCCGCAGTGGGGCCTCTGAGGGCGTGCCCACGCCAGCATCGGCTTCCACCAATCCGCGTTCCGGAGATGTCTGCCCCGCTGGACTCCCACCGCTGTTGCCAGGTGTCACCGGACTGTTCGGACAGCCAGCCCAGCAGCCGGACCATCCCCAGTCGACGCCGTTGTTGCGCCCCGGTCTCGTCGAGATCGCACGAGGCGGCAATCATCTCGGCCAAGACTGACTCACTCGGCCGTTCGGTCGCTGGCCAATTTCCTTCCCGGGTTTCGCGGGGGGAAACCGGTCCCAGAGCTGGCGCATGTCCGGGCCAATCTCCGGTGCGCCGACGCTGATCCCAAGTCGGTCGTCAACGACGGTCACGAGTTCTGACCACCGAACAGCACGTCGAGCGATTCGGGCCGATAGCTGCTTGGCACATCGGCGGCGCCTCCCGACAGGTCCGGTGCGGCCAGGGGCTGGCGACGCCGATGGTGAGCGAGGACCCCTGCAATCACGTCGCCGGGCATCGGCGTCAGGTACAACTGCGTCGTCGAAAGATGGGCGTGCCCGAGGACCCATTGCACGTCGGACAACGGCAGCGCTGGGTCCGGGCCATCCGGTAGGCGGCGGTATGACGAAGGTCGTGCAGGGTCCAGTCGGCACCGAGTGCCGCAGCGGCGCGGCCGAACATGGCTCGTGCAGCGTGGTAATTGAGTGGCCGGAACGGGCGACGCCTTGTCCACCACAACGGATCATCACTCCCGGTCGGTATCTCCTGATCGATCTCAGACTGGTAGAGCCGGAGCCACACGAAGGCATCGGGGGAAGCCGGGAGCTGCTGAAGGGAGCGGGACCCCTTGCGAACCACCGTGACCAACTGCTGACCCGGATCGACGTCGCTACAGCGCGCCCCGAGCAGTTCGGAGGGCACGGGCCGCCGTCGACACCCATAGGGCGACGAGCGCCCGGTCCCGGTGCGAACCGAGTTCGGCGAACACCTGATTGAACAGCGCATCGGGAATGCAGCGGGGGATCCGCCGGGCCACCCTCGGCCGGTAGAGGCCGACCCGATCATTGCGGTAGGGCTCCATTGGGTTGTGATGGGCATTGGCCCGGCCACCGCTACGATCCCTCGACAGCGGGACGGGGTTGACCATCGGGCCTGTCCCGACATCGCGGTGGAAGTCGTAGAAAACCCGCAGGACGGTCTCCGAGTGCGCACGGGTCGTGGTCGCGTACGTGCGCCCGGGGCGGGACTTGCCGGTCACCGGGTTTGGCACGTTGCTCATCGACCGGATGGTGGAGGCGCCTCGTGGCGCCTTGGGACAAAAGCGAGCCATCGGCAGAAGTCGCGGGCCTCTGTTCGGGTTGCCTGATCCCATGGGACCTCGATAGTCCAAAGGAACCGGAACCAGCGCAGGAGGTCCATCGCATAGGAGCGCTGCGTCGATTCCGAACGGGCCCGATGCCTGCAGGTCCTTCACAAACGTCGCCACCGCGGTCACCGGATCACCAGCGGCATCAACGATTCGGACGGGTTCCCACAAGTCACCACCAGCAACGACCCCGCCCGACCTCGGCACGATCAGCACCGAGAGATCACGTTCTTCGCTCATGGATCGGACCGTAGCCAGCCCAGGCTCTCATCAGATGGGATAACCCCAGTGTCAGGCACAGGTAGTTCAGTCAACAGGAGTAGGTCGGAGCCGCTCCGACCTTGTCGCTGTGGGCGTCGACCAAGTTGGCATCGAAGTCCAGGATTAGCGGTCCGGTGCTGCGCACCGGAGAGAGCCCGGCAGCCGAGGCGTGTGCACGGGCTTTCGCTTGTGCTGCCCTTATGGCGCCCAGTCGATCGGCGTCGACTGAATCGACCACCCGGTTGGCCGTTGGGGAGGACGCCACGGCACCGAAGAGGGTCGGCTCATCGTGGAGCACGACAGGTCGGAAAGACAGTCGCCGCCGTCGGCCAAGGTGAGGGCTACGTCGAGCAGGACCCGGCCCGGATCGTGACGCCTCTTGCGCTGCACCGCCGGCGCTAGGGCGTCGCTCAAAGCGCTGGTCATGCCCGCGAAATCGGCCATCTCGACAGCAATCGGGTACCTGCGTGGGAGGCGACACCCTTGCCATCGGCGGTCACTGACAACGACGGACCCGGGTTGCTATGTTTTGGAAGTGCCCTTCTCTTGGGCATCCTTGTTTGTTTCGCAGCTACAAGTTTCCCAAAGAAGAAGGGCTTTTCCGCCGCAATCAGGCTGTGTTCATCCCGGCTTCGTGAAACGTGCGGGCTAGCTACTCATCCAACACGATGACCAACTAATAGATGCTCGTTGATTGCAAGGTGGCTGCCGTTTGGACCCGGGGCTTGACCGCTGTACAGAAAGAGCCAGTGCCTCGACTGCGAGCGAAGGGGTGAATCGTCCGAGACATCTGAACAGAGATCGGCTGCACGAGAGCGATGGTTCAGTCATTGTGAGTGCCGGCAAGCATCTCGAGGCCCTAAGGGTGCCGGCCCAACCGAAAGCGTGCACAGACCCTCCTGACATCGGGCGCAATGAATCGCTCAGGGACCTTGTCCGATCCGTGGATCGCTCTGCCTAAAGTGTTACCCGTAAGGTGAGGTCCAATGGCGGTCGCGAACAGTATTCGGCGTGCATGTTTGCGAACGGGTCCGCCAAAAGGAGCAGCGTCGAACTTTGGCCAACATCACTTGTGATCAGGCAAGGATGGCGAACCATGTTGAATTCACCATCGACACTGACACCCCGGTCTGCGATCCGGATTCGCCTTGGCAGCGAAGATCAATCGAGAACGCCAAAGGCCTCTTGCGTTACCTAAAGGGACCGATCTCTCTAGGGTCAGCGCGGCCGAGGCGGATCCAGCGCAGCCTAAAACGGAGGCCACGGAAGTCCCCCAGCCATATGACGCCATCGCAGAGGAGGCTCACGAGTTCGTTGCCGACCACCGGTTGAGCCTGCCCATGACCTCACCGGGTTCTTACGTGACTGCGTTGCAGCCCGTCGTGCTGCTCTCGGTGTCGAAAGGGACCCACGAGGGACTGCGTGGGAGTCGCCGAGCCCGGGGAAACCTGTACCTGGTCACTCGGCGAGCCCGTGATGGCTCCGAGGCTGATGTAGTAATGCGCCGAGTTGGAAGGCCAGCTGCGCAGATACGGTCCACCAGTGGTGGCGCTCGAGGTGAGGTTCGTCGAGGTCGGACTCGTTCCGTTGCCGTTGGCCTCATACGCCGCAACAGCCGTCTCGACTGTCTTGGCGTCAGCAGCACACGCGGCCTTGGCACTCTTGCTTGTGACTGAACCGAGAGCGAATACGACCACGGCCGCGAGGATGCCGAGGACGACGATGACGATGAGAAGTTCGATAAGCGTGAATCCGGAACTTTGCGCGCGCTCATCACGTCGTTGAATGCGATCTGTAGTGCAGTCCATGAGGTCAAATTTACGTGCGTCACCTGAGTGGCATCTGGTGTAGGCCCCAACGTTCGTCCAAGAGTGTGCCAACTTCCCGACAACGCACATTCTTAGGTTGCGAGCCTGGTGCAACGCTCACTTTGCAAAGCACGACACGTTGCGTGAAGCGATTGGTCCGCTCGACCTTCGCACGCTCTATCTGGTCGAGGGTGCGGACTGGATCACACCGAACCGCTACGCCCGTGTCGTCGAAACCGCAACGGACGCGTCAGGCGGTCAGCCCAATCGGCAGGCGAACAGGCGGTGGTGGCGGTATCGCAAAACCCCGGGCCGCCGACGGCCGGGCAAGGAAGAATTTCCGTGAAGCTGCCGGTAATCCACGTTTACCAGGACCAATAGGATTACGCTTGGGGGGATGGGGGTGAGCACGGAGGTTTTGGTGAAGATCCTGATCGTCGAGGACGATCCTGACATAAGTGACCTGCTCAAAAGGGTGCTGGAGTCCGACGGGTACGAGGTCGAGATGGCCACCGATTCCGCCGGAGCACTCCGGGCGGTGGCCGAAGGGGCCCCTGACCTGGTCCTCTTAGACGTAGTCCTCGGCGGCGAGGACGGCCGCGACCTACTGGTCAAGCTGCGCCAGAAGAGCGATGTACCTGCTGTCTTCCTGACCGGTCGGGGTCTGGAGGGCGACCGGATCGCCGGCCTGCGGATGGGCGCCGACGACTACATCGTGAAGCCCTTCTCGCGTGGCGAGCTCTCGGCCCGTATCGAGACAGTCCTGCGCCGCGCCCGCCCGGCGCCGGCGGCCCCGGACGTTCCGGCACCCAGTTCGGGATTGACGTTCGGCGAGCTGCGCATCGATCTCACCACCCGGGAGGTGGAGCGCGGCGGCGAGCTCATTGAGCTGACCGCTATGGAATTCAACCTTCTGGCCTTCCTCGCCTCTTCGCCCCGTCAGGTGTTCTCGCGCCAGCAGCTGCTGCAGAACGTGTGGTCGTCATCGAGTGAATGGCAGGACGAAGCGACGGTGACCGAGCACATCCGGAGGGTGCGCCGGAAGATAGAGGTGGACCCCGACCATCCTCGCTGGATCACGACGGTGCGCGGCGTGGGTTACCGATTCGAGCGGCGCGGGCCGATGCCCGACTCGTAGCTCGTAGCTCGCTGGGTCTCAGACCCGGAGTGAATGGAAGGGTCGGAGCAGTTCCGGCCCGGCGAAAATGGCCAGCAGCGTGCCCACGGCCAGGAACACCCCGTAGGGGATCTGCTGCTGGCGACTCATGCGCTTCGAGGCGATGAGAGCGATCCCGATGACGGCTCCGATCAAGTTCGCTGCGAAGAACCCGAGCAGGACGTAGCGCACCCCGAGCCATCCGAGCGCCAGTCCGAGCACCGGGGCGAGGCGGACATCGCCGAAACCCAGCGAGCGGGGACTGATGAAGTTCATGGCGAAGAAGATGGCGAACCAGATGGCACCGCTGATGCCTGCCACAACGAGGTTGTGCCAGTGTCCCGTGATCGCGGCCGCCACCACGAGGAGGGCGCCGACAAGTCCGAGGACCGGGTAGACGATTCTCTTGGGGAGGAGCAGGTGTTCCATGTCGGTGCAGGCCAATGCCAGCAGTCCCGCCGCCAACACGAGGTAGGCCGGGAGGGCCCACGAGAAGCCGATGCGGGCCGCCACACCGGCGAACAGCCCGGCCGTGGCGGCCTCGACGAGGGGATAGCGCATCGAAATGGGGGAGTGACAGTTCCGGCACCGTCCCCGCAGGTAGAGCCAGGACAGGATGGGGACGTTGTCTTTTGGTGCGATGGGGACATCGCAGGTCGGACAGGCCGACCGCGGCGACACGATGGACTCTTTGCGGGGAACGCGGTAGATGACCACGTTCAAGAACGATCCGACGACCAGCCCGAAGAGGGCGCAGTAGCCGACCAGCAGTGCGAGCATGAACTATCTCCCTGTGCCTATTTCGAAGTCGTTGATGAACAGGTCGAGGAGCTCGGGGTCGAGTTGCGCCCGACGCCGGTTCCGGAGGATCTCGAAGGATTCCTGGAGCGAATACGCCCGCTTGTAGGCCCGCTTGCTCCGCAACGCGTCGAAGACATCGGCAATGGCGACGATTCTGGCTTCCAGCGGAATGGCGTTTCCGACGAGACGATGGGGGTAGCCGTTCCCGTCGAATCGCTCATGATGCGAGAGGGCGATGAGAGAGCCCAGTTTGAGCAGGGGCGAGTCGGAACCCATCAGCATCTTGAAGCCGTCCTGGGTGTGACCCTGCATGGTGAGGCGCTCGTCTTCGGTCAGCAGCCTCGGGTTGAGGACGATCGAATCGGGGATACCGACCTTGCCGACATCGTGCAATTGGCTGGCCAAACCGAGGAGTTCAGCTTCGGGAGCGGGCAGGCCCACCAGGGTGGCCAGTCGAGCGGAGTTCTCCCGTACCCGCTCGAGGTGAAGCGCAGTCTCGGGATTGGGTTCTCGCCACTCTGCCGCCAGCGCGACGCGCCTGACCGTTTCGGCCCGGTTGGGCGATTGCGCGATGTCCTCGGCGGCGAGGGTCGTCAACAGCGAAGTCACCTCGGCGACGCGGTCGGAGTTGTCAGCCTCGGCGCCACGGTTGCGCGCGATCTCGCTGATCATTTCAGCCCTGCGGTTCAGCGCACCGACAACGTTGATGAGGATCACGTTGGTGTCGAACGGCTTGAGGATGCAGCCGTAGGCGCCATGACGGGACGCCGGGTCCGTGGTGCTGGGCGAATCGATCGCGGTCACCATTATCACGGCCAGCTCCGGGTGCTCATGGTGGGCGTGGGCCAGCAGGGAGAATCCGCTCTCTCCCGGCATGGTCACGTCGCACAGCATCAGATCGAACTCCTCCGCCGTGAGGAGCCGGCGAGCCTCGGCGGCGTCGGCTGCGGTGGCGCAGTCGAAACCCACCCGGTCGAGGAGGCGGACGAGGGAGCGGCGGATCGGCTCCTCGTCGTCGACAATCAGGATCTTCGCGTCCGGGCCCGTTCTCGGGAAGGTCACGGTCGAGCTCATGGCGACACCGGGATGCTCTCGCGCATGTCGTGCGCCATCGGGCGATCGACCAAGTGGGAGTCGTCGTCGGAGAGCGGGAAGAGCACCGTGATCGTCGTTCCCATCCCGCCGGCGGTCGAGATGGATGCGCTGCCGCCGGCCCTGGTGGCAATCCCGTAGACCATGGCCAGGCCCAGGCCGGCGCCGCGCCCCGTCTCCTTGGTCGTGAAGAACGGCTCGAACGCCTTGGCCGCCACTTCGGGGGTCATGCCGTGACCGTTGTCGGTGACCCCGATGCGGGCGAAGGATCCTGCGGGAAGATTCGACGTGCATCGTCGTCGCCGCGCGCCGAGTTCGACGGCGTCGACCCTGACCGATATGTCGCCGCCACATGGCATGGCGTCTCGTGCGTTGATGGCCAGGTTCATCAGCAGCAGTTCGAGGTCGCCGGGGTCGGCGAGCACCAGGTACGGCTCCTCTGCCGTCAGGCACTCGAGCTGTATGTCCTCGCCCAGAGTGGTGCGCAACAGGTGTTCTGCGTTGCGAACGGACGCGTTGAGGTCGATCAGCATGGGCTCAGTGACGTAATGGCGGCTGAAGACGAGCAGTTGCCGGGTCAAGCCGGCCGCTCGGTGGGCCGCCTTTTGCACCTCTGCCACGTCCTGTTGGAGATCACTCTCGGGTGCCAGGCCGTCCGCCAGGAACTCGGAGTAACTCAGGATCGCCTGCAACAAGTTGTTGAAGTCATGGGCGATACCGCCGGCGAGTTGCCCCACCGCCTCCATGCGCTGAGCCTGCCGGAGGCTCTGCTCGGTCTCCGCTTGACGGGAAAGGGCCTCGTCGAGCTGGGAGTTCTTCACTTCGAGCTCATGGACCAGTCGGAGTGCCACGTCGCGGCGGCCGATCGCAACATCGAGCAGGGCAGCGAAAGCCAAGGTCAAGAGGAGTCCCAGCAAGAGCGAGACCCAGGGGAATTGATCGGCCAGGAAACCCCCGACGCTCGTGGCGAAACCGACCACAATCACCAGGAGGGTGATCCGATGGGGCTTCATGAAACCCTCGGAGCGAGGTCGGGTAGGGGGGCGCCGCTCATGAGTACCAGCCTGACGGGCCGGAGTCTCCGTGCTCTCCACCGCAACCCAACGGCAACCCAACTTTGCCCTGCCCTGTGCGTCGCGTGCGCGGGATTGGGAGTTCCGCCGGTGGGCGCCTGCAGAGTGCATGGTATGACCTCGCACGAGGCTCGGCTGAGTGCGAACGGCGCGAACAGCCTAGGGCTGAGAATCAGCTGCGGTGGGCGACGCTGCCCGACTGTTGGCGCATCCCGAAGTCTCCATGGAGGGTCGTCTCTCCGAGCAATGAGTCGGAGTACAAATGAGAATCGACTCCCTGGCGTGAGAGCGAAATGAGCGGGCGGCTCGCCATGAGCACTCCGATGGGGACGAGCACGATTTGCAACATCCAGGGGTGAACGCTATTGGGGATTGGGTTGCTTCCCCACGGCACTGGATCAAAGGCCAAGGTCAGCAGGGCGAGCCACGCCACCAATTGTCTCGTGATATGTCCCCGGACGGCGTCAAGGAGGATAAGCGCTACGGCAAGCGCCATGAAGTAGAAGCCGAACAGGTTTTGCTCGAACACGAGCCGGAAGCTGAGCGAGGTGGCGACCAGGGCCAGCAGCGGGACAGGTTCGAGCACAGCCGGGCCGAGCCGTCGCACGGTCCACGAGGCGAGGACCATGGCGAGAATGATCGGCAGAACGCGAGAGCAGCCCACCAGCAGAACACCGTGGAGGTGGAGTTCCCAAAGCAACGTTCCACCTTGCGACGGCGTATTGCCCGATCCGATGAGGATTGCACCGAGGGCACGCCCAGAGCTCACTGCGACCATCGGCAGGACGATCACCGCGGCAGCGCCGATCGCCGCTCCTGTGAAGCGCACTCTGCGGTTCCCGGTGCCACGACGAAGAGGGGCGCAGCACCAGCAGCGCGAACTGTTGGGAGGTGACGGCGAGGCCAAGCAATGCTCCGGCCCAGGCCCACGAGCCTCGCCGAGCGCAGGCCACTCCTCCGAGCGCTAGCCCCATCGCGAGGAGGTCCTCGGGATGAAAGAAACGCTGGACGGGCATGAAGACCGGGGGGGTACACGCTATGAGAATTAACGTCAGCAACTCCCAGCGGCTACGACCACGACCCGACGCACGGAGAACAGCAACGGCACCCCCAAGAAGTGCGAACCAGCTCAAATAGCCGAGGCGGACAGTAGAGGGGAGTACGTTGGATCGAGTCGACCATTGCGTCATGGCGGTGACTGCGGTCCTACAGTGCGGGCCGAGTTCACTTGCAGATGGAAACGGAACGCCGTGGCCGAGATGGAGTGATCGCCGCCGCCCCACCAGAGAGCAACGGCCAGAGTGGTGCAATCAGTGGGGAGTCCCGAGCGGTGGGAGGGTATGCACATGCCAGGTGGCCGTGCGCGATCGCCCAGGTTGAGTAAGCCGATTCAAACGAGTCCGCCTGACTCGGACCATGGAGTAGTTGCGTCCACCCGATCAAGGTGGCTGCCGCGACCAGCCAACCTACGGTGCACCACCATCCGGAAACGGTTCGGTTCAGGTCGAGCGTTGACACCAGTCGGCTCGGGTGACTGGCGCCCCGGGGTGAAATAGCCGAACTCGATGGACGCGACGAGGTCGGTTCATCGGCCAGGGCTCGTACTGCCGCCTCGTAGAGCCATTGCGGCTCCGGACCCGAACTCTGTGTCGTGACCTGCTGCTCGGATACGGCCGGAGCGCTTTTGAATGAGATAAGCGGTCCTATGGCGAGCCAGAAGCCGATAGGGACGAGAATTATCTGCCAGAGCCAGGTCGGGAGTAGGTGGCGAAGCGGAAGGCTCACGATGGGAAACTTGGCAAAGGCAGCTGCAACCAGCGTGAACCACGCCAACGAGATACCACCGGATGCGGCCCTGCAGGAGGTCGCGCACGATGAGGCAGAGGACCACCGCCATGAGTACGGGTGGCAGGTATTGGGGTAATTGGAGCTGCCAGGGAGCCGGGTCAAAGGCCAGGGCCACCAAGGCGATCCAGGCCACGAGCTGCCCGCGGATGTGCCTGCGGACGGCGTCAAGCACGACGAGCGACACGGCGAGCGCCATGAAGTAGTACCCGAACAGGTTTTGCTCGAAGACCAGCCGCAAGCTCAACGATGTGGCTACCAGAGCCATCAGCGGTACAGGTTCGAGAATGGCCGGGCCAAGGCGTCGCAGGGCCCACGCCGCGAGAACCATGGCCAGCACTATCGGCAGAACACGGGATACGCCTACCAGCAGGGCACCGTGAAGGTGCAGCTCCCAAACCACCGTTCCGCCGACCGAGGGCGTATTGCCCGACCCGATGAACACCGGTCCGAGGGCACGGCCAGAACTCACCGGCGACCATCGGCAGGACGATCGCCACCGCGGCGCCAGCGCTGCTGCGGCGAATCGCATCCTTCGATTAGCCGGCACGACGACGATAAGGGGGAGCGAGCACAAGTCAGCGCGAACTGCTGCGACGTCACAGCCAGGCCCGAGCAGTACCCCGGCCCAGACCCACGAACCCCTCTGTGCACAGGCCACCCCACCGAGCGCCAATCCCATGGCGAGGAGATCCTGGGGGTGAAAATCATCGACGAGAGGCATCAGCACACACGGGACGCAGGCCACTGCGAGGAGCACCGCGGGCTCCCAACGGCTGCGGCCGCGGCCTGACGCCCTGAGCACCGCAACCACCCCCGCCATAAGGGGAAACCAGCACAGATATCCGACTTTCATGCTGGTGGTCAACGCTCCCGACCGGGTCGACCAGCGGATCATGGCCGTCAGGGCAGTAGAGCAATGAGGACCCAGCGCAGCCGAAGTGGGAAACGGAACGCTGTGGCCGATCTGGGTTAGGGCTGCCACTCCACCGGAGATCAGAGGCCAAAGCGGCGCGATGAAAGGAATGGGATGTCCGATGCCTGCGAAGTGGTACGGAGTTCCCGGAGGGTATGCACATGCCAGATGTCCGTGGGCAATGGCCCACGTTGAGTAGACCGATTCGACGGCATCGACGTAGGCCGGTCCACCGAAGAGTCGGACCCATGCGAAGAAAACGGCGGTGGCGGCTACCCATCCCAGGAGGCACCTGCCTCCCGAGAGAGGTCGATCCATCCACGAGGCGAAGGTCATGGCCCGCCGATCACCCTTGCTGCACCCGGCAGGGTCTTCTCTTGTGGTGTCAGGCGTCTCGTAGCCGGTTGTCCCCATAGGGGTTCCCACGATCGACTCCTTGCTCGTACACGTCTGGAAGATTCCTTTCGGAACCTCAGAACTATTGCTTTGGCGGCTCTACTTCACCCGAACCCCACCACAACGCTCACCCAACTCACTAGGGCTGATCAGCTCATTCGAAGGCGAAGGGGTCACGCTACTCCCCATTGCAGCCATCGGTGCGCCAAGCCTTGCGTGTGAAGTGCATTTACCAGTTGGTCGAGCGTTGAGGGGGCGTTGCTGGTCGAGTGACGTGCATCGTCCACGCTGTCAGTGGATGAGTGTTCAAGGAAAAGTGCTGGCCGGACCCATGACAGGCGCGAGTGGGGGATGAGAGTTGCGGCGGCTCGAGGACGACAGGGTTGCCGTTGGCAGACATCCACGTCCCCGCATGAGCACGCTTCCAGATCGGAGAGTGCGACGGTCATGACGGTCGAGTCCAAGAACCCACTCGGGCGCCTCGGGTTGTCGCCGTCGGCCGGCAGCCAGGTCCAGCGCCATTGCCCAATTCAGAGATCGCACCGGCTCATCGTTGGCGCGGCGTGCTGCTTGCCGGCGGAACCTATTTGGCTTTGTCGCTCTTTGTCTGGTTGCACGTGTGGACAGGTCACCCGTCCTCGACCACCACCTGTGGATGTGGAGACAGTGCGGGAGCTATGTGGGACGTGGAGTGGCCCGCCTATGCGATGACCCATGGCTTCAGCCTCTTTTACTCCTCTTTCATGAACCATCCGACCGGGATCAATCTGATGGCGAACCCCAACCAGCTCACCCTCAGCCTTCCTCTGTTCCCGGTGACCTGGATCTTCGGTCCTGTGGCCAGTCTGAACGTTCGCGTTGACATTGGCTCCCGTGCTTTCCGCACTGGCCATGTACATCCTTTTGCGCAGATGGGTGTCGTGGGCACCGGCGGCATTCGTGGGCGGCCTCTTTTATGGATTCTGTCCATTCATCCTCGTCAGCCTTACCCAGGGGTGGTTCAATCTCGGAACGGCGTTCATACCTCCGTTGATCCTGCTCTGCCTGGATGAGCTCTTCCTCCGTCAGAAACGCCGACCCGTGCTGGTCGGCGTGGTGCTCGGACTGCTGGTTGTGCTGCAGTTCTTTATCTCGACTGAGATCTTGCTGATCGTTGCGATCGTTGGCGTGGGAGGATCGCCTTGATCGGGTGTACGGCGCTCTGCATCCCCGAACACCCTGAGCACAAGCGCGCCCCGCCGTCGTTGGCCTCGGCGTGGGCGGGCCACCGCGTTCGCCCTCCTCGCCTATGCGGCGTGTTCGCCCTCGAGGCCCTGCCCGTTCTCTGGATGATCTGGCCGAACGGATTTCCCAGCCGTTCAGCAACGTCGTACTGAAGACTTTGTCTATCCGGCACCGGCGTGGGAAGGACCGAGCTGAGCCAAGATAGCGCCGACACGAGAGCTACCAAGCACTCCGCTCTCGTTTCAATATTTCGGTCTCGGGATCGTCATCGTGCTCATCGTAGCCCTCATCGTCTGGCGCCGCAACCTCCGGCTCTGGTTCTTCAGCGCAATGACTCTGTCGTCATTGACGCTGTCAGTCGAGTTCGTTACCCCATCCGGGGACTCTTCGCCCACTGCCGCTCTGAGATCTCCTCCCCGGACGATTCGGCTCATGCTACCTTTCGCGCGGCGATGTTGTCGTTGACGGTCGCATTGCTATCGGTCTGTGAACCGATTCGATGACGCCGCCCAGCGAGCCGAGAGGGCCCCTTCAAGATTCAGCGGTCCCAGTTGCCCCGTCATGCCGGAGCGATTGTCGCGGTGATCGTCGCCGCCATCGCCGTCGTCCCGCCGCGCGTATTTAGCCTCGACCGTTCCCATCACGACACAAACGTCGTGCTGCCCACGTGTTCCGTGACGTCGCCCCTCATTTGAACGGCAAGCAGGTGCTCTTGGCGTTTCCCACTTATTTCGCCAGCTACGGAGCCCGTCCTCCTGGCAGGCCGTCGACCGCATGTCCTACTCGATGGTGAATATCAGTGGCCCAGCTGGATTCGTCGTCCGGCCGGGAACGAGCGGCCCGGTGCCGCCGTGATCGCCGATACGTCACACGCAGCTCCTTCGGAAGGTCGATGGTGCGACATCGAGGCGGTGCGCAATGCTCTCGATAACTGCGGAGTCACCATGATTGTCATCCCTGATCAGGCCGACCTTCCCCGGTACGACCAAACCCCCTCAGGGTGACGGCCACAGCACTCATGACCGCCGCCACCGGGGAACAGCCGATCCATCAGGCGATGCATGGGTCTGGAGTGCCGTGCGGGCCGCGCCTCAGTTTGTTCGCGTCAGTGGCGCACAGCTCCAAGGATGCGTTGCCGGTGTCGGATCACGAGGAGTGCAGGCCGTTGACACGTCCACCGCCTGCATCCTGAAGGCGCCAGAGAGTAGCCGGATCGACAGATCGCTCGTCTATTTCGCTGACGAGGAGTTGTTACGGGGCCAGAGCCTTCGCCACGAGCGGCGCCGCGGCATCGGCCCAGGCGCCGATCACGCCGTCGAGGTCGTCGAACTGTGCCTCGGTGACGTAGAGCCCGCGGGTCGGGGTCGTGGCGCCGAGCTCGACCAGCAACGGTCGCAGGTGCAGCTCCGGGGCCAGCGCGTGAATCGGCGCGGCGCCCGTCATGACCGGGACGCCGACCGTCCCGGCGAGACCGTTGTTGCCGTAGCGATCGAAGAAGACCTTCAACAGGCCGGTGTACGTGGCCTTGTAGGTCGGCGAGGCCGCGATGACCAGGTCGCTGGCCGCCACCGTTTCGAGTAGGTCATCGATCGCCTGCGATGGGTACTCGAACAACTGGCCCGCCACGTCGGCCAGGTCGATGACGAATCTTTCGGTGTTGTCGCCGAGTTCGTAGGCATCGACCAGCCGGTCGACCAAAATGTCCGCCACGGCCTGCGCGACGCGCAGCGTCCGGGAGCCGGCCTTGGGATTTCCCACGACAACCGCAATGCTCATTCGTTCGTGCCTTTCGTCCGGGTCGTTGCCATCGTCAGGGCCGCCGTCACGCTACCCGTGGCCCGGGTGCCGGTCGGAATGGTCATGCCAGACCGATCCGTTCGAGGAGATCGGAGGGCGCGTCGATGCTGCGGAGCTCGGACGCCACGGCGTCGCGCATGGCGGTTTCGGCCCGGGTCCCGACCTGATTCTCCGACTCGAACGGATCGGCGTCGGTGTCGAACAGATAGGAGTCCGACGGCGGGATGTGCCCGGCCCAGAAGGGGAGCGGGTCGCCCGGCTCGAAGGGCTGGCGGATCACGGGTACGTCGGTGCCGGGCATCCGCTCCAGCGTGGCCCGTCCGTCCGGCCGGGGCAGGCGGATCTGGGGGAACGCTGGTATCGGCATGGTCGACCAGCGGTTGGACCAGACCGAGAGCGGGAAGTTGCCGTTGTCCTCGCCGCAGCCCCGGAGGTAGCGGTACCTTCCGTCGGTCACCCCGACGTGGCGACCCCAGTATCCGAAGAGGGCGAGCTGGCGCACCGAAGCGGCCGAGCCCTCGAGCACGGGGAGCAACGAGCGCCCGTGCGTCGGATGCTCGACGGCGGCACCGAAGAGGTCGGCGATGGTGGCATGGATGTCGACCGACGTGGTGAGCGCGTCGATGTCACGCGGGGACTGGCCGGGCCACCGCACCAGAAGCGGGATCCTTCCCAGCTCGCTGTAGACGGGAGCGGCGGGCTTGCCGAAGATGTCGTGCTCCCCCAAGTAGTGCCCGTGGTCCGTGCACACGATCACCCCGGTCGACGCGGTCAACCCCTGCGCCTCGATCGCCTCGATCAGACGCCCGAACCAGTGGTCGATCATGGTGAGCTTGGAGCCGTAGTTGGCGCGGATGTGACGGGCCGTGCGGGCATCGAGCTGGCCGCTCGCCGTGGCGTCGATCAGGTAGGGCGGCCAGATGGAAAGGGGGCCGTCCCAGTCGTCGTTGTACAGGCCGGCGTAGGGGAGTGGGGTGTCGAAGGGCTCGTGGGGATCGAACTCGTCGACGAAGAGAAAGAAACGATCGTGCGCCGGGGCCTCGGTGCGGATCCACTCAGCCGCGGCGGACATCGTCTTGGGTCCCGGGAACTCTTCCTCGGATCGGAAGTAGGTGCGCGATTCGTCGTAGGCGTGGTGGAAGGCACCGCGTTCGGCCGGGAGCGCCGGCGTGCCCACCCAGGTGGGGTCCGGTGTGGTGCGCCACGGATCGCTCTCGTGGCCCCGCGCGTACCGCCAGGCGTTGAAGTCGGTGTGGTAGTTCTCCCCGCCGGTCTCGAAGAGATGCGGATGGTCCGAGGCCAGCATGGTGGTGACGCCCGCCCCGCGCAGGGCCCGCGCGATGTTGTCCTCCCAGATCTCGATCGAGCCCCAGGGGCGCCAGGGAAAGTCGAGGGCTCCGACGAGGATGTCGTGGCGTGCCGGCATGCACGGCAGCGAACCGGCGTGGTGCTGCGTGAAGCGAAGTGCCTCCTCGGCGAAGCGGGCGATGTGGGGGGTGGCGAACTCGCGGCCACCGTAGGCCTCGAGCATCTGGCGGTTCAGGCTGTCCAGCAGGACAACCACCAGGTTCTTCGGCTTCTGGTCACTCATCGGGGACCTCCATTGGGGGATCCTCAGTGTGGCTGCTGCACGCCGAGCTCGCTCAAGAAGCGATCGCGGAGGGCGTCGAACTCCTCCCCGCCCACTCGGCGGGGTCGGGGCAGGGTCACCTCGAGGTTCAAGGAGATCCGGCCTTCTTTCAGGACAGATACGGGAGGGCGCCTTGCCCCTCGTTGACCGCCTCGCACTCGCGTCGACCGCCCCGACCACGTCGGCGCGGCCGACGTCATGCGTCAGTTCTGGGAGCCCGTCACCATTGACTCGGTCTGCTTCTGCAGCTTCTTTCCCCGCCGGTTGGCCAGGCGGAGCTGCGTGGTCCGGGCGATGCCGACGGCGAGGACGAGGAACGCTCCGGCCAGGGCGGCGCCCAGGAGCGCCACGGCCACGGGCATCTGTCCGTTCGCCGCGAAGAACTCGATCCGCACGGAGCGGGTGTTCTGCACGATGAAGTCGACCAGGGCGGCACCCAACACCACGGCCACGGCGACGGCGACCCAAGCCCCGCCGATCCGCGTATGGCGGGCCCCGTCCACCTTGGCGCGATCCCCGTTCGTCACCCCGGCGCCGGCCGTCCCGGCCGCACCCGCCGCCGGGCCGTTCGGCGTTGGGTTGTCGGCGGTATCGAACTGGACTTCTGGGGTGGTCACAGTCCCTTCTATACCCATTTGACCCAGAGTGGTAACGCGAAGAAATTCCGGCCCCGGTTGCTCCGGACAGATGGTTCGGTAACCGAACCATCTTGGTAGGCTGGCGTCGCAATGGAATCGGACGAGACCCCTCGGCAGATCGACGCGGTGCGGGCGCTGGCTCGGGCCACTCGGGTGCTCGAACGGGCGTCCGGCGAGTTGAGCCTGGCCCACTACAGGGTGCTGTCGGCTATCGCTTCGGGCGAGAAGCGGGCCTCTCGGGTGGCCGAGAGATTGGCCATCGGCAAGCCGACGGTGAGCGCCGCGGTCGAGGCCCTGGCGCAGCGCGGACTGCTGCTCCGTTCGGCCGTCGACGGTGACCAGAGGGTGGCGGTACTGCACCTGACGCCGGAGGGCCAGGCCCTCTTGGCCCGGGTCGAGACAGAGATGATCCGTCGGATCGACGACCTCTGCGGGCGGACCCCCGACCCCGATCGGTTGATGGAATCGTTGGTCTGGCTGGGCGCCGCCATCGATGATTGGCAGGCGCAGCGGGCGGCCGAACGGCGGGCTGACTGATGCCCGCCTCCCCGTCCCCGTCCCCGTCCCCGTCTCCTGTCACAGGGTCGTCCGACGACGGAGCGATCCCCACGACCCCCGCCAAGCCGGGTTGGGTACGTCGCCTGTGGGGTTACATGCTGTTGCACCGCCGCGATCTGGTGCTGGCCCTCATCGCAGCAGGGCTCTCGAGTGTCTGTCAGACCGTCGTCCCTCTCATCGAGCGCCAGATCGTCGATACGGTGATCGTCACCCATACCTCATCGCTCTGGCCGTGGCTCGTCTTCCTCGTCGTCCTGTCGTTGGCCGCGTTCGGCTTCAGCTATATCCGCCGCTACCGGGGCGGCCGCATGGCGCTCGGCGTGCAGTTCGATCTGCGCAACGCCATGCACGAGCACCTCCAGGTGCTCGACTTCGACAACCTCGACCGCATGCCGACCGGCCAGTTGGTGGCCCGGGCCAACTCCGACTCGACGCTGGTGCAGGGGCTGCTCAGCTTCTTCTCCATCATGAGCGGCAACGTGCTCCTCATGCTCTTCTCGCTGGCGGTGATGTTCTACCTGTCCCCGGAGCTCGCCGTCGTCAGCCTGATCATCGCCCCGTCGCTGCTCATCGTGTCGTACCGCATGCGCCGCCGGGTCTTCCCGGCCACGTGGGACGGCCAACAGCGTGAGGGCGAAGTCGTGCAGATCGTCGACGAGGACATCAACGGTGTGCGCGTCGTCAAGGCATTCGGCCAGGAGCAGCGGGAGCTCGAGCGGGTGGCCGACGCCGCCCAGGCGGTCTACGGCTCCCAGATGCGCGCCGTCCGCCTGCAGTCCCGCTATCAGCCGCTTCTCGAGGCCATCCCGACCATCGGGCAGGTGGCCATCCTCGCCTTCGGCGGCTGGCTGGCCCTGCACGACGAAATCACCTTGGGCACGTTCCTGGCCTTCTCGACGTACATCGTCCAGTTGGTCGCGCCGGCCCGCCAGCTGGCCGGCGTCCTGACCATCGGCCAACAGGCGCGGGCCGGGATCGAGCGGATCTTCCAACTCCTCGATCTCTCTCCCGCCATTGCGGATGCCCCCGATGCCCTCGAATTGCCTCTGCTGAGGGGAGAGATCACCTTCGACGACGTCCACTTCGCCTATAGCGAGGAGGCTCCGATCCTCCGAGGCTTCGATCTCCACGTGGCGGCGGGCGAGCGGGTGGCCATCGTCGGTCCGAGCGGGAGCGGCAAGTCGACCGTCATCACGCTGGTCTCGCGCTTCTACGATCCCGACCGCGGCGCCGTCCTCGTCGACGGGCACGACGTGCGGGGGGTCACCCTGCAGTCGCTGCGCCGCCAGATCGGTGTCGTGTTCGAGGAGGCCTTCCTCTTCTCCGACACGGTGCGGGCCAACATCGCCTACGGCCGCCCCGGCGCCACCGATGCGGAGATCGAGGCGGCCGCCCAGGTGGCCCAGGCCCACGAGTTCATTCTCGAGCTCCCGCGCGGCTACGACACCATTGTGGGTGAGCGCGGGCTGACGCTCTCGGGCGGGCAGCGTCAACGGATCGCACTGGCCCGGGCCATCGTGTCGGATCCGCGCATCCTCATCCTCGATGACGCCACCAGCGCCATCGACTCCAAGATCGAAGAGGCCATTCACGAAGGCCTGCGCGGCGTCATGGCGGATCGGACCACGCTGTTGGTGGCGCACCGGCAGTCCACCCTTCACCTGGCCGACCGCATCGTCGTCCTGGACGACGGGCGCGTGGTGGACCACGGCACGCACGAGGAGCTCATGGCCCGCAGTCCCGTCTACCGGACCCTGCTCTCGGGCCTGGAGGAGGACCTGGCCGTGGCGGCGGGGGACCGGATCGAGGCGCTCGCAGCGTTGGCCGCCCGGACGGAGGGCGACGGCACGACCGCCTCGGCCTGGCAAGCCGCGACCGGCGCAGATGGCCTGACCGCCCCCGGCCCCGGCCCGACCTCCCCCGGCCCGACCGGCGCCACCGGCTCGGGCACCCCCGCCCCCGCCCCGACCGGCGCCCCCGCCCCGACCGCCCCCGCGGCGACCGCCGCAATTGGAACCGGCCCCCGCCAACCCGTCATGCAGACGTTCGGAGCGCCGAGTCTCGGGCCCGGATTGGGCGGTGGCGGTGGGCACGGTGGCGGAGGGGGCGGCGGCTGGCGTCTCAATCTGGCTCCCGACACCCGAATTGCTCGAGCGGGTGGCCGCGCTGCGCCCAGTGCGTGACGTCGCCAATATCGACCTGGCCAATGAGGCGCGCCACGACAAGGGCTTCGACCTGCGAAAGCTTCTGCGTGAGTTCCGCCGACCGCTGCTCCTGGGGCTGCTCCTGGTTGTCATCGACGCGCTGGCCAGTCTGGCCGGTCCGATCCTTATCAAGACCGGCATCGACAACGGCGTGGCGAAGGGCTCCGAGGCCGTGCTCTTCGCGTCGGCCGCGATCTTTCTTGTCATCACCTTGGTTGACCTCATTGACGAGATTGGGGAGACGTTCGTCACCGGTCGTGCCGCCGAGCGGATCATGCTGTCCTTGCGTATCCGCATCTGGTCCCACATGCAGCGTCTGTCGCTGGACTACTACGAGCGCGAGATGGCGGGCCGGATCATGACCAGAATGACCACCGACGTCGACCAGTTCGAATCGCTGATCGAGAACGGCCTGCTTTCCGCGCTCGTGTCTCTCGTCACCTTTGTCGGTGTGGGGATCGCTCTCGTCGTCATCAACCTCGAGCTCGGCCTGTGCACGCTCTCCGTCGTGGTTCCCCTGGCGATTGCGACCGTGATCTTCCGGCGCAAGGCTGCCCGGCTCTACGACCTCTCGCGCGAGCGCATCGCCATCGTGAACGCCGACTTCCAGGAGAGCATCTCGGGCGTGCGGGTTTCGCAGGCCTTTGTGCACCAGGCCGAGACCATCAAACGCTTCCGCCGCCTGGGCCGTGAGTACCTGGAATCGCGGGTGGCGGCGCAGCGGCTGGTTGCGCTCTACTTCCCCTTCGTACAGTTTCTCTCGGGCATCGCCGATGCCATCGTGCTCGGGGTCGGTGCCGGGTTGATCGCCTCGGGCCACCTCACCTCGGGTGCCCTCATCGCCTTCATCCTCTACATCGACCTGTTCTTCTCACCGATCCAGCAGCTCTCCCAGGTCTTCGACTCCTGGCAGCAGACGCGGGTGTCGGTGGCACGGATCGCGGACCTCATGGAGCTCGAGACCCTTACGCCACCGGCCGCCGAACCGATCTTGCCGGGACGGCTTCGCGGGGCGCTCACTCTCGACCACGTCCGCTTTGCCTACCCGTCCATCGCGCCGCGGCCGGGGCTGGCCCGAGGGCGGCCGCGGTGGCGGTGGCGGTGGCGGTGGCGGTGGCGGCCGAGCGCCCCGCGCCGAGCGGCGTGGGCCCAAGGACCCCCGCTTGCTGGAGGCGGTCGACGCCGGCTCGTACAAGCCGCCGGAAGCGCTCCGTGGCATCGATCTGCGCATCGAGCCGGGCGAGACGGTGGCGCTCGTCGGGCAGACCGGCGCGGGGAAGTCGACCGTGATGAAACTATTGGCCCGCTTCTACGACCCCGATTACGGCGCCGTACGGGTGGACGACTACGACCTGCGCAGCCTTGATCTCCTCGGCTACCGGCGTCAGCTCGGCTACGTTCCCCAGGAGGCCTTCCTCTTCACCGGCACCATCCGCGACAACATCGCCTACGGCCGACCCGAGGCGGGCAACGACGAGGTGGAGGCGGCCGCCCGCGCCGTCGGCGCCCACGACTTCATCGCCGCTCTCCCCGGCGGCTACCTGCATGAACTCCTGGAGAGAGGGCGTTCGCTCTCCTCCGGGCAACGGCAGCTCATCGCCCTGGCGCGCGCCGAGCTGGTGGATCCGGTCATTCTCCTCCTCGATGAAGCCACGTCGAATCTGGACCTGGCCACCGAGGCCCGCGTCGCCGAGGCGATGCAGCAGGTTGCTCGCCACCGGACCACGATCATCATCGCCCATCGGCTGCAGACCGCCAGGACGGCCGACCGCATCGTCGTGCTGCACGACGGTGAAGCGGTGGAGGTGGGATCGCATGACGAGCTGCGCGCGCTCGGCGGACGTTATGCCTCCATGTGGGACGCGTTCGAGATCAGCGGCCAAGGGGTCGCCGGAGCGGCGAGGACTCCGGCCTAAGGCCCGCCGGCGTCGTGCCCTGGGGGCGGCCAGACCGGCTCGACTTCCTTAGGGCAGGGACGCCGAGGTTGTGGTTGTCGTGCCGCACTGCGCCGTGACGTAGTTCGCCACGGTCAGGCCGTCGGCCTCGACCTGAGAGGTCCTAGCCAAGGAGACGATGGACGACGCCAGCTGGGTGATGCTGGTCGAGTTCGCAATGGCCGTCTTGTAGCTCCCGACGAAGGAGAAGAGTCCCTTCATCGCCGCCTGCACGTTGGCCGGCGCGCCACTGAGGGCCGACTCGGCCGGTCCCTCATCTTTCAGAGAGGCATTGATGTCGGCGAGCATCGCAGCCTTGACTGCCGCGTAGTTGCCCGACGCCATGCCCTGCTCGATCGACTTCTCGATAGAGGTCCCGACGTTGCCCGAACTCGACTCGGCGTTGGCGAGGGTCACGCAGAGCTTGCTCCCCGGATTGAGCCCACCCTTGGACACCGTCTTCGTGGGGTGGTGCTTGGGCTTGGTGTGGTGCTTGGATTTGGCCGACGCCACGGCCATGGGGGCGCACGCGATGGCCAATGCCAACACGGTCACGCTCGAATGCCTGCAAAATCCGCCGTTGCCGCATGTCGCCGACCTCCCTCTCCCCAAGTTCCGGTTGGAGGACCCTAATGGGTCGGGTGACGAGAGTAACGTCACCCCGGCCCTCGGCAACCGAATTATGACCGGCTCGCCACCAGCAATAGTGCAGCGGCTCGCAACGGGACCTCTGACCGGCGCGCCACCAAATAGGCGGGAATTCGGTCTATCGACGGATGACCTGGGCCGTCATGAACTTTTCGTGAGGTAGCGATCGAACCAGTCGAGGGTGCGGCCCCAGGCCTCGGCAGCGGCAGTGGGGTTGAAGACGGCGGGCCGGTCGTTGCAGTTGAAGCCGTGGTCCGCGTCGGGGTAGCGGACGATCTCGGTCGGGACCTTCGCGCCGGCGACAGCCTCGCGAAGCTGTTCGACGTCGGCCGAAGGGATCCCTTTATCGAGGTCACCGTAGAGTCCCAGCCACGGGGTCTCGAGCTTCGGAGCTTGCTCGACGAGCGACGGCAGTCCGAACCGGCCCTCGGTAACGCCACCTCCGTAGAACGTCACCGCGGCGCCCAACGCCCGCAGCGTGGCTGCGTAGAACGTCACGCTGCCCCCCATGCAGAATCCCACGATCCCGGTGCGGGCGGCCGGAAATCCCGCCGCTTCGAGGTGGGCGAATGCGGACGTGAGGTCGACGGTGATGCCGTCGGCGTTGAGCTCCTTCATGACGGGCATCACCGACGCGAAGTCGTCGTAGGCGATGACAGGCGCACCTTGGCGGTGGAAGAACGCCGGCGCCACGGCGTGCCACCCTGCCTCGGCCAGCCTCTGGGCGATGTCCTCGATATGGGCCGTGACCCCGAAGGCTTCCTGCACGACGACGATGCCACCCTTGGGTTCGTCAGGGATGGCTTCGAAAGCCGGCATCGGTCCGTCGCTCGTCTTGATCGTGATGTGTGCGCTCTCGGTCATGGCATGAACATAGTTGGGCCCCGCCCCGCCCCGGCCCGCCCCGCCCCGACCCGCTCCCGACCCGCCCCGCCCCGACCCGCCCCGCCCCGACCCGCCCCCGACCCGCCCCCGACCCGCCCCGCCACCCGCCCCGCCCCGACCCGCCCCGACCCGACCCGCCCCGACCCGACCCGCCCGACCCGACCCGACCCGACCCCGCCCCGCCCCGCCCCGCCCCCGCCCCGGCCCCGCCCCGACCGTCTGATCGATTCCGTCGATCGTCGAGCTCGTCACGATATACTCAATACCGGTACGGGGTATAAGGGAGGCCATGGTGCAACAGGGCTACAGCGACGACAAGGAAGCGGTCCAGAAGCGTCTGCGCCGGATTGAAGGCCAGGTGCGCGGGCTCCAGCGTATGGTCGAAGAGGACCGGTACTGCATCGATGTCCTCGAGCAGGTCTCAGCGGCCACCAGAGCCCTGCAGGCCGTGGCGCTGCAGTTGCTCAATGAGCACATGGCCCACTGCGTGGCCGACGCGGTCAAGAGTGGCGGAAGCGAGGCGAAGGCCAAGCTCGACGAGGCATCCGCCGCCATCGCCCGCCTGGTGCACTCGTGATCCGGCCCGTCGTGATCCGCCGTCAGCAGCAGCAGATGACGGCGCCTGGCGCCTGACCGATGGAAGCCCTCGTCCTCACCGGGGTCGACGTCCTCGATCCCATCGGGCGCAGCGTGCGCGAGGGGTTCTTCATGTTCTGGGAGACCCTCTGGCCCCTCGTCCTCGGCTTCACCCTGTCCGGCGTGGTCCAGGCCTTCGTGAGCCACGCGGCCATGCAGCGCCAGATGGGCGATCACCGCCCGCCCGCGGTGGCACGGGCGTCGGGCTTCGGGATGATCTCGTCGTCGTGCTCCTATGCCGCCGCGGCCATGGCCAAATCGCTCTTCGTCAAGGGAGCGGACTTCATCGCTGCGCTCGTGTTCATGGTGGCGTCGACCAACCTCGTGATCGAACTGGGGATCGTGCTCATCGTCCTCATGGGTTGGCAGTTCGCGGCGAGCGAATTCGTGGGCGGGGTGATCATGATCGCCCTCCTCGCCACTCTCGGCGGCCTCTGGATACGCGGCAAGGTCATCACCGAAGCCCGTACCCGCCTCGAGAACGAGGCCGCAGGGATATCCCACACGCCCCCCGAGGACACGGCCCTCCAATCCCAAAAATGGCGCACGAAACTGCGATCAAAGGGAGGCTGGGCGGACGCCGCCACGTACACCATGTCCGACCTCACCATGGTCCGCCGCGAGCTCCTGCTCGGCTACACCATCGCCGGGTTTCTCACCGTCTTGGTCCCCGCCGCGTTCTGGAACACGATCTTCCTGCACGGCCACGGATTCTGGACGAGCGTCGAAAACGTCATCGTCGGTCCGTTCATCGCCATCATCAGTTTCGTCTGCTCCATCGGCAACGTCCCCTTGGCCGCCGCGCTGTGGACGGGTGGGATCTCGTTCGGCGGGGTCGTCTCGTTCATCTTCGCCGACCTCATCACGTTTCCCTTGCTGCTCGTCTACCGCCGCTACTACGGGACCCGCCTCACCCTGCGCATCCTCGCTCTGTTCTGGGCGGTCATGTCGGTCGCCGGGTTGGCCACCGAGGGAATCTTCCGCGCCGCCGGCATCATTCCGCACACTCGACACGTACAGATCGCGCCCGAGCACTTCTCATGGGATGCCACGACCTATCTGAACATCATCTTCCTGGTGGCGTTCGCCGTCCTGTATTGGACCTATCGAAACCGTGAACGTCTCGGCGGCGGACAGGGATCCTCCCGCGACCCGGTGTGCGGCATGCACGTCGAGACGGCCAGTGCACCGGCCTCGACCGTCCACGATGGAGAGCGGGTCTACTTCTGCTCCGACAACTGCCGCGCCCGCTTCGAGAGCTCACCCGCCCGCTTCGTGTCCCCGTCCCCGTCCCCCTCGACCCCGTCGCCGTCGCCGTCGACGACCACCACGCCGGTGTCACCGTCGACGACCACCACGCCGGTCCTGTCGCAGCCCGACTAACTCGTCAGCGGCTGGCCGTCCCGCCACAAGGGCTGCGGGGATCGGCCGCGCCGACGAAGTGACGGGACTCCTTGCTGCCGTCCCCTTTGCTGTCATGGACCACCGAAATGACCTGCGAGCAGCCGACGGCCGTCGGGTCGAACGCGCTGATGGGCTGCACCCGATGGCCGCGTCTTCGCAGGTCGTCGATCCAGGCCGTCGGAGCATGCGCCTCCACGGCCACCCGCATGTCATCGCCCCACCACAAGCGGAATGGGCCGGCCCCCGGGGCATCCAGCGACAGGCGCGCTCCCGCCAGCGCGGTGGCCGGGTCCTGCCCACCGGGAAGCATCCGGGCCAGCACCTGCAGGATGATTTGCGGCTGTGCGTCGCCCCCCATTGCGCCGACAAGATGCGTCAGCGTCCCGTCGGGGGTGGTGGCCAACATGGGGGACAGTGTGTGGGGCGGCCGTCGTCCTGGAGCCAGCTCGGCCGGGTGCCCGGCTTCCAGGGAGAATCCGAGGCCCCGGTTGTGCAGGAAGATCCCCGTTGAGCCAGCGACGACGTGCGAGCCGAAGTCGAGGGCATTGGACTGGGTCAACGAGACCCCGAGGCCGTCGGCGTCGATGGCGCACAGATGCGTCGTGTCCCCGTCCCCCATGCGCGGGAAGGCGCCAGCCCTGCCCACCCTGCCAGCCTCCGACGACACGGTCCCGAGCGCGACATCCGACGGCGCCGCCCGATCGGGATCGATGCGCGCCGCCGCACGGGTCAGCCGATGCTCGTCGAGGAGCGCCCGGCCGTCGGCCCTGTCATAGAGAACGGTCGGTCGGTCATGCCCGGCCGCGCGAGATGCCTCGATGACCAGGTGCGCCCACAGCGGGTCCGACGGGTCGGCTCCGATGCCGCGCTCCCCGGCTATCCATGCGCTGGCCAGGGTCAGGTAGCCCTGGGATGGAGGAGGCACGGTCCAAAGATCGTGGGCCCACACCCGTAGTCTGAGCGGCTCGTCCCACTGGGCCAGACTGCGTGCGAGATCGTCTGACGTAAAGATCCCGTGGCCCACGTCGATCAGTGCCTGGCCGAATTCCCCCTGGTAGAAGCCCTCGCGCCCCTCCCGGACGATGGCACGCAGGGTGCGCCCCACCGACGGCAGGCGCACGTGCTCTTCGAGGCGGAGGGGACCATGGGGACATAACTCCTGCGCGCCTGCCACATCGTGGATCAGGTGGCTGGCCAGCATCAGCATCACGGAGGCAACGAAGCCTTCCTCCGCCAGCTCGATGGCCGGAGCGAAGACAGCGGCGAGCGGGAGCCGCCCCCAGCGCCCATGCAGCGCCAACCACCCGTCAACGGCCCCCGGAACCGGGACCGTGCGGAGGTCCCGGCGTAACGGCATCACCCGGTGCCCCTCGGCCCGCAGCTGGTCGGCGTCGACGCCCGAGCCTGCTCTTCCTATGGCCGACAAGGCCACGGGCGCACCGCCGGGAGGGCAGATCATCGCGAGGAGGTCCCCGCCCAGGCCGCACATGTGGGGGCTGGTGACCGCCATGACTGCGGCTGCCCCGACTGCCGCGTCAGCCGCAGAGCCCCCTTGTTGGAGAAGACCGATGCCCGCGGTGGCGGCCAAGTTGTCGGCCGCATTGACCATGCCGCGCAGGCCGGTCTGGGGAGCGGATGGAGTCAGGGAGTACGCCATCGACCACGCATCGTAGGAGGAGCCGTGGCGACTGCGAGAGGAGACCACCCGAATCGATCCCGTTCGAGGGCGACTGCTACGACGAGAGCGCGCCTACCGAATCGCCCGCCGTCCCCGTCCCGAGAAGCTGTTCGTGTCCCCATCGCTCGAGCTCGGCGAGGGCCGGCCGCAACGCCTCCCCGCGCTGGGTCAACCTGTAATGGACGTTGACCGGTGGGCCGTCCTCCACCTCGCGCGTGACCAGTCCGGCCGCCGAAAGCTCGGTCAATCGCTCGGAGAGCATGCGCTCGCTCATCCCCGGCACCAACTGCACGATCCGGGAGAACCGGGCCGGCCCGTCAAGAAGGGTGACAATGATCAGACCGGTCCAGCGCTTCCCCAACAGGGCGAAGACCTGGGTGATGGCCTGGCACGCCCCTCCCTCTGCGTGATCACCAGTCATACGAATGTATAGTACCTTAACTTTCGTAAGCGAGCCCGGACCTGGAGGTCAGATGCGCAATATCGGTCTACTCATTACTCGCTTGATCTTCGGGTCCTACCTGGCCGTGCATGGCGCCCAGAAACTGTTCGGCTCCTTCGGGGGGCACGGGCTCGATGCAACAGGCGCCGGCTTCGAGTCGATGGGCATGAAGCCCGGCAAAGTGATGGCGACGATCGCCGGGGCAAGCGAGCTCGGCGGCGGCGTCCTGACCGCGACGGGGATAGCGGACCCTCTCGGACCGCTTGCCATCGCCGGGACCATGGTCGTGGCGTCGACGGTGCACCGCAAGCAGGGACCGCTTTCGGTCAACGGTGGGTTCGAACTCCCGCTGACCAACTTCGCAGTCGCCATGGCCCTGCTGGCCTCGGGCCCCGGCACCCTCCGCCTTGGACCGCACCTGTCGAAGTCGCTCACCCGGCTGTCGGTCGTGGGTGGCGCTGCGCTAGCGGGCTACTCGCTCAGCCAGTTGTTGCGGGCCCAGCCCGCGCCCGCCGCCGAGGAAGCTCAGGACGAGGAACTCGTCGAGCCGTCATAACCCCCCACGCCGTCCTCCGGCCGTATTACTTCGATTTCTCCGCCCCCTCGATCGTCCGATCCTCGGACTCCTCGAGAATGACCTCGGCCTGCCGCTCAGGGTCCTCGCTCGATTCTTCCTCGGGCGGCCGACCGCTCGCCCGGGAACTCACTGCCGCCGGTTCCGGTTCGTCGTCGTACTCGTCGCTTTCGGGCGTGGTCATGCCCTCATCATGCCCGTTCTCGACCGCCGCTAACCCGTCCCCCGTCCCCGTCACAGGACGACGACCGAGCGCAGCACCTCGCCCCGTTGCATACGGTCGAACGCCTTCTCGACCTCGTCGAGCCCGATGGTCTCGGTGACGAACAGGTCCAGGTCGAGCCGGCCGGCCAGATAGAGGTCGACCATCCTCGGGAAGTCCCTGGAGGGGAGGCAGTCGCCGTACCAGCTCGGCTTGAGCGCCCCGCCTCGGCCGAAGAATTCGATCATCGGTAGCTCGATGCGCATATCTGGCGTGGGCACGCCGACCTGGACGAGCGTCCCGGCCAGGTCACGGGCGTAAAACGCCTGCTCCATTACTTTGGGATTCCCGACCGCCTCGATGCACACGTCCGCCCCGTTGCCGTCCGTCAGCGCCCGCACCGCCTCGACGGGGTCGGTGCTGCTGGCGTCCACCGTGTGCGTGGCGCCGAACTTCTTGGCCGCTTCGACCTTGTTGGGATCCAGGTCGATGGCGATGATGGTGGTCGCGCCGGCCAGCTTGGCGCCGGCGATCGCGGCGCAACCCACCCCGCCGCACCCGAACACGGCCACCGAATCGCCGAGCCCCACGTCGCCGGTGAACATGGCTGCCCCGAGGCCGGCCATGACGCCACAGCCCAACAACCCGACCGCCTCGGGCCGGGCCGCCGGGTCGACCTTCGTGCACTGCCCCGCCGCCACCAGCGTCTTGTCCGCAAAAGCTCCGATCCCCAACGCCGGGGACAACGGGGTCCCGTCGGCCAACGTCATCTTCTGCGTGGCGTTGTGCGTGGCGAAGCAGTACCAGGGACGCCCCCGCCGGCAGGCCCGGCACTCGCCGCACACCGCCCGCCAGTTCAAGACGACGAAGTCCCCCGGCGCCACACCATCCACGCCATCCCCGACGGCCTCGACGACACCGGCCGCCTCGTGCCCGAGGAGGAACGGGAAGTCGTCGTTGATCCCGCCCTCGCGGTAGTGCAGGTCGGTGTGGCACACCCCGCACGCCTTGATCGCCACGACCGCCTCGCCGGGCCCGGGCGCAGGGACGATGATCTCTTCCAGCGTGACCGGCGCACCCTTGCCCCTCGATACGACCCCACGCACCGTCTCCGCCACCGTCGTCCGCCCTCTACGCCGACGCAGTCGCCGACGCCACGAGAAGGTCGATCACCTGGTCAGGCCGCCTTCTCGAGGATGTGGATCCCGCACGCCGACCCCAACCCGATCACGTGGGTCAGCCCGACGCGAGCCCCGGAGATCTGGCGGTCGCCCGCCTCGCCCCTCAGGTGCTGCGCCACTTCCCACACGTTGGCGACACCAGTCGCCGCGATGGGGTGGCCCTTGGACTCGAGGCCACCCGAGACGTTCACGGGCAGCGAGCCGTCTCGCCAGGTGGCGCCAGAGTTGAAGAAGTCGACCGCCCCGCCGGGCTCGCACAGCCCCAGGTTGTCGTAGTGGACCAGTTCGGCCGTGGCGAAGCAGTCGTGCAGCTCCACCAGATCCAAGTCCGACGGACCGAGCCCGGCCTGCTCGTAGGCCTGCTTGGCCGCGTTCCGCGTCAACGTCGAGACGTCGGGCAGGACCTGGCAGGACTCCTCCCACGGGTCCGTCGTCAAGACAGAAGCCGAGATCTTGACCGCCCGCCGCTGCTGCTCCAAGGACAACGTCTTGAGCTTCGAACCGCTTACCACGACAGCCGCCGCCGCCCCGTCACAGTTGGCCGAGCACATCGGGCGGGTGTTGGGGTAGGCGATCATCACGTCGCCCATGATCTGCTCCAGGCTCATCCGCTTCGTGTAGGCCGCCAGTGGGTTCAGGGTGGAGTGGGCGTGGTTCTTCTCACTGATCTTGGCGAAGAGCTCGAAGCTGGTGCCCCCGTAACGGTGGCCGTACTCCATGCCGATCTGGGCGAACACGCCGGGCATGTTCTCGGTGCCGATGCGCCCGTCAATTGGGGCGATGGCCCCGAAGCGCCCCGAAGGAGTCCAGTTGGGAGACTCCTCCTTGCGAGGCCCGCCGCCCAGTAACCCGGCCCCGGAGAGCTTCTCCACGCCGAAGGCCAGGCCCATGTCGGTCTCCCCGGCCTTGATGGCCATGATGGCCACCCGCAGCGCGGTGGCGCCGGTGGCGCAGGCGTTGGCGACGTTGTAGACGGGGATGCCGGTCTGGCCCACCTGCTTCTGCAGCTGCTGGCCGATACCGGCGGCGGCGCCCATCAGGTTGCCGGCGCCGATCACCCCGATGTCTTTCATCTCTGCGCCACCATCGGCCAGCGCGCCCATGACGGCCTCGGAGGCCAGGTCGACCAGGTCCGCCTCGGGGTGCTTGCCGAACTTGGTCATGTGGATCCCGAGGACCCAGACGTCTTCTGCCATGTCGCTCAACCTCCCAGGGGTTCGAAACCGAACCCGATCGCTTCGGTTCCTTCTTCGTCCGTCCCCATGCTGTAGGTGGCCAACCGGACCTTCATGCCCAGGGTCACGTGCTCGGGATCGGGATCGACATTGATCAGATTGCCGCGCACGCTGGTGCCGTCACAGTCCACCCACGATGCGACGTAGGGCACCGGCACACCGGGCGCCGCGAAGGCCACGATGGTGAACGCCCGCACCTCGCCGTTGGTGGCGATGTCGGCCTTGGTGAACTCGGTCTTCCCGCACTTGGCGCAGGCATTGCGGCGGCCGAAGAACCGGGCACCACATGCGGTGCACTCGTCTGCCACGAGATGCGGCTTCTCGCCCAGCTCCAAGTAGTCGACCAGCGGAACTTGCTTTGCCATCATCCCCCTAATTTCGGGCCAGAAGTACCCCCACACCGTAGCGGGCTGGGGAAAACTCGCGCTAGTTGGCCTCCTGTCCCGGCCCGTCCCGCCCGTCCCTCCGTCCGCCCGTCCCGCCCGTGTCGCCCTCCCGCCCGCCCCGCTAGGTTGCCGAACATGCACTACACCCATCTCGGTCGTACCGGTCTCCGCGTCAGCCGCCTGTGTCTGGGCACCATGAACTTCGGTCCCGAGACCGATGAGCCCACCTCGTTCAAGATCATGGACCGGGCCCTCGAGGAGGGGATCAACTTCTTCGACTCGGCCAACGTCTACGGCCGCTCGGCCGGCAAGGGCGCCACGGAGGAGATCGTCGGGCGCTGGTTCGCCCAGGGCGGGAACCGGCGGGAACGCACGGTCCTGGCCACCAAGCTCTACGGCGACATGGGCGATTGGCCGAACGAGGGGCGGCTCTCGGCCCTCAACATCCGCCGCGCCTGCGACGCCTCCCTGCAGCGCCTCCAGACCGACTACATCGACCTCTACCAGATGCACCACATCGACCGGCGCACGCCGTGGGACGAGATCTGGGAGGCCATGGAGGTGCTGCGGAACCAGGGCAAGATCCTCTACGTCGGCTCCTCCAACTTCGCCGGCTGGCACATCGCCAAGGCGCAGTCGGTGGCCGCCCAGCGCCACTTCCTGGGCCTGGTCAGCGAGCAGTCGATCTACAACCTGGCGGTGCGCCGGATCGAGCAGGAGGTCATCCCGGCGGCGGTGGACTACGGCCTCGGCGTCATCCCGTGGTCGCCCCTCCAGGGCGGGATGCTCGGGGGCATGGTGCGCAAGGAGCGCGAGGGGAGTCGCCGCTACCAGGGCCAGGTCGGCGCGACCCTGGAGAAGCACCGCCCGCAGCTCGAGCAGTACGAGGACCTCTGCGAGGAGATCGGCCAGGAGCCGGGCACGGTTGCCCTGGCCTGGCTGCTCACCCGGCCGGCGGTCACGGCGCCCATCATCGGGCCCCGCACCGCCGACCAGTTCGATGGTGCCCTCGATGCGGTGGAGCTCACCTTGGACGACGACGTCCTGACCCGCCTCGATCAGATCTTCCCGGGCCACAAGCCCGCCCCGGAGGACTACGCCTGGTAACGCCGTCGCGCCGTCCGCCGTCGCGCCGTCGCGCCGTCGCCCGTCTAGACGAGCTGCCGGTCCGGATCGGCCGCCACCACGACGGGCGCCAGGTCATCGGCCTCCACGGACAGGTGCGGCAGTATCCGGTCCAGCCTCTTCGGGAACCACCAGTTGGCCTTGCCCAGCAAAATCATCAGCGAGGGGACCACGGCCATCCGGATGAAGACGGCATCCACCAGAATGCCGCCGGCGAGACCGATGCCGAACTCCTTGATCACCACCAGGCCGCCCAGAATGAACGAGCCGAACACGAGGATCATGATGAGTGCGGCCGCGGTGATGGTCTTCCCCGTCGCGGCGAGCCCGTTGCGCACGGCGATCCGGTTGTCGCCTGACTTCAGGTACTCCTCGTGCATGCGGGTCACCAAGAACACCTGGTAGTCCATGGAGAGCCCGAAGAGGATGGCGAAGAGCATCACCGGGAGGAACGATTCGACCGGACCGGTCCGGTTGATCCCGAATAAGGGGTCGGCGTCGCCCCACTGGACGACCGCCACCAAAATCCCGAAGGCCGCCCCGATGGAGAGCAGGTTCATGGCGGCGCCGACGAGCGGGATCACGAAGCTGCGGAACACGATCGACAGCAAGATGAACGAGAGCACCACCACCAGGGCGATGAAGAGGGGCAGCTTGGCCGACAGCACGTGGGCGAAGTCCACGAAGATGGCGGTGTCGCCCCCGACGAGCACCTTCACCCCGCTGTCGCCCACGGCCTCGGGGATGGTCACGTCACGCAGGTGATAGATGAGGTTCGTGGTGGCGGCGTCCTGAGGGGAGGTCGTCGGGTACGCGATCATCAACGCCACCTCGGAGCCGTCCCCGGACTTGCTCGGGAAGTAGATCGGCACAATCGGCTTGTCCACCACGCCGGGCGTGTGCTGCACGTCGGTCGCCACCTTGTCGATGACGTCCTTGTCCGCTTGTGAATGCACGATCGAGACCAGCTCCAGGGGCCCGTTGAAGCCGGGCCCGAAACCCTTGGCCAACAGGTCGTAGCCGGTCCGGGTGGTCGTCCCGACGGGGTCGCTGCCCTGGTCCGACGAGCCCAGACGCAGCGAGAAGAAGGGGAGCGCCAGCAGGACGATGACGATCAGCGCCAGCAGGGCCGACAGGGCGGGCCTGCGCTCGATCCCGTCGGCCCAGCGCGGCCAGAAGCCCTTGTTGTCGGCACCGACGATGCGCGGGCCGTTCTCGGCCAGGTTCCGCTTCTGTTTGCGGCTCATCACCTTCGGACCGATGAATCCGAGCATGCCGGGCAGCAACGTCAGCGCAGAGATCATCGTCAGGAGCACTCCGATGGCGGCGGCCACGGCGAGCCCGTACAGGAAGCTCACGCCCAGCGCGAACATGCCGAGGAGAGCGATGCAGACGATGATGCCGGCGAACAGCACGGCCCGGCCCGAGGTGTTCACGGCGTTGATGATCGAGCTCTCGATCGGTTGCCCGGCCACCAGTCCCTGTCGATGTCGGGTGACGATGAAGAGGGCGTAGTCCACCCCGACGCCCAGGCCGATGAGGAGGACGAGTTCGGGGGAGAACTGCGGCATCTTGAGCACGTGGCTGAGCATGCCGATGAGCCCGATGGCCGTGCCCAGTGCGAACAGCGCCGAGATGATCGGGAGGATCGCCGCAAAGAGCGACCCGAAGATGAGCCCGAGCACGATGAACGCCAGGATCACTCCCGGCAACGTGCCGCCGATCGATTGCCTGTCGGCCAACTCCGCCAACTGGCCGGAAACCGCCACTTGGAGGTGGTCACCCGCCGCCGACGTCGCCGTGTCCACGAACCGTTTGGCCTCGGGCTGGGTGAGATTCTGGACCTGTTGGTTGAGCGTCACCGGAATGAACGCCACCGTCTTGTCCGCGTTGATGTTGTTGGCGCCCGCCGCGCTGTACGGACTGGTCACCGGGGCCACGTGGGGGAGCGCCTCGATCTTGGAGATCATCTCGGTGATGCGCGATTCGACGCTCGGATCGGTCACCTTCACGCCGTCGGACGTGGCGAAGACGATCTGCTCGGTGTCGCCCGAGACCTTGGGGGCCGAGGCCTGCAGCAGGGCGATGGCGTCGGACGACTGGGTGTGCGGGAAGGAGAACGAGTTCGAGTAGTCCGAGCCGACGGACTTGAGCAGGCCCAGCGAGACGATCAGGACGATGGCCCAGATGAGGAGCACGAGTCGGCGATGGCGGACACACCACCCGGCGAGGGTGCGCATTGAGAGATTCTCCTGTGGGGACTGGACAAGGCGGCGGGGGTACCGGCTTTGGCTAAACGCTAACCGCAGTGCCGGCCCGCCAGGATCACCGGGTCACGACGGGGGTTGCACAGGACATCCACCATCCACCACCCACCACCGGCCCCGGACCGCGACGCTACGGCTACGTCTGGTCGTGACGATGGTGCTGGTGGTGGTGATGGTGTCGCCCGACCCGGCTCCATACGAAGAACCCGACCACCAAGAGCAGAAGCCAGGGCACCCGCATGACGTGCCAGAGGGAGAGGGTCGAGCCGGCCGCCAGCGCCAGGAAGGCCACCATGACCATGAACGGGACCAGCCGCCGGCGGCGCGAGGGGGGCGGGGGCGGCTCGGTGGCCAACGGGGGCAGGTCGTCGAACAGGCCGGCCAGGTCGCCCTGTGTCTTGGCCGACATGGCGGCGTCGAGGCGCTCTTTGAACTCGGCCTCGTCGAGTCGACCGTCGGCGTAGTGGCGGGAGAGCTTGTCGGCCACCGCGTTGCGCTCGGCATCCGAGACGCGCAGGGTGGAGGTGGAGGGTGAGCCCATCCAGCGGGCGGCCTCGGGGCGCAGGCGCATTCTGTGTCCTCTCGGGTCGAAGTGGTCGTGTCCTCTCGGACCGAAGGCGAAGCGGTTCAGCAGGTACTCGATGTCGATGTCGATGGAACGGCGTGGGGGCTCAGCGGACTCGTTCACGGGCCATCAACTCCTCTGCGACCGAGAGCTCGGCGCCTTCTTCGGGGATCAGCAGCCATCCGGCCAGGTAGAGCGGGACGGCGAGGCCGCCCAGGAAGGACAGGACGACGAACCCGACCCGGACCAGGGTGGGGTCGATGTCGAAATAGTCGGCGAGCCCGACGGCCACGCCGGCAAGCATCCGGCGGGGGCCGCCGCGCCGAAGGGTGTCGCGGTCGGGCCTCTCGGCCTCTGGATTCGACGTCTCAGTGGTGGCGGTGGTGGTCATGTCGTAAGCCTGACTGCGCCCTCCACTGGGGGAAATCCGGCATGACCCTGGTCGGACCCTGACTCCGGGCCGGGCCACTCAGGGTTCCCCCTGATGATCGGACGGGTGCCGCCGCGCGATCATCGTGGTATCCCCGAATCGACCGATCCCGCCTCGCGCCGCTACGGAGGCGCCGCACCTCCCTATGGAGGCGCCGCACCTCCCCACGCCCACTGGGGCCTCTGGCGGCACGGCCACTGGGACCCCCCCGGCCCAGACGACCACCCCCCGTACGGGGACGCGACGGCGACGGCGGTCGCGGTCGTCCCCACGGCCGTCGTGCCCCATCACGGCCTCCGTCACATGCGCCGCTCGTCCGAAGGACGCGTCCTGGGCGGCATCTGCGCCGGGATCTCCCAGACGACCGGCATCGACGTCACCCTCCTGCGGATCGGCGTCGTCGTCGTCGGCCTCTTTGCCGGCTTCCCCGTGCTCATCTATGCCCTGGCCTGGCTCATCGTGCCCCTGGATACCGAGACCACGAACATTTTCTCCCGGGCCATCGCCGATCGCCGGGGCATCCGCCTGGTGATCGCCGTCATTCCGGTCGTCATCGTCACCCAGATCGTCGTCTCGGTCCTCCACGTCAGCTTCGTCGGCATCATCAGCTGGCCGGTGTTCCTGGCCGCCGGGCTGGCCATCTTGATCTGGCGCAATGCCAGTCAGCCCGAGCGGGTCTGGATGCACAACGACCTCGTCCCCATGCTCAGCGTCGGGAGCGAGGGCCCCGGGCGCTGGAAGCTGATCCTGCGCACCACCGCCGGCGCCGCCCTGGCCGCTGCAGGCATCGTCGTGCTCATCTTGGGCCACCCCAGCACCGCCGCCCTCCGTCCGCTCGGCGGGGCCCTCCTGGTGATCGCCGCCATCGTGATCGTTTTCGGCCCCTGGTGGATCAGCCTGGTTCGGGACCTGATGGCCGAACGCGAGGCGAGGGCATTGGCCGAGGAACGGGGCCAGATGGCCGCGCACGTGCACGACTCGGTGCTGCAGACGCTCGCGCTCATCCAGCGTTCGGCCGAGGACCCCCAGAACGTGGTGCGCCTGGCCCGCGCCCAGGAACGAGAGTTGCGCGCCTGGCTGTTCGAGGGCCGGGCGCCCGGATCCATCGGCGACGAGGTCACGCTCCTGTCCGAGGGGGTGGGGCTGCTCCAGCGCCACGTCGAGGCCGATCATGGCATCACGGTCCAGGTCGTGATGGTGGGGGACTGTCCCCTCACCGAAGGGTTGCGCGCCCTCCTCGATGCGGCCCGGGAGGCCACGGTCAACTCCGCCAAATGGTCCGGAGCCCCGCAGGTCTCGCTCTACGCCGAAGTCGAGCCCGGCGCCGTCATGCTGTTCGTGCGCGATCGCGGCCAGGGGTTCGACCCCGCCTGCGTCCCCGCCGACCGCCAGGGGATCGCCCAATCGATCCGGGCCCGCATGGCTCGTTACGGTGGCACGGTGGTCATCCGGTCCGCACCGGGCGAGGGGACCGAGGTCGAGTTCAAGATGGCCATCCCCACCGCCACACCCGCCGCCCCCTCACCCCCGTCATGACGCCGCCCCGTCATGACGACCGCCCCGCCAGTCGATATCCGCCGCCCGAGGATCTTCCTCGTCGAGGACCATGCGGTCTTCCGGGCCGGCGTGCGGGCCGAGCTCGGCGACGCCGTGGAGGTCGTCGGCGAGGCGGACGAGGTGGACGCCGCCATCGAGCTCATCAACGAGCGCCTCCCCGATGTCGTCCTGCTCGACGTCCACCTCCCGGGCGGCGGTGGCCGCGCCGTGCTCCACGGCGTGCACCCGCACCATCCCGAGGTGCAGTTCCTCGCCCTCTCCGTATCCGACGCGCCGGAGGATGTGATCGCGGTGATCCGTGCCGGAGCCCGCGGCTATATCACGAAGACCATTTCCGGCGGGGAACTGTTGCAGGCGGTGTACCGCGTGGCGGCCGGCGATGCCGTCTTCTCGCCTCGCCTCGCCGGGTTCGTCCTCGATGCCTTCTCCCAAGGCGTCGCAGCCGACCCCGTCGACCCCGAACTCGACCAGATCTCGCCCCGCGAGCGCGAGGTCCTGCGGCTCATCGCCCGCGGGTACACGTACAAAGAGGTCGCCCGGGACCTGACCATTTCGACCAAGACGGTCGAATCACACGTCTCGTCGGTCCTCCGCAAGCTCCAGCTCTCCACCAGACACGAGCTGACCCGCTGGGCCACCGATCGCCGACTCATCTAGACGACCCGCCCCGTCCGCCCGCCGTCCCCGCCCCGCTCCGTCGTTCCGGCTAGACATATCCGCCGTGGCCGCCGTCGAACAACAAGACCTGACGGCCGAGCACCGGGATGCGGCTGCATTGGCCACCATGGCCGGGCAGGCCCTGCTCGAGCTCAGAGAGGGCCGGGCCGTCGGCCGGGAACTGGGGGCGGCCGGCGACCGGATGGCCCATCAACTCCTCGTCAAGGAGCTGAACCGTCTCTATCCCGACGACGACGTGCGCTCAGAGGAGGGCCTCGAGCACGTCTCGGGGAACGGTCGCCTCTGGATCATCGACCCGCTCGACGGCACCCGCGAGTTCCGCGAACCCGGCCGCCCCGATTGGGCCGTCCATGTGGCGCTGGCGACCGGTGGGCTGGCCGTGGTCGGCGCTGTCGCCCTGCCGGCCATTGACGTCACCCTTACGACTGCCGCCCCGCTCCAGCTGGATCCCTACGACCCCTCCGTCCCGCCCCGGTTGGTCGTGAGCCGGAGCCGGCCCCCCGAAGTGGCCTACGAGGTGGCTGAGGCTCTCGGTGGCGTGATGATCCCCATGGGCTCGGCCGGCGCCAAAATCGGCGCCGTCATCATGGGGCTGGCGGACGTCTACATCCACGCCGGTGGGCAGTACGAGTGGGACTCGTGCGCACCGGTCGCGGTGGCCGAGTCGAGCGGCCTGCACACCTCCCGGTTGAACGGCGACCGGTTGCGCTATGGCGCCCCCGACGCCTGGCTGCCCGATCTCATGGTCTGCCGGCCCGAACTGGCCGACGCCGTCCTGGCCGTGACCACCCAGGACTATCGCCCCTACTACTGATCCCCATCGGTCCCCCCAAAACCAGTCAGGGCCCCCGCTCACAAGGAGAGAGGGCCCTGATATCTGGCTGTCTAAGAGCCGATCTCGGTCGGCTCGTCGGGATCAGATGGCGCGCACGTTTGCGGCCTGCAGCCCCTTGGGGCCTTGGTTGGTCTCGAACTCAACCTTCTGTCCTTCTTCGAGGTTGCGGTACCCCGTACCGGAGATCGCGCTGAAATGCACGAATACGTCGGGGCCGCCACCGTCCTGAGTGATGAAGCCGAAGCCCTTCTCACCGTTAAACCACTTCACGGAACCAGTTGCCATTGAAAATCCACTCCTTCCCTGGCCAGATTTGACCCCTTGCTGGGGGTCATGGCCGGTGACTCTCTCGAGCCAGAGGGATTTCCAAATCTGTAATGGTGGTGCCCTCGCTCACCACAATAGCGCGCTGCGCTGCGTAAACGGGGCTCGCCGCGGAAATTCCTCTTCAGACGGGGTGTGCACCGCTCGTTTCATGCCTGGGCGTGCCCTGGGGACGGGTCCTCCGGGCCACCCGTCCTCACGCCTCCTGGCCGCTCTCCCACTGCGCCACCAGGCGCTTTGGCGCCGTCATCGCATAGCTCTCGTAGATGATCTCGGCGATCTCATCCCAGTCGAGCGGGGGGTTCGGATCGAGCCGGACGCCGACCCATCCCTTGCTGCCCACGTATTTGGGGAAGAAGAATCGCTCGGGGTCCGAATTGATGAGGATGGCCTGCACGCCCGGCGGAGCCTTGACGGTCATCGAGGTCCGGTCTTCACTGACGACCGCGAACATCTTGTCGCGCACCCGGAACGCAGGGGACGTGTGACCTCCGAAAGGCTTTTCGACGGTCTCGGGCAGATCCAGGCAGATGGCCCGGATGCGGGCGACGGCCTGGGGGCGAGTAGGGGCCATTCGTCGGACGACCGTCAGTCCCCGGTCGCTGTCATCGCCGCCGCCGCCGTCGCCGTCGCCCGATCCTGCGCGACCGCGTCGTACGTCTCGTAGTCCGACCCGGTGTCGTCCGAGAACTCGAACTGCAGCAGTCCCGCCTCGCCCCACTTCTGGCGCAGGTAGCCGTCGTTCGCCTCCAGCAGCCCGAGTCGTCGCACGTTCGGGACCAGCTTGGCGAAGAACCCCCGTGCAAATCCCCCCGCCGGGTTGATCTTGGCCTGACCCGCCGCCTCCATTATGAAAGGCAGCACCGCCTCCACCGACACCCCCATCCGTTCCCACACCTCGGGTGTCGTCGCCCGAGCACGCCCTCGCAGCGTGTTGTCGAGCAGGAACTCCTGGCGCTCCCGCAACTCGGCCGACCCCAGCGACGAGTAGAACTCGCTCAGCGTCAACACGCCGAACGCCACATGGCGGGCCTCGTCGGACATGACATAACGAAGCAACTTCCGCAACAAAGGCTCCTGCGTCCGCCGCAACATGTCCCCGAACGCGGCCAACGCCAGCGACTCAATGACGATCTGCATCCCCAAGTACGCGATATCCCACCGTGAGTCCTCGAGCAACGACCAGATCTGCTCCTTCAAGAAGGGGCTCATCGGGTAGGCCTCGCCCAACTTCGAAGACAAATACCGGGCGAAGACCTCGGTGTGGCGGGCCTCGTCCATGGTCTGCGTCGAGGCGTAGTACTTGGCGTCGATCCACGGGACCGTCTCGACGATCTTGGCCGCCGTCATCATGGCCCCCTGCTCGCCGTGCATGAACTGGCTCAGGCTGGCCTTGAAGAATTCGATCCCGAGCTGGGTGTACTCCTTCTCGCTCCATGCGGCCAGCGGCGAGCCCGGCAGTCGCCCCGCCAGCCGGGTCACCGCCAGCAACGGGCTGTCCTGCTCGGCCACCAGCCGCTCGGGGTCCACGTCGATCGACCAGTCCAGGTCGGTCACGCTGCTCCACTGCGAGGCCATGGCCTTGTTGTACAGCGTGACGAGCTGCCCCCGCTCCCGTTCGTAGTCCCACAAAGAACAGCCGGTCGGCGTGGTCTTCGATGACATGGATGGCCTCGTCCATCTCACCTCGACCCGGAAGCGGAGGCACTCGTCCCACTCAGATCAGCCCCTCTTCCCCCCCATGTTGGCGTTCGGGGCGGCCTTGGCGACCAGGTCGGGGATGACCTTGCCGAGCTCGGCCGGGTCCCAGCGGTCGTGCTTGTCGGCGCCCGGACCGGCCACCCAGCCCTCGGCCACACTGATCTCGCCGCCGAGCACGTTGAAGACGCGCCCGGTGATGTCGGCCGATTCCGAGCTGCCCAGCCACACGACGAGCGGGGCGATGTTGCCGGGGTCGAGCGGGTCGAACTCCTCGGGCTTCTTGGCCGCGGACTGGGCGCCCATGCTCAGGTTCTCCGTCATGCGGGTGAGCGCAGCCGGCGCGATCGCGTTCACGGTCACTCCGTAACGGCCGAGCTCCATGGCGGCGATCACCGTGAAGGAGGCGATGCCCGCCTTGGCCGCGCCGTAGTTGGTCTGGCCCACGTTGCCGTAAATCCCCGAGGGCGACGTGGTGTTGATCACACGGGCGTCGTTGGTCTCACCGGCCTTCGACCGGTTGCGCCAGTACTCGACTGCATGCCTTGTCGGGGCGAAGGTGCCCCGCAGGTGGACGCGGATCACGGCGTCCCACTCCTCGATGGTCATGTTGACCAGCATGCGGTCCCGCAGGATCCCGGCATTGTTGACGAGGACGTCGAGACCGCCGAAGGTATCGATGGCGGTCTGGATGAGCCGCCCCGCCCCTTCGTAGTCGGACACGTCGTCGCCGTTGGCGACCGCCTCGCCGCCCATGCCGCGGATCTCGTCGACCACCTCGCCGGCCGGACCGGCCGAGCTACCCGAGCCGTCGATTTCCGCCCCGAGGTCATTGACGACGATCTTGGCGCCCTGACTGGCGAACTCGAGCGCATGCTGGCGTCCGATGCCCCGACCCGCTCCGCTGATGACGACGATGCGCCCGTCACAGATACCCATGTGTTTGCTCTCTCCTTATTGTGGTGAAGTCACGGCTGCCGCACGATACTGGTCCCGCAAGACCCGCTTGTAGATCTTCCCCGTATCCTCGCGCGGGAGCTGAGAGGTGAAGTCAATCGAGCGTGGGCACTTGAAATGGGCCAGCCGCTCCCGGCAGAACGCCAGCAGCTCGGCGGCCAACTCTGCGCTCGGGTCGACGCCCTCCGCCGGTTGGACCACGGCCTTGACCGCCTCGCCCCACTCCTCGTCAGGTACCCCGATGGTGGCCACGTCGCCCACGGCTGGGTGCTGGAGCAGGACGGCGTCGATCTCGGCCGGGTAGATGTTCACCCCGCCCGAGATGATGAGATTGGCCGAGCGGTCGGTGAGGTAGAGGTAGCCCTCGGCATCCATGTACCCCATGTCGCCGAGGGTGAAATAGTCCCCCCGGTAGGCGCCGGCGGTCTTGTCGGCGTCGCCGTAGTAGTCGAATTTGGTCGCCGCTTGGGTGCGCAGGAACACGAGGCCGACCTCGCCGGGAGCCACCGTCGTGCCGTTCTCGTCCGCCACCTTGACCAGCTCGGGCACCATGGGGCGCCCGACCGTGCCCGGGTGGGCCAGCCAGGTGGGGGAGTCGACCAGGGTGCCGACGCCTTCGGTGGCGGCGTAGTACTCGACGACGATCGGGCCCAGCCACTCGATGAGCTGCTGCTTGACCGTCACAGGGCACGGTGCCGCGCCGTGGATGACATAGCGCAGGGACGACAGGTCGTACTTGGCGCGCACCTCGTCGGGCAGGGCGAGCAGGCGATGGAACATGGTGGGCACCATGTGCGTATGGGTGACGCCGTACTGTTCGACGAGTCGCAGCGCCTCGGCGGCGTCCCAGTGCTCCATGATCACGATGGGCACCCCATAGAGCAGCGGCAGGGCGACCGAGAAGGCGAGAGGGGCAGCGTGATAGAGGGGCCCGGTGCACAGATGGGCGTCGACGCTGTGGGAGAAGTCCTCGTCGTAGCCGCAGAGGTTGAAGGTGGCCAGTGCGCTCGGTGCGCCTCCGCTCGATCGGTGCACACCCTTCGGGCGCCCCGTCGTTCCCGACGTGTAGAGCATCTGGGTCCCCAGGACCGGGTCGTCAATATCTGACCCGTCGTAGGCGGCGATGACCTCCTCGTACGACTCGAACCCCGGCAAACTCCCCCCGACCGCGATCCTGACGAGGTCCCCGCTCCCGTCCCCGTCCCCGTCCCCGTCCGCCCGACGCCGCCCTCACGGCGTTGTCCCCCAGCGATGCGGCCGCGATAAATGCCTTTGCCTCGCAGTTGTCCACGATGTAGCCCGCTTCTTCACCGGTGAGATGCCAGTTGATCGGTGTCAGGCGCAGTCCGGCCCGCTGGGCCGCCAAGAGGACCTCGATGAACTCCGGTCTGTTGGTACACATGAGGGCGACGCTGTCGCCGATCTCGAGTCCGCGGGCCCGGAGCGCCTTGCACAATCGGTTGATGTTCGCATTGAGCTCAGCGAACGTACGGTCCCCGCTGGGGGTGATGAGCGCCGGGCGGTCCGGAATGCGCGCCGCCCACCACGAGACCAACAAGCCATGTGCGTGGGCCGAGGCCCTGTCCATTGTGCCAACCGCGCCGCCCGCGACAACCGCGCTCCCCGCCGCGCCCTCGACAACCCCGCCCCCCGTCCCGCCGGCGTCCCCGCTGCCGGGCGACCGGTCAACCAACGCCGCGGCCGATCACGCGTTCTTGGGAAGCTGCGAGAACGGCGTCACTCGATCGTTGTTGGGCTCTTTGGGCAGTCCCAGCACACGTTCGCCGATGATGTTGCGCTGCACCTGGTCGGTGCCGCCATAGATGGACGGAGCCTGCGCGAAGAGTGCCATCTCCGTGATCCCGCCCGCGAAGGGATTGCCCGTCGCCTGTTCCAGGCTGGCCTTGTCGTCGGCGTCGTATGCGTGCAGCGTGCCGGACGGACCGGCAATCTGCAGCCCCAGATCACGGGTGAGCCGAACGATCTGACTCATGGAGAGTTTGGCGATGTTGGGCATGCCGGGGATGTCGCCGCCGTTCTCTTTGACCGCCTTCAGCCGCAGTCCGTTAAACCGGCCCAGCTCGCTCAAGGTGTAAAGGCGGGCGAGATCCTGTCGCACGCCGGCGTTCTCGCTGGTCCCGTTTTTCTGAGCCATGCGGATGAGGAGACCCGGGCCGCCCCGCATGACGCTGAACACGCCGGCGGCACCGCTGCTCTCCTCACTCCCTTCCCCCTTTCCGCCCTTCCCGGCCTCGCCGGCCTTCCCGTTCCCCTTCCCGTTCCCGCTCCCGCTCCTCCGCCGACCCGACGCCGGTCCGCCTTCGACGAAGTCCCCCGCCCGTCGAACGAGCGCGCCCATGACGGTGCCCGGCGGCGCCGAGTCACCTCCTGCGGCGTTTCCGCCACCCGAGCCAGTCCCGCCCGCTCGTTCATCAGCGTCGTGTTGGCTGCAGCCCAACCGTTGTTCACGCCGCCGATCAACGCAGAGTCCGCCACGCGTGCGTCGGTCAGGAACACTTCGTTGAAGAGCGCATGGCCGGTCATCTCACGCAGCGGTCGTACGTCGACGCCGGGCTGGTGCATCTCGAAGGCGAAGTACGAGATCCCGGCGTGCTTGGGCACGTCAGGGTCCGTCCGGGCCAGCAACATGCCCAGGTCGGCGTACTGACCGCCCGACGTCCAGACTTTCTGACCGTTGATGACCCATTCGTCACCGTCCCGCACCGCCTTCGTCTGCAGCCCGGCCAGGTCCGATCCGGCCTGGGGCTCGCTGAACAGCTGGCACCAGGCCACCTTGCCGGTGACGATGTCGCGCACGTAGTAATCGATCTGCTCTTGCGTGCCATGGACGGCGATGGTCGGGTGCGGCCAGGAGAAGGCCCAGTCCTGCCGGCGCTCCCAACGCCCCGAACTTGGAGATCTCCTGGGACACCAGCACAGCATCGGCCCGAGCCATGCCCCTGCCGTACGCGTTTTCAGGAAGTCCCGGCGATGACCAGCCGGCGAGGCCGAGGCGCTCCCACCATTCGCCGACGGTCAAATCGGGATCCCAGTTGTTTCCGAGCCACGCCCGCAGTTCGCCGAGGATCTCATCGGCCCCCGTATCCCTAGTCGGGTCGAAGCTTCCCTCAGGCGTTTCGTCATGCCCTGCGGTCTTCGTGGTCGTTGTGGAGTCGGTCATTTCGGTCCTCCCAGATCCTTCTGGGAAACTACTGGGCGCGCCGCTGCTCAGGCGACTCGACCTGATCCCCAGGCAGGAAGGCCGCACAGGTGGCCGGCGTCTTCGCGTCCGGCGTCGAGCGGCGAGAATGGCGGGGTGAGCCTCACCATCGACGACATCGAGCGTCTCCTGGAGTCAGGAGCGGATCGCCCGGTGGAAGTCGCCCAGATGGATGGGATCGGGATCGGGATCGGGATCGACACGGTCCCGTCGGGCGAGATGTCGTTTACCCATCTGGACCACGCCCTGCAGACGGCGGCGGTGCTCCGGCAGGACTTTCCCGATGACATCGAGTTGGCCGTGGCCGGCCTGGTGCACGATATCGGTCACTTGTTACCGGGCGTCGGTGACGCTCGAGCACGCCGAAGCCGGTGCCGAGGCGGTGCGGGAGGCGCTGGGAGACCGGGTGGCCGGACCCGTGGGACTGCACGTAGAGGCCAAGCGGTATCTGGTGGCGCGCCAAGATGCCTACGCGGAGGTCCTGGCAGCCGACAGCGTGGCTTCCCTGGCGCTCCAGGGGGGACCGATGTCCGCCGATGAGCAGCAGGAGTTCGAGCGGCTACCCCACGCCCAACGCGCCCTCGACCTCCGCCGGGCGGACGAGCGCGGCAAAGTCGATGGACTTGCGGTGGCGGGACTGGAGGAGTGGATGGAGCTCGTCCGGGCGCTCAACGCGGCGCCCTCGGACTAGCAAAAAATCAAAGCGGAAAAGCCGAGGCCGAGGCCGAGGCCGAGGCGGAAGCGGGCAGATCAGTCCCTGCGCCTCGTCCACAGCGGCGAGGGTCGAGACGTCATCGGGTGGCCGCTCGGGCCGACGAATCGCAGAATGCCGTTCGCGTTGCCCGACATCTGCCACTTGCCCTCATGCACTCGATGATGGTGATGGTCACACAGCGTCACCAGATTTGGCAGATCCGTCAGGCCCTGGTCGATCCAGTGCACGACGTGATGGACATCGGTGAAGATGCCGTTAGCGCAGCCCGGGAAGCGGCATCGCCGGTCGCGCCGTTGGATCTCCCGACGCTGCGCGTCCGTGGCAAATCGTCTGGCCCGCCCCTCGAACATGGTGTGTCCGAACGCATCATCGAGAGCGAGCGTCACCGTGGCGTCGCAACTGATTCGCCGGATCGCCTCGCGACTCAGAAGGCCCAGTCGCTCTATTTCCGCTCCGCCGGAACTGCCCCGCAAGAACGAGAGATCGGTGTGGGCCACGACGAAGAAGTTGGACCGCCCACCCCCACCCGCGCCCGCCACGTGCCCCCGCGTCACCGTCACCGTCACCAACACCGCCACCGCCACCGCCACCGCCACCGCCACCGCCGCTTGCGCCGTCTGCCCCAGCACCCGCCCCAGCACCCGCCCCCGCCCCCGCACCGTCCCCGCCGCGATAGCCCCCTCCCCGGCAGATGTCGAGGAGTGCGTCGGCCCGACGCTGGTCGTAGCGGGTCTCGCCGTCGGAAGGAAAGAGCTTGGCCCGCTGAGTGATCGCCGCCGCGCACCTCGGCGAAGGCATCCTCGGAAAGTTGCGCGGTGATCAGCCTCCGGGCGTCGTTGAAGCGCAGGAAACGATTCTCATGGCGCGCCTCCCCTTGCTCGTCGCTGGTGCCCCGGTTCGCACGGACCAGATCGATCAGTTGGCGGACAGTGCACTCCTCGGCCTGGCGCAGGACGGACGCATCGGTCTCCGGCGTGGCCAGTTCGACGGCGACGCGCACCTTGTCAAAACTGAGCGCGCCCACCCTGAGCCCTTGCGCCAAATGGGGCATGTCCCACAACTGCTCGGCCACTTGGCTCCACGACCGGCCCGTCCCCTCGGCCACCCCGAGGCGCTGGGTCACCCACGCCGCCGACGACGTGGCACCCTCGGTTCGCCAGGCCTCCCGCCGGTCGAGCTCGCCGAGAACGGGCAACAACGCCCCGAGGGTCTGCGAGACAATCCGACCCAGCCGTTCCGCTTCGTCCATCAGGTCATTCGAGGATGTCTTTTCGACAACGAGCTCCATAGCCGAGGAACGGTTGCCTCGCGCGCGAATGTCACATCGCCAAGCTCCAGTTACGCCCCGCCCCCGCCGACCGCCGCCCCGCCCCCGCCGACCGCCGCCCCGCCCACGCCGTCCCCGCCCTCGTCCCCCGAGAAGTCCATCGCACTTTGCATCAGCGCCAGCTTCTCCAACCGTCGCCGCGTCTCGTCGTCCAACGGCGTATAGACGACCAGCCGCGGGCCTAAGCGAGGCCCGAGCCAGTAGCTGCTGTAGTGGATCCGCAGCAAGCCGACGTGATCGTTCAACACCAGCTTGGTCCGGTTCTCCGCGCCCTGCACGTCCCGCCGCGACCACATGTCGACGAACTCGGGGGAGGCGTCGCTCAGCCGCCGCACGAGCTCTTTCCAGGACGGTTCACCGACGTGGTCCGCCATGTTGAGCCGGTACTGGGCCACCATCCGCGCCATCGAGTCCTCCCACTCGACCATCGACCGCCGCCATGCCGGATCGGTGAATCCCAGCCACAGCGTGTTGCGATCTTCGACCGGCACGAGATCGAGGTCACTCGCCAGCCGTCCGTAGGCACGGTTGTAGGCGAGATGATCGAAGCGCGCATTGACCACCGTCGCCGGGAACGGCCCGAGCTGGTCGAGAATCACCTGCACCGAGGACGACAACGCGGCACACTCCCGCACGACCCCGTCCCCGCCCCCGTGGTCGTCGACGCCGGCCAGGTTCATGACGTGGGCCCGCTCGCTGGCATCGAGCAACAACGCCCGGCAGATGGCCTCGAGCACCTGGGCCGAGACGTTGATGTCGCGCCCCTGCTCGAGCCAGGTGTACCAGGTGACGCCGACGCCGGCCATCTGGGCCAGCTCCTCGCGCCGCAGCCCCGGCGTGCGCCGCCGCCCACTCGAGATCAGCCCGACCTGCTGCGGCGAGATGCGCTCCCGCCGGCTCCGCAAAAACGTGCCCAACTCCTGGCGCCGCAACAGCTCAACGTCGGCCATATTCCCAGTCTGACCGAGTTATTAGCCCGTTGCCAGTTGTCGTCAGTACCAGGATAACCAGGCACTGGTACCAGGTTATCAACACCCCCCATACTCTTCCCATGGCTGTTTTGACTCAAGCGAATTTGGCTGAAGCGAATCCATCTCCACCCGCCGCTTCGGCGGCGCTCTCACCTCTGGGTCTGATCACCGTCTTGGTCGGCGTCTTCTTGCCCGTCACCGACTTCTTCATCGTCAACGTCGCCCTGCCCACGATCGACCACGACCTCAGGGCCTCGGCCGGCATGCTGCAACTCGTGGTGGCGGGGTACGCCATCGCGTACGCCCTGCTCCTGGTCGTCGGGGGCCGCCTGGGCGATGCGCTGGGGCGCCGGCGCCTGTTCCTCCTCGGGATGGCCGCCTTCACGGTGACGTCGCTGGCCTGCGGGCTGGCGCCGAACGTCGAGCTGCTCGTGGCCTTCCGGGCCCTCCAAGGTGCCGCCGCCGCCTTGATGCTGCCCCAGGTCCTCTCCACCATCCAGGCCAGCACCACAGGCGACGCCCGCAACCGGGCGCTCGGTCTGTACGGGGCGACCGCGGGCATCGCCAGCGCGGCCGGCCAGCTGCTGGGTGGCCTGCTGATCTCGGCCGACATCGCCGGGTCGCAGTGGCGCTCGATCTTCCTGGTGAACGTCCCGGTGGGGATCGTCGGACTCATCGTGGCCCGGCGGGTGGTGCCCGACACGCGCTCGGAAGACCCCGCCGCCATCGATACGCGGGGCACCCTCTTGCTCGCTCTGTCGCTGCTGTTCCTCCTGATCCCCTTGACCGAGGGACGCTCGCTCGGTTGGCCCTTGTGGACGATCGTGCTGCTGGCGGCCAGCCCCCTTGTCGGCGTGGCCTTCGTGCGGACCGAGCGGGCGGTCGAGGCCGGGGGCCGCATGCCGCTGGTGCCGCTCTCGCTGCTCGAGGCACCCAGCATGCGCAAGGGGCTGCTGGTCGGCCTGCCGTTCTTCACCGCCTTCGGCGGCTTCATGTTCGTCTACGCGCTGTCCCTCCAGGACGGCGCCGGCCTCTCCCCGCTGCGGACCGGCCTCATCCTGCTCCCGATGGCGCTGGTGTTCCTGGCCACCTCGTTGTCGGTGGCGCGGCTCCTCGCCCGCTTCGGTCGCCGGGTCCTCGTGGCCGGGGGGTTGATCGACGCCGCCGGGATGGTGGTCCTCGGCGTGGGGCTCAGCGCATCGTGGCCGCACCCGAGCGGCTTGGCGCTGGTGCCCGGGCATGATGATCATCGGCCTGGGACAGGGTCTGCTCATGAGCCCCATCTTCGGCGTCCTGCTCTCCGACGTGCCGGCCCATCTGGCCGGGGCCGGCAGCGGGGTCACGGCCACCATGCAACAGAGCTCACTGGCGCTGGGCGTGGCCACGGTCGGGAGCGCCTACCTGACGCTCACCGGCCACATCGGCGCCCTTCACGCCACCCTGCTCATTCTGGGCGTGCTGGCGGCGATCCTGGTCGTGGTGGCCGGACTGTGCGTGCGCCTCCTGCGCACGTCCCCGTCGGTGCAGCACTGCATCGGCTGCGGCGGCGACCGCATCGCTCGACTCCGCCATCGACGGAGCGCCGAGGCGGACCTCGGCCTGGTCCCGCTGCACATCTAGCGCCCGCAGCCGCCGCCGCCGCCGTCGCCGTCGCCGTCGCCGCCGCCCGCTCCCGCCGGCCCCCGCCGGCCCCAGCCCGCCGCCGCCCGGTCCCGCTCAGCTGGCTTGGCTCACCGAGCTCATGTTGAAGTCGGGGATGCGCAGCGGGGGCATGACGGCAGCGATTGAGCCACTCGCCCAGCTCCCGACCGAGGGTGCGCACGCTGGTGCCCACCTCGGTGGCCCGGGCCAGAAGATCGACCGGGCTCTCGTTGAAGCGGAAGTTGTTTGCCGCGCCCACCACGGCGCCGTCTTCAATCACGTAGACGCCGTCACGGGTCAGTCCGGTCAGGAGCGCCGTGGCGGGATCGACCTCCCGGATGTACCACAGGCACGTCAAGAGCAGGCCGCGTTCCGTGCGGGCCACCATCTCGTCGACCGTCCCGCCGTCCCGCTGCCGGTCCCGTCCCCGCCGGATTCCGCCCGCAGGATCAGGTTGTCGATGTACGGCGCCGGGGCGACACCGGAGTGCGCGGCACCGGCCCGGTGATAGCGAAGGTGGGCGAGCCTGCCGTCCCGGATCCAGTCGGTGCGCTCCAGGGGCAGCGCGTTGTCGAATACGGATGACTCCGAGTCGGACGAGCCGCACGCGACGAACGGGAGGCACTCGAGGCCGGGTTCGAATGGGTCGCTGTAGAGCGTGAAGGGCACCTCGGTGAGCCGATCACCGACGCGAGTGCGGGCCCCGGTCGCCCTCTCCCTGTCGCCGCCGCTCGCCCGCCCTCGCCCTCGCCGCGGCCGCCACCTTCCGGGCCGCCAGCGCCGTCGCCCCCCGCCGAGAACACGGTCCGCCCGTCCTCGGCGTCCTGGCCGCCCATGCTGTAGAAGAAGAGCGAGCCCATCATGTCGGCGACGCCGGACGGCGGCAGGATCACCTCGTAGCGCCCGGCCTCGAGCGAGAGGGGACGGCGGGCCCACGCCAAGCGTCGCCACAGCTCGTCCTCCATGGCCGAGAACGAGATCTCCCCGATCCGCTCGGCGCCCACGCCGGTCCAGGCCGAGCGGACACCGTCGAGCGATCGCCCGACGAGATTGATGGCACCGGTCGGCTGCGAGAAGGACAGGCGCACCCCGGTCGAGCTGCCCAGATACAGCGTCGACACCCCGTACTCGGCAAAGCCCGCCAGGACAACGTCTTGTGCGGCCGCTCGAGGGAAGGCGGACGAGAGCCCCGACAAGACGTCGCCCAGCACGGAGAGGTCCGTCTCGACCGGCGGCCGCCCGAAGGCCAGCGACGCCGCCCGGCCCCCGCCCCTGGCGGCGTCCATGCCGTCGACGAGTGTGAAGGCATCGTCGGCCGGCGGCGCCCCTCGGGCATCCCTCAGCGCGGCCGACACCATCTGCTCCGCATCGACCACCCCGCTCCGCCGCGCCACGCCCACCGAGGGGGCATCAGCGGGATGGCGCGAGACCATGACGATGACGGTGACGGACCGGTCCCGTCGCACGCCGTTGGTCGTCGTCGTGTTGAGGGCGAAACGCACGTCCGCGTGGCTGCTCTCGTCCACCAGCACGATGCACTGGTCCGCCCCGTCCCGGGCCGCCGCGGCCAGGGCGATCTCAATCACTTCTTGCGCTTCAATCACCGCCCGGCCTCCTCGCGCGCGTTGAGCACGCGCACGCCGCGTACGAGGACCGAGGGACATCCGTGACTGACCGGCGCCGCCTGGCCGGGCTGGCCCTTGCCGCAGTTGAACGCACCACCCAGCACGTAGGTGGACGAGCCACCGACGGCCTCCATGGCGCCCCAGAACTCGGTCGTGGTGGCTTGATACGCCACATCCTTCACCTGCCCGACCAGCCGTCCCCCCTCGATCCTGAAGAATCGCTGCCCGGTGAACTGGAAGTTGTAGCGCTGCATATCGATGGACCAGCTCTTGTCGCCCATGATGTAGAGGCCGTGCTCGACGCCGGCGATGAGGTCGGCCGTGGTCGGCCCCCCGTCGCCACTGCCTGCGCCCGCGCCGTCGGCCGGCGCCAGCGAGACGTTGGCCATCCGCTGGATCGGCACGTGCAGCGGCGAGTCCGCGAAGGCGCACCCGTTCGAGCGTCCCAGATGCATGGTGGCGGCGATGAAGCGATCGAGCTGGTACCCGACCAGGACCCCGTCGCGGATCAGGTCGAAGGACTGCGCCCCCACGCCCTCGCTGTCGATGGCCACGGTGGCCAAGCCGTGCTCGACGGTGCGGTCACCCGTCACGTGCATGACCGGGGACCCGTACTCGAGGGTGCCCAACTGGTCGAAGGTGGCAAAGGAAGTGCCGGCATACGCCGCCTCGTAGCCCACGGCGCGGTCGAGCTCGGTGGCATGGCCGATGGACTCGTGAATGGTCAGCCACAGGTTGGAGGGGTCGACGACCAGGTCGTAGAGACCTGCCTCGACCGAGGGGGCGGCCAACTTCTCGGCCAGCAGCTCGGGCAGCCGGGCCAGCTCGGCATCCCAGTCCCAGCCGCCCGCCCCGGGGCCGCCGGCCCCGCCCGTCAGGTACTCCCAGCCCCGCCCGACCGGCGGGGCCAACGTGCGCATGGTCTCGAAGCCGGCCTCGCTGAGGGCGAGCGCCTCCAGCTGGGGGTGCAGGCGGATCCGGCGCTGGGTGGCCCGCGTCCCGCTCAGGTCGGCCAGGAACGTCTCCTCCCCGACGCTGAGCACCTCGGCGGTCACGTGGGAGATGCTGTCGTGCCCGAGCAACCGGCGACTCCACTCCTCGAGCACGGCCACCTTGTCGGCGAGCGCCACCGTTCCCGGGTCGATCTCGAACGAGCTCGTCCAGTTCACCTCGCCGTGCGAGGGCTCGGGCGCCAGCTCCACCCGTCCACCGCCGGCCCGTGCCGTGACCCGCGCCGTCTCGATGGCACTGCGCACCAGGTTGGCCGCCTCGGTGGGTCGCACGTCGACCGTGGCGGCGAACCCGACGGCGCCGTCGACCACGACCCGGACGCCCATGCCGAACTCGGTGTCGTCAGACGAGCCCTCGGGGGCGGCATCCCGCAGGCGCACGCGTTGCGAGCGGATGCGCTCGACGCGTAGCTCGGCGTTGCTGCAGCCCCCGTCGGTGGCGGCGGAGAGGGCGGCATCGGTCAGCGCCGACAGCTCGTCGGGGGGCAGCGGCATCAGTCGCCCGTCGGGTCGCTCAATGTGCTCGGGTCGATCGCGGACGCCGGGTCGATCGAGGGCGCCGGGCCGCTCGAGGGCGTCGGGTCGTCGATCGAGGTCGGCTGGCGGATCGGGAGCCCGGCCGCCACATAGGTGGCGTCGATCAACTCCATGGTGCGGATGGCGTCGACGGCAGTGGTGGGAAAGGGGGCACCGTCCTCCACGGCGGCGGCGAACGCCTCGAGTTGGTAGTCGTAGGTGGCCCGGCGGGAGAACTTCTCCTTGCGCGTGCCCGACGCGTTCTCGATCCGTACCCGGTGCCCGTACTGCGGCGCAAAGGGGTTGAACACCTTGAGCGACCCTTCGCTCCCGATGACCTCGGCGTGGAGATGGAGGACGGACTTGGAGAACATGGAGCAGCGGACTCTGGCCGTGCCGCCCTCGGGGAGCGAGAAGCGGGCGTCCATGGCGCGGTCGACGCCGGGGGAGGAGAGCTTGGCGGTGGCGCCGGTGACCCGGGGCCCCGCGGCCAGCAGGCGCAGCAGCGAGATCGGATAACAGCCCATGTCCATCATGGCGCCGCCGGCCAGATCGAGTCGGTAGCGGATGTCGCCCGGTCGGGCCAAGGGGGCCGCGAAGGAGATGTCGATCTCTTTGATGATACCGAGCTCTCCCGACTGCACGATCTCCACCAGCCGGCGCGTCATGGGGTGGTACTCGTAGTGGAACGCCTCCATCACGACCAGGCCGGGGTGGGCGGCCGCGGCCTCGGCCACGTGGCGCGCCTCGTCGGCGTTGGCCGTGAACGGCTTCTCGCACAGCACGTGCTTGCCCGCCCGGAGGGCGGCGATGGTCCAGTGGCCGTGGAGCCCGTTCGGGAGCGGGATGTAGACGGCGTCGAGCTCGGGGTCGGCCAGCAGCGCCTCGTAGGAGTCCACCACCCGGGGGATCTTGTGCTTCTTGGCGTAGGCGCGGGCCCGGTCGACGTCGCGGGCCGCCACGGCGACGACCTCGGCCCGTCCCGTCCGCCGGGCCGGCTTGATCAGTGCCCCCGGGGCGATGCGGGCGGCGCCGAGTACGCCGATCCTCAACATACGGCCTTCGTCTTCGGGTCGACCGGCGTCTTGAGATCGGCCTTGGTGCGCACGCCGTGCGGTTCGCCCGGTACCCGGGCCAGACCGGCGAGCCTGCTGGCCGGCACGGCGGAGGCGGGGTTCGCCACGGTGGGGGTGAGCGGGTCGGCCGGGGCGGGAGCATCAGGGGGGAGGGATCGCAGATGCGCGAGGGCGGCCACGATGTCGTCCACCAGGCACTGGCTCATGTCCCGTGAGAGGCCCTCGCGCACGACAATGCGCAGTACCGCCACCTCTTCGGCGTCGGAGGCCATGCGATAGGCCGGCACGACCCACCCGCGCAGTCGCAACCGGTCGGAGAGATCGAAGACACTGAACGGGACGTCCTCGGTCAGCCGCACGCAGACCAGCGGCAGGTCGCTCGCCGGCGTTCACGATCTCGAGACCGTCGAGGCGGCCGATCTCACTGGCCAGCCAGCGCGCCGTCTCCGAGAGGCTCTTCATTATTTCGGTGTAGCCCTTCCGGCCGAGGCGGATCAGGTTGTAGTACTGCAACACGATCTGGCCGGCGCCCCGCGAGAAATTGAGGCCGAAGTTGGCGTGCGATCCGCCCAAGTAGTCGACCTCGAAGATCAATTCCTTGGGCAAATCTGCCGAATCACGCCAGATGACCCAACCGACCCCGGGGTACACGAGCCCGAACTTGTGCCCGCTCACGTTGATGGAGCGGACCCGGTCGAGGCGGAAGTCCCAGAGCAACTCGGGCGTCAGGAAGGGGGCCACGAACCCGCCCGAGGCGGCGTCGACGTGCAGGGGGATGTCCCACTTCCATCCGTTGGCATCACGGGCGGCACCGTCGTCGCCGGCCGGACCGGTGTTGTGGGCATCGCACAGTGAAGTCAGCGCGGCGTCGAGAGCGGCGATGGGCTCGTACTGGCCGGTGTAGGTCGAGCCCAAGATGCCGACCACGCCGATGGTGTTCTCGTCGACCAGGGCCATGGCCTCGTCGACCCCGACGATGAAGCGGGTCGGGGTCAGCGGCACGTAGCGCGGCTCGACGTCGAAGTAGCGGGCGAACTTCTCCCAGCACACCTGGACGTTCGCTCCCATGACGATGTTCGGGCGATCCGAGGGGAGCCCGGCTGCGGTGCGGGCGTTGCGCCAGCGGAACTTCATGGCCAGGCCGGCCAGGTGTATCGCCTCGGAACTTCCGACCGTTGCCGTGCCGACCCCGTCGCTGTGCTCGGGCGCGTTGAAGAGACGGCTGAGCATGTTGACGCAGCGGTCCTGCAACGCCACCGTCTGGGGGTACTCGTCCCAGTCGATGGCGTTCTTGTTGGCCGTCTCGACCACGAGGCGGTTGGCTTCGTCGTCCATGAAGGTGGTGACGAAAGTGGCCAGGTTGAGGACGGGATTCGCATCGAGTGCGAGCTCGTCGTGGATGAGCTGGTATGCCGCCTGGGGCTCCATCGACTCTTCGGGCAGCACGAAGCGCAGGAGGGAGTGGGTCATGCCGCGCGAGGCGTAGGTGGGCGCGACGTGGCTCGGGGCCGTATCGAGCGGGACCTTGCGGCTGAGCATGGTCACGGACGCTAACGCGTGTGGGACCCGGGCCGGTGCCGGCCGGGTGTCCCGGTCCCCGACCGGCCGGGGTCGAGCCGGTGGTCGGCACGTGGGCCGGACGGGCCGGGGCACGGTGTCACCCGAGGGCCGGGCAGGTGTGGCATGCGGGCTGGGCATCTGCCAGCATCGACGTCGTCATGGCACGCAGAGGCACACCGCCTGGTCCTCCTTCGATGCCCCCGGTCCCGGCCGGCGGCACGGTCGGCGGGGTGACGGTCCGCCAGGCCACCGCGGCCGACGTCGAGCCCATGGCGGCCCAGCTGTGCCGCGCCTTCGCCGACGACCCGGTGATGGCCTACGTCTTCCGCAACGAGGGTCGCCGCACGAAGGCCATGCGGACCTACTTCACCAGCCAGATGCGCGGCGACTACCTGCCGTTCGGCGGGTGCTACACCACCGACGACCACCTTGGCGCGGCCGTCTGGGGCCCGGCCGGCAAACCACTGCTCACCGGGATCGCCGGCCTGGCCAACCTGCTCAGGGTCTTCCCCTACGTCTGGACGCACTCGAAGTCCACGCTGGAGATGATCAGCCTCATCGAATCGAACCATCCGCACGAGCCCCACTGGTATCTCGCCACCCTCGGGACCGATCCCGAGGCCCAGGGCCGCGGCATCGGATCGGCGCTGATGCGCCCCGTCCTGGACCACTGCGACGCCGAAGGGTGGCCGGCCTACCTGGAGTCGTCGAAGGAGCGCAACATCCCGTTCTACGCCCGCCACGGGTTCGCGGTGGTCAAGGAGCTGCCGCTCCCGCACGGGGGCCCGAGCATCTGGACGATGTGGAGGGAGCCGCGGGACCCCCAGGTGCCGCCGACGGGAAGGGGGTGTCAGGTGGGGTGGATGCCCTCGGGCATGGCCAGGGGATCGCTGACCACCAGCCCGAGCACGTCGATGACCGCCCGCACGGGTGCCGAGGGGAGACCGCGCCGGCGCTGGGCGATGCCGACCCGCCGGCGGGGAAAGCCTTCGAGATGCACCACGGCGAATCGTTCGCGCAGATGGCCCGGCACCGCGGTGGCCGGCAGGATGGCGGGCCCGTAGCCGTCGAAGGCCAGCGAGGCGATCATGCGGACGCCGTCGAGCTCCATGGCCGGCCGCAGGGTCACCCGGGCCGGGACGACGGCGCTGTCGATCTCGGCCCGTAGGGCCGTGCCGGGGGCCGGGAGCAGAAGTTCCATGTCGGCCAGGCGGGCCAGGGGGAGCGAGGTCTCTTTCGCCAGAGGATGTTCCCTGGGCACCACGAGCACCAGGTCCTCGTCGAAGAGGTGGGCCACGATCACCTCGTCGCCGCTCAGGGGGAGGGTGACCACGGCCAGATCGAGCTGGCCCGAGCCGAGCTGAAGCTCCAGTTGGGTGCTCCCGCCCTCGCCCACGTTGAGGTGGATGTGGGGGTGGCGGTTGCGCAACATGTCGAAGAGCTGGGGGACCAGCCAGCGCCCGGTGGTGCCGATCATGCCCAGGCGCACCGTGCCGACCACCTCCTGGCGCAGCGCGGTGACGTCGGCCACCATGTCCGACAGCTCGTTCATGACCCGCCGGGCCCGGCCGACCACGACCTCACCCTCCTCGGTGAGGCGGCCGGAGGCGCGGTCGACCAGCTGCACATCGAGCTCGCGCTCGAGGCGGGCCACATGGGCCGACACGTTGGACTGCACCGTGCCGATCGTCGTCGCCGCCGCCGAGAAGCTTCCGGTGTCGGCGATGCCCAGGAGTGCTTGCAAATGTTTCAACTCCATGACATCGCCCCTTCCCGGTGCGTACGTCGGGTGCTCGCGCCAGTTGCGCACCTGATCAGAATATCAGATAGTAAGTATCTGGTGGAGCTGCTTGACAGATCGACGCCCGAGGTCCAGAATAGATCTCAGACCACAGGCAATGGAACCCCCCCTCCAACGCCTGGTGAGTCTCGAGAAGGGATCGCCACCCCCCCGGCGATCCCTTCTCCTTTTTCCGGGGTAGTTTCGCCACCCCCGGATGGCCCCGCAGCAGCGATGCGCCGGGTCATCCGCACGCCGTGGGTCCTAGGACCCAAATTCGGCCGTCGACTGGCCCCTTGGCGCTGGCGGGACGTAGGTTGCAGGTGATGCTCTACCAGGCATACCAGCGGCAGCGCGACCTCACCGCCCCGTTACGGGCGATGGCGGGACTGGCCACGTGGACGCTGGGGGAGCTGCCCGGGTGCTGGTCCGACAATGGCCTGGTGCGGCGGATGTCCGCCGGCTACGAGATGATCGAGCGCTCCCGGCTCACCCACGACCGCCCGCCCTTCGGCATCCAGTCGGTCCTCGTGGCGGGCGAGGAGACTCCCGTCCGGGAGGAGGTGGCGGTCAGCACGCCCTTCTCGACCCTCCTCCACTTCGCCAAGGACGTCGACGTCCCCCAGCCGACCGTGCTGCTGGTGACCGCCCTGGCCGGGCACTTCTCGACCCTGCTCCGGGCCACGGTGCGCTCGCTCCTGCCCGATCACGACGTCTACGTCACGGACTGGCACAATGCCCGCGACGTCGGGCTCGAGCACGGGTCGTTCCACCTCGACGACTACATCGCCCAGGTCATCGCCTACCTCGAGTACATCGGTCCGGGGGCCCACGTGCTCGCGGTCTGCCAGCCCTGCCCGGCCGCCCTGGCCGCCACGGCCCTGATGGCGGCCAGCGACAACCCGGCCCAGCCGAAGAGCCTCACCCTCATGGCCGGGCCGGTCGACACCCGGGTCAACCCCACCAAGGTCAACGATCTGGCGCACTCCAAGCCGCTCGCCTGGTTCGAGCAGAACGTGATCACCACGGTGCCCCTGCGCTACCCGGGGGCATTGCGGCGGGTCTACCCGGGATTTCTCCAGGTGGCCGGGTTCGTCAGCATGAACCTGGAGCGCCACGTGCGCCAGCACATGAGCCTCTACAAGCATCTCGTCCACGGCGACGCGGAGGAGGCGGCCCTGATCGCCGACTTCTATGACGAGTATTTCGCCGTGTTGGACATCGCGGCCGAGTTCTATCTCGAGACGATCGATCGCGTCTTCCAGCGTGAGCTGCTGGCGCAGGGCGAGTTCACCTGGCGCGGCCAGCTGGTCGAGCCGGCGGCCATCCGGCGCACCGCCCTGCTCACCGTGGAGGGGGAGAAGGACGACGTCTGCGGCGTCGGGCAGACGCTGGCCGCCCAGGACCTGTGCACCGGGATCAAGCCGGCCAAGAAGCGGCACCACCTCCAGCCCGGCGTCGGCCACTACGGCGTGTTCAGCGGCAGCAAGTGGGAGCACCAGATCTACCCGATCGTGCGCAACTTCATTCTGGCCAACCAGTGACGCGGCCGGCGCCCGCCCGAACGCCGGCGCCGGGACGCCTCTAGAACTCCATCTCCAGTTCTTCGACGTCGTCAGGCTCGAGCCGGGCCGCCTCGATCCACTCGATCATTTCGGGCAGGGCGAGAATCGTCTCGACATAGTCGGAGGCCACGGCGCCGGTCTTGACGTCGTAACACTGCAGGCGGGTACAGACGGGCGCGTACATGGCATCGGCCATGGTGCGGCGGGCGCCGAAGAGGAACGGGCCACCGGAAGCGGCCAGGCAGTCGTTCCACAGGGTTTCGATCCGGTCGATGTCCGCCTGCGCTCCCGCCCATACCGGAAAGCCCGGGTGGGAGGACTTGATGTTCATCGGGAGCGCCGAGCGCAGGTTGGCGAAGCCCGAGTGCACTTCGCCCGACACCGAGCGGCACCATGCCTTGGCCTTGGAGTCGGCCGGGAGCAGGGATCCGCCCAGCGTTTCGTTCAGGTACTCGCCGATGGCCAGGGTGTCCCAGATCACGAGCTCGTCATGGCGCAGCCGCGGCACCAGGAACGATGGCGACAGCAGCAGGAGCTCGGCCCGGGCGTCGGGATCGTTGCTATCGACGACTTCGACGGTGAAGTCCAGCCCGGCGAACTTGCACAACAGCCAGCCCCGGAGCGACCACGCGCCGTAGTTGCGGCTGTTGATGGTGAGTGTGGCCTGCGACACGGTTGCTCCTCGGGCACCGCGAGGGACGGGTGCAGCGGTGCGTCCCGCGACAAATTACGTCACGACAGGCTTTTACACCAGTAGGCGCCTGAGCGCCACGGCAGTGGGTCCCGAAACGGTCGCGCCACGCCCCCCGCCACCGTGGGGTCGTGGCGCGACGTTCGGGGCCGAGTCGGGCGCGGCCACGCTGCCGTCGCCCGACTCAGATCAGTTCAGATCTTTTTGGCCGTGGCGACGGGGGTGACCTTCGCCGCCGGAGCCTTGGGGGCGTAGACGTCGACCAATTCCGCCAGGAAGGCATGCTGCGCGTCGAGCAGCTTCCCCCAGAAGGCGAACGTGACGTCCAGCGTCTCGGCGGCCGTCGGCACCTTGTCGGAGAAGGGGATGAGGGCCGGGTCGGGCTTGATGCCGTCGAAGGCCGAGGACGAGGAGCGCATCGCGCCGATGGTCCAGGCCTGGCTCGTCTCGACGGCCTTGAGGACGCCGTCTTGGATCTTTTCCGTGATTTCGATCGCGGTCATGTGCAGCCTTTCGTTGGGGGGCTTGGGATGCTGCGTAGCGTGCTTACTATATCAAGCACAAGGGCACGACGCACGAAAGTCTTTGTCGTCCCGGCCCCGCCGTTCAGCCGAACTGGGTCCGCAGGACCTTCTTGTCGAATTTGCCGACCGAGGTGCGGGGGACGGCGTCGATCACCTCGATACGCTCGGGCAGCTGCCACTTGGCGAAGCCCCCGGCCAACAAGTGGTCCCGGACGTCGTGCACCGTGAGCTCCTGACCAGGCTTGAGCACCACGCAGACCAGCGGTCGTTCCTGCCACTTGGGATCGGGGACGGCGATGACCGCCGCCTCGACAACCTTGTCCATCCGCATCACCTGGTCCTCCATGTCGACGGAGGAGATCCATTCGCCCCCCGACTTGATGAGGTCCTTGGTGCGGTCGGCGATCACGAAGTAGCCGTTGGCCGAGGGGACCGCGACATCCCCGGTCTTGAACCAGCCGTCGGCGGTGAAGCTCTCGGCGCCCTTGCCGTGCAGATAACCGTCGACCACCCAAGGGCCTTGCACCAGCAGATCGCCCATGGAGCTGCCGTCTGCGGGGACCTCCGCCCCCGCGTCGTCCCGGATGCTGACTGCCACCCCTGGGAGTGGCAGCCCGGCCCGGGTCCGGGCGGCCGAGGTGATCTCCTCCTCACTCCAGTCCCGCATGTGCTCCTGCGGCCAGGCGACCGAGGCCAGAGGCGAGGTCTCGGTCATCCCCCACGCCTGGACGATGGGGACGCCGAACTCGGACCCGTAGCGCTCGATGAGGGCGCGCGGGGGCTGGGCCCCGCCGCAGATGATGTGGCGGAGCTCGGGCAATGTCTCGCCCCGGCGGGCCAGCTCGTCGGCGATGCCGAGCCACACCGTGGGAACGCCGGCGGCCACGGTCACCCGCTCCGCCACCAACAGGTCGACGAAGTCGGAGGCTTCGAGGGCGCCGGCGAAGAAGACCTGCTTCGCCCCGACCGCGGCCGCCGCATACGGCATGCCCCAGGCGTTGGCGTGGAACATCGGCACCTGTGGCAGCACGGCATCGCCGGGGCCGATCGACATGGCGGCATGCGAGGTGACCGCCAGGGCATGGAGGAACGTGGAGCGATGGGTGTAGACGACGCCCTTGGGCCGTCCAGTGGTCCCCGAGGTGTAGCAGAGCCCCATGGGGTCACGTTCGTCGATCTCCCGGCGTGGGTAGTCGGTCGGCTCGCCGGCCAGGAGGTCCTCGTAGGCGATGACGCCCGACAACGACGTCTCGGGCACCTGATCGCCGAGGACGATGATGTGAGCGGGCGAGGGGCCGAGTGCAAGCGCCTGCTCCAGATGGGGCAGAAGGTCGGGGTCGACGAGCACGGCGCGGTCCTCGGCGTCCTCCAGCAGGTATGCCAGCTCTTCGGGCGACACCCGCACGTTCAGGGTGTGCAGCACCCGCCCGGTGCAGGGGACGCCGAAGTACGCCTCGAGGTGACGGGCGCTGTTCCACGCCAGCGTGGCCACCCGGTCGCCGGGCGCCAGGCCGAGGCGGTCGAGGGCGTGCATGAGCTGTTGGGTGCGCCGGCCGAACGCGGCGTACGTCGTGCGCTCCACGTCGCCCGACGGAGTCCGGCTGACCAGTTCGGCTTCGGGCGCGTGACCGGGCGAGTGCTCGAAGAGCAGCCAGGCGTTGAGCGGGGTTTCCATCATCGGACGGCAACCTTATTTCTCGTCCGGGGACCGTTGCAGTTCCCGTTGCCATGCCAGTTCCCGCTGCGGCGATTCGGGTTATGACACCCGTTCTGATCCCGATCCCCGTACCGGAGCCCCGGCGTCGGTGGGCCGGGGCTCAAGAGGCCAAGACGTACAGTCCGGGAGCGGGCTCACCCGCCGGGTGCGCAGTACTGCCCAAAGTCGACGGTGCCTGGCGGCGTGCGCCGGAGCGGGCCGCCGCCCACACGGCCCAGGGCTCCCACCACGATCCGCTGACCGCCGCCGTCTTGGCGAGCCACTCCTCGGGGTCGGCGTCGGTGGCCTCACTCGTGGCGACGGTCATGCGCGGGTTGCCCGGGGGATTGACCAGGCTCTGGATGTGGCCCGACGACGACAGGGCGAACTGGCTCGTGCCGCCCATGAGCTGGGTGGTGGCGTAGCAGGCCTTCCAGGCCGTCAGGTGGTCGGTGCGCGCCCCGACCACGAACGAGTCACACTCGACCTTGCTGAGGTCGATGGGCTCGCCGTGGACCGAGCAGGAGCCCGTGGCGATCGAGTTCTGCATGAACAGATCGAGGAAGTCGGCGTGCAGGCCGGCCGGCAGGCGCGTCGCATCGGAGTTCCAGGCCAGAATGTCGAAGGCCGGGGGCTCCTCTCCCATCAGGTTGTTGCGCACCCAGTAATTCCAGATGAGGTCGTTGGGCCGCAACATGGAGAAGAGCGCGGTGGCGCTGTGCCCGCGCAGCACGCCGGCCCGCTTGGTGGAACGCATGGAGTTCTCGACGATGGCCGGGCTGGCCAGCAGGCCGATCATGGTCGGGACCGTGTAGTCCAAGAGGGTGACGGCGAAGGTGGCGCAGTTGACAAGCGTGTCCTGTGTGGCGGCGAGGTGACCGAGAAGGGCGGCGGTGGTGATGCCACCGGCGCACAGCGAGACCGTGTTGGCCTGGTCGGTGCCGGCTATCTCGCAGGCGGCGCGCGCGGCGTCATTGACCGCGTCCACGTAGGTGGACAGCCCCCACTCGCTGTGCTCCTCGGTCGGATTGCGCCAACTGATGGTGAACATCTGGATGCCTTGTTTCAGGGCGAATTCCACGAAACTCCGACCCGGGGCGAGGTCCATGAAGTAGTACTTGTTGATCTGCGGGGGCACCATCACCATGGGGAGGTCATGGACCGTCTCGGTGGCCGGTGTGTACTGCAGGAGCTCGCACACCTCGTTGCGGAAGACGACCGCCCCGGGGGTGACCGCCAGGTCGCGGCCGACCACGAAGGCGGAACGGTCAACCGAGCGTGGGAAGCCGCGATTGGTCCGTAGGTCCCGCGAGATGTTGCCCAGGCCCTTCGCCAGGCTGCGGCCGCCCGTCTCGAAGGCGCGCTCGAGGGCGTCCGGGTTGAGGAGCGGCACGTTGGTCGGCGCCAGCGCGGCGGTGAAGAGGACCGTCGCCAGCTTGGCCCGCTCGGCCGTGCGCCAGTCGAACTGCGCGTCCTCCACCAGGTCGAGCGCCATGCGCGACCAGGCCAGGTAGGCCTGGCCCAGGCGGTGGAAGAGGGGGTTCTCCTTCCAGGCCCGATTTTCGAAACGCCAGTCCTTCGGGTCGGGGATGATCGACGACCGTCCGACCGCGACCTTGGCCAGCTCGACCCCGAGCCCGGCGGCGCGGCGGGGGAGGCCGTTGGTGGCGGTCCGGGTGCCTACTTGCACCATGGCTCCCGCCAGGCCGAGGGGGTCGACGCGGCCGAGGACCTTGCGTGGTGCCAGAACTGAGCCAAGCCGCTCGGATGCAAACCATTTCGGCATGGTCACCCCTCTTCTTCAGGACAGCCCGCCGGTGGGGCGGCGGTAAAACCGAGCTTCGTCGCAAGTCAACCACACCGCCACGACCTAAGGAACAATGAATTGATTGCGGCGGCGTGAATTGATTGCCGCAACGGGACTTGGTGCTGCGGCCGAGAAATGGGTGCACCGGGGCGTGGCGACGGCCGAGCGACGGCCCAGCGACGGCCGAGCGACAGCCCGGGACCGACCAGTGACAGCCGAGCGACGGCCCAGCACAGGCCGAGCACAGTCAGCGACGGCCGAGCACCAATTGTTGCGGCATAGAGTCTCGCGGTGGACGAGAAGCCGGCCGGCACTGCACCGTGGGATGCATTCGGGACCTATCTGCGCAACCAACGCCAGCTGGCCCAGTTGAGCCTGCGGCAGCTGGCCGACCTGACGAAGGTCTCGAACCCCTACCTCAGCCAGATAGAGCGCGGACTTCATCGGCCCTCGATCGCGATCATCAAGTCCTTGGCCGAGGCTCTCAACCTTTCGACCAGTGACCTGTTGGCCCAAGCCGCCGACATCGTCTCGGATGAGCAGGAGTCGACGAGCACGGAAGGCGCGATCCGTAACGACCCGTTGCTCAACGATGTCCAGAAGAGTGCGCTGTTGGCGGTGTACCGATCGATGGTGGATGTCACCTCAAACGGTGCCCCCGCAGAGGGGGACGAGGGCACGGCGCCAACCGGGACCGCGCCGACCGCGCCGACCGCGCCGACCCCGTCCCCCGGCACGACAGCCAAGAGGGCACCCGCCCCCGGGGCCCACACCCGCTCCCAACCCCGCGTCGACCCGCCGTCCCAACCTCGGCTGCACGACGACCCCTGAGCGGGCCATAGGCGGCGACCTCGGGGGAGAGGCAAACCGGACGGTATGCCATAGGCTGCGTCGACATGGGCAAGAGCGCCGTCTTCATCGACCTGGACCGCACGCTCCTGTGCCAGGCGTCGGGCCAGGCGCTCAACAAGGCCCTGGTGGACGAGGGTGTCCTGCCCCCGGGGCGCACGTTGCCCGGCGACCGGTTGCTCTACGCCGTGAACAACCGCCTGGGCGAGAATTTGCTGTCCATGGGCTTGGTACGTGCGGCGGCACGGGTGGCCAAGGGATGGCGGCAGGACCAGGTCCAGGCGGCCGCGAAGAGGGCCGTGCCGGAGTTGACCGCGATGGTCGCTCCCTTTGCGCCGCAGTACCTGGCGGCCTTCCGCCAGGCCGGTCATCAGCTCGTGCTCACCACCACCACCCCGGTCGACATGATCACGGCCTTCGCCGAGGCGATGGGGTTCGACGCCGTCATCGCCACGTCGTATGAGACCAAGGACGGCCGCTACACCGGACGCCTCTACGAGGGTTTCGTGTGGGGTACGGGCAAGCTCAAAGCGGTACGGACGTGGGCCGAGGGGGAGAGGATCGACCTCGGCGACTGCCATGCCTGCAGTGACAGCGTCTTCGACACGCCGCTGCTGGCCAGCGTGGGCTCGCCGCACGCGGTGAACCCCGATCCGTCACTCATGCTGATCGCCACCATGCGCCGCTGGCCGATCGAGCACTGGGACCGGCCGCCCGGGGTGCCGAGCGTCCTGGGATTCGAGCCGTACCATCTGCTGCGGCCGTTCGTCCGTCCGTCCTCGTTTCCCTACGCGCGCTTCGATCTGACCGGCGTCGATCGCATCCCGTCCAAGGGGCCTGTCCTGTTGGCCGCCAATCATCGGAGTTACTTCGACGTGGCGGCACTCGCCGTCGTCGCCGCCCGCATCGGCCGTCCGGTGCGCTTCCTGGGCAAGAAGGAGATCTTCGACGCCCCGGTCGTCGGCACCATCGCCCGGGCCATCGGGGGCATCCCGGTCGACCGGGGAAGCGGGTCCGATCAGCCGCTGCGGGCGGCCGAAGCGGCGCTGCAGGCGGGCGAGGTGGTGATCGTGCTGCCGCAGGGCACGATCCCGCGGGGTGAGGCGTTCTTCGATCCCGAATTGAAGGGAAAGACGGGCACGGCCCGTCTCGCTGCGGCGGCGGGAGCTGTGGTCGTCCCCGTCGGGCTCTGGGGGACGGAGAAGGTGTGGGCACGGTCTGCCCGGACGCCAGACATCACTCTTGTGCGGCACCCGCCGCGGGTCACCATCAGAGTCGGCGAACCGCTGGAGCTGTCGGGGACCGACGCCGTCGCCGACACCGCGACGATCATGGCGGCGATCTCCGCCTTGTTACCCGAAGAGTCCCGGGTGCGCCACGAGCCCACGGCCGAGGAACTGGCGCGCACCAAGCCTCCTTCGTGAGGGTCCGTCTCGCCGTCTTTGCCACCCGCGCCGTCAATGCCACGTCACGGCGTTTCGGGCGGGGTCAGGGCACGGTGGCCGGAGGCCGATCCGGACTCAAGATCGATCCGCAGCTGCTCCAGCACCTGACCGCGTCGCGCCAGGTGGCCCTGGTGACCGGCACCAACGGCAAGACGACCACGACCAGGCTGCTCGCGGTTGCGCTGGGGGCAGGTGGGGCCAAGGTGGTCAGCAACGAGACGGGATCCAACATGCCGCCGGGGCACGTGGCGGCGCTCGCCGGCGATCGCCGGGCGGGCCGAGCGGTGCTCGAGGTGGACGAGATCTACCTGCCCCGGGTGCTGGCCGCCACCAAGCCCGTCGCCATCGTGCTCCTCAACCTGTCGCGTGACCAGCTCGACCGCACCAACGAGGTCCGGATGGTGTCGGGTCACTGGCGCGCCGCCCTGGCCGCCGCGCCGCACGCCACCGTCGTGGCCAACGCCGACGACCCCCTGGTGGTCTGGGCTGCCGGTGCGGCCGCCGACGTCCGTTGGGTCGGTGCCGGCCTGCGCTGGCAGCTCGATGCGGTGGGATGCCCTTCTTGCGAAGGTCGTATCGCCTTCGACGCCGACGGCTTGTGGGCCTGTGTCACCGGGTGCGGCTTCGTCCGGCCCCATCCCATGGCCACGCTGGCGATGGATGCGGACGATGCGGACGATGCGGACGGTCGGCCGACGACCTATTACGGCCAGTGGGCCGACGGGCGGTCGGAGCAGATCCGGCTGCTCCTCCCCGGACGCTTCAACCATTCCAACGCGCTCATGGCCACGGTGGCCGCGGAGGCGATGGGCGTCGTTGCCGCCGATGCGTTGGCCGCGATGGCCGAGGTCGACGAGGTGGCGGGTCGCTTCACCACTCGGGTCGTGGGGGGCGTGCGCACGCGGCTCATGCTGGCCAAGAACCCGGCCGGGTGGAGCGAACTCTTGGATCTGGTGGGGAAGGATGACGGACCGATCGTGATCAGTATCAATGCGCGGACCGCCGACGGGGCGGACCCGAGTTGGTTGTGGGACGTGCCCTTCGAGCGCCTTGCCCCACGGGTGGTGGTGGCCACCGGGGATCGGTGCCGCGACCTGTCGGTGCGTCTGCACTACGCAGGGGTGGCCCACGTGGTGCAGGCAGATCCCTTGACGGCGGTTCGCCTGGCACATGATGAGGACGGCGACCGCCACGCTGACTCCGCAGGTGATGACCGCGTCGACGTCATCGGCAATTACACGGCCTTCGACGAGCTTCTCGGAGCGAGCGTGATGCCACGCCCCGGGACATGACGCCCTTGCGCATCGCGGTCGTCTTCCCCGACCTGCTCGGCACCTACGGCGACGGCGGGAACGGGCTGATCCTGGCGCGGCGGGCCGAATGGCGGGGCCTCGAGGTGGTGCTGGCCCAGGCCTCCTCTGATGCGGCGTTGCCCGAGGCGGACATCTACTGCCTGGGTGGGGGAGAAGACGGCCCGCAGGTGCGCGCGGCGCGCTCGCTGATCGAGGATGGCACGTTGGCCCGCCGTGCCGCCGCCGGTGCGGTCGTCCTGGCCGTCTGCGCCGGTTACCAGATCGTCGGGAGGACCTTTCCGGGTGCGGACGGCGCCCCTCACGAAGGCGTGGGCCTGCTTGACATCGATACGGCGAAGGGGACGGGACCGCGCGCGGTCGGCGAGGTCGTAGGGGAGCCGAGCGACGACGCGCCGGGTGCCTTGCCGACGCTGACCGGTTTCGAGAACCACGGTGGAAAGACCACGCTGGGGCCCGGTGTGACGCCCCTGGCCCGGGTGGTCCACGGCGTCGGCAACGGCGACGGTTCGGGCACTGAAGGCGCCGTCTCGGGCCGGGTGATCGGCACGTACCTGCACGGCCCGCTGCTGGCCCGCAATCCGGCGGTGGCCGATCTGTTGCTGTCTTGGGCTACTCTCGGATGAGCCCCTCAATGAGCCCCCCAATGAGATCGTCGCCGACCGGGCCGCCGCGCCCCCGTTCGATGACAGCGCTGCCGAGGCCCTACGGGAAGAACGGCTGGCCGCGACGATCGGGAGCCGCCGCCATTGGGCCCGGCGTCAGCGCAGGCCCTGACCCGGAGGGGAACTTGCGGGGGAATATCCGTCTACAGTGCGACTGGTCCGTCTGCGGGGATCGATGCATGAGTCCGAGGGGGCGACGGTGGTCTGTCAGACGCTCTGCGCACCGTGGATAGGTGTGGTCGATGCCTAAATTCCATGTGTACTTCGGCCCCGACATGTCGTACGACGAATGGGACTTGGACTGGGACTGGTTCTCCGTCGATTCAGGCAACGGCGCACTGGTCATTACCCGCAAGGAAAACGGTGAATACCTGAAGATCTACGCCCACGGGTGGTGGCGGGAGATTCGGTTCGATGTCGCCCAACCCGATTAAGTGACCACGGCGCGCACGGTTTCGACGCAACAATCCCGCGCGTTGCTCCGCGGACGCCCGGCGCTCATGTACCATTTCCGAAGTGCCCAGAGGGGCATGGAAGGGTTCGGAGCGCATGATGTGTGGACAACAACTGCAAGCCATTGCGCCGCTCGCCCGTCCGCGCGTCGCGTCCCGGTTACTGATGACCGCCGGCGTCGTCGGCGCCGGCGGCAACCTTTGACCGGCGGGGCCATCTCCCCGCATTAGGTCAGGTCGACTCGCTCGACCGGCAGCGTTGGTCCGGAATCCTCCCGGACCAGGAGGCATCGATGATGCCCTCCTCTCGTTCCAGTTCGTAATCCCGGTGCGTCAACAGCCGTGGGTGCTCGACACCCCCCGCACCGGGCACCCTCTCAAAAAGGAAGCCCTCGTGGCTGAGCTCTCTGAAATTCCCCACCGCTTCGGCGAAGGACACCATCTCCTTCTGCTGGAAGCAGGTCGAAGACCAAAAGGCCCCCCTCGTCACCTCATGGGTGGTGATGGTGTTGGCCGTCATCGTGGCTGACGTCGTCTGCCCCCTCATCTTTGCGTCCATCCTCGGGCGGGTCGCCTCCATCCCGCCGCACTCTGTCGTCGGCGAGTGGCAGCGGTTCGGCCCGCTGCTGTTGGCCTACGGAATCGCCGGCTTGATCGCCATGGTCTTCTGGCGGGTCGCCGGTTGGTTGGAATGGGGCGCCTGCGTGCGGGCGTTCGCCCAGGGACTGAACAACGGTTACCGGCACCTGCTCGAGCTCAGCTATCGCTGGCATATGGACCACCCGGCCGGTGAGGTCATCTCGTCGCTCGGCAACTTCTCGTGGGCATTCGTCGAAATGGTCGATGTGGCGTCGTGGGGGCTCTTGCCCGTTGCCGTGGTGGTGGTGTCGGCCCTCGCGGTTCTCTCGGTGACGGCCTGGCCGGCCGCCCTGGCGTTGCTGGTCATGGTTGGACTGTTCGTCGTCGTGTTGGCCCGGCGCCTCCCCCAGGTGCGTGCTGCATCACAACAGTTCGAGGACCACCACTCCAAAGCGACCGGCGTCGTGGCCGACACCGTGACCAATCTGATGACGGTACGTTCCGCCGCCGCCGAGCCCCACGAGCGCTACCGAGTCGAGGACTTGATGCAGCAGTCGGTCGACGCCGACCTGCGCGCCCGCTCCATCTTCACGCGGACGCAGTTGCAACTCGAGATGTCAATTGTGCTCGGTACCCTTCTGGCCCTTGTGGCCGGCACGAGCATGGCGGTGCATCACTGGGCCTCGACTGCCACGCTCTACCTGATCCTGTACTACTGCGCCCAGGTGGCGCTCAGCCTCCAGCAGTCGTTCGAGCATCTGCGTTCGTTCGCCCGCTCTCTTGGCCGGGCCGGAAAGTTCGCGGCCATATCGGGCGTGGAGATCGAGATCAGCAATCGACCCGGCGCCCAAGGCCTCCGCGTCGTGCACGGCAGCGTTGACTTCAGCCATGTGTCCTTCGGCTACCGGTCAGGCGCGCGCCTCTTCGACGACCTGAACCTCAATGTCCGACCCGGCGAGCACGTGGCGCTGGTGGGCCCGTCCGGCTCGGGGAAGTCGACCCTTTCCAAGCTCCTCCTCCGTTTCATGGAGGTCGAGAGCGGGGGCATCCTGATCGACGGTCAGGACATCAACGATGTCACCCTTGCCTCCCTGCGCCGTCACGTCTCCTATGTACCCCAGGACCCCCAGCTCCTGCACCGGACCATCGCCGAGAACATCTGCTACGGGCTGTGTCCCGACAATGGATCGGACGGCGTAGTCCACGGCGCCGGCCCCGCCGTGGACTACGAGCTCGTCTACGAGGTGGGCAAAGCCGCCCACGTCGAGGAGTTCGTCTACGCCTTGCCTGACCGTTACGACACCGTGGTCGGCGAGCGCGGCCTGAAGCTGTCCGGTGGCCAGCGACAGCGGGTGGCCATCGCCCAGGCGATGGCCAAGAAGGCGCCGATCCTCGTCCTCGACGAGGCCACGTCAGCCCTGGACTCCGAGTCCGAGCACCTGGTCCAAGAGGCGTTGTGGCGATTAATGGAGAGCGCCACGGCATTGGTCATCGCCCACCGCCTCTCCACCATCGCCAACATGGACCGCATCGTGGTGTTCGACCAGGGGAAGATCGTCGAGGAGGGGACGCACTCCGAACTGTTGCGTCGCGGGGAGACGGGGATGTACGGCCGGCTCTGGCGCCACCAGTCCGGGGGCTTCCTCGTCGAGGGATAGGCAGGGCTGCGATCTGTAGATTTCCTTGAGCGGGCGGACCGGCGATCGAGAGTCGAGGTGCGACACGATGCACACGTTTCAGACCAGCGATGGTCGTGTGCTCTCGTATCGGCGAGCGGGCGCCGGACCTCCGCTGGTGATGCGCCCCGGTGGTCCGGGCATGGACCCGGACGCCTACTTCGCGCCCGCAGACCTCCCTGGTTGGGAACAGTTCGTCTTCTGCCCGGCGGGACGGGTGCTTCCGATCCACGCCGCGCCGATGGGTACCGCATTGCCGACTACGTCACCGACGTCGAAGCGCTGCGGAAGTATCTGGGCCACGAGCAGCTGACCCTGTACGGGAGCAGTCACGGTGCGATGATCGCGCTCGGCTATGCGGGGACGCATCCCGACCGGGTCGCCCGAATGATCCTCGTCAATGGTCCGGCGCGCATGGACGACGACTACTCGGCCGACGTGGCCACTGCCCGGGTCCGCTTCGCAGCGGCCGTTCCGGACGGCGCCCAGCGTCTCGCCGCAGCGGACCTGGCCGGGGAGCGCATGGGCAAGACCGAGGACGAGGGCGAGCGCCAGAGCGAGTTTCGCACCTTGATGAACCGGTACGTGGCCCACCTCGATGAGGCTGAGACGGCCCATCTCGACCGGCTGTGCTCGGCGCCGATGAACTACGAGGCCGCGGCCCCGATGTACGCAGAGCTCATGGGTGGACTCGACCTCTTGGCGAACGCTGGGGAGATCAACGTCCCCACACTTGTCATCGCCGGTGAGCCGGACGTCACCGTGCCGGCGGAGCACATGCGAAGGATCGCTGATGACCTTCCGGACGCTCGCTTTGTCCTCGTTGAGGACGTGGCGCACTTCGGCGAGGTCGAGGCGCCCTGCGCTGGACTGAGGTGGTCCTCGAATTTCTCGGACGCTGATCAGTCCCGCGGGGTCATCGAGTCCAGCATCGCCGCCATCTGCTCGTGGACGAGGTTGACGGCCTGGAGCGGGCGGATCATCACCCGGAACTCAACGATGCGGTCCCGCTCGTTGCAGCGGAGGATGTCGATGCCATTGACGTACTTGCCTTTCATGGTGGTCTCGAACTCCAGCATGGCGGTGTCGTCGCCCAGCACCATCTTGGTGTAGCGGAAGCCGCCCGAGCGCTCTTCGTCCCCACGCCCTTCGTCCCCCCGGTCTGCGTCGTCGGCCCGGGCCCCCGGTTCTCCCCCGAACGTCTGCGCCGCCGCCTGGAGATAGAGCGCCGTGATCTGTTTGCCCCGCTGCGGCGTGAACACGATCGGGGAGTAGAACACGACGTCGTCGTCGAGGAGGTCATCGAGTCCGCCGGGCAACTCGCCCCGGATGAAGGCGTTCCATCGTGTGACCACGTCCGCGATCATGGTTCCGGCTCCTCCCCCTACCCCAACCCCTACTCGGGCCAGCTTTTGCGGCCACGCTCCGACGGTGGCGCGCCGAGGGCCCACGAGCGGCGCCACGCCGGGGCCTGCGGTCCGCGGTGCGCGGTCTCGGCGCCCTCGACCGGATCCGCCGCGCTGACGGCGCGGCGGGCCTGCCACCAGTCCCCGTCAACTTCGCGGGCCAGGGTGGCCACGGCCGCCTCGACGCGGTCGGAGAAGCGCCGGGTGTTCTCCCCTTCGTCGAGCGACAGGGGCGCGCCGAACAGGACCGAAATGGGGGACCGGCGCAGGCGGCCGCCCCGGCGCGACTCGCTGCCGGATCCGCCGGGCGCCAGCCCCGTGTCGTCGGGCGTCTTGGGCAGGACGTGCCGAGTGCCGTGCAAGAAGACCGGGACGACGGGCCGACCGGTCCGGTGGGCCAGGTAGGCCGCGCTGGCCGGATGGAACGGTTGCGTCCACCCGTCGGGCGAGCGCCCCCCTTCGGGGAATATGACCAGGTTCCATCCGTCCTCTATCAGCTCGACGATGGCGTCGGCCGAACGGCGGTTGACCTTGCTGCGCTCGATGGGGATGGCGGCCAGGGCGAACGACCACAGGATCGACTTCCACTTGCGGTCGAAGAAGTAGTCCGAGGCGGCCGCGACGACGGTGTGGTGGCGCAGTTCGACCGGCAGGGTGGTCAGCAGCAGCGGGGTGTCGATGTGGCTGGCGTGGTTGGCGGCGAAGATCACCGGGCCCTCGAGATGCCGGAGGTGCTCCAAGCCGCGCACCGTGGGGGGAGCGAGCACCCGCGCCACCGGGCGCGTGATGTTGTCCATGAAGACGGCCCGGGCCAGGCGGACGGGGTAGCGGCGGGACCACTCGTGGTCGTAGTCGAGGCCGATCTTGCGTTCGGGATCCGGGCGTTCGACCGACGTCGGCCACGACGGCGCGGCCAAGGGGAAGTGGACGGAGCGGGCCCGGGCGGCCAGGCCCTGGGCGCGGCCGCCCACCGAAGACCCCACCGAAGACGAAGGCGAGGCCATCAGTGGACGTCGGCCATCATGATCGGCGGGGCGTGCAGATGGGTCAGGGTGGGGGAGGGTCCGACCACGTCGCTGGCGATCTCCAGGGCGTCGTTGAGCGACGAGGCCGGCGAGAAGCCGAGCCGGCGCACGGCCTTGGGATCGCCGCCGATGATGATGACCCGGCCCAGGTGCTCCAACGCGTGGGCGCACCAGTACCACATGTAGAAAGGGTGCACCCCGTGATAGGCGTGCCCGGTGCGGTACAGGTGGATGTACCACGGGTCGGTGGCGAAGGACTCCTCGAACTGCTTGTGGATGGCCACCGGGTCGACCGTCTGGGTGAGCACCTGCTCGTAGAAGTCGATGTAGCTGGGGTGGTGGCCCGGGTGGAACTCGGGGCGGGTGGGGTGACGCAGAATCAAGACGCCGCCCTGGCGCACCAGCGGCCGACCCCGGTACAGATTGAAGAAGTACCCCAGCCCGAGACAGGCCACCAGGATCGGGTTCATGATCGAGTTGACGTTGTAGGGGCAGATGTACGGCAGTCCGAGGGTGAGGATGTCGGTCTGCCCCTGGACGTCGACACCCTGCTGCTTCCACACGTTCTCCGTCGTGATGGCATGCACGGCCTCCACCTCGCCGGCTTGCACCGAGGTCATGGCGTGGGGCGACTCGATGGAGTGGAAGATCTGGCGGGCCAGGCGCGGCGGCGTCGCCCGCAACGACTTGGAGGTGGCGGCGTAGGTGGCGCGGTCGCGCACGTTCCACTCCCACTCGCGCTTTTGGAGGAAGGCGAACGAGGGGGGGAAGGTGTCGGTGTTGAGCGTGGTCTCGATCTGGAAGATCTTGACGCCCGCCTCGGCGATGAACCGGCCCATGCGCCAATTCGAACTGTGCAGCTCGGAGGCGGGGGCGTCCATGAAGGAGCGGGAGTGCTGCATGGTCTGCGGGTTGTGGTGGTGGCGCAGCGAGCGGTAGCTGGCCAGCCCGGTGGCCACGCTCTTGTGCCCGCCGTCCATCGCCACCAGGTTGATGTTGACGTAGATCAGCAGGTCCGAGGTGGCCGCCCGCTTGTTGATCTCGATGTCCTCGCCCGAATCGGTCTGCCCGAGAAAGATGAGGTTGTCGGGGTCCTCGGCGTCATGCTGGGTGAGCAGGCCGTGGGGGGCGAAGGCGTCGTAGACCCGGTCGCCCAGGGCGTGACGGAGCTCGTCCTCGGTCATGCGGCGGTGCAGGGCCAACGCGGCGATGAGCATCACGTCGTCGACCCCGGCGTCGGCCGCCATGTCGAGCACGGTCTCGATGACCATCTGGCGGATGTCGGGTGACTCCATCGGGGGTAACGGGAGCGAGATGTCGTCGAAGCAGATCGTCAGCTTCATGCCCGCGTGGAGCAACTCGGGCAAAGGATCGCGATCGCCCACCGGATGAAGCAGGGCGTGCCGGATGGCGCCGTAGGGGTCGTCGAGCGCCTTCATGGGCTCGGGGGCGTAGATCACGCGGCTGCCCTCGGGAAGTGTCTCGAGCGTGAACCCCTCGCCGTTCCAAAACAGTGTGGGCGGCGTGGATTTGTCCACTTCGAGGACGAAACCGGGTCGGCGGCTCATCGGGTGTGTCCTTTCGTGATGTCGAAAGCGATCTTGACGGCCCCGCGCCGCCCGGCGGTCCCGGCGTGAGCCACTGCTTCTTCGAACCGGGTCAGGGGATAGGTGGCCGAGACCAGGCGACCGGTGGACTGGGCGGCCACTACCTCGAAAGCCAGTTCGAACGTGGCCACATCTTCGGATTGGGCTGCGCCCCTCTTCTTTCTCGTCGGCGCGGCAGCACCCGTCCCTCCCGCGCCGACGGCCGCGCTGCTCATCCCACCCGCACCCGCACCCACGCCCACGCCCACCGTCGCGGGCGGCACCGACTCGGTTCCGTAGGCGTAGGCGCCGGCAAGGCGCACCTCGCGGTGCCACAGCGGCGCCAGGTCGATCGTCACCTTGCCGGGCATGCCGACCAGGGCGACGGTGCCACGGGGTCGGACCATGGCCAAGGACTGGTTGATCGATTCGGCGCTGCCGACGCAGTCGATCACCACATCGGCCCCGCCGGAAAGAGTGGCGGTCTGGCCGGGAGAGCCTCCGTAGGACAACGAGTGGCTGTGCCGGCGCACGGCGCGCGCCAGCTGCTCGGATGGAAGGGCCTCGGTGGCGCCGAACTCCCGGGCCAGGCGCAGCTGGTGCGCGTATTTGGCTCCGACCAGCAGGGCGCGGGGCGCGGGAAGGCGGCCGGTTGCCGCAAGATGCGCCAGTGCCGCCGTCACGGTGAGCCCGAGCGTGCCGGCCCCGACGACGGCGACCACATCCCCCTCGCGAATTCCGGCCCCCAGCACGGCATGGACGGCACAGGCCACCGGTTCGGTGGTGACGGCGTCGGCATCGCTGAGCGCGTCGGGCACCGCGAAGAGCTGGCTCGAATGTGCCACCAGGCCGGTCGTCGACCACCCGCCGCCGGTGTCAGCGCAGAAGCCCGTCTGTAGACCGGGCCTGATGTGGCCGAACGCCACGCGGCCACAGTTGCCCACATGTCCGGCCGCACACGCCGGGCAGAACGGGTGGATAGCGCGGGCGGCACAGCCGAGCACCGGTTGGAGGACCACCCGGGTGCCGGCGGCCAACGGTTCGCCGTGCGCGTTCACGGCGTCGGCGGTGAGAAGGCCCACCACTTCGTGACCCGGGACGAAGGGGAACGAGACGATCTCTTCGAAGTAGCGCGAGCTGCGCCCGTCCAGGGTGGACAGGTCCGAGCCGCAGATTCCCGAGAGCACCGGATCCACGTGCACCCAGCCCTCTCCCGGCAGTACGGGCGCGGCACGGTCGACCAGCCGGAGCGGCCCCAGCCCGGCGCCGCGGCCGGATCCGAAGCTCGAGGCCAGGCGCGCCGCGGCGAAGCGGGGGAGGGAGCGCTCGAAGAGAAGCGTGCTCATCGGTGCATGCTCACTTGGCGATGATCGCTTTGGGCGTCTTCACGTCGAAGGGGCCCAGCGGGAGGGGTCGGTGCGAGCCGCCCTTCGCCTTGGCCCAATGCTCCACGTGCCAGCCGCGTCGCCGGGCGATCGCCGCCAGACGTGCTTCGGGGTTGACGGCGACCGGGAATCCGACCGCTTCGAGCATGGCCAGGTCGCTGGCCGAGTCCGCGTAGGCCACCGACTCCTCTAAGGAGAGATCGTGCGCGGCGGCGTAGTCCGAGAGGACGAGCGCCCGCGCCTCGCCGATGGGGGGGAGATTGGTCAGGTGGCCGGTCAACTTGCCGTCGCGCTCTCCCATCTGGGCGCACACGATGTCGTCGAACAGCGGTCGCACCGGCGCAATGATGAAGTCCAGCGCACCGGTGATGAGTAGGGTGCGATGCCCGAGGGCGCGGTGGGCCCGGACCCGGGCGAAGCCCTCGGGGAACGAGCGGGTCAGGAGCTGCGTGTGGAACAGCTCCCACGAGTCGCGGCGCAACTGGTCGATGGGAGCGCCCTCGAAGCGCCGGTAGAACGAGCGCAGGAAGTCGCCCCGGTCGCGCCGGTCCAGCGCCAGCAGAGACGGCGCCTGGCGCAGGAGATCGGCCACGAACTTGGCTCGCCGTCCCACGGGAAGGTGGCGACTGGCCAGCCAGGCATAGGTGTCGACCACGTTCGACGCCATCAAGGTGTGCTCGAGGTCGAACACGGCCAGATGCCGGTCGGTCGACAAGATGGCCCGGCGGGCCCGCTCCGGACGTTTCTCGACCACCGAGCGACCCGAGGTCGTGCGGACCCGGGCGTGCTCGACAACGGAGGGGAGGTGCACATTGTGCACGTAGTGGTCCCAGTCGATGACGCCGGGATCGAAGCAGAAGTTCTGGCGGTCCTCGTCGTCGAAGGTGTCCCACAACGACAGCAACCGGTCCACGCGATAGCGGGCGTCGGTCTCGGAGTAGGCCCCGTAGAGCTCGACGTACCCGAGGGCGCGCTTGGCCAGGGCGTGGCGGTCCTCAATGCGCGCCGCCAGTTCGGCCTGCGTGCCGCGCACCGGTAACGAGGTCAAGAGGCGTTCGGCCACGGTCATGGCTTGATCGGCCCGGCGGAGCTGACGCTGGACGCGGCCACGCCCGGGGAAGGACCACTCCGGCACGCTGATCGGCTGGCCCCGCTCGTCGTAGAGCGGGTTGCGGCTGAACCAGTCCTCGCAGAGCTCGACCAGGTGCCCGTAGGGGAGCGGGTTCCGCACGCCGGAGGCCACGTGGTACACGGTCGGCCCGTCGGGGTCGGGCCCGTGGGCGGCCACGCCGAGGATGGCGGCCACCACCAGGTCCACCGGGATGACGTCGATGATGCCTTCGGGCACGCCGGGAAACTCGCGCAGCAACCCGCGGGCGTAGGAGATGATGATGGGCTCGGCCATGCGGAAGCCGCGGATCCAGCCGGGACGGGGCTCTTCGAGTGCGGACTCGATGATCGACGGCCGCACGATCGTGATCGGCAGCGTGCCGGCCCACTGCTCCACCAGCACGCGCTCGCCCATGGCCTTGGTGAAGGGGTAGGCGTCGGGCCAGCCCAGCGAATGGGCCCGGGCCGTGCCGGCATCCACCAGCTCGGTGCGCACCCACTCCTCGCGGATCTTCTCGGCCCGGGCGGCCAGGAGGTGATCGCCCGCCCCGCCGATCTCGTTGCGGGCCTGCTTGGTGAAGCCGGTGAGGCGGTCGGTTTGGCGGGAGGCCGCCTGGAGGTCGTCACGCAGGCGGCGGGCGGCCTTCACCTCGTCCTCCCAATTGATGTCGAGCGAGAACCGGTTCTCCGAGAGCAGTTCCTCCTTGGCCTCCCCTTGATGCGTGCCCGCCACATACGCGGTGGACACCGAGATCAGGTGGGCGCCCGAGCCGGAGGCGGCCAGGGCGGCGGCGACCCGGGAGGGGCCGAGCAGGTTGATCTCCACGGCCTGGGTCAGTGGGCCGTCGAAGGAGACGGTGGCGGCGGAGTGGATGACGATGTCGCTGGCGGCCAGGGCGGCCCGCCCGGCGTCGTCCAGCCCCAGGCCGTCCTGACCCACGTCCCCGGGGACGGCCTTGACCCGTCGGGCCACCTCGGCGGCGAATTGGTCGCCCAGCTCCTCCCGCAGGCGGTTGAAGCAGTCGTTCCGGATGACCTCACGGGCCAATCGGGCGGCGGCATCCGCCCGCCGGCCGGGCCGAACCAGTACGGTGATTTCGGCGTCTTGGATGCACCGCAAGATGCGTTCGACCAGCGCAGTGCCCAAAAATCCGGTCGCACCCGTAATGAAGAAGCGCTTTGCACGGAGGTCCCGGCCGATCGGCACCGGAATTGTTTACCATCCACCGCCGAATCTGTCTACCATTTGGTAAGTGAGCACCGCGGCACCGGGTAAAGACGGTATGGCTCCCTCGACGAGCGATCGCATCCTCAACGCCGCCCTGGCCTCGTTTGCCAGCCGCGGCTACGACGGCACCTCGCTCGATGCCCTGGCCAAGGGGCTCGAGCTCACGAAGCAGAGCATCCTCTACTGGTTCCCGTCGAAGGACGCGGTGCTCGAGGCGGTTATTGCGCGCAGCGCAGCCGACCTGTCCGAGGCGCTCGAGACCGCGCTGCGGGGCGCCGGCGCCGGGTGGGTACGGGTCGAAGCGGTGGTCCGCTCGGTCTTCCGCCTGGCGGCGCGCCAGCCCGAGCTGCTCGGATTGCTGCGCGAGGTTTCGAGGTTGGGCCCGCCCGCGGCGACCCAGATGACCATCGCGCTCGAGCCCCTGGTGCGGCGAGCGTCGGCCTTCCTGGAGGCTGAGATGGACGCCGGCACGATGCGTCGGCATGACCCACGTCTGCTCCTCCTGGCCATCTATTCCACCGTGATCGGCATGGTCACCGAGGTCGAAGTCCTCCGCGCGCTGGGGGAGGAGCCAACCGCCCGCTCGCTAGTGCGCCGCCGCACCGATGTGCTGGCCCTCCTTCGGTCCGCCCTGGTGATTCCACCCGCGGAGGCGACCCGTCCGGCCTGACGACCCGGTCGGCCTGATTACTCGGTCGGTTTGGCCACTTTCTTGCGCGGCGGGGCTTTGGGCGTGTAGCGCTTGTTCGCCGTCGGCGGTTTGTGGCCGGTGGGCGTGACCGGGCGCGCGCGCGGCCTCCTTGCGTTCCCGACGGGGCCGCCGTGCCGCGGCTTCGCGGGCCGCCAACTTGGCGTTCGCCGTGCCGAATTTCTGGATCCGGTAGGCCCGCAGCATGAGCCATCCCCCCAGGAAGATCAGGGCCAATCCGAGCGGGGCGAAGACCAGCGTGAAGGCGAAGCCACAGATGAAGAGCGCAAAGACAACGAGCGTGCGCCGCTGCCGCCGTAGCCCTACGTAGCCCAAGAGGCAGAAGGCCAGCACAATGGCGCCGACCAGGTAGTAGGAGTCGGAGAGGGGCACCAGATGGGTATGGCTGACGCCGTGGACCTTGTCGGTCACCTTCTTCGTCGGGTGATCGGCGGCCAGGTAGACGACGATGATGGCCCCGATAAAGGCGGCGATGGCCAGCCCGGCCTTTGACCACTTGGTCTCCGTGGCGTCGAGTGAGGTCATGGCGGCGCGGCGATCGGATGGGCTGACTATCGGTCCGGGTGGAGTGGGGTCGTCGCCCGTCCCGCCACCCGCTGCAGCCGCTGGCCGGGGCGCCGGTCGGGTCGGACGTGCGAACGCCCCGGAGAACATACCGGACAGGCGCTCGCTCAGCGTGGCGGGCTTGTCGCCATCATCGAAAAGGGACTTCATCTCCCGGCCAGGGTACCCGGCCCACCTGTGGCACCCAAGTCGCCGAGTTATCCTCGGGGTTTCCGGGGTTGGGGGCACCCGGTATCCCACTCGCTCCCGGGCGCCCGGCCCGATCATTCAGGCTGGCCAGGCACGACGGACCATGGAGGTGGCTATGCCGGCGATTGACCCCCGGGTCGAAGAACTCCTGCACCGCGAAGAGATCCACGATGTCGTAAAGCGGCTGGCTCGCGGCACCGATCGCCTGGATGCAGAGATGATGGCGTCGTGCTATCACCCTGATGGGTTCGACGATCACAACTCGTTCCGGGGATCCGGCACCGAGTTCGCGGCCTGGGTCCTCGAGGCGCTAGCGGGCTTTCAGGCCACGATGCACTTCATCGCCTCCCCGGCCTTTCATATCGAGGGGGACGTGGCCCAGACGGACACCTACTGCGTGGCCCACCACCTCTCCCAGCCCGACGAGGCCCAACGACAGACCGACATCGTTTTGGGGCTGCGTTACGTGGACCGCTTCGAACGCCGCAAAGGGCAGTGGTTGATCGCCAAAAGGGTCTGCGCCTTCGACTGGACGTACACCTTAGAGGTGGATGCAGGGAGGTCGTTCCCCTTCCTGGAGGACTTCACCGTGGGTCACCGCGATCCCTCGGATATCACCTATGTCGGCGTCTGATGGATGAGTGGGAACGCAAGGGGGGCACGACGAGGTAGGTTGGCACGCCGTGACTGCTCCCAATCGGGGGCGGCACGGGATTCACCCGAAAGGGCGCTTAGCTCAGCTGGTTAGAGCGCAGCCTTCACACGGCTGAGGTCGGAGGTTCGAGTCCTCTAGCGCCCACCAGGATTTCGCCCTGAAAGACCAGTTCATAGACGGTTTCTCGGCTGACCCGCATCACAGCTCATTGACCGTGAAATACCGTCTCGTGCCACTGCGTGTGGCACGAGTGTGGCACGACGGTCGTCGTCCTCCCATCGCGGCCAACGCCTTTACGTCCTTCCCGTTGCTCACAGCTCGACTCCTCTCTGCACCTCGATCGCGAACTCGGAGCTCGTACTGGTCTGCTTCTCTGCCGCGGCGCCGTTGATGGCAAACGCCCGCACGGCTGCGGCCTGCGCCCGCTGGCGCTGCTCCGCCTGTTCGATGCTGCTCGCATCGCCTTTCTTACCCACAGCGCTGTTATCGGTGATGTGCCAGCGGTCCCGGTAGGCGGCGATGGTTGACACCTCGCGCATCCATCGCTCCCATCGGTTCGAGCCTGCCGGCGGGGCGCCAAGTGACTGAGCCCAACTGTCGACGGTTCCGACCGCCTGTTCGGCAAGAGTACGGGCCCGCACTTCCATAGCCTGGTCCCGCTCAGCTAGCGCCTCGGCCATCTCGGGGTCGTTGATATCGTGCGCCCGGGGGATGAGCCCAACGATCAGGTTGTCGGCTCTCCAGCTCCGACCGGATGCCGCCTCGGTCCAACGTTCGACCCGTCCACGCAGCACCGCCGCCACGTCGGAGTCGTCGGCCAGCGACCGTCTCGAGACGAGAAGAGGGAGAGCGGACTCGATGTCGAGACCGCGGGCTTCGGCATTGCGGAAGGCAGCGAGGAGCGGGCCGTGCGCCGCGCTGACCCGCACGGCGGAGAGGTCCCCATCGCTCAGTCCGGAGCTAACGAGCAGGGAGTCCCACCGCTCACCTTGGGCCATCGTGGCCAGTGTCAGGTATTCGGCCGAGAGCTGTTCCATGCCCTCTGCGTCGGCCAACTGCCGCCGGATCATTTCGTGGGCCGCTACGTCGGCACCCTCATTACGCAGCACGCCGGTCAACACCTCGTTGGCGCTAACGTCTTCAGTTACTTGGTCGTGGGCCGTTTGTGGATCGGGTTCGTGTGCGTGTCCACGTAGAGCTGGTTGGACTCACGGCCCCTGGTGGCCACCACGCAGAGCGCTTCGCGGGTCGTGGTCGAGGTTACAAAAGCGTGCGCGGTGTCGACCGTGCGGCCTTGGGCTCGATGAGCACTCGAGGCGTAGGCGAGTTCCACATGGTTGGTCACATAGGCGGCCGGCAGGACCACCATCCCACCTCCGCTTGCCCTCTGCACGGTCATGGTTCCGTCCTGAGCGGTCGCTGTGACGATCCACCGGTCTCCGTTGCGTACCCAGCGCCGTCCAGTGGAAAGACGGCGGTCGTTCAGGCGGGTCACCACCAGGTCACCGACCCCAGCTGTCCCCCCGCCCGCCACCTCGAGTCCCACGTCAGCGACAACCCCTTCCGCGACCCGGTCGGCCCGGGCCCGGGCGTTGAGGTCGCTCACGGTGCCGAGGTCACCAGCGATCATCAGACTTGTCCGTCCGTCCTTGGTGTCGTTCCTCCAGGCCAGATAGAGAGTGCCGAGCATCTGTTCGCGCTCGCCCGCGGCGACGCGATCGTGAGCCTGGTAGGCATCGATGGCGTCGGGGGATCCCGCTCGCAGCTCGACGCTGGCTCTCTTCTCCCAGGCGTGGTGGAAGCGATGCACGTCGGTGAGCTCGGGTGCGAACCCCTCTCGCTCGCGTACCAAAGCGGCGAACATTCCCCCGGCTTCGACCGAGCTGAGTTGACCTTGGTCGCGTACCAAGACGATCTTCGCGCCGGCGGTCGCAGGGGAAGTCCTCAGGAGGTCGGTGGGGAAGCGAATGGGGAGCGGTGTCGCCGATTGCGGTCGATTGAACGTGCTTCCCAATAGCGGGCGTCTTCCGTCTGTACCTGTACTTACCCTTGCTTCAAAGTCGCCACCAACGGGGGGTCGATCCACCGATCATTTCTTCTGTGGGTTCTCCGAAGCCTTGTCGCCGACTCGACGGCCTCCGCCTCGTTCATTAGATACTCCACACGCCGCAAGCACTCCAATAGACGCCGGCGTGTTCACGTGTACAGTGTCCGTTTTGCTGAAGGCGCCTCAGCGATTCGTTCGTCACGTTGCAGCGGGCTCTGGGTTCGTCTTCTTCTTAGGCCTCGTTTGATCGTGGGGCAGTTCCCTGGTGAAAGCGAGTGAGATGAGAGCGAGCAGCCCAGCGGCCAAAAGCCCGGCCTTGAGGGAGACAAGCTGGGCCGCCTCGTAGTCCTCGACTAGGGCTGTGGCCGAAGTGTGATCGAGCCCGGCGGCCGTCGCCGCGTGGTCAACCTGGTCGGCCGAAACAAAATTGGTGTTGTTGCCGGCCGCTACCCCTACTTGAGTCGCCACTTCCGAGCTGATCCGCGGATCGTGCTCGACGTTGGAGATGAATGTGCTGGCCAACCCCATGAGAACGATCGCTCCGATCAGGGCCAGCCCCAACGACGAACCGAGCTGCTGTCCGGTGTATTGAAGCCCTCCGGCCTCGCTGCGTCCGGATTCCTCGACCGAGGACTGTACGACGTTGCCCAGTTGGGAAACCATCAAACCCATTCCGATCCCGAGCACGGCCATGCCAATTCCGAACCCTGCGCTCGAGAGGGTGGGCTGAATCGTAGCGAGCAGGACAAGTGCCCCGGCCAGCGTCACGACCAGGCCACTGCGGACGATCGTGCGTACCGTCACGAGGCTGGAAAGCCGCGAGCCGATGGCCGAGGTCACAAACATGGCGATCGAAACGGGGAGCATCTTGATGCCCGTCTCAAGGGCAGTCAGGCCCAGGACGAGTTGTAGGTAAAGCGGGATGACGAAGAAGACACCCATCAAGATGAGGTTCTGGCTGAACAGTCCGATTAGTCCCGAGCGCACGGTCGGAATCCTTGCGAGGGAGAGATGGACAAGCGGGTCTTGTTGCCGCTCCTCGCGGTGGCGCTGCCAAGCCACGAAGCCCCAGACAAGCGTCGCGCCGGCGGCCAGCACGTAGATCGTGGGCGAGAAGCCGAAGATCGTGAAGGGCGCGTTTTTGGGCTTGAGCCAGCCCCAAGTGCTCGATTTGAGGACTGCAAACACAAAGAGTCCCAGGCCGCAGGCCGAGAGCACGGAGCCGAGGTAGTCGAGCTTCGGAGCGGGACCCGGGCGTTCGGCATCCCCGACCTTGGGCGTCATGATCAAGATGAAGGCCACGAGCACGACCTCACCGACGAAGACGACGCGCCACGTCACGTTCGTCGTGGCCCAACCGCCCAGAATGGGACCGACGGCGATTCCCGCGCCAGCCACGCCACCGATGACTGCATAGGCGATCTTGCGTCGGGACCCCTCGAAGTTGCCGGCAATCAGTGCGGCGAGGGCGGGGAGTACGAGCGAGGCTCCGATACCCTCGAGCACCGACCAACCGATGGCCAAGGTGACGACGGACTGCGAGAGTGCGGTCAGCGCTGACCCACTGGCGTAGATGACCAGGCCGATCACAAATGCGCGCCGCCTCCCGATGATGTCGCCAACCTTCGCTCCCGTCATGATGAGCATGGCCATAACGAGGCAATAGAGGGTGATGACACCTTGAATCGTCGTCACCGTTGTGTTGAAGTCCTTGACCAGCGCGCTGATCGAGACGTTCATGACTGATTGGTCGAGCACCATGACGAACTGAGCTGTGCCCAATGCGACCAATGCCAACCAGCTCTTCTTAGTCGGTAGTGCTCCGCTTCGTGCCGCAGCCACGTCGTTCATCGCTCCCTCCGAAGCGGTATCCTCTGAACCCAGTTCGATCGTCAATCTGACACCCTCCCGACTGTGCGCAGGCCATCGATCCGTCACTTAAGAAACATCCTCGTCGGAGGTTCGCAGACCGCTCCGTTGTCCAGGGCGGTAGCTGTTGATGACCTTGGCTAGAGCGGTGACCAGAAAGAGCTGGCCTACGAGCATCTCGCCCACGGCGAAGGTCTGACCGGGATTGTCGGCAGGCACGAGGTTTCCATAACCGGTCGTGGTGAGGGTGGTGAACGAGAAAAAGAAATCCTGCGCAAAGGAACCGTCGCCTTGAGCCCCGAAGAAAGGGGCTGGATCGTTTGCTCCGGTGGATCTGTAGAGGAAGGCAAAGAACATCCCGATCAGTGCATACGTGGCAAGCGCACCGAGCACCGTTTCTAGGTCGATCGTCGACCGACGCAGCAGATGACGAGCAATACAGAACGGTGCGACGAGATAGAGAAGACAGCTTACCGCTGGCAGGAACAGCTTGGAGGCATCTTCGTGCAGCACGAATCCGAGAACCGCCGCAACAAACGAAACGACAATGGCCGCTTCAGCCACCACGCGCACGGACTTGGGGGCCTCTGAAGTCGAGAGGATGGCCCAGACGGTGGCCATCTGAACTACCAGGACCAACGAAGCGGCCCACCCCTCCGACAGCGAGACCGACAGCACGTATGTCAGCGCTATGAGCAGAAGCACGATCACGTAACTGTCCGGTGAGTAGACGGCCTGCAGCCGCCTGAACCGTGATCTTTGGACGCGCCCAGATGAAGAAGCCACTATTGACACCGTCTCGCGCCAGCCGGTCTCAGCCGCCCTTGTGGCATGCGCGCGTGGGTGCGTGCTCGCAGAGCGGCCTGGTTCATGGGCAATTCTCATGAGGGGGCGTGACTTTCATGTGACCAAGAGGAACACGCTCTTGCCGATCAACCAGAAACCCAGCACCAGCGACACGATGATGATGACCTGGTCGGTACGGGTGTCTCGCCAGTTGCGGAGGCAGTTGAGGAGCGCCTTCCCTTGGTCGGGTCGGAAGCCGACGTAAAGCTCCGTCACGATGTAGACGCCGCTCGCGATGAGACAAACGCCGAAAATCGCTACATAGCTCAGCCAGGGTGAAAGCCTTGCTTCCATGATCGTGGCCACACCGGCTGCCACCAGATCCCGAGGCTGGGTGAGCGGGCCACGGCCAATCGCATACCACGACGACATGCTGTCGATACTGGCCTGCCACTTCGGGGTCTACTTCGGGCGCCTGGGTTTGCCCAGCCTGCATTGTTGATGGATCGCGATCATTAAAAGGACCACACCAATGACGATTTTCGCTGCAAGGGAGGCCAATGAGGGTGCTGTGTTGGGCTTGGGAGGATTGTGCCCGGTGGCCACGATGGTGACCGAACGGGACCGAGTTGAGTGCTATCGGCCACATCCATGAAATCCCTTCCCATCAAGGTATTTTTGGGCAGTTGAAGGCGCAAATCAATAATCCCAAGTTGGGGCTGAACGCCGTGACGAGGCCCAGAGCGTCTTGCTCATTGAGTTCCCTCTTGGACTTGACACGCAGGGTCTAGTATCTCGGACCCTCGACGGGCCGTCATCACCCCCAAAAGGGTGATCTCGTCTCGACGTGAGGATATCCACCACGACCCGCCACTAAGTCAGCACCGGAGCGATGTCCTGGGTCGCCCCAGGAATCACAACAGGCCGAGCCGCCTGGCGCGAGCGACGGCGTCTCCCCGCGAGGAGGCATCGAGTTTGCGGTAAATGCTCTTGAGATGGGTTTTGAGTGTGTTCATGGAGATGTACAACTCGGTGGAGATCTCCCGGGTGGTCAGCCGGGTCGGCAGGTAGCGAAGCACCCCCTGCTCGCGCAGGCTCAAGAGCTCCGTCTTCACGCCGGGAGCAGGTCCCCCGAGCACCATGCGGTCGGCCATTGCCAGAGCGGCGTCACTGAAGGCGTCCCGTGGGGAGCGCCGTAGACGGTCGACGACCAGCGCGGAAAGTTCGGGGCCACCGTCCAAGAGGGTCAGACCAAATTGATGTGTGCGGGCGAGGACAATGGCTCGATCGAGCTCGCCATCAACCTTCTGGCCAGCCTGCAAGCCGATTCGGGCCTCGAGCCGTAGGCGCTCGAGCTCGATGCGCACACTTGGGGGCTTCTCGCCAAGCTGGTCGAGCGTTGCTCGGGCTCGGTCGAGTTGGCCCGACGCCGCCAACAAACCCGCCTCGACGAGAGTGCGCCAGGGCGACGCAGGGAGGCCCTCGGCGAGCAACGAGGCTCGGTCGAAGTCCCCGACCTCGGTGCGAAGCCGGGCCTCGACGACGTCGATGCGTCGCAGGAACGGAGACACCATCCCGGCCGGCAGCGCATGACGAGCGCGCTCGAGGGCGGCGAAGGCATCATCGAACTCCCGCCTTGCGCGCCGTGCCTCAGCCAGCTCGACTAAAGCCATCATTTCACAGGGCGGTCTGACCCGCTCGGAGCGCGCCAGGGCGTCTTCGATCCAGCGCTCCGCCTCGTCGAAGTGCGCACCTTCGAGCGCGAGGGCGCCGAGAGTCAGCACCGTCTCGAACAACGCGATATGCCCGCTGAAGCCCTGGTCACGAGCTGCTGCCATCGATGCGGCGGCTGCCACCTCGGCGTCCACGAGCTGGCCTTTCTCGAAGAGAGCGCGCCCGATCGCGCCGCGCAGTGACGCTTCGATCACCGGTCCGGGCTTCGTCGACAGGTGCTCCTCGCAGGTCGCAATGGCAGCGTCAAGTTCGCCGAGATGGAGTTGGACCCGAGCCAGCAGGGAGGGAAACGCATCGATGACCGGGTCCGCCCCGCGCTCGGTGACCCGAAAGGCTCCGTTCGCAAATGCGAGGGTGGGTTCGGGCTCTCCTCGGAGAGCATGGCAAAAGCCCTCGACCGCCGCTAATCGTATGCGAAAGGGACTTCCTGGGGTTGGATCGCCGATTTCAGCCGCCCGCTCGATCCACTCAGTGAACTCATCAACCCTCCCGAGAAGGGCGAGCGCCAAGGCGTAGTCGAGCATGCGGCGGCCCTGGGCAGCCAGTTCGTCCCGCGGCAGCCTTTCGAGCCACATCCCGATGTTCAGACGGCTTCCTCCAAAGAAGGAGTCGGTGACGTGGTCATGAAGAACGTCAAAGGCGCGAGCTGGCTCACCGGCCTGGATGAATTCGTCGACGGCCTGGTTGAAGTCGCCGTGAGCGTCGTACCACTGGCCTGCACGAAGATGCAGCGCGCGGGCTCGGACCGGGTCCTCAGAGGTCAGCTCGGCACGGAGGAGATCGCGGAACAGCTGGTGATAGCGAAACCGGCGTGGTTCACCTTCGAGGGAGACCAGGAAAAGCGCGGCGGCCTCGGCCTCGCGAAGCAGGACGTCTGCGTCGTCGCATTCGCCGAGCACCCTCGCCAGCTCGATGTCGAAATCCTCGACGACCGACGTCGCCTTCAAGAAGCTGACCATGCGGGCCGACTGACGGGCAAGAACCTCGCCGACCAGGAAGTCCACCACCAGATGCTGGCTCCCTGCAAAGGTACGAATAAATGACGCTTGATCCGTCGTGCGCTGCAATGACAGCGCTGCGAGCTGAATACCGGCCGCCCACCCTTCCGTCCGTCGTGTAAGCGCCGCGATCTCTTCAGCAGAGAGTTTCAGCCCGAAATTGGCGGTCAAGGTGGCGACGTCGCGTTCAGCTAAGCGTAGGTCGGCGTCGCGGACTTCTGACAGCGTGCCCCGGGCCCTCCAACGGTGAAGTGGCAGCATCGGGTCAGCCCGGCTCCCAATTACGATGTGGGCCGAGCTGGGCAGGCGCTCGCAGAAGGTCGATAGGCCGCGTAGGGCCGCGAACGGCACAACGTGAAGATCGTCTATCACCAAACAGACGGGCTCGGGCGAGAGCGAGAGCCCGTTGATCAGTGAGGCCACGACGTCGTCAACGGATTCGGGCCCTTCCGAGAGAAGGTCCAACGCATCGGTTCCGATCTCACGATGCACGCCCGACAACGCCGAGGCGATGGATGTCCACAGGCGGATCTCGTCGAAGTCCCATGAGTCACAGGTCAGCCAGGCCGCCCGCAGGGCGTCTTGGCCCGAGAGCCATTCGGACACCAGAACGGTCTTGCCGAAACCTGGACTTCCTGCGACCACGGTGATGGGTCGGAGCACAGCCTTGTCGAGACGGTCAACCAGGTCATGGCGGCGTACGAGCGTCGCCGGCAGGGGTGGCCGCACGAACTTCGTCGTCGCCGGCCCGTGCCCGTTCATCAACACCGATTGTAACGAACCGGCTTCAATCACCCCAACCGGGGTGACGACATCGGAACCCCCCGTGGCTCAAGATGTGGAGAGGAGCCGACTGTGCCATCACCGATCTATGCGATCACGTTCAGAGGAGAAGCCGGCAGGAGTCTGCTCGCCGCATTTGAAGACCTCGAGGTTTCTGTAGATGCTGGGTTTACGACTCTGCGAGGACACTTCCCCGACCAGGCCGCATTACACGGGGTCATTGATCGGACGAGAGCACTGGGGCTCGAACTGGTGAACGTGCAGTTGCAGGAAGACGAGGGTGGCACCGCTCAGTCGGCGATCACCTGATTGTCACATGCGGTTCAAGCAAATGGACACAGATGGAAAGCGCACATTGGAGGAGTAGATGACCGTCGATACTGCGGTCGACAACGAGAGGACTCGCCAGGACAACGGTCGCGGGGTGCCGGTTTCGCTGACGACCAAGCCCCATGCCCTACCAACGGCTATCACTTTTCCTGACCCGAGGCCCCCGACGGCGCCCGAGGAGTTTCACGTTCTGGCCAAGCCCACGGGGCCGATCTGCAATTTGAACTGCGAGTACTGCTTCTTCTTGTCCAAGGAATTGCTCTATCCAGGTGATCGCTTCCGAATGTCGGAGGAGTTACTTAGCGCCTACCTGCGTCAGCTCTTCGAGTCCCACGCTTCGGCCCCGGAGATCACGGTCGCCTGGCAGGGTGGTGAGCCGACACTCATGGGCGTGGAATTCTTCCGCCGTGCCCTCGAGCTGACCGAGCGCTACCGCCGGCCGGGCCAGCAGATACAACACACCATTCAGACCAACGCCACGCTGCTGACCGACGCGTGGTGCGAACTGCTCGCTCAGCACCGGTTCCTGGTGGGAATCAGCATCGACGGACCTTCGGAGCTGCACGATCGCTACCGGGTCGACAAGCGAGGTCACCCCTCATCGGGCCAAGTACTGAAGGGTCTGGACCTGCTCAAAAAGCATGGCGTCGAGTTCAACGTTCTCTGTACGGTGAACGCGGCGAACCAGGATTACCCCCTAGAGGTCTATCGCTACTTCCGAGACGAGCTGGGTGCTCGCTTCATCCAATTCATCCCTATTGTGGAACAACACGACGACCGGTACCTCGAAGCCGAGGGTCAGGTCACGGAACGCTCCGTTGACCCGACAGCATGGGGTGAGTTCCTCGTGACCGTTTTCGACGAGTGGCCCCGCCACGACGTCGGCACGGTCTTTATTTCTCATTTCGACGCCGCACTCGCCTCTTGGGTTGGCGTACCGCCTGCCCTTTGCATCTTCGCCGAAACGTGCGGTAACGCAGTCGCCCTGGAGCACAACGGGGACCTGTATTCGTGTGACCACTTCGTGGAGCCCCGCTACCTCTTGGGCAACATTCTCGAGACACCCATGGTCGAGCTCTTGGCGTCGCCGGAGCAACGATCCTTCGGGGATGCCAAGCGGGACACGCTGCCCCAGTACTGCCGGGATTGCACCGTTCGCTTCGCCTGCCATGGGGAGTGTCCCAAGAACCGCTTCACGCTGTCGCCTGACGGCGAAGCCGGCCTGAACTACCTGTGCGCCGGCTATAAAGAGTTCTTTGAACATATCGATGGGCCGATGCAACTCATGGCCGGCTTGCTCCGCCGGGGTCGGTTCGCCGACGAGGTCATGGGGATCATGGCCCAGGCAGCACGAAACGATCCGTGTCCGTGCGGAAGTGGACGGAAGGCCAAGGCATGTCACCAAAATTAACGCGTGCTTGCGGGGCCGCGCTTCCAATGCTGTTCGCGTCCTGGCCGATCGCGACGTCCGAACCCCTAGAGCAGTCACTTACCTCATCGAACTAAGGAGTCTGAATGCTTGCTGCCACCTACCAATACCCGATTCTCGATTTCTTCTTGACGATGCTGTTCTTCTTTCTATTTGTCATCTGGATCTGGCTGCTCATCACTGTCTTGATGGACGTATTTCGCAGCCATGACATCGGTGGCGTGGCCAAAGCTCTCTGGGTGATCTTTGTGATCGTCCTGCCCTATCTCGGGGTTTTCGTGTATCTGATCGCCCGGGGCGGCAAGATGCATGAGCGAGCAGCTGCCGAGGCGGCGCAGCAACAGAAGGCGTTTGACGCTTACGTCAGGCAGGCTGCCAGTATGAGCAGTGAGAGCAGCGCCGATCAGCTCGCCAAGCTGGTCGAACTCAAGTCCCAAGGCGCGCTCACTGATGTCGAGTTCGAGGTCCAGAAGTCGAAGATCCTTGCCACCTGAGAGGTTCCGGCCAGGGCCTTGGGGACGATGTCAAGACCAACAGCGAGTTCGTGGGCAGACATCATCGCGGGTCCGACCGCGATGACCTCAAGTGCGACCAGTCATGGCCATTCGCCCAAAGGTGCGCTATCTCAACAACGCTTGTTGGCACCAAAGAGCCTTACCGTCAGCACGTTCATATTCATATCGAGTCGACCCACGCAGCGAGAGGAAGCAGTCACATGACCGAGATCCCTAAGAATTTGGAAAAGCAGGAGTCGCTTCCGTTCCCTCCGACTCTGTCGCCTGGCACGGCTGCTCTCAGCATGCAGGAGTCCGTCTATGAGCAGCGCGTCGAGCCGCGGCGACTGCCCGACGACGCCCCCAACATCCTCATCATCCTGATGGACGACGCTGGGCCGGGACAGCCGTCGACCTTTGGAGGTGAGATCAATACGCCGACGCTCGACCGCGTGCTGGGCGAGGGGATCGGCTACAACCGATTTCATACGACCGCCCTATGTTCGCCCACCCGGGCGTCCCTTCTAACGGGGCGTAACCATCACCGCGTCTGCACCGGCGTCATCGAGGAGTTCGCCAATGATTGGGATGCCTTTTCCGGCCGCATCCCGACTAGTACCGCGCTGGTGGCCGAAGTGCTAAAGGATTATGGCTACTCCACAGGGGGATGGGGTAAGTGGCACAACACGCCGACCATCGAAGCCGGACCGACCGGCCCATTCGAGGACTGGCCGACGAATCGTGGCTTCGAGTACTTCTACGGTTTCCTGGCCGGGGAATCGTCACAGTTCGAGCCCAACCTGGTGCGCAACACGACCTTCGTCTTGCCGACTAAGACCCCCGAAGAGGGCTACCACCTCAACGAGGACTTGGCGGACGACGCCATCAACTGGCTGCATAAGCACAAGGCGATGGCACCCGACCGGCCCTTCTTCATGTACTGGGCCAGCGGAGCGGTGCACGGGCCCCACCACGCCCCCAAGGAGTACATCGACAAATACCGGGGCAAGTTCGATGACGGCTGGGACGCCTACCGGGAGCGAGTCTTCGAGCGGGCAAAGGAAAAGGGTTGGATCCCGCCCGAGACACAACTGACCCCGCGCCACGAGCAGATGCCGGGATGGGACAGTATCCCAGAGAGCGAGCGGCCGTTCCAGAGCCGGCTCATGGAAGTATGCGCCGCCTACGGCGAGCATGCGGATCTTCATGCGGGGCGTATCATCGATGAGATCGAGGAACTCGGATACGGCGACAACACGCTGATCTTTTACATCTGGGGCGACAATGGAACCTCGGCCCAGGGCCAGGCGGGCGCCATCAGCGAGCTGGTTGCACATAACGGCATCTTCACCACCATCGAGCAGCAACTCGAGGCGCTTGAGGAGCTGGGCGGCCTCGATGTCCTCGGGGGCCCCAAGAGCGATCCGATTTACCATGCCGGGTGGGCCTGGGCCGGCAGCACTCCGTACAAGGGCACCATGATTTTGGCGGGCTACTTCGGTGGCACCCGCAATCCGATGGCGATTCGGTGGCCAGCCCAGATCACGCCCGATGCCACGCCACGCCCGCAGTTCCATCACTGCAACGATGTGGTCCCGACTATCTACGAGGTCCTCGGTATCACGCCGCCGCGTGTGGTAAACGGTGTACCCCAAGAGTCGCTCGATGGTGTGAGTTTCGCCTACACCTTCGATGACGAAGCGGCCGAGGGACGACTGAAGACCCAGTATTTCGAGATCCTCGGCGCCCGGGGCATCTATCATGACGGCTGGATGGCCTCGACGTTCGGGCCGCGTGTCCCGTGGGTGCGAGGGCTCCCGCCGGGCATCTTGGAGTGGACGCCCGACAAGGACACCTGGGAGCTCTACAACCTCGAAGAGGACTGGAGCCAGGCCAACGATCTGGCGGCGGACATGCCGGACAAGGTGGAGAGACTGAAGGAACTGTTCCTGATCGAAGCGGCCAAGAACAAGGCCCTTCCTATAGGTGGCGGACTGTGGATTCCGCTGTTTCATCCAGAACTGCGGCCGGCCCCGCCCTACAAGGAGTGGACCTTCTTCGGCGATACGGTCCGGGTGCCCGAATTCTCTGCACCAGCGCTGGGGACCAGGCCGAACGTGGTCACCATCGAGGCCGTCATCCCCGCCGAGGCCAACGGCGTGCTCTACAAACTGGGCGGGTTCTCGGGCGGGCTCACCTGCTTCGTCGAAGACGGCATCTTGTGTTACGAGTACAACCTCTTCGAGATCCAGCGAACGAAGCTCCGATCCCAGGAAAAGTTGCCCACGGGCCGCGTCCAGCTCGAGATCGAGACCAACCATCCCCAGCCGATGCCCCGTGGTCCCTTAAACGTGACGCTGAAGGTGAACGGCCAGGTAGTTGCCGAAGATACGGTGCCCATCACCACACCGATCGCCTTCACGGCCAACGAGTGCCTCGACTTTGGCATCGCTCTCGGGTCTCCGGTCTCTCTCGACTACTACGACAAGGCGCCGTTCAAGTTCAATGGAACCATCGAGCGCGTCCGGGTCGAGTACGCCTGATACTTCTAGGTGCGAACACGCGTCCCCCTTTTGACTGCAGTTGAATGAACGGAGGCTGACGAACCGTCGCTCCGAGTGCCGGTGAGCGGCTGTTGCTGAGTGATGTGTCCGTGCAGTGCGACGGACGGACTGGACGATCTGCACCACTGCGCTTTCGATCTCGGCGCGACGTGAGACCTTGTTGGCACGCGGACTGGGAACAAACCCCACAGAAAGCGAGAGTGGCGTCATGATGCTGGAGGTTGAGTCTGCTCACTTGCGGAGGATAGACCCCCTTTCCACAGAGAACCCTCGCGAGGCGATACCTGGCCCGCGGGGGTGTCGTTGGGACCGGGTTGAACTCAGCAATGGCTCGTAGGAGGCAGTGGCGTTCAGACAGACCGACCGCATGAGACCTCGAAACCGGGCTCGCTTCGCTAATCTGCGTTCCGATCTGGCGGCGGGGTCGGTCCTGGGCATCGAAAGTGTTCCTGACGGTCTAGCGACCGGGTTGTTTCACAACTTGCTCATTGGGCGAAGGATGGTCAAGAAAGGCAACCCAGACGTCCCGCATCGGCCGTTCGGCTTCTCACAACTCGAGCAGACCCATGAAGAGCTCCTCTTCGGTGCCTGAGGTGTATCCCCAAGGACTGCCCGGCTCGCTTCCCCAGGATCCCTTCAACAGCGCAATCAGAAAAGACTCTCTGCGATGAGCTCCTTGATCGTCTCCTGCGGTCGCCGAGCGGTCCCCCACACGCGTTCCCACGCAACGAGTTCATACGTGACAATGGTCTCGTCTCGGCGCCGGGCGTCTTCGACGTAGACGCGAACTACTTAGCGCTCGTCTTCGAGGTCGCCGGGCGAAGCCAAGAAGATACGAAGCGGCAGTGCGTCGACCTGGATACAGAGCCCAATGTGAGAGAGGAGGATGGAATGGCAGACGAAGGCGGGGCCGGCCAGTTCCGGGCCTCTGAGTTGGTCGACATCGAAACGGTAGCGAGGCTGCTCGGAGTCGGCGAGCGATATGTTCGGCGCCTGGTGGCGGAGCGGCAGATCGAGTTTATTAAGGTGGGCCACTACGTCCGTTTTGACCAAAAAGTGGTCCGAAAGTGGGTGGAGGACCGGCGGCGCCCGGCCGAGAGCACCCCAGCGTGAGCAGGAATTCTGCACCCTCCATCGGCCCACCGCCACTCGTCCGCCCAGAAGACGAGGCAGGTCAACGTCCGAGCCGTCTGGCGCCAAAATGGCGCTACACTGCGAAACATGCCAAGTGTGCAGATTAAGGCCGTACCTGAGGATGTGCACGCCGAGTTACGCCGGCGCGCTCGAGATGGCGGGAAAGTCGTTACAGGAGTATCTCCTAGGTCGCCTCATAGAAGAGGCACGCCGCCCGAGTCTTGACGACCTGCTGGATAGGGCGGGTCGGCACAAGGGTGGCCACGTTTCCTTCCGGTTTGCGAGTGAGGCGGTCCGTGAGGACCGGGATGCCGGTTGATCGTTGTCGACGCCTCGGTGATCGCACCGGCGCTGGCAGACGACGACGTCGACGGTGAACACGCTCGCTCTCGTTTGCAGGGCGAGCGGCTGATGTCGCCCGAGATTCTTGATCTCGAAGTGGTGTCCGTGATTCGCAAAGCCTTTCTCAGCGGAGCATTAGATCGACGGCGGGCCGGATTAGCACTGGCCGATCTCGTCGATCTCGACCTCGAACGAGTGAGTCATCGGCGAATGCTGACGAGGATCTGGGAGCTCCGCCAGAACATCACGCCCTACGATGCAGCGTATGTAGCACTAGCCGAGACGATCGACGCGAGGCTCGTTACCGCCGACAGGAGGCTCTCGCTGGCACCAGGACCGCGTTGCACGATCGAGTACCTCGGCTCGTAATCCGGTCCGAGTAGAGGAGACACACAGGCGGAAGCGGTCAATCAGGTGAGTGGCAAACGACAGTTCGGGACCGTCCGGAAATTACCCTCGGGCCGGTGGCAAGCAAGATACCGGGATGGCTCTGGTCAGATTATTGCCTCACCTTCGACCTTTCCGACCAAGACGGACGCAATACGCTTTCTCGCCGTAGTTGAGGCCGATATGGCGCGAGGTCTCTACGTCGACCCGCCGGCAGGGCGAGTGGCGTTGATTGAGTGGTCGGAGACCTGGCTGGCGCGGCCGGGTAAGCGCGTGGCATCAATGGCCCGAGATCGCCAAGGGATCGCGGCGTTCACCCCACTCATCGGGTCGGTGTATCTGTCCGGCCTCACGCCCGGGCTCATCCAGGGCGCCATAGATGCCCGGTCCAAGGTCACCGCTCCGGCCACCCGTCTGTCATCTCCTCGTCATCGAACTCCTAGCTGGTTCCAAGCCCGCCCGAATGTTTCCATGTTCTACTAACGCAGGGCAGATGTGCTCACGTTGGACACAGGTGAAGCCACCGCTTCGCCACAAGGGAGGTGGGAGATGAACCCCTTCGGCAAGATTCTGCTGGGAGTGGGAGTAGCAGGAGGAGCGTTAGGGTTGGGACTCGGAATCGGATCACTTACGTCCGGGGCGGCCAGCACTCCGTCGGGATCATCAACCACTGCGCCAAGTTCAACCACGACGGCCTCTACGACAGCGCCCTCCACCACCACGCCGTCAACTACCACTCCGCCGTGTCCGCACATGAACGGAACGACGACTGGGTAACGGTGCCGACGACGCTGGCCTAGCCACACCGCTGACATGAGACAACATCGGCCGGGTGGGCCATGAGCGAGCGTTCCCCATCTTGGCGTCGGCGGCGTCTCCTGTGAGTTGCCGAGTGGTGTCTACGACTCGTGGTAGGCGATCATCTTCGGCCAGTTCGCCAATCAACAGCACTTCAAAGCTCGCAGTCGATCCGTCACGCTTTTCAATCGTGACGGTGTGGCGGTCGGCTTCTTTCGTCCCTCCTGGACCATCTCGTTGACGATGACTTCACCCGAGGCAATCAAGCCCCGAGGTGCGTGATGTGCTCGACAAACTGGCCGTAGTTGCTCATCACCCCGTCAGTAATCTGCGATAAGTGGGATCGAAGAACGCTGCAACGTCAAGCTCTACATCTTCTGGCCGTCCGAGGATGGTCGAGCCCGGCGAGACAGTTGTGGCAGGTCGGCAGGTCGGCAGGTCGGCAGGTCAGGGTGCGAGCACAGTCTGACCCACCAATCGACCGATGTTGAGCAACACACACACACACACACACACACGTCGCAGCCATTCAGGTCCTCCTTTCGTGGCCCCCCACGGTGACCCCTTGGATGGCTGACGCCTAAAGATCGTGACAGAAGCCATAGGCGTATCCCCGGTCTCGATCACTGTGGAATCTCGCCCTTGCTCCGGTTGCGGTACGGATCTGACCGCTCCAGCCTTGACGACGCCCACACCAAACGGCGAGTCGTGGTGGTGCGAGGAGGTGCGTCCACCGCACCTTGGAGGGTTAGGCGGGTGGATCATTTATGGGCGACCGTATAGCTAGTAATCGCTGATGCGTAACGCCACTCTCCCGAACTCCACTCCGAGCACGATGGTGTCACGCCGCTCGGTGCCCCAAAGGTGCCTGGACAGAAGTGGTGTAGGTCTGCCGCCCGGACGATAATCAAGCCGTTGTCGCCACAGCCCATGGCTGTCGTCTCAAAGCTGAGGCAAGGCAGCACGTAAGTCCACCCTCGGCTCGACGTGGCCACCGCCGCACCGGCGTCTACAAAGCCAACGGGGGCGCCGGTCGCCTGCCAACTGCTCACCACCTGCTGGTACATGGGGGTCATCAGGTCTGGCTCCTGGACATATCCGCCAGGGATGACGCCCACCTGGGAAGTGCTCGGCAAGCCAAGCGGCGTGCCCGTACCATTAGGACCGATGGTCGGTGGGCCGCTCGCCACGATAACCTGAATACCCATAGGTACTAGCTGGCTGATGACATAGTTCATGTCCGTCTGGTACTTGGCGACGATCTGAGCTGGTGTGGTCAGCCCTGCCATGCAAGGGGTCAGCGCATTGCCGGAGAACTCCAAGACCACCGCTGCCGGGTGATAAATCGCAACGTCCGTCAAGATTGTAGGAATCCAGTCACACAGTGCCGTGCCGCTATAGTCCTGCGTGATGGCGTCCACGCCGAGAAGCCCGAACTGGAAATCTTGATACGCCTGAGATTGGCTTATCAAAGAATCGCCAACCACAAGCACGGGCCCTGCGAACGGGTGGAGCGAACCGTTCTGGGCGGCCAGGGTGTAGCCGCTGCCATCAGCAAACATGCCGGCGATGGGTGAGGCGAGGTGCGCACTACCCAGCGATCCCAGGAACGGGGCGTCTCCGAAGGTGAACACTCCACCATCGGCAGCCACCATCCAGTAGCCACCACCATCCGGCGTGTTGACGATGTCCTCGATAGGCGAGTTGAGCTGCTGTCCAGGCTTGAGAACGCCCGGGATCGAGCCGTAGTACTGCGAGTCACCGAAGTTGAAGACCCCACCGTCTGCGGCCACGAGGGTGTAGCCGTGGCCGTCAGAGGTGACCGACATCCCCACGATCGGCTGATTCAGCTTCAGAGAACCAGTCGAGCCGTAGAACAGAGCATCCCCGTACGTGAAGATCCCGCCGTCACTGGCAACGAGCCAGTAGCCGTTGCCATCAGCCGTGGGTGTCATCCCCACGATGGGCTGATTCAACTTGATGTCCGATGCATCCCCGAAGTTGTCCGCAGGAGGACCCGACAGGTTGCTCTCGCCAAAGACATGGCCCGTGGAATCCACGATCCAGGCATTGCGGGTGTTGTCTCCACCGGCACAGGCGGTGCTGGTCGTCCACGTTGCGACCAAGTGATCGGTCGTGGCGACCTCGCCCGTGGGGCCGATGATCTGAGCCGAGTTGGTCTGAGCGTCCCACCCATAGGCCGTGTCGGTAGTCGGGGAATATGGCAAGCCGGAAGAGTCAGGCACAATGACGCCAGGCTGTACCGAGGCATCGTAGGCAGACCGCTGATCGGTCAGCCCTTGGGCCGCACAGCTGATGGGCACGACGTGGGCTTCAGCACCCCCGGCTCCGATGGTGCCAGCGAGGCTCACGGGCAGAGCGGTAATACCCACCACCACTCCGATGATGATTGTGCGGATCTTGCTCATGCTGGAACGCCCCAGTTATTGAACACATGGGCCTCGTTCGGGCAAAGAAGAGGAGCGTCGAGACCAAGCACGTCATACGTGGCCCCAGTGTTGATCCACGAGTAGTCGCCCATCACGGTCCCGTCCTTTTGCTGCGCCCACTTTGGACAATGAACGACTCACATCGCCCAAATCACTACGGATTCCCAACGCCACCCCAACGATGCACTGCGGCGCTGCCAACAACTGCCTCGTGCCATCGGGCCGCCTGTAGTAAGCGTGCAGGGTCTCAGTCTCAGGTCGGTTGTGACATCGCTATGAGAGGGCGGCGCCTCTCCAGCTTCATGGATGCGTTCGGGCCCCGGGCTTGTTAAGGGGTATCTCGCCCACGGGTCAGAATTGTTCGGATTTGACCCACTCGTGACGGCTCTAAGCCATGGGTGATCTCCTCGGCTACGCCAGGGTTTCGACAAGCGAGCAGGACGCCTCGCTTCAGCACGATGCTCTGAAGGCTGCCGGGTGTATCAAGGTCTTCACGGATAAGGCTTCGGGATCTCTGGAGCGCCGTCCCCAGCTCGACCGACTCATGGATCAGCTTCGTCCGGGAGACACGGTTGTGGTGTGGCGGCTCGACCGCTTGGGTCGATCCTTGAAGCACCTCATTCAAATGATCGAAGATCTTGCCGACAAGGGCGTCGGCTTCAAGTCCCTGACCGAAGGAATGGATACGACGACCTCGGCCGGAAAGCTCATATTCTCGATCTTCGGTGCGCTGGCCGAGTTCGAACGCTCCTTGATCCGAGAACGGACGATGGCTGGCCTGACTGCAGCTCGTGCCCGAGGCAGGGTTGGCGGTCGCCCTCCCGTCATGAGGCCGGACAAGATCAAGGTGGCAAGGCAGTTGTACAAGGCGAAGGAGTTGGCGGTAGAAGAGATCGCCAAGACCATCGGAGTCAGCAGGAAGACGGTGTACAGGCATCTCGTGGATGCCGGTTGAGTCGTCGGCGCCACTGCGCCGGCGGGGCTCGAGGATAGGCACCCAGTTCCGCTGAACACCCACGCGGTAGTTAACTTCGGCCGGATCGCATCGCGAGTCGTTGCCGGTGAGAGTGTGCCCGCTGACGGCCACCGGTGCTCGACTAGTGCCACTGGGTCCGTGGCCCGGTTCGGCCGCCTCGAACGGGGCGCGCCCATGGCTCGATCTGAGCCGCGACGGCCAAGCATGTTCTCGCTGCCGCCTCATGGTCTGCGCGCACGGCAACCCAGGCTCCCATCGCCGCACTAGCGAGTAGGTTGTTGCCTCATTGGCCAGCCCACTGACACTGACGGCGCAAATAGTCTCTCCGTTTGCGCTAAAGGAGACCGATCCCGTGGCTGTCGTCGGGAGTCCCATTTCTGCAAAGGTTGCGCCAGTGCCGACGGTGATCTTGGCCGACGAGCCGTCGTTAACCGAAATCGTGGACTGCGTTGGCTGAGCGGTCGAACCTCCGCCACCTGTGCCACTTGGAGGCGCCGGTGGGGGCGTTGCCGACTGGGGTGGCGAACCAACGGAGCTCGCTATGTTCTCAACCTGGAACTGTTCGAGTCCACCGAAGCCAACGCCAGCGGTGACGACGAACAGTAAATCTCCGTCCGGACGAAAGGACAGTCCTCGGAAGACAGGGAACGAAGGAAACGAGAGGCTCACGAGTGTGTCGTTTGGATCGTCCATCGGGTACACGGTCACAAAACTGGGAGCTCCGGGCTATTGCGTCTCCGTTTAACCCCGCCGCAAAGAGACCACCGTGGGCAGATGTCATGGAAATTCCGGTCACATCTGCACCCGGATAGACGATTCCGGATCCGGTCAGATTGCTGGTGTTGAGCTCGACAAGGCCCGCTAGCAGATGGGAACCGTCCGAAGATACTGCCATGTCACTGGCGTTGGCGACATAAGGAAAATTCCCAAGCCCCAATTCATCCGCAGTCGCCACGACGGTTGGAGTCGCCTGCACGTCGATCTTGTTGATGATCTCAGGCGAGGAGAAGGGTTCGTAACTGAAGATGGTGTCGGGCAAACCAGCGCCACTTGCGAGGCCGGTTCCCTTTACCACCACATTCGGATAACTGGCTACCACCCCACATGATTCCGTGCACCCTCCTCCCGCAGTTCTCCGCGCTCGATGAGTTCGTACGTCACACTGTGATCGTGGGTCAGCTGCTTCAGTGATCCTTCATGCCATAGGTAGGCCCGGCTGTCGCCGACATTGACGAGTGCGAGCTGCCCGTTTGTGAGGAGTCGCACCGCGCAGATCGTGGTACCCATGCCCTCCAACCCAGTGTGAGCGACGGCACGGTCCCGGATTGCCCAGTTTGCGGCCCGTATCGCTGCGTCGAGCTCGTCCGCCGAATGGCCTGTAAAGGATGCGGCAACCACGCCGGCCGCGACAGTCGCGGCGATCTCACCCCCCGGATGTCCTCCCATCCCATCGGCAACGAGACCAAGACAATCACTGCTGACGATGACATCTTCGTTGTTCTCTCGAAGCTGCCCAATGTCAGTACGACCCGCAGTTCGAAGTCTGGTCATGTGTCTCTCCTCTAAATGTCTGCTGGAGATTGGAACCGATGAGTCCTCGTTTGTTGCGAGAAGTTGGCGGGCAAACATGAGGGCTCCCTGGCGGCACCCTCCGCCGCGTAGGTCCTGAGCCGTTTGGCCGAGAGCCCGGAGCGCTCCGAGAACTCACCTATTGCCATGAGGTCATCCACAAGATGAAGTTTGAACCCTGACCAGCGGTCAGAGTCAAGTGGAAGAGACCAGGAAGGCTGGGGTGCCCCAATATGTTCGAGACTCAGCGGCCGAACTCTGACCCCGAACGCCGGCCCGAGGTCAGGCTGTCCGGCACCCTTGGGGCGGCTCTTTCCCCAGCCCATGATCATTTGGGGGCAGGGCGTGGCCGCGTCAGTTGAGGCGCCTCCGGATCCACCAAAAGCACAGTGCGCCGAGAGCGATCGCCGCACCAACAAAGATCGCCGTCTCGTACCACTGAAAGGCCCAGTAACGACTCCCCGGCTGGTAGGTCACGAGCTCGTGATACTTCGCGCCGACCCTGGCCACGCACTGGGGAAAGTTCACGTTTGGATTTCGTGTTGGACCAGAGGTGATGGCCCCGCCGCCAGTCCCGCCGCCGTCGGTAGGCGAGGCACCCGAACCAGAGAACATAGAGGGGCAAGCGCTTTGGAGAAACTTCACTGTCGGGGAGAGCCCAGCGTTGCTGACGACCTCATTCGAGAAGATCCACGCGTTCGGGAGAGCTGCCGGTTGGACATACGCAAGGCCGGTCGGGGTCTGCTCGATGCCAGCGCCAAAGACCAGTCGGAGCGCGAATGCAGACTTTACTGGAGCCATGAAATGGGGCCGCACCCAAGAGGCGATGGCAAGGCGGGCACCGATGAAGACCACCAGCGTCGAAATCATTGCCGGTAGCGTTCGACGGATGAGCAGCCCAGCGGTGACCCCAACGGCGAAGGCAAAGAGCGTGTAGCCGACGGCCACGATGCCGCGCTCGTCGAAGACTGCGGGAACGAGGCGATTCATGTTCACTTTGTCGATCGGGCTGAACCACCACGTCATCGCTAAGGACAACAATCCGCCAACGGCAATGCTCGCGGACCCGACCATCGCCAACCTGATGCCCAGCCATCGCGAGCGGGAAGTCCCTTGGGTCCACGCCAGCCGCCAGGTTCCCATCTCGAACTCGCGAGCGACGAGCGGCGCCCCCCAGAAGATCCCAACCAGTGCCGGGATGGCGATCAAAAGGGCGGATGCCGCGTTCTGTAGCGGTCTGTACGTCCCGAGCAGCGCACTCTTGGCCACTGTGCAGTCGGACTTCGCCTGACAATTCGCTACCGTCGTGTCGTAGAGGTGGGCGAAGTGAGTACCGGTGATGACAAGGACAATGATGATGACCACCAGGGCCGCTGCAGCCACTGCCGCGTGTACTCGGAACTGGCGCCAACTGGCCCAGATCACGGGGACTCCACAGCTTGCAGTCGCTGTGCGGAACCGGCGGATGGATCTTCGATGTAAGAGAGGACGATTTCTTCAAGAGTGGCTTGTCGAATGTCCCAAAGGGGATGGAGTGCTGCTGGTGGGTCACGCACCAGCAGCGTGATCTGCCGGTTGGTCTGACTGGACCGCACGATGGTGCCAACGGCGCCGGATCGGGCCAAGTCGTCCTTCGCCCCGATGAGCACCTTGTGTGAAGCCAGGAGCACGTCGATGTCCTGTGCGATTTGGACACGCGGACGCGGACAGGATGATCACAAAGTCACACACCCGTTCCAGGTCGGCCAGGACATGAGAGGAAAGCACCACGGTCGTGCCCTCACGGGCTACCACCTCCATCAACGTCGAGAAGAACCGGACACGAGCCAGCGGATCGAGGCGACTCACGGGTTCGTCGAGGAGTAGGAGAGCGGGATGCTTTGAAAGGCAGAGGGACAGCGCCACTTCGGTCTGTTGGCCGCCCGAAAGCGCCCCTGCCTTTCGGTCCAGGGGGATGCCGAGACCATCAAGCCGGCGTCGGGCGTCACTATCGTTCCAGCGAGCATTTGTGTGCTGCCCGTACCGCAGGAGGTCATTTACCGAGAAGCTCTTGTAAAGCGGTTGGTCTTGGGCCAAAAAACCCACCTCAGGAAGACTGATCGCTCGAGGGTCATCTGGGAGTTGTCCAAATGTTCGCACCACTCCCGAAGTCGGGCTCAGCAGACCAGCAGCCAGCTGGAGCAAGGTCGTTTTTCCCGCTCCGTTCGGTCCGACCAGTGCTGCCACTCTGCCCGGTGGGAGGCGGAACGAGCAGTCCTGTAGGGCCCAAGTGTTGCGATATCGCTTCCCCAGCCCGTTGGCTTCAAGAGCCGCTGGTTGGCTCACGCGATGTCCTCGATGCCGGTGCTCTTTTCGTGGAGCACCGAGTCGATCAGTGCTCGGATAGCGTCCTCGTCGAATCCGGACCTCCGAGCTTCGGCGAGCCAAGACGCCAACCGTTTGCGCAGCCGGAGCTGCGCCGAGCGAGATGTCGATGACAGCGATCGAAGAATGAACGTACCTTGGCCAGGACGACCCTCCGCAAGCCCCTGCTGTTCGAGCTCTTTGTAGGCCTTGAGGACGGTATTGGGATTGATGGCGATCGACGCCACTACCTCACGAACTGTAGGCAACTGGTCGCCCGGGTTGAGAATGCCCAGCCGAAGGGCCTGGCGCACCTGGTCAGCGAGCTGACGGTAGGTGGCGACGCCTGACCCGGCATCCAATCTGAATTCCATGCGCCACACACTCCTCAGTCGTGTCGTTAATCTATGTAGATAAGACATTAGATAGATTGTGCGCGCCGGTCAAGGCGCCGACATCAGTTGTGCATGAACGCAGTTAAACCAAGGCGAATATCAGGGATGGTGCCCCCAAATACCTCCCAGCCGATACGTCGTGAGGTCGCCCCAAACGCCGGGATGTGGAACCCGTCAGAGGTAAGGTCCTCGTGTATCGGATCCCATACGCGACTCTGAAGAGAACGACGTAAATGTGGTCACAAGGGCTGAATCTCGACGTCGGGATGGTCCATGGCCAACCGTGACAGGTCGTCAAGGTCCGACGTGACGATGAGCGCGCCACCGAGTCGGATCGCAGTTGCGACCACGATGGCGTCGACAGCGGAACAGGAGTCGAGATCGGCTTCATTGAGAATGCGAGCCGCCACTCGAGCGGTGCCACGATCGACTGGTAGGACGTCGACGCCCTGATTCAAAATACGCGTCACGGCCGTGTCACGGGCATGACCTCGGCAGGCTTCGACGATGACCGCAGCAGAAGTGCGGACGGGGGCGTTCCTGATCGCAGCCGCTTGGAGGATCGCTTGAGCACGTCGAGCCGACGCGCCGCGTTCCTTTGGAGACGCGAGAACGCTAAGTGCCTCGGTGTCGAGAAGGACGACCGGCACGGGACTTAGCGTCGAGCGGTGTGGCGCTTCGTGCGGCTCTGTTGCCCTTCGAGGCGGTCCAGGGAAGCGAGCGCTTCAACCACCATGGCCTCATCAGGCGGTCCGAGTTCATTTTCCAGGTCGGCTAGGAGTTCGCCGAGACGTGCAAGTTGAAGTTCGTGGCGCACGGCCTGATTCACGAATGCGCTGATACCGCGATCGCCTGCTCGTTCACGCAGCTCATCGACAAGGTCCTCTTCGACTGTCACGGATAGCTTCGTCATACCCATGTGCCAAATCCTACCAAAGTAGGATTCTTGGGTCAATACTCTCCGCCAAAACAGCGGTGCCGGTGACCTTCAGTTGCGATGGCCAGGTAGTCGGCGAGGTCCGGGTGATCGACTTTCACCGGGCGAGCCGTTCTAGCAGTTTGCGATCCTCTTCAATGATCTTGGCCAGTCGCGCCTTGAACTTGGGATTGTTCCGCCGACGTTCCACGGCCTCAATCAGACATTGCTTCACCGTCTCGTTCAGACTGGTCCCTTCGACTCGTGCGAGTGCTTCGGCGTCTGCGGCCAGGTCGTCGGGAAGCCGGACAGTGAGGTTCCTCGTCATGGTGGCATGATACTAAGGCACCATTCGCCGTGCGCGCTACGTGCGCGATCCAGCGGAAAACAGCGCGTTTCAGCGGATACCACCGGAGAGGTCATTTGCCGTCTGACCTGGGATTTCGTTGGTAACCCCAGGTCAGCGAAAGCACCCAGGACGGATTCACACGGCTGAGGTCGGAGGTTCGAGTCCTCTAGCGCCCACCAGCCCAGGCAGCCCCCCGTAGTGCCGATCGGCCATGAGCGACAACCGCCGACCAACCGGCGTTCGGGGCAGGGGCGGCGTCCTCGGCCCTGGGGATACCGTGGGCGTGAGTCGTTGATGACTCGATTACGCGGGAGGTATCTGGAAATGCCCAACGACGAGACAGTTGATCGCAATCTTCAAGGTATGGATGATCTGGACTTCGTGGGATGGAACAACGCCGACTGGACCGGCGTGTTCGCTCACCATCACACGGATGATGTCCTAGTGGACTGGCAAGGACAACCCACGACCCACGGCATCGAGGAGCACATCGAAGCCATGAAGTCATACGTCGAAGAGAACGGGGGCGGTACACCCCCGCAGATCACGTCTCACCCGATCAAGTTCGGGTCGCGAGAATGGACGTGCGTCATCGGGGAGTTCGAGAACGGCGCCCGCATGGTGACCGTTGCGAAATGGCAGGACGGCGCGATCGCCGAGGAGTACATCTGGGCGTAGTACCGACCCGGCGTTTGGTGACACTTCGGCGTGGAGTTGAAGACTGTTAGCGACGAACGCGACGTAAATGGTCGCCGCAGGCGAGCGATGCTTACCCGAAGGGCACCGTCACCGGACCGGAAACCGGTCGGTAGACCGCAAAGAAGTCACGGTCATCCGGGACGAGATAGCGGTCGGGCGACTGATTCGGGTTGGGCCCAACCACGGTGGGGTTCAGGCCCGGTGGGTTGTACGTGATGAGCGTGTGCCATTCAGGGTTGATGTCGAATTCCATTGCCCGCACCGCTCCGACGTGCTGAAGGATCTCCGCAATGCTGACCACTGTCTGATAATTCGCGGCCACATAAATGAGGTTGCCGCGAGCATCAATGCCAACGCCGGTGCGCCAAACCTGGGTAACGCCGCCGAGCGTGTATCCCCACTGTGGGCTATCCGGATTCGTGTCCAACGTGGGATTCAGCTGACCGTTCCAGACGATCGGAGCCAGGCTCTGTCGCGCCCAGGCGACGCCCGGGCCCGGATTCGGTCCCCCGCTCCAATCGACGATATCGACGCGACCGTCCGTATATCCGATGAGCGTCGCGTTGCCGTCCTTCAGCGGCTCGTTCGTTTGGCCGTTATCGGCTGAGCCGTTGTCGCCGTCGACATAGGTGAAGCCGCCGTTGAAGGTCGCAAGGAGACGAGAACGCTGGCTGTAGGGGACCATCGTGGGACCGCGCACGGCTGCATTCGGCGGCTCGTAGCGGCCTGGGTAATACCCGAGCTCGGTACGTGTGTGGTCAAACCAAGCGACGTAGGCCACGATCTGTGGGTAGTTGGGGTCGGGACGATACGTCGTTACCAAGACGGGTGCAGCACCATCGATCGATGGTCCAGTCGGCTGCCAGACACCCTCACCGGGGAGCGGGTTGGAGAAAACCGGAGTGATCGCCGGCGGCCATGGCGTCGGCGCTGGGGCTGTGGTGTGCTTTACCCCCACCTTCGGCAGGCTCTTTAGCTGCGGCCCGCCCTTTTTGGGCGTTTGGTTGCTGTAGTAAACCTGCTCGACATGGTCGGCGACCCAGTTGCCTAGGCCGAAAGGGACATTGTACCTCACCCATTCAACGCTATTCACACTCCACGACAGGCTCGTGGGCCGCAGCATCCAGACCGAATAGGAAACGGTCGCCCATAACAGCACCAAGACGAGCGGTGCCACGATGAATGTGCGCACGAGTTTGCCCCGGCGACTGAGCTTCCGCCTCCGCCTCCGCCTTCGTCTCGGCGCAGGGTGGTGGACTGGCAGTTGGATATCTGGATCCTCAGAGGATGTCACCAGATCGGGTGAATGGCCTGATGCGGAAGTGTTGTCGGCGAATTGGCGGTCAGGCGCCACGTCTGAAGGGTAGCAGCTGCCTTCGGTTCCCTTGGAGCCATTCCTGCGACTATGGGATGATTCGATGTGGGATCGTCACCCTTTCGACGGAAGCGACGGTCTGAAAAAGCCGGGCTCTCGAAGTAGCCCCGAAGTGCCTGCCCTCGGTCGGCGATCGGGGCTACCTCCGGACAGGCTGGTGGGATGAGTATATGGGGGGACCCTCAGCTCGAATGGCAGACTAAGTCGGTGATGGACTGCATGGCGTGCCAACTGTCGAGTGGGGTTCTGGAGCTCCCAGGCGGTCTCATTCATCGAACCCGCTTCTGGCTCGTAGAACACTGCATCGGTCCGCTCGGGCTCGGCGCCATGGTCGTGAAGCCAGAACGCCATGTGACATCGGCTGCTGATCTATCCGAGGACGAGGCAGTCGAACTTGGACCGCTGCTTCGACGTACGTCGATCGTGGCACGAGAACTCGTGGACGCAAGTCAGGTCTACAACTGCCTTTGGTCTCACGCAGGAGGGGAACCTGTCCACATTCATTACGTCGTGCAGCCTGTTACAGAAGATCAAATGTCACATTTCGGGCTGCACGGCCCGAGCTTGCAGGTGGCAATGTTCTCTGCTGGCGAGCGGCCAGCAGCAGGCGAAATCAAGCAGATGGCTGCCCTCGCTCGCCTTGCCTTTGCCGAGTGATCTCTCCCTGACCTCAGCCCGGCGCGTTGGGACACCCAGTGTCAGGAAGGTGGTGCGAGGAAGGTGACCTGTACGCCGCCGTATGTCAGCGGCGCGAAGTTGGCGGGGCGTTCATTGGGTTTCACGGGGACGGGCACGGAGCTCACCAACGCGTCACCCTCCTTTCTCGCCTAATCTGAGGCCCCGGGGGGCTGCTGTCGGGGCAGGAGGGGCGAAGATGCGACCAAGGGCAATACGGGCCATCTACTACGAGATCATGGACAAGGCACAGGCCGAGCTGATCGGACTGAGGGACACGACACTGGCGGGCGAGTTACGAGCGGCGATCGAGCTGGGCGTGCTGAGCTGCGTCGACCACCAGGGTAGGAAGGTCACGGTCATCGGGCAGGCGGGCCACGTCCGCACTCTGGTGGCCAGTGGCAAGGCGAGCGACCCCGATGGCATGGCGCTCGGAGACGTGATGTTCCCCGTCGTCGTAGACGGTTGGCTGGCCACACACTGATCGGGCCGAGGGTCGTCGGATCAGGGCGAACCGGGCGGGAGACCGTGGGTGGGAACATCGCATTGAAGTTTCCTGCGGCAATCACTGGGGTCGACATAAAATTCCCCCGCGTCCGGCTGGGACGATCCCGGGGGCGTGGCCGTCCTGGGCGAACAGTTCGGCCGGATAGCCGTAGTTGCGGCACTGTCTGGCGGGTTGCGATTCGGTGACAGAGATTGCCTCCGGAGGCCGAGGGGAGGCGTTCGGTCCGGGGGCGTGTGCATCACCAGAGTGACAAGCGTGACAGTAGAGATCAGACATGAGATTCAGATGAAAAAGGCGTGACGATTTCGCTAATTTCTCGGTCTGCGGATTCCCATTTCACATAGATCTCCGCTACTTTCCACCGTTGGTGAACTTGCTTCGTGAACGCGTGGCCAACCCTCTTGCGACTTGGTCTGACGAGGGCACCTGGCTCGATGTTTACGACGATGAGCTCCCGAAATGGAATGAGGACGAGGAAGAGTCCTAACCCGCCATCTCCCGGACCCATTTCGGAGCGTGCTCCCGGCACGCCTGGACGTAGTGGCTGCGCCCCTTGGCATCCTTCCAGATCCCCTTCCACGCCGGCGGCTGGTGGCAGTGGGTGTGCTGCAGCTTGTAGTCGTAGATCATCCTGAAGCAGTGGCCCGGACGAACGCTGAAGGCGGTAATGGCGTCGCCGGGCTGGGGCATGGGCCAGGGTATCGGCCCGGGTGTACGGTCAGCCACCGACGTGCAGACTGGGTCGGCGGCAGGCCGAGCGGTCAGTGGCCCGCTTACGAAGAACTAGTAGTGGTGATGCTGGAGCAATGACTTGAGGATGATCATTGCGACACCCAGTAGCGCGGCAATGACGGTCACCAGCAGGTGCCATCCGCGCAAGCCAGCGGTTCGCCCGGCGTTGTAGCCGTGCGCGACCAAGAGCACGACGGTCACGATGAGTGCTACATAGGCCGCGTCCGACGATGACGCCCAGAAAAGGACGGCGACGCCAATGGACGCCACTGGGACGAAGGACGCCGTCACCATCGCCCACGCCTCGGCCAGCGAAGATCGGACAAGGCTGACGCTCGGCAGGTGGCCGCCGTGGGTATGTGTGCCGAGGAGCTCCGCATACTGCTCAGCGAGCCAGTACACAATGAGCGTGACGACGATGGTCACAGCAAGTTGTGCGCTGCTCAGCTGACCGCCGCCCGCAGCGATAACGGCTGCAGTCACGATCGTTCCGTAGATGCTGGCGGCGCGGTGTCGGCGAGCAGCGCTCGTCACGGACGAGTCTATACGGGCGTCGGAAGAGTCCCCGTCTGCCTCGGAGCCGTCGGTCATGACCCACCCTGGCTTCTCCCTTGGGGTTCGGTGCACGCCGTCCCCGAGAGATCCATCTGTGGGGCCGTGTTGTGAACCGAGTGCGCCCACCGATCACCCGGGAACCACAACCTCGGTTCCGTCGGAGAGCCCCGACATGATCTGTGTGTCCTCGGTTCCGACGGCTCCTACGCGCACCGTGTGATCGACCGTCCGACCGTTGACGAGTTCCTCGACGAAGGTGCGGGTCCCGCTCGTGTGCACCGCGTCGGATGGAACGCTCAGGACGTCCTTCTTCTGTACCAGCGTGATGCTCGCCTCGGCAGATAGACCGGGATAGATGCCAGGCGGTTTCCCGTTGATCACGACGGTGACCGGCGCTGATTCGGCTCCGGACTGGTCCGTCGTGATGATCCCGATCGAGCTCACCTTCCCATCGACCGCCGGGTGCTGGGGCACCGCGAGTTGGACCGGGTCACCGACGCGGAGGTTGGCGGCGCTCGCTCCGTCCACGGTCGTCTCGGCCACGAGGGAACCGTGGCTGTCGATCACGATGGCCGCGCTCGGTGGCTTTGTGGCAGACGTGAGTTCCGAAGGGGCAGAGCTGACTTCCATGTCGGGCTTGATCTGGACACTCTTGACCCGCCCCGAGATCGGAGCGGTCAGGCGGTCATCTTTTATGCTGTCCTTTTGGGACTGGATCTGCGCTTCAACCTCGGTGACCTTTTGGGCATCGACCTGGGTGACCACGTCCACGTCACGTTGTGACTGCGAAACGGCCGCCTGGGCACTGGCGAGGGAGCCCTCCGCAGCGGAGAGCGACTGCTCGTCGGTCGTGTACGTCGCCGTCGCCTGCGTCAGCGACGATTGATCGTTGAGCCCGGCCATCAAGAGAGTGCCCTGATCGTCTTGCACGGACTGCTGGTCATTTTCCACGGCGGCTTGATCGCTGCTCAGGGTTCCTTCATCCGATGTCACGGCCGATTGCGCCTGTGTCACCGCGGCGGCCAGGGTTGTGCAGTCAGCGGTTGACCCTGATGACGGTTTCGGGCACCCGGCATCGGCAAACTTCTCCTCCGCCGCGTCAAACGCAGTCTGGTCCCCTCCCGCCGTTGCCTGCGTGGTGGTCAGCGCAGTGGTGTCCGTCGCCAGGGTCTGCTCAGCCCCGGACACCGCCGATTCGTCCTGTTGCAGCGTCGCCTGGTCCTGCACCTGGGGTGGCCTGAGCTGCCTGGGCCGCAGAGGCGGCCGCCTGGTCGGTGCTGACCCCCTGCTCGTCGGTCGCCACCTGCGCGTCGGCGGATTGGAGAGACTGGTTGGACTCATCCGACGCAAGCTGGGTCTCATCTTGGTTGAGCGCCACGGAGTCCTCGTAGAGTGCGGCATTGTCGCTGTAAGGGTCCGTCGTGGCGAGCGTTTCGTCGGCGTAGACGTAATCGCCGGGCCGCACGTCTAGGGATTGGACGTCCCCCGAGACGTCGGAGTTCACGTCGGCCTGGGACACATCCTCAACGATGGCCGGTTCGGCCACCTCCTCTTTGACGGTCCCTGGTTTTGCGGTCGCCGTGGTCGGAGGAGGGGACCCGCCCTGTTCCGCGCCCCACAATCCCACACCGATACCGAGAGCCACGACTGCGACGGCGAGTGCCACTCGGAGGCCCCGGCCGCTGCGGAGCTTGGAGAGAAACGTCGTCGCCGATGTGGGCACCCGATCTCACCCCCATCTGTCCCGATTAGGGGGCTGCCAAGATTTTCGCTTTTTGGGTCTCAAACTCCGCCTCGGTGAGGATCCCTTGCGACTTGAGTTCTGCCAGACCCTTGAGCTGTTCCACCGGGTCCCTCGCTGGCGCCGCGGGCGGGGGCGGAGGCGGAGGCGCGTACTGAGGTTGTGGCTGGGCGTACTGAGGTTGTTGTTGGGCGTACTGCTGGTCTTGTTGTTGGGCCCAGCGATTTTGCTGGCGGCGCGAAACGCGGTTCGAGACGGCTGTGGCCGTGCCGGCGATGGCGGCGGTGCGTGCGATACCTCGAAGGAGCGGCATGGGGGTCTCCTCTCAGCCTTCGGCCACGTCGAGTGCGGCCGCGAGGTCGGTTTGCGGGATATAACCGGCGGCCACGAGTTCGGCCTCACCGCGGCGCAACGCCTGAATGAACGGCGTGGCCCACCGGTTCTCGAAAATCAAAATGGCGGCAGAGGATCCGGGCGTGATGACCGGTGCCGCCTCGGCGAGGTCGTCTTGGCTCACCAGGCCCGAGGACACACCTTCGAAGACGGCGAGATCGATTGTCCCGTCATGGTCCAGATCCGCCAGCCCGATTATGCCCAGCGAGCCATCCTCGCCCTTGGCGACGAAGACGAGGTCCAAGATCCTGATCACACCTTGATCGACGAGGTCGACCAAGATGGGCATGCCCTCGCCGGTCATCTTGCTCCCGGGGAACTCGACGACCAAGTAGCTGATCGGCCCTAGGGTCTCGCTCTCTCCGGCCATTTGTCGCTCCTTTCTTTTGGACGCGGTCGCCCCGGGCGGGTGTCAGCTCCCCAGCCAGGATCTTGGCCTTTTGCGACTCGAACTCGGCGTCGGTGAGAACCCCCTGGGCCTTGAGGTCGGCCAGCTTGGCGAGCTTCGGAGGTGACATCGCCGCCCGAGCCCCCAGCAGTCTCGCGGACGTAGGCGTCGAACGCCTGTTTTTGCTGGGTGGCCTCTTGGATCTTGCGCTCTTGCATCTTTCCGCCCCGGGCGATCAAATAGATGAAGCACCCGAGGAACGGCAAGATGATGACGAAGATGGTCCACAGGGCCTTGAGCCACCCGCTCAGGTCGTGACTGCGGAAGATATCGATGAAGACCGTGAAGAGGATCCAGAGCCAGATGAAGAACAAGAAGAAGTACAACATCGACAAGAACACCCGCCCAGCGGGTAGCTATACGCCAGCATCCCTCTCCTTCGCACCCGTAGTTGTACTACATGTCGAAGTTCTCGCGCCCCCGTTGGGAGAATTGCTAGTAAATTGTTGTTCCCAGTTCCTCCCAGCTTTTCGCGTTCTTCGGTTCGCTCCCAAGCGGCGACGAGTCGCTTCGACATCCAGCCTCTTCCAGTTGCGAGCCGGACGAGTATATACCTTGCAGTGGGAGTAGCAAAAACAGGGTCCGGCAGCTTGTCGGTGCCGGGCATGTTCGAGTGGAGGTGCACCATGAACGTACCGGGGCCACGGCTGGATTCTCTTGCGGCAGATCATCCTCGGGGTGGGGGGCATCATGCGCATCTTCGATGCGATCTGGGCCTTCCGCTACCACGGGGTACCTCCCCGGCACCTCGAAGACCGCGCCTGTTCGGCCCCAGCCTGGACGCCTACGGCTGGGTTTCCTCGTCGTCGGCGTCATCTTGATCCTGTGTGGCTTGGCGGTGATTGCGGGTTCGCAGATCGGCCGCTGGGTCGGTATCGCGGCCGGCGAGATCACCGCCATCAGCGCGATCCGGTGGATGCCCTATTACCCGATCTGGTCCTTGACCTCTAGCGCGCTGGGTGTCATCGTGATCTACGCGCTCGCCGCCTAGGTGCCCCGGCTGAGGCGACGCTCAGCCCACAGGAGCTAAGCCGGATCTAGTCAGAACGCCGTTGATCCTGCATCACCCCAATCGAAGAAGGAGCACAGGCATGCCGATCGACACCCTTTTGGTCTACTGCGGCGTCTACGCCGACGCCGCCGACGCTCTGGCGGACTATGAGCTCATCAAGGACCTTAATTACGACGCCAGCCTTGATCGACGCGTATGACGCAGCCGTCATTGAGCGAATGACGAGGGCAAGGTCAAGATCGTCAAGAAGCATGAGACTCCGACCCGGGTGGGTGGTGTGCTCGGCGGTGGAGTCGGCCTGGCCACCGGCTTGGTGATTGTCCTGTTCCCCGCCGCCGCCATCGGCGGTGGCCTTTCCTCGCCACCGGGGCCGGCGCGGTACTGGGCTCGGTGGCTGGTCACGCCGCGGCGGGCATGAGCCGCGATGATCTCAAAGAGCTCGGCGAAGCGCTCGACAAAGGCCAGGCCGGGCTCGTCGTGGTCGCGGTCTCCGACGTCGAGGCCAAGGTCGACTCAGCCATGAAGCGGGCGCAGA
>CAWFTV010000015.1:0-240131 GCA_963818915.1 uncultured Acidimicrobiaceae bacterium | reverse complement strand
CTGACCAGGGATTCTTCGAGTGGGCCGTACAGGACTCGAACCTGTGACCCCTTGCGCGTCATGCAAGTGCGCTACCAGCTGCGCCAACGGCCCTTTCGGGGTGACCCTACCACCAGCGGAAATCCCAGTGGGCACCCGCAGCCAGCGGATGGGGCATGTGGTCTCTACGATGAGAGGCGTGAGCAACGCCGGGTCCGAGCCGGAAGCCCCCATGGAAGAACACCTGCGGCGGATCGCCGAAGAGGGTTACACCATCCTCGAGCACGCCATAGAACTGGACTTCGTTGACGAGATCGCCGAAGCGCTCCACAAGGCCGAGGCCGAATTGGGGGCCGTTCCAGCCGACAACCTCTTTGAGGGCACTCACACAACCCGGGTCTACAACCTCTTGGTCCACGGCCCGACCTTCGAGAAGATCCCGGTGCACCCCGACGTGCTGCCCGTCGTTGAGGGAGTCCTGGACCCCGGACTCTTGATCTCTTCACTGTCCTCGATCGCCATAGGTCCAGGTGAGCGGCCTCAGCCGATTCACGCCGATGATCAGGTGATCCCACTCACCCGGCCTCACATTCCGATCATCTGCAACACCATGTGGGCGATCACCGACTTCGCCGAGGAGAACGGCGCCACCCGACTGATCCCGGGCAGTCATCTGTGGGACCACGCCCCCAACCCGCTGGAGCACTACGACACCATCGCCGCCGAAATGCCGAAGGGCAGCGTGCTCGTGTGGGTGGGCAGCCTCTGGCACGGCGGGGGTGCGAACCTGACCGACACGCGGCGGGTGGGCATCGCCATGAACTATTGCGCCGGCTACATACGCCAACAGGAGAACCAGCAGCTCGGCATTCCGCCCCAGCTGGTACGCACGTTCCCGCGCCGTCTGCAGGAGCTCGTGGGCTATTCCGTGTACAACGGACTGATCGGGCACATCGATAAGCAGCATCCGGCGAAGTACGTCCTGACGGCGGACGAGGGCGTGGAAATGGTGTGGGATCTGCTCAAGCCGTAAGCCGCATGACCGGGGCCGACACAGTCGCCGGGGCCACCGGCCATATGAAGTCGCGCCCGTCCATCGGGGACATGCCCTGGCCGACTCGCCAATCGTCATAACCCTCCGCCCATTCGCGGTGCCACCCGATCTGCGCCTGATGGAGTTCGTGCGGTTCGGCCTCCCCCAGCGACGCGAACCGAGCGGCCAGAGCGAAGAGGACCTCGGCCGACGCCACGGCATCGGCCACCGCATCGTGCGCGTTCTCGATGCAGATCCCGTAATGGGCGCACAGCGCGCTCAGAGTGCGGCTGCCCCTACGGAAGCGATCTTCATGTCGGTCCAAGACCACGGCGTCGAGCACCGGGCCACACCACCCTCGCTCGGGCAGGCCGCGGCCGCAGAGGTGTCGGGACTGGGTGTCGAGGATGGTCAAGTCGTAGTCGAGCTTCATCCCGACCAGCGGCACACCCCGCGTGCTGGCCGAGACCACCACGGCTGCGATCATCTCCATCGCGTCTCTCAGCGGCATACCTTCCGCGCGCGCCCGTTCCGTCGAGATTCCGTGCACGACCGTCGCTCCGGCAGGGATGGCTCGGCCGGGGTCGATCAAACCCGACTTGGTCGAGACGCGCTCTCCGGCGATCAGTGTCACCAGCGCGTAGGACACCGGCACATCGTTGAAACGGTCGACCCCTGTTGTCTCGAAGTCAAACCCCAGAACCTCACCCATTGCCCAATTTCCCATGGCACGAGCGTGGCACGAGGGTGTATCACCAACGGGGGATCCCACCGCACCCGCGTCAGAGAAGTAATGATGAGTGCGAGGACGAGTTCGTCGCGATGCGACGGCTCAGGTCGTCGCGGGTCGTTCCCAATACGCGACGTCGTCCACTTCACCGCTCTGCACGTCGTAGACGAACCCGACGATCACGGTCAAGGGGATGAGGAAGGGGGTGCCGGCAAGGATCTCAATGTCCTCCCGAAGGGCCGCCGCGTGGTCGTCGATCGGGAAGAAGCCCAAATCAGCCCCGGTGAGCTCACGCAACTCCTCATCTGTTCTCCCGGCGAGTCCACATTCGGTGTGCTGCATCACCACGACGGTGTCGACCCCGAGCACATGGGCCGATAGGGCGAGGCTGCGGAGAACGTCCTCGGTCACCCGGCCCCCTGCGTTACGGATCACGTGGGCCTCGCCGAGGTGGAGTCCCAGAGCGGCAAACACATCGATCCGGGCATCCATACAGGTCACCACGGCGAGGTGGCGCCCCGGCCGGGCATCGGCCACGTTGGCCCGTGCGGCGGCATAGCCCTGGTTGGCGGCAAGCAACTGGGCGATCTGGCTCATGAAGCCGAGACGGTACAACACCGCTCGCCCGTTCCCCAACCGACCTTACCCAGGGGGCGCACAGGTGGGCCGGGGGAAGTTGCTGCTGACCCCGACGGATGTCGTAAAGTTGTAAAGATCGTTTGCCCGGGGCCAGTCCTCCCGAAAGGCCGCCAGAATCAGGACTGAACCCATTACCGTGCCCGCGAAGGAGATGTATGCCATTTGATGTTGCCGAGGCCCTAGGGGCGCGTCACGGCGAGGGCTACGCGCTGCACGACAAGCACCTGAACCACCAGCTCGCCCGTGTCCTCAAGACGATCGGGTTCGATCGGTTCTACGTCCGTGGCGAGGGGTCGTACCTGTTCGACGCCGAAGGAGACAGGTATCTCGACTTCCTCTCGGGATTCGGTGTCTATGCACTCGGCCGCAGCCATCCGGCCCTCAAGGCTGCGCTCCATCAGGCTATCGAACTGGACCTGCCGAACATGGTCCAGATGGACTGCGCGCTCCTGCCGGGACTGCTCGCTGAACAACTCGTGCAGCGCTGTGGGGACAACATCAACCGGGTGTTCTTCTGTAATTCAGGCGCCGAGGCCATCGAGTCGGCCATCAAATTCGCACGTCAGGCCACGCGTCGCCCGAGGATTCTCTACGCCGATCACGCCTTCCACGGATTGAGCACCGGCGCGCTCTCGCTCAATGGCAGCGCGGACTTCCGCGAGGGTTTCGGCAACCTGTTGCCGGGCACCACTCCCGTGCCCTTCGGGGATATCGCGGCCCTGCGCGCCGAGTTGCGGCGAGGGGACGTGGCGGCATTCGTCGTGGAGCCGATCCAGGGGAAGGGCGTCTACATGGCGTCGCCCGACTACTGGAAGGAGGTGCAGGAGCTCTGTCGGCGGCACAAGACGTTGCTGGTTATCGACGAGGTCCAGACGGGACTCGCCCGCACGGGGAAATTCTTCTGCTACGAACACTGGGGCCTGGAGCCCGACATCATCACCGTCTCCAAAGCGCTGTCGGGAGGGTACGTCCCCGTTGGTGCGGTTCTCACCTCGGATCGCATCTTCATGTCGATCTTCAGCTCGCTGGAGAAAGCGCTGAAGCACTCGAGCACGTTCGGTCGCAACCAACTGGCCATGGTGGCCGGGCTCGCCACATTGGCGGCCTTCGACGACGAGAACATCGTCGAACGGGCGCGACAGACGGGGGAGGACTTTGCCGCCGCCCTGCAGCCGCTCGTCGAGCGCTACGAGATGTTTCACGAGGTCAGGGGCAAAGGGTTGATGATCGGGCTGCAGTTCGGGGCTCCGACGTCGAAGGGGCTGCGCCTGCGCTACCAGACGCTCGAACACCTTCGTCCCGCCATCTTCACCCAGATGTTGGTCGTCCCCCTCTTCCATCGCCACCGGATCCTGACCCAGGTGGCGGCGGACAATGTCAACATCATCAAACTGCTCCCTGCGCTTATCTGCGGCCAGGAGGAGATCGACTATTTCGTCGCCGCTCTGGACGATGTCCTCAAGGATGCGCACAGCGGCTCAGGTCTTCTCTTCGAATTCGGAAAGACGATGGCCAACGGGGCGGTCCGGCGGTCCGGGAAGCTGCGCCCCAACTCCCCCTACGACCCGCCCACTCATAACGGGGACGGGACTCATAACGCAACGGCAATCGCAACGGCAACGGCAACGGCAACGGCAACGGGCTGCGCACAGACAGGTTCGGGTCGCCACCAGTCCCCCGTCGGAGCAGCCGACCACCTCATGAGCCCGGCTCCCCCGAAGACGAGTTCGCCGGCCGGCCAGGTCTCCTTGGCCAAAGGAGATCGGGTCGTGGTCACGGGCGCCGCCGGGTTCATCGGTTCGGCCATGGTACGAGCCCTCGTCGGGCGCGGCGCTGACGTGGTGGCCCTCGTCGAGCCGGGGGGCGACGAGCGGAACCTGGAGAGCCTCGACGTCGAGCGCATCCCAGTAGATGTGCGGGACGCCAAGGCGGTGATAGCCGCGTGTGCCGACGCCCGCTTCATCTTCCATCTGGCCGCGCTGTACCGGTTCTGGGCCAAGCGACCGGCGGACTTCTACGACGTCAACGTGGGCGGCGCGCTCAATGTCCTCGAAGCCGCCCGCCGGGGCGTGTGCGAACGTGTGATCTACACCAGCACGGTGGGGGTCATCGGCCTGGAGGGCGCGGCCAACGGCCAGGCGGCGGACGAGACCTGTTACGCAGACGTGGCCCATCTGTTCGGGCTCTACAAAAGAACCAAGTACGTGGCCGAGCACGAGGTCCTCCGGGCCGCGGCGCAGGGAGCGCCCGTTACCCTCGTTCTGCCAACGTTCCCACTCGGCCCTGGCGACACGAGGCCGACGCCGACAGGAAAGCTCGTTCTCGAGTTCCTCAACGGAAGGGTGCCGGCATTCGTCGACACCACTCTCAACGTCGTGCACGTCGATGACCTGGCAACGGGACACCTCCTGGCTCTCGAGCATGGCGCCATAGGGCGGAGCTACATCATCGGGGGGGAGAACCTGGGCATGGGTGCCTTCCTCACCGCCCTGGCCGACTGCACGAATTTGCCGGCGCCCACCCGTCAGGTGCCCCGCTCCGTCGCCCTGGGCGTGGGGGCGCTCTCGCAGCTCATTGAAGGTCGGCTGCTGCGTCGCGAACCGAGCGTGGCCCTCGAAGCAGCCCGGATGTCGACCACCAACATGATGTTCAACGACCAAAGGGCGCGCGACGAGCTCGGCCACTCCCCCCGCCCTGCCTCGGAGGCGTTCGTGGACTCGGCCCGTTGGTTCGTAGAGAATGGCTACGTCTCCCCGAAGCGCGTCGCACGCATCACATTCCCCGCGTGACAGGCCGTTCCCGGCTCGGCCGCGTTCGCCTCCGGTGAAGGGCCCTCGCCTCTCCAACGCGCCCCTCAACACCCGCACGGCCCGGGACGGCGACCGGCTGATCGGTGCACACCGAACCGGGCACGACGACGTGCCCGGGGATCTCGCTCCAGCACCGAGATCCCGAGAAATCGCTCGGATTCGTCCAGGCACCGGGGACTTTGGCCGTGACGGCCCCTCCCAGGTGCCCTGACCTCGGGGGGGACCCGAGGTAGGATCTTGGGGGTTTCACACGTCAATCATCGAGGGTTCCGACGCAGGGCGGTTCTGTGGGCACGCATGAGGAGACTGCATTGTGGGCAGGGATATCTGGGTGGACGAAGCCACTGCCCGTCCAATTCGCCGTCTCGAGCGAAGCATAGAGTGCTGGGGTCCGGAAAGGTCAACGGGCTCGTCCCGGGCCGTGAGCCGATCTTCTGCGCATTGCCGCGGCCAGCAGGCCCTTCGTGGTAACGACGATGGCCAGCTCGACCGCCAGAGACAACCTGATCGACGTGGGGTGTCTGGCGGTTGCCGTTGCCGTCGCCGTGGCCGTGGCCACCGATGACCACACTGCGTTCCGCGCCGTCGTCGGCGTCCTCTTCGCCTTCTACGTGCCGGGACGATCCATCGTCAGCAACTGGCCCGCCATGGCGGCGCGATCGAATGTCGCCGCCTCCGTCCTTTTCAGTCTGTCGATTCTCACGCTCCTGGCCACGGCCACCCTGTGGGCGGGTTATTGGCATCCGCTCGGGCTTCTCCAGATCGAGGCCGCGGCGGCCGGGGCACTTCTCGTCATCGCGCTCGTTCGGCGCAGACGGGCCGACCGAGCCCAAGTAGCGGTCTCCGTGAGCATTGGTGACACAACCGAACTCCACGATCTCGACAGCTGACGTGCTTTTCAACCGCGAGGCAGTCGTGTCGGAAGATCTCCTGTTGACCACTCCGCCCGCAAGGGAGTCCGTGGCCAGGCCTGAGCGGCACGCCCGTCGAGTGTTCTACCCGTGGGACATTCTGCTCCCGGCTTCCATTGCCTTTTGGGCCGTGGGAGTCCGCCATACCGATACCAGTCGGCTCGGTCAGTACGGACTTGTGGCGGCGCTTCCCATTGTCTTCTACGTAGGGGTCCTGCTCCTCATCGCCTCGATCGGCTGGGCCTTGTCCCGGGATCAACTTTCGCCCGTCCGATTGACGGCGAACCTCGGAGCCCTCCTGCTGATGCTCTACGGAACGGCGCCCCTCCTCTACGGCGCTGCTCGCTATGCCTGGACATACAAGTACATCGGCGTTGTCCAGTACATCAACCTGCATGGGCATCTCAACCCGACGATCGACATCTATCAGAACTGGCCTGGATTCTTTGCATTTGCCGCATGGTTCGACAAGGTCATCGGCGTGCAAAGCCCACTGGCGTACGCCAAGTGGGCGCAATTGGCGTTCGAGGCACTGACCTGTCTCATGCTGCACTTCGTCTTCCGGGCGTTGCCGCTGACCGACCGGGAACGCTGGCTCGCCCTTTTCCTCTATGCCGGTTCGATATGGATCGCGCAGGACTATTTCTCCGCCCAAGCTCTCGGCGTCGTGCTCTCGGCCGGCATTTTCGCGCTGACGCTCACCTTCTTGCGGCGCGAAACGCAGGCAAAGTGGGTGATAAGGCTGCGGAGACGTCTCCAGCCCATCGGGAGGCTGGTACGGCGCCGATCCCCTGAGACGGACGAGGTGACCCCGCTCGTCAATCGATCGAGGTCTCAGGCTCAAGAATTCGCCGTCCTCGTGGCCATCGGCGTCATCTATTTCGTGCTGGTCTTCGAGCACGAACTATCGCCCTACGTGGTTCTGATCCAACTGGGGGCATTGGCCCTCATTGGCGAAGTGCGGCGACGCTGGATCGCTCTTCTGTTCGCCGCGGTCGTTTTCGGATACCTCGCCCCCCACTTTGACTTTGTCAACAGCCACTTCGGGATCCTGAAATCGATCGGCAACTTCTTCGGGAATGCGGCGCCCCCTTCTTCCGGCCAAGGGCAGGTCCCCAAGGGGATCCTCTTCTCGGAGGAGGCATCCCGACTCCTGGCGGTCGGGATGTGGGGGTTGAGCGCCCTTGGCGCACTGCGTCGTTGGCGCAACGGAAGGCCCACTCTTGCCCTCGTCATCCTGGCGTACTCACCCGTCGTCGTCTTCTTCGCGGGAGCGTACGGCACCGAAGGACTCTTACGCGTGTACCTCTTTTCACTGCCTTGGACCGTGTGTTTGGTCGCCTCGGCACTGAAACCGGCGGCGGCGAGTGTGTCGAAAGTGGGCTCGTTGGTCGGACCGGTGGTCCTGGCGGGGGCCATCGCACTGTTCTTTCCCTCATTCTTCGGTCAAGATGCCGTCGATGTGATGCCGCAGAGCGATGTACAGGGTGTGCTCGGGTTCTACCAATCGGCCCGCCCGGGGACAATTTTTTCGTTGGCGGACAACGCCCCGGGCTCGATCAACGGGCGCTACAACCTCTTCGGGTCGGTGTTCCTCTATGGTCCGGGTGGCGTCATCACCGGGCCCAAGCTCGACGTTTCGAATGCCGCTGCCTTGACGCGCATCATCAAGCAGAACAACCCCAATCCAGACCAACCCACCTATGTACTCATCTCAAAAGCCATGGAGAACTACGGAAACCTGTATGGCTTTTTCAGCTCCGCTGACCTTGCGAAGTTGCGTCAGACGCTGAGCCGCGCCCCTGGGTGGTTCGAGGCGTACAACGCCGACGGCGTCACTGCGTACGAGTTGCCGCCCAGCGGTTGAGGGCGACGTCAGGACGAGGGGACGGTGGTTCCCGACGCCAGCGGGTGGAGACCGGCCTCGGAGAGCAGGAGGCGCTCGTCGAGCTTGCTCGACTTGGTCATCGGTAGCTCCGTGACGAGCTCAATCAGGTTCGGCAGCATGGTCTCGGGAAGGCGTTCGCGGGCGGCCTGCCGGAGCTCGCTCACCGACACCTCCGACTCGGTGGCCACAAACGCCACGATCCCCAGCTCACCGTCATCGTCGTAGGTCACGCACGCCGCGGCCGACACACCGTCCAGGCTGCGCATCGCCTCACTCAGCTCGATGAGGGATATGCGCACCCCGCTCCGCTTGATCACCCGGTCGGCCCGGTCCACGTAGACGTAGCTGCCGTTGTGGTCCCGGTAGACCAGATCGCCCGTGCGGTACACGATCTCGCCCGGGACCACGTCGGAACGGAGGACTTCCTCGGTGAGCCCGGGAGCCCCCCAATAGCCGACCATGAGCTGGTCCCCGCCGATGTACAGCTCGCCGACCCGGTCGGGACCGTCCACAACCGCACCGTCACTGTCGATGAGGAAGAAGGAAACCCCGGGATGCGGATACCCCATCGGCACCGTGCCGTCGGCCGTCATTTCGGGTGTCAAGAGCACATGGGTGACGGCGATGGTCGTCTCGGTCGGCCCGTAACGGTTGAAGACCCGGACCTGGGGCGCCGCCGACCACAGGGAACGGATGTCGGCGATGGAGCTGGCCTCGCCACCCAAGGCGATCACATCGAGCGGAGAATCGGCCAGTTTGGCCATCTGCGGGCTGGCCAGCAGCAGGCGAAGGTAGCTGGGCGAAAAGCCGGTGTAGGTGATGCGCTCGTTGACGACCGCGTTGAAGAAGGTGCGCGGGAACAACAAGGCGTCGCGCGGGCGGATGACCACCGCGCCACCCGAGTACAGCGTCGGGAACAGGGTGCCGAACGATCCGTCGAAGTGAAACGGGGACACGCACAGCGTGCGGGTCGCCCGGTCGAGGTCGAGCGCACGCGACGTCGCCTCCACGGCCGCGCCGAATGCGGTGCCGCCGATCAGCACACCCTTGGGAGTCCCGGTGGTACCTGAGGTGTAGATGGCATAGGCGACCCGGGGGGAGGCGGGCACCGGTCCTGGCAGAGCCGGGACGCCGTCCCGCAATACCGAGATCGGAAGAAGCGGAGACCCTCCGAGCGAATCGGAGGGGAGAACCTGACCATCTTTGGGAGCCTCGTCCGACCGGATCACCACCGTGGGCGTGCAGTCGGAGACGATGGACGCCAGACGGGCTTCGGGGTCGGCGACGGAGAGCGGGACGAAGATGGCGCCGATCCACAGGCTGGCCAGCGCGGCCACCACGAAGTCCACGGAGTTGGGCAACAGAAGGGCGACCCGGTCCCCCTCCACCACACCGTGGGCCGCCAACCCGGCGCCGAGGCGGCCCGCCGCCTCGCAGAGCTCGGCATAGCTGAGCTCTGTCTCGAGGTCCTTGACAGCGGGTCGATCCGGTCCGCTGCGAGCCTGCTCGACCACCTGGTGGAGTACGTCCGGCATGGTCAGCGCGACGGTGCCTGGGCGCCGCGGATCAACGACCCCGGAAGCTCTCCCGTCGGGGTCCCATCGTCGAACGTCACCGCGCCGCGCTTGATCGTCCATTTGTAGCCGCGGGCCGACTGCAGGAGCCGCCGCCCGCCTGCGGGGAGGTCGGTGGCGATCTCGGGCGAGGAGCATTCCAGATGCTCCAGGTCGATGACATTGAGATCAGCGAGGAACCCGGGTGCAACCACCCCACGGTCGAGCCAGCCGAAATGGGCGGCGGGGCGCTGCGATATCTGGTGCACCACCGACTCGAGCGGCAGCCCGTTGCTGCCCTCCCGATCCCGGGCCCACAAGGTCATGTAGCTGGTGGTCATGCTGCCATCGCAGATCTGCCCGCAATGGGCACCGGCGTCGGACAGGCCGAACATCGTCACCGGCGAGCTGATCATCTCATGGACCACGTCCAGGTTGCCACCGACGAAGTTGAACAGCGGCGCGTAAATCAGCTGCTTCCCGTTGCGCTGCAACTGCATGTCGTAGGCGTACTCACGGGGATCAAGCCCCAGACGGCGGGCCGTGGCCCCTAATGACTGGCTGCGATCGAGGTCGTAGTTCGGCGGGTCCTCGAGCACGTACATGTCGTCGAAGCGCCCGAAGAACGAGTACCCCGCGAAGGCGTCGGCACCGGACGTCAGGGTGGCGTGACCCTCCAGAATCCGCGTGCGGCGGTCGGGGTCCCCCAGGGCGGCGATGCGCTCGGCCAGGGGCAGGCCGGCGATCTTGCCGTAGGCGCGTGCCGGCGTGAACACATTGGCGGAGGCTTCGAGGCCGAGGAGGACGCCAATGGGGCGGGGGGCCACCTGGGCCTTGACGTCGAGACCCTCGGCCTGGAGCGAACCGGCCAGGTCGATCAGGTCGCGCCACCGGTCGGGCGCTTCGATGTCCTGCTGCACCGTGTAGCTGACCGGTCGCCCACTGGCACGGGCGAATTCGCTGATGAGTGCGAACTCCGAGGCTGCGAACGCGTCGCTCGTGGTGCGGTAGCTGTCCGAGAGGAACTGGAACACACCCTTGCCCGTGGCGCGCAACACCGATGCCAGGGCGAGGAGTTCGGGCTCCCGGGCCCGCAGTGTGCCGAGATTCTCGCCCGTGCTGGTGCGGTGCCGTTCGGTGCGGGAGGTGGAGACGCCGATGGCCCCGGCATCGAGTCCCTGCTCGAGCAGGCGGGCCATTTCGCCGAGCTGCTGCTCGTCGGGATGCTCCCCCGGATCCGCCCCGCGTTCGCCCATGACAAAGGCGCGGAGAGCGGCGTGCGGAAGGTGGGTCCCGACGTCGATGGCGCGCGGCTGGCGCTCCAGGGCGTCGAGGTATTCGGGGAACGACTCCCAATCCCAGCGCAGGCCCTCGTGCAGCGCCGTGCCTGGGATGTCCTCGACGCCTTCCATCATGGCGATCAACCAGTCGTGGCGGTCCGGGGCGACCGGGGCGAACCCGACCCCGCAGTTGCCCATGGCCACCGTCGTCACGCCGTGATGCGATGAAGGGGCCAACAGCGGGTCCCACGTCGCCTGGCCGTCATAGTGGGTGTGGGGATCGACGAACCCCGGGGTGACGAGCAGGCCGTCGGCATTGAGCTCGCGGCGGCCCTTGGGGATGTCGTCACCGACGGCGACGATCCACCCTCCCTCGATGGCGACATCGGCGCGGCGCGCCGGCGCGCCCGTCCCGTCGACCACCGTGCCGTTTCGGATAACCAAGTCAGCGCTCATTATTCATGTCCATTCAGGCTCCCAAGGCCCAACGCCGCATCGCTTTGCGGGCGTCGGACAACGCTTCATACTGGGTGTCGGTCAAGGTGAGGTCGGCCGCGGCGCAGTTCTCCTCGAGGTGCTCGACGGACGACGTCCCCGGTATCGGGACCATGACCGGGGAACGGCGGAGGAGCCAGGCCAGGCAGACCTGGGAGACGGTGGCGCCGAGCTCGTTGGCCACCACGTCGAGCGGGCCGCCGGGCCGGGAGAGGTTCCCGCTGGCCAGAGGGAACCAAGGGATGAAGCCGATCTGGTGTTGCTCGGCGTAGTCCACGACGTCTTCGCCGCCCCGGTGACCGAGGTTGTACTGATTCTGCACGCTGACGATCGGCACGACCCTCTGCGCCGCCTCGACCTCCTCCACCCCGACCATGGAGAGGCCGACTTCGCGTACCTTGCCCTCGTCTCGTAGCGCGCGCAACAGCCCGAACTGCTCGTCCGCCGGAACGTCGGGGTCCACACGGTGCAACTGGAAGAGATCGATCTGGTCCACGCCGAGGCGAGTGAGGCTGCCCTCGCACTGCGCACGGAGGTACTCGGGACGCCCGTTGGGCGCCCACTGGTTCGGCCCGGAACGGGTCAGGCCGGCCTTGGTCGCGATCTTCAGCGTGGCCGGGTACGGGTGGAGCGCGTCGTGAATGAGCTCCTCCGCCACATTCGGTCCGTACGAGTCCGCCGTGTCGATCAGATCCACGCCCAATTCGACGGTGCGCCGCAGGACGCGGAGGGCGAGATCGCGATCCCTCGGTGGCCCCCACACGCCGCTCCCGGGAAGCTGCATCGAACCGAAACCGAGCCTGTGCACCGTCAGCGTGCCTAGTTGCAATGTGCCGGCGTCATCCACGTTTGCCCAATCTCCCCAATATCTCCCCAATTGCAGTTGCCCACAACGGCCCGCGCGCACACTCAATTTCCCTGGTCCGAGCGTTCTACAATGGTACTCGGCTCCGCGCCCTGCGTTGTCGCACCCCTCTCGCACGGCGTAGCCTGGTGTTGCACCACACGCGAGAAAGGGACTCCTGCACGCATGAAATTGCCATGTCGATCGGGGCAGGCTCGCACGGCAATTCCGGAATCGGGATCCGCCGTATCTCTGCGCGCGGTGAGCAATGATTGAGTTCGCCATCGTCGGGCTCGGTTCTTGGGGACTGTGCGTGCTGGAGCGGACGGTGAGCCGGGCGCGACGCACCTCGGCCTCCATCCGACTGCACGTCGTCGAGCCCGGGCAGCTCGGTGGTGGGATCTACACCATGCAGCAACCGGACTATCTGGTGCTCAACAACCCTTGCGGACAGCTGTCGCTCTATGCCTCGCCCGACGGCGACGAGGACCCTCCCTATGCCGTCGGATTGCACCAGTGGGCGGTAGAAAAGGGGTATCGCTGGGTCGGCTACGAATGCCGGATCGGTACCGAGGGCGTCCCCATCCTGGCCACCGACTTTCTTCCCCGGCGGCTGATGGGCGAGTACCTGGCATGGTTCTACGACACCCTTCTCGCCGACACCCCTCCGAACCTCGAGATCGTGCGCCACTTTGCTTCCGCCACCGACATCACGCCTGAGATCGGAGGCCGCGAGAGGATCCAGCTCGACAACGGCACGACCATCAGCGTCGACCATGTGGTCCTGACCTCCGGACACACGTGGAACGAAGAGCTCGTCGGCGACTCGCCCGATGTCCGCTACCTCCGTCCGTATCCGGTCGACTACTTCGACATTCCGCTGCCTCCGGGGGCACCGATCGCCATCGCCGGCATGGGCCTCGTGGGCTTCGATCTCCTCACCGCGCTGACGATCGGCCGCGGCGGGACGTACGAGGATGTGGGCGATCGCAAGCGCTACATACCGAGCGGGCGGGAACCGGACATCTACCTCTACTCCCGCTCGGGGGTTCCCTACTGTGCCAAAGCGGCGCACGGCATCGATTCCTACGGCGACTACGAGCCTGTGGTGTGCACGCCCGAAGCGTTCCGGGAGCTCACGAATCCCGGAAGCTCGCCCTTGCGTCGGCGGGTGGACTTTCGCAACGATCTGCTCCCACTCCTCTTCGCCGAGATGCAGGGGCGCTACTACACGCACGCCGCCTTCCTCAAGGGTGGCGCAGCGGCGGCGGCGTCGAGCCACGAGCAGCTGAAGGCAGCCTGGGCAGACGGCACGTGGGATCACGCCGTCTCACGGCTCGAACCGACGTACGGGCGCTTCGATCCCGCCAGCTATGTGTTCGCCGACGCCGGCAGGAGCTACGAGTCGAGCGCCGATTACCAGGCCCACGTCTACGACATGGTCGAGACCGATCTCGACGATGCGCTGGCGGTCGGTGGCAGCCCGGTCAAAGCGGCCCAGGAGGTGACCCGCATACTGCGAGACCAGTTGCGGTCGGTCATCGAGTTCGGTGGCCTGACACTCGAGTCCTACATCGACTTTCAGTCCAACGTGCGAGGGCGCATCAACCGGCTCGAGGCAGGGCCACCGGCCCTGCGCTCCCAGCAACTTTTGGGTCTGCTCGACGCCGGAGCGGTCAAGGTCCCCTTCGGCCCGTACCCGGAGGTGTCGGCTACGGCCGACGGCAAGGTGACCCTCCGCTCCACCCGGCTGACCCAGGAGGCGGAGGCCACCGTCAACGGGGTGGTGCGCGGCCACCTCGACCTTCCCTCGCTGGCCCGTTCCAGTTCCCCCCTGCTCAGTCGTCTCTACACCAGGGGTCGGCTCACGCAGTTGAGTTACGGGGATACCACCGTCGGGAGCGTGGCCATCAGCGAGGACTTCCATCCCTACGATGCCGAGGGCCGGCTGCAGCCGCATCTGTCGCTGCTCGGCGTCCTGACCGAGGGTGTCCGCTACTTCACCCACTACCTGCCGTCGCCGCGCAGCCGCTTGCGGGCGGTGCTCGATGCGCAGCACTGCGTGGAGAACATCATCGGCTGATCCGGACTCCGGTTCAGGCGGTCGCTGCGTCCAGCGCCTGGTCCAGGTCGGCGATCAGATCGTCGACGTGCTCGATCCCGATGGAGAGCCGGATCGTTTCAGGACGAATGCCGGCCGCCGTCAGCTGATCCGGGGTGAGCTGCCGATGCGTGGTCGACGCCGGGTGGATGGCCAGTGACTTGGCATCGCCGAGGTTGAGAAGTCGCTTGAAGAGCCGCAACGCGTCGAAGAAAGCCAGGCCGGCCTCGTAGCCCCCGGCGGCCCCGAAGGTGATGATGGACGGCACACGGCCCTTGAGGTACCGCTGCACCAGATGATGGTGCGGATGGTCCGGGAATCCGGCGAAACTCACCCAATCGACGCGCGGATCAGCCGCCAGGTAGGCGGCGACCGCCCGGGCATTTGCCTCGTGGCGCTCCAGACGGACGGCCATCGTCTCCAGCCCTTGCAGCAGCTGGAAGGAGTTGAAGGGCGACAAGGTGGCCCCGGTGTTGCGAAGTTGGATGGAGCGGGCCCGGGTCACGAACGGACGGTCCGGGAAGTCCCGGGCGAAGACGACATTGTGGAAGGCGGGTTCGGGTTGGTTGAAGCCCGGAAAGCGGTCGGCGTGCTCGGTCCAGGGAAATGTGCCTCCGTCGACGATGGCGCCGCCGAGCGTCGTGCCGTGACCCCCGACGAACTTTGTCAACGAATGGACGACGACGTCGGCTCCATGATGGATCGGCTTGAGCATCAACGGCGTGGCGACGGTGTTGTCGGCGATCAGGGGCACGCCGGCGGCGTGCGCCACCGCGGCGACGGCTTCGAGATCGACGACGTTGCCGGCCGGATTACCGATCGTCTCGAGGAAGACGGCGCAGGTTCGATCATCGATCAGCGACTTGATCGATGCGGCCTCGTCATCGACCGCGAACCGCCCCTCGATCCCGAGGGATGGCAACACGTGCGCGAAGTAGGTGAAGGTGGCCCCGTACAGCTGTGGCGCCACCACGACGTTCGAGCCGGCTCGGGCAACCGTGAGGATGGAGTAACTGACGGCAGCCATGCCGGACGCGACAACGAGGGCCGCCGTGCCGCCCTCCAGTGCCGCGATGCGCTTCTCCAGGACTTCATTGGTGGGATTGTTGAGCCGGTTGTAGTGGAATCCCGGGACCTCGAGGTCCAAAATGGCGCCCGCGTGCGCGGCATTCTCGAAATCGTGCGCCACCGTCAGATAGATGGGCACCGCCACGGCGCGGGTGCCATCAGCCTCGTAGCCACCGTGGATGGCAATGGTCTCGTCGTGCATTGATTCAATCGCTCCTCTTCGAAAAACCGTTGACCCAGTTGGCATAGAGGCGTTGCGCCACCCCGCGCCAGGCCCATGGCGCCCGCGCCCCCACCTTGTCGAACGGGTAGGCCGCCACGAGCTCAGGATCCCTCTTGCCCCCGACGACCGCCTCGTGCAGGTGTTGCAGCTCGTCCCAGTCCTCCGGTCCCACGCAGTGCAGCGGCAGCACCGGCGGCTCCTCACGCTCGTGCTGGGCGTAGCGCCGGACGTCGCGGTGGTACTCCCGCAACAGGCTGGAAGGGTCGTACTCCGGGTGGCCCTGCACGAGCACCACCTGTGCCCCACCCACCTGCCGGGTGGCCACGGCCCACCCGACGGCGTCGGACCGCACCGCGATGTCATATCCGGCGTTGCGCAGGTGCTCCTCGGCCACCGTGCTGGTGCGGGAATGGGGCAGGGTGATCCGGGTCCCCACGCCGGCCCCCAGCGGGTGTGCCGGGTCGACCTCTTGGGGAAAGACCCCGGTGCACTTCGACGTCAGGCGCTGGCGCTCGATCCCGTCGAACACGGTCAGGGCGGCGTGAGCCGACAGGCACGAGAGCAACATGGACTGGACGTGCTCACTGCCCCAGGTGAGCAGATCGGACAGGTCGGCCCAGTAGGGCTCGTCCTCAATTCGCTCCTCCACGGGATTCGAGCCGGTGACGATGAGCAGGTCGGGCCGGTCCTGCAGCATGGTCTCGACCGGCATGTAGTCCGTCGCGATCCGGGCCGCCACCCGCTCTCCCCGTGGCACGCCAGCCAGGGCGTAGCGACGCACCGCGATCACCTCGGATCCCGAGCCGGTCTCGAGCAGGTCCAGGAACTGTCGCTCGGTGGCGTCGAACGCGCCGTCGGGCATGTTGTTCACGAACGCACAGGTCCAGTCGACCGGGTCGGGGCGCGTCGTCGCGGCCTGGAACAGCCGCACCGCCACTAGAAGTGGCTCACGTCGGCGTAGGTGACCGTCACCTCTTTATGGAGCAGCCGGTTGACCGCCTGCAGTTCGGTGTAGTCCTCGGCCGATCCGACAACAGCCATGATGTGATTACGCGATCCGTCCTTCCAGTCCAGGTCCGCACCCGGTCCTTGGTGCACCGTGATCGTGTCCACCCCGGGATGGTCGCTGACGGCGTCCAGTCCCGTGATCGCCGCCACGGTGGCCGACATCGCCGGTGGCTGCAAGAAGAACCGGTACCCGATGCGTTGGGTGGCCACCGGACCGTCGATTCGGATCGCCTCGCCGAGCGACACCCGCAGGGTCAACTCGAGCAATGGGACGTCCGCGGCACGACCGAGCATCTCCGGCACGCCCCCGCCGACGCGGCCGTTCACCTCTATGACCCGGGGTCCGTCGAGGGTGAACTTGATCTCGGTGTGGAGACAGCCCGTGTGCACGCCGAGCGCCTCGATGGCCGAGGTGGCCAACTCGAGCGCCGCCTTTTGGTCGGCGTCCTCGAGAGCCGCCGGAATGAAGAACCCGGTCTCCCGGAAGTTCTCCGCCATGGGAAAACGTCCGGTGAGGGCCAGATGGCTGACGACGCCGGCCGCCGCGATGCTCTCCACCGAGACATAGGCCGCGTAGGGCCCCTCCTCCCGTCCCGGGTCGTCCGCCAGGTATCCCTCGAGGACCATGTCCGGGCGGGTCGGCCCCAGCGAGTCGAGCAGGTGGTCGAGTTGCACGGCGTCGTTGACCGCAAAGGTGTAGCGGCTCCCCTGGGCCGAGCGGGGCTTGAGAACGGCGGGCCAGCCCACCGCGGACTCGACCCCCGCCAGATCCCGCTCGGACTTCTCCGGAGTGACGATCTCGCAGGGCGGCACCGGCAGCCCGGCCTTGCCCAAGACGCGGCGCTGCTCGTACTTGTCGGTGAGGGCGGCAGCCGTCTCGACCGAGTGAAATGGGAGGCGCAATGCCGCGGCCACCTGGGCGAACGTGGTCATGTTGGCGTCGAGATAGGTGGCGATCGCGTCCGGCTTGTACGGGGGCACCAACTCCTCGAGGATCTGGCCGGCATCGAGCCCGCTGATGTCGACCACCGGCCCGAAACGGTTGAGGAGGTCCGTCATCTGCGCCATCTCGGGGATGGAGCCGTCGATCAACCAAAGCAGGTCGCAGATCCTCGCGGCAGCCTCGGTCAGCTGCATGACGGGCACGCAGCGGGGCCCGTAGCCGACGGCCACAAGTGGCCGTTTTTCATTGGAGGTGAAGTCCATTCCCACACTACAGATGTTAGCCTTGAACTGGGCGTTCGCCCCGGCACCACCGGCAGTTCTTGGACACGGTGGATTTTCGGCACCGGGACACGGATGAGGAGGCAACAGGCATGCCAATCGAGATCATCGGAATGGTGGGTACGCGGGAGGCGTCCGAGATCAAGGGGCCGCTGGTCGATGGGCCCGTCGTCGACTGGATGGACGGGCCGGTCATCGACACCGGTTACCTGGTCGACTTCTCCGCGCCCATGAGGACGCAGGGTTCGATCGGGTCCTGATCGGCTATGGCGCCGTGGCGCCCGAAGGCTGGGCTGTGGCAGCCACCGTGCTGCACAGCACCGATCATCTCAAGGTGCTCGTGGCGCACCGGCCCGGCTTCGTGCAGCCGGTCCTGCTGGCCCGGATGGCCGCCACTCTCGACCACCTCACCGGCGGCGGCAGGATCGCCATCCACTTCATCACCGGCGGCGACGAAGCGGATCAGCGGCGGGAAGGCGACTTCGTGGCGCACGACGCCCGTTACCGGCGCACCGGTGAAGTCATGTCGGTCGCTCGCCGCATCTGGTCCGAGACGTCGCCGTTCGACTTCGAGGGGGAGTTCTTCCATTACGAGGCGGCCTTCAGCTCGGTCAAGCCGGTCACGCCCGGGGGGATCCCGCTGTTCTTCGGGGGCGCCTCTCCCCCGGCCATCGAGGTCGGCGCCACCCAGGCCGATGTCTACGCCTTCTGGGGCGAACCGCGAGAGGCCGTGGCGGCCCGCAAAGCATCCATCGACGCCGTGGCGGCCAAGGCGGGGCGTACGCTCCGCTACAGCCTCTCCCTCCGTCCCATCATCGCCGACACCGAGGCCGAGGCCTGGGAGAAGGCGGAATGGATCGCCGAGAAGACGGCCGAGCGGATCGATCTGGCCAAAGAGCGCATGGCCGGTCACAAGGAGACGTACACGGGGCTGGGCGGAGACCGCAATGCCACCTATTCCGTCGATCGCGACACGGGAGGAACCACCTCTGTCGGCCGCAAGAGACTCATCGAAATGTCTGCCGGGCAGGACGTCTACGACGAGCGCCTGTGGATGAAGGTGGCCAACCTCACCGGCGCCGCCGGCAACTCGACGGCACTGGTGGGGACGCCGGAACAGGTCGCCGAGGCAATGCTCCGTTACTACGACATTGGTATTTCGGCCGTCATCCTCAAGGGCTTCGACCCGCTCGCCGATGTCGTCGACTACGGCAAGGAGCTCATCCCGCTGGTCCGGGAGGGTGCGGCGAAACGAGACATCGCGGCGTCGTAGGGCCCGACCGCGCTTCAGCGCTGTGCCGTCGGGACACCAAATTTCTCGACGATGTGATCGGTCAGGATCCGCACCGCTATTTCACGCGTGCTGTACTCGAACAAGGTGTGTTCGAGGCCGGGGACGACCTCCATCTCGAACCGCCCGGTCTGCTCCAGCCGCTGCAGGGTACGGCCCTCACCGCCCTTGAGCCAGCGGGCTTCGTCGGTGCCGGCGATCACGAGCACGTCCACGCCCGCATCGACCATCCGGCCCAGCCTCCTTGCCGGCGTTATGTCCACTGCGATCCGGTTGATGATCCACCAGGCTGAACTCGGGAGGCGCTTGCTGACCCGATTCATCAGCCTGTACCCCGGGATCTTTCCGACCCAGCCCTTCATGCCACCCTTGGTCGGCCCCGATCGCTGGTCGGCCTCGCCCCCGTGCTCGAGGTCCAGATCCTTGAAGGTGAGGACGGGATTCACCGCACACACGCCCCGCACCTTGACCTCGATCGCCGGCCCGATGGAATTGAAGCCCCCCGAGCACAGGCCGACGAGTACGGCGTTCGAAGGATCCCGCGGCCCGGCCGCGTGCAGGGCGTCGACGACGTCCTGTTCGTGGTGGGACGAGAAGATGACCTTCCTGGACTGCCCTGAGTGCACCGGACTGTCCCCGTTTCCGCTGAGATCGAGCCGGATCGCTGTGAATCCGGCCTCGGCCCACGAACGTCCGAGCCGGACCCACAACCCGGCCGGACCCACATGATCGATCACGCCCGCGTTCAAAAAGATGATGGTCGGGTGGTCGTTCTCGCCTGACCCCCCCGCCGGGGCATCGGTTCGCACGGGTGAGGTGGCGATGCCGAACAGACCGATCGGGCCGAGCCGTACCGCCCGTTCTTCGACCAGCGCGCCATCTGGTGTCTCCCCCACGACAGCAACCGTTCGTCCGACGCCATCGGGAGCGATCACCACTTGCGTCTCCGGCGCCGCGCCGGCGGCGAGCCACTCGACGATGGTCGTTATGGTCTCTTCCGGGATTTTCGCCGCGTCAGGCAGCACGTCGACGAGCTCTTCCTGGCCGACGATGGCGACGCGTTCGGTGTGTGGCAGCGCCAGACGCTCGTTCGCCCGTCGATCACCGTTGCGGCCGCTCCGCGTGAGCACCAGCACGCGGCCAGCCAGTGGTCCGTCCCCGTTGGCGATGGCGAGAGGAGACATGTCGGCGACGGTTTCCTTGTCGTAGACCAGACCCGGTGTCTCGATCGATCCATCGTTTGCGGCCTCTGCTCCGAGCGCAAACGCCCACAGTGCGCTTTGTTCTCGGAGAAAAGACCGTCCCGAGGCGCAGGAATCCCACAGGACGAGATCATCGACCACAGGTGGCCCGGACCCGAACGTCTCGGCCAGAAGCGTGGCGCCCATCCGCATCCCGACCGCACTGATCCGGTTTGCCCCGAGCCCCCGCACGAGCTCCATGGCGCACCGGATGCTGCTCAGCCAGGCTTCCACCCGGTCGGGATCGTTCTGCTGACCGGCCGAATCCCCGGTGCCGTCGTAGTCAAAGCGGAAGCACGCCAAGCCGGCCTCGGCCAGGCGGTCGGCCAGACGCATGTACGCGTAGCGTGCATTGACCGCCTCGATGCCAATGGTCGGGCACAACAGGACGGCTCCGCGGGCCCGGCCGTTCTCCGGCACATGGAGCCATCCGAACAGCGGCCGATCCTCTGGCCCGAACCAGAGGGGTCTCAACCACGCTCCCTGACTCGGCTCGGCTCCTCCATCTGCCTGCTTGGCTACGAGCCGGTCAGCCCGGCCAGAGCGGTCCGGATGGCGGTGACGGATTCGAAGGTGCTCTTGTTCAGCATGCTCTCGGGGAACTCCATGTCGAACTCCTCCTCAAGAGCGAGCATGACGTTCACGCTGGCGTGGGACGTCATCCCGGCCTGAAAGAGGTCTTCATCGTCCCCGATGGTGGCCACATCGATCGGAAACCGGCCGTGCTCGGCCAGGATGCTGCGGATCTTCTCGTCCATCAGAGGGCCCCCGCCGACTCGAACGCGAGCTCCTCGCTGGGTTCGTTTTGGCACAGCGCGACGACCACGGCACCGGCGATGCCTTCCTCATGGGTCAGGCTCACCGCTAACTCGCCGAGCCCCGCCTGGCTGGCGAGCTCGGCCGCGTAGCCGGACAGGGCCATGCGACACCACCCGTCGTGGTGGCGCCTCACTTCGATGGACCGCCATTCGGGCCGGTGACCCTGCGGGCGGAGAACCTTGAGGGTGGCTTCCTTCGCGGCGAAACGGGCCGCCAGACCCGCCGAGACCACTGACGGAGGACCACCGCACGAGTCGATCTCGTGCTCGGTGTAGACACGGCGGACGTAGCGATCCCCAAAACAGGCGATGCTGTCCGCGACCTGACTCACCATCACGAGATCCGCACCGACACGGATCGAAGTACCTGAGCTCATTGATCCCGACCCCGCACTTTGTGCGCTCCTCTCCCGTATTGACGCACCGCCGTCAATATCGCCAATCCATAAAGCATAATGGTCGCAAGCCTAAGTCATAAGGCGTTTGCCCCAAGTTCCACACAATTCGAGGCCAACTCTCTACATCTTATGGAGCAGGCATGATCCCGAAGTCTCCACACGGGCCACAACGACCCCGGACGAATGATCAGCGGCACCTGGGCTGCCAGACAGCCCGTTAGCGTACCGTGCGTGCCCATCGAGCAAACTCCGACTTCTCCGGTCTCGACGATCGGCTCGCGGATGGACACCCGCCCCCCGGGCTCGTACCCATGAGCCCACCCTCCAAAAAGGGCGTCCTTCAGAGAACGCATCAGACCCACCAATCTCATTCAAAATGCCGTGGCGCTGATGGTGTCCTCCGGAGGTACCGCGGTGTTGGGCGTGGCGTTCTGGGGTGCCGCAGCACACCTCACGTCGGCCGTACAACGTCGGGCGAGCGTCCGCAGAGATCGCCGCCCTGTTGTTGCTCGCCTTCATGGCGCAGTTGAGCTTCACGTCGATCTTCGACCGCTTCCTCCCTGTCATCGGCAAGGGGACACGGACCTTTGTGGTGAATGCCTACGCGCTGTGCTCGGGCGTCGCATTGGCGGCCGGCATCATCTATCTCCTGGCCGGGTTCGGCCGCACCTTCATCCCCTCTTCGCTCGGCTGGAGGGCGCTCTTCGTCGTCTCCGTCATGCTGTGGACGATCTTCGCCCTGCAGGACTCCGTACTCACCGGCCTCCGGGCCACGAAATGGGTGCCGGTCGAGAACATCCTTTTCGCGGTGGCCAAACTCGCACTGCTCCCGCTCACCCTCGCCCTCACCGTGCACCAGGGCATCTTCTTGGCCTGGACGGTTCCAGTCCTGGCGGCCACGGCGGCGGTCAGCTGGTACCTCTTCCGCAAGCGCATCCCCGAGCACGAGGCCATGAACGCGGCGATCGAAGACCTTCCTTCGAACCGGGAGATCGCCTCGCTCGCCGTGGCTCAATACGCCCAGGCGCTCATCAATTTCTTCACCCCGTCAATCGTTGTGCTGATCATCATCTCGCGGCTCGGGGCCGTGCAAGAGGCCCGCTACTACCTCCCGACACTGATCGCCGGGGGCGTTGCGGGTTTTCTATGGAACCTGAACACCTCATTCCTGGTTGAGGGTTCACGCGATCCGACCCGGTTGCGCCAACACGCCAACGTCACCATCCGGGCCGCACTCGTCGTGCTCGTCCCCGCCGTGATCATCGGCATCGCGCTGGCTCCGCAGATCCTACGGATCTTCGGAAATGGCTACGCCGTGCACGGCACGACATTGTTACGTCTGCAGTTGCTGGCCCTCCCGGGTACTGCGGTGACCGCCTTCTACTCCGCGTTCTCGTGGCTGGACAAGCGCGTCTGGCAGCTTGCCATCCGTGATCTCGTGCTCGCGTTGAGCTTCTTCACCCTGCTCTTCACCTGGATCGGCCAATACGGCATTCTCGCCGCTGGCTACGCCACGCTGACCACGTCTGTCTTCCAGATTGTCTTCTTTCTGCCGATAGCGATCAAACGCTATCGGCAGACAGCCCCCAAAGTCGACGTGGAACCCGCCACGGAATGAGGCGTGTTGCGGTGACCGAGTCGCCTCTACCCCGCCAGTCTTTGTTCCCGGCGGCGGCGAGCCGCCCGTAGCGTCACTCTCGAGACCGATCCCGGCGAAATGAGCATCGCCTTTCCGAAGTACGTGAACGCTTCTCGGTACTCGTGACGCGCCCGCGCCTTGTCCGCTGCCGTGAGCGCGAACTGGGCGCGGCTCGGGAGGACGTACTTCATTCCCTTTCGGATTGAGCGCAAGTTCTGGGTCTCACCCCGCGCCTCAGCCACCATCTGGTGCTGGGCCAGGATCATTTTGATCTCCTTGCCCGATGAGGAGGACGAATTCGCCCACACGTTGTTTCCATGCACGCGGTATTCGTTCAGGACCTCGGGTAAAAAGCACAACCTGCTCTCTCGGGCCACTCGATAGAAGAGGTCGAGATCCTGTCCGATCGGAAAGAGGGGGTTGAAGACGCCGACCTCTTGAATGATCGATCTCCGCAGCATGGCGGACGACAGCAGAATTGCTCCGTAGGACTCCAAGAAGTCCACGTACTGTGTCTCCCTCGACTCCCCTTGTCCGATGACCTCTCCGTCGGCGTCTATGACCCGGAACTGGGTGTGACACAGTCCGATGCTCTGGTCCTTCATCGCCTCGACTTGGGCCAGGAGTCGCCCGGGCAGCATGCGGTCGTCGTCGTCGAGGAGGGCAATGAGATCCGACCGGGCGTGTCCGATGGCGACGTTGCGGGAAATGGACTCGCCCCGGTTTCGCTGTCTGATCACCCGCACACGCGCATCTTTTTCGATGTCGGAGAAATCCTCCTCGCACCCGTCGGCGACGACGAGTGCCTCCCAGTCTTCGAGTGTCTGTGCCAGCACCGAGTCGATCGCCTCCCTCAGGTAGGGACCACCCCGGTAGCTGGGTATCACCACGCTTACAGTTGGCATGCATATCCTCTCGAATTCATTGGGTGGATTCTACTGGGAGACCTGTACCGGCGAGGTGTCTGCAGCCGTTGCGGAGCGGCCGGCATCACCGATTCGGTCCGGCGTGACCGGGCACTTTCCTTCGTTTTCTTCCGCCGGGCCGCGCCGCGCCGCAGTGGCACACCACAACAATGGGTAGTTCAGATCATCAAGCGAACGACACAATCTCAACGTTCGCCCAAATCCGCTCGAAAGTGCGACGACTGCCGAGGAGCCCGACCCCGGTTCGCTTACCCTGGGACGTCATGCACAATTCGGGCCGAGAACGTCGCGTCCGCGTCGTCGCTCGGTACCGGTGAACGCGGATGCCCCCGCGCCATCGCCAGCCAAGCACCTTCTTCCGGCCTCTCACGTTCGCCATCGTCGCGCTCAGCGTCGGCGCCCTGGCCGTGTTGGGGGGCTTTTTCGGCACCCAATCCGGCAAGAGTCCGCACGGACACCGACCTGAATCGTCCGTTCCCACATCCACCGCGCCCGGCGGCCGGGTCGCGAGCTCGCCGACGCTCCCACCACCCGGGTCCCATTTGGCTTTCAACGCCACCTTCAGCGGCACCAGCCTCGACACCACGATATGGACGCCGTGCTTCTGGTACGCCATCGGCGGCGGCGGCTGTACCCATCTGGGCTCGTACCCCGAGCAGGAGTGGTACCTGTCCTCGCAGGACCAGGTCTACGGTGGTGCGCTCCACCTCGTGGCCAGCCCCGTGAGCTACACCGGCACCAACGCGCAAGGGCGACCGGAGACCTACCCATGCCGATCCGGCATGGTCACGACCGAACCCAGCTACGCCTTCACCTACGGATACGTTCAGGTCGTGGCGCAGCTGCCGAAAAGCACCAACCTCTGGTCGGCGCTGTGGATGCTCCCGGCGGACAACGCGACAGCCCTGCCCGAGATCGACCTCATGGAGTTGATCGGCACCAAGACGACGGGCGTCCTCGTGACATTCCACCCCGCCACGGGGCCTCAGGAGAACGTCCCCGTGAAGACCGCCGATCTTTCCTCGGGTTGGCACACCTTCGGGCTCGATTGGGAGCCTGGTTCGCTCACCTGGTACGTCGACGGAACCGCCGTCTTTGCCGTGACCTCCGGCGTACCCACGCAGCCGATGTACTTCTTGGCCGACCTCGCCATCACCACTGCATTCCAGCCCCTGCGGCTGCCGAGCTCGTGCACCGGATCACTGTCGATACGATCGGTCCAAGTATGGCAGCGTTCCTCCCAATAGTGACCGTCACATCGGGGTCCCCGAGCCTAGAATATCAACATGGAAAATAGCGAAATACTCCATGCCTCATTTAAGGAATGGATCCTGCAGGATTGGGAAGCCAACGCCGGCAGGTCCGATGCCCGATTTGTCGTGGTTGCGTTTCGCATCGCCCAGTTTTTGTGCCGGAGATATCCGGCTCTCTACAATCTTCTACAAGGTCCCATATTGGCTGATGCTCTCCGTCGGACTCGGTATTGAACTCCCGGCCCAGATCACAATAGGGAAGCGTCTTCAGATATGGCATGCCCACGCCATTATCATCAATATTCATGCAGTCATTGGGGACGACTGCATTCTTCGGCACGGCGTGACAATCGGAAATCAAGGTAGTGGAGACGAGGACAATCCCAGCGTGCCGCGCATAGGCAATGGCGTGAACCTCGGTGCCGGATGTGCGGTGCTCGGGGACATCGATATTGCCGACAACGTGACGGTCGGTGCCCTCACCGTCGTGACCAAGTCTGTGCCGGCCGGCAAAGTGATCGTCGGCAGTCCGGCAAGAATTCTGAACTAACGCTTCATCACATGGCGAGCGGCCAGGCGCTCTCATCACCGGCCATCGACTGCGAGAGCTCCAGTTCGTCCCCGCTGGACTCCAGTGGGGCCCCGCGCAGTGCGAGCCTGCCGCGGAGGAGGCCGGCGATGGCATAAGCCGTCCCCGCAATGATGAGCCCGCTCCTCGCCACAGCCGAGATCGGGTGGCGCGGTGCCATGCGGAGACTCCGTCCGAACTCTTGGGGCAAGGACCGCATGATGTGACGTCGCTCCGAGGCGAGACCCGAACGCGAGCCGACGAGGGAGGACACCAACGCCTTGGAAAGGCCCTCGGCCCAGCAGCGCGTCCAGAAGTAGTGCCACGTGAGCCGCGAAGCGGGTACCCGATGGTGGACGACGGCGTCGCGGGCAAGCACGAAATGCTCGTCGGGGAAGCGCGAGGTGTAGCGGATGCAGAGCTCGGTCTCCTCGCACCCGAGGGGGACTTGCCCGATGCGGCCGATCCCAGATGTGAAACCACCCACCTGCGTGAACACGCGCCGCCGCATGGCCATGTTGGCGCCTATCGGATTGCGCAACCTCGAATTTGTCTCGGGAAGCCCGACGTAGCTGCAACCCAGAACCCAGTAGAACGTCTCGGGCAGCCACTTCGCCACCTTGGTCTCCCAGTGCGGGAGAACCCATCCCCCGACGCCCACGACCATCGGGTCCTCCATGGGGTCAACGAGCTTTTCCAACCAGTCCTTCTCGGCATAGGCATCGTCGTCCAAGAAGGCAACGATGTCGCCGGACGACATCGCCACGCCGGTGTTCCGGGCCCCCGACAGGCCCTTGGTGGAACCATTGGAGAGTACGAGAACCCGGGGGCCACTTAGTTCGAGGGCGGCTCGGCGGTAGAGCTCTTCGTTGTAGTCGATGACGATCACGACTTCGTCGGGCGGGCATGTCTGATCCAGGCTCGACTGGACAGCGGCGGTGAGCGCGTCCCATCGGTCCATGGTGTACGCGCAGATGACGACGGAAATGCTCATGCGGCCTTGTCCATCGGAGACCGAGGGTCGGAGTCTGTTGCAGTCAACGCTTCGATCCAATAGACACCGGACTGTTCGCGACCCCTTCTGCGTGGTACTCCTTCGCTCCAACGAGTCACCTGCATGAAACCCTCAAAGCCCTTCCGTCCGACCCAGTACAGACGACTACGAGGAGCCGACCTGACCCCTCGCTCCCCTTCGGACTGAGGCGAGTGTTGGATCCGAAGCCTGCTTGCCCCCTTTTTTCGGGCCGCACCCGCCATCGTTCTGAGTCGCCTGCCCAAGCCGACGGATACGTCTTTATTGTGATCGATGCGGCCTTGCTTCGGATAGGGCAAAAAGTCACTTCCATCAGTCACGTGGGAGCTCTCAAGGCGCCCACCCAGGGCGATCGTAGACGAGGGCCGCATCGTGAGGATGGTCATATGGCGGCGCCTCGTTTCCCGGCGGCCCCGGTCGGCGGTCACCGTGGTCGGAGATGCGGCCCATTCCTCGGAGGCGATTCGCCAGCAGATGGACCCTCCGCCCCGCTGTTCGCACATGTCCCTTTCAGCCCCGAGGAGGCTGCCGCTGGGAGAATAGCAATGGGTATCGCTATTTCGGCGGCCCGGCCAACTCAGAGAGTCCCGTAGCTTTGCGCCCCTCTCTCACGAGAGGTTTGCCCTTTCGACTTGCTTCAATGGGCAGATGCTGCACGGTTCCCCGGCCTAAGTCAATGTATTCCCGACAGATGGGGTCGGGTACAACCCGATGGCAACCGGGGCGCAATAGACGTGCGCCGCTCCTGGGAATCAGGTGCGTCGGGACTGAATTCGAGCGGGGTGCGTCAGGCCGAACGGCGATCATCGGCACCGATGGTGAGAGAGACGGCGTCGCCGTAGGTGACCGAAACCGCCGTGTCCACCGAGGCGCACTGCGCCTCGACCTCTTCGTAATCTCCCCCCGATCCGTAGACCTGGACCACGAAGTCCCGATAGCCCTGCCGCCAGTCGACCGCCTCGCCGGCGGCCCGATTGACGATGACATGGTCGACGCCCGGCAGGAGCTTCAGCTTCTCGAGGCCGGATGATCGCTTCGATCCGGTTCGCGGAGACCGGAGGGGTGACGGCGCGCCACCAGCCGATGCGCGAGAAGAGTGGCCGCAGGTCGCGAGGCATCCCGAGCGCCAGCTCCATGCCGAGCCTCAGGATCGACTCTTTGCCTCCGGCGAGTTCCACCATTTCTGGGATACCGCCGCCGATCCTCCCATTGACCTCGATGATGCGGGGACCGTCGGGCGTGAACTTCATCTCCGTGTGGAAGCAACCATAGGTTGCGCCAAGGGCGACGATCGCTGCGGCAGCGGTGCTCTCCGCCATGCGCGCCAACTCGTCGGGGAGATCGCTCGGCAGCACCGCTCCGGTCTCCCGGAACGGCTCCGCGAACTGGAGGCGACCGGTCACCGCGAAATGGTGCAGTTTGCCGCCACTGACGTAGCTCTCCACCGAGACGATCGGGGCGAATCGTGTGACGGGGTGATCGGTGGTGCGGAGATATCCCTCCAATATCATGCCGCCGTCCTCGTCCTGAAAGGGCCCTCCGGCGGCCAATAAACGGGCGAGGTCGTCGCGATCGCGCACTCGATACGCGTCCCGGCTGGCGCTGCCCTGTCGGGGCTTCAGGACCGCGGGGAACCCGACCTCGGCCCCGAACACCTCGATTTCCCCAGGGCTGGCTCCGGCCCGGACGCCCGCGAAAGCAGGGCAGGCGATCCCACCGGCGAGCAGGGCCTCGCGCTGGCGCAGCTTGTCGAAGAGGCGCCCGGCCACCACCGGCGAATGAAATTCCAGTCCGAGGGCTACCGCGAGGCGAGCCATCATCATCCCCGAACGATCACTGAGGCTGAGCAGACCGGTCGGGCTCAAGGCGCGCAACTCCTCCACCACCTGCGCCTCGGACCGGTCGGCGACATCGACGACGGTGCCCATCCGCGACATCAGCCGGGCCAGCTGCCGCATCTCCGTTGTGCCCAGGTTCACGAGCCAGATGATCTCGCACAGATCGCCTGCTGCCTCATTGAGTGCGAACACGGACTGCGCGCCGTACTCATAATCGACAATCAGCCGCCGCTGTGCGCGCGCGACCGTCATGTGCACTCCCACTCGGTCCGCCCCGATTTCGGGTTCTCCATACTCACAGCTTCACCCCGTCACTGAACGATTATCACCACTTCCGCGCCTTTTCCACAAGCTAATGCCCCCGCAGGGAACCTTTGCTCTTCTTCAGATATCACGCCTCCAGGGCCATCTTGGGCGGGTCTCGAGACAACGGCAAGGGTCGAAGGTCCCTCAGTGGACCGCCCGACCCACGAAATGCCCCGGGGCCGTGATCGACTTCCCCGTCGGAAAACCCAGGCACCCTGGTCTGTTTCGAGGTTCGGCCTGGACGCTGGTTGGGGCACCGCGTCCTGAGAGTTGTGCCGCTATTGGGTTTGAGTGGGCGGCCAATTGACATCTGTTCGCGACGCTGGATCCTACGACGCGCCGCAGGCCGCGACATCCAAAACCGGCTTGTCGTCTGTGCTCCGCAGGGTTTTCCTGAACCAGGCGCCGACAGGCCTACTAATCGATGAAATGGGAGGCGGGGACGTGAGTGACAGCGACGCCAACGGGAACGGGAACGGGAACGGAAACGGAAACGGACGCGAGGACTGGTTCGAGCAGCGGGACGCTGACGGGGCGCCCGTTCGCTTTGTCGAACGCCGCCAGGGGGGCCGCCGCCACGGCGATACGCGGATCATGGGCGAGATGCCGCCCTCGGTCCTGCCCACGCAGAGCGTCAGCCTCATCATCCCGACGATGAACGAAGCCCGCAACGTCGGGGACGTCCTCGATCGTCTGCCCGCCATGGTCACCGAGGTGGTGCTGGTGGACGCCAGCTCCGATGTGACGAAGCTGATGGCCCGCAACTCCCGCCCCGACATCCGCATCATCGGCGAGCCCGCACCGGGGAAGGGGAACGCGCTCCGGGCCGGACTGGCCGCGGCACGGGGTGACGTCCTCGTGGCCATGGACGCCGACGGGAGCATGTCGCCCGAGGAGATCCCGCGGTTCGTCCACCCGCTCGAGCACGGTTTCGACTTCACAAAGGGCTCCCGCTTCATGGCCGGAGGTGGCTCGCTCGACATCACGCTGGTCCGGCGCCTCGGCAACCGTGCGCTGGTCGAAGCGGCGAATCTGCTTCTCGGCGTCCACTACACCGACCTGTGCTACGGGTTCTTCGCGCTCCGCCGGCTCTTCCTGGAGTCCCTCGACCTCCGCTCGACGGGATTCGAGATCGAAACCGAGATCATCGTGCGGGCGCAACTCGTCGGCTTGCGCATTGCCGAGGTACCGAGCGTCGAGCTGCCACGGCGCAACGGGGTGTCGAACCTGCGGACGGTGCGCGACGGGACGCGGGTCCTGCGGACGCTGCTCACCGAGCGACGCATTCAGCGCGCCGCCGGCGGCTCCGCCGGGTCGTTGTTCGATTCCGCCGATGCTCCGCGGCAGCCGGGGTTGCAGGCCAACCCGGCCCACCGCCCGAGCGGCGGGGACCGCGCCGGGCGAGCTGTGGAGCGAATCGAGACGGCTCGCCCGACGACCCGCTCGACAGCGGAGCGCTGACGCGGTAGTCCGCCGCGCCGAAGTCCAGCTCAGTACCGCCGGGACGGCACTTCCGGGGACCCTCTCCCGCCAAACCTCGGCCCGGCCGCCCGCGCCGCGATATCTCACAAAGTGACCTTGTGCTCTAGTCGACCGCGCCCACGTTTTCGCACAATGGCTGGGTATCGACGGTTTGCTCGAAGGCGGGTTGACATGTGACTGGGTAGGACGTTGGGGGGAACACCGCACGGGGGTCAGGGGTGCGATGGAAAAGGGGGCAGCGCGGAATCGAAAGGCAGGATGATTTGACTCTTACCCGCATCAACGGTGGAGCTTCCAACAAGAACGGGCACAAGGCCGAGCCGACCGTCAGCATCGTGATCCCGGCCAAGAACGAGGCCCTCAACCTGCCCCACGTCTTTTCCGCCCTCGATGTCGAGCGCTACGAGGTGATCTTGGTCGACGGGGACTCGGTCGACGACACGGTCGAAGTGGCCCGGTCCCTGTGCCCCGACATCACCGTGGTGGGCCAGACCCGCAAGGGCAAGGGCAACGCTCTGGCCTGCGGCTTCGCGGTGGCCCAGGGGGACTTCATCGTCATGCTCGACGCCGACGGCTCGACCGATCCGGCCGAGATCCCCCGCTTCGTCGAAGCCCTCAAACAAGGGGCCGACTTCGCCAAGGGCAGCCGTTTCATGCCCGGGGCGGGCTCGAGCGACATCTCCCGGCTGCGCCAGGTGGGCAACTACTTTTTGAACAAGATCGTGAACCTGATCTACGGGACCCGCTACACCGACCTGTGTTACGGCTACAACGCCTTTCGGCGGGAGTGCCTCTCGGTCATGGACCTAGAGGTCGGGGACGAGAGCACCGATCCGGGCGCCATGCGCTGGGGCGACGGCTTCGAGGTCGAGACCCTGATCAACGTGCGCATCGCCAAGGCCGGCCTGGTGGTGGCCGAGGTCCCGAGCTTCGAGCACAGCCGCCACTTCGGCTCTTCGAACCTCAACGCCTTCTCCGACGGGATCCGGGTGCTGCGCACCATCCACGCCGAGCGCAAGCGCGGGGCCCGCCGGGCCGCCCGCTCCTCGGCCACGACGGCCCGTGTCGAGAGCTCGTCGTGGCACGTGCTCTCCACGGTCGTCGAAGAGGCCAGCTAGCGACCGCTACCCCTCGTTGAGGGTGAGCGGGATGCGCCAGATCAGGCGGGTGCCGCCCTCGCGCGACGTTCCCAGCTCGAGACTGCCCCCGAGGCGTTCGGCCCGGGTGCGCATATTCTTCAGCCCCCGCCCATTGACCCCGGCGTTCGCCATGCCGCGCCCATCGTCGACCACGACCAGGCGTAGGTCGTTCTCCGCCGCGATGGTGACCGCGACCCGGGTGGCCGCCGCGTGCCTGCCCACGTTGGTCAGCGCCTCGCGGAGGGTGGCCAGGCTGTGATCGGCGATGGATCCGGTGACCGCCGAATCGACCAGGCCCGTGAAGGTCACGTGCGGAACAGCCCCGATCACCGGGGTCAACTCGTGTAACAGGTCGAAGACCATGCGCCTGAATCCATCCTGGTTGATGGTCATTTCGAGGTTGAATATGGCCGTGCGGAGGTGGCGGATCGTCTCGTCCAGCTTGATGATGGCGTCTCCGATCCGGCCCGCCACTTCGGGCCGATCCACCAGGCGGGCCGTCCCCTGCAGGGAGAGTCCGACAGCAAAGAGACGCTGTATCACGGTGTCATGGAGATCGCGGGCGATCCGGTCCCGATCCTCGGTGAGCGTATGGTCCCGCGCCACGCTGTGAAGCCGGGCATTCTCGATGGCGATACCCGCCGCCATGGCCAGCGTGACTGCCGTAGCCTCGTCCTCCGCCGAGAATTCGCGTGCCCCTATCTTCTGGGTGAGGTAGAGGTTGCCGTACACCTCCCCTCGCACCCGTACCGGCACCCCGAGAAACGAGGTCATCGGGGGGTGCCCGGCCGGGAACCCGTAGCTGTCCGGACTATCCGAAATGTTGCTCAAGCGCAACGGCTTCGCCTCGATGATCAGTGTGCCGAGCACCCCGCGGCCGCTCGGGCGCGCGCCGATGGCGAACTCCTCATCGGGCTCGAGGCCGACGGTCAGGAACTGATCGAGTGTCGTGCCGTTCTCACTCAGCACGCCCAGCGCGCCATAACGGGCATCGACGAGTGCGCACGCCTCCCCGATCAGGTGCCGGAGCACGATCGGAAGGGTCAGTTCCCCCTCAATCATCAACATCGCCTGCACCAGCCTCCGGAGTTTGACGGGATCGTCGATCTGATCGAGAGGTGGCACGCCCTTAGGGTAGTGGTCGGCGCGATGGCCGAAAAGAGGGCCCGCCGGAGCGCGGGGTTACGACCGTCGCGCCACTCGGGGTCCAGGCCGTGGCAAGATTGTTGCAATGACAATTCGCATTTTCGTCCTGGACGACCACGAGTTGGTCCGAACAGGATTGCAAACCCTGCTCGAATGCGAAGAGGACATGGCGGTGGTGGGTCAGGCCGCCACCGCCCAACAGGGGTTGGAGAAGATAGCCAGCCTGCAGCCCGATGTAGCGATCCTCGACGTCCGGCTGCCAGATGGAAGCGGTATCGAGGTATGCCGGGAGATCCGGTCCAGCTATCCCCAGATTGCGTGCCTGATGTTGACCTCGTACGCGGACGATGAGGCCTTGTTCTCCGCCATCATGGCGGGCGCGGCTGGCTACGTACTCAAGGAGATCGGCGGCAGCGACCTCATCGGGGATATCCGCCGGGTCAGCCAGGGGCAGTCGCTCATCGACACGAATCTCTCGAAGGACATCTTCGACAGGCTGCGCAAGACGCAAAAGACGGAGGCGAGGCTGTCCAGCCTTTCGGCCCAGGAACGACGGGTTCTCGACCTCATCGCCCAGGGTCGTTCCAATCGTCAGATCGCCGAAGAGATCTTCCTGGCCGAGAAGACCGTCAAGAACTACGTGTCGAGTCTCCTCTCCAAACTCGGAATGCAGCGACGGACCGAGGCGGGGGTCTACGCGGCCATCCTGGCCGAGCGCCGAGCGGCGAACCCCAGAAACTCACTCCCCCAGGAGGGTTGACCCGGTCAGAGCGGGTCGAATTCGATGCCTCGCGCCCGGAGCATCTCCTCGAGACGCCGGCGCTCGGATATCGGATTGACGAACCGGGCGGGATCGTGGTCGATCGACATCGCCGCACACAGTGAGAGGAGGATCCGATCATGGTCCAGCTCACGCGCCAGATCCTCCGCCACGACATGCTTCTGCAGGGAGGCGCGACGATGCAGCCGCAGCCGACACTGCTGCAGATCGGCGACGAGCTCCTCCTTCGAGGGTGGTTCTTGCTCCGCGTCTGAGCTCAACCAGAGGTCGCTCAGAAGCTCGCTGTACATCGACACACCTTAGGATTACTTAAATGCGGTGTGACCAACTAGGGCCGAAATCCCTAACTTGGGAGAAAAGATCGCACCGACCAGCCGTGGCGAACAGGGGCTACGCCGCGTCGCCGGCTCTCGCCAGGACCTCTTCGGCGGATTCGGCGCTCCTCGCCGTGACGGTGCCGAGGTTCGCCGAAACCTGCACCCGACCCCCGGACACGGCGATCGGGTCGTCGAGCACGTCCTGCACGCGCTGCATCAGCGGGCCGATGAAGCGCTCGTTCTCAATGGTCATCACGGCCACCAGCTCGCTCTCGCCGATCCGGCTCACGGTGTCCTCGCTGCGGAGCATGGAGGTCAGGCGCCGGGACATGCCCCGTAGCACCTCGTTGCCGGAGGGGTAGCCGAGCTCGTCATTGATGTCCTTGAGATTGCCCAAGTCGATGTGCGACACCACCACGCAGCCCCCATGTCGCCGGCTCCGGGTCAGCTCGCGGGTCAACCGGTCGAGGAGCAGCATTCGATTCGCCAGCCCGGTCACGGGATCGGCCAGCGAGAGCTGCCACAGGTCGTCGTACCTGGTGGCAGCGAGCGTCGACCGGGTCGAATCCCCTTCACCGGGGTCAACGGAGGAGATCTCGCGGAACATCGCCTCCAGGGTCGCCGGGATCGGCTCCGCCGAGGCGTCGAGGGAGGCGTCGCCCCTCCTGGCGTGGGATCCGGCCGGCGGAGGGAGCACCTTGAGCGCAGTGATGTTCGCCTCCGACGCCTGGTCGCGCCGAGCTGTGCCCGGCTTCGACACAGTTCGCTTGATTCGCATAGAGCCCTCCGCTCTCCTCCATGGCATTTTAGCGGTGAACCGGCGCCGAGAGTAGGACCGGAAGTCCCAATTGTCCTGAGGTTCGGAGGCGGCGCCCGGATTCGAACCGGGGTACGGGGCTTTGCAGGCCCCTGCCTAAACCACTCGGCCACGCCGCCGTGAGAGCAGGGCGGTCAGCCTAGTGGGCTATGCCGTCACTTCCTGAACCGGTTCACCAGCCAGAAGGCGCCGGCAATCAGAGCCACGATCACGGCAATCTTGACGATCTCGAAGATGAACCCTGCGATGCTGCTCAGAATCCAGAAGGCGATGATCACCCCCACCACACCCACCACGACCATGGCGAAGGTGTGTGTCCGGGTCACCGGCGAATTCGATCCTCGGGGACTTACCTCTTTGCTCACGATGCCAATGCTACGTTCCCGCAATGGCTGCTGACACGTCACTCCGTGAACGTCGCCAAGAGCTCCTGGCCCACACCGAACTTCAGGGTGAGACTTTCTGCCGGGCCTACGCCGCCGAGGCCGACGAATGGCTCTCCGGCGTGGCCGCCCGCGCCGTGGGAGAAACCCACCGCCACCTGGCCCTTCTGGCCGTCGGGGGCTACGGCCGGGGTTCGCTTTGCCCCTACAGCGATCTCGACGTGGTCCTGCTCCACCGCGGTCACCGCGACATAAAAGCGGTGGCCGATGCCATCTGGTACCCGATCTGGGACGAGGGTGTGCACCTCGATCACTCGGTTCGCAGCCCGGCCGAGGTGCTCTCCGCCGCGGCCGACGACGTCCGCGTCGCCCTGGGCCTGCTGGACGCCCGCCTGGTCTGGGGTGATGCGAAAGTGGCCGACCCGCTGGTGGAACGGGCCCGCACCGCCTGGCGTGAGTCCCTCGGCACCCGCTACCTCCCCGACCTCGAGGCGCAGATGCGAGATCGACACCGTGGCGTGGGCGACGTGGCGTTCCTCCTGGAGCCTGATCTCAAGGAGAGCCACGGTGGCCTGCGCGACGTCAACGTGTTACGCGCCATTTCGGCCTATGCACCGCTGCTGGCCGACTACGCCGACCTGGCCTCCCTCGAGCCCGCCACCGCCCTCCTCACCCGCGTACGGGTCGAGCTCCACCGGATTGCCGGACGCGAGCAGGACCGGCTGCTCCTTCAGGACCAGGATCAGATCGCCGCCGCCCTGGCCTTCGACGATGCCGACGTCCTCATGGCGGCCGTGTCGGAGGCGGGACGCCAAATTGCCTGGGTGAGCGACGACGTGTGGCGCCGGCGCCGACTGTGGGACCCCTCGCCGCCCCCGCGGCAGCGGCGCTGGCGGCGCCGCGACGACGCCCCGGTGGCGGCCGCGCCGGTTCCCGTGGGCCCCGACATGGTCGATGTCGGCGGCGAGATCGCGCTCCTTCCGAGCGCGCCGGTGTCGGAGGACGCGTCCATCGCGTTTCGCCTGGCCGCCATCGCAGCCGAGCTCGACCGGCCCATCGCCAAGGGTTCCCTGCACCGCCTGGCCGACCGCATGCCCCCGCCGGGGGACCCGTGGCCGCCGGCGGTGCTCGCCGCACTCCTCCGCCTCCTGGCCGCAGGCCGCCCCGCCGTCGACAAGATCGAGTCACTCGACCAGCACGGGCTCCTGGTGCGGCTCATCCCCGAGTGGGCCGCCGTCCGTAACAAGCCGCAGCGGAACGCGTACCACACCTATACGGTCGATCGGCACCTCCTGGAAGCCGCCGCACTGGCCGCAGGTCTCACCGACCGGGTCGAGCGACCAGACCTCTTGTTGATAGGCGCCCTGCTGCACGACATCGGCAAGGGGTACCCGGGCGACCACACGGAAGTGGGCATGGATCTGGTCCGCCGCATGACCACGCGGATGGGGTTCAGTCCCGACGATGTCGAGATCCTGGTGGACATGGTTCGGCACCACCTCCTCCTCCCCGACACCGCCACGCGACGCGATCTGGACGACCCGACGACCGTCTCCAACGTCGCCCGGGCCGCCGGGGACCCGGTGACGCTGCACCTACTGGGCGCGTTGACCGAAGCCGACAGCCGCGCCACCGGCCCCTCGGCCTGGGGCTCATGGAAGGCCGGGCTGGTGGCGGAGCTCGTCACCCGGGCGGACCGCGTGCTCGCCGGCAAGCCCCGACCGGCCGGCCCCGCTCCCCTCCCGCCCGAGTACCAGGTGCTGATCGACGAGGTACAGGCCACCGGGCTGCCCTCGGTCTCGCTCGATCCGCCCCGCGTGGTCGTCGCCGCCCCGGACCGGTCGGGCTTGCTCTCGGCCGTCGCCGGCGCCCTGGCGCTCCACGGCATGGACGTGCGGGCCGCCAACGTAAGCGGCGAGGGCGGCGTGGCCGTCGAGGTCTTCACCGTCGAGGTCGCCCGCGGCACCTGGCCGGACACGGCGCGGCTCCGGGAGGATCTGGCCGACGTGCTGTCCGATCCGACCGCGCTGGCCACCCGACTGTCCGAACGCGGGCGGGTCTATCCGGCCCCCCGCCGTTCGGCCGCCCACCGGCCCGGGACCGACGTCCGGGTGGATAACGACGCCTCGGAGACTGCCACCGTGCTGGAGGTGCGGGCTCCCGATGAGGTCGGTCTCCTCCACCGCATCACCCGCGTCCTCTTCGAAGCGCGGCTCGATGTCGTCTCGGCCCGCGTCTCCACGCTCGGCGAGCTCGTGGTGGATGCCTTCTACGTGCGGGAGGCCAGTGGGGAGAAGGTGACGGATCCTGATCGCCTCACCCAGATCATCGCCGCGGTCCGGGCTTCCCTGCCTGCTTGAGGCACCAAAACCACTGGTAGGCTCTCCGGAGCTATGGGCCAGGGACAGCACACGCGCAAGTCGTCACACGGGGGTGTACGCCTCTGGGTGATCGGAGTGGCGATCGTGGCCCTGGCCGTCGCCGCCGCCGGATTCGTGTTGATCCCCCGTCCCCACACCCCCGCGGCGGCCACCACCTCGACGCCACCGCCCGTGCTGCGCGTCCTGGACACCGCCCCGACCGGCGCCAACGTCGACAGCGGCTCCGTGATCTCCGTCCTGTTCTCCACCAATCTCGCGCCCGGGAGCCCCATGCCGACGCTGACTCCCCCCGTGGCCGGCCAGTGGGCGGCGCTCTCGCCCAAGCTCTTGCAGTATCCAAGCGACGGCGCCGCTGGTTCCCGGGACCCAGGAGACCATCACGGTTCCCAGCGGCGTGCCCGGCGTCGTGGGTTCGCAAGGCCAGCACCTGCGCGCCCCGTTCACCAGTTCCTTCACCGTCGCCCCGGGCTCCACGCTCCGACTGCAGCAGATGTTGGCCGAGCTCGGTTACCTCCCCCTCAATTTCACCGCGGCGTCGCCCCTGACGTCGCAGACCCAAGAAGGCGACCCCCAGATCGGCACGTTCACCTGGCGCTGGGCCAACCAGCCCGTCTCCCTGACGTCGTTGTGGACGCCGGGTACCTACGACGTGATCACCAAGGGCGCCGTGATGAACTTCGAGTCGCAGCACAGCCTGAAGACGGACGGGATAGCGGGCCCCGAGGTGTGGGGCGCCATCCTGACCGCGGTCGAGGGCGGGCAGGGAAATGCCCTCCCCTACGGGTACGTCTACGTCAGCCAGAGCCTGCCCGAGAGCGCCACCGTCTACCAGAACGGCGCGGTGGTCTATAAGTCCGTGGCCAACACCGGAGTGGCCGGCGCACCAACCGGCGTGGGGACCTTCCCCGTCTATGCCCGCTACACCGTGACCACCATGAGCGGTACCAACCCCGACGGCAGCAAGTACGTCGACCCGGGGATCCGATGGGTGAGCTACTTCAACGGCGGCGACGCTCTCCACGGGTTCCCGCGGGCCTCCTACGGGTTCCCTCAGAGCGACGGCTGCGTCGAAATGCCCATTGCCAATGCCGCTGTCGTCTTTCCCCTCACGCCGCTCGGCACCTTGGTGACGGTCGATTAACTGAGTACCGCACCACTCCCCGATCAGTTCCGCCTTTTCGCCCAAGGGGCGGCGCGCGACGGCGCCACCACCTATGACGTGATCTGCCGCGGCATCGCCGACGATCCCGACATCCTGGGGCTGATCGGCGAGGCCCCGGTGCGGCAACGGCGGCCGAACCTGCTCCTGGCCGCCGTCCACTTCCTCCTCCTTGGCGGTGCCGCACACCCCTTGGCGGACCACTACGACACGGTCCGCTCCATCACCGGGGGCGGCGAGGCGCCGGCGGGTCGGGACGTGGTCGCCGACTTCAAGGACTTCGTCATGGTGCACCGGAACGAGCTCCTGGCCCTCATCGCTGTGCGGAGCACGCAGACCAATGAGGTCGGGCGCTGCACCGCCCTCTTCCCGGCCCTCGGGACCATCGCCGCCGGCTATCCCGACGGCCGACCGCTGTGGCTCCTCGACCTCGGCACATCGGCGGGTCTGAACCTGCTCTTCGACTCCTACTCCTACACCTACCGTCAACGCTCGGACGGCGCCACACTCGAGGCCGGTCGGAGTGGCGCGCCGGTCCATCTCGAGTGTGTGGTCCGGGGAGAGTTGGGCGACCTCCCTCCACTGCCTCTCCCGCCCATCGCGGGCAGGACGGGGATCGACGCCCTCCCGATCGATCCCACCTCCGATGACGGCGCCGACTGGTTGCTGGCGTGCCTGTGGCCCGACAATCTGCCGCGCTTCGCCCGACTGCGCGGTGCATTGTCGACCGCCCGCACCACCGCTGATCCGCCCACCGTGTACCGGGGCGACATCATCGAGGACCTGCCCGGAGTCGTAGAGGCCATCGGCACCGACGGACCGCTGGTCGTCTTCCATTCCTGGGTGGCGGCTTATCTGAGCCCCGAGCGGCAGCGCCAACTCGTCGAGACGCTCCGGCAACTCTCGGGGGCGCGGCCCCTGCACTACCTCTACGCCGAGGCGCCCATCGAGACCCCCGGACTCCCTACTCCCCCCTCCCCTACGCCCGGCTCGACGTCACACCTAGCGACGGCCCTGGTCCATGTAGCCCCTGACGGCTCGGCGCCGGTCCGCCTGGCGGACATGCACCATCACGGGAAATGGCTGCAATGGTGGGACTATTCCGAAGGACCCCACGGTGCGTCACGACGGGCCGGCACCCGGACCCCCTCGTCGGTGACCATGGAGGCCGACCCTACGGCGGATTGACCGAATTTGCCGCGGATGGCATCGATGGCCGCCGTGGCGTCCTGCCACGACTGCTCACGCGACGTCGCACTCTGCGTGCCGTCGTCGCGATCGTCCCCGAGGTCAAAGGACAGCTGATCCCCGCCGCCCTCGACCAGTCCGGACGCGCTCACCCCGAGCAGCCGGATCCCTTCGCCCGGATCGATTGCCGACAAAAGGGAGGCGGCGACTTGCCCTAGCGCACCTCCGGTCGTCATGGCCCGGCCCAAGGTGTGCGAGCGTGTCTGCAAGGACAGGTCGCGGAACTTCACCTTGACGGTGACCGTGCGGGCGGCGCTGGAGGAACCCCGCAACATGGTCGCCACCGACTCGGCCATGCGCAGCACGTGTCGTTCGAGCTCGTGCCGGTCCACCAAGTCCTGACTGAAGGTCTCCTCGTGCCCGATGGATTTGGCCGGACGATCGGGTCTCACGGGGCTGGGGTCATCGCCCCGGGCCAGGGCGGCCAGATGGAGTCCGCTCGCCTTCCCGATCCGCCGCACCAGCGTCTCGGGCGGTATTGCGGCCAGATCGCCCACCGTACGCACCCCGAGCTCATGGAGGCGGGTGGCCGTCGCCGGCCCGACGCCCCATAGCGCCTCCACCTGGTGCCCGTGCAGGAAGGCCAACTCAGCCGCGGGCGCAATGGCGACGACGCCTGGCCCGGGCAGAAGACCGGTCCGGCTCACCCGAGGCTTCGCCGCCCGCGAAGCCAACTTGGCGATCATTTTCGAGCGACCGATGCCCACGGCGCAATCCAGCGACAGGTCGGCCCGCACGCGGTCCCGTAGCTGCTGCGCGATGGTCTCGGGCGAGCCCAGCATCCGGATCGCCCCGGCCACATTGAGGAAGGCCTCGTCCAGCCCGATGGGCTCGACGAGCGGGGTGACGTCCAACAGGATCCGATGGAGCTGTCCACTGATCTCGGCGTAACGGCCGTGGCGGCCCGGAAGGAACACGGCTTGTGGGCAGAGCTGACGGGCGCGCACCGAGGGCATGGCGGAACGCACCCCGAAGACCCTGGCCTCGTAGGTGCACGATGCCACCACACCTCGGGCGCCGGCACCGCCGACGATGACCGGGAGACCGGCCAGATTGGGGTCGTCGAGAACCTCGACCGACGCGAAGAACGCATCCATGTCCACGTGCAGGATGCTGGTGATGCCGGGGGTGCTTGGGGTGCCGCTCAGCTCACCCACGGAGCGTCAACCGGCGGAAGCCCTCGGCAAAGGGCACCCCGGCGCGGCGGCCCTCTTCCTCGGCTCGGCGCCGAATGGCCTCGCCGGCCCACCCGCCGGGCTCGGCGAACTGGGTGCGATGACACTCGACGGCGGCCGCCTTGCACTCGATGGTCTCTGACACGTCGACCCACTCATCGGGATCCAGCGTGCCGGACAACAGCACCGTGGCCACCTGATGAGCTGGTCCCGCGTCGGGAAAGTAGAGCGGGAGGGCAGCCGCCGGCAACACAGCATCCAAAAGGGCGGCGCCGGCGATGCGGTGGTCACGATGGTTGAAGTACTCCTGCCCGAAGAACATCGCCGTGGGGTCATGTCCGCACACGACATCGGGACGCAGCCGCCGCACCGACTCGACCAACGACTCCCGGAAGGCGTTCGAATCAACCAACTCACCGTCGGGGTAGCCCAGGTTGGTCACACTGGCCAAGCCGATCAGCTCGGACGACTCTTTCAGTTCGGCCGAACGCACGGCCGCCAGCTCCCCCGAGTTCACCGTGGGATCGAACGTCCCCTTACCGCCGTCGGTGCACACGATGAGGTGCACCGAGGTCCCCTCTTTGGCCCAGCGGGCCAGCGTCCCCCCACACGCCACGTCGGCGTCGTCCGGGTGGGCGTAGACCGCAAGCGCCACCTCGGGTATGTCGTCCATCACCGCCGCTTGGGCTCCGTCGTTTTCGTCAGGAGGCCGGCCTCGCGCTGGAAGTCGCCGGCATCCTCAAAACCCTTATAGACACTGGCGAATCGGAGATACGCCACGTCGTCGAGTGCCTGGAGCCGCTCGAGCACAGCCACTCCCACCTGCTGACTCGTCGGCTCCGATGTCTCGCTCCGTAAGGCATCCTCGACGGCCTGGGCCAGTTCCTCCATGTCCGAGTCACTCACGGGCCTGTTCTTGCAGGCCGATCGGATGCCGGCCACCACTTTGGCCCGGTCGAACGGTTCCCGCAGCCCGGTGCGCTTCACCACCCACAGCGGCACTTCCTCCACCCGCTCGAACGTGGTGAATCGACGTCCACACCCGAGGCACTCACGCCGGCGTCGGATGGCCCCGCCCTCCTCGGCCAAGCGCGAGTCGACGACGCGGTCATCATCAACGGCGCACCACGGACATCGCACACCGTCGACCATAGTCAGGGAATCAGAAGGTGCTCCCCCGGCACGAGCACAGTGGACCCCACCTCGCCGGCCAAATGCCGCTCGAGTCCGGCCACGTTGCCCCCCCCGACGCGCTGGGCGATCGAGGCGAGGGTGTCGCCACTGCGAACCACGTACTCCTGGCCCGCGGTCGGAGCAGAGCCCGCGACCGTCCGGCCGCCCAGTGCCCTGATCGGCAACATCAGCAGCACCAGCAGAAGCACGACCACCACGCCGAGGATGACCCGCCTCCTCTGCACCCGCGCCGAGGGCCCGGTTCGCCCCGGAACGTCGGGGACGACCTGCAACCTGGGATAGAACGCTTCGTACTCAACCTCAAGTGCGACCGACATCGCGTCTCCTTCTTCGAACACATGTTCGCTCGATTCACATTGCAGCACGAACAGATGTTCGATGTCAACCGATTTATCGAACGCCTGTTCGCAGGGCATAGGACCACCATAAGGGTGGGGTGTGACACTTCCATCCAGATCCACCAGTCGCGCCCTGACAGCGGGGTGAACACGCCACCCTGAATGAGGGACGTGGTGAGTCGGTCGCGGCCACCGAGGACGCCAACAGGCGCGACCTTCACGTCCGGCTAACCCTTCCGCTCCCGGTCAGCAAGGCCTTCGGCCTTCGCTGTGATCAGGTGCCGAGAACACGTGTAACCACTTCAACCAGGGGCGGAGGGGTCGTGTCACACCCCCTCCCTATGGTTCTCATGTGGTCTCAGCGACACTCCCAATCGAAGCGGCGACGCCCTCCGAGGCGACCCGGTTCGCCGATGTCGAGCAGGCGATCCGGCTCATCCGCGACGTCGTGCGGTGTCCGGTCCCGGCCGCTCTGTCGGGCGCGGCGGCCCGCCAGTTCGTCACCCTGTTCAGCGAGGCCGAGCGGGTGGCGGCCGCCGGGGTGGCTCTCTTCGCGCCCCGAGTGGTCGAGACCGGGGAGTACACCAAGGGCGGCCACGGCACCGCGGCCGACTGGCTGGGGGCGCTCTCGGGCTCCTCGGCCGGGGCGGCCAAAGGACGCCTGGCCGCGGCGGCGCGGGCCGCCAAGGACCCCTTGTTGACCGAGGCCCTGCACGACGGGGAGCTGTCGGCGCCCCAGCTCGGGCTCGTGACCAAGACCTTGAGCGAGAGCCCCGAGGCCAGCGCTGATCTCTTGGAGTTGCTCGACCAGGGGGCCTCGCACCACGAACTGCGCGACGCCGCGGCCAAGAAGCGGGCGGCCGCCCGCACTAAGGAGAGCGAGCGGCTGCGCCGGGGGAGGGTCCACACCAACCGGTCCTTTCGGTGGGGGCAGGACGAACACGGGGGTATCAGGGGCGGGTTCTTCTGCGACGAGGTGGAGTTCGCCCGGGTGGCACCCCGCCTCGAGGCCGAGGCCAAGCGGCGCTGGAAGGCGGCCGGGAACGGGAACGACGCGGGCGGTGGCGACTCCTTGGAGGCCCATCGGCTCGATGCCTTCATCGACCTGCTGGGCGGTGGCTCAGGTGGTTTCGGCCCAGGCGATGACGATGACATCGATGATGTCGTCGACGATCACGGCGGCGCTGGCGAGGGGGGCGGCGGCGGACACCGAGGGCGCTCGGGCCCAGGCCCAGGCCGCGGCCCGCGGCCGCGCACCGTGATCATCGTCAACGCCGAGTCGCTGCGCCGCGGCAGCACCGAGGGCGACGAGCTGTGCGAGATAGAGGGCATCGGCCCCGTCTCGGTCGCCGCCGCCAAAGAGCTGCTCTCAGAAGGCGGGTTCCAGTATCTCGTCAAGGAGGGCTTCGACATCAAGACGGTGACCCGCAGCACCCGGGTGGTCGCCAACTGCATCGACATGGCGCTCATCGTCCGTGACCGCGTCTGTGCCCGACCGGGCTGTGGGAACCGCCTCGGCCTCGAGCGAGACCACCGCCAGCTCGACTACGGCAAAGACGGCCCGACCGAGCTCGACAATCTTGTGCGCCTGTGTTCGTCGTGCCACAAGCTCAAGACCGACGGCGGCTGGCGCCTCGAAGGTCGCCCCGGGGCGTGGAAGTGGGTCGCACCACCCAAGCCGCCGAGCGCCCGGCAGATGGACCGGGTCCGCAAGGTGGCGGTGGCCAAGGCCAAGGCGTTCGCCAAGAAGGACCCGAGCGGGCCCAGGCGGACTTGATGCTCAGGGCGCGCGCCCGCCCGCCGGCCGCGCCGTCCGGATCGCCATCGAACAGGTGTTTGCCTTTGGGGTGCCGCGCCAGCTAGCTTGGACCAACACGAACGAATGTTCGCCCCTGGGTGGGGATCGACAGAAGGCACGAGGAGGCACCGATGGCCGAGGTCCTGAGCGGGAAGCGCCAGCAGATCCTGACGTTCATTGCCGACAGCCAGCGCGATCGGGGGTATCCCCCGTCGGTGCGGGAGATCGGTGAGGCGGTCGGACTGGCGTCCTCCGCCACCGTGCACACCCATCTGGCCGTGCTCCAACGCGAGGGCTATCTGTCCCGAGACCCGAGCAAGCCCCGGGCGATCCAGGTCCATTACGACCCCACCTCCACCAAAAGCATGGCGACGTCGGCCGTGCGCAACGTCCCGCTCGTCGGCGACGTGGCCGCCGGAACCGGCGTCCTAGCCCTCGAGAACGTCGAGGAATTGCTCCCGATGCCCGAGCAGTTCACCGGGACGGGACCCACCTTCATGCTGCGGGTGCGTGGAGACTCCATGATGGACGCCGGCATCTTCAGCGGCGACTTCGTCGTGGTGCGCCAGCAACCCGAAGCCGAGAACGGCGACATCGTCGTGGCCGGGATCCCCGACGACGAGGCCACCGTCAAGACCTTCAGCAGGCGCGACGGCCGGATCGTCCTCACCCCGGCTAATCCGGCCTATGAGCCCATGGTCCTCGACGGGGACGACGTCACCATCTTCGGCAAAGTCGTGACCATCGTCCGCCAGGTCTGACCGGAACCGCCGAGCGCCGCCAGGGGTCGCGGCGCGCTCCCTATTTGAGCAGGCGCGACATTCGCCGGTCGGCCAGCACTTTCCCGCCTGTCTGGCACGAGGCGCAATAGGTCATCTCGTAGGACTCGAACGAGACCCGCCGCAGGTCGTCGGGACAGCCCGGGCTCGGACAGGGCTGTCCGAATCTCCCGTGGACAGCGAAGCGCCCGCCCAGCTTGGCCTCCGACAGCCCTCCCGTCCGGGTGCGCTCGAGGGCGAGCGCCTCGGCCAGCACCGACGTGGTGGCGGCGAGCAGGCGCTCCCGTTCTTCGGCGTTCAGCGAGCCCAAGGTGGCAAAGGGCGAGAGGCGGGCCCGGTGCAAGATGTCGTCGCCCCAGCCCCTCCCGATGCCGGCGACCACCCGTTGATCACGCAGGTCCGTGTGGAGACGCCGGGAGCTCGTACTCGTGCGGACCAATTCGGCGAAGGCCTCGGAGTCCGGCTCGGGCCCCAAGCCCTCCAACGGCCCCTCGTCGCCCGGTGCCAAAATCCACCACGACGCCTTGCGCTGTGTCCCGTGCTCGCGGACCAGGACCGCCCGCTCGGGATCGTCGGGGCTCGAGCCCGAGAGGACGAAGCGCGCCACCGATCCCCGGGGGCGGGTCTTCTTGACTGGAACCTCCGTGTCAACCCGGCCGGCCTGGGACAGATGCATCACGATTCGTGGCCCTTCCGAGAAGGTCCACACCAGATACTTGGCCCGGCGGGTGATCGACCGCACCTCCTGGCCGTACAGCTCCTCGACCGGCGGCGCGAAGGTCTTGAGAGAAGAGAAGCCGAGTAGGTCGACCTTTTCCAGGGTGCGGCCCTCCGTGAAGAGGGCGAGCCGCTCGGCCAGGGCCTGCATTTCGGGGAGCTCGGGCATGTTGGCACAATGTTCTCATGAGCTACACGCACGGGCACCACGAGTCGGTACTGCGCAGCCATACTTGGCGGACGGCCGAGAACTCTGCCGGCTACCTCCTGCCCCATCTGCGCCCCGGTCTCTCCCTGCTCGATGTCGGCTGCGGGCCCGGGACGATCACGGTCGACCTGGCCCGACTCCTGAAGCCCGGGTCGGTGATCGGCCTCGATGCCTCGGGCGAGGTGGTCACGCAGGCCCGGGCTCTGGCGGCCGAATCTGAGGCCACCAACGTGCGCTTCGAGGTGGGTGATCTCTTCGCCCTTCGCTACGACGACGCCAGCTTCGACGTGGTGCACGCCCATCAGGTGCTCCAGCACCTCGTCGATCCCGTCGCCGCCTTGGCGGAGCTGCGCCGCGTCCTCCGGCCCGAGGGCGTGCTGGCGGCACGCGACAGCGACTACAGCGCCTTCGTCTGGGCGCCGGCGGACCCCGTCCTGGACCGGTGGATCGAGATCTATCTCGCTGTCACCGCTCGCAACGGGCACAATGCCCGGATCGGCCCGTCGTTGCTCGGCCTGGCGCACGCGGCCGGATTTTCGGACGTCGAGGTATCCAGCACGAGCTGGACCTTCGCCGACCCCGAATCGCGCCGGTGGTGGGGCGGCCTGTGGGCCGATCGAGTCCAATACTCCCGGTTCGCCGAGCAGGCCGTCGCCTACGGATTGAGCGACGTCAAGGAGTTGCAGTCGATCGCCGAAGCCTTCACCACGTGGGCCGGATCACCCGACGGGGTCTTCGTCGTGCCGCACGTGGAGATCCTGGCCCGCCGCTGACACCACCGCCGAGGTCAGTCGACCCAGAGCTTGTCGGTGTAGGTGTCGGTGCCCGGAATGGTCGGGATGAACGGCAATGCGGCGACCACGGTTCCCAGTCCACTCTCCTCGAGCCGCCGCCGGTGCTCCACCATGACCGGTTCCCACGCCACTTCGGGCGGCGTGCTCAAGAACCACAGGAGCAGTGTCCGACGGTCGCTCTCCGGCTCGCGAGGTACATCACCGGGCGCGTTGCTCTCCAGGGCGATCGGGGTGAACGCCGCCACCAGGTCCGCGTCAGATCCGGGGAGGAGGCCCGGCAGATGTTCGGCGCGCAACCACTCCCAGAGGGCCTCGGTCGTGACGTCCTCGGCCCGGTCGATGAACACGGGAACGAAACCCCGGTAGGGATGGTCCAGCGCCAACTCGATCGGCACACCGTCGGGATCACGGCGGTGCTCCCAGCAGTAGCGGTAGAGGAGCGTGTGGACGTGATCGCGCTCTTCGAACATGCGGCCGGCGGCATGCAGGGCGTTCACCTGCTGGAGGGCCCATTCGTTCCAGAGCGAGTGGTAACCGTCCAGCACCCAGTACACCGCCACGTACGAACCCCGTTCCGGTGCGCCGGTGATGGCCGACGGGTCCGGGTCCCGTAACTCCTTCAGTTCCGCCGTCGCCACGAAGCGGCGGCCGGCGAAGTTGTAGGGGCCGATCATGCAGCCGGAGTAGAAGTGATCCCGTTCGTACCACCGGTTGTAGGCGACCTCGTGCCCACGGCGCGGCTCGACGATGGTGAAGAGCATGGATCCCAGCCTCACCTGCTCCGCCCCGGCCTCTATTTCGATGGGGCGGGGGTTCTCTGGCGCGGCATCCTCGGACATGGTTCGGAACCTAACAGACCACCGCCGTCAGACCGTTCCCGCGGCCAGCATGGAACCAGTCGGTACCACGGAACCTCCCGCAGGCTCGACAGTGATGCCAAGTTTGGAGGGCGTGGGCGATCCGGCGAAAGTGAACCCGGCCGCGTGGGGCGTCTGGCCGAGCAGCCCGAGCGAGATGGCCTGCCCGTTGATCACGCCCCAGAGCTGATAGGTGTGCGCCGACGAGAGCGTCGGCAGGTTGGACTTGACCAGGTAGCCCTGGCCGCTGGGGAGCACCACGAACTGGGCCAGCTGGACGTGGTGGGCGCTCTCGACGTTCACGACCTTGTGACCGGGCACCCGCAGAGCAGCGGCGGCGGAGGCCGGGCTCGCATGTTGCAGGTGCGAGATCTGGTTGTTGTCGTGGACCAGGCTGATGCCCAAGACGGCGGCGACCGCCGCCGCGGCGACCGCGAGGGACGCCACCGAGAACAGGCGACCTCGAGAGGCCCGCCGGCGCGCCGGGCGCGGCGTGGCGAATGTGGCAGCGGAGGCAGCGGCGGTCTGGTCGCGCACGAGGGTCGGCATGGGCGGCGGCTCTTGGTCGCGATGCGGCGGCAGGGCGCCGGCGATGCTCGACCACAGCCCCTCGGGGAGCGGCTCGACCGAGTTGCCCAGCGCGGCCGCCACCTCGCGGTGGCCGTCGAGCTCGGCCCGACAGCGGGGGCACTCGGCCAGGTGGGCCTCGATCATTTCGTGCTCGTCGTCCTCGAGAGCGTCGAGGGCGAACACGGCCAAGAGCTCAGCGGCTTCTTGATGGCTCATCATGCGTCGACCCCCTGGACCCCGGCCTCGACCAGGGCGGCCCGCATGCGGCGCATGCCGTTGCGGATGCGGCTCTTTATGGTCCCTTCTGGCGTGTCGAGCAACGCGGCCACTTCGACGTAGGTGCGCCCGTCGAAATAGGCCAGCTCGATGGCCCGGCGCTCCTCGGGCGGCAGGTCGGCCAGGGCGCCCGAGACCTTGTCGGCCAGGGCCAGGTCCCAGGCCTCGTGGGACATGTCGTACTCGGCGGCGGCCGTGCGCCGGGCGTCTTTGGCCTCTCGGGCTCGGCGGGCGTTGAGCGAGCGCACGGCGTCGACGGCGCGGGCGTGGGACTGGGCCAACAAAAACGAGCGCAAGGTGCCCCGTCCGGGGTCGAAGCGGTCGGGCTGGTTCCATAGGCGCACGAACACCTCTTGGGTCACGTCCTCGGCCTCGGCGGTGCTGTTGAGGACGCGCCGGGCCAGGCCGTAGACGGCCCCGCCGTGACGGCGGTACACCTCGGCCAGCGCCACCTCGCTATAGCGGGCAACGGCGGTGACGAGCTGCGCATCACTGACTTCGCCGATCTGCTGCATGTAATTTCCTATTCGGAGCCACCTCGATCGCCGGATGTCGCTTGATCACGCGATTCCCGAGAAACCGGCCCATCCGGGTAGAGCCCCAGGTCCGAATAGTAGGTGTTATGCGAACCACCATCGATTCGTACAAGAAACGAGCGGGCCGCCTCGACCTCGAGGGCATCGACTTCGACGACTTCAAGGACCAACCCCTGCCCGCCGCCGCCCTCCGGAGCCTGCGCTACATGCACGACGTGGAGCACCACACCGTGTGCTACTTGCGGGACCTGTTGCTCACGCCGGCCCACCAGGACCCCGAGATCACCTCGTTCCTCTCGTGCTGGGTCTTCGAGGAGATGTGGCACGGCGAGGCCATCGGAGCCGTGCTCGAGGCGCACGGCGAGGAGGCCGGGGCGCCCCGGATCGCCGCCCTCCGGCAGCGCCACCGGCGCCGCGAGGCTCTCACCACGCTGAGCACCATCGGCTCGGCCGCGTTCGCCGGGCGGGCGTTCATCGCCGTGCACATGACCTGGGGGGCCATCAACGAGTGGACCACACAAGCCGGCTACAGCAGGCTCTCCGAGCGGGCCGGCCATCCGACGCTGCGGGAGCTGGTCGGGCGCATCATGAAGCAAGAGGGGGGCCACATCGACTTCTATGCATCCGAGGCGACCCGCCGGCTCTCCGCCAGCCCCCGGGCCCAGAAGATGACCCGGTTCCTCCTCAAGCATGCCTGGCGTCCGGTCGGTTCAGGGGTCATGCCCAAGAGCGAGGTCCACTTCTTGGTGGACTACCTCTTCGACGGCCCGGACGGGCACGCCGTGGCCTCCCGCATCGACCGGCGCGTGGACCGGTTGCCCGGACAAGGCCAGCTGCACCTCCTCGAAACCGCAGTAACGAGGAGCGTCGCGGCAGCCAACGGCGGCCTAGCCGGTGCCGCCCGTACGGCGGCCTAGCGGGGGCGCGCCTCGTAGAGCCCCGTGCGCTTGAGCCGATCGCGGGCGCCACGCCGGTAGGCGTAATAGTCCGTGTGCACCGAGGGGAGGTCGTACAGCCAGTCCAGCGGTTCCCTCACGTCTTCGACGTAGCCGAGCCCCACTGCGCCGCGCTGATACCCCATCAGCCGCAGGAGCCCTTCGGGGAGGGTGCGTGCAACTTCGGGGGGGCAGGCCAAGTACTGGTTCTCCTCCTGGCGCAGCCACCCCAGCGAGTACCCGATATTGATCCCGATCCGGTGCCCATCGGAGACGTTGGCGCCGCCACCGTGGTAGATCGAACCGGTGTAGACGAGAACCGAGCCCTTGCTCATCACCGCACCGGTGGTCAGGGCGGGGTCCACCTCCGCCCGATCGTCCTCCCAGAGGTGGCTTCCCACGATCACCCTGGTGGCACCCATCTCCTCAGTGAAGTCGGTCACCGCCCACATTGTGCTGACCTCGGCGTCGAAGCCCCGCGGGAACGGAAAGTGGTCGAAGGACCATTGATCCCGATGGATCATCTGCGCCGGCTCCCCGGGCCCGATGTCGACGAGCTGGGTCAGGTCGATCTGGTACGTGCTGCAGTGGTCGCCGAGCGCATGGTCCAACACGTTGAGGATGGTCGGGTGGGCTACCAGGGTGCGGGCGCACGGGGAGCGGGCGATGAGGGCACCGGTTCGACGGGTCCCGTGACCCATGAACTCGGTATCCCCACCCCTGGTCGCCTCGATGTACGGCTCCAGCTCTGCCGTGACCTGATCCATGGTCTCGGGAGGGACGAGGTTCGAGATGATGACGCAGCCGTCTTCCCTCACGATCTTCGCGATGTCCGAGGGTGCCGCATCCCCGCCTACCGTCCTTGCTTCTGCCCGCATGGAGCCTATTATACCTAGAAAGAGGGTATTTCTTCAGCGCCTACCGGTTCCGCGTCCCAGGCCCTCATGACAGCGCAGTGGAGGCTCCGACAGAAAATGCTCCCATTCCGATTCGCGGTGCACTCGGCTCTCGCCCCGACCATGGCCGACTGGAGGGAACGCGCCCGCGCCACGGAGGGACTGGGTTACTCGGCCCTCTACGTCACCGACCATTTCGATGCCCAATTCGGGCCACTGGTCGCCCTGACGGTGGCAGCCGAGGCGACGCAGACCCTCCACGTGGGGACCCTCGTCCTGAACAACGACCTTCGCAATCCGGTGGTGCTGGCCAAGGAGATCGCCTCCCTCGGCTTGGTTGCGGAGGGACGGATCGAGGTGGGGCTCGGAGCGGGGTGGCTCCGCACCGACTACGAGGAGAGCGGGATCGGCTACGACGCCGCCGTGGTGCGGGTGGACCGGCTGGCCGAGAGCCTGACCGTCATGAAGTCACTCTGGAGCGAGGGGGAGACCACATTCGAGGGCGCCCACTACACGGTGCGCGGGGCGCGCTGCGACCCGCGCCCCGAGACGTCCCCGCGCATCATCGTCGGTGGTGGCGGCAAGCGGGTGCTCACGGTGGCGGCCCAGCAGGCGGACATCGTGGGGGTGAACACGAGCCTGGCCTCGGGCGAGAAGGGCGGTGACATGGCGAGCCAGGCATCGTTCGACCACTACGACCGCTGCCTGGGGTGGGTGCGCGAGGCGGCCGGTGACCGCTTCGATTCGCTCGAGCTGCAGATCGCGGCCTTCGCCGTCAACGTGGTCGGGAGTCGACGGGCCGCCGCCCGGACCGCCTCGATGCTCGGTTTCCCCGGAGAGGAAGCGCTCGATCTCCCCATCGTCCTCCTCGGAACCGAGGACGAGCTCTGTGAGCGCCTGATCGAGCGCCGCCAGAAGTGGGGCTTCAGCAATATCGTGGTGCCGGGCGAGGCCATGGAGGTCTTCGCCCCGGTCGTGGCCCGGCTCGCCGGGACCTGATCAGCCGATGAGCGAGGCGAGGACCTGACGGGCCCGCTCGAGCTGGGTCTTCGTGACGTGCTCGTCGGGATGGTGGGCCAGGAGCGGGTCGCCGGGCCCGAAGTTGGCCGCCGGGACCCCGTGCTCCCAGAAGGAGGCGACATCGGTCCATCCCACCTTGGCCCGGGGGGCCGTCGCGGTCTCGGCCACCAGCGCGGCCAGGAGCGGATGGCCCAAGGAGGGCGGGGCGCCGTCCGCCCCGTCGACCAGCAGCCAGCTGTCGCCTTCGTCCTCGCTGAAGGACCCGCTCAGCACCTCACGCAGGTACTCGTCCGCCGCGGCCAGCGTGCGGTCGGGGGCGTACCGGAAGTTCAAGGTGAGGGTGGCCGCGTCGGGCACGACGTTCGCCGCCACTCCCCCCTCGACCGCCACCGCCTGGAGCTGCTCGGCGTAGGTGCATCCGTCGAGGACGACGATCCGACTCTCCCAGGCCGCCACCACCTCCAACAGAGGCCCGAGCCGATGGATGGCATTACGGCCGGTGAAGGGGCGGGCCGTGTGTGCCCGCACGCCCCGCAGCGCGACGCGCACCCGCATGGTGCCCTGGCAGCCCGCCTCCACCAGGGCCCCCGTGGGCTCACCCAGAATGGCGGCGTCCCCGGCCAGTAGATCGGGCCGGTCCCGCCACAGCTCCAACAGCCCGCTCTCGGCCCGACCCACCTCCTCGCAGGCATAGAAGCACCAGGTCAGGTCCATCGACGGTGCCGGCGTGGCCATCGCCAGGTCCAGCATCACCGCCAACCCGCCCTTCATGTCGGCCGCCCCGATGCCCCACAGGGTGTCGCCCTCGAGTTTGGGATCCTCGTTGTCGTTCGGCGGGACCGTGTCGAGATGGCCGGCCAGCACCAGGCGTTGCGGGGAACCGAGGGACGTGCGGGCCACCACGTTGTCGCCGAGGCGCGTGACGTCGAGCCAGTCGCAGCCGCGCAGGCGGTCTTCCACCAGGTCGGCCAGGGCTCCCTCGTCGTGGCTCAGTGAGGGGATGCCCACCAGCTCGGCCGTGGCGGCCAGCAGGTCGGTCATGCCACGGCCGCCTCAGGCGCTGGCGCCATGCTCACGCAACACCTCGTTCAACCGGGCCTTGTCGTGTCGCTCGCCCTCGGTCAGCCGCTTGATGACCAAGACGCAGGGCATGAAGAACTCCCCTCCCGGATACTCGCGGCGCCGGCTGGCCGGGACGGTCACCGACCAGGCCGGAACCACGCCGCGGCTTATCTCGACGCCGGTGTCGGAATCGATCACCGGAATGGAGGGGTTCAGCACCGTTCCCTCCGCCAGCACGGCGCCCGAGCCCACCTGGGCCCCCTGCGTCACCATGCAGCGGCTGCCGATCAGCACGTCGTCGCCGATGATCACCGGCACCGCATTGGGGGGCTCGAGCACGCCGCCGATCCCCACGCCACCCGAAAGGTGGACCCGGGCGCCGATCTGGGCGCATGAGCCGACGGTGGCCCAGGTGTCGACCATCGTCCCCTCACCCACCCGCGCCCCGATGTTGACGTAGCTCGGCATCAAGATCACCCCGCGGGCCAGGAACGAGCCCCAGCGGGCCGAAGCACCCGGCACCACCCGGACCCCCGCCTCGGCGAAGTCGTGCTTGAGCGGGAGCTTGTCGGCGTACTCGAAGGGCCCGTCTTGAATGGTCTCCATGCCCCGGACCGTGAAGAACAGCAGAATGGCCCTTTTCAGCCACTCGTGCACCACCGTCTCGCCGGGTCTCGCCCCGGGCTCGGCCACCCGCGCCTCGCCGGAGTCGAGGAGTCCTATGGCCTCCTCCACCACCCGCGCCGCGTCGGTGTCCTTCGGGGAGAGCTCGCCCCGGCGCTCCCACAACTCTTCAATGCTCGCCTGCAGATCAGCCATGGGCCACCCTATTCTGCGGCGAGTCCACCGAGAAGGCGGTCCGCCACCAGCTCCAGGCGCTCCATGGGCTGCACCACGGCCACCCGGACGAAGCCGGCGCCGTCATGGCCGTAGAGGTCGCCCGGACTGACGAGGATCCCGCCCCGCCGGGCTAGGTCCTCGGCCATCGACCAGGCGTCGGTCCACTGCGCCGCGGGGACCGGCACCCACAGATAGAAGCCGCCCTCGGGCAGCTCGACCGGGCACCCGGCGCGTCCGAGGACCTCCGCCATGAAGGTGAGCCGCTCGTGGTAGCGACCCCGCTGTGCCTCGACGTGCTCCTGATCGGACAGGGCCACGGCCCCGGCCGCCTGGGCCGGGCCCGGCACCATGAGGCCGGCATGGCGCCTTACGCTCCGCAGGAACTCCACCAATTCGGGATCGCCGGCGTAGAAGCCCACCCGGACCCCGGCCAGGTTCGAGCGCTTGGAGAGCGAGTGGACCGCCACCACCCCGTCGAAGCCGTGTTGGAGGACCGTGCGGGGCGGGCCGGCCCAGGTGAACTCGGCGTAGCACTCGTCGGAGAAGACCGGCACCCCGCGCGCCCGTCCCCATTCCGCTTCCGCAGCCAGGTCGCCCAGTCCCCCGGTGGGATTGGAGGGCGAGTTCGACCACAGGACGAGGGCGCGGTCGGCATCGGACCCGGCGATCGACGCCAGGTCGAGGCCGCCGGTGCGGCCCGGCAGGGGCGGTACGGGCACGGCCCGGCAGCCGGCCAGCGCGGCGCCCATGGCGTAGGTCGGGTACGACACCGCCGGGTACAGCACCGTGTCGCGCCCTGGTTGCCGGAGCCGCAGGAAATGGGGAACCGAGGCCACCATTTCCTTGGTACCCACACAGGCCGCCACAGAGCTCGGCGGGACCGCCGGCAGCCCGAAGCGCCGTTCCAACCAAGCCGCGGCGGCGCCGATCAATGCGGCACTCCCTGCCGACGCCGGATAGCCCCTCTCGCTCCCCGACGAGGAGAGGGCCTCGATCACGCCGGGCGGCGGCGCGTCGCACGGTGTCCCGATGGAGCAGTCGACCACGCCACCCGGCAACGCCTCGGCGAGCTTGCCCAGCGCGGCCACCCGGTCGTAGGGGTACGGCGGGAGCTGGAACGCCACGTGTTCCGTACTCATCGGCCGGCCACGAACTCAGCGAAGCGAGCTTTGCCCACGTCGTCCAGGACGACGTGCAGCGTGGCGGATTCCTCGCCGTCGGTCTGGCCCACCACTTCCCCTTCCCGGTGCACGGCGGCCAGGATGTCGCCCCGGGCCCACGGCACCACCAGCTCGACCACCCTGTCCGCACCCCGCAGGCGGTCGCCGACCACACGCAGGAACTCGTCGATCCCCTCGCCGGTGCGAGCCGACAGGAGCACCGACCCGTCGATCCGGTGGGCCAGCGCCTTGGCCGGGTCCGGAGCCCGATCGGCCTTGTTCACGACGACCAGCTCCGGTACGTCGCCCGCCCCGATCTCCTCGAGCACCGTACGCACCGCCGCCATCTGCCCCTCGGCGTGCTCCGCCGAGCCGTCGACCACGTGGACGAGGAGGTCGGCCAGGCGCACCGAGGCCAAGGTGGTGCGGAACGCCTCGACGAGCTGGTGAGGCAGTTTGCGCACGAAGCCCACCGTGTCGGTCACCAGCACGGTCTCACCGCCCGGGAGGGCGAACTGCCGGGTGCGGGGGTCCAGGGTGACGAAGAGGCGGTTGGCCGCCGGTACCCCGGCATCGGTCAGGGCGTTGAGCAGCGTGGACTTGCCGGCATTGGTGTAACCGACGAGAGCGAGCTCTCTGTGCCGGCCACGGGCCCGGCCGCGACGTTGGAGCGCTCGCGTGCGATCGACCTCACGCAGGTCGGCTTCGAGCCGGTGCATCCGCCGCACGAGCCGGCGCCGGTCTACTTCGAGCTGGGTCTCACCGGGACCACGGGTGCCGATCCCACCGGCCTGCTGGCTCAGGCCTCCGCCACGCCCCCGCAGTCGGGGCAGGCGGTAGCGCAAGAGCGCCAATTCGACCTGGGCCTTGCCCTCGGGACTGCGTGCGTTCTGGGCGAAGATATCGAGGATGACCGCAGTGCGGTCGATGGCGGTGCGCCCGAACACCTTCTCGAGGTTTCTCTGCTGGGCCGGGCTCAGCTCCTCGTCGAAGACGACCGTGTCGGCATCGAGCGTCCGGCTCAGTTCGGCGATCTCCTCGGCCTTGCCCCGCCCGATGAAGGTCGCCGGCTCGGGCGAGTCGCGCCGCTGCACCACCCGGCCCACCACGTCGGCTCCGGCACTGTCCACCAGCTGGGCCAGCTCGTCCAGCGCCTCGTCGACCGCTTCGGGCGAGAGGCCCGGGAAGATCACGCCGACCAAGATGATGCGCTCCCGGAAGGACCGGTCGATGAGCGTCCCCGGCAACACGCCCGTCACGAGAGCAGGCCCGGGTGGATGTCGATGTCCGCCACCTTGCGCACCGGACCGGCCAGAAACGCCGGATCACCGGGTCGCGCACCCAGGGTGACCTCCAGCATCCCCCCGGGATTGCGCACCCGCACCGGACCGTCCGGGCTCACGACGGCCCACGATCGGGCTGCGGCCGCCGCGGCCACACTCCCGGTCCCACAGGCCAGCGTCTCCCCAGCCCCTCGTTCCCACACGCGCAAGTCGAGGAACTCCCCTTCGGCATCGCCGGCCAGGCAGATCCATTCCACATTGACCCCGCCCTCGAACGACGACTGCAGCCTGGGCCCGAGCACCGCCAGGTCGACCGTCGCCACCTCGGGCCCGAGCAGGACGAGATGCGGATTGCCCACGTCGGCCGTGCGGGCCCGGCGGTCCTCGAAGTCCTGGGGCTGATCGGGACCCAGTGCGACCGGTCCCATGTCCACCCTGGCCCGGGCCCATCCGGGCGACTCCCCTGCTACGAAGTCGACCGTGCGGACACCGGCCGCGGTGGCGACCGTGAAGCGGGGTGGGGACACCAGGCCGCCGTCGACGGCGGCCTGGGCCAGGCAGCGGATCCCGTTGCCGCTCATCTCGGCGGTCCCGCCGTCCGCGTTGCGGAGCTCCATGGACAGATCGCAGCCCTGGCGAGCAGGTCCGACCCGGATGATCCCGTCGGCCCCGACACCGCGCCGCCGATCGCAGAGCAGGCGCACCTGACCCACCGAAAGCCGGAGGGTGTCGTCGGGATCGAGCACGACGATGAAGTCGTTCCCCGCCCCTTCGTGTTTGCTGGCGCGCACCCCTCCAGTCTCGCAGTTCACGACCGCGATGCGTGCGCCCCCAGGGTCCGGTCGAGCAGATCGGCGGGGTCGTGCTCTCCTTCGGTCCACACGACCCGGGGGTCGCGTCGGAACCACGACGCCTGGCGGCGGGCGAATGACCGGGTCCGGCGCACGGCTTCCTCCCGGCACGCATCCAACGGTGCACCCTCCTCCACGTGCGCCAGCAACTCGCGATAGCCCAGGGCCTGGCGGGCCGTTCGGGAGATGCCGGCGGGCCGGGTGGCCAGGGCCCGGACCTCGTCCAACAGGCCCTCCTCCATCCACCGCCCGAACCGCTCGGCGATGCGGCGGTCGACCGCTTCGGTGGGCACCGCCAGGCCCACCATGGTGACCGCAGAGAGCGGATAGGCCTCGAGACCGGGCCCGAACGTCGAGAAGGGCTTTCCGGACCCGAGCGTGACCTCCAGCGCCCGCACCACGCGGCGCTGGTTGGAAGGCTCCATCCGCGCCGGCCGCCACCGGGTCGAGGACGGCCAGCCGGGCGTGGAGCTCGGGCACCTCGGCCCGGCCCTCGCCCAGCTCGGACTCCAGGGCCTCCCGGACCGCGGGGTAGCGGCCGGGGAAGCGGAGGTCATCGACGACGGCGCGCAGGTAGAGCCCGGTGCCCCCCACCAAGAGGGCGTGGCGGCCCCGGGCCGCAATGGCCTCCAGGGCCCGGTGGGCCGCCTGCTGGAACTGACTGACCGTGAACTCCTCATCGGGATCGACCAGATCGAGCAGGTGGTGCGGAACCTCCGCCTGCTGGGCCCGGCTCGGCTTGGAGGTCCCGATATCCATCTCCCGGTAGACGCTCATCGAGTCCACCGACACGATCTCGATGTCACCCCGGCGACGGGCCAGGCTGAACGCCGCCTCCGACTTGCCCGACGCCGTGACGCCGAGGAGGGCGACGACGCTCAAGCGCTGGCCACGGGGATCCGCACCCGGTGGCGCGGCCGGGCCGTCACCTCGACCAGGCGTCCCGAGAGATGGTGCGGGTGTCCGGCGGTGATGGTGACCCGGGCCAGGGCGCCCGCCGTGGGCGTCCCGCGCATTCCTGGCGCCGTCGGCGCGAAGTGGACGAGCTTTCCCTGGCGGGTCCGCCCCGTCAACATCGCCTCGTCACGGCGGCTCACCCCTTCGACCAGCACCTCCTCCACCTTCCCGACCCGGCCCTGGTGACGGGAGAGCGAGGCCCGGTCCACCACCGTCTTGAGCCGGTCGAAGCGCTCCGCGATCACCTCGGGCGCCACGAACTCGTCCTCCATGTCGGCGGCCCGGGTTCCCGGTCGGGGCGAGAAGATGAACGTGTAGGCGCTGTCGTAGGCGGCTTCGGCCACCACGGCGAGGGTGTCCTCGAAATCCTGCTCGGTCTCCCCCGGGAAGCCGACGATGACATCGGTGGTGACGCCGAGGTCGTCGATGGCGGCCCGCGCCGCGGCCAATCGCTCCAGGTAGCGCTCGGCCGTGTAGCCGCGCCGCATGGCCGAGAGCACCCGGTTGCTGCCCGACTGGAGGGGCAGGTGCAGTTGCTCGCACACCTCGGACACCGAGGCCATGGCGTCGATCGTCTCGGGCCGCAGGTCCTTGGGGTGCGGACTGGTGAAACGGATGCGTGCGATGCCCTCGACGGCGCCCACCTGGCGCAAGAGGTCGGCGAAGAGAGGCCGGCGCCGGGTGATGTCCCTCCCGTAGGAGTTGACGTTCTGCCCCAACAGGGTCACCTCGCTCACCCCCCGCCGGGCCAGCCCGTCCACCTCCGCCACGATGTCGTGCAACGGGCGGCTCACCTCGGGGCCGCGCACGGCCGGCACGATACAAAAGGCGCACGAGTTGTCGCAGCCCATCTGGATGTTCACCCACGCCGCGTAGGGCAGCTCACGAATCGCATCGGGCGCCATGAGGTGGTTGGAGATGCTTTCCGGGGTCGGGGCCGGGAGGATCTCCATGACCTGCCCCTCGACCTCGGCCCGCCGCAACAGTCCTGGTGCGCTGGTGAGGTTGTGCGTCCCGAACACGACGTCGACCCAACCGACCTTCTGCTGGATCAGCTCCCGGTCCTTCTGGGCCAGGCAACCGCCCACCGCGATCTGCAGGCCCGGCTTGGCGTCGACCAGTGCCTTGAGACTGCCCAAGGTGCCGTAGAGCTTCTGGTCGGCGTTCTCCCGGATGCAGCAGGTATTGAGCACCACGACGTCCGCCTCGTCCATGTCGTCGGTCTGCCGCATGCCGTCGGCCACGAGCATGCCCGCCAGGCGCTCGGAGTCGTGCTCGTTCATCTGGCACCCGAACGTGCGGATGACGAAGGACTTGGTCACCGGTCGAGTCTACGACTCGACCGCGTGCGACCGCCCGTTCCGGACCGGGGGTCGCACGCGTCGGCGGAATGCCCCCGAAGCGGCTCAGCCCGATTCGGGGGTCGGCGTGCTCGACGGACTCCCCGAGCCGGCCGGACGAGACGTCGAACCAGATCCCATGTTGGGGCAGTTCTTGCTCGTCGACGCGGTCGATCCGCTGGAACCCGACGTGGCCGAGCCACTCGTGCTGGTGGAGGGCGTGCCGGTGCTGGTCGTGGTGGCCGCATTGGCAGCCAGCGCGCCCCCGGCGATCAGGCCGCTCGTGAGTGCGCCGACGGCCACCACATTACGTACACGGAGTTTCATGGTTGCTCTTCCTTCCGGTTGATGTCCCGTTCCCCTCGTTTGGAGGAACGTGACCACCCTGCGCCACAGATCTGTGAGCCTGTCCCGACGGACATCAAGCGCCGATGAGAGTCGACGGTTCCCCTATGGGATGCTCCTGAGCATGTCGATCGTCATCCGGGGGGCGGACCCCCTCGACGGGCCGGCTCTGAGGGAGATCGAGCGGATCGCCGGCGCGCGCTTCCGCGAGGTCGGCTTGGGCGATGTCGCCGACGCCGAGCCCTCCTCCGTCGACACCTTCACCGGTTACGCCCTGGCCGGGCGGAGCTGGGTCGCCCTCCAAGCCGGCGACCGCCCCGTCGGCTACGCCATCGCCGACGTGGTGGACGACAACGCGCACCTGCAGCAGATCAGCGTGCACCCGGACCACCAGGGCCGGGGCATCGGGCGCGCCCTCATCGACCACGTGCGGGCCTGGGCCGACGAATCGGGGAGAGCAGCCGTCACCCTCTCGACGTTCGCCACGGTGCCCTGGAACGGACCGCTCTATGCACATCTCGGCTTCGAGGCGATCCCGGAGGAGGAGATAGGCCCCGAGCTGCGCGCCGTTCGGGCCGCCGAGACGCGGCAGGGGCTCGACCCCGAGGCACGGATCTGCATGCGTCTCTGGTTGGCCGGCCTGAGCTGAGCGGAGCTGAGCTGAGCTGAGCTGAGCTGAATTCTCCGGCGCCGCCGAGCGGGGCGGGTCGCCGAACGGCTGATCGATCGGCACGGCATGGACCCTGTGCGTAGGCGGCCTCCCGTCAACGTCCTGCGCTGCAGGACCCGGGACGTCGTCGACGTCGGGAGCCCGTCCGGCGGCCGCACGCGGGCGAGGCCCACCCGCCACCTCTTCGGGCTCGCCGATCACCCGCACGTGGGCGACTGCGGCGGCCGGGCTGGGCTCCCGCTCAGGGTCGAGGGCCAAACTGTCGAGGTGCCGCAGCGCCTTGCGTCGGCGCAGCGGCCCTCCGGGCTCTCCCGGGTGGACCTCCCCCGCCCGGGCGTCCGCGGACCACTTCCTTGCGCGCTTCATACCGGCATTTTCGCAGAGGCCGCCGGCGCACTCGCGGACCGTCGGCCGGGTGAGTCAGATCGCCCGGCTCGCCGAACGTCTCCACGGAGGCGGGCTCGGCAACTCGGCGCCCTCACCAACGACGAGCCCCTGAAGATCGGCGCGGTACAGCAGCACCCGCCCCGACAGCCCCGAATCGTCCAGGGCAATCTGCGCCCCCGCGCCAACCTTCTCCGCCGTCGCTTCCGAAGCGATGCCCAACAGCGACGGGCCGGCACCCGACCAGCACGACGCCAGCGCGCCAGATTGCACCAACGCCTCGAGCAGCGCGGGGGCCTCGGGGAAGAGCGTCGCCCGCGCATCTTGGTGGAGCCGATCGGCCGTGGCCTCCGGTATGAGCAGCGCCGGGTCGGCCAGTCCGGCCAGCAATAGCCCCATCCGCCCCAGGTTGAACAGGGCGTCATCACGGGAGACCGTTTCAGGCAGAACCGCGCGGGCCTCGGCGGTGACCAACGGCCGATCCGGCACGATCACCACGAACGCCAGTCCCCTGCTCAGCGGAAGCTGGACGGCACTGGCTCGGCCATCGACGTCGGCGGCGGCGACCAATCCACCGAAGACGCTCGCAGCCGCGTTCTCGGGATGGCCGTCCCAGGCGGCGGAAACGGCAAACGGGTCGTCCGCCCCGGCGGCAGCGGCGGCGGCCGCGGCCAACGCGGCCGATGACCCCAGGCCGCGCGAGACCGGGATCTGCGAGCGCACCGTCACGGCGATGCGGTCATGACCGAGGATGTCCCTGGCCACACGCACCGCCAGATGTGACGCGTCGTCGGCGAGGCCCGCACCTTCTCCCTCGGAATACACACGCAGCGACGGTGCCGGCTCGACTTCGACCTGCACGTAGGAGTCGAGTGCGATCGCCAGTGCGTCGAAGCCGGGCCCTAAGTTCGCCGACGAGGCGGGGGCTCGGGCGCGCATGGCGTCAGAATAGGCGCTGGAGCACGGTCGGTTTTGGAAGGTCTCCCTCCAGAGCGACCGGGACCACCACCCGTTGACTGCCGAGCGTGATCATCACCGACCCGACTCGGCGACCCCTCTTCGCTCCGGCGACGATGGCCTTTCCGTCCACCAACACCCGCTCGACGCTCACCCCGGGCCAACTCAACGCGTCGGCCGTCCTGGTCGCAGCGGCGGAGACCGTGTGACCCGCCACGCTCACCCGCGCCACGACCTCCCCGGCGTGCAAGAAAGGAGTGGAGCCGACGGAGGTGCTGGCTTGGTTGGCCAGGTTGAACGCGACGAAGCCGGCATCGAGGAGCACGTTGGGACCCGTCTGCCCGGTCACCGCAGCGAGGACCATGGTGGGCACCCCTTGCACCGTTCGCATCACGGCCATCACGTCACAGCCTCCCGCTGCCGTGGTGAAGCCGGACTTGACGCCGATCACTCCCTCGAACCCGAGGAGGGGGGTATAGGTCGAGATAGTGCCGGCGACGGGCAAGGTGACCGACGGCATCCGCACGATGCCGGCGAACGTGGGGTTCTCCATGTCCTGAGCCGCCACCTTCAACAGGTCACCGGCCGTCGACTGGGAGTCCTGGTCGAATCCGCTGGCGTCGGCGTAGTGGGTGTGGACCATCCCGAGTTGCGCCGCCGTGCCGTTCATCTTCGCCACAAAGTCCGCCATGCTGCCGGCGTCCCAACGCGCCAGGGTGTCGGCGAAATTGTTGGCCGAGTGCACCAGAAGGCCTTCGAGCAACTGCCGCTCGGTCAAGACCTCCCCCACGGTCACTTGTGCGTCGGCCTCGTCGTCCACGGTGTCGTCGTTGAAGTCGTCCACGTCCGGCTGGGCCATGGTGATGTCGGGGCCGTTCTCTCCCACCAGGACGGGATGGTCATGGAGGATGATGTAGGCCGTCATCATCTTCGTGAGGCTGGCGATGGGGACCGGGGTCTCCGGTCCCGAGCTCACCTCGATACCCACCGACGGCACCGCGACTGCGGCCTGCCCCGTGGAGGGCCACGGCAACGCCACGGGCGATGACGCCACGTGGACGGTCGGCGCCATCGTGTCCGTCACGGTCGCCACCGGCGTCGGCGCCTTCAGCCGGACCACGGCCACGGCGGCCAGCACAAGGATCACGACCAGGGCCAGGACCACCAGCAGGCGCCGTCGCCACCGGCGTCGACGGCGGTGGCGCGTGTGTGAGGGTGGCGATGGGACGGGCGCCGGGTCAGCTACCTGCTCAAGTGAATCGAGGTGGAACGGCGCCACCATGAGCGGCGGATCCGGGCTGCTCAATGGTCGTTCATACCATCGAGCTCGTCGACGGTCATCAATACCTGCCGCGCCTTGGAGCCCTCGCTCGGGCCGACCACGCCCCGGCGCTCGAGCAGGTCCATCAACCGCCCGGCGCGGGCGAAGCCCACTCTGAGCTTCCTCTGCAACATGGATGTGGACCCTAACTGGGATCGCACAACCAGGTCCATGGCCGCGCTGAGGTACTCGTCATCGTCGTCATCGACTCCCTCGATCCCACCGGGCAGTCCCTCCAGAACGTTCTCGATGCCGACCACCGGCTCGGTCGTGCCGCCCTGGGCGTGCCAGTGCTCCACCACGTCTTTGACTTCCTTCTCCGATACCCACGGGGCCTGGAGGCGGCGCGGTACGTTCGAGGAGGCCGTGAGCAACAGCATGTCCCCCTTGCCGACCAATCGCTCTGCGCCGGCCTGGTCCAGAATGACCCGGCTGTCCGCCAGCGACGAGACCGACAGGGCCATACGGCTGGGGATGTTGGCCTTGATGACGCCGGTGATGACGTCGACCGACGGGCGCTGGGTGGCCAGGACGAGGTGGATGCCCACGGCGCGGGCCATCTGCGCGATGCGGACGACGGAGTCCTCGACGTCGCGGGCGGCCACCATCATCAGGTCGTTGAGCTCGTCGACCACAATGAGGATGAAGGGCAGGACCTCGGGCGGCGTCGGCTCGTCGTCGATCTCATCCTCCCCGTACACGGCAGCGTGGTCGGAACCCAATGCTTTGGCTGTCGTCTCGGCCATGCGCCTCTTGTCCGACGGAGGGCCGGCGGGGGTGAGCTCGCCCGCTGCGAGGGCGAGGTTGTACCCGGTGATGTCGCGCATCCCGTTCTCGGCCAGCAGGTCGTAGCGCCGCTCCATCTCCTTGACCGCCCACTGCAGGGCATTGGCCGCCTTTTTAGGGTCGACCACCACGGGGCTGATCAGGTGTTGCAACCCGTTGTACTGCCCGAGCTCCACCCGCTTGGGGTCGATCAGCATGAGCCGGACCTGCTCGGGTGTGCTGCGCATCAGCACCGAGGTGATGATCGAGTTGATGCAGGAGGACTTACCGGCACCGGTGGCACCGGAGATCAGGATGTGGGGCATCTCGGCCAGATTGGCCATGACGGCCCGTCCCGCGATGTCGCGACCCATGGCCACTTCGAGCGGGTGGGTGGCCGCCTTGGCCTCGGGCGAATCGAGGATGTCCCGCAGCGCCACCAGCTGCCGGTTCCGATTGGGCACCTCGACGCCGATGGCCGACTTGCCGGGGATCGGGGCCAGTATCCGCACATCCGGGGAGGCCATGGCATAGGCGATGTCGCGCGAGAGGCTGGTGACCCGCGCCACCTTGACCCCGGCCCCGAGCTCCAGCTCGAAGCGGGTCACCGTGGGTCCCACCGTCTTGCCCAGGAGGGTCGTCGTCACCCCGTGCGCCTCGAGGGCCGCCACGAGCGTCTGCCCGGCGACCTCGAGTTGGCGGAGGTCCTGGCTCAGCTGCTTGGTGGCTGAGAGCAGCGAGATCTTCGGGAGCTGCCACTGGCCGCCCGCCCGCGGGGTGGCGCCCACAACGGCGGGGAGCCGGGCCGGCTCCTCGTCAGGCTCGGGCTCCTCCACCTCGGCCACCTCGGCCACCTCGGGCTCCTCGTCCTCGACCAGCTGCTCGGGCGGCGTCTGTAGCACCCTGACCCTTTTGGCCTTGGGGACGGGCTCCTCCTCGGGCTCTTCCTCGTCGTCGACCTCGTCCTTCAGCACGCCGGCGTTCCACCACGAGGCCACAGTGGAGCCCACGGCGCCTGCGCCGACCCGCATGGCGTGGCCAAAGGTGGCCAGCGAGACACCCGTGGCGATGAGACACGCCACGATGATCAGCGCGATGAAGAGCACGGCGGCCCCGGCCGAGCCGATCCCGGCACGGAGGGGATGCCCGACAAGCACCCCGATCCAACCGCCGGCACCACGCAGTTGCTGCGAGTCGTGAAAGGTGGGGTGGCCGTTGGCCAACTCCGCCAGCCCACAGAACCCGACCACGCCCAGGAGGGCTCCCAGGCCGGTGCGGAGCGGTTCGGGCCGTTCCCGCTCCAACAGCAGCACGATGGCCGCACCGATGCTGACGAGCGGGATGAGGTAGCGCATCCAGCCGACGAGGTAGGCGAAGCCGGTGTTGACGTGGTGGCCGATGGGCCCGAGCCCCCCGCCCCAGAGGGCCAGGGCGAGAAGGACGCCCAGGGTGATCAGCCCGATCGCCCACAGGTCGGCGGCGTGGCGTTGGAAGATCGACGGTTCCGGAGCGGCGGCCGCCCTCCTTCGGGGAGCCTGGTGCGCTCCCCGGGTGGTGGCCTTCCGAGCCGGGGCGCGCGCCGCGGCCGCTCGGCGCTTCGGCGTCATAACCACAGTGACGATGAGATTACTGCTGTGCCGGGCCATTTCGGGGGACACTCCGTCGCTGGAGAAGCAGCCACGGCCGGTTGAGAATCGAACATATGTTCGCTATTCTACCGGAATGGCACTGCGCTGGGCCTTGGCGGAGACCGAAGAGGACGGCACGCTCTTCTCCGATGAGCGGAAGGCCACCCGCCACGTCGGAAGGGGCGCCTACGCCGGACTGGAGTTTCTCCACGTCAACGCCCGTTCGATCATCAATGCGGTGCCCCCGCAGAGCCAGATGCCGTTCCGCTACACGATCAATTGCTATAGGGGTTGCAGCCATGCTTGTGTTTATTGCTTCGCCCGGCCGACGCACGAGTATCTCGGCCTCGACGTGGGCGAGGACTTCGAGAAAAAGATTGTGGTGAAGATCAACGCAGTCGAGCGACTGCGGGCCGAATTGCGCTCCTCCAAGTGGAGCGGGGATCACATCGCCATGGGCACCAACACCGACCCCTACCAACACGCCGAGGGCAAGTACCACCTGACCCAGGGCATCATCGGGCTCCTTTCGGAGGCACGGAATCCCTTCAGCATCCTGACCAAGTCGACCCTCATCCTGCGCGACACGGCCGTACTGGCCGCCGCGGCCACCCGGACCCACGTGGCGCTGAATTTCTCCGTGGGCTGCCTCGACCGTTCCGTGTGGCGGGTGACGGAGCCGGGGACTCCCCCACCCGACCAGCGCCTGGCGGCGGTGCGACGCCTCACCGACGCCGGCCTCTCCTGCGGCGTGCTGGTCGCCCCGGTCCTTCCGGGGCTCTCCGACTCCGACGATCAGGTGCGGGCGGCGGTCGAAGCCGCCGCCGCGGCCGGCGCGGTCTCCATCAGCGGGGTGGCGCTGCACCTCCGCGGCAGCGTGCGGGAGCACTACCTCGAGCTGGCTGAAGACCGTGCGGCCCGACCTCTACGCGTCGACCAAGGAGCGTTTCCGCAGCGGCGCCTATCAAGCGCAGAGTGAGCGGGACCGGATTGCCGAGGTGGTCCGCGCCACGGCCATCCGGTGCGGTGTGACGGGACGCTCCACCTACGCCCCGGCGGCACCGGTGCAGATCACGCCGGCCGCGCAGCTCTCCCTGCTGTAGGCGGCCGCTGTTGTCGGCGGCCGCTTCAGACCATCAGGACGACAGGCACGATCATCGGCCGGCGCCGGGTGCGGTCACCCACGAACTTGCCCAGCGCCTTGCGGGCATGGCGGCAGAGGACCTCGCTATCGCGCGCCCCGTCGCGCAGGGCACTGGTCACGGCTGCGCCGACCACGTCGCTGGCTTCGCCCAGGAGCGCCTCCGCCTCGGGCGCGTGGACCCAGCCGCGGGTCTCGATGACCGGAGCCTCGCTCAGCGTGCCCTGCCGCGGATCCACGGTCACCACCACCATCACGACGCCCTCTTCGGCCAGCTTCTGCCGGTCGCGCAGCACACCGTGGCCGATGTCGCCCACGGTGCCGTCGACATAGACATACCCGGCGGCCACCTTGCCGTCGCGGGTGATCCCCTTGGCGTTCAGCTGCACGGCATCGCCGTCCTCGCACAGCAGCACCTTCGAGGGCGCGATACCCATGGACAGTCCGAGGCGCACATGGTGCACGAGGTGCCGGTACTCGCCGTGCACCGGGACGAAGCATTCCGGCTTGGTCACGGACATCAGCGTCCGGAGCTCGCCCTGCCTGGCGTGGCCACTGACGTGGACGGCCTCGGCGCCGGTGTGGACCACCTCGGCTCCCCGCCGGTAGAGCTCGTCGATCACCCGCCCCACCGACCACTCGTTGCCGGGGATGGGGTGGGCGCTGATGACCACCGTGTCGCCCTCGCCGACCCGGAGCCACTTGTTGTCGCCCGTCGCCATCAACGAGAGAGCCGACATCGGCTCGCCCTGGGAACCGGTCGAGATCACGCACATCTGCTCCGGAGGGACGGTGTCGACGTGTTCGATGTCGATCAGGGTGCCCTTGGGGATGGTGATGATGCCCAGCCGGATTCCCAACTCCACGTTCTTGCCCATGGAGCGTCCCAACGTCGCCACCTTGCGGCCGTTGGCCACGGCGGCGTCGATGATCTGCTGCACCCGGTGCATGTGGCTGGCGAAACAGGCCACGATGATGCGCTGGTCGGTCTGCGAGGCGAAGACCCGGCGGAGGGCGATGCCGACTGAGGACTCGGATTCGGTGAAGCCGGGCTCCTCGGCGTTGGTGGAGTCCGACAGCAGCAGCCGGATGCCCTCGGTCTCGGCCAGCTCCCCCATGCGGGAGAGGTCGGTGCGGCGACCGTCGACCGGCTGCAGGTCGATTTTGAAGTCACCCGAGTGGAGGATGACGCCCTGGGGCGTGTGGAAGGCGATGGCAAACGCATTGGGCACCGAGTGGGTGACCGGGATGAACTCCACATCGCACGGCCCGATACGCCGGCGCTCGCCGTCGCCCACGGCGATGAACTCCGTCCGGTGGCCGAGGCCGGCCTCCTCCACCCGGTGCCGGGCCAGCCCGACCGTGAGCTCGGACCCGTAGATGGGCACTTGCAGATCGCGCAGGAGATACGCCAGACCCCCGGTGTGGTCCTCGTGGCCGTGGGTCAGGACGATGCCGTCGACCCGGTCGGCCCGCTCCCGGAGGTAGGTGAACTCGGGCAGGACCAGGTCCACGCCGGGCATGTCGGCGTCGGGGAACATGATGCCGCAGTCGAGGACGATGATGCGGCCGTCGACCTCGATGCAGGCGCAGTTGCGGCCGATCTCCCCGAGCCCCCCGAGAAAGACGACACGGACGGGAGACGCCTTGGGTCGTTGGTTCGCTTTGTCAGGCAACCGGTTGGCCCGTTGCGCTCGGGAGGCCGACAGGCCGCCAGGATTTTGGCGGCCTGCGCGTCGAGTTCCGGCGACGCTGCGCCCATGGGCAGACGGCACTGTCCGACCGCGCAGGCCCATGGCGCGGCAGATCGCCTTGGCGGGCAGAGGGTTGGGGTACTCCTCGCTCGATTGGAAGTCGATGGCGTCGAGCAGCTGGGCGTTGCCGGCGATCGCCCCGGCCAGGTCGCCTCCGAGAAATGCCTCGATCACCGCTCCCAGCTGCGGCCCGACCCAGTGCGAGGCGACGCTGATGGCGCCCACCGCGCCGACGGCCAAGAGCGGCAGCGTCATCACGTCGTCGCCGCTGTAGATCTGAAAGCCCGAGGGGGCACGCGCGGCCAGATGTGCGGTGCCCGCCGGGTCGCCCGCGGCGTCCTTGAGCGCCACAATGGCCGGGACGTCGTGGGCCAGGCGCAAGAGCGTGGACCCGGCGATCCGACGACCGGTGCGGGCGGGAATGTCGTAGAGCGTGACGGGCAGGCCTCCGGCGGCGTCGGCCACCGCGCTGAAGTGCTCGTAGAGGCCGCTCTGCGAAGGTCGGTTGTAGTACGGCGTCACTACCAGCACTCCATCGACGCCGCACGCCTTGGCGCGGGCAGTCAACTTCACCGAGTGGTCGGTGTCGTTCGACCCTGTGCCGGCGATAACCGGGATGGTGACGGCCGACGCCACGGCGCTCCAAAGGTCGCACTTCTCCTCGTCCGAGAGAACCGAGCTTTCGCCGGTGGACCCGCTGAGCACCAGGCCGTCGCTACCGTGACCGGCCAGCCAGCGGGCGAGTTCGACCGCCGCATCGAGGTCGAGCGCACCCGCATCGTCGAACGGGGTCACCATGGCGGTGACGACGCGCCCGAAGCGGGGCGAGTCGAAGTGGGGGCTCATGAGCACCTCACGCTACCAGCCGCTCCCTGCGAGGCGAGGCGAGGCGCCTGAGGCGAGGCTCCCGGCCCGGCGCGTACGCCCGCCGGCGCCTACGCCCGCCTGCGGGCCCGCCGGCGCACTACGCCACCTGGCGTTCGGCCGGCGAGCCGTCGGCGAACGCGTCCTCGTCCTCGGTCGAGTCGGTGAGGTGCTCGAACGCGATGGCGCCCATATCGGTGAACTTCTGGCGCAGCCAGCCGTCTGCGGCATCGAGCAGGCCGAGCTTCCTGAGGTTGGGGACGATCTTCGAAAAGAGCAGGATCTGGAAGTCGTCGCGATCGGGTGCCTGCATGTGCACCTTCATGACATCGGCCATCGGGACCTCCAGCCGCTCCCAGACTTCCTGCATGACCAGGCGGTCCTTCATGCGGATAGCTGCCTCGAAGGCGAATTCCTGGCGCTCGCGCAACTCCGCCGTGCTGAGCTCCTTGTAGTACTCCTGGAGGCTCAGCACGCCGAAGGCCACGTGACGGGCCTCGTCGGCCATGACATACCGCAACATCTTCTTGAGCAGTGGCTCGGTCGTCATGGCGTGGATGAAGCCGAACGCGGCCAGGGCGAGCCCCTCGACCATGATCTGCATGCCGAGGTAGGTCATGTCCCAGCGGGAGTCACTGACGATGTCGTCGAGCAGCAGGCCGAGGTGGCCGTTCATCGGGTAGTGGCCGGAGAGCTTGGTGTCGAGGTACTTGGAGAAGACCTCGACATGGCGGGCCTCGTCCATCACCTGGGTGGCGGCGTAGTACTTGGCGTCGATCCACGGGACGGTCTCGACGATCTTCGCCGTGCAGAGCAGTGCCCCCTGCTCCCCGTGCATGAACTGCGACAGCAACCAATTCTGGTTCTCGATGCCGAACTTCAGCCATTCCTTGTCGCCCCACTTCGCCAGCACCGTGCCCGAGAGGTCGGCGGCGCCCCACTGCATCTGCTCGGGGTTGGCCTCGGCGTTGTTCATGACGACCCTCTCCTGGTCGACCTCGATGGTCCAGTCCAGGTCGGTCTGGCCGTTCCACTGGGCCTTCTTGGCCTTCTCGTAGAGCTTGTCGAGTTGGGGCTTGGCGCCCTTCTCGTAGTCCCAGGTGAACTCGGCCGGGCAGTTGTCGGGGACGCGGTGATAGCCGTCCACGTCGTAGTGCCCCACAAAGCTCAACACCGCTTCGAGATCGTTGATGTCGTCCCGCCCGATGATGTCGAGGTTGCTCTTCATGGCGGCGCGCTCGTCGTCGCTGAGAGTGGTCATGGCACGGCTCCCTTTTTGGCGTTGGTGAACGGATGGGACGAGGTGGCGATGGTGGCGGACGAGGTTGAGGTGGTGGTGGAGGTCGACCGCAGGGCGAGAATGCCCGGCATGACGAAGGCGCGCACCAGGGCGCGGGTGTCCTCGGGGTCGGACAGGTCGGTGCCCGGGGCCGGGTCGGCGAGATACGACAGAACGATGCGGACGGCCCACTCGGCCGCACGCGAGGCCTCGTCGGGCGAGAGCCAGCGGGCGAAGAACGGGGCGGCGAAGTCCCCGGCGATGAAGAGGACCCGGTCCATCTCGGCGAAGATCAAGCGGGGCAGGATCACGTCGGGCTCGTGGATCAGCAGGTAGGCCAGCGCGCGGTGGCCGCTGAGACGCCGGGCCGACTCGACCATGCCGGCCACCAGCACGTCCTCGAGGTCGGTGGCCTCACCCATGACGACGGCCAAGGACGAGAACAGGCGCGCCACTTCGGTCTCCACCACCGCCGCGATGACCGCGTCCTTGCCGCCGGGGAACGTCCGGTAGAGCGTGGCCCGGGAGAATCCGGCCTCTCGGGCGATGTCATCGACAGTGGTCTTGCCAATGCCCTGGCGGGCCAGGCAGGTCAGGGCGGCATCGACGAGACGGACCCTGGTCGAGGAGCGATCGTCGGCCCCCAGGTGCCGCAGCACCTTGTGTCCTCGCTCCGCCAGTCCGGGCCGACCGTCCCCTGTCCTCGCACGTACTTGCGCCACTGTTGAAACAGTATGGCGACTTTTGTCTCAATGTCAACCGAATTGCAGGTACGGGTGTCCCGGGGGGACGGCGGCCACCACGACGACCAGAACGGCCAGCACGGCCACCGTCACGCCGACGGTGAGGCCGATGCGGCGGGAAGCCGGGCGCAGGTTGGCGCTGTAGTCATAGGCCGCCGCGAGCACGACCCCGACGACCAACCCCCCGAGGTGGTCCCGCCAGTCGATACTGCCGGTGAAACCGATCACCAGGTTGATCGCGATGAGGGCGACGACCGGAGCCAACGGGTAGCGCCGGGCGTGCGCCAGCACGACGTACGCGCCCATCACCCCGAAGATGGCCCCGGACGCTCCGGCACTGACGCTGTTGCCCGGCGAGAACAGGTAGGAGGAGACGCTGCCGCCCAGCCCGGCCACCAGGTAGAGGGACAAGAAGCGCGAGCGACCGAGCATCACCTCCACCGCCGGCCCGACGATGAGCAGGGTGATCATGTTCGAGCCGATGTGCAAGACGTTGAGGTGGAGGAACATCGAGGTGAAGAACCGGTAGTACTGGTCGGATTGGTGGACCTGGTGGGACAGTCCCCCGAAGCGGTCGATCACGCTGGCCTTGCCGAAGCCGCTGACGACGAAGACCACCACGTTGACGACGACCAGCCCGATTACCACCGGCGTCGGGTTGGTCGATCCGACGATCCCGGTCCGGCCGGGGGCGCCGGGTCCCGACCCGGCGAACGGCCTGATCACCCGCGTCTGCTTGGCTCCGGCGGCGATGCAGTCCGGGCACTGCCACCCCACTGGCGCCTGGTGCATGCACTCGGTACAGATGGGCTTGCCGCAGTGGGCGCAGGCCGCCGACGCCGGACGGTCGGGATGATTGACGCACGTCGGCGCGTCGCTCATCGGATGCCGGCCAGCAACTCCGCCCGAACCAGGCGGGCCACCTGTTCGGGATCGTTGAGGTCCCACCGGCCGGGGGAGCCGATGTACGAAAGGACCATGCGGGCCAAGAAGTCCGCCGCCGCATTGAGGTCGGCCCCCTCCGCCATGCCGTGACGGACCAGGTAGGGCACCAGGAAGGCGGCGATCAGCGTATGCGTCTCGTTCGCCTCCACCGTGAGACGGGGCACCAGGATCTCGGGCTCGGTCTGGAGGATGCGCTGGAGCACCTCGTGCTCGAGGATGGCGTTGTGCGCGAAGACCAGGCCCCGCTCCATGACCTCTTCGAGCGTCTCGGCCTCGTGCACCTCGTCGTAGAGGCGCAGGAAGAAACGGGCGAACTCCCACCCGACCACGGCGCCGATCAGCTCGTCACGGCCCCCCGGGAAATAGCGGTAGACGGTAGCCCGCGACACGCCCGCTTCCCGGGCGGCGTCCTCGACCGTGGTCTTGGCCAGTCCCCAGCGGGCCACACAGTCATAGGTTGCCTGCAACAGGCGCTCCCGCACGTCGCTCACGGGGAGACCTGGCTCACGGGGAGACCTGGCTCACGGTGCGTTGGCACTCACAGATCGAGGAGAGCATCGAGGCCGACCGTGAGGCCCGGGCGGCCGGACACGGACCGCACGGCCAAGAGCACGCCGGGCATGAACGAGCTGCGGTCGTAGGAGTCATGGCGGATGGTCAGGCTCTGACCCAGCGCGCCGAAGATCACCTCTTCGTGGGCGATCAGGCCCGGAAGGCGCACCGAATGGATCCGGATGCCGCCGGGACCTTCGCCTCCCCGGGCTCCGGGGAGGACGTGCTCGGTCGTCGGATCCGGGGGCAGCGGCGCCGAGCCCGCCCGGGCCCGGGCGGCCGCCATCCCTGCGGCGGTCTGCCGGGCCGTCCCGGAGGGAGCATCCCGCTTGGCGTCGTGGTGGAGCTCGATCACCTCGACCCCGTCCATGTGGGGGGCGGCGAGCTCGCAGAAGCGCATGAGGAGCACAGCGCCGATGGCGAAGTTCGGCGCCACCACCGCATTGGCGGGCGAGTCGGCGAAGAGCTGGGCCGCGGCCTCGAGCTCGGCATCACCCAGCCCGGTCGTGCCCACGACGGCATGGATGCCCTCCTGGGCGTAGACGGGGAGGTTGGCGCGCACGGCCTCGGCCACGCTGAAATCGACCACCACCTCGGCGTCCTGCTCGCGCAGGGCGGCGACATCGCCGACCACGATCAGTCCCTCGATGCGCTGTCCGGCATGACCCGGGTCCACCGCGGCCACGAGCTCGAGGTCGGGAGCGGCGGCGACGGCACGGCACACCTCGCGGCCCATCCGGCCGCCGGCCCCGACGACACCGACCTTGTGCATGGTGCTGAACCCTAATGGCCGGCCAGTGACGCAACGTGGTCGGCGAAGGCGGACTCGTCGAAGGGCCCGACGGCACTGAGCGTGCGGGGCGCCTCGACCAGCTCCTGCGCCCGGGCCAGCACCTCGTGGCGATCGACCGCCTCGATGCGGGCCAGCACCTCGTCGATCGTCTGCACCTCGCCGTGCAGGAGCATGGCGGCCCCGATGCGGCCCATGCGGGCACCCGAGTCCTCTCCCGAGAGCAGCATCTCGGCTCGCAGGTTCCCCTTGGCTACGGCGAGCTCGCGGTCGGTGATCCCGTGCTCGGCGAGCAGCTCGAGCTCTGCGGTCACGATACGCAGCACCTCGTCCACGTTGTCCGGAGCGGTGCCGACGACGACGGCCAGTGAACCGGCATCTTGGTAGGTGGCCCGCTCGGACCAGACCGAGTACGCCAGACCGCGCTCCTCGCGCACCTTTTGGAAGAGCCGGCTCGACAGCCCACCGCCGAGGACGTGGTTGAGCACGGCGAGGGCGAAGCGGCGTTCGTCGAAGCGTGAGACCGAGCGCACCCCGTAGACGACGTGGGCCTGCTCGGTCGGACGCCGGACGACGTGCAGTCGCTCGGCCTCGGGCCCGGGCGCGGTGCGGGCGGGGGCCGTCCCGCCCGGTTGACCGGCGAAGCGTCGCTCCAGGTCGGCCGCCACGCCCTCGTGGGTGCAGTCCCCGGCCACCGAGACCACCATGTTGCCCGGGCGGTAATGGTGTGCGAAGAAGCGGCGTATGTCCTGCGCGTCCAGATCGCCCACCGTGGCCTGCGTACCGAGCGTGTCGCGCCCGAGCGCGTGGCCCGGGAACAACGAGGACTGCCAGTGCTCGGCCACCAGATCGGCCGGCTCGTCCGCGTGCATCAGGATCTCGTCGAGTATGACGGTGCGCTCGGCGTCCACGTCGGAAGGACGGAGCGCCGGATCCCACATGATCTCGCTCAGAATGTCGAGCCCGAGCGGGAGGTGCTCGGACAGGAGCCGCACGTAGAAGGTGGTGTACTCCTTGGTGGTGAAGGCGTTGCAGTCGCCCCCCACCTCGTCGAGCGCCTCGGCGATGGCCGCGGCCGAACGTGTCGACGTGCCCTTGAAGAGCAGATGCTCGAGGAAGTGCGAGGCGCCGGCCAGCTCGTCGGATTCGTCACGCGAGCCCGAGCCCACCCAGTACGCCACCGCCACCGAGCGCACATCCGCCATGGTCTCGGTGACCAGGCGGATGCCGCTCGGTAGGACAGAGCTTTCGATCAACGGCGACGCGAGCGGCCGCGTGGCGGGCGGCGGTCGCCGCCACTGCTACTGCGGCCCTCGGCCTCGACCGCGCCGGGGCCGAGGTCCCCGAGCTCGGAGACGAGCTCGGCCTCGAAGGCGTCCTCGAAGGAGGGCACCCCGTTGGCGGCCGGCGCCGGAGCGGCGGCCGACGAAGACCCGCTGTCCCGGTTGCGCTCGCCGCGCTCGCCGATCGCGATCACGTCGCGATCACGCCCACCACGGTCGCGGTCACCGCGCTCGCGGTCTCCCCCACCGGAGTCGCCCGAAGACGAGACGTCGACAGAGCCTTCGGGCACCGACGCCAGCGACAGGGACACCTTGCCCTGCGGGTCGATGTCGTCCACCCTGACCTCGATCGGCTGGCCCAACGTCAAGACGTCTTCCACGTTGTTGATCCGCTTGCCACCGGCCAGAGGCGAGAGCTTGGAGATGTGCAGCAAGCCGTCCCGTCCGGGCAGCACGTTGACGAAGGCGCCGAACTTGGTGATGTTGACCACCTTGCCGGCGTACACCGCGCCGACATCGGCCGTGGGCGGGTCGAGGATGAGCGAGATACGCCGACGCGCCTCCTCGACGGCGTTGCCGTCCTTGGCGCCGATGGTCACCGTGCCCACCATGCCGTCGTCGTCGACCGCGATGTCCGCGCCCGTCTCCTGCTGCAGGGTGTTGATGACCTTGCCCTTGGGCCCGATGACCTCGCCGATCTTGTCGATCGGGATCTCCATGGAGACGATCTTCGGGGCGCTGTTGGCCACGTGGTCACGGGGCTCGGCGATGGCACCGGCCATGACGCCGAGGATCGTGAGGCGGGCCTCCTTGGCCTGCAGGAGCGCCTTTGCCAGCACGTCGGCCGGCAGGCCGGCGATCTTGGTGTCGAGCTGGAGGGCGGTCACCGCGTCAGCGGTACCCGCCACCTTGAAGTCCATGTCACCGAAGGCGTCCTCGGAGCCCAAGATGTCGGTCAGGGTGACGTAGGTGCCCTCGTCGTAGACCAGGCCCATGGCGATTCCCGCCACCGCAGCCTTGAGGGGCACACCGGCGGCCATCAACGAGAGGGTCGAGCCGCAGACCGACGCCATCGACGTCGAGCCGTTGGAGGCGAGCACGTCGGAGACGACACGCAGGGTGTAGGGGAACTCCTCGGCGCTGGGCACGACGGGCAGGAGGGCCCGCTCGGCCAGCAGGCCGTGGCCGATCTCGCGGCGCTTGGGGCCCCGCATGAAGCCGGTCTCCCCGGTCGAGAAGGGCGGGAAGTTGTAGTGGTGCATGTAGCGCTTGGAGTCGACCGGGGTGATCGTGTCGAGCATCTGCGCCATGCGGGGCATGCCGAGGGTGGTGACGTTGAGCACCTGGGTCTCGCCCCGCTGGAACAGGGCCGAGCCGTGCGCCGTGGGGAAGAGGTCGATCTCGGCCGAGAGCGGGCGGATGTCGGCCGTGCCGCGGCCGTCGACCCGCAGGCCGTCTTCGACGATGCGCTTGCGCACCAGCTTCTTGGTCAACGAGCGGATGGCGGCCTTGATCTCGCCGGTGCGGCCCTCGAACTCGACGGCCAGCGCCTCTTGGATCTCCTTGGCCGCCCCGTCGAGCGCCGCGTTGCGCTCGGCTTTCGCCGTGACCAGGTTGGCCTTGGCGATGAGGTCGGTGCCGACGGCCTCGACCCGGGCCCACACGTCCTCGGTGTAGTCGACCTGCGTGGTGAACGCCATGGGCTCGATCGGCCCGTGGGCGGCGATCACGTCGGCCAGCAGCTGGCGCTGCAGGAGGATCGACTCGCGGATCCAAGTCTTGGCCGCCTCGAGGCCAGCAGCCAGCACCTCTTCGTTGACCTTGGGCGCACCGGCCTCGTAGTAGTCCCACGAGTGCTCGGTCCCGCCGGCTTCCACCATCATGATGGCGATGTCGGTCTCGGAGGTCTCATCGAGGGCCCGGCCGGCGACCACCAGCTCGAAGGTGGCGGCGTCGCCCTCTTGGAAGGTGGGGTGCGGGATCCAGGTCCCGTCGACGCTGTAGGCCACCCGGACGGCGCCGATCGGCCCGTCGAAGGGGATGCCCGAGATCATGAGGGCGGCCGAGGCGGCGTTGATGGCCAGCACGTCGTGGGGGTTGACCTGGTCGGCGCCGAAGATCGTGCCGACCACGTGGACCTCGTTGCGGAAGCCGCTGGGGAACGACGGGCGCAGCGGGCGGTCGATCAGCCGGCAGGTCAAGATGGCCTGGTCCGAGCTCTTGCCCTCCCGGCGGAAGAACGAGCCGGGGATCTTCCCGGCGGCGTAGGTCCTCTCTTCGATGTCGACGGTCAGGGGGAAGAAGTCGGTTCCCTCCCGTACCGAGCGCGCGGCCGTGGCCGTGGCTAAAAGGACGGTGTCCCCGATGCGTGCGACAACGGCTCCGTCGGCCAGCTGGGCCAACTTTCCGGCTTCGAACGAAAGGGTGCGGTCGGTGCCACTGATGGGGCCCGACACGGAAATGGCGTCAGCCATGATGCTCCTCGTGTTTGGTGTTTGGGGGCATCTTTTGGCTGGTTCCCAGTGGTCGACCACCTCCCTTTTGGAAGTGACCGGCGACTGGCAGCCAGCGTCCTAAGACGCCCGTTATGTGCTCGTTACCGTCGAATGCCGAGACGGCCGATGATGGTGCGGTAGCGCTCGACGTCGTTCTTTCGCACGTAATCGAGCAGCCGACGACGCTGGCCGATGAGTTTCATCAGGCCGCGTCGAGTGTGGTGGTCCCCTTTGTGACTCTTCAAATGCTCCGTCAGATGGTTGATCCGACCCGACAGCAGTGCGATCTGCACCTCCGGTGACCCTGTGTCACTGTCGTGCAGCCGGTACTCGGCAATAGTGGCCTGCGTGTCGGGCATAAATCGAAGAACCTCGGAACGTTGAAGGAGTAGGGCGGGGACCAGCCCCAACCGGCGAACAGCCTAGCAGGTGCTCAGCGATCAGCCGAGAGCACCTTCTCCGCGTTCGCCACATCTTGGTGCATCTGGGCGATGAGGGCGTCCACGGTGTCGAACTTCTGGTCGCCCCGGAGGCGGTCGACGAACGACACCCGGCTGTGCTCGCCGTAGAGGTCCCCGTCGAAGTCGAGGAGGTAGGCCTCCACCAGGACCGATGCGGTGCCCGGCTCGTAGAAGGTGGGGCGGCGCCCCACGTAGATGGCCGCCGGGTGCACAGAGCCGTCGGCCCGGGTGAAATACCCGGCGTACATCCCGTCGGCCGGGAGCGCGATGTCGTCGGCCACGGCGAGGTTGGCGGTCGGGAAGCCCAGCTCAGGGCCGCCCCGCCCGTCCCCGCGCACCACCGCGCCCCTGACCTCGTGGGGCCGGCCCAACAGCGCGGCCGCCCCGACGACGTCCCCTTGCGCCACCAGCGTCCTGATACGGGTGGACGAGACCGGCTCGGTCGCTTCAGATTCAGTGCCGTCGCCGGTGAGCCGGGCTCCGATCACCTCGAAGCCGTACTGCTGGCCCAGTTTGGTCAAGAGGGCCACGTTGCCCTTGCGCCCGTGGCCGAAGTGGAAGTCCTCCCCCACCACCACCAGACGGGCGTTCAGCTGGTCCACCAGTACTTCCTTGACGAAGTCCTCGGCGGACTCGTTGGCGCGGTTCTCGTCGAAGGCCACCACGTAGGTGCGGTCGACGCCGCAGGCGGCCAGCAGTTCGAGCTTCTGCTCCAGGTCGGTGAGCTGGGGCGGCGCGGACTCGGGCCGCACCACACCGGCCGGATGCCGATCGAAGGTCACCACGACGGTCGAGAGATCCGCCGCCTCGGCCCGGGCGGAGAGATCACGCAGGAGGGCCCGATGCCCGAGGTGCACGCCATCGTAGGCGCCGATGGAGACGGCAGTTCCGGGCATCGCGCGTTAAAACTAGACGTCAGCCGCCGGCCACTACGACGGCCGGTTTGATGCGGTCGGTTCCCGTGGCCTCGTAGACGGCCAGCAGGCTCCCGTGCCGGTCCACCATGGCCCAGGGGCCATCGCCCACGGCACCGATGGGGACCCGGTCGAGGGCCAGTCCCCGCCCGATCAGGCCGGCTATCTCGGGCTCTACCGGCACCAGGGCCAGGTCGCGCATGGCCTGGGCCGGGGTGAGGATGGCGTCGTGGGTCAAGTGGTCCAAGGGGCGCATCTCGCCCTCTCCGAACGAACCGATGCGGGTGCGTCGCAACAGGCCGATGTGGGCCCCTCCACCGAGCGCGGTGCCGATGTCGTCGGCCAGGACCCGGATGTAGGTCCCCGAGGAGCATTCCACCTCGGCCCGGTAGACACCGGGCCGTCCGGGGTCGGGTTCGACGTCGAAGCGGTACACCGAGACCTTGCGGGGCGGGCGCTCGACCTCAATCCCCTGGCGGGCCAGTTCGTGGAGCCGGCGCCCGCCGATCTTGACGGCGGACACCATGGGCGGGACCTGCTCGATGGCCCCTGTGAGGGCGGCGGCGGCCGCACGGACCTGGGCGGGCGTCACGGCCGTCATGTCCCACTCCCCGACCACCTCCCCCGATGCGTCGAGCGTCGACGTGGCCGTGCCGAGGACGATCTCGGCCACATAGGTCTTCGGGAGCGCGGTCAGGAACCGCATGAGGCGGGTGGCCCGCCCCAGGCCGACCAGGAGCACCCCGGTCGCATCGGGATCCAAGGTACCGGCGTGACCCACCCGTCGCTGCCCGAAAATGCGGCGGCAGCGGGCGACGACGTCATGCGACGTCCACCCGGCCTCCTTGTCGATCACGACGAGACCGGTGGCGCTCACCGCCCGACCCCACGCTCAATGAGCCCACTCATCACTCAGGGGGTTCGTGATCCCTGTCCAGGCCCCGGAGCAGCTCTTCGACCCGGGATCCGGCGGCGATAGCCGGATCGGCGCGGAACGTCAGCCGCGGCGTGCGCTTGAGGGTCACCTGGGCCCCGATGAGGCGCTGGAGATGGGGGCGGCGCTCTTCGAGCGCGGCGGCCGCATCGTCGTCCAGGGTGGCCAGGAACACGGTGGCCGTCCGCATGTCGGCCGCCGTGTCCACTGAGGTCACGGTGACCATGCGGATGCGCTCGTCGGCGTCCGCCAGCCGCTCGAGCTCTTCGGCGATCACCTGCCGCAACACCTGATTGACCCGCAGGGCGCGGGGGTACGTCGCCGTCCGTCGCTTCACCGTGACGTCACGTCCTTGCGATCTCGCGCTCCTCAAATGTTTCGATGATGTCCCCGGGGTGGAGGTCCTGGAAATCGGAGAGGCCGATGCCGCACTCGAACCCGGCCGCCACCTCCCGGGCGTCGTCCTTGAAACGGCGCAGGGAGACGATGGCGCCCTTCCAGATGACGGCGCCGTCGCGCAGGAACCGGACCTTCGAGCCACGGGTGATCTTGCCCTCCCGCACGTAGCATCCGGCGATGGCCCCGACCCGCGGCACGCGGAAGATCTCCCTCACCTCGGCCTCGCCCGTGACCACCTCCTCGTACAGCGGCGAGAGCAGGCCGAGCATGGCCGCCTCGATGTCCTCGAGCAGTTTGTAGATGATCTCGTAGGTCCGGATCTCCACGTCGGAAGATTCGGCCAGCTCCCGGGAGCGCTTGTCCGGTCGCACGTTGAAGCCGATGATGGTGGCGCTCGATGCGGCAGCCAGCTGGACGTCGTTCTCAGTGATGCCCCCGATGCCGCGCAGGACGAAGCTCAGCTTCACGTCCTCACGCTCGAGACGCTTGAGGCTCTCGGTCACTGCCTCCAACGAACCCTGCACGTCGGCCTTGAGCACAATGTTGAGCGTGGCCGTCTCGCCCCGCTGGATCTGCTCGAAGAGGTCTTCCAGCTTGGCCCCGGTGGCGGCCGATGCGACGGGCTTGTGGCCCGAGAGCCGGAACCGCTGGGCCCTCGCCTCCCCGAGCGTACGGGCCCGCGCCAGGTCCTTCGCCCCCCGCATCTCGTCCCCGGCGTGCGGCGGCTCGGAGAAACCGAGCACCTGGACCGGCGTGGACGGAAGGGCTTCTTTCACGTGATCGCCGAGATCGTCGACCAGTGCCTTGACCTTGCCCCAGGCGGCACCGGCCACCACGGGGTCGCCCACGCGCAGGGTGCCCTGCTGGACGATGACGGTGGCCACCGGCCCCCGACCGGCTTCCAGGTTGGCCTCGAGGACGACGCCGCGCGCCTCCCCCTCCACCCTGGCGGTCAGCTCTTCGACCTCGGCCACCAGGGTGATCTGCTCGAGCAGTTCCTCGATGCCGGTCCGCTGCAGGGCCGAGACCTCCACGACGATGGTGTCGCCTCCCCAGGCCTCGGGCACCAGGCCGCGCTCGGACAGCTGCTGCAGCACACGGGTGGCGTCGGCGTCGGGGCGGTCCATCTTGTTCACGGCCACGATGATCGGCACGTCGGCCGCGGTGGCGTGATCGATAGCCTCGATGGTCTGGGGCATGACGCCGTCGTCGGCGGCGACGACGAGCACGACGATGTCGGTCGCCTGGGCGCCGCGGGCCCGCATCGCCGTGAAGGCGGCGTGGCCCGGGGTGTCGATGAACGTGATCCTCTTGTCGTTCCAGACGACCTGGTAGGCCCCGATGTGCTGGGTGATGCCCCCGGCCTCGCCGGCCACCACGTCCGTCGAGCGGATGCGGTCGAGCAGGAGGGTCTTGCCGTGGTCGACATGGCCCATCACGGTCACCACGGGCGGGCGGGGCCGCTGGTCGGCGTCCTCCTCCTCGTCCTCCTCCTCGAAGTAGCGGGCCAGCAACTCCGCTTCCTGCTCCTCGCCCGGATCGACCAGGCGCACGCTGGCCCCGATTTCGGCCGCGAAGAGCTCGATCATGTCGTCGGTCAACGACTGCGTGGCCATGATCATCTCGCCCTGGAGCATGAGGAAGCGGACGATGTCACCCGCACTGCGATTCAGCTTGGGCCCGAGGTCGCGCGCCGTTGAGCCGCGCTCGACAATGACCTCGCCTTCGGGCACCGGCGCGGTCGAGGGCTGGTAGCTGGTGAGCTGCGTGGGCTCGAGCTCTTCGAGGTTGCGCCGGCGCCGGCGGGCGCGCCGCTGCGGTGGGCGCCGCCCCGGGAGACCGCTGCGGCCTGCTGCCGGTGGCGCACCGGCCGGTCCGCCGCCGGAGGGTCGGCCCCCGAACCCGCCACTGGAGGGTCGGCTGCCGAAGCTGCTGCTGCCCGGGCCTCCCGGGCCGCCGGTGGGACGTCCGGCCCCAGGGGCGGGTCGGCCGCCGGTGCGGGCGGGATAGCCGCTGCCACCTGGTCGCCCGGCGGGCGGCGAGGGGCGTCGACCGCCCATGCCCGGCGGGGGTGGGATGGGCCGTCCGCTGGGCCCGATCGGGGGCCGTGGCGGCGGAGGTGGGGGGACCGGCTTCCCCGAAGGACTCAAAGGCGGGCGGGGGGCCCGCTCGGCCGGTGGTGCCGGTGCGGCCGGAGTGCTCCCGGCCGCGGCAGGTGCGGCGGAGCGGGGCGGGTGCGGGAGCCGGTGCCGCCGCGGGGGTCGCCGCCGCGGGGGGTGCCGCCGCCGAGGCCGCCACGCGGCGCAGGGCCGGTCGGCGCGGACGCGGGAGCGGACCGAGGGGACGGCTGGGCCGGGGCAGCGGGCGCGGCCGGAGGAGTGGGTGCAGCGGGCGCAGCCGGGGCGGCCGGAGACGGGCTGCCGGCGGGTGCCGTAGGACGTGGTGCGGAGGGAGCCGGCGCAGTGGGTGCGGAGGCAGGGGCGTCGGACCGGGCGGGTCGGGGCGCCACGCGCGGGGCGGCGGTGGCGGCGCCAGTCGCGGCGGGGGTCCCGGTCGGCCTGCTGCTGATGAGGCGGGGTCGGGCCTCGCCGTCCGTGGTCCGCGTCGGCGTCGATGACGAGATCGTCCGGCCGGCGGCGCGCTTGTCCGGGGCCGGCGGTGGTGGTGCCGGCGGCTCCTCAGGTGTCACGACGCGACGGAGTCCTTCGGCGTCGGCCTTTCGGCGGACGCGGTCCGCCTGCGCGTCCTCAATGGACGACGAGTGGCTCTTCACCCCGATACCAAGGGAAAGGGCCAGGTCAAGCCCTTCCTTGTTGCTGAGGCCTAGCTCTTTGGCCAGTTCATAGACGCGGATCTTCTTCGGCAAGTGGTTCTCTATGTCCTTCGTACTGGAAGTGCTGTGGGGGCCCCGGGGTCACCGGCAGCCCCCTATCCTCGCACATCGGCTACAGCCTGCTTCGACGCGTGGGCGATATCTGCCCGAAGCTGCTCGATGGCGTTCATCTCAACTGGTGCCCCGTATGCCCGTTGGAAGGCACGTCGGCGCCCCGCCTCCTGGAGGCAGGCGACCGACCCCCGGCAGAGCCACGCACCCCGGCCAGGGCCCTTTCGGTCCACCCTGAGCTGGCCGTCGGCCTGCCGCACGACCCGGACCAACACATCGGTGGGGCGTGCCGTGCGGCACCCGACGCAGGTCCGTGTCGGTGCTATGCCTCGGCCTCTGTGGCCGCGAGCGTCGAGGTGGCCACCGCGGTGGCCGATTCGGACTCATGGCCGTCCGGCGTCGCCGGGGCTGCTTCGGACGCCTCCCCGGCCTCCCCCGTTGCCGTTGCCGCCCCCGTCGCCGCCTCCGTTGCCGTCGCCGCCTCGTCACCTGGGGCGACATCGGCCTGGTGGGTCCACTCCTCCGCTGACATGGCCTCGCCGCCCTCGGCGGGCTTCCAGACCATTTCTCCGGATTCGTCCTCGACCCACTCGCCCTCGGCCCACTCCTGGTCCCCGTACCCGGCCTCTTCCTCGGCCAGTTGCGTCTCGCTCTTGATGTCGATGCGCCACCCGGTGAGTCGCGCCGCCAGGCGGGCGTTCTGGCCCTCCTTGCCGATGGCCAACGAGAGTTGGAAGTCGCTCACGACCACCGTCGCCGTACCGGTCTCCTCGTCCAGTCGCACCTCGCGCACGCGTGCCGGAGCCAGCGCGTTCTGAATGAGATCGACCGGATCGTCGGAGAACGGCACCACATCGACGCGCTCGCCGCGCAGCTCGTTGGTGACCATGCGTACCCGGGACCCGCGTGCGCCGACGCAGGCCCCGACCGGGTCGACGTTGGGGTCGTTGGACCAGACCGCGATCTTGGTGCGGTGCCCGGGCTCGCGTGCAGCCGCCTTGATCTCGACCACTCCCGAAGAGATTTCCGGTACCTCGAGCTCGAAGAGGCGCTTGATCAAGCCCGGATGGGTGCGGCTGACGACGATCTGGGGACCCTTGCTGGTCTTGCGGACCTCGACGATGTAAGCCTTGAGCCGGGTGCCGTGCTCGTAGCGCTCATAGGACACCTGCTCGGCCTGCGGGAGCAGGGCTTCGACCTTGCCCAGGTCCAAAAGGGTGTAGCGGTTGTCGGTCTGCTGCACGATGCCGGTCACGATGTCGCCCTCGCGCCCTGCGTACTCCTCGTACTTCATGTCGCGCTCGACTTCGCGGATGCGCTGGAGGATGACCTGCTTCGCCGTCTGCGCGGCGATGCGGCCGAAGTCGTCCGGCGTGTCGTCCCACTCGCGGATGACCTCGCCGTCCTCGTCCAGCTCCTGGCCGTAGACGCGGATCTCACCCGAGTCGGGGTCGATTGTCACCACGGCCTCTTCGGCCGCGTCGGGACGCCGCTTGTAGGCGGCCACCAGCGCATTGGCCAGGGCGTCGAGCAGTGTTTCGACTGAGATCCCCTTGTCGCGGGCTATCTGTCCCAGCGCGTCCAGAAACTCGAAATTGGTCTTGCTCATGACCTGCTCACCCTCTTACTCGCTTCGGCTGGGGACCCCACTCAAAAATGGTGCGGGCGCGTTCGATCTCGTCGTAGGTGATCCGGAGCGAGCCATCGGGGAGGTCGGGTCCGACCAGAGTGAACCCGCTCTCGTCCGCCTCCTCCAGCGTGCCCCTGACCCGTCGCACCTCAGACGTCCCGGCGTGCACCCGCACGGTCACCGCCTCGCCGACGGCCCGCATGAAGTGGGCCGGTGTCCGCAGGCGCCGCTCGAGCCCCGGACTGGAGACCGCCAGGGTGTAACGCCCCGGCAGCGGATCGATCTCGTCGAGCGCGGCCGAGACGGCGCGGGTGGCATCACCGAGCGTGTCGAGGTCCACCCCGCCCCGGCGGTCGACATAGACGGTGAGCTCGGAGCCGTGGAGCTCGACGTCGATCAGGTCCAGCCCCCGGGATTCGAGGAGGGGCGACAGCGCGTCCGCAAGATCGTTCGTGCTCTTCACCATGCCTCCTCTCTCCTCTCGACGGTCTCCATCACCTTCTGCTCCCTAGCGTACGAGCACGAAGAACTCCCGGAAAGCGAAAGCGTGGGCCGCAGCCCACGCTTCACCGAGGTACTGATACTCAAACTGGACAGCTCATGGATTATAGCAATTCGGCCGTGCCGACGGTCCGCTCGCTGGCGCCGGTCCGGCGGAGGACCTCCTGATCCGGCCGGATCAGGAGGTCCGGATCAGTAGGACCGGCCCACCACCGCGATCAGGTCCTCCCCGCCTTCGTCCCCGTCGTCGGCCTCGGCCAGACCCCCGTCGGGCCGCTGGAGACAGCGGATCGACAGCGCGTGGGCGGCCAGGCGGTCCTCGCCGTCGTGGCCCAACGCCCCCGACCGGATCCGGGCAAAGCCAGTGGCCCCCGCCTCGACCGCCTCTTCAAGGGTGTCGACGTCCACCGTGCGGTCCCGGCGGGCCTGGGTGGCCTCGTCCAAAAGCTCGGGCCCGACACGGGACAGGATGGCCGCGACCTCGGCGCCGACGGCCCGCAGGTCCAGGTTCTCCTTGTGACGTCGGTGGCGGGTGACCACGGTGACGCGGCCCTCGGCCAGGTCCCGGGGCCCGACCTCCACCCGCACCGGGACCCCCTTGAGCTCCCAGTCCACGCTGCGGCGACCGAAGCTGGTCTCGGTGCGGTCATCGAGGCGCACCCGATGGCCGGCGGCCCGCAACTCCGCCACGAGCCCCTCCGCCGCCGCCCGCACGGCCTGGTCCTCTTTGATCATGAGCACGACCACCTGGGCCGGGGCCAGTGCCGGTGGCAGACGAAGCCCGAAGTCGTCGCCGTGCCCCATCACCAGGGCCCCGATGAGCCGGGTCGAGGCGCCCCAGGACGTCTGCCAGACGTGGTCGAGCACGCCCTCGTTGTTGGTGTACGTGATCCCGAAGGCACGTGAGAAATTCTGGCCGAGCTCGTGGCTCGTCCCCATCTGCAGCGCCTTGCCGTCCCCCATCATCCCCTCGCACGTCCACGTGCGCGTGGCGCCGGCGAACCGCTCGCGCGCCGTCTTGTGCCCGGTGAGCACGGGCAGAGCGGCCACGTCGACCATCGTGGCCAGGTACACGTCGCGCAGGATCAACAGGGCGTACGCCCGCGCCTCGGCCTCACTGGCGTGCGCGGTGTGGCCCTCTTGCCAGAGGAACTCCGTCGTCCGCAGGAACAGGCGTGGCCGCAGCTCCCAACGCACGACATTGGCCCACTGGTTGATGAGGAGCGGCAGGTCCCGATGGCTCTGGATCCATTTGGCGAAGAAGCTGTTGATCACCGTCTCACTCGTCGGGCGCACCACAATCGGCTCCTCGAGCTTCTTGCCGCCCCCGTAGGTGACGACGGCGAGCTCGGGACTGAACCCTTCGACGTGCTCCGCTTCGAGGCTCAGGAACGACTCGGGGATGAACAACGGGAAGTAGGCGTTCTCGGCCCCGGCCTCCTTGATGCGCCGGTCCAGCTCCGCCTGGAGCAGCTCCCAGATCCCGTAGCCCCAGGGCCGGATGACCATCGTGCCGCGCACGGGCCCGTTGTCGGCCATTTCCGCCCGGGCGACGACTTCTTGGTACCACCGTGGGAAGTCCTCGTCCCGGGACACGATTGCGCCCTTGGTCATGGCTGGGCAGCGTACTGGTGTCCCGGGCGGCCCTTGGACGAGCCACTCGCCCCAGCGGGGGCGACGTCGCCGTCGTACGCGACGCGACACGACGCGACGCGACGACTCAGTCGGACTCGTGCACCCGTCGGGTGATGGTCTCGATCTTGGCCGAGGTGTGGTTGGGGTCCTCCCCCGTCAGATCCAGGAGGGCTCTCCGGTCGGCCTCCGCCTCGGCTTCGGCTCCGGCGTCCGCGGCGGCGATCCGGGCCTCGGCCCCTTCGGCCACCAGGCGTTCGGCCTCTTCGACCAGAGCCTGGACCATGCCGTCCTCGGGGACGACCCTGACGATCTGGCCGCGGATGAACAGGTGGCCCTTCTTCTTCCCGGCCGCGATCCCGATGTCGGCGTCCCTGGCTTCACCCGGACCGTTGACCACGCAGCCCATGACCGCCACCTGGATCGGCAGGTTCAGCTTCTCGAGTGCCTCCTGCGCTTCTTTTGCCACGGCGATCACGTCGACCTGGGCCCGGCCGCACGAAGGGCAGGCGATGAGGTCGACGCCCTTTCGCTCACGTAGGCCGAGGGACTCCAGCAGCTGGCGGCCGGCCCGCGCCTCTTCGACCGGATCGGCCGTGAGCGAGAAGCGGATGGTGTCGCCGATGCCCTCGGCCAGAAGGGTGGCGATGCCCGCCGTCCCCTTCACCAGACCGGCTGGAGGCGGGCCGGCCTCGGTGACCCCGAGGTGCAGCGGGTGGTCGAACGTCTCCGAGGCCAGTCGATAGGCCGCGATCATCAACGAGACCGATGAGGCCTTGACCGAGATTTTCACGTCGGTGAAGTCGACGTCCTCGAAGTATTCGAGTTCGTGACGCGCCGACTCCACCAGCGCTTCGGGGGTGGCACCGCCGTACTTGGCGTACAGATCCTTGTCGAGCGAGCCCGCGTTCACGCCGATGCGGATCGGCACCCCTCGGTCACGCGCCTCGGCGGCCACCTGCTTGATCTCGGCCTCCTTGCGCAGGTTGCCCGGATTGAGCCGGAGCCCCTGGACACCGGCCTCGAGGGCGGCCAGGGCCATCTCGTGGTGGAAGTGGATGTCGGCCACGATGGGGACCGGCGAGCGAGGGACGATCTGGGCCAGGCCCACCGCCGCCGCCTCCTCGTTACAGGTGCAACGCACGATGTCCGCGCCGGCGGCGGCCAGCGCGTAAATCTGGGCCAGGGTGCCGTCGACGTCCGCCGTCTTCGTCGTGGTCATGGACTGCACGGTGACGGGTGCGCCGTCGCCGATCGGGACGCCCCCCAGCGTGATGCGCCTGGTGGAGCGGCGGGGCGACAGCAGGGACGGGGAGAGTTCCATGGCTCCGATCAGGGGAAGACGTTTTTGAGGGGATGGGTGAAGTCCAAGAAGAGGGCGGATACGACGAACACGGCCAGGAAGGCGAGAAAGACGGCCACCACCGGGAACATCTTGGTGATGTCAGCCCGATAGTAGGGCTGACCCTTCTTCGTCCGGATCCATTCGTACACCGCCACGGCCACATGTCCCCCGTCGAAGGGCAGGATCGGCAACATGTTGAGCAATCCGAAGATCACGTTGATCAAAATGAGGAGCTCGAGCAGCGATTCGAGGCCGGCTTGCTGGGCCTGCACGCCGAGGTTGGCGATCCCCACCAAGGAGACCGGCCGTACCGAGGTCGTGGGGTGGTCGGCCGCCTGGGCGGCGTCTTTCGAGCTCGCCACCTGGTGGACGACCGAGTCGAACCCACTGGGAGAGAACGTCTTGATCACGCCCGACACCTCGGCGCTGGTCGCCTGGCCCAGGTTGACCCCGGCGGCCCTCACGGCGCTCCACGGGCTGGCGGACTTCGACGCCTGCGCGATCTGCACCCCGATATAGCCCTTGGCGGTCAGCTTCTGGCCGTCGACCTCGATGCCCCGCCCGCTCTCGGGCGTCACCGGCACCTGACGGACGACCCCGTCCTGCTCCACGCCCAGCGTGACCGTCTTGCCGGACGAGCGCCCGATGATGTCACCGAACGAGTCGAACGAGGTGAGTGGCTTGCCGTCGACCGACACGATGGTGTCGCCGGCTTTGAGGCCGGCCAGTTGCGCCGGCGTGTGGGCCACTCCGTTCCAATGGTCCAGCGCGGTGACGGCGACATTGTTCGAGGGGACCCCGAACGAGAACACGACGATCAGGGCCAGGACGAACGCGATGATGAAGTGCATGGCCGAACCGGCCGAACCTACGATGATCCGTTTCCAGAAAGGCTGCTGGCGGTACGCATGGGGCTCATCCTCGGCGGCCACGTCCTCCAAGACGGTGAAACCGGTGATGCGGACATAGCCCCCGGCCGGGATGCCTTTGACCCCGTATTCGATCCCACCTCGCCGCACCGACCACAGCCGCGGCCCGAAGCCGACGAAGAACTCGGTGACCTTCATGCCGGACCACCGCGCCGTGAGGAAGTGGCCCAGCTCGTGCAGCATCACGATGGCAACCAGGATGACGATGAAGAGCAGGAGGTCGCCCAGGCCGGCGGCCAGGAAGATGGCCGTGATCACGGCCAGCCCGATCAGCAGGCGGACGACCTGGCCGGAATTGGACTGCGGGGCCGACGTCGGCGGCGGCGGCGGGGGTGCCCCCGGGTCCTGCGGATCATCCGCCGCGACGGCAGGCGCCGCGTTCGACTCCTTCGCGATCAGCGTCATACCACCGATAACGCTACCGCGGAGCCCCCTTCACCGGTACGGCGGGCCACCACGGTCCGGGCCCGCGCCCGGGCCTCCTCGTCGGCCGCCAGGACAGATTCCACCTGGTCGACTGGCTCGTCCCGCCAGGCGTCCAGGGTCTCGGCCACCACATCGGCGATGCCGCTCCAGGGCAGGGCTCCGGTCAGGAACGCGTCCACCGCGACCTCGTTCGCCGCGCTCAGCCACGCCGGAGCCGATCCCCCGCTGATCCCGGCGCGGTAGGCCAGGTCGACGCAGCGGAAGACCTCCCGGTCCGGGGGCTCGAAGGTCAACGTGGCCGGGGTGGTCCAGTCCAGCGCGCCGAAGGGCACCGGCGAACGGTCGGGCCAGCCCAGGGCATAGCCGATGGGCAGTCGCATGTCGGGGGCCGAGAGCTGCGCGATGGTGGAGCCGTCGCGCAGCTCCACCATGGAGTGCACGATCGACTGCGGGTGCACCACGATCGCGATGCGGTCATAGGAGATCCCGAACAACTCGTGCGCCTCGATCACCTCGAGACCCTTGTTCATCAAGGTGGACGAGTCGATGGTGATCTTGGGACCCATGCGCCAAGTGGGATGGGCCAGGGCATCGTCCACCGTCACCGAGTCGAGCTGCGCGGCAGTCCAGCCCCGGAATGGCCCACCCGAGGCGGTGAGGAGGAGACGGGCCACGGTCGTCGGCCCGTCGACGGTGGCCAGACACTGGTGGATGGCGCAGTGCTCGGAGTCCACCGGCACGATCTCGGCTCCCGGGGTGCGCCGGGCCTTCTGCACCACCGGCGCGCCGGCGATGAGCGACTCCTTGTTGGCCAGGGCGAGACGCTTGCCCGCCTCCAGCGCGGCCATGGTGACGGGGAGGCCGGCGAACCCGACGACGGCGTTCAGCACCACATCGGCGGCGCCGGCGGCGGCGACCAGGCCGGGGATGCCCACCAGCACATCGGTGCCGGCCGGCACGCCCTCGCGCACGGTCCGGTAGAGGGACTCCTCGCCGATCACGACCATCTCGGGCCGCAGCTGGGCCGCCTGGGCCAGCAGGACCTCGGTCGAGCTCTGCGCCGCCAACGCGACCACGCGGAAGCGCTCGGGCTGGCCGAGCAGGACGTCCACCGCCTGCGTGCCTATCGAACCCGTGGATCCCAGGAGGCTGACGGAGCGCATCAACTCACCCGAGGTGGAACGCTTTGACCACGAAGTACGTGGCGGGCAGGACGAAGAGAAGCCCGTCCACCCGGTCCAGGATGCCGCCATGGCCCGGCATCAGCCGCCCCATGTCCTTGACCCCGAGATGGCGTTTGATCATCGACTGGCTCAGGTCCCCGAGGGGCGCCGCTATGGCCACCACTATGCCGAGTACCAGGGCCGACTTGATGGTCCAGGGGTGGATGAAGTGCACCACGATCACCGACACCAGCACCGCGGCGACGGCGCCACCCAGAAATCCCTCCCAAGTCTTGTTGGGACTGATCGACGGCGCCAGAGGGTGGCGGCCGAAGGCCGAGCCCACCAGGAGCGAGGCGACGTCGGCGGCCACCGTGACGATGACCGCAGCCAGGAGGAAGGCCACGCCGTGGCGGTGGGGGAACAGCGTCGGATCGAGCAGGAGCGCGCCGAAAGAGCCGAAGCCGCCGACCCAGGCCATGACGAAGACGGTCGAAGAGAGCCCGGCGACCGGGTCGGCCGCCGGTTCCACACCGGCCAGATACCAGACGAACGAGGCCGCCACCAGCATGACGAGGACGAGCGGCAGCGCGGCGACGCCCTTGTTGTAGGTCTCGATCATCAGCGAAAGGATCGCCACCAGTCCGAGCAGCGTGGCCGGGTGGTATTTGGCGGCGCGGAAGGCGGCGAACGCCTCTGCCGCAGCGAAGAGCACCACCACGGTGATGAGGACCAGGGAGAACACGCTGCCGAAGTGGGCGCAGAGCAGCGCCACCACGCCCAGGAAGATGCCCGACCCCCAGGCCAGCCGCATGTTGCGCCCCTCCGTCCCGCCCACGTTGGCGTTGGGGCTCTCCTCGTTGAGGCGGGTCGTTCGCGGTGCCCGCACGCGGGGCTGTGGCGGCACCGGGGGCTCCAGGCGGGTCTCGGCGACGCGGGCCTCGGCGACGCGGGCCTCGGCATCGACCGACGGCGAGGGAATGGGGACGATCGGGACGGCCATGGTCGGTACCGATCCGACCGCGCCGGCCGCGCCGACCGCGCCGGCCGCGCCGGCAGAGCCGGCAGAGCCGGGCCCGGCGGCGGCAGCCGATCCGACCGGTGCAGGGCCGGCTGACGCAGACGCGGACCCGCCCGCGCCCGCAGCCGCAGCCGCAGCCGCACCAGCGGCAGCAGCCGCTCCGATCGGTGCGGGCCCGCGGAGCGGCCGACCGGTGCGGGACCGACCGGTGTCGTGGAGGGAGGAATCGTCGCCGCGTAGGGGGCCGCGGGAGCGACCCGGGGCGAAGGGGTCTCAGGTGGGCGGTCGGGCTCGATAACCAAGGTGTCGTCATCGGACAGATCGTCCGTGTCGAAGAGCCACGGCTGCCGTTCCATGTCGACGATGTCGTTGTTGTTGTTCATCATCGAACCGACGGCTGGCGCCTCGTCCGAAAGCATGGACGGCTCGAAGAGCTCCTCATGGGCGGCCCAGTCCGAGTCCTCCTCACGCCAGCTCGGCGGGGCGAGCGCCTGCTCGTCCCCGTTGCCCCGGTCGAGGATGGCGGGGACCTGGCCCGTCGGCGCGTCGTTCCAGTGCGGCATGTCCGGGTTCTCCTCGACCACGGGCCCCGTCACCTCGTGGACGGCGTTACCGGCTGGCTCGGCCCCGATTATGCGGACCCGTCCCGAGCGGTAACTGGGGGGGTCGGCCTCGAATCCGGCGGGCACCTCACTGGTCACATCGCCCTCTTCCCCGGATCTGTCACTGTCGTCGGCCATGTCTTCGCCCCCTCAAACCTGCAGGAGCTCGCGCTCTTTTTGCCCCAGCAGCTGATCGATGGCGGTCACCTGCTCGTGGGTGATCTTTTCCAGTTCCTTTTCTACCCTCTCCAGCTCGTCGGTCGAGAGTGATCCGTCTTTCTGCAGCGCATCGAGCTCGTGGCGCCCGGAGCGACGCAGGTTGCGGACGGCGATCTTGGCCTCCTCGGCCTTGTGCCGCACCACTTTGACCAACTCCTTGCGCCGTTCCTCGGTGAGAGGAGGGAAGGCCAGCCGGATGACGTTGCCGTCGTTGGTCGGGTTGATGCCCAGGTCCGAGGCCATGATCGCCTTCTCGATACCGCCGAGCGAGCTCTTGTCGTAAGGCGTGATGACCAGGAGCATGGCGTCGGGCACGCTGAACCCGGCCAGCTGGCGCAGGACGGTCGGCGTGCCGTAGTAGTCGACGATCAGGGGCTCGAGGAGAGCGGACGAGGCCCGGCCCGTGCGCACGTTGCTCATCTCGGACCGGAGGTGGTCGATGGCCTTGTGCATCTTGTCCCGGGTGTCCTCGATCACCAGGGCGGCCAGGTCGTCGTCGTCGGCCATTAGCGGACCAGCGTACCGATCTTCTCGCCACTGAGCGCACGAGGAATGTTGCCCGGGATCATCAGATCGAACACCCTAATGGGGAGGTTGTTGTCCTTGCAGAAAGTGATGGCGGTGAGATCCATGACCCGCAGGTCACGGTTGATCACGTCCATGAAGGAGATCTCGTCGTACCGGGTGGCATTGGGATCCAGTTTGGGATCGGCCGAGTAGACGCCGTCGACGCCGGAGTGGGTCCCCTTGCACAAGAGCTCGGCACCGATCTCCGCCGCCCGCAACGCGGCCGGGGTGTCGGTGGTGAAGAACGGGTTGCCCATGCCGGCGGCGAAGACCACGATGCGGCCCTTCTCCAGGTGCCGGATGGCCCGGCGGCGGATGTAGGGCTCCGCCACCTCGGCCATGTTGAGCGCGCTCAGCACCCGGGTCGGCTGGTTCTGCTGCTCGAGGGCGTCCTGGAGGGCCAGGGCGTTGATCACCGTGCCCAGCATGCCCATGGTGTCGGAGGTGGCGCGGTCCATGCCGCCGCTCTCCCCCGTCGTGCCGCGCCAGATGTTGCCGCCCCCGACGACCACGGCGAGCTCGAGGACGCCGCCCTCCATTGCCCGCGCCATCTCCTTGGCCATGCGCTCGACGGTGGCAGCGTCGATGGTCTCGTCGGACGCCGCAGAAGCCAAGGCTTCTCCCGACATCTTGAGGACGATCCGCCGCGGTTCTCCCACCTTTGCGCTACGCCTCAGGCGCCGATGACGACCTGAGCGAACGCAACGATCCGCGCCGATCCGAGCATGCCCGCGATCGTCTGCTTCTCGTCCCTGACGTAGGACTGGTCCAAAAGGACGCGGTCCTTGAACCATCCGTTCATGCGACCGTCCACGATCTTCTCCAGAGCCGCCTCCGGCTTGCCCTCGTTGCGGCTGATCTCCGCCACGGTGGCCCGCTCGGCCTCGATGTCCGCCTCGGGGACTTCGTCGCGGCTCAGGTACGCCGGCTTGGTGAAGGCGATGTGGACGGCGATGTTGTGGGCCAGCTCTTCGTCGCCCCCTTCGATGACCACCGCCACCGCGTTCACGCCGCGACCGGCCTGGAGGTGGGTGTAGGTGTCGACCACCTGGCCCGGCTCGGCCACCAGCTGGCGCACCTTACCGATGGAGATGTTCTCCTTCAGCGTGGTGCGGAGCCGGTCGACCTCGTCGCTCAGCTCGCCGATGGCCCCCTCGCCCTTGGCGGCCACCAATGCTCCGAGCTCGTCGGTGAAGGCGACGAACTCGTCGGCCTTGGCCACGAAGTCGGTCTCGCAACGGAGCTCGACCACGGCCGCGGCGTCGCCGGCCCGGACGGCGGTCACGGCACCCTCGGTCGCCTCCCGGTCAGCCCGCTTGGCCGCGCCGGCGAGGCCGTTGAGCCGCAGGTACTGGAGCGCGGCGTCGTAGTCTCCGTTGGCCTCCTCGAGCGCCTTCTTGCAGTCGAGCATGCCGGCTCCGGTGGCTTGGCGCAGTCGTTGGATGTCCTTCGCGGTGAAGTTCGCCACGATCAGGCCTCCGCCGGGGCGCCAGTGGCGACCTCGGCCAACTCGGCATCACCGTCGGCCGCCGCAGGCGGCGTCGGCGTGGCTTCCGCGGCCCCGGCCTCTGCGGGCACCGCGGCCTCGGGCTCGGTCGGTGTGGGCGCGGGCGGAGCGGGCGGGCGGCGCGGGCGGGGTGAGGGCCCCGAGCTCACCTCTTCGGTCGGCGGCGGCGCGTTCTTACGCCGGAAGTCGGCGATGAACCGGCCCTCGACGACCGCGTCGGCCAGCACCCGGCACATGAGCGACCCGGAGCGAATGGCGTCGTCGTTCCCGGGGATGACGTAGTCGATGACGTCGGGATCACAGTTGGTGTCGACGACCGCGACCACCGGGAGGCCCAGCTTGCGGGCTTCGGTGACCGCAATGTGCTCCTTCTTGGTGTCGATCACGAAGATGGCGTTGGGAAGCCGCTCCAGGTTGGCGATGCCGCCCAGGTTCCGGCTGAGCTTCTCCAGCTCGCGGGTGTGCTGCAGCGCCTCACGCTTGGGCATGCCCTCGAAGTCCCCGGCGGCCTCCATGGTCCGCAGCTCCTGCATGCGCTTGACCCGCCCGGACACGGTGGCGAAGTTGGTGAGCATGCCGCCCAGCCAGCGCTGGTTGACGAAGGGCATGCCACAGGCCTCGGCGTACTCGGCCACCGGGCCCTGGGTCTGCTTCTTGGTCCCGACGAACAGGATGGTCCCGCCCCCGGCGACCAGGTCGCGGACATAGGAGTAGGCGGACTCGACCCCGGTCAGGGTCTTCCGCAGGTCGATGAGATAGATCCCGTTGCGCTCGCCCAGAATGAAGCGCTTCATCTTCGGGTTCCATCGGCGTGTCTGGTGGCCGAAATGAACCCCGGCCTCCAGCAGCTGTCGCATGGAAACGACGGCCATAAATGTTCCTCCGTTCGGTTGCTCCCCAGGGCGCAGCACCCCGAAGGTGCGGGGCGACCGGTGTTCGCGCCAAGGTGCGTGTTGGTCAGTGGTGCCGCCCACCGCTCGGCGGGCCGTTCCATTGTAGCCGCGTCACGGCCCGCTCACGGCCCGCTCCCGTCAGGCCCGGGGGTGCGTTCCCTCGTACACGGCCCGCAGGCGCTCCTTGCTCACGTGCGTGTAGATCTGCGTGGTGGCGAGGCTGGCATGCCCGAGTAGTTCCTGGACCACCCGCAGATCGGCCCCGCCGTCGAGGAGGTGGGTGGCGAAGGTATGGCGGAGCGCATGGGGGTGCGTGGGGGCGGCCGCCAGGCGGTCGAGGATCCGGCGGACGTCGCGCGGTCCCATGCGGGAGCCCCGTCGGTTCACGAAGACCGCCTCGTGGGGGCCGGGCATCTCGGGACGCCCGGCGCGCAGCCACTCGCCCAGCGCGGCCGCGGCCTGATCGTGGATCGGGACGCGTCGCTCCTTTCCTCCCTTGCCCAGGACGGTCACCGTCCGGCCGGCCAGATCGACACCGCGGCGGTCGAGTCCACAGAGCTCGGACACCCGCAGACCGGCGGCGTAGAGCAGCTCGAGTGCCGCCTGGTCCCGCAGCTCAGTCGCCGAGGAGCCCGCCCCGTCGAGGAGCGTCCCGATCTCCCCGCTCGAGAGGACCCGGGGCAGGCGGCCCTTGCCCGAGGGGGCCCGCAGTGTGCGGGCCGGGTCGGCCGGCACGAGACCCTGTCGGAGCGCCCAGGCGAAGTAGCAGCGCAGCGCAGCCGCCTTGCGAGCCACCGTGGCCCGGGCCAGCTGTCGGGTGCTGAGGGAGGCCAGGTACCGGCGAAGGTGCAGGCGATCCACCCCCTCCGGTGCGGTGACCTCGCTGCGCCCCATCCACTCGGCGAACGAGGTCAGGTCCCCCACGTAGGCCCGACGGGTGGCCTCGGCGCGACCGCTCAACCAATCCCCGAAGCCGGACAGGTGCCACGCCGCCGGAACGACGTGCGCCTGATCGTCCCCGCTCTGGGTCATGGATCAAGGGTACCCGGGCCCCCACACGCTGGCCTGGGCACTACTGTGCAGCAACCCAGAGGGGGGCCCGCTGGGGTAGGTCCGTCTGGTGGGGCAAGATGGACAGGAGGGAGGGACGATGGGAGAGCCGTTCAACCGCCGCACGTTGCTGGTCGGAGCCGCCGCCACGGCGGCCGGCCTCGCCGGTGCGTCCGCCCTCGGGCTGGGCGCGGCAGGCGCAACGACCAACGGTCCGGGACGGAACGGCATCTCCAAGGCCAAACCCAAGAAGGGCGGCTCACTCGTCTTCGGGGTGGACGCCGAGGAGTCGGGATTCAATCCCACCACGGCCCGGTTCGACGAGGTCGGGGTCATGTACGCCCGCACGGTCTTCGACCCGCTGACCATCGTCAATGCCGCCGGCACCTGGGAGCCGTACCTGGCCGAGTCCGTGACCCCCAACGCAGACCACACCGCCTGGACCATCACGGTCAGGCCGAACGTGGTCTTCCACGACGGCACGGCGTGCAATGGGGCCGCCCTTCTCACCAACTTCGAAGCCCAGAAGGCCTCCCTGCTCCTCGGCACCCTGATCCTCGTGCCGATCCTGGACACCCTGACCCAGTCCGGGCCGAACGCGGTGACGCTGACGTTCAAATCGCCCTGGGTCTCGTTCCCGCTCTATCTGGCCGGCGGCATCGGCGGGCAGTCCGCCTACATGTGCGCCCCGTCCATGCTGTCGGCTCCCAACGGCGGGACGTCGCAACCGGTGGGCACCGGTCCGTTCGTGTTCAAGGAGTGGGTGCCCAACAGCCACTTCACGGCCACGGCCAACCCCCACTACTGGCGGCCCGGGCTCCCCTACCTCGACGAGATCACCTTCAAGCCGATCATCGACGAGAACGCCCGGGCGGAAGCGCTCAAGTCCGGGACCATCGACATCATGGTCACCGACACCCCCCAGATCATCACGCAGTTCCGTGGCAACAAGCAGTACGCCTACATCGACGACAGCACCCACTTGGTCGGCGAGCCGGACATGAACTGCATCCTGTTGAACCTGGCTGCCGAGCCGTTCAACAACCCCAGCGTCCGCCGGGCGGCCGCCATGGCGATCAACCGCCCGCAGTACGCCAAGGAGATCGACGACAACGTCCTCCCGGTCAGCGACGGGCTGTTCACGCCAGGCTCCCCGTATTACTCCACCACGGCCTATCCCTCCTACAACCCGACCGAAGCCAAGAAATTGGTCAAGCAGGTGGAAAAGTCGACCGGAAAACCGGTGACCTTCACCTTCGGCTCGACCAACGGACCGGCGGCCGTGCGGGAACAGGAGTACCTCCAGCAGGCCTGGCAGAATGTCGGATTCGTGGTCAAGAACACGATCGTCGAGCAGAACGACCTCATCAACAACGCGCTGGCCGGGACGTTCGAGGCCCTAGAGTGGCGGCAGTTCGGCGCGGTCGACCCCGACCTCAACTACATCTTCTGGAGCACCACCACCATCCTCTCGAGCAGCCTCTCCATCAATATGGCCCGCAACACGGATCCCCAACTGCAGGCCGCCCTCGAGCTCGGCCGCCAGAGCTCCGACCCGGCCGTGCGCGCCAAGGCCTATCAGACGGTCAACAAGCGCCTCGCCATCGACCTGCCCTATCTCTGGACCGATCGCGCCGTGTGGTCGGTCGAGAGCGCACTCAAGGTCCAGAACTGGAACAACCCCACGACGCCGAGCGGCGCACCGGCCTACGGAATGATCGGCGGCTCCATCTGGCCGACGCAGATCTGGTTGAGTTGAGCAGATATGAGCGGACGCATTCTGGTGGTCGAGGACGACGAACGGATCCGTTCGTCGATGCGCCTCGGTCTAGAGGGTGAGGGCTACGACGTAAGGGACGTCGCCAGCGGCGAGGAGGCACTGGAGATCTTCGCCGAATCGCCCACCGATGTGGCGCTGATCGACATCATGTTGCCCGGCATGGACGGCTTCGAGTGCTGCCGGGCCCTCCGGCGCCAGAGCGCCGTCCCCATCATCATCGTCACGGCGCGGGCCGACACCCACGATGTGGTGGCCGGGCTGGAGGCGGGGGCCGACGACTACGTGACCAAGCCTTTCGTGGCGAAGGAGCTGGCCGCCCGCATACGCGCCCTGCTGCGGCGGGCCCGCCCGACCGAGGAGGACCCGGGTGCGCTGTCGTTCGGGACCTTGCAACTCCTGCCCGATCAGGGCGTGCTGCGCCATGCCGATGGGACCGAGGTGCACTGCACCCGGACCGAGTTTCGTCTCTTGTGCGAATTGGCCGCCAGCCCGAACAAGGTGCTCAGCCGCGAGCAGCTGCTCGACCGGGTCTGGGGATACGACTACTTCGGCGACGGGCGTCTGGTCGACGTGCACATACGGCGCTTGCGGACCAAGGTCGAGGCCGACCCCGCGCTGCCTCAGCACATTCTCACCGTGAGGGGCATGGGCTACAAGCTGGTGCCCTAGGTGGGCATCGGTGCCCGCATCACGGTCATCTTCGCCCTGGGGGCCCTTCTCCTCTCCTTCAGCATGGGGAGCCTGTCGTATTTCACCACCCGCCACTTCCTGTTGGCCGAGCGCGAGGCGGCGGCGCTGAACCAAGCGTTCGCCAACGCCCTGGTGATGCAGCAATACATCGCGTCGGGGAACACCCAGTACGCCGCCAAGTTGGCCTCCCTCGACGTCGGGTCGGACTCCGACTCCCTGCTGGTGCACAACGGGACGCCGTATTCGTCATCACTCTCCCTCGACGAGGCCTCGTCCCCGCCGAACTGCGGGCCGAGGTCTCGACGGGGAACGTCGCCACCCAGACCTACGATGCCGGAGCCCAGGGCCAACCCCAGATCGTCGTAGGCGTGCCCATTCCCTCCGTCCACGCCGCGTACTACCAGGTGTTCTCGCTCTCCGACCTGGCGCACACGCTGGGGGTACTCGAGGTCACCTTGATCGTGGCCGGCGTGGTCACCACCCTGCTCGGTGCCGCGCTCGGGCGTTTCGCCAGCCGGCGACTGCTCCGCCCGTTGGCCGGGGTTTCCCGGGCGGCGGTCGCCATCGCAGGGGGTCAACTCGACACCCGCCTGGCGCCCGAGACCAACGATCCCGATCTCGAGGGCCTCACCAGCAGTTTCAACACGATGGTCGACGAGATCCAGGCTCGTATCGAGCGCGAGGCGCGCTTCAACTCCGACGTCAGCCACGAGCTGCGCTCTCCCCTCACCACGCTGTCGGCCTCGCTCGAGGTGCTCGAGGCGGACAATGACAACCTGCCCCCGCGGGCCCGGCGCGCTCTGCAACTCCTGGGCGACGATTTGCGACGGTTCCAGCGCATGGTCGGCAATCTGCTCGAGATGTCCCGGGCCGACGCCGGCTCCATTGATGTGTTCCTCGAGGAGGTCGACCCGGGGGAACTGGTGCAGCGAGCCGTCGAGGCGGCCGTCCGCGACATGGGGAACGAAGCACCCGCGCCGGACGTGGTGATCGCGCCCGAGGTCGATCGGCTGCGTGTCGGTGTCGACAAGCGTCGATTCGAACGTGTGATGGCCAACCTGTTGGAGAACGCGGCGTACTACGGCGGAGGGGCCACTGAGATCAGCGTGGGGGCGGTGCACCGGGCCAACGGCGTCGATGGGGCCCGCGTGGGCGTGGGCGGCGTCGACGCCGGGGTCGGCGGCGGTGCCGCGGCCGGCGTCAGGTCGGGGGGACCACCCGACACGGTCGAGATCGCCGTCGACGACTCGGGGCCGGGCATCGACCCCATCGAGCGGACCAAGGTCTTCGAACGCTTCTATCGCGGGTCGGCCTCGGGACGGCGGGGCACGGGCACCGGCTCCGGACTCGGCCTGGCCTTGGTGGCGGAGCACATGCGCCTGATGCACGGGCAGGTCTGGGTCGAGTCCTCGCCAAGCGGCGGTGCCCGCTTCGTGATCACCTTGCCCGTGCTCGACGACGAGACCGAGATCCCGTGGTGAAGCGTCGACTGGTCCTCTGCGCCGCCATCGTCGGCGGCCTGCTCGCCGCCGGCTGCGGCATCCCGACCCAGCAGCAACCGAGTGCCGTCTCCTCGAGCCGAGTTCCTCCCGGGCTGGTGAGCCCCAACCTGCCGAGCACCTCCACGACACAGCCCCGCGCCTCGGTGAACGTGACCATCTATCTGTTGGGACCGACGGATGGGTTGGTGCCACGCCAGCGAGTGGTCCAGATACCCGCGCCACTGAAGTCGATACTCACCGCCCTCTTCGCCGGCCCGGATCAATCCGAGGCGCAACTCGGCATCGGCACCGCCATCCCGACCGATGTGGCGGTGCTCTCTGTCACGACCCAGGGTTCGGTGGTCACCGTGAACCTGAACGAGGCCTTCGGTCAGATCACGGGCACGAACACCGAGTTGGCCGTGGCCCAAGTGGTGGCCACGGTAGCCGCGGAGAGCGGCCCCGCCACCGGGGTGATCTTCCAGATCGAGGGGGAGCAGACGAGCGTCCCCGTGGCGAGCGGGGCCCAAGTCCCCGGGCCCGTCTACGTTTCGCAGTTCGTCACCGGGAAGGCGTAGCCGGCGCCGTCAGCCGCCGACCAGTTGGCGCGGTCAGCCGACGTGCTTGACCGCGCCCTTCCACTCCACGCGGGGAGCGCCCGACCAGAGATGCTCGAGGTCGTAGTACTCGCGCGTCTCCTGTAAGAAGACGTGGACGATGAAGTCGCCATAGTCCATCAGGACCCAGGTGGCGTCCTGCAACCCTTCCACGCGCACCGGCGACAGCTGATGAGCTTCTTTGACCTGGCGCTCAATCTCTTCGACCAAGGTGCGGACGTGCCGGCTATTCGGTGCACTGGTGATGACAAACGCGTCGACGACACCGAAGAGCTCGGTCATGGCCAAGACGACCGTGTCCTGCCCGAGCTTGGCCTCGGCCGCTTCGGCCGCCGTGGCGGCCGCCGCCGGGAGCTGAACGTGGACGTCGAGCCCTGGGCTCAATGGAGCACGTCCAAGACTCCCACGGTGACGGCGAACGAAAAGCCGAGGATGGCCACGCTGATGACCGACCAGCGAAGCCGCTCCCGGCGCGCCAGGGCCTGCTCGGCCCTCCGTTCGGCCCGCAGCTGCACGCCGGCCGCCGGGCGCACCGCGAGGGGTCGCGGGGACAGCTCCGTGGTCTCGGCCGGCAGGGCGCTCATCTGTCGACAGCGTACAGATTGCGGCGGCGAATGCAATGCATCACCTCGGCCGGCACCAATTCCTCGACCGGGCCGCCCCGCTCGAGGACGTCGCGTACCGCCGAGCTCGACACGTCGACCAGCGGGCCGTCCACCCTCTCGAGCCGCCAGCCGGGCGGGGTGGCACGGGGTACCTCGACCCCGGTCGTGGTGGGCGGACGCGAGACGACGGCCAGGGTGACCATCCTCCGCAGATCGTCCGCCCGCTCCCAAGTGTCCAGGTCAGGCAGCAGGTCAGCCCCGATCACCAGGTAGATCTGCGGAGGAGGTTTCCCGGACGCGAGCGCCTCGGCCCGGAGGGCTTCGACGGTCGCCACGGTGTAGCTGGGTCCTCCCCGATCGATCTCCATCCGGCTGGCCTCGACCGCCGGGGATCCCCTCCGCCAGGGCCTGGGCCATGGCGAACCGGTCCTCCGCGGGCGTGATGGAACGGCTCGACGACTTCTGCCACGGGTCGTTGGCCACCACCAGCAGGAGCCGGTCGAGGGACAGGGCCGCCGAGACGGCACCCAGGACGGCGACGTGCCCGACGTGGGGCGGGTCGAAGGTGCCCCCGAAGAGGCCGATCCGTTCGGGCGGAGCGGCCTGAGTCGGCAGGCTCGGCCGGGCCCCGACTGCTCAGACGTGGGCAAGCCGGGTGATCGGGGACACGGCCCGGTCCTGTCCCCCCGGGGGCGTCCATCGTGCCTGCTCCAGGCCTGCAGCGGGGGATGCAACAGCGCCGGAGGACGGGGTGAATCCGGAGGTCGCCATAAACGGGGATCCTACGGCGTTACGCTGGTGGCATGGCGAGCCTCTCGAGTACCTCACCGTGGAGCGCGGCGTCGTGGCGGAAGTTCGCGGCGGCGCAGCAGCCCGAGTGGCCCGACGCCGAGGCGCTCAAGAAGGCCGAGGTGCAGCTCTCCGCCCTCCCCCCGCTGGTTTTCGCCGGTGAGGCCCGGCGCTTGACTTCCCAGTTGGCCGAGGTGGCGAACGGCCGGGCCTTCCTGCTGCAGGCCGGCGACTGCGCCGAGTCCTTCGCGGACTTCTCCGCTGACTCCATCCGGGACAAGTTGAAGATCATTCTGCAGATGGCGGTGGCGCTGACCTATGCCGCCGGGGTGCCGGTGGTCAAGGTCGGCCGTATCGCGGGCCAGTTCGCCAAGCCGCGCTCGGCCCCGAGCGAGCGCATCGGGGACGTCGACCTTCCCTCGTTCCGCGGCCACATGGTGAACGACGAGGCGTTCGACGAGGAGGCCCGGCGTCCGGACCCGGCCCGACTGGTGGCGGCATACCAACAGTCGGCCTCCACGCTCAACCTATTGCGCGCCTTCACCAAGGGCGGCTTCGCCGACCTGTCCCAGGTCCACCTGTGGAACCAGCAGTTCGTCGCCTCCTCGGCCGAAGGCTTGCGCTACGAGAGCATCGCGGCGGAGATCGACCGGGCGTTGCGCTTCATGGCCGCCTGCGGCATCGACCTCGGCGCCGAAGTGGGGCTGCACCAGGTCGACTTCTGGACCAGCCACGAGGCGTTGATACTCCCCTACGAAGAGTGCCTGACCCGGATGGACTCGTTGAGCGGCGACTGGTTCGACTGCTCGGCCCACCTCCTCTGGGTCGGTGACCGCACCCGTCAGCTCGACGGTGCCCACGTCGAATTCCTCTCCGGGGTCGGGAATCCGTTGGGCGTCAAAATCGGCCCCACGACCTCGCCAGACGAGGCAGTGGCGCTGTGCGATCGCCTCAACCCGGCACGCACGCCCGGGCGTCTGACCCTCATCACGAGGTTCGGGGCCGACAAGATCGACGAGCACCTGCCCCGGCTCATCCGCGCCGTCGAGGGATCCGGGCACCCCGTGGTGTGGGCCTGCGACCCGATGCACGGCAACACCTTCACCAGCGCCGGTGGCCGCAAGACCCGTCGCTTCAACGACATCCTCTCGGAACTGCGCACGTTCTTCCAGCTGCACCGCGACGCCGGCACCTGGCCGGGTGGGGTCCACGTCGAGCTCACCGGCGACGACGTCACGGAATGCCTGGGTGGGGCGGAGGAGATTTTCGAGGGCGACCTCGGGGCCCGCTACACGACGACCTGCGACCCCCGTCTCAATGCACGCCAATCTCTCGATCTCGCCTTCCGGGTGGCAGAGTTCCTTCGCGTGTGAGGGTTCTGCGCACGCTGCGGCGTGCTGCACTGCTGGCGGTTGGCGCCTGCATCGTGGTCGCCCCGGCTGCGCTGACGGGTGTCGGCGGAGCCGGCGCCGCCACGACGACGACCACCACAGCCACATCGCCGACCACCGGGACGCCGACCACCGGGACGCCGACCACCGGCCCCTCGACCAGCCCGACGACCACCACACCCACGACGGCCGCCCCCACGACGACGACTACGTCGGCGGCCGCACAAGCCCCGGCGGCGACGCCCGCCGCGACCTCGTCCTCCGTGCCCGGCTACTGGCTGGCCTCCGCCACCGGGGGGGTCTACACCTTCGGCGGAGCGCCCTTCTTCGGCTCCGCCGGCGCGCTGCCCCTGGTCCGGCCCGTGGTCGGGATGGCGGCCACGCCCGATCGGCAGGGGTACTGGCTGGTGGCCTCCGACGGCGGCATCTTCAGCTTCGGTGACGCCACCTTCTACGGCTCGACCGGTGGTATCCGTCTCAATAAGCCCATCGTCGGCATGGCATCCACGCCGGACGGCAAGGGCTACTGGCTGGTGGCGGCCGACGGCGGCATCTTCACCTTCGGTGACGCCACCTTCTACGGCTCGACCGGGGCCATCCGTCTCAATCAAGCCCATCGTCGGCATGGCGGCGACGCCGGACGGCAAGGGCTACTGGCTGGTGGCCTCCGACGGCGGCATCTTCAGCTTCGGCGACGCCAATTTCTACGGCTCGACCGGGGCCATCCACCTCAACAAGCCCATCGTCGGCATGATGGCCGGACCGAGCGGCGCCGGCTATGTCCTGGTGGCGTCGGACGGGGGGACGTTCACCTTCGGGACGGCCCCCTTTTACGGCTCGTTGGGCGCCATCCCCCTCAAGAACCCGATCGCCGCCGCCGCCGTCACCCCGGGCGACACCGGTTACTGGTTCAGCGACAGCACCGGCGAGGTGTCGGCATTCGGCTCGGCCGCCTATTACGGCTCCGCTCCTCCGGGGCTCGGCTCCCCCATAGTGGGCATGGCCGAGGCCACCGGGACGGGCACCTTCGTCGGGGCGAAGTTCGTTTCGGGCTCGTACGGCTACGACGTCTCCAAGTTCAATATGAACTCGCCGGCCTGCACCACCGGGCTGCCCACCGGCGTGCATGACATCGGCGTCGTGGAGGTCGACGGCGTGTCATCCGGCGACGCCAACCCCTGCATGGCGGCGGAGGCAGCCTGGGCCGGCGCGGGACTCAACCTCTACACGTTCCTCACCAACAGCGGGCTGTGCACCAGCACCTCCACCTGCTTCACCGTCGGGTACGACGCCGGGATCCAGGCGTTCGAGGATGCCCAGGCGGCCGGCGTGAACACCTCGGTCGGCTGGTGGCTCGACGTCGAGGGAGCGGGGCAGTACTGGACATCGTCCACGGCCCAGAACGCCCAGACCGTGCTGGGCGCCATCGATGCGCTGCACAACACCGAGGGCGTGGCCGACGTGGGGATCTATGCCAGTCCGGGGACGTGGAACACCATCGTCGGCAACTACCAGCCTTCGGTCCCCTACTGGATGGCCGACTGGCTCACCCCTCCGAGCGGTCCATCGACGTGCGCCGCCGTCTCCGGCTGGCAGGCCAAGGAGCAGCTGCCGACGGGACCGGTCGAATTCGTCCAGTACAGCGACAACACAAACGGGGCCGACGGCGACTACGCCTGTTGAGGCCGGCCTTACTCCGTCGGGATGCCGCAGGCATCGTTGAACCGGATGAGTACCCAGCGCGACTCGGTCGGGACCCATTCCCACTCGGTCAGCGACGCGTGCACAATGCGCGTCCAGCCCCGTCGCGACACCGTGGGTGGGATCGCCAAGAACGAGATCATGGTGGACTCGATCACCCCAGCGTGGACGGCGGCCACCACCAGCTCGCCCGGGTGCCGCAAGGCCAGCGCCCGTACGGCCGCCGCGGCGCGGGGGACGAAGGCGGACCAACTCTCACCCCCCGGCGCGATCAGGGCGTCGGGGTCGGTGTCCCACTCGGGCACCCCGAAGCGGTCGACCACCTCCTGCCAGCTCAGCCCATCGGACTCGCCCGGGTGCAGCTCGCACAGGTCGCACTCCTCCACGACGTCCAGCTTCCCGTCGCCCACCACCGGCCGGAGGATCTCAGCCGTCTCGACCGCCCGGGGCAGGACCGAGGCGTAGAGCGCGGTCGCCCCCGTCAACTCGCCGGTCCGTTCCAGGCGCGCCGCCAGCGCCGAGACCTGGCGCCGGCCCAACCCGGTGAGACCGGTGCAGCCGCGGACGCCGCCGACGATGCCGTTGAGGTTGCAGACCGCCTCCCCGTGGCGAACGAGTACGACCCGGCTGGCGCCGGCCGTCGGGGCGACGATGCGCCGGACCCCGGCAGGCACGCCGAACGACTCCCCCAGTTCCGCCGACGCCCCCAGTTCCGCCGCGGCACCCTCGTCCCCGGCGGCCGCCGGGCCGCCCGCGCCACGCCGGCCGGCCGGCCGACCGGTGGCCCCGTCATGCCAAGTTGCCGACGAAGTGCTCCAGCTGGCGCAGCGTCCGGCATTCGACCACCTCGTCGCAGTGGGCGGCGTACTCGCCCACAATGGAATCGCCCGATCCCCAGTAGTCACGTGGCTCGGGGTTGAGCCAGTACACGTGGCGGGCCTTGCGCTGGAGGTCCTCGATGACCCACGACTGCGAGGCGTGATAGTTGTTGCGGGCATCCCCCAGCAGCAAGATGCTGGAGCGCGAGGTCACCTGGTCGCCCCAGCGCCGGTGGAACTCGGTCAGCGCATGTCCGTAGTCGGAGTGGCCGTCGACCCAGATGACGTCGGCCTCCGAGTTGATGCGGGCCACCGCTTCCGCCGGGTCCACCACGCCCTCGAAGAAGCGGGTCACCTCGTCGATCCCGTCGACGAAGACGAAGCTGCGCACCTTGGAGAACTGCGAGCTGATGGCGTAGACGAGGTGGAGGGTGAAACGGGCGAACGAGGCCACCGAGCCGGAGATGTCCGCGATCACGAAGATCTCGGGCTTGGCCGGCCGCGGATGGCGGAAGCGGGGCTCGATCGGGACACCGCCCGTCGAGAGCGATCGGCGCATGGTGGCCCGGAAGTCGAGGGGGCCCTTGCGGCCGTGCCGGCGCTTGCGGGCCAGCCGCACGGCCAGCTTGCGTGAGAGCGGTTGGAGGACGCGGTGGAGGACGGCCAGCTCGTCCCTCGTGGCGTGCATCACATCGATGTCCTCGGGCAGCGGCTTGCGCACCGAACGGGCCAGCGCCTCGGCGCCCCGGTCCTCGACCAACCGGCGCCGGATCTCGGATTCGACGGCCCGGCGGAACTTCTCGATCCGGGCCTTGTACTCGTCGCCGACCAGGCGCTCCTCCAGGTCGGTCAGCTCCCCCACCGCCCCCGACCGGGCCTCGCTCATCAGTTTGGCCAGCATGCCATCGAGGTCCAGGTTCCGCAGGGTCCGGTAGAGGTAGTAGGTGCCCCCGACCGGTCGCCCCGGCTCCATGCCGGCATAGCGGTCGACCGCCCCCCGGGCCACCGCGTTCATGAGGGCGTTGTCGGCGGAGAGCAGCGACTTGAAGAGCATCTCCGCCAACTCCTCGGGCGTCATCCCGTCCCCGCCGCCGGCGCCGTGCGGGGACCTCCCCCGGCCCCGCGTGCCTCCCTCGCCGGCACCGGCGCCCTCGCCGTCCTCGCCGATTTCGTTCCCGTCGGCGTCGAGCTCCCCCGCGATGCCGTGGCCTCCGGTGCGCACGGCGAAGAAGACCTCGAACGCCGTCTCGAAGGCGCGCCAGTGCGAGGAGGACTTGACCAGAGTGGCGGCCAGGGCGTATTTGAGCGCCTCGCGGTCCTCCAGGGGGATGTGGTGGACGGCCTCGGCCGCATCGAGGTGCTCGGTCAAAGAGACGGGCAGGCCCGCCCGGCGCAGCTCGGTGACAAAGCCCGACAAAAGATCCAGCATCAGCGTGCGCCCCGCATCGGCCCTCGCCCCGTCCTCAACCGGCCGAGAGCAGTTCCTTGGCGGCCCGCTCGATATCGGTCTGGTACTTCAACAAGATGTGCAGGGTGTCGCGGGCGCCCGCGGCATCGATGGTGTCGATGCCGAGGATGACCAGGGTGCGCGCCCAGTCGAGGGTCTCGGAGACCGACGGGGGCTTGCGCAGCTCCAGGGTGCGCAGCGAACGCACGATGCGGGCGACCTGATCGGCCAGCTCCTCGGTGATGCCGGGCACTCTCGACCGTACGATCTCACGCTCGCGATCGAGATCGGGGTAGTCGATGTGCAGGTAGAGGCAGCGGCGCTTGAGGGCCTCGGAGAGCTCCCGGGTGTTGTTCGAGGTCAAGAAGACCATGGGCAGGCGCGTCGCCCGCACGGTGCCCAGCTCGGGTATCGAGACCTGGTATTCGCTGAGGATCTCGAGCAGCAGGGCCTCGGTCTCCAGCTCGACCCGGTCCACCTCGTCGATCAGCAGCACCACCGGCTCGGTGGAACGGATGGCCTCGAGCAGGGGGCGGGCCAGCAGGAACTCCTCGGAGAAGATGTCCTCCTCCAGCTCCTTCCACGACGGGCCGCGGCGGCCGCTGGCACCGGCGCCATCGGCGGCGGCGCCGCCACTCTCGGTCTCGCCGGGCCCGCCGGCCTGGATACGCAGGAGCTGCTTGCGGTAGTTCCACTCGTAGAGGGCCTTGGACTCGTCCAACCCCTCGTAGCACTGGAGGCGGATCAGCCGGGCGCCGGCCAGCTCGGCCACCGACTTGGCCAGCTGCGTCTTGCCCGTACCCGCCGGACCCTCCACCAGGACCGGCTTGGACAGGCGGTCGGCGAGATAGACGACCCCGCTGATCGACTCGTCGGCCAGGTAGCCGACATCGGCCAAGCCGTGGCGGACGCCGTCGAGCGAGTCGAACCGGGGTGGTTCGCCCGCCGGGAGGCCGAGCTTGGCCGCGGTCCGGGCGTCGTCGGCCGTTCCCGCCGTTTTGGCCGCCGTCCCCGCCGTTTTCTTGGCGGCCCCTGCGCCCGCGCTCACTGGCGCACCTGCCCATCGCCCCGTACAACCCATTTCACGCTGGTCAACTCCCGTACTCCCATCGGTCCTCGTGCATGCAGCTTCTGCGTCGAAATTCCCACCTCGGCCCCGAGGCCGAGCTCCTCACCATCTATGAAGCGAGTGGAGGCGTTGACGAGCACCGCCGCCGCGTCGACCTCCGCCACGAAGCGGTCGGCCGCCCGCACGTCAGTGGTCACGATCGCCTCGGAATGCCCGGAGCTGAAGCGGGTGATGTGCTCGATCGCCCCCTCCAGATCGTCGACCACGCCGACGGCCACGGTCGGGCCCAGGAACTCGGTGGCGAAGTCGTCCTCGCTCGCCACGCCGGCGCCGGGCACCACGGCCCGGACCCGTTCGTCGCCCCGCAGCTCCACGCCGGCGGCCACCAGGGCCGACGACATGGCGGGCAGGAACGCCGGCGCCACGGCGGCGTGCACCAGGATCGTCTCCGCCGCGTTGCACACCCCGAACCGGTGTGTCTTGGCGTTCACCACGATGTCCAGCGCCATGGAGAGATCGGCTGCCGCATCGATGTAGACGTGGCAGTTGCCGTCCCCGTCGAGCACGTACGGGACGGTGGCGTTCTCCAGGAGCGAGGCGATGAGGGCCGGGCCGCCCCGGGGGATGAGGCAGTCGATGAGACCCCGCAGGCGCATGAAGGCGACGGCGGTCTCGTGCGAGGTGTCCTCCACCAGGGCCACGGCGTCGGCGGGCAGGCCCGCCTTCTCCACGGCACGCCGCAGGATGCCCACGATGGCCTGGTTCGAGGCCAGGGCCGAGGCCGAGCCGCGCAGGAATGCCGCGTTCCCCGCCTTGAGGCACAGCCCGGCGGCGTCGCTCGTCACGTTGGGGCGGTTCTCGTAGATCACACCCACCACGCCCAACGGCACCCGCTGGCGCGACACCCGCAGGCCGTTCGGCCGCACCCACCCGTCGACGACCTCGCCCACCGGGTCGGCCAGGGAGGCCACCCCCCGGAGCCCGGCCGCCATCGCGCTGATGCGAGCGTCGTTCAGCCGCAGGCGATCCTGGGCGGACGCCGCCATGCCGCCGGACTCGGCGCGGGCGAGGTCACCCCGGTTGGCCTCCAGCACCGCCGCCGACTCCTGCTCGAGCAGGTCGGCCGCCATGCGCAGGGCGTCGTCGCGCACCGGTCCCGGGGCGCGCGCCACGGACCTCGAGGCGGCGCGGACGCGGCGCGCCAACTCCGTGAGATCCGGCGTGGTCACCGGATCAGCGTACAAGCACCAGGTCGTCCCGATGCACGACCAGGTGGGACATGTCCTCGGGCAGCTGGTCGGAACGGCGCCCGACCCATTCCGACGCCCGTGCCGCCCGCAGACGGACCAGGCCCTTGGCGAAGACCTTGCCGTCCGGCCCGACGATCTCCACGGCGTCGTCGAGCCCGAAATCGCCCTCTGTCGCCACCACGCCGGCGGAGAGCAGCGAGCGCCCGCCAACGGCGAGGGCCTGGTGGGCCCCCTCGTCGACCACGAGACGGCCCGCGGCGCCGAGGGCGAAGGCGATCCACAGCTTGCGGGCCGAGAGGCGGTGGGGCCGGGCCCGGAACACGGTGCCCACGCCGGCCTCGCCGGCCACGGCGGCCGACACGACGCCGGGTCGACCGGCGTCGGCGATGACGGTCTCCACCCCCGACCAGGTGGCAATTTTGGCCGCGGCCACCTTCGAGGCCATCCCGCCGCTCCCGACCTCGCTGCCGGGGCCGCCCGCCATCTCCTCGAGATGCTGGTCGATCTCCACTACCTCATCGATGAGCGAGGCCTCGGCGAACTGGCGTGGATCCGCGGTGAGCAACCCGGGCGCATCGGTCAGGAGCAAGAGGAGGTCGGCTCGCACCAGGTGTGCCACCAGCGCAGCCAGGCGGTCGTTGTCGCCGAAACGGATCTCCTCGTCGGCCACGGCGTCGTTCTCGTTGACCACCGGGACCACGGCGAGCTCGATGAGATGGTCCAGCGTCCCCCGGGCGTGCAGGTACTGGGTGCGGTGGACGAAGTCCAGCGGCGCCAGCAGGACCTGGCCGGCCAGGATCCCGTGCGGGTCCAGCCCCTCCTGCCAGGTGCGCATGAGGCGGTGCTGGCCGACGGCGGAGACGGCCTGGAGCACGGCCGGGTCGGCCGGCCGCTTCTCGCCCCGCCCGAGCGCCGCCCACCCGGCGGCGATGGCGCCCGACGTCACCACGACGACGGTGTGACCGGCGATGCGGGCGTGGGCAATATCGCTGCACAGTCGGTCCACGGTGGCGGGGGTGACCGACGACGACCCCACCTTCACCACGACGGTGCTCATGGCTCGCCCCCGGCGAGGGTGCTCATGGCTCGCCCCCGGCGAGGGTGCTCATGGCTCGCCCCCGGCGAGGGTGCTCACTGGCTCGCCCCAGACGAAGGTCATGCTGCCCACCGTGACCTCGTCACCGTCGCGCACGCCGGCCCGGGTCAGGGCGCGATCGACCCCCAGACGCCGCAGGCGCTTGACGGCCTCGTCGAGGGCGCCGACGTCGTTCAGGTCCGAGAAGGCCACCGCCCGCTCGGCCACCCGCCCGACCACGCGCCAGGCGCCCGGCCCCAGCCGCTGCACATCGACGCCCTCGGGCACCGGCCGGTGGATCACGATGGCCCCGGTGGCTTCGACCGCGGCGGCCGCACGGACTTCCTGGACCAACACCGCCAGGCGGTCGACCAGCGTCTGCACCCCGGCCCCGGTGGCGGCGGAGAGGACCAGGTCGCACTCGATGGCCCCGGCCTCGGCCGTGTCCGTGTCCGTGTCCGTGTCCGTGTCGGCCTCTCGCGCGGTCCCGGCGTCCGGCGAGAGGTCCTGCTTGCTCCCCACGATCAGACGGGGGCGCTCCAACAGTTCGGCCTGGTAGTCACCGAGCTCGCCGAGGAGGATGCGCAGCTGCTCGGCCGGTGTGTGGACGGCCATCGGGTCGAGGTCGATCAGGACCACCAGGACCCGCGCCCGCTCGATGTGGCGCAGGAAGCGGTCACCGAGTCCCTTGCCCGCCGCGGCACCCTCGACCAGCCCGGGGATGTCGGCCATCACGAACTCGGTGCCGTCCCGCGTCCCACCGACCCGCACCACGCCCAAGTGGGGCACCAGGGTGGTGAACGGGTAGTCGGCGATCTTGGGCTTGGCCGCCGAGACGGTGGAGATGAGGGTGGACTTGCCCGCGTTGGGGAAGCCGACCAGCGCCACGTCCGCCATCAGCTTGAGCTCCATGTCCAGCCAGCGCTCCTGGCCCTTCTCCCCCTGCTCGGCGAAGGCGGGGGCGCGGCGCCGGTTGGAAAGGAACCGCGCGTTGCCCCGGCCGCCCTGCCCGCCCTCGGCGATCAGGAAGCGGTCGCCGTCACCCGAGAGATCGCACTGGACGGCGCCGTCGGCGTCGATGACGACCGTCCCGACCGGGACAGGGACGATGATGTCCTTGCCCCGGGCCCCGTGCTTCTTCTGCCCCGAGCCGTGCCCACCGTCGGTGGCCCGCCGGAAGGGGTGGTCACGAAAGCCCAGCAGGGAGGATTGGTTGACCGAGGCCACGAGCCAGACGTCCCCGCCATGGCCGCCATCCCCGCCGTCGGGACCTCCCCGGTCGACGTGGGCCTCCCGCCGCCACGACACCGCTCCTGCGCCCCCGTCGCCGGCACGCGCGTGGAGTTGAGCCTGATCGACGAAACCTGCCATTTCGCTCGAGCTTAAGCCCCGGCATGCAGTCAAGGGCCTCGTCGAACACCACCCGGTCGTAATACACCCCCTCTGTACCCTTTTCATATGCCCTCGGCAACCCTCATGGAGAAGCTCTACGGCGATCTCGAGCGCCTCGTCGGCGACATACAAGGGGTCGTGCGCAAGAGCACCCCCGAGTCGGTCTCGGGGGATCAGGCCCGCCGCTTCGTCAAGTGCTTCGCCCAAGCCGAGCGAGCCGCCGCCTCCGGCGTGGCCCTGTTCACCCCCGTCGTCGTCGGGACGGGTGCTTATGCCAAAGAGGGGCACGCCTCGGCCCAGGACTGGTTGGGCACCTTGTCGGGCACCTCGGCCGGCGTGGCCAAAGGACGCCTCGCTGCGGCCGAACGGGCCGCCAAGGACCCCACGCTCAAAGAGGCCCTCCACGAGGGTGGGCTCTCATCGGCCCAGCTCGCGGTCGTGACCCAGGCGGCGACCGAAGCACCAGAATCGACCGGGGACCTTTTAGAGCTGGTCGGAAAGGGGGCCTCGCACCAAGAGCTCACCGACGCCGCCGCCCGTGAGAAGGCCGCGGCCCGAAGCCGCGAGACCGAGCGCCTGCGCCGCGCCCGGGTCCACGCCCACCGGAACTTGCGCTGGCACCAGATGGACACGGGGGGAGTGCGGGGCGAGTTCTTCTGCGACGAGGTGGCCTGGGCCCGCGTCGCCCCTCCCATTGAGGCCCGGGCCAAAGAGCTGTGGAAGGCGGCCGGGGGCTCGGGCGGCGCAGAGGGTCTCGAGGCCTACCGCCTCGACGCCCTCATCGAGCAGCTCGGCGGCGCGCACGGGTCGGCTGGCTTGAACGGGTCGGCTGGCTTGAACGGGTCGGCTGGCTTGGACGGGTCGGCTGGCCCGCGTCGTTCGTCCAAAGGGGCCCGGGGCCAGGCCATCGTCGTCATCGATGCCGCCGCCTTGCGCCGGGGCAGCGCGCAAGGCGACGAGCTCTGTGAGATCGAGGGCATCGGTCCCGTCTCGGTCGAGGCCGCCACCGAGCTGCTTTCAGAATCCAGCGTGCGCTACATCATCCGCGAAGGGTTCGACATCAAGACCGTGACCACGCTCACCCGCGATGTGGCGGCGGCCCTTGAGGCGGCCCTCATGGTGCGCGACCGCACGTGTGCCGTGCCCGGATGTGGCAAGCGCCTCGGGCTCGACCGCGACCACCGTTGCGTCGATTTCGGCGACGACGGGCCCACCGAGCTCGACAACCTGGTCCGCTTGTGCCCCGAGCACCACCATCTCAAGACCCATGGCGGGTGGCGTCTCGAAGGCAAGCCGGGCGCCTGGAAGTGGGTCGCCCCGTCCCACCCCAAGAGCGCGCACTACATCGCCCGGGCCCGGCGGCTGGCCGCGGCCAAGGGGAGAGCCCGGGCGGCCAGGGCCGCGGCGGCCGCGACGGCCGCGACGGCCGCGACGGCCGCCATTGCCACCGCCAAGGCGACCGCGAACGAGGCAGCTCAAGCGAATGACGGCACTCAAGCTGATGGGCATGCCAAGACGAACGGCACCATTCGAAGAAACAGGGGCAGTCCGTAACTCTTCGCGGACCGCACCGTCGGGCCAGATCGAACTCATGGACCGTCACACCAACGCGGGAAGAAACAAGAACCGGTCGCCGCGCCAGCGGACTGATCGGACACCCGAGAAGGGTGGTCCGCAGATGACCCTGTCAGCTGGCGCTTTTACGGCGCAAAAAGGCGGTGGGCCCGCTCCCCCACCTCGTCGCGGGCCCGCTCCCCGTCGATCTGGACGCTGCGGCCGTCGGTCACCATGGCCTCGCCGCCCACCCAGACGTCGGTCACCAGGTAGCCGGCACCCGCCCAGACCAGGTGCCCGAGGAGCTCGGCGTCGTTGAGCGCAGGCACGAATCTGGCGTCGTCGGTGCGCAGCCGGATGATGTCGGCCGGGCGGCCGACCTCCAGGGCACCGACCGGCAGGCCCAGCGCCTCCCCGCCGCCCCGGGTGGCCAGCCGCAGGGCGGTGGCCGAGCTGACGACGCCCGGATCCGCCGCCGTGGCCCGGGCCAGAATGGCGGCCAGGCGCATCTCGTCCCACAGGTGCAGGTCGTCGTTCGACGCCGGCCCATCGGTGCCCAGGCCGACGCGGATCCCCCGGTCCAGCATCTCGGTCAGCCGGGCCACCCCCGAGCCCAACTTCCCGTTGCTGCCGGGACAGTGCGCCACGGCGACGTCGTGCTCGGCCATCACCGCCATGTCGGCGCTGTCCAGCCAGACGGCGTGGGCGGCGAGCACCGGGCCGTCGAACACGCCCAACGAGGCGAGCAGGGCGGGCGCGCTCATGCCGTAGCGCTCCTCGACCACCCGGCACTCGGCTTCGGTCTCCGAGAGGTGGATCTGCACCATGGCGTCTCGGCGTTGCGCCTCCTGCGCCACGGCGGACAGACCGTCCGGGGGCAAGCTGTAGGCGGCGTGCGGGCCGAAGCCGACGTGGAGCCGCCCCTGGCGCCCGTCCATCTCGTCGAAGATGCGGCAGGCCTCGGCCAGGTGGGCCTGCCAGGTGCCGGTCGGGTCGATGCCGGTGGCGTCGAACACCCCGGGCGTGAGCACGCAGCGGATGCCCGAGGCCAGGGCGGCGGCGGCGACCGCCCCGGGGTGCAGGTACTGCTCGCAGGTGGTCGTCACCCCGTTACACAGAAGCTCGTGGGCGCCGAGCGTCATGCCCCAAAAGACGTCATCGTCGTCGTGGAGGGCCTCCCGGGGCCAGACGGATTCGGAGAGCCAGCGGTCGAGGGGCAACCCGTCGCCGGCGCTGCGCACCAGGGTCATGGGCGAGTGGCCGTGGCAGTTCACCAGGCCGGGCATGAGGAGACCGCCGAGCTCTCTGACCTCGGTGTCCGGGACCGGCGGCGATCTGGCGGGGGTCGCCCACCCAGGTGATCAGGTCGTCGGTGAACTCCACCGCTCCCGGGCGCCACACGTGCTCGTCGTCGTCGACCGTGAACACGGTGTCGGCGACCAACCGGGTGGTCACGCCGTCACGGAACGCCGACGAAGAGGCGGTCGGTCAGGTCCGGGGACAGACGGAGGGTCTCGTCTTCTCCCTCGACCTGCACCTCGAGGTTGTCGTCCCCGTCGCGCCGGCCGACCACGGCCACGACCCCCGGGATGAATCCCCCCTCGCCCAACAGGGTCAGCGAACCCAGGTTGAGCTCCACCTCCTCGCTGATCCGCACCAGGCGCACCCGTTCACCCGAGCCGACCTCGGCCAACGGGCGGGTGCTCTCGGGTGCCGCCGCCGAGTGCGATCCCGGGATGGGGTTCCCGTGCGGGCAGGTGGCCGGATCGCCCAGCAGGTCCACCAGGCGGGCCTCGACGGCGTCGGAGATCACGTGCTCCCAGCGGCCCGCCTCCCGGTGCACCTTGTGCCATTCCAACCCGATGACATCGACCAGGAGGCGCTCGGCCAATCGGTGCTTGCGCACCACCTTCTCCGCCACGGCACGGCCACTCTCGGTCAGATCCAGTCGCCTGCCCTGGCGGGTGACGTAGCCGTCCTCAATGAGCCGTTCGAGCATTTCGGAGACCGAAGGGGCCGCCCGGCCCAGGCGTTCCGCGATGCGCGCCTGAATGACCGGGATGCCTTCTTCGGACAAGGAGAGCATCGTCTCGAGATACTCCTCGACCGGTGGGTGGAACTCCTGGGGTGTGTGCGCCGGTTCATTCGGCATGGCAATGGACCTCTCCTGCCGCGGTGGGCGGTACATCGAGTGCTGGATTCCGGTCGAAGAAGCCGAACGGGACCAGGCTGAAGCCGGAGGATTCGACCGGCATCACCGGCCAGTCCTCGGGCCGGGGGATGTGGGTGACCCCGAACGAGTGCCACACCACAATATCGGTGTCCACCACCGAGCGGTCCTGGGCCGTCCACGCCGGTAGCCCGGCCCCGCCGCGGTGCTGATTGGGGTAGTCGCCGGCGGCATAGCGCTCGCTCTCCGCGAACGGCGTAACCCACAGGTTGTGCGACGCGAAGGCCGCCCGCTGCCCCACGCTGGAGGAGGGATCGGCCAGCATCGTGGGCGTGTAGCCAGGGAGCAGTTTGTACGCCGTCGGTTGGCCGAGACCGTTGTGCGTGGACCGGTTGACGATCTTCCACGAGCGGCTGCGCGACGGGTCCACGTCGCGCCGGGCCGCCAACTCGCTCTCGAGCAGGGTGGACACGGGGGCGAAGGCGTTGCCCCACGGGTTGGCCTCGCCGAGGGGCGAGGGCAGCGTGTCCACCTCGATCACCGCGTTGTGCGGGCCGTCGATCTCCATGTTGAGCCGGACGTTGAACAGGTGCTGGTGGAACGGCGCTGCCAGACCGGGCGCCACCATGCTGGCGTACGCCGGGCTGGCTCCCTCGGGGACCGCCATGGTCGACATGATGCCGGTCAGCTTCACCTCGAACTGCATGGTGCCGTCGAGGTAGAAGTACCAGTAGAAGCCGTACTCGTAGTTGCCCACCGTGGCGATGGAGCTGATGACGAGGCGGCGCGAGCGGCGCACCTCGGTGCGACCCGAGGGCAGGTCGACGTGCTTCCAGAGGATCCCGTAGTCCTCCTCGTGGATGCAGATGGCGTTGGCCCGGGTGCGCGGCTTGCCGCGCTCGTCGGAGAAGACGTCGTCGAGGTAGGTGATCTCGCCGAGGCAGTCGCACCCCAGGGTGAGCGAGTTCGCCATACGCCCGAGCCCCCACTCGCCGGCGTCGAATGCGCTCTTCCACGAGTGCATCGGTCCGGGATCGCCGTAAGGCACGACCATCTCGCTCACCGAGGCGCGAAAGACCACCGGCCGTACGCGGCCGCCGTCCTCGTAGCCGATGGCGTAGAGGACCAATCCCTCGAGGGGGTCCATGACGACCCGCAGCGACCACCGCTGCCAGCACACCAGGTTCCCCTCGACCTCGAAACTGGGACCTTCGGGCTGGGTGATCACGAGCGGCCGCAGGTCGGTGCGGAGCGGCCCGTTGTCCTCGGGGTAGTAGCTGCCCCCCTGGGGCGGGATGGGGACCACACCCAGGTCGACGACCTCGAGCACGACGCCGCGCCCCATGTCGACGAAGGCCATCAGCCCTTCGAGCGGGCGGGCGTACCCGTTGTCGCCGGGCGAGTCGCGCAGGTAGGCCAGGGCGCGGGTGATACGCCGGTTCTTCTCGTGGTCCAGCGCGAAATTGCCGGCCGGCCACGGATCGATCTGGACCAACGACTTGTCGACGATCCCCCGCCGGTCCAGGGCGGCGTTCCAGGCCGGATCGTGCCACAGGGCGGCCAACACGCCGATGGCCTCCTCCATCTGCAGGGCCGGCCGGGCCTCGGGCACCTCGACCCAACTGTCCACCGTGCCGCGGGTGACCGAGACCGTGGCCTCGACCACCTCGGCTTCGGGCCCCTGCAACAGCACCAGCCGCAGCCGGCGGTCGAGGACCGCCTCCTCGCCCCGGTCATAGGCGTGCACGAGCGACTTGGGCGGGTCACTCAGGCCGACATAGGCGAATCGCACGTCTTCGGTGCGGATCGCCACCAGGCCGCTCTCGCACACGATCCGTCGAGCCGCCCTGATCTCCTCCGCGTCGATGGGGGCCAACGGGTGGCGGGAGGAGGGGGTCATGGCCCTCACATGATACGGACAGGCGGTAGCCACCCGTGACCCGTAATGTGCCGTCATGAGCGATGCCCCGGACAATGCGACCCGCACGGCCCGGGAGCTGGCGCGGCGCACGGGAGTCGAGCGGCACGACGTGCTGGTGATCCTGGGCACCGGCCTGGCCACGGCGGCGGAGCACCTGGGCGCGGCGGGCCCGTCGATCCCCTTGGCCACCCTGCCCTTCTTCCCCCGCTACACGGCGACCGGCCACCACGCCCAGGGCTGGTCGGTGCCGATCGGCGACAAGATGGTCCTGGTGTTCGCTGGCCGCTGCCACGCCTACGAGGGCATCGACCTGAGCGAGGTCGTCCACCCACTCCGCACCGGGATCGCAGCCGGGTGTTCCACCGTGATCCTCACCGCTGCGGTGGGTGGCATCCGCGAGGACCTGACCACGGGGTCGGTGATGGCGGTCACCGACCACCTCAACCTGACCGGCCGCTCCCCGCTGAGCGGGCCCGAATTCGTCGACATGGTCGGGGCGTACGCGCCCACGTTGACTGCGCACGCCCGGGGCACGCCGGGCGTCCCGACCGTGGCCACCGGCGTCTACGCCCAGGTCCCGGGGCCGCAGTTCGAGACGCCGGCGGAGATCCGCATGTTGCGCACCCTCGGCGCCGACGTGGTGGGCATGTCAATGGCGTTCGAGACGATCGCGGCCCGCCATGCGGGCGCCGAGGTCCTCGGGCTGGCCGTGGTGACCAACCAGGCCGCCGGCGCCTTGATGGGCAGCGCCGACATCGCGTCGGCCGGAGCAGGGGCGGTACCGGTCGTGGCCGAGATCATCCGCCACGTCGTAGTGTCGCTGCCATGACCGTGACCCCCATCGGAGTCGACCATGTCGCCCTCAACGTTTCCGACGTCCCGGCGGCGGTCGACTTCTACACCAACGTCCTCGGCCTCGAGATCGACGCCACGCGCCCCGACTTCGGCATCGCCGGCGCCTGGCTCGATGCCGGGGGCCAGCAGGTGCATCTCATCGAGCTCCCGGTGCCGCCCAAAATGGGCCAGCACCTCGCATTGCTCTATGACGACTTGGACTCCGTCGTGGCTGCACTACGGGCCAAGGGAGTGGAATTGGCGGATCCGTCGGTGAGTGGCGCGAACCGGCGTCAGACGTTCGTGACGGACCCGTCGGGGAACGACGTGGAGTTGCACCAGCGTCCGCGCCCGTAGAGGGGGCGAGAAGGAGCGGAGCGGGCCAGGCGGAGCGGGCCAGGCGGAGCCGGAGTCCCAGCCCCCGGGCCCTGGAGTTGCTAGGCCGAGGTCACGATGTCGACGTGCTTGCGCCCGCGGCGGGCGCCGAACTTGACGACACCGTCGGCCGTGGCGAAGAGCGTGTCGTCCCCACCCCGGCCCACGTTCTGGCCGGGGTAGAACTTCGTGCCGCGCTGGCGCACGATGATCGATCCGGCGGTCACCGTGGTGCCGTCGAACTCCTTGACGCCCAGGCGCTGGGCCCGTGAGTCACGTCCGTTGCGGGTAGAACCGCCACCTTTGGTCTTTGACATTGTGTGCTCCCTCGCCCGTTCGCCGTCAGCCGGCGGCTGTGATGGCGGTGATCTCCAGCGTGGCGTAGTGCTGGCGGTGACCCCACCGGCGACGCTGGTTCGACTTGTTCTTGTAGGTCATGGCGTTGATCTTCGGGCCCTTTTCCTCGCCGACCACCTTGGCGGTGACCGACGCGCCGGCCAACTGGGCCGGAGTGGCCAGGACGGTGTCGCCGTCGACAAGCAGGACCGGCTGCAGGGATACCTCCGTACCGACGGGCTTGCCGAGCAGCTCGACACGGACGCGCTGGCCCTCGGCCACACGCTCTTGCTTTCCACCGGACTTGATGACTGCGTACATAAGGGGGAAACCCTACCGCAGAACCGAGTCGTCCAAGGTCACGCCCCGGCCGGCGCAGACCGCGCACTCGGTCGAGAGGGTCTCCAAAAGGCCCTCCGAAATGCGCTTCCGGGTCATTTCGACCAGGCCCAGCTCGGAGATGTCGAAGACCTGGGTGCGCGTCTTGTCCCGGGCCAGGGCATTGCGCAGGGCGGCAGCCACCTTGTCCCGGTTCTCCCGGATCTCCATGTCGATGAAGTCGATGACGATGATGCCCCCGATGTCCCGCAGGCGGAGCTGGCGGGCCACCTCTTCGGCCGCCTCCAGGTTGTTGCGATAGACGGTCTCCTCGAGGTTGGTCTTGCCCACGTTCTTCCCCGTGTTCACGTCGATCACGGTCAGTGCCTCGGTCCGCTCGATGATCAGCGACCCGCCCGAGGGCAGCCAGACCTTGCGGTCGAGCGCCTTATGCAGCTGCTCGTGCACGTGGTACCGCTCGAAGATCGGGAGCCCCTCCTCCACCGGGTCGTAGTACTCGACCCGGTCCGAGAGCTCCGGGCTGACGGCCCGCACGTAGTCGCGGACCTGCTCGAACAGGGCCCTGTCGTCGATGACCACCCCCCGGTACTCGGCATTGAGCTCTTCGCGCAGGATGCGCACCGACAGCTCGGGCTCGCGGTAGAGCAGGCCCGGGGCATCGGACCGCTTGGATTCGACCTCAATGGCGTTCCACTGCTCCAGCAGCGTCTCGACGTCGCGCTGGAGCTCGTCGGCCGAGACACCTTCGGCCGCCGTGCGCACGATCATGCCGTGGCCGGGGGGCTTGACCTCGTCGATGATGCGGCGCAGGCGGCGGCGCTCGTTGTCGCCCAACCGCTTGGAGATGCCGAAGGCGCTGCTGTTCGGGACCAGCACGGCGAAGCGCCCCGGCAGGGAGACCTCCTGCGTGAGGCGGGCCCCCTTGGCTCCGATCGGGTTCTTGGTCACCTGGCACAGGATCGTCTGCCCGGCCTTGAGCACGTCCTCAATCCGGGGGTGCGCCGCCGAGGATCCCCCGCCCTCGATGTCGTCCCGGTCATAACGGACGTCACCCATGTAGAGGACGGCGTTCTTGGGGATCCCGATGTCGACGAAGGCGGCCTCCATCCCGGGCAGCACGTTCTGGACCCGGCCCCGGTAGACGTTGCCGTCGATCTGGTTGGTGTCGTCGGCCGCCCGGGAGACGTAGTGCTCGACCAGCGATCGCCCTTCGAGCATGGCGATCTGGGTCATGCCCGGCTGGACGTGCACGCACACCAGGTAGCGCCCCACCTGCTTGCTCTTGCGATCGCGCCCCGAGCGGCTGCGCCGGCGCGTCCGCTTCCCGTTGACCTGGCCCTCGTCGCCGTCGCCGTCGCCGTCGCCGACCTCGTCCTCGGTGGCCTCGTCGTTGTCCACGAAGGCACCCGAAGGGGTGACCGGCGCCACGGGCGCCACCTTGGGCAGCGTGGCGACGACGGGTACCGCGCGCGCCGACGGGGGCCGGCCGGGCCGGCCTGGTGTCCCCGATCTGTGGTCGTGCTGTGGGTCGCGGCTGTGGTGACGTGTCCGCCGGGGGGTTATCGCCCCCGGCTTCGGTCATAGGACCCTCGTGGGTCTGACTGATCTCCGACTCGGACATGAGGGAGAGCCCTCCTTGCGTCGTTCATGAGGCACGCCCTGCGGCGTGTACCACGACGGGGTCGGTCCCGAGCCCACTTACCGAAAGCGGCTCGAACCGTGCGCCGTCGCGCTCGATCCATTGATGCGTTCTACAAGCCCGCGCCAGCACCACCTCGGTGCCCAACGCGGAAATCAGGTCGCCCGGGCGTATGCCACGCGGGTGCGTGGCCAGCTCGGCCCGAAGGCGGCCAATCGGGTGTTCCCCCTGCTCAGACCCATTGCCGTGGGTTACAGCAAGGGTCAAAATGGCGGGGCGGATGTCGTCCTCGGTCTGACGGCCCTTCCGCTCTCGGTGAATGGTGAGGCTTGGAGCAGCGAGCACCCGCTCAACCTGCTCCTGCAATTCCCGACCACCCACTCCGTGCACCTCCAACTCCCAATCACACGATCCTACCTCCTGCTGGAGGGACCCCTCCGCCATGGGGACGGCGCCGGCGGCCTGCACCACCACCCCCTCGGGCAGCAACGGGGTCAGGAGTCCGGGCAGCTCGTCGTAGGGGAGCTCGCCCGGCCGGGTCTCCTCGAGGCGGGCATCGAGGTACTCGCCCAAAGACTCGCAGCCGGTCGGCAGCGCCAGCCCGAAACTCAGCAGGGGGTGGGGGGTGAACCCCTGGGACTGGCCGACCGGGAGGCGACTCCGCCGCAAGGCCCGCTCCCACATGCGGGCCACGTCCCGGTGGCTGGTGAAGCGGACCTTCCCCATCTTCGAGAACCGGAATCGCACCCGGCGCTGCTCCACGGTCTCCACCGCTCAGCCGGTCCCCGCGGCAGCACCGGCGGGTGAGCGCACCCCGCTGAGCAGGCGGACCGGGATCCGCCCGCCGGAGGCCAGGTCCTGGCCCGTCCCCTGGCTCCCCCCGGCCGGGGGGATCGGCGAGGCCACCACGTGCTCCAATCCGAATCCCGTACAGGCGCCGCAGTCGTAGCACGGCGTCCAGCGGCAGTCCTCCACCGCCGCCTCGGCCAGCGCGTCCTGCCAGTCGTTCCAGAGGAAGTCGCGGTGGAGACCGGCGGAGATGTGATCCCACGGGAGTGGCTCGTGCTCGTCCCGATCGCGGTAGGCCACCTCGGCCAGGCTCAACCCCTCCGCCGCCAGCGCCGTCTCCCACAGCCCGAGGTCGAACCGCTCGGACCACTCTTGGAAGGTGCCGCCGGCCCGCCACACCCGCTCGATGACCGCCCCCATCCGGCGGTCGCCCCGGCTGGCCACACCTTCGGCCGCCGAGGCCGCCGGCTCGTGCCAGCGGATGGTGAGCCCCCGGGTGGTACGCGCCTGCTCGCGCAACAGGTTGACCTTGCGCTGGAGCTCGTCGACCGTGTCCTGGCCGAACCACTGGAAGGGCGTGTGCGGCTTGGGGACGAACCCACCCACCGAGGCCACCACGGTGACCGACTTGGAATGGCGCCGTCCGATCTCGACGCAGTGCTTCCCGAGCTCGGCGATGCCGATGACGTCCTCGTCCCGCTCGGTGGGCAGCCCGATCAAGAAGTAGAGCTTGACCCGGCGCCAGCCCTGGCTGAACGCGGCGTCCACCGCGCTGTAGAGATCCTCTTCGGTGATGAGCTTGTTGATCACCTGGCGCATGCGCCAGGTGCCGCCCTCGGGGGCGAAGGTGAGACCGGTCCGGCGCACCTTTTGGATCTGGGCCGCCGTCCCCACCGTGAAGGCATCCACCCGCAGCGACGGCAGGCTGACCGAGACCCTCCCTTCGTGGACCGGGTCCTCGATGATGTCGCGCACGGTCCCCTCGATGCCCGAGAAGTCCGCCGTCGAGAGCGAGGTCAAGGTGACCTCGTCGTGGCCGCTCCAGGCCAGTCCCCGGCTCACCATCTCCTTGACCTGCTCGGCCGGCCGCTCGCGCACCGGGCGGGTGATCATCCCCGCCTGGCAGAAGCGGCAGCCCCGGGTGCAGCCACGGAACACCTCGACGTTCAGGCGGTCGTGCACGACCTCGGTCAGCGGCACCAACGGACGGGCCGGGTAGGGCCAGTCGGCCAGGTCGCTCACCGTCCGCTTGGCCACGTCGACCGGGACGCCGGGCCTGTTCGGGAGGGTGGAGACCAGCCGACCGTCGCGATAGGTCGAGGTGTAGAGGGCCGGAACGTAGACACCGTCGATCCTGGCGAGCGCCAGGCGCAGCTCCTGTCGGTCCCGCTCCCCCACCGGCCGGTCCAGCCACGCCGCCAACTTGGCGTTGACCTCCCCGACGATCTCTTCCCCGTCGCCCAGGGCGAAGGCGTCGACGAAGTCGGCCAGTGGCTCGGGATTGAAGGTGCAGTGGCCCCCGGCGATCACCCAGGGGTCCTCGGGCCCGCGGTCGGCCGTGTGGAGCGGGACCGCGGCCAGGTCGATCAGGTTGAGCACGTTGGTGTACACCAGCTCGGCCGAGAGGTTGAAGGCGAGGACATCGAAGTCCGCGGCCGCCACGTGCTGCTCCACGCTGAAGAGGGGCACGCCGGCGTCCCGCATGGCCGCCTCCATGTCCACCCAGGGGGCGTACGCCCGCTCGGCGACGGCGTCGGGGCGCTCGTTGAGGATCTCGTAGAGGATCTGCAACCCCTGATTGGGGAGCCCGATCTCGTACGTGTCGGGGTAGATGAGCATCCAGGCGACCTTCCCCGGACCGTGCTCGGGGTATTGGGCACCCTGCTCACCACCGATGTAGCGCGCCGGCTTGGCGACACCGAGGAGCAGCCGTTCCACCTGAGGCCAAAGAGTGTGCATCGTGCTCACAACCCTACGGGACTCCTACCCCCCGGGGGGCGTGGTCGTCGGCGTGGTGGTGGCGGTGGCGGTCGCGCCGGTCGCGGTCGTCGCACCCGGGGCGGTGGTGGTCGTGGGCGTGCCGAAGGGCGGGTTGCTCGCCGGGAGGGCGGCCGTGGGCGGGCTGGAGGGGGAGGGCGTCTTGGCCGTATCGACCACCGGGTTCGTCAAGAGGTAGTCGAAGATGTTGCGCACCAACGGGGCGGCGGCCTCGGCGCCGTACCCGCCCTCGTCGATGACGGCCAGCACCAGGTACTGAGGATTGGGGTTGGGGCCGAAGGCCACGAACCAACTGTTGGGCTCGTCAGCCCCGGGATTGGTGGCCGTGCCGGTCTTCCCGGCCAAATTCCAGTTGGCCGGGAAACCGGCGAAGTCCGAGTAGGCGGTCCCCTTGGGGTTGGAGATGACCCCCTGGAGGCCCTGGAGGATGGGGTTGCGCACCGCGGCCGGGAGGTCGACGTGCCCGGTGACCTCGGGCACCATTGTCTTGACCACCTGGCCCGTGGTCGGATTCACGATTTGCGAGGCCACCTGCGGCGCGTACCGCGTCCCCCCATTGGCGAAGGTGGCATACGCCACGGCCTGCTCGATCGGGGTGAGCGCGGTCGCTCCCTGGCCGAACGCCATCTCGATGTTGTCGCCGGTGTACCAACTCGTGTTGGGGTACGCCGCCGGGTCCTCGTTGTGGAGCTTCTCCCTTTCGGGTTGGCTGTCGACGCGCCCCGTCCCCTCGTTCGGCAGGTCGATCCCGGTGGTCTGGCCCTCGCCGTACTCGGCCGCCACGTTCTGGATGGCGTCGCTGCCGTAGGCGCTCCGACCGTTCCAGAAGAGCTCACCGAGGTTGTAGAAGTACGAGTCGCTCGAGATGGCCAGCGCCAGGGGCAGGTTCACTTCGCCTCCGGCATCACCCAGGTCGTCGCTGAAGGTGCATCCCGCGGCGGCACCGTTGCACGGCTTGACGGTGAACCTTCCGGTGTCGTTGTAGTACTGCGCCGGGCTGTACACCCCGTCCTGCAGGTCCGCCGTGGCCGTGATCAGCTTGAACGTCGAACCGGGGGTGTACTCGCCCTGAATGGCGTAGTTGTTCTCTGCCCCGCTGGCGGCCAGGGAGGCGTAGTCGGCGCTCGAGATGCCGCCCACCCATTCGTTGAGGTCGTAGGTGGGCGAGGAGGCCATGGCCAAGATCTGCCCGTTGTTCGGATTCATGACGATGGCGGCCCCGTTGATGGCCGGCGGCAGCTTGTTGTGGTCGACGACGTCGGGGGTCTTGCGGTCGAGGAGTATCTGCGCCTGCAGATCGTTCTGCACCACCTGCTGGAGACCGGTGTCGAGGTTGAGGACCACGGTGTCGCCGATCTTCGGGGCCTGCCGCGACAACGTGCCCACCACGGTGCCGGCGGCGTTCACCGAGAGGGCCTGGCTCCCGTTGACCCCCCGCAGGTAGCTCTCGTACTGCTCTTCGATGCCCGACTGCCCGACCAGGCTGCCCTGGGTGTAACCCGCCTTGGGATTGGCGGCCAGCTCCTGGGACGTGATGTCCCCGAGATACCCGAGCACGTGAGTGGCCGTGGTCCCCCCCTGGGGGTAGGTGCGCTGGGTGACGGTCTGGACGCTGACTCCGGGATAGTCCGCCTGGTGCGTCTGCAAGAACTGCACCGTGCTGGCCGACACGTTGGTGGCGACGGGAACCGGCTCGTAGGGGCTGTAGCGATCGTTCTTGACCGAGAGCTCGACCTGCGCCGGGGTCTGGCCGACCAATGCGGCGACCTTGCCGATGATGGTGGGGTCGTCGAGGGCGGTCACGCGCGAGAGCAAGAGCTCTTGCTCGGGGACGTTGGTGACCAGCACCGTGTCGTTGCGGTCGACGATCTCGCCCCGGGGCGCAGCCACGCTGACGACGCGGACCTGGTTGCGCGTGACAGCCGCCGCGTACGACTTCCCGTCGATGATCTGCAACGACCACAGGCGGAGGACGAGGACGAGGAACAGAATCAGGACCACGACGCCGACGACGCGCAGACGGAGGTTCGGGCGCGACGGCTCGTCCTCGGGCGAACCGACGAGCGAGGCGACATTGACGCTCTTGCGCGGACGCATGCGTGGTTGGCGCGCGCTCCCCTCGTCCCACGACGACCGGCGTCGCGGTTGGCGTGTCGAAGGCTTGGGATGGAGGCGATCTCCCCGTAAGGGGTGGCGCAGCGTCCGCTTCACCAGAGGCCGCTCTCCGTCGAGCTGGCCGACACCAACGAGCGCCGGTTCCCGTCGACGCTCAGGGCCCACTGCATGAGGCGGTTGACGGGAAACACCAACACCGCGCTCGAGATAGCGACGATGAGGAAGAGCGAGAAGAAATCGATCTGCACCATCTGCTGCTGGCCGAAGATGGCACCGAGGACGGCGAACAACATGTCGGCGGCCACGCTGCCGATGACGGCCGTCACCGGTCGGAGCCACACGGCCCGGCGATCGACCGCCGCCGTCGCCACGCCTATGGAGAAACCGAGGAGGGAGCCCACCAGCGCGCCGAGGCCGAACGGCGTCGGCAGGACCAGGTCGAAGGCCAAACCCGACCAGAATCCCACGATGGCGCCGGTCTCGGGGCCCGCCAACAGCGCCGCCGTGATCGGGAGGAGCCAGACGATGTCCGGGTGCACGCCGCCGACGCGGATCGACAGCATCACGGTCGATTGGACCAGGAGCAGCAAGAGGGCCACCAGGGCCACCCGCAGCGTGGCGCGCGCACTCACGCCGGGGGCTCCCACACGACCACGTCGACGTACGCCAGCTGGTTCAGGTTGGCTTCGGGAGTGACGGTGACCGCTTCCTGACTGGCCCCCGCACCGGTGTGGAACGACTTGACGTGGGCCACCGGGATGCCCGGGGGGAAGGCAGCGCCGTCGAGACTGCTCGTGTACATGATCTCGCCCTTGGTCAGCGCCGTGTGCGGCGCGATGAGGTCCGCCGTCATGGGTGAGACGGGCCCCTGCCCGTCGACGGTCCCCGTCAGTTGAGCGGCGCCGAACGTGACGCCCACCTTGGATTGACCGTCGGTGATCAGCTGCACCACCGCGCTGTGATGGAACGACTGGATCACCTGCCCGACCAGTCCGCCCGCGCCGACGACCGGCATCCCGACATCCACGCCGTCCGCCCGCCCCTTGCCGATGGTGATCGTCATGGTGAAGTTCGACGTGTAGATCTCCGTGGTCTGTGCCGTGACATGGGTGAGCGAGTCCAGGAACGGCAGGTTCTGCAGTGCCATCACGTCGCGCAGCTGGTTCTGCTCGAAGCCCCTCTCCGCCTTTTCCTGGCGCAGCCGTCCGACGGTGGCCGCCAATTTCTGGTTCTCGGACTGCAGCGCGCCGTAGTGCACGGCGCCGGCGAAGAAGTCGCCGATGGGATCGATGACGTCGTTCACCGCGCCGCGCAACGGCGAGAACACACTGTTCGCCACCGACTTGACCCCCGAAGTGATGCCGTGCGTGCGGCCGTTGAGATCGAGCGAGATGATCGAAAGGGACAGCACGACCAGGACGACGACCGTCAACGTGCGGCGTGACCGCCGAGACCTCGGCACTCCGGGGAGACCGGACGATCCGTCAGCGTGTGGACGTGGTGATCAGCACCCGTTTGAGTGCTTCGAACTCTTCGAGACATTGACCGGCACCGATCGCCACGCAGTTCAGCGGGTCCCGCGCCACCACAATGGGCATGCCGGTCTCGTTCTGCAGCCGCGCCTCGAGACCGTGGAGCATGGCACCCCCACCCGTCAGGACGATCCCCTGCTCCATGATGTCGGCCGCCAGTTCCGGCGGTGTGCGGTCGAGCGTGACCTTGACGGCGTCGACGATGGCGGAGACCGGCTCCTCGATGGCCCGCCGGATCTCCTCGGTGGAGACGACGATCGTCTTGGGCAGCCCACTCACCAGGTCGCGGCCACGGATCTCCGCATGCAACTCCTGCTCCAGCTCGTAGGCCGAGCCCAGCGTGATCTTGATCTCTTCCGCCGTGCGCTCACCCAGAGCGAGGCTGAACTCCTTCTTGACGAACGCGATGATCGCTTCATCCAACTCGTCGCCCCCGATACGCACCGACTGGCTGGTCACAATTCCCCCCAATGAGATGACCGCGACCTCTGTCGTCCCTCCCCCGATGTCCACCACCATGTTGCCGGTCGGCTCGTGCACCGGGAGACCGGCTCCGATCGCAGCCGCCATGGGCTCTTCGATGATGTAGGCGCGGCGGGCCCCGGCGTACTCCGCCGCTTCCATGACGGCGCGGCGCTCCACTCCGGTGATGCCCGAAGGCACGCAGATGACCATGCGCGGCTTGGCGAAGCGACGCTGGTGCACGCGATGGATGAAGTACCGCAGCATTTTCTCGCAAATCTCGAAGTCGGCGATCACCCCGTCCTTGAGCGGGCGGATGGCTTGGATGTTCGACGGCGTGCGACCGATCATGCGCTTCGCCTCGGCGCCCACGGCCAAAGGGCGCCCGTCTTTGACGTCCACGGCCACCACGGAGGGCTCGTTCAGGACAATGCCGCGCCCACGCACGTAGACGAGGGTGTTGGCAGTACCCAAGTCGACGGCCATGTCACGACCAAGTAGTGAAAGGCGATTGTCGGCCATTGGTGGGGGCTTTCTCCCGGTGGTAGGCGGGACCAGAACCGGACGGGTCCGGTACCTGTAGGTGAGGTATCAGGTTAGGGGACGTTGCCGCCCACCACAAGGCCGCCCCGTCAGTGCGGTGATCGGCCCGGCGGGTCAGGCGAGTTCGGGAAAGAAAAGGGCGATCTCCCGAGCGGCCGATTCGTGCGAGTCCGACCCGTGCACCAGATTCTCCGTCGTCTCGATACCGAGATCGCCCCGGATCGTCCCCGGAGCCGCTTCGGCCGGGTTGGTGACCCCCATCAACGTGCGCACCACGGCGTAGGTGTCCTTCGGGCCCTCCACCACCATCAGCAACACGGGGGAACGCGTGAAGAATGCCACGAGATCGGGGAAAAAGGGCCGCTGCGCATGCTCGGCGTAGTGCGCTTCGGCCAGCTCTCGGGGGACGGTCCGCAACTCCACGGCGACCAGTCGCAGTTTCTTGCGCTCCAGGCGACCGACGATCTCTCCGACCAGCCCGCGCTCGACGCCGTCCGGCTTCACAATGACAAGGGTGCGATCCACGAGCGGAGGACAGTAGCAGCAGCCCGCTGCGGCCAGGGGGGCGGCCTCGCCGCAACCCTCACGTTGCGGGTGATACGCCCAACTCGAAACCTCAACTGAACAGTGAGAGTTCAACTCTCAATCTCTACCTCAGGGATCTCCCACCGCGTTCCTCCAGGGGATTCCGGCCTCTCTCCGCCGCCGAGCGTCAGCGGCCGGCATCCTCCCAGCGCACCGCGCCGGCCAGGATTTCGCCGCGGGCGGCGCCAACGGTGTACATCGAACCGGTGATGACGATCAGCCCGCGGGCGTTGACCAGGCCGCGGGCCAGCGCCAGCGCATCGTGCACCGAAGGCTCCACGTGGACGGTGAGACCCAGGGCGCGGCCGGCGTCGGCCAGGTCCGAGGCCGGCAGAGCCCGCGGCGAATCCGGCTGGCAGGCCACCACTGTGGACACGGCGGCAGGGGCCAGGGCGGCCAGCATGGCCGAGGGATCACGGCCCGAGAGCATCCCCACCACCGCCACGGTGTTCCCCTCCACCGCGAACTCCTCGCTCAACGCCAGGCCCAGGGCAGTCATGCCGGCCACGTTGTGGGCCCCGTCGAGCACCAGGAGGGGTCGGCGGCCCACCACTTCGAGACGCCCGGGAACCCGGACGATCCCGAAGCCCTGGTCGATCACGGCCGGGTCGAGCGGCCGACCGAAGAATGCCTCTGTCGCCGCCAACGCGCAGGCGGCATTGGTGCCCTGGTGGGCCCCGTGCAGGGGTACCAGCACATCCTCATAGCGCCCACCCGGCGTCCACAGCGTCACCAGCCGCCCCCCTACCGCGACCCTGTTGTCCGCGCACCCGAAGTCGCGGCCGGCCACCCACACCGCAGCCGCGCCGACCCGGGCCGCATGGGCTTCGACGATCGCCAAGAGGTCGGGCCTCGTCTCGCCGACGACCACGACGCTTCCTTCTTCGATGATCCCGGACTTGTCCTCGGCGATGCCCTCCAGCGTCGGGCCCAGGACGTCGGTGTGGTCATAGCTGAAGTTGGTGAGCACGGCCACGTCGCCGTGCATCACGTTGGTGGAGTCCCAGGCGCCGCCCAAGCCGACCTCGACCACCATGGCGTCGACGGCGGCGTCGGCGAACCACGACCAGGCGGCCGCCGTGAGCAGTTCGAACCGGGTGGGGCGCTCTTGCAGCATCGGCTCGAGCGAGGCCAGCTCGGAGAGCACCCCGACGAAGGACTCGTCGTCAATCGGCTGGCCGTTGTACGCCAGCCGCTCGGAGACCCGCTCGAGGTTGGGGCTCGTATACGTCCCGACGTTGAGCCCCTGCGCCATCATCAGCGCCGTCACCATGGCCGACGTCGAACCCTTGCCGTTGGTACCGGTCACGTGTACCGAGGGGATGGACTCCTCGGGATCCCCCAACAGCGTCATCAACGCGCGCATCCGGTCCAGCGTGGGCAGGGCGCGCCGGGTGGGCATCTTCGACTCGAAATCGATGTGGCTGTCCAGCCACTCCACTGCACCGTCCAGTTCGGTGAACGGGAGCTTCCCGGCTACCTCGGTGCCCCGACGGTCGGCGGCGTTGTCCTCCACGAACCGACGGCGGCCGGATCAGGAAGCAGCGCGTCGGGTGCGAGTCGCCTTGGCCGGTACCCCTCCCACGGGGACGAGCGTCGGAGCCACCCGGTCCAGGACCACGGCCCGGTCGACCACACACTTGCCGACGTCGGAACGGCTCGGCAGGTCGTACATCACGTCCAGCAGCACCTCTTCGAGGATGGCCCGGAGGCCGCGCGCGCCGGTGCCCCGCAGCATGGCCTGCTCGGCCACGGCCTCCAGCGCGTCGGGAGTGAACTCGAGCTCGACGTTGTCGAGGGCGAAGACACGCTCGTACTGACGGGACAGTGCGTTCTTCGGCTCGACCAGAATCTGCACCAAGGCGTCCTTGAAGAGAGGCGAGACGGCGCTCACGACGGGCAACCGACCGATGAATTCGGGGATCAGGCCGAACTTGATCAGATCCTCGGGGAGCACGTGGCGCAGGATCTCCCCGTCGTCACGCTCGCGGCGGTGCACTTCGGCCCGGAAACCGATCCCCCGCTTGCCGATCCGACCCTCGATCAGCCGGTCCAAGCCGGCAAACGCCCCACCGCAGATGAAGAGGATGTTGGTGGTGTCGATCTGGATGAACTCTTGGTGGGGGTGTTTGCGACCACCTTGGGGGGGCACCGATGCCGTCGTGCCCTCCAAGATCTTCAACAGTGCCTGCTGGACGCCTTCGCCCGAGACGTCACGGGTGATGGACGGGTTTTCGCTCTTGCGGGCGATCTTGTCGATCTCGTCGATGTAGATGATGCCCGTCTCGGCCCGCTTGACGTCGTAGTCGGCAGCCTGGATCAACTTGAGCAAGATGTTCTCGACATCCTCGCCGACGTAGCCGGCTTCTGTCAGTGCCGTGGCATCGGCGATGGCGAAGGGAACGTTCAGCATGCGGGCCAGCGTCTGGGCCAACAACGTCTTGCCACATCCGGTGGGGCCGAGCAGCAAGATGTTGGACTTGGCCAACTCGACCCCGTCGTCCTGGACCGGCCCCGCCTGCACCCGCTTGTAGTGGTTGTAGACGGCCACCGACAGGATCTTCTTGGCGTACTCCTGACCGACCACGTAGTCGTTCAGGAAGGTGAAGATCTCCTTGGGCTTGGGGAGGTCCTCGAAGCTGAGCTCGGTGGTCTCGTCGCGCTCCTCGGCGATGATGTCGTTACAGAGGTCGATGCACTCGTCGCAGATGTACACCCCGGGCCCGGCAATCAGCTTCTTGACCTGTTTCTGGGTCTTGCCGCAAAAGCTGCACTTGACCAGATCCCCGCCTTCGCCGAACTTCGCCACCGAATCCCCTCTCCCCGCTACTCTCGCCGCGACGTTCTCGAAGGCCTACGCCGCGCCGATTGCTTCGAGCGGGGCGATAGTACGAGAGGTGATGATCTCATCGATCACGCCGTAGGTTACCGCCTCGTCCGCCGTCATGATGAAGTCTCGATCGGTGTCCTTGGTGACCTTCTCATGGGTCTGTCCGGTGTCCTCGGCCAACATGCTGGTGAGCAGATCGCGCATGCGCAGGATCTCCTTGGCCTGGAGCTCGATGTCGCTCGCCTGACCTTCGACCCCGCCCCACGGTTGGTGGAGAAGGATCCGAGCGTGCGGGAGAGCGAACCGCTTGCCCGGGGCGCCGGCGGCCAGCAGCACCGCAGCGGCCGAGGCAGCCTGGCCGTAACAGAACGTGGACACGTCGGGCTTGATGAACTTGAGCGTGTCGTAGATGGCGAACAGTGCGGTGATGTCCCCTCCGGGCGAGTTGATGTACAGGTGGATCTCCTTGTCCGGCTCCTCGGACTCCAAGAACAGCATCTGCGCGCACACCAGGTTGGCCACGGTGTCGTCCACCGGAGTGCCGAGGAAGATGATGCGCTCACGCAGGAGGCGTGAGTAGAGGTCGTAGGCCCGCTCACCGCGGTTGGAGGATTCAATGACTGTGGGCACCAGATAGTTCTGCGCCCTGTACCGATCACTTGCGCTCATCATCACTCGTTTTCCTCGCTCTCCTTCGCGGCGTCGATCTTGAGGTCATCCCGTGACATCGGGTTGCCTTCTTCGTCGAAGAGCTCCACGTGGTCCAGAAGCCACTGCAGCGCCTTGCTCTTTCGTAGCTCCGAGCGTACCGCGCCCGTCCGTCCGGCCGTGTCGAGCTGGCGGCGCAGCTCGGCCGGCGAGGTTTCCATCCGCTGGGCCATGCTGGTGATTTCGGCCTCGAGCTCGTCATCGGTCACGGTGAGCTCCTCGGCCTCGGCGAGAGCGCGTAAGGCCAGGTCGGCCTTGACCGCCCGCTGGGCGTCGACCCGCACCGCCGCCAGCAAGTCGTCCGGCGTGCGGCCCGTGGCCTGGAGATATTCACCCAGGCCCAGCTTCTGTGCCTCCAACCGGTGCTGGAGGTCGTGCAGCCGCTCGTTCACCTCGCCATCGACCAGTACCTCGGGAACATCACCGTCGTCCACCAGGCCTGCCACCGCTTCTACCGTCTTCTCGCGCAGCGCCATCTGGCTCTGCACCAGCTTCACCCGGGCCATGCGTTCGGAGATGTCGGCTCGCAGTTCGGCCACCGTGGCGAACTCGGAGCTCTCCGCGGCCCATTCGTCGGTCGGCTCCGGCAGTTTCTTGACCTTGACGTCTTTGACCAGGACCCGGAACGAGATGATCTCGTCCTCGTTCCCGGGAGCGGGCGAGGTGAAGGCGAGGATGGCACCGGTTTTGGCGCCGCGCAGCTCCAGATCGAGCTCGGGGGTGATCGTGCCCGACCCCACCTCGTAGAGATAGTCGTCGATCCCCACGACCTCGGCGTCGCTGGCGTCGTTGCCGTGCAGGTCGATGGAGACCAGGTCCCCGTCGATGGCCGGGCGCCCGACCGACTCGAGCTCGGCGTCGTTCTCCCGCAGGCGGTCGACCTGGCCGTCGATGTCCTCGTCGCTGACCACGAGGCCGGGCAGGGTCACCTGCAACCCGTCGTAGCCGGGGATGGAAACCACCGGCCGAACCTGGACCACGGCATCGAAGCTGACGCCCCCGCTCTCCTCACCGGCCGTGATGTCGATCTCGGGAGATGCGATGGGGTCGATTTCGGAGTCGACGACGGCCCGGGCGTAGAAGTCCGGCAACGACTCCCGCAGGGCTTCGGCGCGCAGCGCACCGGCGCCGCCCATACGGGCTTCGAGCACTTTGCGGGGCACCTTGCCAGGTCGGAACCCGGGCACCCGGATCTGTGAGGCCAGCGTCTTCACGACGCCCACGAGAGCTCTGTCGAACTCCGGTTCGTCGATCTCCACGCTCAGGCGGACGAGGTTTCCCTCCAATGGTTCTGTGGTGGCACGCATCACGAACTTCCTACTCTACTGGCCGCCAGGAACGGCCCGGCACCACGGGTTCCCCCTGCCGCTCGAATCTGGCGTCCCTGGACCCCGAAAGGCCGACCCCGAGGGCCTCGTCCCGACCCGTGGTGGCCTCGGGGGCGTCGTTTCGCCGCGCAGACCCGTTCGCACACGGTCCGTCGGGGCCCTCGTCACGTGCCTGAAGATAGCCGGTCCGTGCCTAATCGAGCCGGAGCATCCCCCCCTTCGCCGAACCCCCCCGCTAGCTTGCGAAGGCAAACCGGGGGCTGACCGAATAGAGGAGTTGTCATGGCTAACTACGAGGGTTATTGCGTGAAGTGCCGCGAAAAGCGCGAATTCGACGGCCAGGAAGTCGAACTGGCCAACGGCCGCCGGGCCGCTCAGGGGCTGTGTCCGACCTGCGGCACCAAAATGAACCGCATCCTGGGCAAGAAGAAGGACTGACCGTCTTCGGTTTGTTCCCGGGCGCTCCTGGTTGATCTCCCCGACGCGAAAGGTCCATGCGCACGGCAGACTGCATCCACTATGGGGGTGCCCGAGACCGTCTATGCCCGGCGGGAAGGCCAGCACATCGGCTACCAGGTCTGGGGCGAGGGGCCACTCGACGTCCTCGAATTCAACAACGGGCTGATGATCTCCATCGACGAGACCTCCGAGGAGCCCAGCTGGCTGCGCTATGAGGAGAGCCTGGCGTCTTTCAGTCGGCTGATCCGTTTCGATGCCCTCGGCCTCGGCCTGTCGGACCCGCTGGCGACCGGCGTCACGCCGAGCATCGAAGCCTGGGCGGCGGATGCGCTGGCCGTCATGGACGATGTCGGCATCGAGCAGGCGGACGTCGTCGCTTCCAGCGGGGGCTCCATGCCGGCGATCTGGCTGGCGGCACACCATCCCGCCCGCGTGCGCTCGTTGGTGCTGATCAACGGGACAGCCAGGGTGGTCCGAGCCCACGACTACCCGATCGGCATCCCCGACGACATCCTCACCACCATCCCGTTGACCATCGAGAATCGACGGGCCACGGGCGACACGCCGATCGACATCGAGACGTATGTGCCCAGCCTCGCCCACCGGGTCGGATTCCAGGAATGGTGGGGCAGAGCGGCGCGACGGGGGGCCAGCCCGGCCACGGCGATCGCGTGGAACGTGATGACCTTCTCGGCCGACCTGCGCGCGCATCTCGGCGATATCGCAAGCCCGACGCTGGTGATCTCGCGCACCGGAGCGCTGGCCGACTTCGTCGAACACGGTCGCTTCTTGAGCGAGTCGATCCCCGGTGCGCTGTTCAAGACATTTCCCGGAACCGACATGCTGCCGTGGTCCGGGGAGTTCGACGGCATTGTCGACGAGATCGAGGAGTTCTTGACCGGAGGCCGGCGCGGTCACCGCAACGAGAGAATTCTGGCCACCGTGCTGTTCGTCGACATCGTCGACTCGACCGTTCGGGCGGCCGCGTCGGGCGACCGCCGCTGGCGTAACGTGCTCGACGAGTACGACGTCAACGTCCAGCGTCTCCTGGCTCGCTACGACGGCATCTTCGTGAAGAACACGGGTGACGGCACCTTGGCCCGCTTCTCCGGGCCCACACAAGGGGTCCGGTGCGCCATGGCCATGATGGAGACCGCGAGGAACTTCGGCATCGAGATCCGGGCCGGACTGCACGTGGGCGAGATTGAGCTACGCGGCGATGACATCGGAGGACTGGCCGTCCACATCGCGGCGCGAGTCAGCGCCCTGGCCGAGCCGGGCGAGACACGGGCCACCGGCACCGTGCGCGACCTTGTCATCGGATCGGGCATCGTCTTCGACGATCGCGGGCAACACACGCTCAAGGGCGTACCCGGCGAGTGGCATCTGCTGGCCGTCCAGCCGGGTTAGCGCCGGGGCCGGGGGGCGACTCCGGGGCGGCCCGATCAGGGCCCGGCGGGCGGGGACGACCCGTAGGCGACATCGAATCCATTGGTCGTCAACACCGACGGTGTGGATACCTGCGAGCCGCCCTGCATCATCACGACTTCTTGCAACGTGGTGTCGGATCCGACGAAGCCCAGGTCGCTGAAGCCGACAGCCGGTGAGTAGGGCGCCAGCGTGCTCACTCCGCCATTCACCGTGAGCGCTTCGACGATCCATTCCGCGGTCGAGGCGGGTCCGGTGTACGCCTGGTCGGTCGTAAAGCTCTGCCCGTTGGTGTTGTCGGTGAGTGTGATGCCCCATTGGGTCCCGTTGACGTGCTCGATGGCCACTGTCACGGTATCGCCGGCCGCGATGTCCACACTGTTTATGTAGGTCTCCGAGGCGGGGAGGATTTCCCACCATGGTTGGATCACGAATCCGCTCGGGCTGGAGGAATCGGGGGACTCGTTGAACCCGGCCTGGATGAGCGAGTTGTCCCCATTCCCTCCGTCGATACCGACCCACACCGACATCTGGTCGGCCGGTGGCGTCTCGGCCGGGAGTGAAGGCACGGTGAAGGTGCCCATGACCTGCGAGAACGGCCCACCGGACTCGATGTAACCCGACCAGTTGGAAGAGTCCAGGGTAGAAGCGGCTCCCGGCGATGGGAAGACCGGAATCGAGAGCACGGCCGTCGCCGACTGTCGGGTCGGCGACTCACTGTCGACGACCTGCACGGTGAAACCGGAACTTCCCTGCTCGGTCGGTGTGCCGGTGATGACGCCACCGGACGAGAGGTTCAAACCAGCGGGGAGGGCGCCGGAGAAGAGGGCCCACGAGTCGGGCGACGTGCCCCCTTGTGCGGTCAACGCCGCCCGGTACGGGGTACCCAGCACCGCGCTGGGTAGGGACTTCGTGGCTACGGTCAGGGGTGCCACGCTGACCGTGATGGAGAGGGTCGCCTTCGCCGTGAGCGCGACAGGCGTCGTACTGTCGGTGACCAAGACGGTGAAGGTTGACTGCCCCGGCGAACTCGGAGTGCCCGAGATCGTGCCGCGGGACGTGAGGTTCAGACCGGGCGGAAGAACCCCGGCGATGCGCGTCCACGAGTAGGGCCCTGTGCCCCCCGACGCGGCCAGGCTGGCTCCATAGGGCACGCCCGCCGCAGCGTTCGCCAGGGAGGTCGTGGTGACCGAGAGCTCCGCGGGAGACTCCACGCCCGGAATGCCCTGTGGCTCGGCCGCAAAACCGACGATGGGACGGTTCAGGGCCCGCCCGGACATCGACCCCTCGGAAGGTGCCGCGCCGAAAGCATCGATGGCGCCGTCACCGCCGGCGACCCAGTAGCCCTGGCCGTTCGACGCGGCCGCCAGGGCCACGACGTCGCCATGGCCATCGGACGCTGGTGCCGAACCGAAGTAGCCGGCGTCACCGAAGGTGAAGATGCCGCCGTCGGAGGCCACCAGCCAGTAGCCCTTGCTGTCTGGCGTGGCCGCCATGCCGACGATCGGCTGGTTCAGGTGGATCTTGCCGGTCGAGCCGTAGAAGGCGGCGGCGCCGAAGCTGAAGATGCCGCCGTCGGAGGCCACCAGCCAGTAGCCCTGGCCGTCGGGGGTGGTCGCCATGCCGACGATCGGCTGGTTCAGGTGCAGGTTGCCGGTCGAGCCGTAGAAGGCGGCGTCGCCGAAGCTGAAGATGCCGCCGTCGGAGGCCACCAGCCAGTAGCCCTGGCCGTCGGGGGTGGCCGCCATGCCGACGATCGGCTGGTTCAGGTGCAGGTTGCCGGTCGAGCCGTAGAAGGCCGCGTCGCCGAAGCTGAAGATGCCGCCGTCGGAGGCCACCAGCCAGTAGCCCTGGCCGTCGGGGGTGGCCGCCATGCCGACGATCGGCTGGTTCAGGTGGATCCCTCCGGTCGAACCGAAGTAGCCGGCGTCACCGAAGGTGAAGATGCCGCCGTCGGAGGCCACCAGCCAGTAGCCCTGGCCGTCGGGGGTGGCCGCGTCCAGCTGGTCAGCCGTCTTCGAATTCGGATCCTCCCCGGACGCCCGCACAGCGGTGCGGGAGGTGAAGTGGGAGGTCGCCGCGGGGTGACCGGCAGACCCTACGGACGCCGGAGCGGCCGTGACCGCACCCGTCGTGGGAACCGCCACGCTGAGGGAGAAGGTCAGGAGGCCGAGGAGGCCAACGACGGCGACCCGCGCCCGACCGGAGCCACCGCGTCCCACCCGGGGGCGGGGTTGCTTCTTGGGCATACTTCAGTGCGTCCTGATGGGCGGCGCCTGGACGTGGACCGGCTGGCCCTCGTGCATTGTCTGCGTCATCCTTTAGTGCCCCGATCCAGTTGCACGGACGTCTCCCACGCTTCGACGGTATCCGCCAACCCGAATTCTGGGTCCCGGGCAGGTTACCGCAGGGCGGAGCGGGGCCTCCCGTTGCGGCGTCGCGGACGGCGGACCAGGTCGGGAGCCCGTCCTGTACGACACGTTCACCTTGGAGAAACCCCGCACGACCTGACCCCTGCGCCGGCGAGCAGTACGGATGGGCGTGGGGGCACAAGCCGCAACGTGCGTTCACCGTCCCCTGATCCATGGTCAAATGAGTCGATGTTCTACGTCCTGATCTTCAGCCTCCTGGCGGTTGTGCTCGTCGTCGGGGGTATCTCCACCATGACCCGCCGACGAAGGAACCTGGAACTCGAGGAGGAACACGCGTCCGCGAAGTGATGCCGGCCGTCGCAATCGGAAGGCCAAGCGAGCCCAATCACAGCACGACCGACGCAAGCGCCATTAGAGAGCGAGCGAACGATCGGATCAGGGTGTGGCGGGAACGTTGGTGCGCTCACCACTCGGCGGAGTACCCGCTGAAGAGCGTTCTTCGTACCAGCGCCGAAGGCGGGTGACTGTAAAGTACCTCCTCGAACGGCAGTAACGGGCTGTAGCGCAGCTTGGCAGCGCGCCTGCTTTGGGAGCAGGAGGTCCCGGGTTCAAATCCCGGCAGCCCGACTCAAATTGTTCGCCACACGGCGTTGCGCTGCGTCGGTTGGAGAAGGCGCGCCGGCTTCGATCGGGTGGCCACCAGCGCGGGGCCGATGGCCAGGAGGTTCGCCACCACCAGGACGCCGACCGCCAGCGTGACGACCAGCCAGATCGGCACGACGGAGATCGGGACGGCACCGAGGTTGTTGGCGAAGGCATTCCATATCGCCTCTCCGGCCACCACCCCGAGGGGCACGCCGACGACGATGCCGATCAGTGCCAACGTCGTGGCTTGCCACGACACCGCGGCCGCAATCTGACGGTTGACGAACCCCAGCACCTTGAGGAGCCCGATCTCCCGTCGGCGGCGCGCCACGCTGACCACGAGGAGATGCGCCAGCGTCGCCGCGCCGACCACGGCCAACATGACCCCGAAGATGAGGGGGAAGTTGACCGCCTCACCGAAATTGACCAGAGAGGTGGGGGTGATGGCAAGGGCTGTCGTCGATCGGTAGGCGTCGAGATAGTGGGAGACCGCTGCCCTCCCCTGCGGGCCGGGCACCACACGCACGAGCATCCCGCCGCCGTTGCTGGTCGCCAGGGCCCCCTTCAGGCACGCTGCTCGCCCCGGACCCGGAGGGCACAGGGTGTTCTCGTAACCCGCCGTCGTGATCGCGGCGCCGGTGCCCAGGTTCACGGCCCCGCCGAGCACGGGAAAGGAGATCTGCGACACCACGTGAAACGTTCCGGAGCGCTTTTGGCCCGACGGCAACGTCAGGCCGACGTGAACGAGTGAGCCGACGTGCGCTCCGACCTGGCGCATCGTCAACGCACCGAGGCCGATCTCTTGGTCATTGATCGGAAGGTGTCCGGCGACGGTCGAGAGGAGGAGCTGGCTTCGGATGGCCGTGCCCACGACAGCCCCCACTGTTGTCCTGTTCACGAGGATCTCGGTGGCGACGCCCTCCGTGATTCCCGTGACGGCCCTGTTGTGTTCGAGGCTCTTCAAAAGGACGGGGTCCGGCTTTCCGGCTGTCGGATCCGTGAAGTTCAGTTGGAAGGTGTCACCGTAGAGGCGGGGTGTGGCAGTCAGATGCGAAAGGCTGGCGCCGAATACCGCCGTCCCGGCCAGCGCCAGGACGGCCAGCACGGTACCGAGCAGGGCGCTCCCCAAAGGGACGCTCACCCCACCGGTCCTTCGCTCCAGCGCGTTGCGGACGCCGATGACGGCGCTCGGCGGCGCGCCGGCGGCCGCCAAGTGGGTCACCACAAGTGATGGCCCCGAGGAAATGGGGTGGTCGCCGATCCGCCGCACCTTCGCAGCCCGCAGGGCGGGCCACAGGCCCAGAACCAGCACCACCGCCAACGTGGCGAGCGCCCCGAGCAGGAGCACCGGCGCATCGAAGGCGAACCCGGTCGAGTTCTCGGCGATGCGCGCCTCGCCGAGGGGGGCGATCGGTGAGAGCAGTGTGGCCACGGCCACCGTACCCACGGCCCCCACCATCCCTATGACCAGGATCTGGGCCATTCCGAGCGCCACCAGCTGACGCCGACTGACGCCGAGGGCGGCCATCGTCGGGTAATCCTCGCTCTCGACGCTGCTCTGGCGGGCCAGGGCCTGGCCGACCACGGCCAGCCCGACGAGTGCGGCGAGGATGGCGAGGATCCACCACCCGATGGCCTGGGGATGGATGGACGTCGCAATAGCGGTCGCCGCGCCGTCTTGATCCTGGCCACCCTCCACGCCGGCCGCCCGCAACGAGACGGAGGCCGCATTGAACCGGGAAAGACCGGCCTGACCGCCCCGCAGGCTGACCAGGTAGACGTAGCCGGCGGGGGTGCCCGAGAGCACCGTTTTTGCAAACGCCGGGGTGGTGTAGAGGTCGTACGAAGGAGTCGACCCCGAAGGGAACTCGAATTCAGTTGCTTCGAAGCCGACCACATGGAAGTCGATGGTCGGACCAAGAGGCTTCGGTTCGGCGCCGGTGGCGTCGTTGTATGCCCCAGCCTGCGACCGCGCGTAGAAGGGGACTTGGATCACGCTCCCGATGTGCACCCCGTCGTCCTGTTGCAGGGTGTACGACGCCAATACCTGATTCGGGGCGGACGGATCGGGCAAGCGGCCCGAGACGAGCTTGAGCGGCGATCGTCCCGCAGTCGGCGGGAAGATAACCCCGAAGTCCGTCGGGTTGATCGGGTGGGTACAGGCGCACGCGGGCTGACCGGTGTCGGGGCTGACCATTTCGACGGCAGACGTGACCCCGGGAAGATGGGCCACTTTGGGCACCGGCCTGGTGGCATACACGTCGGTGTCGAAGCCATGGGCGGCGACGAACTGCGGGAAGGCCGCCTCCGTACGGCGACCAGCGGCCGTGGCGGCCAACACGAGGCCCCCCACGATGCTCACCAGGAGCGCGATGGCAAACCAGGAGCGCCACCGGTGCCGCAGCTTGGCGCGAAATGCCATCCGGACGGCTCCCAAAGTGTTCTCCTCGCGTCAACCTCTGTTGCCCATTGTTTCGCCGAGGGGGTGGATTGCCAAGGTGGGTACCTCCACGGGCACGGTCGTGCTGCCACCACGTCGGCGGGGCTCTGACGGGCCATGAGCCGGCGGCTTTGGCTTTCGACAAAGCGGCTCGATTACCGTGCCCTGCGTGTTCACTGTCACCGGCACTGTCCAAAAGGATGCCTGGGATCGCAACGTCATCCCCCCGGTGGAGAAGGTGCGTCCGGGGATGTGGTCCGTTCCGGTGCCCATCCCCAACAACCCCTTGCGCTACGTCTCGGTCTACGTGCTCGAGCTCGACAACGGTGTGGCCCTCGTCGACGCCGGCTGGCCGACCGATGACGCCTGGGATGCGCTGAACGCCGGATTGACCGAGGCCGGGGGCTCCATGAGCGACGTGCGCGCCGTGGTCGTGACCCACCTCCATCCCGATCATTACGGCCTGGCCGGACGGGTACGGGAAGCCTCAGGGGCCTGGGTCGGGCTGCACCCGGCCGACGCCAAGCTCCTGGACGCGCGTTACCACGACACCGATGGCCTGGTGGACCGGATGCGCGAGCTCCTGGCCATGTCGGGGGTGCCGGAGGACAAGTTGCCCGACCTCGCGTTCGCCTCCATGGAGGTAAAGGCGACCCTGGATGTGGCCCTGCCGGACGTCCTCATCGAGGACGATCAACCGATTGCGCTGCCCGGCTGGGACTTCCGGGCGGTCTGGACGCCCGGCCACTCCCCCGGCCACATCTGCCTCTATTCCGACCACCACAAGCTCCTCCTCTCCGGTGATCACGTACTCCCCCGCATCACGCCGAACATCTCGTTCCACTCCCAGCAGTTCGCCAACCCACTCGGCGACTATCTCGAATCACTGGCCAAGGTGCGGGCGCTCCATCCCGACGAGGTCTTCCCGGCGCACGAGTACCGATTCTCCGGGCTCGAGGACCGCGTCGACGCGCTCACCAAGCACCACGTCGACCGTCTGGTCGAGATCGAAGGAATACTCGAGAAGAGTCCCGGCATCTCGTGTTGGGACATCACCTTGGCCCTGTCGTGGTCGCGCCCGTGGGACGACATCCACGACTACATGCAGCGGGCGGCCAACGGGGAGACCCTGGCCCATCTGGTGCTGCTCGAGCGGCGGGGGCGGGTGGTGCGGCAGGCCACCGTTCCCGCCCGCTTCTACCTGGCCGAATAGCCCGGCATCGGTCGCACGGCCTCTGGCCGTCAGTCGCGCCGCAGGGTCACGCTGCACCACGCCCGCTTGCGGCAGGACGGGCATGTCATGCGGTGGTCGAACCGCCGGCGCGGAGCCCACACGCCGATCGGGAATTGGAAGATGAGCAGATCGAGAAGGCCCACACGGGACTGCTGACCGCACCGTTGGCAGCGGACGGTGAACGTCCCGCGCCCGATCAGCGGGTTGTCCGAGGTGCTCGTCACACTGTCCTCTTCGGCGCTGGCTCCCGAGTACAGCGCCCGTTTGCCCACGGGAAGCGCAGTGCTCGGCCTCGACGAGTCACCGGGCTCGTCCCCACCGACCCCAGCGGGGGGGGCCCAGTACAGGGCCCGCTTGCCCAGAGGATCCGGCGCCTTCCCTTCGGGTCGGGGGGCCATGTCAGCTCGGGTTCATGGCGTCGAAGATCTGCGCGGCCAGGGAACGGTAGGCCGCCGCTCCGGGTGACGAGGGTGCGTGCTGCAACACCGAACGGCCGAACTCAGGGGCTTCGGCGAAGCGGACCGACTTGGGGACGGGCGGGTCGAAGACCCGCAGGCCGTAGCGCTCCCCCACCTCGCTCAGGACCTTGCGTGCATGTGTCGTGCGCCCGTCGTACATGGTCGGCACCACCCCGAGGATTCCCAGCTCGTCATTGGCGAATTGACGCACGTCCTCAATCGTCTCCAGCAGTTGCCCGACCCCACGGTGGCTGAGCGCCTCACACTGCAGTGGTATCAGGACCAGCTCGGCCGCCGTCAGACCGTTGATGGTCAGCACCCCGAGGGAGGGGGGGCAGTCGATCAGGACGATGTCGTGATCCGGCAGGATCGGCTGGAGGGCGCGGGCGAGCACATGCTCACGGCCGGTGCGGCTGAGCAGGTGCACCTCGGCTCCGGCCAGGTCGATGGTGGCTGGGATGACGCTCAAGCCCTCCACGCCGGGGACGTCACGACGCACGTCTTCCATCTTCGCCCGGCGCACCAAGACGTCGTGCAGCGAGGCCCCGAGGTCATCCGGATCGAGACCCAGCGAGAAGGTCAGGCAGGCCTGGGGGTCGAGGTCGACGACCAGGACCCGTTTACCCTGCTCCGCCAGCGCGACTCCGAGGGAGTGCACGGTGGTCGTCTTGGCCACGCCGCCCTTTTGGTTTGCGACGGCCAGCACCTTGGACACGGCGTGAGTCTACGACTGCAACCTCCGAGGGACTTCCGGATTCCGCGCCGCTCACCCCTTGTAGGCAGCTTCCTCGTTGGCGACATCGACCACGAGGTTGCCCAGGGCCAGGTTCACGTCGTCCAGGTGATAGCCCCACTCGGGACCGAGCGTGGCCGCGACGAGGGGGCGAGGGTCACCCGGGACCCCGGTGGGGGTGACCTGCAGCGTGGTGGCCCCGCCGATCGTTTCGCAGCGGGCGGAGTACAACCCCGGGAAGGAGACCCAGGGGGTGCCCACGTGCACACCGGCGACGGGGTCGTTGGCGCTGAAGAAGTACGGGAGAAGTGCCCCCGGAGCAGTCGAGAAGGTGACCGGATTGACGCACGCCACCCGGAGGCCCGCCGAGGCGGTCTGATCCGACAGGCCGCTGACGCCCGTTCCGGGGCGGCCGAAGAGCGTGTCCGCCGGTGGGGCCGCCCCGAAGCTGGAGTAGGCGATCACGCACCCGGTCTGAGAGGGGGAGCCGCAGGTGGGTATGTGCGTGAAACTTCCGCCGACGGTCTTGCCGATCGGGACCGTGACGTTGCCGCCGAGGAGGATGGCCGACACCATCAATTTGCGAAGCCGGGGATTCGGGTCGATCTCGTTGTGCAGCAGGCGGATCAACATGGCGGCACCCTGGGAGTGGCCGATGAAGATGATCGGGCGGCCATCGTTGTCATGCGCCAGGTAGTCCTTCCACCCCGACAGCAGGCTGTCGTACGCCACCTGATTGGCGCCGCTCTGGTTCTTGAACAGCGAGGCGACGGTGCGCTGGCGGTACATCGGCGCCCAGACCCGGCAGACCGGTGAGAAACGCGACGCCTGGTTCTCCGCCGACACGGTCTCCGCCGGCTGCACCTCCAGGTTGGCGTTGGCCGTCGTCTGCTGCGAGACCGTCGGGTAGACGTAGAAGCAGTCGAACTTCGAGGCCGTGGCCGGCGAGGCCGCCACGGCCTCTGTCGAACCGTCGGCCGCGACCGTGGTCGACGACAGATTCGACGTACAGGGATCATCGGCCTGCCCCGGCGCACAGAGCCACACCGTCTTCGAACCGCCGACCGCCGTGGTCCGGGTCGTCGCCGCGGCGGAGGCCGCCCCGAAGCCAGAGGGGGCGCCGACGACGAGGCCGACCAGGACGAGGCCGACCCCGGCGAGCGCGGCTGATATCCGGGGTCCCGTCCGCGCCCTCGGCCATGCCCCGCGCCCGGGCCGCATCCCCTGTCGCACCGCTACGCCCCTCTCGCCGGTCGCCCGCTCCGAAGATTAAGCCGGGCCGACCGCGCCCGGCCCTCACCCCTGACTGTGGGATCCTCGATAGCCGCAGGCGCATAGGGTCGGTGGCGAGGGCTCCCGCCTGCGGGCCCGGTGGCCCGCACCACGCTCACAGTCAGGATTTCAGCTCTTGCCCGCAGTCAAGATGAATCAGAAGATCGCCATCGGCGTCGTCTTCGTGTCCGCGATGTTCATGAACATCATGGACATCACGATCGTCAACGTGGCCCTCCCCACCATCGGGCGGGACTTCGGTATTCCGCCGACCTCGGTTGACGGGATCGTGATCGCCTATCTGGTCAGTCTGGCCGTGTTCATCCCTGCGTCGGGCTGGCTGGGCGACCGCTTCGGCGGGAAACGGGTGCTGATAACCGCCATCGTCGTGTTCACCGTGGGGTCGGTCCTCTGCGGGCTGGCCCAGAACATGTCGGAGCTGATCTTCTTCCGGGTCATCCAGGGCGCCGGCGGCGGCATGCTGGCGCCGGTCGGGATGGCCATGCTCTATCGGGCCTTCCCCCCGGCTGAACGTGTGCGGGCCTCCAGCATCATGACGGTCGGGACCACGCTCGCGCCCGCCATCGGGCCGGTGCTGGGCGGACTTCTCGTGACCGACCTCACTTGGCGCTGGGTGTTCTTCGTCAACCTGCCGATCGGCATCGCCGCCGTGACGTTCGGCGCACTGTGCCTGGAGCGCTCCGCCCCGCAGGAGGCCGGCGTCTTCGACATACCCGGGTTCGTCCTCGGCGGAGCCGGACTGGGACTCCTCATGTACGGAGTATCGGAGGGCCCGCTCAAGAGCTGGTCGGATCCCGCGGTGGTGGCCAGCTGTGTCGGTGGCTTCGTGCTCCTGGTGGCGCTGGTCGTGGTCGAGCTCCGCACGACACGTCCGATGGTGGATCTGCGGCTCCTGGCGGGCCGTCTGTTCCGATCGGGGAACGGCGTCATGTTCCTGAGCTCGGCCGGATTCCTCGGCACGCTCTACCTCATCCCCCTGTACTTTCAGGACGCCCGTGGGCTGAGCGCACTGCAGTCGGGCCTCTCGACGTTCCCCGAGGCCTTCGGCGTCATGGCCGGCGCCCAAATCGCCACCCGCCTGATCTACCCGAGGCTGGGCCCGCGGCGCCACATCACCTTGGGCCTGGTCGGATTGACGCTGATCATGCTCGGGCTCACACAGATCGGCCTCACCACGAGCCTGTGGCTGATCCGGGGCATCATGTTCCTGCTGGGCCTGATGATGGCCCAGATCTTCGTGCCCACGCAGGCCGCCTCGTTCGCCAAGATCTCCCCGGCCAGCACCGGGCGCGCCTCGACCCTGTTCAACACCGGCCGTCAGGTCGGGAGCGCGGTCGGGGTCGCCGTCCTCTCGACGATCCTCATCGGCGTCGGCGCCACCCATTCGGTCGACGGCGTCGTGCACTCCGACCTGCGGGGCTATCACCTGGCCTTCGCGGCCGCGGCGGCCTTCGCACTGGCCGCGACCGGGTTCTCCCTTTCCATACACGACGTCGATGCCGCCGAGACCATGGTCCCCCGCGGCAGATCCAAGGTGCGCCACGACAACCGGACGGCTGCGGTCTCGCAGACCGTGGCCTGACCGGCACCGCTCCCGTCATGTCCCTTACCCGGGTATCCGTCTTCTGCGGGTCGCGCCCCGGCAATCAGCCTGCCTTCTCCACCGCCGCCGTCGCGGTCGGAAACGCGTTGGCCGAGAGAGGGATCGGGCTCGTCTATGGAGGTGCCTCGGTAGGGCTCATGGGCATCGTCGCCGATGCCGTCCTCGCCTCCGGCGGTCGGGCGACCGGCGTGATCACCGAGTCGCTGGCCGACCATGAGATCGCCCACGGGGGTCTCACCCGCCTCGACATCGTGCCGACGATGCACGCGCGGAAGGCGCGGATGGCCGACCTCTCCGACGCCGTGATCATGCTGCCCGGAGGGTTCGGGACCCTCGAAGAGTTCATGGAAGCGGTTACCTGGGTTCACCTGGGAATTCATGACAAGCCGTGCGGGGTGCTCAACGTCGACGGATTCTTCGACCATCTGCTGCGCTTCCTGACGTCAGCGGTGGACGCCGGATTCATACCTCGGCACCTGGTCGACGGCCTGATCGTCTCCGACGATCCGGTGACGTTGCTGGACGCATTGGCGCAGGCCGCAGCCTCCTCGCCCCAGGGCGCATAGCCCACCGGGCGTCGTCCCGGCATGGGCTCAGGCGCGCCCCAGCGGTGGTCCAGCGCTGATCCAGCAATCCTAGAGACGCTATGAAACGCCTGTCACAAAGGTATTTGACATTGTTGACGCTTTTGGTCGAGAATCAGCGGCCCACGCAAAGGGCGTCGTCGGGCGGACCTGCTGTCCGCCGGACCAGCGGTACACAGACCAAGAGGAACGAGGGCGAACATCCGTGCCGAGCATCACTGACTCAACCGCATCGAGGGCCAGACGTGGGCGTCCCCACACGGGCAAGGCCCTCCGGATCGCCGGGGTGGTCGTCGCCGCCGGACTGATCGCCGCCGCCTGCGGCTCGTCGAGCCCCTCAGCCTCCAAGAAATCGTCGGACACACGCATAAGGACGCCTCGGGCACCACCACGACCACCACCGGCACGGGCAGCACCACGACGACGGCGCCGCAGGGGCCACCACGACCACCGCCGCGGGATCGTCCGGCACCAAGACGACAACGACGACCGCCAAGGCGGCGACCACGCCGACGACGGCAGCCGCGCCGTCGACCCCGGGAGGCTCCCTGTCCTCGAACACCACCTCCACCCCGGCGGCCACGCTGACGGGCATCGGTGCCAGCTCGATCCAGCCGTTCTACGGCAAGGTGCTCTACGAGTACAACGCAGCTGAACCATGGCGTTTCCGTCAACTTCACCGGTTCGGGCAGTGGCCCGGGCGTCACCGCCATTCAGCAGAACACGGCCAACTTCGGCCAGAGTGAGGTCCCCATGACGGCGGCCCAGCTGGCGGCGTCCAAGGGCCCGGTGCTCCAGGTGCCCGTGGACCTCGGCGGCGTGGCCATCTCGTACCACGTGAGCGGCGTGTCCGGCCTCAAGCTCAACGGTCCGGTGCTGGCCGACATCTACCTGCGCAAGATCACCACCTGGAACGACCCTGCCATCGCCGCCCTCAACCCGGGCGTGACCCTCCCCAACGAGAACATCGTCCCGGTCTTCCGTTCCGACACCTCGGGTCCCGGCTACGACCTCGACCAGTACCTGATCGACACCTCGACCGACTGGACGGCGGCCATCGGCACCACGGCGCCCTCGACCACCTGGCCCACCGCCGGCCGGGCCACCGGTGACTCGGGCGAGGACCTGAACGCCGGAGTGGCCAGCTACATACAGGAGACCGAAGGCGCCATCGGCTACGTGGAGTACTCCTACGCCCTGGAGGCCAACTTCTCCAACGCCGCCCTGCTCAACAAGAGCGGCTCGTACGTCACCCCCTCGGTCAGCTCCATCGGGGCCGCCGGCGCCACGGCCACCGCGCTGAGCTCGACCAACTTCAACATCATCTACAGCGCCGGCGGTTCCGCCTACCCGCTGGCCAACTTCAGCTGGGCCCTCATCTACCAGAAGCAGGCCGACGACCAACATCGGCATCGTCCTGGGCAAGCTCTTCCAGTGGGTCACCACCTCGGGGCAGAGCTACTCGTCCGGCTTGGGGTACGCGCCGTTGCCGGGGGCGGCGGTGAGCCTGGCCCATTCGACGTTGCTGGGCTTGCAGACGGCGACCGGATCACCGATCTTCACCAGTTGATCGTGGGCCTGCCCGGGACCCGAGGGTGTCGGGCTGATGACAGCCGCTAGTCGGGCAGGTGCCGGGGGAGCGGCAGCCGAGCGCCCGAGGTGGGGAGCCCCGGCCGGGTCGGTCGGCTCATCGGCCTGGGGGGCCGCCGGCCACACGGGCGGATCTACGCCACCATCCGGTGGGGCGGGGTCCTCGTCTTCGCCGCCATCGTGGTCGCGTTGGTGGTGAGCCTGGTGTGGCAGGCCGCCCCGGCGTTCCGGCTTTCGGGACTCAGTTTTATCTTCAGCGGCACCTGGAACCCCGACACCGACCAATTCGGCGCCGGGGTGTTCATCGTCGACACCCTCATCACCACCGGCGTCGGCCTGCTCATCGCCATCCCGGTGGGGATCGCCACGGCCGCCGCCCTCTCGGAGTTCCTGCCCCGGCGGATAGGCGGCCCCCTGTCGACCTGCATCGACCTGATCGCCGCCGTCCCCAGCATCATCGTCGGCCTCTGGGGACTGCTGGTCCTGATCCCCATCTTCCAGCGCGATGTCGAGCCCTTCTTGCAGAAGATCCCACTGCTCAAACACCTCTTCGGCGGCGGCGACCTCGGGTCGGGCATCCTCCTCGCCTCCGTCGTCCTGGCGGTCATGATGCTGCCGACCATGGTCGCCCTCACCCGCACGGCGTTGCAGGGGGTGTCGGTGGCCGACCGGGAGGCCGCGATGGCACTGGGTGGCACGCAATGGCAGGTGGTGCGCCGGGCGGTCATCCCCGGGGCCCGGTCAGGGATCGAAGCCGCCATCACCCTGTCCATGGGCCGGGCCCTCGGCGAGGCCATCGCCGTCTCCCTGGTGATCGGGGGCGGGGTGACGTTCCCCCACTCGTTGCTCGCCAACGGCACGACCTTGGGCTCCGCCATCGTCAGCTTCTTCGACGAGGCCACCGGCGTGCAACGGAGCGCGGTGATCGGGCTGGCGGTGGTCCTCCTGGCCTTCACGACGGTGACCAACATCGGCGGCCAGATCCTCGTGCGGCGCCGCAGCGGCGGCTACCGGGAGGCACTTTCCGATCAGGGCGTCGGTCTGGCCGACACCGAGGTCATCCCGGCGTGACCACCGGAACGGAGCTCGCCGACCGCGACACCTCGGACCTCCTCTCACCCGAAGCGGTAGCCCACCGCCGGCGCGTCGTGCGCCGTGCCTCGCGCTCGACCCTGCGCCGCCGACGGCTGGTGGGCAACGCCACCCGCATCGTCTGCTACCTCGCCTTGCTCATCGCACTCGTCCCCCTGGTGGCGCTCGTCTCCTACACCATCGAGCGCGGAGTCAGCGGGCTCTCGGAGGCCTTCTTCACCCAGCTGCCTGTTCCCCAGGGCGTTCCCGGAGGCGGTGTGAAGGAGGCCATCATCGGCACGCTGATCATCGTCGGGTTGGCCGCCGTGGTCGCCATCCCCCTCGGCCTGGCGGTGTCCCTGTTCCTGATCGACCGGCGCGGCAAGCTGGCCGCGTCCATCCGCTTCGTGGCCGACGTCATGTCGGGGATCCCGTCCATCGCCATCGGCATCTTCGCCTACGCCCTCATCGTGGTGCCGTCCCAGCACTACTCGGGGATCAGCGGCAGCTTCGCCCTGGCCGTCCTGATGCTGCCGATCATCGTGCGGGCCGACGAGGTGGCCATGCGCACGGTGCCCGAGGATCTGTGGGATGCCGCGCTGGCCCTGGGAGCACCGCCCTCCCGTGTCGCCCGCTCCGTGGTCGTGCGCACCGCCCTCCCCGGCCTCGTCACCGGGAACCTGCTGGCGCTGGCCCGCGCCGCCGGGGAGACGGCGCCACTGCTGTTCACCGCCCTCGGCAGCGTGTTGTTCACCACCAATCCGTTCCAGCCGATGGACGCCATGCCACTGCGCATCAAGCTCGACGGCACCCAGGCCGACCCCCACCTCCAGACAGTGGCCTGGGCCACCGCACTGGTGCTGCTGGCCAGCATCCTCGTGCTGAGCATCGTGGCCCGCCTCTTCGCCTCCTATGCCACCCGCCATGCTCGGTAGCCCGCTGCGGGGCGGGGTCGGGATCGACGCCCAGACCGACGCCAAGACCGACGCCGACGCCGACATCGGATCCGGAGAGTTCGCCGTCACCCTCGACCACGTCAGCGTGCGCTACGGCAAGGTGGAGAACGCCAAGCAGGTGGCGGTGCGCGACGTGAGCCTGGCGTTCCGGCGCAACCAGGTCACCGCGCTGCTGGGGCCCTCCGGCTGCGGCAAGACCACCATTTTGCGCACGATCAACCGGATGCACGACCACACGTCGGGCAGAGTGAGCGGGTCGGTCCGCATCGGTGACCTCGACGTCTACGCCCGCGACACCCGGCCCGAGATCGTGCGCGCCCGGGTCGGCATGGTGTTCCAGCGCCCCAACCTCTTCCCCACCCTGAGCATCTTCGACAACGTCGTGGCCGGCCTGCGGATGAACGGCGTCCGCAAGCGCGACTTCCTGCGCGAGGCGGCCGAGGCGGCACTCCGCCAGGCTGCGTTGTGGGACTCGGTCAAGAACAGGCTCGGGCTCCCGGCGGTCCGCCTCTCGGGCGGCCAGCAACAGCGGCTCTGCATTGCCCGGGCCCTGGCCATCGAGCCCGAAGTGCTCCTCCTCGACGAACCGTGCTCGGCCCTCGACCCCCAGGCTTCGGCCCGGATCGAGGAGCTGATCGTCGAGCTCTCCTCGCACATCACGATCGCGCTGGTCACCCACAACCTCTTCCAGGCCACGAGGATCTCGCACCGCACCGCGGTGTTCCTGCTCGACGACCAGAACAGTGGGACCCTGGTGGAGGAGGGGCCCACCGTCGACGTGTTCCAGTCACCTCAAGATCCCCGGACCCTGGCCTACGTCACGGGCACCATCGGCTGACCCGGTCCCGGCAACGGATCGACGACGGCCTATCGCACGGCGTCGTGGTCCGCGTCGGCGGCGATCCCTGCCACAGTGTCCTTATGCGCCCAGTAGCCGGGCGCGCTCGACATCGGCCGCACCTCCCCGTAGCGCATTTCGATGCCCAGATTGCACACGTGGCAGCGATTGGGATCACGCATTGAAAACCGTACCGATCGCCATGGTGCCCTTCGTTCGAGGTGCGGGCGGAGTCTGTCACGGTTGCAGGCTCCGCTGACGTACCCGAAAGCGATGCAACCTGTTCGCACCCCGTCGGAGACCTGCACGCGACCGGTGCTCGGTACGGTGGCGCACCATGAATTCCGAGTGTGTCATTTGCCACATCTGCCTTCGCAGCGGGCCAGGACGGTCATTTCTCACGTTGCCGAACAAGGAAGAGATCGAGGCACTGACCGGTCGGTGGCGCTCCGACGCCGTCGGCTGGATGTGCCCGGCCTGCATCAGGCGAACGCTCGAGACTGACCCGGCCGAAGCGGGGTCCCGCTAGGCATCGCCAATCGGGAGGGACGGGCGCCTCTCCCCACTGCACAGCTCGCGCCCCCGGCACGATTCGAACGCGCAACCTGATGGGTAGAAACCACCTGCTCTATCCAGTTGAGCTACAGGGGCAGTGCATTCCAGCCTGGCATACAACGCCACGACCCGGATTCATGGTCGGTCGGCCCCGCACCGGCCCGGCGGGGGCTCGGCTCGTCGGCCCCGGGGCGATGTGCCACACTTATGCCCCTCGGTGGGCGTAGCTCAGTTGGTTAGAGCGCCAGGTTGTGGTCCTGGAGGTCGGGGGTTCGAGACCCCTCGCTCACCCCGAATGTGCCGGTCGCCCCTCAAGGGCGCCCGGGGCCGAGTACCTGGAGGGGGACCCCGGAGTGGAGGCTACGACGCGCACGCGGACGGTCCTGGTGACCGGTGCCTCTTCGGGCATCGGCGAGGCCGTGGCGCGGGTACTGGCAGCCCGAGGTGACACGGTGGCGCTCGTGGCGCGTCGGGCCGATCGGCTCAATGCGGTCCTGGCCGACTGCCGGGCGACCTCGCCCGACTCGGAATGCTGGGCCGCCGACCTCTCGGACCCGGCGACCGCAGCCGACCTGGCCCTGTCCGTATGGGATCACTACGACCGGCTCGACGTGGTCATCAACAACGCCGGCGCGCCCATGCGGCGCCACGCCACGAAACTGACCATGGCAGAAGTGGAACGGACCATGAGGATCAACTACTTCTCTCCCGTCGCCATCACGCTGGCCCTCCTCCCCCGCATGCTGGCCCGCCGGTCCGGGGTGTTCGTCAACGTCTCGAGCGTGGGCGGACGGCTGGGCATCGCCACCGAGGCGGCGTATTCGGGCTCGAAGTTCGCGCTGGCCGGTTGGAGCGAGGCCCTGGCCATGGACCTGGCCGGCAGCGGAGTGCAGGTGAAGCTGATCCTGCCCGGCGCCATCGACACCGAGATCTGGGACCAGCCCGACAATGACCCGCCCGTCTACGACGGCCCCAAGGACCCCCCGTCGGAGATCGCCCGGGGCATCGCCGACGCGCTGGACGACGAGGCGTTCGAGCACTACCTCCCGGACATGAAAGCGGTGATCGAGATGAAGACCTCGGACATCGACGGCTTCATGCGCGGCATGCGCGCCATGACCGACCAGGCTCCGGGCCGCGACGCACCGTGAAGGCTCTTCTCTTCGGTGCCGCTCCCGACCCCACGGAAGTCCGGCCGACACCCCACGACGAACTGGAGACCATGCTGGCCGGGCTGCCGTTCGGCCTGCACGAGATCGACGATGCGCGCCTCGTCCGTCCGGACTGGGTGGTCACCAAGCCCATCCTCTCGGGGGTCTGCGGCTCGGACGCCAAATTGGTGCTCGGCGACTTCAGCACGGGTGACATCGACAACCCGATGGCCGCGTTCTCCTCCCTCCCCCACGTCCCCGGGCACGAGGTGGTGGCCGAAGTGATCGCGCTGGGCCCGCAGGCCACAGGGGTCGAGGTCGGTCAACGCGTCGTCCTCAACCCATGGCTCACCTGCGGACCCCGGGGCATAGAGCCGCTCTGCCCGCCCTGTGCCGCCGGCGATCTCAGCCTGTGCTGGAACTTCACCACGGGCGACCTCGGGGCCGGCGTCCACGTCGGCGTGATCACCGGGGCCCCGGGTGCCTGGGCCGAGCGCCTGGCTGCGCACGACTCCATGCTGATTCCGGTGCCCGACGGCATCTCCGACGAGGCGGCCGTCCTGGCCGATCCCTTCTCGGTCTCCCTGCACGCCATCCTCCGCAATCCGCCACCCCCCGCCGGGCGGGTACTGGTCTACGGCGCCGGCGCGCTGGGCCTCACCAGCGTGGCGGCCCTGCGACTTCTGTATCCCGACGTCGAGGTGGCAGTCGTGGCGCGCTTCGAGGCGCAGCACGACCTGGCCCTGCGGTTCGGCGCGTCGAGAGTCTTCGCCCACGAGCCGCGCCTGGCGCTCGTGGAAGCACTGGCGGAGTGGTCCGGCGCCGTGCTGCACATGCCCCTGGACGGACTCCCCGTCACCCACCCCGGGCATATCGACGTCGTGTACGACACGATCGCCAAGGGCGAGACGCTCGAGGTGGGCGTGCGCGTCCTGGCCGAGCGGGGCCGGCTCGTCTATACGGGGGTCTCCACCCCACAGCGCTGGGAGTCCACCCCGATCTACTTCAAGGAGCTGGTCGTCACCGGCTCGAACGCCTTCGGCCAAGAGGACCTCGACGGGGTGCGCCAGCACGCCATCGCCCACTACCTCCGGCTGGTCGCCGAGGGCCGTCTCGACATCACGCCCATGCTCACGCACCGCTTCGCGCTCACCGACTGGTGGGGCGCCCTCAAGGCGATAGCCCGCCAAGACCAGAGCGGCGCGGTCAAGGTGGCCTTCACACCCAACGGCTGAGCGCGGCGGTTAGGCGCCGGTCCCCAGCGCGCAGAAGCGCTCGTAGCGCGACCGGGTGGCGGCGGCCCATATCGGGTCGGGCTCGATCCGCCGCCCCACGCTGGCCCAGCGTGACGAGTCGTTGAGAGTGGTCTCCAATCCGGCCGCCATGCGGGCGAAGAAGGCGGCCCCGCGGGCGGCCCCGTCGGGAACGCTCAGCGCGTCCACGGGCAGATCGGTGGCGTCGGCGACGGCGGCCATCCACGCCGTGACGCGCGATCCCCCGCCACTGGCGACGATGCGGCGCGCCGGCACCCCGGCCCGGTCGATGATGCGCCGGATCACGAAGCCGCTCGCTTCGAAGGCAGCCCGCTCGAGCGCCTTGGGGCCCGAGGCGATATCGAGCCCGTAGAGGTTCGAGCGCAACGTGTGATCGTCGAACGGGGTGCGTTCGCCGCGCACATACGGCAACCAGATGGGGACGCGGGAGGGCGATCCCAGCCGGGCGTCCAACTTCTCACGCCCCGGTCCGGGACGGTGGGTACCGCGCAAGAGGGTGCGGGCCCAGTCCATGAACAACGCACCCGCGTTGCTGGGCCCGCCTATGACGAAACGGTCGGGCGTCGTGTGCGGGTAGCTGATGAGTCCGGGAACCTGGATCCAGGTATCGGCCACCACCCACACGATCAGGGTGGCGCCGAAGATGACGTGCACGTCGCCGGGACTGTCGGCACCAGCGACCACCTGGTCGCACATGGCATCGATGGATCCCCCGGTAAAGACCGTGTCGGTGCCGGGCAGGGTCCCGCCGGCGGCACACATCGGGATGACGTCGGGAAGCTGCGCCGGCAGCACCCCCATGCCCGTCAGCATCTCGGTGTTCCACTTCCCACCCGAATGCAGGGCGCCCATGGAGGCGGTGACACCGGTGTCGATGGCCGGCACACCGGAGAGCGCGTGCGTGGCCACCGCCTGGCACGGCCAGTAACCCTTGGCCTCCGGCGCCAGCGCGTGGGCCCAGCGCAGGAAGCCCTCGGCATCGGGCATACCCGGACCGGCATCGGCCTCGTCGACGGCTCCGGTGACGGGAGCCGGACGGCCCTCGAAATCCCCGTAGAGAAGCCCGGGCAGCGTCGGCACGCCACCGCGGTTCACCGCAGTCAGTGAGGGGACCATGGCGGCCACGGAGAGCCCCGCTATGTCACCGTTCCCTGTCGAGGACAGCTCGGCGCAGAGTTGGGCGTACGCCTTTCGCGGACCCGCTCGCCAGGCGCGGCGGGCATCGTGACGGAGCTGGTCCGGCTCGGACGCCAGGACGCGATGGGCCACCCTGCTCCGCGCCACGACCTCACCTTTTTCGTCCACAGCCAGGGCCTTCACCGATGTCGTGCCGATGTCAACGCCTACCGTGATCGGCCCTCGCCGGTTGCTCACCAATCCGAGATCCGTGTCATGATGCCGCCATTATGGACGAAAGTCCGTGTCCCGAGAGGAGCCGGAAGAAATGAGCACTGCACGGCCGAAAGCTCTGGTCACCGCAGCGGTGAGCGGACCCGGGCTCGACCTGCTCCACCAGTTGGCCGATCTCGTGCTGGATTCGTGGCTCGATCAACCACAACTGCGCATCTACAACGCGCGGCAGTTGGCCGATCGCGTGGCCGACGAGGGAGCCAACCTGGTCGTGGTCGAAAGCGACACGTGCGGCGCAGAGCTCTACGAGCAGCCGATCCTCGCGGTGGCCAGCTGTCGAGGCGATCCCACCAACGTCGACGTCCCCGCCGCCACGGCCGCCGGCGTCCCGGTGCTGCGGGCCCCGGGACGGAACGCCGACGCGGTGGCCGAGCTCGCCGTCGCGCTGCTCTTCGCGGCCACACGGGGGCTGATCCCAGCCGACCGGGACGTGCGGGAGGGCGAGATCTACCGGGGCGGGAAGATCCCCTATCAGCGCTATCGGGCCTGGGAGCTCGCCGGCAGGACGGTGGGCCTGGTCGGTCTGGGCGCGGTGGGGCGGGCGCTGCGCTGGCGCCTACGAGGCCTGGGCCTGGACGTGCTCGCCTACGACCCCTACGCCCCCGATGCCACCAGCTCGTTCAGTGAGCTGTTGGCGCGATCAGACGTGGTCTCGGTGCACGCCCCGGTCACCGAGGAGACCGTCGGGATGATCGGGACGGAGGAGTTCGCCCAGATGCGCGACGGCGTCGTCTACCTCAACACGGCCAGGGCGAAGATCCACGACGTCGATGCACTGGTGGCGGCGCTGCGCTCGGGCAAAGTGTCCGCGGCCGGGCTCGATCACTTCGAGGGCGAGTCGCTGGCCCCGGACCATCCGCTCACCGAGTTCGCCTCCGTGGTGCTGACCCCTCACATCGGCGGCGCCACGTACAACACCGAGGCCAACCACAGCGCCATCATCGCCGAGGACCTGTGCCGGCTCATGGCCGGGGCGCGGCCGCTGCACATCGTCAATCCCGAAGTGCTCAAGGACTGACGTGAGCGCGCCGCAGCCGACCATCATCGCCGACAGCATCGGCTTTTTGCCCGACGGACCCGACCCGCAGAACATACGGCCCGGCCCCTCCTACCGCCTGGCGGCGGAACTGGCGCGGGCCGGGACGCACCCCCGCATCTGCGCCATCGCCACGGCCGTCGGGGACGACTCGGCGCGCCTGGCCGCCGTGCACAACGCCTTCTCCAAGCTGGGCATGATCAGCTCCCACCTGACGCTGTTCCCCATGCCCAACGTGCCCGACATGCGCGCCCATCTCCTGGCCCAGGACGTCATATGGGTCTCGGGTGGGAGCACGGCCAACCTGCTCGCCCTGTGGCGCCTGCACGGCCTGGACGTCATCCTCCGCGAATGCTGGGAGTCCGGCGTGGTGCTCAAGGGGGTGTCGGCCGGTTCTTTGTGCTGGCATGTCGGGGGCACGACGGACTCGTTCGGCCCCACGCTCCAGACGCTGACCAACGGCCTGGCCTTCCTGCCCTACAGCAACAGTCCGCATCACGACGCCGAGATCCAGCGGCGTCCCCTGGTCCATCGCCTGATCGCCGAGGGCACCCTGCCCGACGGGTATGCCACCGAGAACGGGACGGGACTCGTCTTCTTCGGGACCGAACTCCAGGAGGCCTTCACCGAGGTGCCCGGCAAGTCGGCCTACTCGCTGGTTCGCCAGGGCAACGCGACGAACGAAACCGCCCTGCCGACACGGTTGCTCTGAACGGCGGGTGCCCTGAAGGGCGACCGCCCGTCGGCCTACAGCCAGCCGCGCACCTTCTCGATCATCGCCACCGGGTCGGGACCGATCGGCGTGACGTTGAGGTGCGTCACCCCGGCCCGGGCGAAGGCGGCCAGACGCTCCTTGATGTACCCCTCGGGCCCGCACAACGAAGTCGCCTCGAGCAGCGCGTCGGGCACCTTCTGTTCCGCCTCGTCCTTGCGGCCGGCAAGGTAGAGATCCTGGATCTCTGCAGCCTCCTTCTCGTAGCCGTAGCGGACGGCCAGCGCGTTGTAGAAATTCTTCCCCTTGGCGCCCATGCCCCCGATGTACAGCGCCGCCATTCCACGCCCGAGGTCGCGCAGTTTGGTCACCTCTGGCCCATCGCCGATAGCCAGAATCCCACCGGCGGCGATCTGCAGCGGGCCCAGGGCGGGGTCCCGCTTGGCCGCACCGGCAGCCAGGGAGGGACCGAACACCTCGTCGACCTTCTCGGGCACGAAGAAGAACGGCAGCCAACCGTCCGCCACCTCGGCGGTCATGGCCAGGTTCTTCTCCCCCAGCGCGGCCACCCAGATCGGGATGCGGGGCCGCTCGGGGTGGCCGATGATCTTGAGCGGCTTGCCCAGCCCGGTGCCCTCCCCCGCCGGCAGCGGGATCTGGTACGCCGCGCCCTGGTGGGTCAGCGGGGCCTCACGGGCCCACACGTCGCGGCAGATCTCGATGATCTCGCGGGTGCGGGTGAGCGGGCGGTCGTAGGGCACCCCGTGGAAACCCTCGATCACCTGGGGACCCGACGCGCCGAGGCCGAGAATGAAGCGACCCCCCGAGAGATTGTCGATCCCGGCCGCCGTCATGGCGATCAAGGTGGGCGTGCGGGAGTAGATGGGCAGGATGGCGGCGCCGATCTCCACCCGCTCGGTCTTGGCGGCCAGGTACCCCATCTGGCTCGGCGCGTCGTAGCCGTACGCTTCCGCCACCCAGACCACGTCGAGCCCGGCCGACTCGAGCTCGACCACCTGACGGGCCGACTCGGCGAAGTTCCCCGAGTAGCCCAACGGCATTGACAGCTTCACCGGTCACTCCCTTGTCCCGTTGCCTTGGCGTCCGACACTAGTCAGACGAGGCCGAACCGGCCGGCGTCACGGTCGGGTACCTCCTGCCCTGTGCATAACATGCCGCATGCTCGCCAATGGCCCTTCCCTGCGCCTGCTCCCCCACTTGGACGACCACAACCGGTCCTTCTGGACCTCGGGGGAGGATGGGTTCCTGCGCATCCTGCGCTGCAATGCGTGCCACTTCTACAATCACCCGCCCGGTCCCGTGTGCCGCAACTGCCTGTCCCGAGACCAGACGCCCCAGGTGGTGAGCGGACGTGGCCGCGTCGAGACCTTCTCCATCAACTACCAGCAGTGGATCCCAGGAAGCGACCCGTATGTCATCGCGTGGGTGTCGCTGGAGGAGCAACCGAGCGTGCGCCTGTCGACGAACCTCGTCGGCGTCGAGGCCGGGGACGTGTACATCGGGATGGAGGTCGCGGTCGAGTTCGAGGAGATCGAGGATGTCTACATCCCGCTCTTCCACCCGGTCGGCCCACAAGACGCCTCGTGAGCCCGGCGCCGGTCGGGGAACCGCTGGAGCGGCGCGCCGTCATCTCGGGAATCGGGCAGTCGCAGATCGGCCGGCGCCTCGGACGCTCCGACATCGACCTCACGGTGGAGGCGGCGCTCGCCGCCATCGCAGACGCCGGACTGCAGCGCGAGGAGATCGACGGCCTCTCCACCTATCCGGGCATGGGATCGGGCACGCCCGGTTTTGCGGGGCCCACCACGCCCGAGGTGCAGGACGCGCTCGGCCTCTCGCTCAACTGGCACGACGGCGGCGGCGAGGGCCCGGGCCAGATGCGCGCGGTCATCGCGGCCAGCCTGGCGGTGGCGGCCGGGTTGGCCCGCCACGTGCTGGTGTACCGCACGGTGACCGAGGGCACGGCGCAGGGCGCCGGGGGCAGGGCGGGTATCGGCGGCACGGGCGGCGGCGGGCGGGGGGTGCCGCGCTTCGGAGGCTTCCTGCAGTGGTCGCTCCCCTACGGTGCCGTCTCGGCGGCCAACTGGATCGCCATGGTCGGCCAGCGGCGCATGCACGAGTTCGGCCTCACCCGCCAACAGCTGGGACAGATCGCCCTGAACGGGCGGCGCAATGCCGCTCTCAACCCGAACGCCATCTACACCGACCCGATGAGCATGGAGGACTATCTGGCGGCCCGGATGATCTCCACCCCGCTCTGTCTCTTCGACTGCGACGCGCCGTGCGACGGATCGACGGCGATCGTCGTCTCCCACCGCGACGTGGCGGATGATCTGGACCATCCGGCGGTACAGATCAACGCAGTGGGCACGGCCCTCCGCGGCCGCCCCAGTTGGGACCAGTTCGACGACATGACCACCATGGCCGCCCGCGACGCCGCCGCCTCCATGTGGGAGCGCACCGAACTTGTCCCCGCCGACGTGGACACGGCGCAGCTCTACGACGGCTTCTCCGTGCTGGCCATCGTGTGGATCGAGGCACTCGGCTTCTGCGGCCGAGGTGAGAGCGGGCCGTTCATCGAGGGGGGCGGGGCCATCGGGCGCGACGGGGTGCTCCCGCTGAACACGGCCGGGGGCCAGCTCTCGGGCGGGCGCCTCCACGGCTTCGGCCTGATCCACGAAGCGTGTGTCCAGTTGCGCGGGGAAGGCGGGGCACGACAGGTGGTGCGCCCGAACGGGCGCCGGCCCGAAGTGGCCGCGGTGGCCAACGGCGGCGGCCCGATCGCCGGGACCATGCTGCTCACCCGAGGGGTCCGCTGACTGGTCGCCCGGACCGCGCGCGGGACCGGTGCTTCAGTCGGGCGCCGTCCCGGCCAGGTGGTGGGCGGCCCGGGAAGCCAGGGCCACCAGGGTCAAGGTGGGCCCGTACCCGGCGGAGGTGACGAAGACCGAGGAATCGGCCACCACCACATTGTCGAGGGTGTGCACGCGGCCCCAGCGGTCGACCACCGAGGTGGCGGGGTCGTCGCCCATGCGTGCCGTACCGATGACGTGACGGCTCTCGGGAATGGGGCTGGATCCCAGTCCGGCCTCGGCCACGCCCGGTGACGTGGTCAGGAGCGTCCAGTCGGCCCCCATCTCCTCCAGGACGCCCAGGAGGATCTTCCCGTGGTGTCCCGACGCCGCCAGCTCGTGGCGCCCGGGCCGATAGGTGATGCGCGCCACGGGGAAGCCGCGGGCGTCCCGGACGGAGGGGCTCAGGTCGACGGCGTTGGTCGGGTAGGCCAGGTCCTCACCCTGCATGATGAAGGCCCACATGTGGTCGTCAAAGGTGCTGTCGCGCATGGCCTGTGCGTGCGCCTTCCCCCAGGGCATGTGGCGGGCCGAGCCGATGAGGAATCCGCCGCCGGCGTGCTCGACCAGGCCGCCGCGGATCCACGGGAGCTCGGCCGCCGCGGCCGCGGCCCGGGAGCGATCGTCTTGCACCATGGCGTCGTCGTGGACGTGCGTCACGGAGCGGCCCTTGTAGGGATGGAGACGCAGGTCCTCGAAGTGGCCGACCGTCGATGGTCTGGAAGTGCACCATGAGGTGCCGGCCCAGCGCGGGGTGCTCCAGTCCCGACAACAGCAGGAGGCGCGGTGTCTCGATCGCCCCGCCCGCCACGACGACCACCTTGGCGTCCATGGAACGCTCCACCCCGTCGGGCCCGATGTAGTCGACGCCCGTGGCCCGGCGGCCCTCGATACGGAGGCGCGAGACATAGGTCTCGGCCATCAGTTCGGCCCGACCGGTGGCCATGGTGGTGGTCAAGAGGGCGACGGGGTCGCCCTTGGCGTGGACGGGGCAGCCGAAATAGGCGCAGAACCCGCAGTTGTTGCACGCCGGACGGCCGCCGTAGGGAACGCTGTTGGCCGCCGTCGGCGCCTCATAGGGATGGAGCCCGACCCGGGTGGCGGCGGCGGAGGACAGCAGGGCGCCGTACATCGGCGCGCCCGGCGGCATGGGATAGGGGCCCGAGCGCCAGGCGGCGAAGGGGTTGGCGCCGGCCCGGCCCGCCACCCCGATCGCCTTCTCGACCTCGGCGTAGTACGGCTCCAGCTCGTCGTAGGTCAGGGGCCAGTCCGCCACGTTGGCGTCGTCTTGCGGCCCGTAGGTCGACAACAACGCGAAGTCCTCCTCACGAAAGCGGGGCACCTTGCCGTCGGCATGCGTGCCGCCGCCGCCGACGGTGGACGGGATGGAATTCACCTCCCCCACGTGGGTGTGCTCTCCTTCGTCGGCGCTGCGCCGGAAGGCGCGCGGCTCAATGAGGGGGTCGGGCCCCAAGAAGTGACGCGCCATGAACTTGAGCTCGTCGTTGGAGTAGTCGGCCGCCGGCCGGGTGAGATCGTCGAGATCGAGCAGATGGTTGCGGCCCTTCTCCATGATCACGACCGACCACCCGGCCCGGGTCAGGACTTCGGCTGCGGTCGACCCGCCCGGCCCGGAACCGATGATGATGGCGTCGACCGTCACGGGCCGGACACGTCCTCGTCGCTGTAGCCGCGAGGCTGCACGTCGCCGTCCCGCCCCAGGTAGGACCACCCGACGCCATCCCGATTTCCCCCGTATTCCGGGGCGCCGTACATGCCTTCACAGCAGTGGCCGTACAGAGTGGTGCAGAAGCCGTCGTCGGCCCGCAGTCGTCGACGCTGCTCCGCTCCGTCGACGGCACAGAAGTCGTCCCCGAGCGCGGCCAGCCCCCGTCGGTACGTCTCCTGGAGCCCGATCACCGGACCGTTGAACTCGCGCCCGGGCAGCCCCTGCGAGCCTTCGATGCGCATGCGCCACGCCAGCTCGTCCAGCGCACTCAGGGAGTGGAAGTGGCCGAACCCGGCGGCGCCGCCGGCCCGACCCGACGTCGGGCCGCCGGCCCAGATCCGCGGCGGGTCGAAGGTGAAGGCGCCCAGCAGGATGTCGATGTAGTCAGCTACTCCGGCCTCCTCGGCCCCCGGTGCGCCTTGGTCGGAGGGCAGCATCTGGGCGCAGGCAGCCCGGAGGACCGCGTACTCGTGCTCGGTCAACCAGACTGGCATCGGCGCAACGGTAGCGTGGCGGCTCACCTGGTCGCTGACGCCGGCGTCACATACGGCCGGCCGGCGCCGACCGCTACCGGCTCAGCCGGTTATCCGGCCGTAGTAGGAGGCGGCGCCGAAGCTGAAGATGCCGCCGTCCGCCGCCACCAGCCAGTAGCCGTTGGCCACGGGGTCCGCCGCCATGCCCACCACGGGCGCCACCAGGTCGTGCCCGCCCATCGATCCGGCGAATGTCGCCGCCCCGAAGCAGAACACGCCGCCGTCGGCCGCCTCGAACCGGTAGCCCTGACCGTTCGCCAGAGCCTCCATGCCGACGATGGGACGGTCCAAGTGCACGGCACCGGTACTCCCGAAGAACGGAGCACCGAAGCTGAACACGCCACCGTCGGCCGCCACCAGCCAGTAGCCATCGGTGGCCGGATCAGCCGCCATGCCGACAATCGGTTGGTTCAGCCGCTGCCCGCCCATGCTGCCCGAGAAGGCGGCGTCGCCGAAGCTGAACACGCCGCCGTCGGCCGCCACCAGCCAGTAGCCCCGGCCGTCGGGGGTCGGCGCCATCCCGACGATGGGGGCCGCCAGGTGCAGCGATCCGGTGCTGCCGTAGAAGTGCGCGTCACCGAAGGCGAAGACACCACCGTCGGCCGCCACCAGCCAGTAGCCCTGGCCGTCGGGGGTGGCCACGATCCCGACGACGGGCGAATTGAGTGAGGTGTTCGCCATCGACCCGTCGTCGGTGGCGGCCCCGAATGCGGCGACGCCACCGTTGGACTCGGCCTCCCAATAGCCCTGGCCGTTGCTGAGGGTGGCCAGGCCGATGATCTGCGGCGGTGCGGAGATACTCGCCTCGACCTCACTCCAGGTGAGGGTGACATCGGAGGGAGGCGCACCGCAGGTGCTGACCATGATGGCGGCGATCGACCCCCCGTCGGAGCCGGTCGGCGACTCGGCCGCGCCCATGGCCAGCGTGGGGGCGGCCGCTCCGCACGAGCCGAACTGGTGCAAAAGGATGTCACGATGCCCCCAGCAGTCCGACGACGCGCTGACCGAGCAGTCTGCATTGGTGGTCTCGCCCGGCGTCCCGCCAAAGCCGTCGGAGTACATCCAGTAGTAGTCGGCCCCGAAGACCGAAGAGAGCCCACCGGCCCACACCGACCCTCCCCACGTCAGCGAGCTCCCACCCGTGAGGGCGGAGGGAAATCCGGGGTCGGCGCCGGCGTCCGCCCCTTGGTGCGCATCGGCGTCCAACTGCGCGGTCACATAGGCGATCGGCGCCAGGCCGCGGTTGATCCGTTCCTCGTTGACGATGATCAAAGCCTGCTCGTCCACCGGCAGGTTGGAGACGACGGACTCCGACACGTCCATCGGTCCGACGCCCTCGTCCGCCCTCGCCGTGTCGATCGATGTGAGAAAGTCCGGGCTGCTGGGCGCAATGTTGGCGGGTGGGTTGTTCGGCGGCAGGATGCCGGCGGCGCCGGCCCGTTGGGACAGCCACCCTCCGGTGATGGCGGCCGCAACCACTACCGTGCCCATCAGCCCGCCTCGCACGAGTGCGAGGGTGCGCCCGCACCGCGTCGGTTCTGCCTGGCCCACGTGTCCTCCCGGGGAAACCCAGGAGGGAGGAATCACGAAATGGGCCATCCGTCGACGCCATTTCGGCAACCCGGCTCACTCAGAGAGTCCCGTAGCTTTGCGTCCCTCCCTCACGAGAGGTTTGCCTTTTCCAAAAGTATGACCGGCCACGCCGCCAAAAACCCCATAAAACGGCCAGGGGCAACCTCCTTGCAACCTGTGCAAAACCCTGCACGCGGCTGGAACGGCCGCGTCAGGCCGGCGGGAGCCTCGGTGGGTTAGTGGCCGGGCTCGGCATCGCGCGGTTGGCCCAGCATGCGCTCGGCGATGACATTGCGCTGCACTTCGCTGGTCCCTCCGGCGATGGTCAGGCAGCGGGTGGCGAGAAAACCCTCTTCCCACCGTTGCGCGTCACCATCGAGCACCGCCCCGTCGGCCCCGTACAGGGCCAGGCCCATCTCCTGGACTCTCTGCTCGTGCTCGACCCCCAGCAGCTTGCGCACACTCGACCCGCTACCCGGATCGACCCCCGACAGCGTGCGCAAGGTCGAACGGAGCCCCAACAGCGCGACAGATTGGGCCTCGACCAGCAGCCGCCCCAGCTCGCCGGCGCGCACGGGTGTCGCCCCGGGACCACGGCGGGCGATGGTACGGAGCAGCGACTCCACGCCGTGGCCGAACGAGGCACCAGAAGACATGGACACGCGCTCGTTGGACAGCGTGGTGCGGGCGATGCGCCAACCGTCGCCGCGACTCCCGATCACCGCGTCGTCGGGTACGAAGACATCGGTCAGGAACACTTCGTTGAACAAGGCGGCACCGGTGAGCTCGCGCAGAGGTCTGATGTCGATGCCCTCCGCGTGCATGTCCACAATGAAGTAGGTGATGCCGGCGTGCTTGGGTGCGCCGGGTTCCGAGCGGGCCAGGCAGATTCCGAAATCGGCCGTCCGGGCCAGGGAGGTCCAGACCTTCTGGCCGTTGAGGACCCATCCGCCCTCCACCGGCTCGGCCCGGGTGCGCAAGGCGGCGAGGTCGGACCCGGCGCCGGGCTCGCTGAAGAGCTGACACCACGAGAGATTCCCGAGCAGGGTCGGACGCACCCAACGCTCCTGTTGCTCTGGCGTCCCGTGCCCGATCAGGGTGGGAAGTGCCCAGGCCCCGACGGCCAGGTTCGGGCGGACCACGCCGGCGGCCGAGAGCTCCTCATCGATAACCAGCTGGTCCAACGGATCGGCGGACCGACCCCAGGGAGCCGGCCAGTGCGGCGCCAGGAGTCCCGTTTCCACGAGTGCGGCGCGCTGAGCCTCCCCCTGTTGGGCCGCCACCTCCTGTACCAGGGGTCGCACGACGGCCCGGCGGTCCTCGGCCTCGGGGGGAAGGTCGGCGGCGAGGCCGCGCCGCGTGCCCGCCAGGGCGAGGTCGGCCACACCTTCCTCGAGGGCACCGACGTCGGCCACGAGCTGGCGGGTCGCCATGGCCCGCTTCAGGTAGAAGTGGGCGTCGTGCTCCCAGGTGAAGCCGATCCCTCCCAGTATCTGGACACACTGCTTGGCGCAGTGGGCCGCCGCATCGAGGGTCAGTACGCCCGCCACCTGGGCGCTCAGCGCGCGCTCGTCCTGCGGTGTGGCGTCGGACCATGCGGCGGCGGCATCCCATGCCACCGCGGCGGCCTGCTCCACCTCGACCAGCATGTCGGCCAAGGCGTGCTTGACCGCCTGGAACTGCCCGATGGGGCGGCCGAACTGCACCCGTACCTTGGCGTGGTCCGAGGCGGTCTCGAGACACCACCGCGCCACTCCGGCAGCTTCGGCGGCCGCCATGACCAGGGCCAGGTGGCGCACCTCCTCCGGGCCGACACCCACCAGGCGGGCGTCCGCACGGAGCGGAGCGCGGTCGAACTCGGCCTGCCCGAGGCGCCGGGTCGCGTCGAGAGCGGGCAGCGCGGTGCACGAGGCGTCGCCTGGGTCCAGCAGGCCCCAGCCGCCGTCATCCAACGGGGCCACCAGAACGGACGCCGTCGCCAATCCCAACACGGGTCGCAAGCTGCCGCTGACCGTCGGTCCGCCGGGGCCGTCGGCGACGTGCAGCCGGCCGGCGCCGAGCGCCAGCGCCGCCGGGGCCGAACCGTCGACCAGCCCGGGCAGATAACGGCTCCGCTGGTCCGCACTTCCATAGCGTGCCAACAGGGCGGCCGTGAGAGCCGTGGCAAGGAAGGGGCCGGGGAACAGCGCATGCCCCAACTCCTCGAGCACCACCGCCAGTTCGTTCAGGTCGAAGCCCTGCCCACCGTCCGTCTCGGGAATGTGCAGACCGAGCCAACCCTGGGCCGCCATCTTCTCCCACACGGGAGGGAGCTCATCCGTCGCTGATTCCGCCGCCGCCCGGGGCTCCTGCGGCGGGCAGTGGTTCGCCAACCAGCGCTGCGCGCTGACACGCAGTGCCTCGTGTTCCTCGCTGACCGCCAGCGGCATCAGGCCGGCGTCCCGTCCGAGGTCAGAGCCGAGCCACCCTTGGAAAGGGTGATGGCGCCCACGGGGCAGCCCTCGGCGGCCACGCGCAGCCCCGCCTCATCGGTGGCGTCGGGGTCGAGAACGACGGCGTGGCCGTCGTCGCTGAGGTCGAAGGTCTCGGGAGCCAAGAAGACGCAGTTCCCCGAGCCCATGCAGCGGTCCCAATCGATCTTCACATCCACCCGCTCACTCACGTTGCCGTCCTCCAGACCCTGGCGTCCCGAGTGACGCTATCGGTCCGCGGGACGGGTGAGCTACGTCCGCCGGGCGAAGACCACGGGCAAGGAGAGAGGTGAGCGGAAGGCCATGCCCTCAATATGGGGCGGGGGTTGGTCGGGATCCAGGGTGAAGGGACCCAGGCGATCGAAGAGGGTGTTCGTGGCGACGCGCGACTCCATGCGAGCCAGGTGCATACCGAGGCACACGTGGACGCCGAACCCGAAACCGAGGTGCTGGCGCACTTGGCGGAACATGTCGTAGCGGTCGGGATCGTCGTACTTGCGCTCGTCTCGGTTGGCGGCACCCAGAAGGAGTGCCACGTCCGCGCCGGCGGCGACGGGCACACCACCCAACTCGGTATCGTGCACGGCCTGGCGGAGGATCACGGTCACCGGCGGCTCCCAGCGCAGCGCCTCCTCGAAGGCCTGTGGGAACAGGGAGCGGTCGTTGTAGAGGCCGTCGAACTGGGCGCGGTCGGACAGGAGGGCGAGCAGCAGATTGCCCGAGGCGCGATAGGTCGTCTCGACCCCAGCGGGAAGGATGAGGCGCAGGAACGAGTAGATCTCCTCGTCGGTGAGCTTCGACCCCTCGACCTCGACCGCCACCAGGTCGCTGATCAGGTCGTCGCCCGGCTTGGTCCGCCGTTCCTCCATCACGGCGGCGAAGTACTCGCCCAAGGAGGCTGAGGCGGCGAGGCCGCGCTCCCAGTTGGCTGTCACGCTGTTGAGCTCGATGGCCCACCGTTGGAACTGCGGGTAGTCCGCCCGTGGAAGCCCGAGAATGTGGGCGATGACCTGCGCGGGAAAGTTGAAGGTGACCTCGCGTACCAGGTCCGCCCGACCCCGCCCTATGAACGAGTCGATCAGCTCGTTGACCACCACGGCCACCAGCTGCTCCTCCCAGCGCGCCAGCACCTTGGAGCGAAAACTCGTCGACACCAGGGCACGTGAGATCCGGTGCTCGGGCTCGTCCATCTGCAGCATGGTCCGCCCCATCACGCTGCCCATGACGCTCTCGTAGATCCCCGAGGAGTAGGTCTCGTTGTCCCGGAGCACCTGGACGACTTCGTCGAATCCGAGCACGGTCACCGACGGGGGCTTCAGGGGGTCGGCCGGGTACAGGCCATCCCCCAGGTCGACCGGTCCGCTGTGGACCGGTCGCTGCCGCCGCAACTCGTGCATCCTCGGGTACGGGTCGACGATGTTGCCCGAGACCGTGTCCTTGAGCTCGAACGGATCGAACGGCACGTTGGCCATGTCGGGAATGACTGTTGCCGTCATCGGGTCCTCCCGTAGGTAGGTGGCCCCTCTGTCGGCGCCCGATTGAACTCTATCAAACGTTCGTTGGGGGCGCAATAACCGACGGCCGTCCGACGACACATTTCGGGTCTCGTTCGAAGGGGGGTCCAGGGACGCGAGAATGGGCGGATGGCGAATGCAGACCAAGTCGAAGGATCGTCCACCCGGCATCGAATTCTCCAGGTCGCACTGTCCCTGATGTCCCAAAAAGGCGTCGACGGGACGAGCATGCGCGACCTGGCCTCAGCGGCGGGACTCAACGTGGCCTCGCTCTACCACTACTTCCCCTCCAAGCGGGAGCTGCTCGAGGCCGTGCTCATTGAGCGCGGCTACCTCCCGGAATGGGCCACCGGGTCGAAGCCGGCGGCCGACGTCCTGCCCGAGACGAAACTGGCCGTGGTGCTCACCGACATCTTGGTGTCGATGTTCGAGGTCGAGGACTTCGTGCGGCTGATGGCCGGCGAGGCCATGCGAGGTGAGGAGACGGCGCGCGCAGTCGGGGTCGACCTGTTCACCAACTTCGAGTCCGCCCTGGCGGAGTGGATCATCGTCAACCGCCCCGACCTGGACGAGCGGGTCGGCGCCTCGGCCGTGGCCCATCTGCTGGGCGCCATGGTGGTCGGGCTCTTCGTGCAGTACGCGGCCGGCGTCGGCGGCGACCACGGCCAGGACATCGCGTCGGTCCTGGCCGAACGGGCCAACGAGATCGCCCGGATTCTGGGGCCCTATCCTGACTGAGTCGCTATCCCCTCCCAAGGCGTCTGACGACTGATCAGGGCCGGCCGTCGACATTGATGGCCACCCGCCCGCGGACCGAGCCGGCGAGGATCTGCTCAGCCATCTCGGGGACGCGCGCCAGCGGCTCCACGGTGGTGGCCAGCTCGAGCAGATGGCGCGGGAGGTCAGTGCCGAGACGTTGCCACGCCGCGGCGCGGACCTCGCTCGGAGCCGAGACGGAGTCGACGCCCAACAGCCGCACGTTGCGCAGAATGAACGGCATGACCGTGGCGGGCAGATCGGAGCCACCGGCGAGGCCGCACGCGGCCACGGCGCCGCGGTAACGGGTCTGGGCCAGGGCGGTGCCCAACGTCTGGCTCCCCACCGTGTCGATCGCGGCGGCCCACCGCTCCTTCTCCAGCGGACGCCCCGATCCCACGGAGAGCTCCTGGCGACCGACGATCGTCGACGCGCCGAGTGACGTCAGGTACTCGGCGATCTCTGGCCGACCGGTCGCCGCCGCCACCTCATAGCCCAGCCCGGCCAGGAGCATCACGGCAAAGCTCCCCACCCCGCCGCCGGCGCCGGTGACCAGGACTTCGCCCTCGCACCCCGGGGCGATGCCGACCTCCTCGAGCGCCATGACGCACAGCATGGCCGTGAGCCCACCGGTCCCGATGGCCATGGTGTCGCGCAAGGAGAGTCCCTCCGGACGGCGTTGGAGCCACTGCGAGCGCACCCGCTGACGCGTCGTGTACCCGCCCGGATGCGTCTCGGACAGGCCCCATCCGGTGACGATGACCTCGTCCCCCGGCGACCAGTCCGCCGAGTCCGACTGGCGCACGGTTCCGGCCAGGTCGATCCCGCACACCATGGGGAACGAGCGGATGACCGGCCCGGTTCCGGTGACCGCCAACCCGTCCTTGTAGTTGAGCGACGACCAGTGGACATCGACGGTCACGTCGCCCTCGGGCAAGGCGGACTCGGGAACTTCGCTCAGCGTGGCTGGTGCGCCTTTTTCGGTGGCGATGATGGCGGGAAACGATTCCATGGGACTTCCTATCAAAGTCAGCGACCGGGCCGGAACCCGATCGGCGGCGCCGGCATCTGGTGGATCTCGCCCCGGGGTCGACGGATCTCGTCGATCAGCCCGAAGTCCAGCGCCTCCTGGGCGCTCATGAAGGTACCGGCCGCGCCCAGCTCGGCCACCGATTCCGCCGGCTTCCCGACCGCCAGCGCCACGCGCTCGATGAACCGGCGCTGCTCGGCGGCCCGGAGCTGCGCCCACTGCTCCACCTCGCGCGCCCGCGCCTCGACCTGGGTCGTCGGCTCGCGCCAAGAGAAGCGGGTACTGGGCATTGAGGACCGATGCGTGCACACCGACAGCACGCCGACGGCTGGACCACCGACCTGGCCCAGGCACAGGGCGCGCACCGGTACCCCCAGCAGCTCGATGACATCCATGACCGTGAGGGCGAGGGCCACACTGCCGCCTGCGCTGTCGATGCGCAGCGTCACGGGCCCGTCCCCCTCGGCGTCGAGCGTCATCAGCTCGGCGGAGACCCGGGTGGCCACCGAGTAGTCCAGTGCGCCGTGCAACCCGACCACCCGCTGCTCGAACAGCCGCTCTGCCAGCGTCTTGGACCATTCGCCGTCATTCATGGTTGATCCTCCATTCCAACGTTCCGCCCAGGGCGGCCGTATACCGCTCCACCGTGGAGAGACGCACGTCGAGATCGCCGGCCTCGAAGCGCGCCACGGCGGACTGCGAGGTGCCCATACGGGAGGCGACCTCGGCCTGGGAGATCCCCAACCGGTGGCGCAGGGCCGTGAGCTGCCCACTCAGGGCATGACGGCGCTCGGCCATCTGGCGGAACCCGGGGAAGACCGGGAGATGCCGCTGCTCGTCCATGTCTTCATTATCTCATATGTGAGATAATCTCGGGGCCACTGAGTGCAAAGAGCCCAAGGTGAGAAGAGGAGAACGCGCCATGCCGACGCCCAGCCCGACCCAAATTCTGGTGCCGACCGTCATTGAGGAGGGAAGCCGCGGCGACCGGGCCTTCGACATCTACTCCCAACTCCTGCGCGAGCGGATCGTGTTCCTGGGCCAGGAGGTGGACGACCAGGTGGCCAACCTGATCATCTCCCAGATCCTCTTCCTCGAGGCCCACGATCCCGAGAAGGACATCCACCTCTACATCAACTCCCCCGGTGGGCAGGCCTACGCCGGGATGGCCATCTACGACGTCATGCAGCACGTGGCGCCCGACGTGTCGACCATCTGCGTCGGCATGGGGATGTCGGCGGCCGCCATGATCCTGTGCGGAGGTGCGGCCGGGAAGCGCTATGCCCTCCCCAATGCGCGCATCATGATCCACCAGGGCTCCGCGGGCACGCGGGGCGCCCCCTCGGACATGGAGATCCAGCTCAGGGAGGTCCTGGCCCTCACGCACCGTATGTCCGAGATCATCGCCCATCACAGTGGCCGCCCGATCGAGCAGGTGGCACTGGACATCGACCGGGACCACTACCTGACGGCCGAGGAGGCCCGCGACTACGGGCTCATCGACACCATCATCCTGCCCCGGCGCGGCGTGGCCGCACCCACGCTCGAGGCGGCCGTCGCCTGAATCTCTCGCACCGCCAGGCACGGGCGCCTACAGTGCATGACACGACTGTCAGGAACGCCTGACACCTGGGGAGGTGGGGCCATGCGCACCGATGATCTGATTCTTGTCAGTGTGGACGACCATGTGATCGAGCCTCGCGGCATGTTCGACGGCCTGTTGCCGGCCAAGTACCAGGACAAGGCGCCGCAACTGATCCGGCGCCCGGACGGCACCGACTTCTGGCACTACGACGGGAACGAGATCCCCAACGTGGGCCTCAACGCGGTGGTCGGCCGCCCCCCCGAGGAGTACGGGATGGAGCCGACGTCGCTCGACGACATCCGGGTCGGCTGCTACGACGTGCACGAGCGGGTGCGCGACATGTCGGTCAACGGCGTGCTGGGCTCCATGTGCTTTCCGTCCTTCCCCCAGTTCTGCGGCCAGCTCTTCGCCCGCCGGGAGGACAAGGACGAGGCCCTGGCCATGGTGCGGGCCTACAACGACTGGCACATCGACGCCTGGTGCGGCGCCGAGCCCGGGCGGTTCATCCCCCTTTCCATCCCGGTCATCTGGGAGCCCGAGTTGGCGGCGGCCGAGGTGCGGCGCGTGGCCAAGAAGGGGTGCCACGCCGTCACCTTCTCCGAGAATCCCGAAAAGCTCGGCTGGCCCTCCCTGCACAGCAGCCACTGGGACCCGTTGTGGCAAGCCTGCGCAGACGAAGGCACGGTCATCTGCATGCACCTGGGGTCGTCGTCCCAACTCCTGATGACCTCCATCGACGCGCCGATCGACGTCATGATCAGCCTGCAGCCGATCAACATGGTCCAGGCGGCCGCCGACCTTTTGTGGTCACCCATCCTGCGCAAGTACAAGGACCTCCGCTTCGCGCTCTCCGAAGGCGGTATCGGCTGGATCCCCTACGCGCTCGAGCGCATCGACTACGTCTACCAGCACCACCACAAGTGGACGGGCCAGGACTTCGGCGACATGCTGCCCAGCCAGCTGTTCAAGGAGCGCATCATCACCTGCTTCATCGACGACGCGTTCGGTATCGACAACCGGCGCTACCTCAACATCGACAACATCACCTGGGAGTGCGATTACCCCCACTCGGACTCGACCTGGCCGACGTCGCCCGAAGCGGCGATGAAGTATCTCGAAGAGGTGCCCGACGACGAGATCAACAAGATCACGCATCTCAACGCCATGAAGCATTTCCAGTACGACCCGTTCGCGGTGCGTCCCCGGGACTCCTGCACGGTGGGCGCGCTGCGCGCCGAGGCCTCCGACGTGGACACCTCGCTGGTCTCCCGCGCCACGGGTGCCACGCCCGTCGGAGAGGACGGCATCGTCAGCATGGCCTCGGTGGCGAAGGCTTTCGGCGGGGTGAACCAGCGCGCCTGACCGGGGCGAGGTCCACCACGAGGCGACAAGGGTCGTGACGTTTGTCACGACCCGATGGTGAGGGTCGGCACTACTCATAGGGGTACGAAGCGTCACCCTGTACCCATGGCTACTTCCCGCAACTCTGGTGGAGGGATCGTCCTCTCCCATCTCTCCAAGTCCTATGGCGCCGTGCGCGCGGTGGACGACGTCGACCTCGTCATCGCCCCGGGTGAGACCGTGGCGCTCCTCGGCCCCAACGGGGCCGGCAAGACGACCACCGTCGACATGGTGCTCGGCCTCACCCGGCCTGATTCCGGCCACGTCTCCATGTTCGGGATGGCGCCCGCAGAAGCAGTGGCGGCCGGGATCGTCGGTGGGATGCTGCAGACCGGTGCGCTCCTTGAGTACCTGAGCGTCCGCGAGCTCGTCTCGATGGTCGCCTCTTTGTACCCTCGCCCCCTCCCGGTCGACGAGGTGCTCGAGTTCACGGGGGCACGCTCGTTCGCCGATCGTCGGACGAACAAGCTCTCCGGTGGGCAGGCCCAACGGGTCCGCTTCGCCCTCGCGCTAGTCGCCAATCCCGACCTCCTCGTGCTCGACGAGCCGACCGCGGCCATCGACGTCGAGGGTCGGCGGGACTTCTGGAAGGCCATGCGAGGGGTGGCCGCCCAGGGCAAGACCGTGGTGTTCGCCACGCATTACCTCGAGGAGGCGGACTCGTTCGCCGATCGGATCATCGTCATGGCGCGTGGAGCGGTCGTGGCCGACGGCTCGGCCACGGAGATCACCGCCGCGGGTCGGCGCGCGGACGATCCGCGCCACGCTTCCGGGGGCCGACCACGCCGCGCTGTGGCGGCTTCCGGGCGTACGGGCCGTCGATCACCACGGGGACACCGTCCTCCTCTCCTCTGACGAGCCGGACGCCGCCCTACGCCAGTTCCTCATTGCCAATCCGGCGGCCCGCCACGTCGAAGTGCGCGGCGCCGGCATAGAGGAGGCCTTTCTCGAACTCACCGCCGAGGCCGGCGACACGATCGACCACGAAGACCGCGACCGAACCGAGACGACGAAGGAGAAGGCACACCGATGAAAACCTCCACCTACACCCGCTACGAATTGCTCCGGAGCTTCCGCAACATTCGTTTCTTCGTCCTGTCCCTGGCGTTCCCGGTGGTGTTGTACCTCTCGATCGCCGGGTCCCAGCGCCACGCCACGTTCGACGGCACCGCCTTTCCCCTCTACTTCATGACCGCCATGGCGACCCTGGGCACCATGGCCGCGGTCATCTCGAGCGGGGCGCGCATCGCCGCCGAACGATCGGTCGGGTGGACGCGTCAGATGCGGATCACGCCGCTCCGCGCCGCGGCCTACTTCCGGGCGAAGGTCGTCTGCGGCTACACCATGGCGGTCCTGACCATCGGGGTGTTGTGCCTCTCGGGCACGGCGCTCGGCGTGCGCCTGGGCGCCGGCGGGTGGGTGACGGTCATCGGCCTGTTGCTGATCGGCCTCATCCCCTTCGCCCTACTCGGGATCCTGCTCGGGCACGTCCTGACGACCGACTCCATCGCCCCCGCGGTGGGTGGGATCACCACACTCTTCGCTCTGTTGGGTGGCGTCTACGGATTCCAGCTGGCGCACTCGGGCCCTTTGTTCGACGTGATGGAGGGACTTCCGTCCTACTGGCTGGTGCAGGCCGGCAGGACCGCTCTCGGTGGCGGCGTGTGGCACAGCGCAGGGGTGGATCGTCGTCGGCCTCTGGAGTGCCGTCCTGGCTGCGCTCGCCGTCGTGGTCTACCGGCGCGACACCGGCCGGGCCTGACCTTCGACCCCGGTACGCTGGCACGACGTGAGTACCGTCTGGGCTTCCGACGCGAAGGGCGACGTCGCACCGGCTACCCCCGCCGAAGCCGAGTGGGTGGCCACGCAGCGAAAGTGGGGGCAGGGCTGGCGTCGGTTCGCCCTCCCCGGTGTGTTGACCGTCTACCTCCTCTACGTGGTCAACGCAGTCGGCACGTACTCCCACGGCTCGGGCAGGATCTGGGGCTACGCCGTGATCGCCGCCTTCGCCCTCTGCTACCTCGTCACCGTCGCCAATCTCGACTCTGCCTCACCCGGGCGCTTCTGGTCCTTCTATGGCTTCCTGGCCGTCCTCTTCGTGGTGGGGCTGCCCTTGGCGCACGCGGCCGCGTTCGTCATGTGCGTGTACATCACCATGGTCACCGTCGGTCGTCTCGGTGGCCACGCCGCACCGCTCGTCATCGCACTGGCGCTCGGAGCACTGCTCATCCCGGTGGCCATTCCTTCCTGGCACGACAGCCTCAGGACCTCCTTCGACGACGTCACCCCCATCGCCATCCCGGTCGTGGCCCTGGCGATGTTCGCCGTGGCCCGTATGCAGCGCGGCAATCAGGCACTGGCCGAGGCGCGCCAGGAGTTGGCCCGGCTGGCGGCGGAGAACGAACGCGCCCGGATCGCCCGCGACCTGCACGACCTGTTGGGGCACTCACTGACGACCATCACCGTCAAGGCCGGACTGGCGCGCCGACTCGGTCAGACGGATCCGACCCGGGCGCTCGGAGAGATCGCGGAGGTGGAGGCGCTGGCGCGCCAGTCTCTGGCCGACGTGCGGGCGGCCGTGAGCAACTATCGCGAGGTCACGCTGGCCGGGGAGTTGGCCAGCGGGCGCGAGTTGTTGCGGGCGGCCGGCGTCACCGCCGACATCCCCCGCGTCGTCGAGGTCGTCGATCCCGTGCATCAAGAGCTGTTCGGCTGGGCCGTCCGGGAAGGTGTCACCAACATCGTCCGGCACGCGCATGCCAGCTCCTGCGCCGTCCGCCTCACGCCCTCCTCTGTCGAGATCGTCGATGACGGCGTCGGCGGCCGCGAGGGCACCGGCGCCGGCCGAGGGCGCCGGCAACGGCCTGGTCGGGCTGCGCGAGCGGGTTGCCGCGGCCGGGGGCGCGGTGGATGCGGGACCGCGGCAGCCGCAGGGGTGGCGACTGTGGGTGTCGTTGGCCCCCGCAGGCGATGCGGGGTGAGCGGGGTGATCCGCCTCCTGCTCGCCGACGATCAGGAGCTCATCCGCAGTGCGCTCGCCGCGCTGCTCGCCCTCGAGCAGGACTTCGAGGTGGTGGCCTCCGTCGGCCGGGGCGACGAGGTGGTCGCCGCGGCCACTGCGCACCATCCCGACGTCGCGCTCCTCGATATCGAAATGCCCGGGATCGACGGCATCGCCGTGGCGAGGGTGCTCGCCCAGGAAGTCCCGGAGTGCCGTTCGCTCATCCTCACCACGTTCGGACGTCCCGGTTACCTGCGGCGGGCGATGGAATCCGGCGCCAGCGGATTCGTGGTCAAGGATGCGCCGGCCGAGCAGCTCGCCGACGCCATCCGACGGGTGGCAGCCGGAAAACGGGTCGTCGACCCGGCTCTGGCCGCTCAGACCCTCACCGACGGCGCGTCGCCCCTCACGGCCCGCGAGCGTGACGTGCTGGTGGCCGCCCGACCCGGGTCGACGGTGTCCGACATCGCCCAGAAGCTCTTCCTTTCCGAAGGAACGGTCCGCAACTATCTGTCCGCAGCGATCGCCAAGACCGGCGCACGCAATCGGACCGAGGCCATGAGGAGAGCCGACGAACAGGGGTGGCTCTGAGCATGGACGCCTCTCAGGGGCAGACGGGCTCTCCGGGGGCAACCCACGCGGTAGCCCGGCGCAGGGCCAACAGGGAGGGAAATCCCACGGCCAGCGTCTGCAGCGCCCACCCCCGGGCCGGCAGGCCCCGCCGTCGTGCCTGACGACCCGCAGCCAGGGCCTCGCCGACGTGGATCACGACGGCCCCGGCCAGGATCGCCCGCAGGACGCGGCGCGGCGGGAGCGGAACGGGGCTGCGTCCGCTGAACCCGTCGTAGGCCCTGCCCCCGGCGGACAGCACGGCGAGCATCGCCATCCCGCCGTCGAGGAGCGCGAACCAGGCCCAGTGTGGACGCACGACGCCCTGACGCGGAGGCACAGCGTCTACGCGGAGGCCCGCCGGCCCAGCGTGACCGACGCCGCGAGTTGCCCGCAGGCGGCGTCGATCTCGGCACCGCGGGTCATGCGCACGGTGGCGTTGACGCCGAGGCTTTCCAACTGGTCGCGGAAGTCGCGCACCCGGCGTGCCGAACTTCCCCTGACGGCGTAGCCCGGCGTCGGGTTGAGCGGGATGAGATTGACGTGGGCGCCCAGCGGTCGGGCGAAGTGCGCCAGCTCGCCCGCATCGGCACTCTGGTCGTTGACGTCGTGGATCATCGCCCATTCGATCGAGAGCCGCCGACCCGTCCCGGCCACGTACTCGGCGCAGGCCTCGGCCAGCATCGCCAACGGATAGCGCCGGTTGAGGGGCACGAGTACGTCACGCGTGGCGTCGTTGGCCGCGTGCAGCGATACGGCGAGATTGACCGGCAACGACTCCTTCGCCAGGCGGCGGATGCCCGGCACGACGCCCACGGTCGACAAGGTCAGGTGCCGGGCGGAGAGTCCCATGTCGCCGTGCAGCGTGGTGACGGCGCTCCAGACCCGCTCGTAGTTGGCCAGCGGCTCCCCCATCCCCATGAACACCACATTGGAGAGCCGGCGGGGCCGGGCCGCCCTTATGGCCTCGGCCACCTGCTCGACGATCTCCCCTGCGCTGAGCTGGCGTTGGAAGCCGGCCTGCCCCGTGGCGCAGAACTGGCAGGCCATGGCGCACCCCGCCTGGGTGGACACGCAGACGGTGACCCGGTCCGGATAGTGCATGAGGACGGTTTCGACCTGGGCGTCGTCGTGGAGAGCCCAGAGCCATTTGGTGGTCTGCCCCTCGTCGGCAGACCGGCGCGAGACCTGGCGGAGCGCCCTCGGGAGCGCGGCGCCGAGCATGGCGCGCAACGCCACGGGAAGATCGGTCATCTCTTCGGGGTACAGCACACGCGTGTGCAGACCCTCCCAGACCTGGCGGGCCCGAAAGGCCGGTTGGCCACCGAGGAGCAGGTCCAACTCCTCGCGCGCCAGGTCGTAGGGAGCAGGCATGCGTTCAGGCTATGGCACGCCGGAGCTCGTCCGGCCACACCCCACCACCGGGAGCGACGCCTCACCGGCACGAATTACGCCTGACCCCCACGAATTACGGCGTCTTGGTGCCCGGGCCGTCGTCGTGGTCGTGGCGGAGGAGGGTGATGTCGTCGCGGTGGATCCGACGCCGGTCGTCGAGGTGGCGCTCCCCCCGACCGAGGTCGTGGTGCTCGAATTGGGGGTGGTCGTGGTCGTGGACGTCGAGGTCGTCGACGTCGTCGACGTCGTCGAGGTCGTAGTGGTCGTCGTCGTCGTCGGGGGCGGCAGGGTCGTCGTCGGGTTCTCGAAGATTCTCTCCACCGTGGTGCCCCCACCACCGTGACCGAAAAGATCCGCCAGCGGTCGGCCGGTGACGAGCTCGACGACCGTGACGAAGAGCAGTGAGACGACGAAGACGCCGAAGACCGCGAGGACCACGACCGGCCAGCGGACAGTCACGGACTGGGATTCGGCGGGATCGCCCGGACCGGGCGCGTCCGGCCCCGGGCCGTCAGGATCTCTCGACGACGCCGTCAACTGCTGGGTCACGGCGGGAGCGAACGTATCGGCGTTGGTCACACCTTCAGGCGCAGCCGCGGCACTCGTCCCCCTCTCTTCGGTCGAGGCCGAGGACTCCAGGGGCGTCGCTTCGGTGAGGCCCGCCGCGTCGGTCCCGCCCAGTCGGCGCAGCAACGAGCTCTCCGGGGCCCGGACGACGACCTGTTTGACGGCCTTGTTGGTCTTCTCTATCGACTTGAAGGCGAGACCCGTCCCCGTGGTGGCCACGATGGAGCCGATGGCCACACCGACGATCGTGCCCTTGACCCCGAAGGTGGACGCGATGACGGCGGCCAGCACCGCACCGACGGCGGAAGCCAGGATCTGCCGGTAGGAGAACTTCACGCCGAGAAGCCCGTGCTTCGGGCCCTCGCACCTTCATGGCGCGGCGCGCTCTGCGATGCGACCACGGTCACCACCCGACGATCCGATCCTCGACACGTCGCTCGGGGATCCACCAGACCAACTTAGTGGTGAATGTCCGCTCTCCGTGGGCCCCGATAGCATGCCATTCGTGCGTGAACGGCGGCTGTCCAGGGGGGACATGTTCCTGCATCACGGGTTCCAGTTCTTTTTTTCGGGAACGGTGGCAACCCGTGGAACGACGTGGCACGGTCCTCAGGCGCCTCTCACCGGTGGGGGCCAGTGAAGCGGCTCACGGCGCGAGGAGTCGAGGGGGCGCTCTTCCGGTACCAGCTCATGGCCAACATCGTGGGGACGCTCATCATCCCGCTCTTCATCTTCACCGGCATCAAGATCTTCGACGGGCATTGCAAGCTCGAGGTCGAGATCTTCGGGGTTGCCCACGGTTACCTCTACATCGTCTATCTGATTACCGTCGGCGCCCTCGCGTTGAAGATCCGGCTCAACATCGTGTGGATCCTCATCATGTGCGGAGCGGGACTTGTGCCGGGTCTGACGTTCCTGGTCGAGTGGTGGGTCGTCACCCGGAAGATCCACCCGCTCCTCGCCGCCGAGCCCAAGGTGGAGGACGCTCCCGCGCGTTGAGTGGCCCGGCTGGGGTCAGACGCTCAGCTCGTCGACCTGCCCTACCGCAGTGGCCGCGGCCTCTTCCCGCCCGGCCAGCAACGCTTCGACGGCGTCGCCGGCACCGGCGGGATCGCCCTGGTACGCCACTGAGCCGCGGTCCAGGACGATCGCCTTGCCGGCCAGGCCGAGGACGCGCGAAACCTGCTGCTCGACTACCACCAACGCGGTGCCGTTGCGATTGATTTCCGCCAGTCCCTCGTAGACGGTGTCGACGACCACCGGAGCGAGCCCGAGCGAGAGCTCATCCGCGATCAGGACCTGGGGCGGGACCACCAGCACCTTGGCCAACGACAGCAGGCGCTGCTGACCCCCCGACAGCGTGCCCGCCATCTGGCGCCGCCGCTCTCCCAGAATCGGGAAGGCGCTGTAGGCCCGGTCGAGATTGGCGGCCAGCAGCCGGCGGCCCGCTCGCTGGCGGAACGGCAGGGTCAGATTCTCCTCCACCGTCAGGCTGGAGAAGACGCCCCTCCCCTCGACCACGTGCGCCAGGCCGAGCCGGGCGATCTTGTAAGCCGGGAGGCTGGTGACGTCGTGGCCACAGAGGGAGACCTTTCCCGACGACGCCGTGACCAATCCGCTGACCACCCGGGCCACGGTGGACTTGCCCGCGCCATTGGACCCCACCAGGGCGACGATCCCGCCCGTCGGCACGCTGAACGACACGTCGAAGAGGGCGCGATAAGGGCCGTACGCCGCGCTGACGTGCTGGAGGAGCAGGACATCGCCGCCGCCGCTGTCAGGAGTCGTCACGATGCCCCCATTTGACCCAGGTAGGCCTCCCGGACGGCGGGATTGTCCATCACCTCGTTGAAGGTGCCGATGGCCAACAGCGATCCGAGGTCCATGACCACCGTCCGGTCCACCACCTCGCCGACCATGGAGAGATCATGCTCGACGAGCAGGACGGCGGTCCCCCGCTCGCGCTGCACGGTCCGTAGCACCTTGGCCACCTCGGCCGTCTCGTGTATGTCGAGACCTGACGACGGCTCGTCCGCCAGCAGGATTTTCGGCTGGCCGGCCAGGGCGCGGGCCAGTTCGACCAGTCGGCAGTGGCCCAATCCGAGGGCGTTCACCGAAGTATCGGCCAGCGCAGTGATGCCGACGAGTTCCATGATGGCCTCTATGTTGTCCAACTCCGAGCGCTGCGGCGCGCTCAAGTTGAGAAGGTCCTTCCAGAGTCGCCCCTCGCCGCGGCGGGCCCGCTCGGCCACCAACAGGTGCTCTCGGACACTCATGTCCGTGAAGATCTCCACCCTTTGATAGGTGCGACCGATCCCCAGTCGGGCCCGCTTGTACGTCGGCAAGCGCTCGAGTAAGCGGCCCTGAAACAGGATCTCGCCGTGGTCATTGCGCAACTGTCCGCAGACACAGTTGAAAAGGGTGGTCTTGCCGGCCCCGTTCGGGCCGACCAAGCCCACGCTTTCACCGGCCTGCACATCGAAGCTGATATCGCTGACGGCGCGCACGCCGCCGAAGGATTTCGCCACACCCCGCAGCGAGAGAAGCGGGAGCTCAGCCATCGACGCCCGAGGGGTACAGCGGGGCGCCCACCGGGTCGCCGCCGCGGCTGAACAGCTGACGTTCCAACCACTGGGTCGAACGACGCTTCTGGAACTCGAGCACACCTTCAGGGTGCCGGGCGTACTGCAACGCCCCGAAGGCGAACAAGACGATGACCAGGCTGCTCCCACCCAACCTCGACGGGAGGTACGTCAGGATCTGGGTGACCACGAAGTACCCGATCCCGGCCTGGATCGCTCCCTCGACAGTGGCCACGCCCGTGGTCACCACGAGCACGATGAAGACGAGCGAGTAGTCGGTGTTCCAGGCGTTGGGGCTGGCGACCTGCTGCTGAATCGTGACCAGCATCCCACCGAAGCCGGCGAGGGCTCCGGCCAGGGCGAAGACGATGATGCGCTGCCGGGTGGGGTTGACGCCCAGGCCCGCCGCCGCCGTCTCGCTCCCCCGCATGGCGGCCAGGTTGCGACCCACGGTCCCCTTACGCACCAAGAGGACGACGCCTACACAGATCGTCAAGACCACCATGCACAGGACGAAGAGCGCATGCCCGTTGAAATCGAAGAACGCACTCGTCCCGAGCCATTCGGCCTTGAGGTTCAGTCCCTGGGTCCCGCCGGAGATGGATACGTCATTGAAAAAGATGCTGTCGAACAAGAGCGCGGCGGCCAGCGTCATAAGGGCCAAACCGAGGCCGCGCAGGCGCAACGAGAGCAGCGCCAGCACCACCGCGACCGCGGCTGCCAGCGCGGCGCCGATGATCCCGCCCACTATCAGGTTCAAGCCGAGGTGAATGGCCAGCTGGGCCGACGCGAACGCACCCACACCGGCCAAGGTGGCCTGGCAGAGCGACAGCTGACCGGCCATGCCGGTGATCAGGGTGATGGAGAGCAGCACCGTGGACAAGGCCAGCCCGGCATTGAAGACCCCTTCCCAGGTTGTGGGAATCCACGTGAGCATGGAGACGCAGAACACGGCGAGCAGCACCCACCAGCCCGTCCGGATCAGGCGATCCATCTGCGGCGTCCTCGACTTGGCGGCCGTCGGCGGCGGGGGTGGATCGACGGTGGAGAGGGGGTCCCTACTCAGGTCGAGCGTCCGCATCCCGGGCAGGATGAGGAGCGCGGCCACCAAGAAGAAGAACGGGAGCGCCGGGATCACCAAGGAGTACAAGAGGCTCGAGGTGGGCAGATAGCCGTGCAGGATCGTGCTGACCACCCCCATGAGGACGCCCACGCCGGTGGCGATGGGAATCGACCGCAACAGTCCCCAGGCCGCGGCGGCGATGGCGGCCACCATGAGCGCGGCGTAGTCGCTCGCCTGGAAGTTGCCGTACGTCGGCGCCAGCAGGACGCCGGCCAGTCCCGCCATGAAGCTCGAGATGGCCCAGGCGACGGCGACGACACCACCGGAGTTGACGCCGTCGAGTTGGACCAGCCGGCGGCTCTCCACCGCGCCCCGCATCTGCAGCCCCAGATTCGTGTAACGCAGCAACGCGGTGAGGGCCACCAGGACCACGAGAGTGACGGTGATGGTGGAGAGGTAGATCCCGTTGATGGGGGTGTCGAACAGCGTGAAGTACACGACGTTCGGATTGAAGAACGGCAAGATGGTGGCGGTCGCGTCGAGGTTCTGCGCCCCGAAGATCACCGTCATCAGCGACGGGATGCCTACGAAGAGGCAGAGGCTGCACACCACCTTCGCCATGGAGTTCGAGTTCGGGATATGTCGGAACAGGAGCCGGTCGAAGGCCAGGCCCACCAGCGGCGACATGACGACGACCGTGACGACGAAGGCCGCAAACCCGGACCAGTGTTCGTTCTGGGTGAGAATGGTGAAGACGAACGCGGCGGCGAAGGCCTGGGCGCCGAACGCGAAGTTGAAGACGCCCGTGGCCTGATAGGTCAGGACCAGACCGACGGCCACGATGGCGTAGGTGCACCCAAAGGGGATCCCGGGAAGCGCGAAGCCCAGAAATTGCTCCATAGCGGACGCCGACCGTCGCCGCGGCCGTCAGGCCTCAGGCGGGACCCGGCGTGCCGGCCGGCAACGGGAACACGGGTCCCTTCTTGGCGCTCACCGACTCGAAGCAGTTGAACACGTTCTTCCCCTTGTTGAAGACCGGGACATACTGCACGCCCTTGGCCTGAATAACGGCCTCGCAGTAGGGCGGCGCGGTCGCGGTGTGATCCTTCAGCCAGTTCACCGGGGCGATCAATCCATTGGCGGTGAACGAGGTCAGCTTGTTGGTCTGGTCGATGACGTTGGCCTGCGTGAGGTTGTTGCCGGCCAACTTCACCCCCTCGGCGAAGAGGGCGGCGGACTCCCACCCCTGGATCGCCACCTCGTCCTCGACGTACTTGGGCTCGTACTTCTCCATCTGGGTCAGGTACACCTTGAGGCCGGGATACTCCGAGGTCGGCGCGGTAAACGGGACGTGTTGGATGTCGAAATAGACACCCTGCATCAGGCTCTTGTTCGCCACCAGGGTGGATTTGTCGTTCCCGCTCAACCACAGTTGGGTGGTCTTGAGGCCGTACTGCTGCACCGCCCGGGCCAGGTTGATGTTGCCCAGCACATCCATGCAGCTCACGATGAGATCGGTTCCCGCCTGCCTCATGCGTTGCACATCAGTGGCGACGGTGGTGCCCGGGTAGGAGATCTTGTAGTCGGTGTAGCCGATCTTGTAGCCGGCGTCGGCCATGCCCTTCGCCGCGGCCTGGCAGGCGTCGGCCGACGACGCCACGCCATAGGCCAAGAAGGCGACTGAGGTCGCCTTCACCTTGTTCGCCACGTAGGCGATCTCAGGTCCCTCGGCGGGGTAGTAGATGACCGAACCGCCGGCCGCGAAGAGGTTGGGCGGACCGGCCCAGTTGCCCGAGACGTTGTAGCCATAGGTCGGGATCTTCGCCTCGACGAAGTAGTTGGGAGCGAACGACGCGGTGGCCACGCCCGTGATGGCGAACACGTGGTCCTGGTTGATCAGCGTGCTGGCCAGCTGGTTGAAGGTCGTCACATTGCCCGCGTCATCGAGCGCGTACTTGTAGTCGATTTTGCGACCGTTTATGCCACCCTGGGCATCGATGTAGTCGAAGTAGGCCTTCTCCCCGTAGATGAGAGAGGAGAAGTTCGAGGCGATCGGGCCGGTCTGGGTCGAGATGGTCCCGACCGTGATGGAGTTGCTGGTCACCCCCGGTGCGCTGCTCGTGGCCGCACCGGCCGAGCCGCCGATGGTGATGCAGCCTGCGACGAGTGCTACGCCGCCCACGATTGCCTTGGCGACATGGCCCGACACCGTTCCCAATCGCTTCTGGTGGCCTCGCATGGTGTCCCCCCGTTGTCCGGCTCGATGCATCCCCCCGGTGCGCCGTTCACTGGTGTACTCAGCTCCACGGCTCATCGATTCCCCATTCGTAGCATCAATACACCTCGCTCAAGGCTCACCACGGGGCGCCCACGGGAATTGCGCCGGGGGTCCCGCAAGGGGTGCTCCAGAGCACCAGGTTCATCCCCGGTTGCAGGCACCTGACAGTCCGTGGGAATACGAAGCCCCTGGTCTCGCCCTTTTCCAGCCCCCTGTCGAACCTGACCACGGTGTCAGGTTACCCATTAAAGGCTACCCGAGCACTACCATCCGTGCGCATGGCGTCGCCCCGAGCCCAGCGAGCCGAGGCGAGCGCGTCCACGGCTTCGCAACGGGCGATGCAGTCCCGGGCGGCAGCCGCTCCCGCCGCCGGTCCTCTGCCCGAGGCGTCCCGCCGTGAGGTTGACGCCGTCGGCGGGCCCGCCAGCAAGCGCGTGCTCCGGAGTCAGGGACGCCGCACCATGCGCAGGCTGTGCGTCGCCCCGAGCCCCAGCGACGCCGAAGCGAGCGCGTCCACGGCTCTGCAACGGGCGTGCCGACGCCGGCGGCCGTCGCCACCACGCCTCCCCGAGCGTCTCCCCGGGCTGGACGCCCTCGGTGGCCCGCCAGCAGCGCGTGCTCCGCAGCGGCGTCGCACCATGCGCAGGCTGCTGGACGCCGCCATGATCGCCTTCGACCAACGCGGCTACTACGACACCCGGATCAACGACGTGGTGAAGATCGCCCAGACGCGCACGCACGGCACCTTCTACCTCTACTTCTCCAACAAGGAGGACCTTCTCCGGGCGCTCGTCACCGAAGCGGGTGCCCACGCGCAGCATCTGGCCGACGCACTCGAGCGACCCCCCGAGATGGGCGGGACGCCCCAATGGAGCGATGTGCGCGGATGGATCGCGGCCTATTCCGAACTCTGGATTCGCCACGCCCCGCTCTTCCGGGCCTGGACCGATCTGGCCACGATCGATCGATCCCTCCTGGAGACCCTGCGCCAGACGCTCACGTTGATGTCAGACGCGCTGGAACGCCAGATCGGGTTGGGCGCGTCGGACCGCCGCATCGACCCGCACACCGCCGGCCTTGCGGTCGTGGCCATGTTGGATCGCTTCCACTACATGAGAGAGTTCGTCGGGCAACCGGTCGATGAAGTGGCGCTCGACACCCTGGCGACCATGATCCACCGGTCGCTCTTCGAAAGCGCCGAATAACCGGCAGCGTCGCCGGGGCAGTTCCTGGTCAGCCCGACTCGTGACCGCCGAACACGAGGTCGTAGATCCCGTCCATGCCCGACCCGTGGAGCGTGAGCCCGCCGTCCACCACGATGTTCTGCCCCGTGACGAAGCGAGCCAGATCCGAGCAGAGGAACACGACGACGTCCGCGATGTCCTCGGGCTCACCGACCCGGCCGACCGGCGTCGTGCGCTCGAACCGCTCGTTCTGATCGGGAAAGAACGCGAACATGGGTTCGGTCATGGTGGTGCGAATCATCCCGGGCGAGACCGCGTTGACCCTGATGCGAGGGGCATATTCGAGAGCGGCCGACGCCGTCAGCGCGGCCACGGCGGCCTTGCTGGCTGCGTAGGGCGCCTCGCCGGCCGCCGGCCTGGTGCCGCTGATGGACGCCGTGCTGACTATGGCGCCGCCCCCGCCGGCCAACAGGTGCGGGATGGCGGCACGAAAACCGGCGAAAACCCCGGTCAGGTTGACCCGCAGGATTCCGTCCCATTTGGCCAGGTCCCAATCTGTGAGGCGATTGAAGTCCCCGATGCCGGCGTTGTTGTAGAGGATGGAGAGGCCGCCCAGCGACGACACCGCCAGATCGACGACCTCGCGCAACGCATCGGGGTCGCCCACGTCGACCGCGAAACCGACGCCGCCGACCTCGCCGGCAACCGACGTGGCGGCCTCAGCATTGATATCGAGCACGGCGACGCGGGCGCCTTCTTCGGCCATGCGTCGACACGTGGCCCGGCCGATGCCCGAACCGCCACCGGTCACGATGGCCCTCTTCCCTTCGAGCAGCCCCATCGGCGGTCATCCTTTCACGGGAGGAGCACGTCGATGCCGAAGCCTCGGGAGGCCAGGTCGACGCAGGCGTTGTCCTCCGCATAGCGCAGACCCTGGACGTTGAACAGGCGCACCGCGGCGGCGGAAACAGGAAAGGGGCCCCAGTGCCAGGTTCCCCGATGGAGGACGACGGGCTGCAACGGCTCGAGGCGGAATGCTCGAATGGAGTCGAGGTCGGCCGGGACGGAGAAACCCCGGGCGGCCGGAGCCACGACGAGGACGGCAGGCACGTCGAGCGACATGACGGTCTGGGTGTGGGTGTCGTGGCGGAAGAGCATCTGGCAGCGCAGGCCGTTGCCGGTCTCAGGCACCTCGGCGCGCGCGTGCCCGATGAGGTTGACATGCGCGTCGTCCCAGGCAAACGAGAGGCGGTGCTCGCCATCACGGGGATCGGTATCGGCCACGGGAAGCCAGCCGAACGGGGCCCAGGCCTCCTCGGACAGTGTCTCGGGCCTGACCTGCCTGGCTGCGTGTGCCACAGACTTCCCTTCTCGCGCGGGCCGCCCTAACCTGACGCGGCAGTCAGTCTAGGTAGGGAAAGAGGTCGCCGACGTGGACGTGCGCAGCATTGAGGCCAAGGCTCCGGTCGTAGAGCACAACGGCACCGTTCCGGTGTGGTGGATGATCGAATCGCGCGAGTTCAAGGACATCACCGACGGCGGCTTCCTCGAACTCGTCAACGAGTTCGAGGTCCCGGGCGGAGGCCTGGTCGATCCGCACTCCCATCCGACCCACGAGTTCTACTACGTCATGAACGGGAAGGGGATCATGACGATCGACGGTGAGGACCGGACGATCAGCCAGGGTGACCTCGTCTATATTCCGCCGGACAAGGTCCATTCGCTGCGCCCCATCAGCGACCACGCTCCGATCCACTGCTTCTGCTTCGCCATCGGGGTCAAGGGCGCACCCGAAATCAACTACACGACCCACTGATGGCTCGGGTCCTCGTCACCCGCCCTCTGGTTCCTGGCGGCACCGACCCACTGCTGGCGGCCGGGATCGAGATCGTGGCACCCGACGATGACGTGCCACTGACCCCAGCCCAACTCGAGACCCAGGCGGCCGACATCGACGGCATCGTCTGCCACTTGACCGATCGCATCGACGCCGCCGTGCTCGAGGCCGGCCACGCGGGCCGGCTACGTGTGGTGGGCAACGCCGCCGTGGGCTACGACAACATCGACGTGGCCGCGGCGCACAAGTTGGGCATCGCGGTGTGCAATACCCCGGGCGTCCTCGATGCCACGACGGCCGACCTGGCCTTCCTGTTGATCCTGACGGCCACCCGGAACACCAGCACGGCCGAGAACGATCTCCGCCAGGGGCGCTGGAACGGCTGGGGCTTCGGCGCCCAGCTTTCTCACGACGTGCACGGGGCGACCCTGGGCATCGTCGGGTACGGGCGCATCGGCCGAGCAGTCGCCCAGCGGGCGGCCGGCTTCGACATGGAGGTCCTCCACACCGCGCGCACCGATACGGGGCTGCCCGGGTATGTGGCCGAACTCGGTGTGCTCTTAGCCCGGTCCGACATCGTCACTCTCCACGTGCCGCTGACCGAGTCCACCCGCCACCTCATCGGCGCCGCCGAACTGGCCCTCATGAAGCCGACCGCCGTCATCGTCAACACGGCGCGCGGCGCGGTCATCGACGAGGACGCCCTGGCCGATGCCCTGGAGGCGGGAAGGATCTACGGCGCCGGGCTCGATGTCTTCGACGGCGAGCCGACCGTGAACCCGCGCCTGTTGCGCGCCCCGCGCACCACGCTCTTGCCGCACGTCGGCAGTGCCACCATCGGGACGCGGACGGCCATGGGCCGCCTGGCCTGTCAGGGCGTCTGCGACGTCCTAGCCGGACGGACACCGCCCAACCTGGTCTAGCCGGACCCGCTCAGCCAAGCGCACCATTCGTCGACCCCCTCGCCGGTGCGCGCGCTGGCCTGGATGACGCGAGCCGCCGGATTCACCGATCGCAGGTTCGACAAGAACGTGCCCAGATCGAAATCGAGGTGGGGCAGCAGGTCGACCTTGTTCACCACGACGACCTCGACGGCACGGAACATCACGGGGTACTTGAGCGGCTTCTCCTCCCCTTCCGTCACGGCGTAGACCATCGCCTTGGCGTGCTCCCCCACCCGGAACTCCGCCGGGCAGACGAGATTGCCCACATTCTCGATCACCAGGAGGTCGAGGTCGTTCAGTGGGAGCCGGCTGATGCCGGAACGAACCATCACCGCGTCGAGGTGGCACTCGCCGCCGAACCCGGCACTGGTGTTCACGACGGCGATGGCGGTCGCTCCCGCCCCTTCCAGCTCGTCGGCGTCGAGGGTGGTGGCGATGTCGCCCTCCAGAACACCGATGCGCAGCGAACCACCGAGCTGGCGCAAGGTGCGCTTGAGCAACGCCGTCTTGCCTGCACCCGGTGAGGACATGAGGTTCACGGTGCGCACCCCGGCCCGCGCGAACGCGTCGCGGTTGGAATCGGCCACCCGGTCGTTCTCGGAGAGGAGGTTCTCCAGAATTTCGACCCGCGTCGTCCCGGTGGCGGCGTACCCGCTGTGGTCGCCGACGTCGCGTCCAGCGACCACATCGTGGTCATGCACCCCCGCGTGGTCGTCGTGGTCGTGTTCGTGATGGTGCTCCGTGCCGTCCGCGTGCAGATGCACCCGACCCACCGCTACGCCCCCACTTCCGCCAGCTCCAGGGCGACGATGAGAAACTCCTCGCCGGTGAGCAACGTCACCTCGAAACTTCCGCAGGTGCCGCAGCTGAGTATCGGCATGTCGAGGGTGGTCACCGCCCGGCACTCCCGGCACTCGACCGTGGCGGGGATCTGCTCGATGACCAGCTCGCACCCCTTGAGGTCGGTGGGCTCGGTCAGCAGCTCCCACCCGAATCGCAACGCGTCGGGGACCACCTGGCGCAGATGGCCGATCCTGACCGTCACCTGCGTCACCGGACGGCCATCGGCATGCGTCATGGTCGTGCCGAGAATGGCGTCGCAAAGGGAGAGCTCATGCACGGAGTGCCTTTCCGGAATCGAGCATATCCACACCATGCCGGTCCATGCCCTTGCGCACCCGAGTGCGAGGCCGCGTACGCTGCGACCGTGGAGTGGTGAACGAGAACCGGGAGCGTCAATGGGGAGAGTTGACAGCAGCCGGGCGGATGCAACGTCCGGCACCATGACGGCGGCCGCGCTCTTGGGGGCGATCATCGACATGTCCGACGACGCCATCATCACCTGTGACACGAAGGGACACGTCACCAGCTGGAGCGCCACTGCAGAGCGACTGTTCGGCTCCTCGGCCGGGGACGTGCTCGACCGTCCGCTCGAGCTGCTCTTTCCGGAGCACCTGGCCGACCAGGTGCGGGGGATCATCGCCACCGTGCTGGCGGGAGACCGCGTCCGGAACTTCGAGACCGAGATCAATCGGCCCGACGGGATGCCCCTGCCGGTCTCCTTGTCCCTCAGCGCGGTCTTCGACCCCGAGAGACTGCCGGTGGCTGCGGTCGTGCTGGTACGCGACGTCACCGAGCAGCACCTGGCGCAAGCCACCCTGGCGGAGATCGACGCGCGCATGGAGGAAGGCGAGGCGCTGGCGCACATCGGGAGCTGGCTGTGGGACCTGAGGACGGGGGCGGTGCAATGGAGCGCCGAGTTCCACCGGATCCACGGGGTCGACCCGCTCGACTTCGACGGGACATTCGAGTCACACGTGGGGCTGATACACCCGGAGGACCGTGACGCGGCGCGGGCGGCCATGGTGGCGTCGGTCGAGTCGGGTCGGCAGTTCAACGGCGAATACCGGATCGTGCGCCCCGACGGGGAGATCCATGTGATCCGGGTGCGGGCGCAACCGACGTTCGGGTCCAGCGGGAAGGCGCTCGGACTAAGGGGGATCGGTCAGGACGTCACGCCCACCGGCCGTCGCTCGGCCTCGGCGTGAAGGTGCACCCGCACGTCGGGGAAGATACGCAACATGAGCATGGTGGGCGACGGGATGGCGAAGTCCCGGATGTCGAAGACCTGCTCCCCCGTGATCACCAGGCGACGGTCGGAGACCGCATCGACGGTGACGGTGCCCTCGGCAAGCCGGGTCACCCCGTGGAACGTGAGCTCTCCGGCGAGCCGGTACCGGGGCCCCGGCCCGCTCACGGCGCACTGGCGCAGCTCCACGAACGCCGCCGGATACCCCCGGGCGTCGATGCGGCGCAACAGCTCGGCGTCGTAGAGCCGATTGCCCGAGTTGAGACCCGAGACGTCGATGGTGAGGCGCCCCGACGGCGGGAGGTCGGTTCGCAACAGGCCGGCTGCGAAGGCGGCCTGGATCGTGCCCGTCACCCCCAGTGTGCCGAAACTGAGAGGCCCCACGGTGGAGCGGACGTCGATGAGCACGGCCGAGCGCTCGGGATCGAGCTCGAACGGGGTTAGTCCGGCCGTCGCGGTCTGGGGTTCGGTGGCGTCCCCATCGACGTCGACGCGGGGAGCCTGGTCCCCGGCCTCGCCGAAGCCGGAATCGGCCACGTAGCCGGCCAGACCGTGCGCCTGCAGGTCTCCTTCCGACTCCAGCGGCACGGGGCGGCGCCAGCCTCCCGAGGTCGAGGAGACGGGCGACCACCCGGCACCGAGGGCCGACGACCAGCCGCCCTCGACTTCGGCCAGCACGGCGTCGATCGTCCCCGTGGCCTGATAGCGGCGGAGTGCCTGCCCGAGGTAGTCATGTTCTTCCTTGATGACACCCATCCAGACGCGGAGGACCCGCTCACCCAGTGCGGTGATGGCGTACTCGCGCCGGGCCTGGCCCGCCCCGGGGTTCCGGGAGGCCGCCTCGACGAGCCCGTCGGTCTCGAGCTGGGCCAGGGCACGGTAGACGGCCGGCCGGTCGACGTGGCCGAAGTGGAATTCCTCGAGGCGGGGCACCAGTCCGTAGCCGTAGCCCGAATGCTCCGAGAGCAACAGCAGGATCGCCGGCAGGATGAACCGCCGCGGCGGAGCGAGCTCGAACCGCGAGGCGCCGTCTTCCGCACGGACCGGCCTGCCGTCTTCCATGGGCGATTTTCATCCTTGCCCCACCCATTCGGGGTGTCAATCGCGTTCGCCCAGGGTACGAAACCTCATGGTGCAAAAGACACTCATTTACAGGCCGGAGGTTCTCTTGTATCACTGCAGGTAGACGCGCATCGCGGCGCGACGATCAATGGGGGGTGTGCACCTTGACGGTCACCGAAGCTCCGCCGGACGAGACAGTCGTCCATGTCTTGTGGATCAACGCCGGGCTCAGCTGCGACGGCGATTCCGTCGCCCTGACCGCAGCCACCCAGCCGAGCATCGAGGAGATCGCGCTCGGCGCGCTGCCCGGGCTTCCGAAGATTGCCGTCCACTGGCCCCTCATCGACTTCGAGTGCGGCCCCGTCGGTGGGGCGGACGACTTCCTCGAGTGGTTCTTCAAGGCGGACCGCGGCGAGCTCGACCCGTTCGTCCTGGTCGTCGAGGGGTCGATCCCCAACGAGGCCATCAAGAAGGAGGGGTACTGGTGCGGCTTCGGGAACAATCCCGACACCGACCAACCCATGACCACCAGCGAGTGGCTCGACCGGCTGGCGCCCAAGGCACTCGTCGTGCTGTGCGCCGGCACGTGCGCCTGCTACGGGGGTATCCACGCCATGGCGGGCAACCCCACCGGGGCCATGGGGGTGCCCGACTACCTGGGTTGGGGCTGGAAGTCGAAGGCGGGCATCCCGATCGTCTGCGTGCCCGGCTGCCCGACGCACCCCGACAACCTCTCCGAGACCATCCTCTACCTGCTCTACCAGGCCACGGGCCAGGCGCCGATGATCCCGCTGGACGACGCGCTCCGCCCGCAGTGGTTGTTCGGCGCCACCGTGCACGAGGGCTGCGACCGTGCCGGCTACTACGAGCAGGGCGACTTCGCCAAGGAGTACGGCTCGCCCAAGTGCATCGTCAAGCTCGGTTGCTGGGGGCCGGTGGTCAAGTGCAACGTGCCCAAGCGGGGGTGGATCAACGGGGTCGGGGGCTGCCCGAACGTGGGCGGCATCTGCATCGGCTGCACCATGCCCGGCTTCCCTGACAAGTTCATGCCGTTCATGGACGAACCGCCCGGGGCCCGCGTCTCGACCATGGCCAGCGGCCTGTACGGCAATGCCGTGCGGGGACTCCGCAAGATCACGGCACACACGCTGGACGACGAACCGAAGTGGCGCACACCAGGCAGCGACCTGTCCACCGGCTACAAGAAGATCTGGAGGTAGGGCGATGGTGGTCAAGAAGTTCACGGAGGACGAGAACGGCCTGGTCGAGATGGCATGGGATCCGATCACGCGGATTGTGGGCAGCCTCGGCATCTACACGAAGATCGACTTCGGCAAGGGCAAGGTGGCCGAGTGCCACAGCACCTCGTCGATCTTCCGCGGCTACAGCATCTTCATGAAGGGCAAGGATCCTCGCGACGCCCACTTCATCACCAGTCGCATCTGCGGCATCTGCGGCGACAACCACGCCACCTGCTCCTGCTACGCGCAGAACATGGCCTACGGCGTGAAGCCCCCCGCTCTGGGCGAGCAGATCGTGAACCTCGGTGAGGCGGCCGAGTACATGTTCGACCACAACATCTTCCAGGAGAACCTGGTCGGGGTCGACTTCTGCGAGAAGATGGTGGCGGAGACCAACCCGGGCGTGCTCGAGCAGGCCAACCGCACCGAGTCACCCCATGCGGCGGCACACGGCTACAAGACGATCGGCGACATCATGCGGTCGCTCAACCCGTTCTCGGGGGAGTTCTACCGCGAGGCGCTCCAGGTCAGCCGCTACACCAGGGAGATGTTCTGCTTGATGGAGGGTCGGCACGTCCACCCCTCGACGCTCTACCCGGGGGGCGTGGGCACGACGGCGACCATCCAACTCTTCACCGACTACTACACCCGGCTCATGCGCTACGTGGAGTTCATGAAGCGGGTCGTGCCCATGCACGACGACCTCTTCGACTTCTTCTACCAGGCCCTGCCCGGGTACGAAGAGGTCGGTCGCCGCCGCGTGCTCCTCAACTGCTGGGGCGCCTTCCAGGACCCGGACGTGTGCAACTTCGAGTACAAGGACATGACCAAATGGGGGCGTGCCATGGGCGTGACCCCGGGCGTGGTGGTGGACGGCAAGCTGGTCACCAACGACCTGGTGGAGATCAACCTGGGCATCCGGATCCTCCTCGGCCACTCGTTCTACGACGACTGGCAGGACCAGCCGATGTTCGTCAGGGAGGACCCACTGGGGAACCCGGTCGATCGGCGACACCCGTGGAACCAGCACACCAACCCCCAGCCCCAAAAGAGGGACTTCGACGGCAACTACAGCTGGGTCATGTCGCCCCGTTGGTTCGACGGCACGGACCACCTCGCGCTCGACACCGGTGGTGGGCCGCTGGCCCGGCTGTGGTCGACCGCGCTCTCCGGGTTGGTGAACACCGATCACCTCAAGGCGACCGGGACCAGCGTGCAGATCCATCTGCCCAAGACCGCCCTTTTGGGCCCGGTCGATCTGGAATGGAAGGTCCCGCAGTGGTCCAACACCATTGAGCGCGACCGGGCCCGCACCTACTTCCAGGCCTACGCGGCCGCAGCCGCGCTGGACTTCATTGAGCTGGCGCTCAAGGACGTCCGGGCCGGCAACACCAAGACGTGGGAGCCCTTCGAGGTGCCCGACGAAGGGATCGGATGCGGCTTCACCGAGGCGGTGCGGGGCGTCCTCTCCCACCACATGGTGATCAAGGGCGGAAAGATCGCCAACTACCACCCCTACCCACCGACGCCCTGGAACGCCAACCCGCGGGACTCCTACGGCACGCCGGGCCCCTACGAGGATGCGGTCATCGACACGCCGATCTTCGAAGAGAACACCCGGGAGAACTTCAAGGGGATCGACATCATGCGGGCCGTGCGCAGCTTCGACCCCTGCCTGCCCTGCGGGGTGCACATGTACCTCGGCAAGGGCAAGGTGCTGAAGAAGATGCACTCTCCCACCCAGGTGGCCCATCCCGACGACCTGGCCTTCTGAGCACGGGGAGCGATGCCTGAGCCACAGAACCTCCGGGCCGCCGGCGATCGGATCGAGCAGGCACTCGACGAGCTGCACGCGACGGCGGACCCCCGCACCATCAACCTGGCCGAGGAGATCCTCCGCCTGGTCACCGAGCTCTACGGCGCCGGTTTCGCCCGCGTCGTCGAGCTGGCGGGCGAGCACGCGCCCGAGCTGATGGACGCCTTGGTCGAGGACGAACTGGTGGCGAGCCTCCTGTTGGTGCACGGCCTGCACCCCGAGTCGCTCGACAACCGGCTGGAGGCCGCCCTCGCCTCCGTCCGGCCGTTCTTGGCCCAGCACGGCGGCGACGTGGAGTTGCTCGGCATCGACGAGGACCGCGGCGCCGTGAAGCTCCGCCTCCTCGGGAGTTGCGACGGCTGTCCCTCCTCGGCCAGCACCCTGCAAGGTGCCGTCGAGGTGGCCATCGTGGAGGCGGCGCCGGAGATCGTCCGCATCGTGGTCGAAGACCCGGCCGGCCCGGCCCCCGGCGTGCCGATCTCCCTGGGGGCAAAGCCACCGCCCGTGTACGAAACGTGCCCGGTGGAGATGGAGGTGTCCGGGGGATGACGGATCCGCTCGCCGTGCTGCAACGGATCCGCCAGAGCCGGCCGCGGGAGGTGCCGCGGCCGGGTGAGGTCTGCGAGCTGTGCGCCGAGCCCATTTCCGACGAGCATGGCCACCTGGTCGACCTGCAGGCGCGCACGCTCCTGTGCGCCTGCCGGGGGTGCTACCTCCTCTTCGTCTCCGTCGGCGCCGGCGGGGCACACTTCAAGTCCGTCCCCGACCGCTACGTGGCCTTCAGCGATTTCACCCTCTCGCCGCGAGCAATGGGACACCCTGCAGATCCCGGTCAGCGTGGCCTTCTTCTTCCTCAACTCGTCCCTGGGGCGGGTGGCGGCGTTCTACCCGGGGCCGGCCGGCGCCACCGAGTCGGAGCTCCCGCTCGACACCTGGGCCGAGATCACCCGGGCCAACCCTGGGCTCGGGACGCTCGAACCCGACGTCGAGGCGTTCCTGGTGCGGGCCCGCCCGAACCAGGGCGGCGTGGAGTGCTACATCGTCCCCATCGACGCCTGTTACGAACTGGTCGGCCACCTGCGCACGCTGTGGCGGGGCTTCGACGGCGGCCAGGAAGCCAACGCCAAGCTCGACGCCTTCTTCGACGACGTCCGTTGCCGGGCGCGATGACCACGCTCTCCTTCGAAGTGCTGAGCTCCCGGGCGGAGCCCCACGCCGCCGTTCCCACCATCATGCTGCGCCTGCGGGCAGAGGAGGCCGACGGGTTCAGCATCCACGCGCTGGCGCTCCGATGCCAGATCCGCATCGAACCGCAGCGCCGGCGCTACTCGGCCGCCGAGGAGGTGCGCCTCTACGAGATGTTCGGCGAGACGCCCCAATGGGGCGATTCCCTCCGGCCCTTCTTGTGGACGCACGTCTCGACCACCATCGGGAAATTCGACGGGGCCACCGAGTTCGACCTCCCCGTCGAGTGCACCTATGACTTCGACGTCGCCGGCGCCAAATACCTGCACGCCCTGGCCGACGGCGACATCCCCCTGCTCCTCCTCTTCTCCGGCACCGTGTTCACCCGGGGCGACTCCGGCTTCGCGGCCGAACCCCTCTCCTGGTCGCTCGAGGCCTCCCACAAGCTCCCGGTGGCGGTATGGCGGGGAATGATGGACCTCTACTACCCCAACAGCGGTTGGATCCGCCTCCGGCGCGACACCCTCGACGCGCTGCAACGATTCCGGGCCTACCGGGGTCTCCCCACGTGGGACCAGGCCTTCGAGCAGTTGCTCAAGGAAGCCGGCGAGGACGGGCCGTGAGCGCCCCCGTCGCCGACCGGTTCGCGACCGCCCGCGCCGTGGCCGACGCCGTGCTCTACGAGGGCTACGTGCTCTACCCCTACCGGGCCTCCTCGCGGAAGAACCAGGCGCGTTTCCAATGGGGCGTCCTCACCCCCCGAGCCTTCAGCGAGGCCGACGGCTCCGAGCGGTGGGCGATGCGAACCGAGTGCCTGATCGCTCCCGGCCCATCCCCGGCCGTCTCGGTCCGGGTCCGCTGCCTACGCGCGCAGCGCCGGCGGATCGAAGGGGCCCGCCTGGGCGGGTTCGAGGCGGTGGACCACCTCGACGTGGACGGCACGCGGCACGTGGACTGGGACGAGGCGGTCGAGGAGATCGTCGACGTCAGCCCGCTGCCGCTGCTCCCGGGCGGCCCGTTCGGGTGGGTCAAGACGTTCTCCTTCGACGGCGGCCGCGAGTTCGAGGAGCTGCGGGCCGCCGACGGCACGGTCGTCGGTCGATTCGTGCGGCACCGCGAACCGGTCTCGGGCCTGGTGCGGATCGCCATCAGTCGGCCCGATCCCGAATCCTCGTTCGTCAAGGTGGCCGTCACGGTCGAGAACACCACCGGGTGGAACCGCCGAGGAGTGCACCGGGACGAGGTCATGGCGCTCAGCCTGATCTCGGTGCACACGATGCTGGCCGTCGACGACGGGCGCTTCGTCTCCCTGCTCGATCCGCCCGACGATGCCGCCCTGGCGGCGCACGCCTGCCGGAGCGACGGGGCCTACCCGGTCCTCATCGGGGATGACGACGTGGTGGTGCTCTCGTCGCCGATCATCCTCTACGACCACCCCGAGGTCGCCCCCCAGAGCCCGGGCGACCTCTACGACTCCCTCGAGATCGACGAGATCCTCGCCCTGCGGGTCATGACGCTGACCGACGGGGAGAAATCCGAGGCGCGCGGCACCGACCCCCGCGCGGCCGCCATCATCGACCGGTGTGACGACATGTCCGCCGACACGCTCTCGGCCCTGCACGGGCAGATGACGCCGGTCCGCTTCCCGACCGGTCTCCGAGATGACGTCGAGGGGCTCCAAGGGCTCGGGGCCTTCGAGACCATCGGGGGCCCCGACGTCCCCTGGTGGGACCCCGAGGTGGACGCGTCGTTCGACCCTTGGACCGAGTCGGTGTGGATCGCCGGCGTAGAGGTCACGAAGGGCACCGCGGTGCGGCTGGCGCCGTCGCACCGGGCCGATGCCCAGGACATCTTCCTGTCGGGCCTGGCCGCCACCGTGGCCGGCGTGTTCACCGACGTCGATGGTGATCAGCACGTGGCCGTGACCGTGGACGACGATCCGGCGACCGAGGAGCTGGAGTGGCAAGGTAGGTATCTGTTCTTCCACGTTGACGAGGTCGAACCGCTGGTCGACCAGGGTCAGGACCTATGACGCGCCGCGTGCTGGTTGCCGGCATCGGCAACATCTTCCGATCCGACGACGCCTTCGGGGTCGAGGTGGCCACCCTGCTCGCCACCCGCGCGCTCCCCCTCGGCGTGCGGGTCGAGGACTTCGGGATCCGCGGGGTCCACCTGGCCTATGAGCTCCTCGACGGGTACGACGGCCTGGTCCTCATTGATGCGGTGCCCATGGGCGAACCCCCCGGCACCCTGGCCGTCCTCGAGCCCGACACTCGACATGGGGGGCGCCAGCGAGGCCGCGGGGGACGTGCCCGTCGTGGACGCCCACACCATGAATCCCGAGGTGGTGTTGGCCACCTTGCGTCGGCTGGGCGGGTCCGTCGAGAAGATCTTCATCGTCGGCTGTCAACCGGCTGACCTCCGAGACGGCATGGGACTCACCCCGGCGGTGGCGGCGGCCGTCGTGGACGCGGCCCAACTGTGCGTCGAGCTCGTATCCGAAATGGTCGAACCCGTCACGAAGGGGGCATTCCCATGATCCGTCGCCTGTTTGCATCGCTGCTGCTTGCCGCCGTGGCCGCCCTGGTGATCAAATCGTTGCCGGATATCGCGCGCTATCTCAAGATGAGGGAGATGTAGACACGGGTGACCCGTTACCGCATCACCCCGAACGCTCCTACGTGTGGATCGACGCGACTGCGTTCCAACGTGCATCCCATCCACTCCACCACCGATGGGCTGGAAGGGTTCGTCGACATCACCTTCTCCCCCGATGGGAGCGTGGATGTGGCGGAGCCGGTAGCAGGAACCTTGTCGCTGACGGTCGACCATCTCAGCTCCGGCAACCGCATGGAGGACCGGGAGCTCCAGCGGCGTATCGACGCGAGGCGCTATCCGAAGATCGAGGGGACGCTCGACAAGATCGCCCCCTCCGAAGAGAGCGGGAGCTACCTCGTCGGCGGTGACATCGCCTTTCGCGGCGTCTCGCGCCACCACGAGGACGTGATGAGCATCGGCAACGTGGACGAGCAGACGATTCGCCTGGCCGGGAAGTCCAGCTTCGACATACGCGACTTCGGCATGGAACCACCTCGCATCCTGCTGTTGAAGGTCCAGCCCGAGGTGGACATCCGGGTCGAGATCTTCGCCACCAGAGAGCCACAGGAGTGATGCCGCCATGTGCCTAGGGATACCGGGGCAGATTCGGGAGTTCAGCGACGTCCACGAGCATCTGGCCCGGGTCGACGTCTCGGGGGTGACCCGGATCATCAACATAGGGCTCCTCGAAGACGAGGAACTGAAGCCGGGCGACTGGGTGCTCATCCACGTCGGCTTCGCCATGTCGAAGATCGACGAGGAAGAGGCGGCTCTGGCTCTGGCGTCGTTGCAACTGATGGGTCAGGCCTATGACGACGAGCTCGAGGCGTTCTGGTCTTCGAGGATCGACAGCGAGAGCAGTGCATGAACAGCGAGCGCAGTACGTGAGGAGGTAGAGATGGGAGTTGTCATCGGAGTCCTGGTTGGCTACGCCTTCGGGAGCAAGGCCGGATCAGAGGCCTGGCCCGAGCTCGAGGAGGCCTGGAAGACCATCGTCGCTTCCGAGGAGGTGAGGGACCTGCTGGCGGGCGGGCTCTCCTTGGCGCAGGACCTCCTGGCGCGGCGCGGCGAGCTGATCGCCGGCGTGCTCGGCCTGGCCGACTCGCCCGCCCGCCTCCGTCAGGCGGCGTAGGGGACGATGCGCTTCGTCGACGAGTACAGGGACCCGACGGCGGCCCGCGCATTGGTGGCCCGGATCACCCAACTGGCGGGGGACGAGACGTTCAAATTCATGGAAGTGTGCGGGGGCCACACCCACACCATCTACCGTCACGGCATAGAGCACGTGCTCCCGGCCTCGGTCGAGTTGGTCCACGGCCCGGGATGCCCGGTGTGTGTCATCCCCATGGGGCGCGTGGACGACGCCATCGCCGTGGCCAAGACGCCCGGCGTGATCTTCACCTCCTTCGGCGACATGATGCGGGTCCCCGGGAGCACGGGCAACCTGCTGCAGGCCAAAGCCGAGGGCGCCGATGTCCGCTTCGTCTACTCCCCTTTGGACGCCCTGAAGATCGCAATGGAGAACCCCGAGCGCGCCGTCGTGTTCTTCGCCGTCGGCTTCGAGACGACCGCCCCCTCCACGGCGCTCACCCTATTGGCGGCCAGGGCCAAGGGCGTCACGAACTTCAGCGTCTTCTCCAACCACGTGACCATCGTCCCGCCCCTCAAGGCCATCCTCGACTCACCCGACCTCCGCCTCAACGGATTCCTCGGGCCCGGCCACGTGTCCACGGTGGTGGGCCAGCGTCCCTACCGCTTCGTGCCCGCCGACTACGGACTGCCCCTGGTCACGGCGGGCTTCGAGCCCCTCGACATCCTGCACGCCATCGCCATGTTGCTGGCGCAGATCAGTGAGGGTCGCTGCGAGGTGGAGAACCAGTACTCCCGGGTGGTCCGCGAGGAGGGCAACCCGCGGGCCCTTTCGGTCCTGGCCGAAGTGTTCGACTTGCGGCCACACTTCGAATGGCGGGGTCTGGGCTTCATATCGCAGAGCGGGCTGGCGCTGCGGCCGGAGTTCGCCGCCTTCGACGCCGAGTTGCGCTACGACATCCCCGGGGTCCGCGTGGCCGATCCCAAGGCCTGCCAGTGCGGCGAGGTGCTCAAGGGCGTGATCAAGCCATGGGAGTGCAAGGTGTTCGGGACCGCCTGCACACCCGAGACCCCCATCGGGACCTGCATGGTGTCTTCCGAGGGCGCCTGCGCGGCCTACTACAACTTCGGGCGTCTGCACCGCGAGGCCGCCGTGACGCTGGGACGGCGAAGCAAGCAGTCGGCATGACCGCGGTGACGGCGCCGGCCGAATCAGGTGTGCCGGTGCGACACCGGGTCCGGGTGGCCGGCGTGGTGCAGGGCGTCGGCTTCCGACCGTTCGTCCACCGTTTGGCGACCCGGCTCAGCCTGACCGGCCACGTCGGCAACGACACGGAGGGCGTGGTCGTCGAGGTCGAGGGCGCCGTGGCGGCGGTGGCCGAATTCGAGGCCCGCCTGGTGACAGACGCCCCACCACTGGCACGGATCTTCCGTCTCGACGCCACGCCGGTCCAGGCCCGTCACGACGATCGCTTTCGGATCATCGAGAGCCAGGCGACGGGAGCCGTGGGCACCTTCGTCTCCCCCGATGTGGCCGTGTGCGACGACTGCACGGCTGAACTCTTCGACCCGGCGGATCGACGCTTCCGCTATCCGTTCATCAACTGCACGAACTGCGGACCCCGCTTCACCATCACACTCCGGCTCCCCTACGACCGGCCCAACACGACCATGCGCGACTTCCCCCTGTGCGACGCCTGCCGGTCGGAGTACGAAGACCCCGGCGACCGCCGGTTCCATGCCCAACCCTTGGCCTGTGCGGACTGCGGCCCCCGGCTGTGGTTCGAAGAGGCCAGCCGGTGTCGTCAAGGGGACCGACGCCGCCATCGCCGCCGCCCAGCGGGCACTGGCCTGCGGTGCCGTGGTGGCCATCAAGGGCCTCGGCGGCTACCACCTGGCCTGCGACGCCGCCTCGACCGGCGCGGTGGACACGTTGCGCCGGCGCAAGGCACGCCAGGACAAGCCTCTGGCCGTCATGGTGGGCGATCTGGCCGCAGCCCGCCGGCTGGCGCAGATCGACCGGTTCGAAGCCGTCCACCTGAGCGGGCCCGAGCGCCCGATCGTGCTCGTCGTCCGGCGCGCCGGTGGCCCGCTCGCCGCACAGGTCGCGCCGCGCAACCCGCACATCGGGCTCCTCCTGCCATACACGCCGCTGCATCATCTCCTGTTCCGGCGGGTGCCCGGATCGGACGACACTGTCCCGACGGCACTGGTGATGACGAGCGGCAATCTTTCGGACGAGCCCATCTGCTACGACGACGCCGATGCGCGGGACCGGCTGGGGCGCATCGCCGACGCCTGGCTGATCCACGACCGCCCGATCCACGTGCCGTGCGATGACTCGGTGGTGCGGCTGGACGGCGGCGTCGAACTCCCGATCCGGCGGGCCCGGGGCTACGCACCGCTGCCCGTCCGCCATGCCCTTCGAGGTGGCACCCACCTTGGCCACGGGTGGTGAGATCAAGAACACCTTCTGCCTCGCCGCAGGCCGTCATGCCTGGGTCAGTCAGCACATCGGCGACATGGGCAGTCTGGAGACCCTGGACGCCTTCGAGCGCTCGACCCGGCAGTACGCCGACATGTACGAGGTCGACCCGCAGCGGGTCGCGGCCGATGCGCATCCGGGCTATCGCACCCGCTGCTGGGCCGAGGATCATGCGACGGGCCCGGTGGACCTCGTCCAGCACCATCACGCGCACATCGCGGCCGTCATGGTCGAACATGCCCTCCCGTCCGGGCGAACGGGTCATCGGCTTCGCCTTCGACGGCACCGGCTACGGCAGCGACGGCGCCATCTGGGGCGGCGAGGTCCTTGTCGCCGGCTACGACCGGTTCGAACGATCGGCGCACTTGCGCTACGTCCCATTGCCCGGGGGCGACGCCACCATCCGCAAACCCTCTCGCGCCGCATTGGCCCATTTGTGGGCGGCCGGCATTGAATGGGCGCCCGATCTCCCGCCGGTCGGGAACACCACCCCAGAGGAACGAACCGTGTTGCGCCGCCAACTCGAGCGTGGCGTGCACTGCGTCCCCACGTCGAGCATGGGTCGCCTCTTCGACGCCGTGAGCTCGCTGCTCGGGGTGCGCCACACCGCGTCGTATGAAGCCCAGGCGGCCATGGAGCTCGAACACCTGGCCACCGGGTGCATGGCCGATGGCGACAGTGCCGACCGGGTCCCGCGGTACCGGTTCGGGGCGGCCGGGGACGAGATCGACGCGGCGCCCGTGCTGCGGGCGATGATCGACGACATGCGCCGCGGCGGCACGCCCGGCTCGATTGCGGCCGGCTTCCACCTGGCGGTGGCCGAGCTCATGGCCGAGGTGGCGGACCGGCTCCGGGAAACGACGGGAATCGAGCGGGTGGCCCTCAGCGGCGGCGTCTTCCAGAACGTCCTGCTCCTCCGCCTGGCCCGGGCCGTCCTGGCGGCGCGGGGCCTGCAGGTGCTCACCCACCGCCTCATTCCGCCCAATGACGGTGGCGTGGCGTTGGGCCAGATCGCCGTCGCCGGATGGCGGCGGGACGGCGGCACACCGCGAAGAGGAGCAGCGTGACGGTCATGGAGGGACCCGACACGGCCGCCCAGGACCGGGGGCTCTCCGAGGACCTGGCCCGCGCCGCGCTGACGCTGGCGCGTCGGTTCGCCGACGGCGCCACCATGTGGTGCGTGGCACCGACGTGGCCGTCCCACGGGCGGCACGTGGCGGTGGAGTTCGTCCACCCGGTGATCGTGGGCAAGCGGGCGCTGCCCGCCATGAGCGTCGACGGCGCGGAGGCCGAAGAGTCGTTGCGGCTGCTCACCCGTCCGGGTGACATCGTCCTGGTGGCGAGCACGGCCGACGATGCCTGCGCCCTCGACCTGCTGAGCCGGTCCGAGGCCTGGGGTCTGACGCGGGTCTGGATCGGGGCCGGACCCCGCCCGATGACGAGCCGGGCCGACCACGTGATCTGGACGGGCGACGCAGACTCCGACGTGGCGGCCCGGTCAGGGGACCTAGTGCTGCTCTACCACCTTTTGTGGGAGTTGACCCATGTCGTGTTCGAACACCCCGGTCTGCTCAAAGAGGACGCCGGGTGCACGGACGAGGTCTGCATCACCTGCTCCGACGAGGGGCGGGTGGCGGAGGTCCGCGCCGTCCGCCCCGACGGCAGCGTGGACGTGATGGTGGGCGGTCGCCCCGAAAAGGTCGATGCCAGCCTGGTCGACCCGGTCGTCCCGGGTGACCTTCTTCTCGTCCACGCCGGTGTGGCGATCACCGCCCTGGGGCTCATCCGGCCATGAGCACCCGTGCCGAGCCCACGGGATTCCTCTATCCCTTCATCGAGTCCGAAGAACGCGACGTTGCCGGCCTCCTCGCCGCTCTGGCCCGCTCGGCCGAGGACAAGATCATCGAGAGCAGAGCACTCCGGGCGGCCTGCATCGAGAGGGCGGCGGACGTCCTGGCGCACGCCGGCGCGGCCATGGCGGGGCGGTTCTGCCGCGGTGGCCGGCTGTTCGCCTTCGGCAACGGTGGGAGCGCCACCGACGCCGAAGGGACGGCGCACCTGTTCCGCCATCCGCCGCGCGGGCGTGCGCTCCCCGCCCTGTCCCTGGTGGACGACCGGGCCGTCTTGACGGCGCTGGCCAACGACGTCGGCTACGAACTCGTCTTCTCCCGGCAGATCATCGCCCACGCCCGGCCCGGCGACATCGCCGTCGGGTTCTCGACCAGCGGCGATTCGCTCAACATGCTCCGCGCCTTCGAGGAGGCGGCGCGGCGGGGCCTTCTCACCGTCGGCCTGTGCGGGTACGAACGGGCCGCCATGGCGCGCAGCGACGCCGTCCATCACTGCCTGGTCGTCCCCTCGGAGAGCGTCCATCGGATCCAAGAGGCCCAGGATGCCCTCATGCTCGAGCTGTGGTCCATCGTCCAGCAGTATCTGCGAGAGGAAGAGCCGACATGACAGATACCGCACAGGACATGGCTGCGCTGGGCCGGGAGGCACTCGTCTTCGAGCGTATCGAGGCCTTCCGTCGGCGCCGGCCCCGCCTGCTCGATGAAGTCGTCACGTTGGCGCACGGTGCCGGTGGCAAAGCCTCGGCGGCTCTGCTCGACGCGGTGTTCCTCCCAGCGTTCGCAGCCGATGTCGCCCCCGGCCAGACCGCCGCCGCCGTCCAGACCGACGCCGCCGTGCTGGCCCTGCCGTCGGGCGAACGGCTCGCCTTCAGCACCGACTCCTACGTCGTCAAGCCCCTCCGCTTCCCGGGAGGGTCGGTCGGCCACCTGGCCGTGCACGGCACGGTGAACGACCTGGCCATGATGGGCGCCCGGCCCATCGCCTTGTCGGCGGCGTTCGTGCTCGAAGAGGGGTTCTCCATCGATGCCCTGCGCCAGATCGTCGCCGACATGGCCGAAGCCGCCGCGTCGGCCGGCGTGTCCATCGTGACCGGCGACACCAAGGTGGTCGACCGGGGGGCGGCGGACGGCCTGTACATCTCGACCGCCGGCATCGGCCTCATCCCGGCCGGGAGGGAGCTGGCGGCCGGAAACGTCCAAGAGGGCGACGTGGTCATCTCTTCGGGCACCGTCGGCGACCACGGCACCGCGGTCATGCTGGCCCGGGGCGACCTGGCCCTCGAAGCCGACATCGAGTCGGACACGGCACCGCTGCACGCACTGATGGAGAGGCTGCTGGCCTCCGCCCCTTCCACCCGGTGGCTGCGCGATGCCACCCGGGGCGGCGTGGGGACCGTCTGCAACGAACTGGCCCGCGACGCCAACCTGACCGTCGTCCTGGAGGAGTCCTCGCTTCCCGTCCGTCCGGCGGTGGCGGCGGCGTGCGAACTTCTCGGCATCGATCCGCTCTACGTCGCCAACGAAGGGAAGTTCATCGCGGTGGTGGCACCGGAAGAGGCCGAAGCCGCACTGGCGGCGCTGCGGTCCCACCGCCTCGGGGCGGACGCCGTCCGCATCGGCGAGATCCACGCGGAGCCACCAGGGATCGTCGTGCTCCGCACCACCCTGGGCGGCACCCGGATCGTCGACATGCTCGTCGGCGACCCCCTCCCCCGCATCTGCTGATCACCTTCGCCGAGGTGGATCGCCGCCGGGCACCCCTGGGGCCGGCTCCGGGCCCGTCGGGCGCCTATGGTGAGCCTCGACCATGACCAAGAGGCTCGAAATCACCCGCGACATCGCCGCGCCGCCTGAGCTGGTCTACGCGGCCATATCGGACGTGACGCGCATGGGTGAATGGTCGGAGGAATGCCATGCGTGCGAGTGGCACGACGGGTACGACGGTCCGGTTGTCGGCGCAACGTTCGACGGTCGCAACCGTTACGGCGAGCACGAGTGGACCACGCAGGCCAAGGTCATTGCGGCCGAGCCGGGCCGGGCGTTCGCCTTCGAGTGCTCGATGATGGAATTCCACTACTCGACCTGGGGGTACCGCATCGAGCGGACCGCGGCGGGATCCCGCGTGACCGAGTGGAGCGAAGATCTCCGGCCCGAGTCCGCCATCGAATTCAGCCGTCAGGTGTCGGGCATCGACGACCGCCTGGAGCGGAATCGTCTGACCATGAGCGCCACCCTCGAGCGCCTGGCGGCAGCCCTGGAGGACTGATTCTTCATTGCGGGTCGGTTATTCCGGCGAACCTCGCTCGAGCCTCTGCGATTCGTTCCGGGTGCGTGAAGACGTACAAGCGTTCTTGCCGCACGGCCTCGACGACCTGACGACCGACTTCGACCGGTTCGATCACACCGGGCTCCCTCGATGCCGGCGCGGAGGGTCCGGGTCCTTGTCCGAGTCCGATCCGGGAGGCGACTCGTCCCGGCATCACGACGCTTACCCCGACCGGCGCACCCATCTGGACCAATTCCGCCTGCAGCGTCTCGCTCAACGCCAGCACGCCATGTTTCGACACGTTGTAGGGACCGATGCCGGGCACCGGTACGACCGCAGCCATGGAGGCGACGTTGATGACGTGCCCTTCCTCACCTGAGGCAAGGAGCAGCGGGACGAAACTGCGGATCCCGTAGATGACCCCCAACAGGTCCACGCGCAAGACGGCGTCCCAATCACTGAGGGACAACTCCCACACCCGACCGTGACGGAGGATTCCCGCGTTGTTGCAGATGAGGTGCACGGCTCCGAATCGGGTCATCGTCCTTTCGGCGAGTCCCTGCACCGCACCGGGGTCCCCGACATCGGTCACGACCGCCTCGACGTGGGATCCCGAGGAACGCAGGCGCTCTGCTTCCTGTTCGAGCCGTTGACCGTCGATGTCAGCGAGCACCAGGTGGACACCTTCGTCCGCAAACGCTCGGGCGATGCCGAGGCCGATCCCACTGGCGGCGCCGGTGACGACCGCCACCCGACCTCGAAGCATCTTCATCTGGCCAACGCTAATGGAACCCGTGTGACCCGAAGGAGGCGGCCCTCCCGCTACTGGCGACTACAGAAGCTCGGCGACCGCGCCCGCCAACTGGGCGCCGCGTCCCGCCACGCTCTGCATGATGACGACGGCGCGCTCACGACGCCTTGGCTCGATACTCCTCGAGGGCATCACTGGGAATATGCGCGATCCCATTGACCATCTCGTAGCGGATCTCCCGCTCGTAGACCAGGTGCAAGAGATCCTTGGTCGACATGTTGAGCTGACGAGCCGCCTCAGATGCTCGGAGCAGATCAGTGGACATCGGATCCTCCTTGATCAAAGCCGAGTCTACGGTTCAGGATCTGGATCTGGAGTCTGGATCTGGAGTTGCTCAGGACAGAAGCTCGGCGACCGCGCCCGCCAACTGGGCGCCGCGTCCCGCCACGCTCTGCATGATGACGACGGCGCGCTGTCGGTGGGGAGCGATCACCATCAACGAGGAGTAGCCCCCGGTGCCGCCGTTGTGCCAGAGCATCCCCTCTTCGGTCCCGGGTTCGGAGTCGATCATCCAGAACATCCCCGACTGCCGGTTGGGGCGATCGGTCGGAATGCCCTCGAAGGCGACCGTCGAGAGGAGGCCCGGCGCCGAGCCGTCCAACAGGGAAGTGGCAAGCCGGGCCATGTCCTCAACGGTGCTGTACACGCCTCCCGCCGGGGCGAACCCCTCCATGACCCAGGGTTGTCGGGGAAGGCCCGAAGACGACGTGCCCCACGGAGCGGTGTCTCGCCGTCGGGCCACGTCCGTGCCGCTCATTCCCAGCGGGCCCAGGATCCGTTCCCGCAACAGGACGGCGTACTCGGCACCACCGCACTCGGCCAGCATGAGCCCGAGAAGGGCCGCACCGAGGTTGGTGTAGCGACGCTGCCCTCGATCGCTGAGGCGTTGACCCACCGCCTGTGCGATCACCAATGACCCCGTCATGCCGCGGTACGGATTCAACCGGAGAACTCGGTAGCGGAGCCCGCGCAACCTGGCGAAAGGACGCGGCACATTGGACGGCAAACCCGACGTATGCGTACACAGCTCGGTCACCGTGATCGACCCCGCCTCCGCCGCCGCGGTGTCGGGGAGGACATCGCCGACTCTGGTGTGGAGCGAGATCTCTCCTCGCGCCATCGAGTCGGCCAGCAGCATGCCGGTGAGGCCCTTGGTGATGGACCCGATCTCGAAACGCGTCGATGCCGCCGCGCTCGATGAAGGCGAAGCGGACGCACGGACTGGCGGACAGATCGATCGCCGCCGCGGCGACCCTCTTCGGCCGGCCTTCGGCCAGAGAGTGGAGCCCAGCGGAGAGTTGGTCCTCCCCGCCCGGGCCGGTCACTTCTTCAGTCGTCCACGATCTCGCTCGTCTGGAGCACGGGCGTAATGGTGGTGTAATTCGCCACGTCGGCCAGCACATCGCCGGTGTGCTCGTTGCCCATGGCGGCGGCGATAGCCTCCGCCGATTCGAATCGGAAGTGGACCGCGGCCACGTACGGCCCGTCAATGCCCTTGTCGATCTCGGCATTGTCCAGGCCCCATGTCTTGACCGCCAGTGGCACATGCTTGTTCTTGTAGTAGTCGTGGTCGAAGGTGGCGCCTTCGGTCGACGGATAAAAGACGCTAAGGCGAACGGTCACGTGTCTTCCCCTCTATTTTGCGAAGATGCCGCCCGAAACTGACGGAGGCGCTTCTGGACTGGCGATGAGGATATCTCGGGTCGGGACCTTACGCTTCGACCACGGTGATCAGCGAGGCGTCGAGCCCGAGGAGCTCCACGGTCGTCCTCCCGAGCTGCAGCGCCGCGAAGAATCCGGCTTCCTTGGACTCCCGGGCCTCCCCTGCCGCTCGCACCGCCTCCAGCGACGCCGCCGGCACCACCGTCACGCCATCCACGTCGCCCACCACCCAATCGCCCCGAGCCACCGGGACGCCCCCGATGGTGACCGGAGCGCCTACCGTGCCCGGTTGGTCCTTACGGGCGCCCGGCAGCGAGATAGTGGAGGAGAACACCGGGAAGTGATGGGCCTCGAGCGCCGCCACGTCACGGACGCCGCCGTCAATGACCAGTCCCACCAAGCCGGCGGACTCGGCCGCCGTCGTGAGCACCTCGCCCCAGTAACCGCGGTCGGGTATCGGACCCACGTCGACCACCAGGACACTGCCTGCGGGAGCTGTGGTGACGGCGACGTGCACGGCCAGATTGTCCCCGGGTGTACAGGCTACCGGGTACGCCGGTGCGGTCACCGTGGCACCGGGCCAGGCTGGCTTGAGGCGCCGGTCCGTAGGCAGGCCGCCGGACTCGCCCAACGTGGCCGAACCCAGCCGCCGCAGAATGCCGGCGATCTCCTCCTGGCGTGCGGTGCTCATGCCGCGCTTCCTCTCTGTCGACTCGGCACAAACCTTAGAGTGGCCGCAATGCCCGAGCCGATGCTGATCGTCACCCAGGTGGCGCCCTACGCCGACGGTCCGGCCGGCGTGCACGGGGTGCTCGGCCAGGCCGCCACCGCCATGGCGCAACTGGCCGAGTCTGCCAGCCTCTCCCCCGTCGTCGTCCATGACGTGCGGGACCTCTCGCCCCACCAGCTGCGCGGGCCGGGCGTCCTCGCCCTCTTCACCATCGGGGAGACCCCGTTCAGCCCGGCCCAACGGGACGCCGTGATCGAATCGTGGCAGGCCGGTCGGCTCCGCGTGCTGGGCGTGCACTCGGCGACCGATGCCTGTCACGGCTGGCCCGAGTACGGCTCGCTGATCGGCGCCCGCTTCGACGGCCACCCCTGGACCCAGGAGTTCACCATCGACGTGGTCGATCCCGGGCACCCGGCCACGGCGCATCTGGGCCCGACGTGGGAGTGGCGCGACGAGATCTACCTGTTCCGCTCCCTGCACCCCCGGGCGCGGGTGCTCCTCCGGCTGGCCGACGATCAGGTCGACCTCTCCGCTCCCGGCGGGCGCGTCCCCGAGAGTGGGTTCCCCCTGGCCTGGTGCCACGGCCACGGCCACGGCCACGGCCACGGCGACGGCCCGGCCCGGCCACGGCGACGGTCGCACCTTCTACAGCGCGCTGGGCCACTTTCCCCAGGCCTGGGAGAGCACGGTCTTCCTGCGTCATCTGGCCGGGGGCCTCGCCTGGCTCCAGTCCAGCGCGTAACGTTCCGTCCCGTGGCTGATCTCCCCCTGGCAATGGCGGCCGCGGTCTACCAGTCACCCGGCGTGGTCACCGTGGAGGATCGCCCCGTGCCCCGGCCGGGCGTCGGGCAACTGCTGGTCCGCGTGCTGCACTGCGGCATCTGCGGCTCCGACATCCATCAGTTACGCGACGGCTGGGGATTCAAGCCCGGCGCAGTGGCCGGCCACGAGTGGAGCGGGACCATCGCCGCCGTGGGCGACGACGTCGACGACTGGTCGGTGGGCGAACGCGTCGTCGGGGGGTCCTCGCCGAAGTGCGGGACCTGCCGGCGCTGCCGGGAGGGCAAGCCGTCCCAGTGCGAGAACCGCAGCAGCCTCATCACCGACTACGGCGACGGCGCCTTCGCCGAGTTCATCTTGGTCCGCGCCGCCGGGGTTCTCCGCCTCCCCGAGGGGCTCTCGGCCCGCCATGCCGCGCTGGCCGAGCCGTTGGCGGTGGCCCTGCACGGCATCACCCGGTCGGGCATCGCTCCCGGGGACACCGCCATGGTGATCGGCGCCGGGCCCATCGGGGCGCTGACGGTGGGCGCGCTGCGAGCCATGGGGGTCGACCATGTCACGGTGGTCGAGCCGTCAGAGGGCCGCCGGCGCCTGGCCCTCGACGTGGGTGCGACCGAGGTGATCGACCCTTCCGAGCTCGAGATCTTCTCGCCGCGAGAGCCGGAGAGGATCTCCAGCCGTGCCGTCCACGTCGTGCTCGAGTGCTCGGGGAAGAAGGCGGCCGTCGAGGCCGGCTTCTGCCAGCTGCGCCGCGGCGGAGTCCTCGTGATGGTCGGTGCGGGCATCGAGCACCCGACCTTCGATTCCAACCGCATGATCCTCAACGAGCTCTCGGTGTGCGGGTCGTTCGTCTACGACCTCGGCGGCTTCGAGCGGGCCCTCGACCTGCTGTCCTCGGGCTCGCTGCCCAACGATCTGTTCATCGACCCCAGCGACGTCGGTTTGCACGGGGTCGCCGACGCCCTCGACGCGTTGGCGACCGGCCGCATCGCCGGCAAGGTCATGGTCGTGCCGGAAGTGGGCGCGCCATGACCGTGCACGCGAGCGCCCCTGCGACACCCACCGCCGCGCACCCCTACTACCCGTCGGGCCACCCCCGGTTCAACCATGTGGCCCTGTCGCTGCCGGCGGAGCTGCTGGACGAACAGAGCCGGGAGGACATCTGCCGCTTCTTCGATACGGTCCTCGGCTTCACCGAGCTGCCCACCATGACCGAGGACCGCCGCCGGCTGGTGCTCAGCTGCGTCCATTGGGACCAGTTCATCTATCTCGTGGCCGAGGACGCCCCCATGCAGTGCCCCCGCCCGGACCACTTCGGCTTCTCGGTGGGATCGCTCGAGGAGCTGCACGCCATCGCCGAGCGAGCCAAGGCGTTCGGCGCCTCCGACGAGCGACTCGATCTGATCGACATCGAGGCCGACGATCAGAAGGTGGTGACGATCCACTCGCTCTACCTGCGCTACGTCCTCCCCATGATGTGCGAGTTCCAGTACTGGGAGTTCCCGCCATGACGACACAGGCCGGCCAGGGCGAGTTGGCCCGGCAGTTCCTGCAGCTGCACCGGCCCGGTGAGCCCCTGCTGATGCCCAACGCGTGGGACATCGGATCCGCCGTCCTGCTGGCCTCGCTCGGCTTCGAAGCCCTGGCCACCACCAGCGGCGGCTTCGCCACCTCGAAGGGGCGGCTCGACGGCGCCATGACCAGGGGCGAGGTGCTGGCGCACGTGGCGGAACTGGCCGGGGCGACCGCGCTGCCGCTCTCGGCCGACCTGGAGAACTGCTTCGCCGATGATCCCGAGGGTGTGGCCCGCACCATTGCCGAGGCGATCGAGGGCGGCGTAGCCGGGGCCTCGGTGGAGGACTTCACCGGCGACGCCGAGGACCCCATCTACGACGTCGAATTGGCCGCGGCGCGGGTGGAGGCCGCGGCCGAGGCGGCCCATAACGGGGCGGACCGCATCGTCCTGACGGCGCGGGCGGAGAACTACATCCACGGGCGGCCGGACCTGGCCGACACCATCGCCCGGCTGCAGGCCTACCAGGAGGCCGGGGCCGACGTGCTGTTCGCCCCGCGGCTCGACGACCCCGACGAGTTGCGGCAACTCATGGCTGCGGTCGACCTTCCGGTCAGCGTGCTGGCGGCGCCGGGGGCACCGAACATCGCCGAGTTGGCGGCCCTCGGCGTGAGCCGGGTTTCGGTGGGCGGCGCCTTCGCCGTGGCCGCCTACGGCGCCCTGGTCAACGCGGCCACCGAGCTGCGCGAGCAGGGCACCTACGGCTACTGGGAGCTCACCAAGACCGGAGGTCGGGCCGTCCGGACGGCGTTTCACCCCTGAGGCTTCAACCCGAGGCTTCAACCTGAGGGCGACCGTCACCTCTATTTCGACCGCCCCGTTGCGGGGCAGCGCCGCCACCCCGATGGCCGACCGGGTGTGGCGGCCGGCCTCCCCGAAGACATCGGCCAGAACCTGGCTGGCCCCGTCGACGACGGCGGGCTGCTCGAAGAAGTCGGGGGCCGACGACACGAAACCGGTCACGGTGAGGACCCGCTCCACCCGGTCCAGCGACCCGAGCGCCGCTTGGAGGACGGCCAGTGCATTGAGGGCGCACACGGCGGCGGCCTCCCTCCCTTCCTCGACGGTGACCGTATCGCCCAGCCGGCCCAGGCAGGTCAACTTCCCGTCGATGCGCGGCAACTGGCCCGAGGTGCGGGCCGTCCCGTTGTAGATCACGACGGCATCGAGCGGGTCGTGCGGCGGATGGGGGCCGTGCAGGGTGAGCCCCAGCTCGGCCAGCCGGGCGGCCACCCTCCCGTCGGACATCAGAGCGTGCGGGCGGGCAGCATCCGGGCGGGCATCCTCCCGCCGGCCATCACAGGGTGCGCAGGTACTCGTACACACCCCGGAAGTCTCGATCGACCTTTTCGGGGAGGGGGTGGATGGGCCCGAGCTGGCGGGCACCCCAGATGATGTTGGCCGAGCGCTCGACCAGGGCCGTGTTGTGCATGGCCTTGGCCATGGTGGGGGCCACGGCCACCATGCCGTGGTTGGCGATCAGGGCGGCGCCCCGGCCCTGCAGGGCCTTGACGGTCTGCTCGCCCAGCTCGTCGGAGCCGCTCACGGCGTACTCGGTGCAGCGGACCTCGCCCCCGAGGTAGACGGTGAACTCGTCGATGCAGCTGGGGATGGGCTGCTGGGCCACCGCGAACATGGTGGCGTAGACGGCGTGGGAGTGGATCACGACGGCGATGTCGTCGAAGGCGGCCAGGCAGGCCAGGTGCAGCTTCTTCTCCGAGGTCGGCGCCCGGGTGCCGGAGACGACGTCGCCCTCGGGGTTGATGATGACGATGTCCTCGAGCTCCATGACCCGGTAGTCGAGGGACGACGGGGTGACGGCGATGGTGCCGTCCTCCTGGCGGGCCGAGATGTTGCCCGAGGTCCCCTCGACGAGGCCCCGCTCCAACAGCTCCTTGGCGGCGGCGAGGACTTCCTCGGCCGCGTTCTCCACGAATTTGGCCATGTGTGCCGCCGTCCTTCTTCTCTCATGGAGGGCGCGCTGCCCCCGGTCTCTGCTCGATGGTACCGCCACCACCACGACCCTGACAGAAGCGTCAGTGCACGATAATGTCGTTCGCATGGCACTTCTCACGAACAGAGTGGCGGTGGTGACCGGGGCCGGGCGCGGGATAGGCCGTGACATCGCCCTTTGTCTGGCCGCCGAAGGGGCCAAGGTGGTGGTCAACGACATCGGCGTCTCCCTGGGGGGCGAGGGCGGCGGGACGGGTGAGGACCCGGCCGCCGAGGTGTGCCAGGAGATCGAGGCCGCCGGAGGCACCGCGGTGCCCAACCACGACTCGGTGAGCGACTTCGCGGCGGCCGGGAGGATCATCGCCACCGCCGTCGACACGTTCGGATCCGATCGACATCGTGGTGAACAACGCCGGCATCGTGCGGGACCGGACGATCGTCAAGATGGACGAGGCCGACTACGACGCCGTCATCGCCGTGCACCAGAAGGGCACCTTCAACACCGTGCGCCACGCCGCCCCGCTGATGAAGGAGGCCGGCTACGGGCGCATCGTCAACATCACCAGCTCGGCCGGGCTGCGGGGCAACTTCGGCCAGACCAACTACGGGGCAGCCAAGGCAGCCATCATGGGCATGACGTTCGTGTGGGCCCTCGAGTTGGGCCGCTACGGGATCACGGTCAACGCGGTGGCCCCGGCGGGCATCACCCGCATGACCGAGAACCTCTACGCCGGGGCCGAGCCCCCGGCCGACCAGGACCCCGCGCTCAACGCGCCCCTCATCGCCTTCCTGGCCAGCGAGGGCGCCTCCTACGTCAACGGACAGGTGCTGGGCCGGACCGGGTTCGGCTACACGCTATTCCAGACCCCGCGCCAGATCGCCACCATGTGGCAGGAGGGCGGCTGGACGCCCCAGGAGGTGGCCGACCACTTCCACGACGTCCTGGGCCAGCACCTCCAGCCGGTCGGGATGGGCGACCATCCTCTCCTGGGGAAGAAGGACTGACAGCAGGTAAGGTCCCTGTTACAGGTACGGCAAGGGAGGCATCATGGAGGTCCGGGACAAGATCTACATCAACGGGAGCTGGGTCCCTTCGACCGGCACCGGCACCCTCGAGGTCATCGACTCCACCACCGAGGAGGTCCTGGCCACCATCCCCGACGGCACCGTCGAGGACGTCGACAAGGCCGTCCAGGCCGCCGCGGCCGCCTTCCCGGCCTGGTCGGCCACCTCACGCGAGGAGAGGGCAAAGACGCTGGTCCGCATCGGCGAGGCCCTGGCGGCCCGCACCGAGGAGATCGCCACCATCATCTCCCACGAGGTCGGCATGCCCATGACCCTCTCGGGCGGCGTCCAGGTGGGACTACCGGCGGGCGCCTTCCTCGACGCCGCCAAGGCGGCCGAGTCGTTCCCCTGGGAAGAGGAGATCGGGAACTCGCTCGTGGTGCGCGAGCCGGTGGGCGTCGTCGGCGCCATCACCCCGTGGAACTACCCGCTCTTCCAGATCGTGCTCAAGGTGGCCCCGGCCCTGGCCGCGGGCTGCACCGTCGTACTCAAGCCGAGCGAGGTGGCGCCGTTGAACGCCTTTGCCCTGGCCGAGGTCATCGACGAGGTCGGCCTGCCCGCCGGCGTCTTCAACCTGGTCACCGGGACCGGGCCCGTGGTGGGCGAGGCCATCGTCTCGCACCCCAAGGTCGACATGGTGTCGTTCACCGGGTCGACCCGGGCCGGCAAGCGGGTCATGGAGCTGGCATCCCAGAGCATCACCCGGGTCTCGCTCGAGTTGGGCGGGAAGTCGGCCAACATCCTGCTGGACGACGCCGACTTCGAGAAGGCGGTGCCGGCCGGGCTTTTCGGCTGCTACATGAACTCCGGCCAGACCTGCTCCGCCCTCACCCGCATGCTCGTCCCCCGCGACAAGCTGGCCCAAGTGGAGCAGCTGGCGCTGGCCGCGGTGGGCGGGTTCGCCCCCGGCGATCCCTTCGAGGAGGGGAAGCTGCTCGGCCCGCTGGTCTCCGCCGTGCAGCGCGACCGGGTCCGCGGCTACATCAACAAGGGTATCGAGGAGGGGGCCAAGCTCATCACCGGCGGTGCCGAGGCACCCGACGGGCTGGAGAAGGGCTTCTTCGTGCAGACGACCATCTTCTCCGAGGTGACCCCCACCATGACCATCGCCAGAGAGGAGATCTTCGGTCCCGTCCTCTCCATCATCCCCTACGACACCGAGGACGAGGCCGTGCAGATCGCCAACGACACGCCCTACGGCCTCGCCGGCGCGGTGTGGAGCGGCGACCCGGCCCGGGCCGAGAAGGTGGCCCGGCGACTCCGCACCGGGCAGGTCGACATCAATGGGGGGGCCTTCAACCCGAGCGCTCCCTTCGGCGGCTACAAGCAGTCCGGCATGGGCCGCGAGCGCGGCCGCTACGGCCTGGAGGAGTTCGTCGAGACCAAGTCGATGCAGCGGTAGTTCGAGATCACCTGCCCCATCACAGTGTGACGTTTCCACTGTTGAGCGGGGGCACGTCGGAGCCGGCGACGACACCGGGCGCGGCGGCCACGATGGCAGGAATGGCGTTGACGGTGCGCACGGCGGCGACGGGGTAGTCGAGCATGATCTCGGCGGTCAGGTTCGGCCGACCGGTGATGACGGTCCGGTAGGCCAGGTCGCCACTTCCGTTGGCACGGGGCCAGTGCGCCGGCATGGACGCGAAATCGCAGTAGTTCACGTGCTCCAGGACGACGAACGGCTGGCCCTTGACCAGACCTTGCACCTGGAACCGGATGTTGGCGATCGTCCCGGCCGGGATGGTGTAGAAGGCCGCCGGCACGTCGCGGTCCGTCGTGCCACTTTCCGTGAGGACCCGGATCTCTTCGATCTCGACACCGACCCGACGGGCGATGTCCAGCGGGACGCTTTGCCAGCTCCTGGCGAGCTCATCGCCCTCGAACAGTGGGATCGGGTCTCCGGGCCGGGCACCGAAGCCCCAGCTATGGGCCACCTCGACAACGGGGTAGGTGCTGTAGTCGGCGATCTCCTGGACCCGAATTTCGTGGATCTCGTCGACGATGCCCAGCATGGCCATGGGGAAGTAATCGGTGCAGTAGCCCGGGGACGCGCCGGTCGAGAAGAAGGAGCTCCCACCTTCGAGGCAGGCGGCCATGACCGGGTCATAGTCTTCTGCCGGGGCGAACACCGGGGTCAGCAACGTGAAGAGGGTGGGCGTGACGACGTTTCGCCCGGCCCGCAAGAACGGCAGCACGTCCTCGAGGCCGCCGGTGGCATAGCTCCCCATGTAACACAGGCAGTCCGCCTCGATCCCGAGCAGCTCATCGACGCTGTTGGTGGCGATCACCCCGGTGAGGGGGGCGTCGACGAACGTGCCCGCGTCGCGCCCGGCCCGTTCGGGACGAGCGACGTACAGGCCGACCAACTCGAGTGCGGGATTGTGGAGAATGCAGTTGAGTGACCGCAGGCCGGCAGTGCCCGTGCCCCACTGGACCACCTTTATCGTCACAAGCTCGTTCCCTTCGTGGTGATGAGAGCGATCACTCGCTCAGGCCGACAACCCTCCGATGCCTTTGCCGAACAACACGACGCCGATCTGCTCCTTGTTGTCCACAGTGCCCTCTCGATGGCCACCGACAGGGCGACAAGCCGCCGCTCAATGTACCGGACGCGCCGCGTGGACGAGCAAGAGGTGCCGGGTCACTCCGTGGAGCCGCCGATATCCCCATGGACGACGCGATCTCTGGTGAATACACTCAAATGTGGTGGGTGAGACGGTGTGGCTCCATATCCGCGAGAACGACGGCGGCACGCACATCCTCACCTGGCACCTCGAGTCCGAGGATGCGCCGGGAACGTTGTGCGGTCAGTCCACGCACGAGATGGAGATAGTCACCGAAGCCTGGACAGAGGTCTTCAGCCGTTGCCGACACTGTGACATCAAGTTGCGCGTGGGCGACGCGACCTAGCGCATTTCTCGACAACGGCGATCATTGGCGGGTGATCTCTCGCAAGAGAGCAACGGTGCCGTCGGGATCGTCAAGCATTGCGTCATGACCACAGGCAATATCGAAGGTCGCGTAGCCGAGCATCACTGCCCGGTCGTATGACCGTTGCAGACTCGAGAGCGGTGGTTCGGTGTGTCGAATGTAGGAACGCGGCACACTTTGCAGTGCCCCGCTGTCGTACCGCACCGCATCAGTGGCACAGCGAAGCGGAAAGTCGGTCAGTCGCGGTCCGACGATCGGTCGCAGGTCTTCGGGCACGCCCCATTGGGCGAGAAACGAGTCGTCTGCCGGGATACGCCAACCTTGACCGGCCGCCTTCGCGAGTTCCTGATACCTGGCCCTTACCTCAGGGGGCTCGACATCGAGGAGTGACTGCCCGTCCTCCACCATGAACGCGCCCAGGAAGGTCACAGAGCCAATGCGATCGACAACACGTTCGACGACAGGACCCGCCACGACCCCTGCGTAGCTGTGTAAAACCAGGTTCACCTCACATAAGTCCTCAAAGTAGAGAAGGTCAGTGAGGTCGATGACGTGCGTCTCGACGCCTACTTCGGGCGTGAGCGATTGGCGCCTCTCTCCTAGTCCAGTGAGCGTGGGCGTAAAGACTTCGTGGCCCAGGGCGGTCAGCTGGCGACGGACACGGTTCCAGCACCAGCCACCATGCATCGCCCCATGAACGAGCACGAATGTCGCCATCGCTGAATCCTATTTGAGGGCGATCGTGCGAAGTAAGGCCCGCTACGCCTGGCGCCACCCCGGCGAGCCGGTGCGGCCACCGGCCGCCACCCGGATGCCGATGAAGTTGCGCTGCGCCTCCACCGTGCCGGCGCCGAAGCACAGCCCGCGGATGTCCCTATACGCCCGCTCGAGCGGGTACTCGTGGCTGTAGCCGTAGCCCCCGTGGATCTGCATGGCCTCGTCGCAGACGAACTTGGCGGCCAGGTTGGCGGCCGTCTTGGCCAGCGCGGTCTCCAGCGGTGGCGGGGTGCCGCCGTCGCCGGCCAGGCGGACGGCGCGGCCCAAGAGGAGCCGGGCCCCCTCCAGTTGCACGGCCATGTCGGCCAGCTTCCACTGCAGCCCCTGGAGGTCGGCGAGGGGCCGACCGCCGATGACCCGCTCGGACATGTAGCGCACGGCGTGCTCCAAGCGCCCTGGGCCGCCCCGACGCACATGGAGGCGTTGCCACAGCGCTCGTGGTTGAGGTGGCCCAAAAGGACCTTGAAGGCGGCCGTGTTGCCCGGCTCCCCCGCGATGAGGATGTCGTCCTCGGTGATCGCCACCGCGTCGAAGGCCAACTCGGCTTCGGTGGCGGCGTGGATCCCCATGCCCGCATGACGACCGGTGACCGAGACCCCCTCTCGATCGGTGGGCACGACGACCGCCCCGATGCCCTTGGCCCCAACTCCGCCGGGCCAGCGGCACCACACGAGCACTCCTTGGGCCACGTGGCCCAGGGTCGAGTAGTTCTTGTACAGCGTTGAGGCGCCAGCGGCCCGGGCCGTCCTCGGTGAGGGAGGCCCGCATGTCCTGCACCGCCGATCCGGCGTCGGGCTCGGTGATCCCGATGCTGATCAGCGCCTCGCCGTCGGCCGCCGCCGGCAGCCAGCGTTCCTTCATGATGCGCAAGAGGTCGGCGGAGGCGAGGAACTGCCACTCGACTGCGCTATGGGCTGGGACTCACGGCCGGGCTCGGCTGCCGCCAGATGCCCCTTGCCGCGGTGGCTGCCCGCCGGCTGGCACCAGCTGGAGCGCCCAGGGTAAGAGAAATGGTATGCTAAAAGATATGAGCAATGCTGAGAGGGTAACGGTGAGCCTCCCAGCTGAGCTGTTGGCACGGATCGAGCACCGGCGCACCGACCGGAAGACCAGTCGATCCGAGGTTGTCTCCGAGTTGCTCTGGCGGGGCTGGCACCAGGTGGAGGCTGAAGAGCGCGAGAAGCAGTACCAGGCCGCCTACCAGGCGCAGCCCGAGACCGATACCGAACGCGCCTGGGCCGAGGAGGCGGCGGGAGATCTCTTCGGCGGGGAGAATACCGGCTGGAACAACATCGATGAGGCCGCCGGTGCGGCGAGCTGAAGTGTGGTGGGCGGAACGACCACCTGGCCAGCGTCACCCCGTTCTCCTGCTCTCCTGGGACGCGCACGGCACCTGGCGGGACCGAGTGACCGTCGCCGACATCTCCACCCGGGTCCGAGGACTCGACGCCGAAGTTGCGCTGACCGAGGACGACGGGATGCCCCGGCCCTGCGTGGTCAATCTGGACAATCTGGCGACTGTGCCGCGCACTATTCTTCGCTCTCGAATCACCAGGCTGAACCCCCTGCGGATGGATGAGGTCAGCCGGGCGGCGCACTTGGCCCTCGGGTTCCCCCTCCCCTGTACGGCGGCATAACCGGGCCGTCGTTACTGAGCTACGGGAAGGGGTAGCCGTTCTTCGTTCATGTCTGCTCTGACCGGATGGTCAGGAGAATCAGGATCTGATCGGCTGATCCGCTTCGGTTACCGTGCGGCGGAGGGCGCCCAGCACCAGTTCCGGGTGGTCGCAGACGACGTCGGAGGTGAAGGTCGTGACCCGGTCGGCGACTCCGACTAACTCCTCGAGGAATGCCTCGTGCGCGCCGCGGCGGGGGTCCTCTACCGTCCCCTCGACGAAGACGACCGCGAACCGGGCCCGCCGGCCAGCCGGCTTGCGACGCAGCACCCGGCCCATACGTTGGATCATCTGACGCCGTGACCGGCTCGCCCCGACGATGAGCGCCAGGTCGGCCGCCGGCACGTCGATGCCTTCGTCCAGCAGACGGGGGGCAGTCAGAACCGTGAGCTCTCCCGATCCGAACAGCCGCAGGGCCTCTCGCCGGTCGTCCCGGCTCATCTGCGAGTGGATGACCCCTGCGGCCAGCCCGCAACCGGCCAGGACGGCACCCGCCCGTTCGCTGACGGCGATGCTCTGAGTGAACACGATGGCCCGCTCAGCCTCGGCCACTGCCGGGGCCAACGCCACCAGGGCCGCGTCCTTGGCCGGGGTGTCGGCAAGCAGGCGTCGCCGCTCGAGCATGGCCTGGCGATAGGTCCGGGCCAGCCCGCTCCCCTCCCCGCCGCTCTCGGCCAGGGCGGCAACCGCCTGTAGGAACGCCTCGAACGGTTCGTCGGGGAGGTCGAACTGGCTGATCAGTCTGGCCCGAAGGCGCTTCATCAGCTCGGTGAGCTCGTCGTAGCGGCACTGCTCGATCGGGGAGAACCTCACCCCCACCAGGGTCACGCTGAAGCGGGCGGTCACTCCGTCGCCCACCGCCCGGGCGTAGCCCAGCCGGAAGCAAGTCCCGCCGAAGTAGGGGTCCAGCCAGGCCAGGTTCCCGTCGTCCTCTCGGGCGTAGGTGGCGCTGAGGCCGAGGCGTCTGGTGAACCGGTGGTCGAGGGCCAGGTGGTTCACCGCGCTCCCGTAGCGGTGGCACTCGTCGGCGACGAGCAGCCCTCCCCGGCGGATGGGGCGGAGGTCAAAGGCCCGCGCACTGTTCACCACCGCGACGACCACGTCGTGGGAGGCCAGGTGGTCGCCGGCGCCGGCGCCCATCCGACCGATCAGCGAGCCCCGGCCCAGATGGGTCTCCAGCTCGGCCACCCACTGGTGCTGCAGCTCCACCGTGGGTACCACCACGAGCACCTGGCCCCGCCGCCCGAGCTCGTCGAGGGCCGCGGCTACCCCGACCCTCGTCTTGCCTGCACCGGTGACAGCCTCGACCACCCCTCGGCCTCCCCGGCGATCCCACGCGTCGAGGGCGTCGACCTGCCATTGGTACAGGCCCAGAGACGAAGACGGGGGCGCGGTGGCACCGGCGGCGACCGGGGCAGAACGTTGACCTCCGGGAGAAGTGCTCAACCACCATCTCGGCGGCACACTCCGGTCACAACGGAACCGGCCGTGGCTGGCGAACAGCGACCGCGACACCTCGGACTCGTCGACCGACAGGCATCCGGCCAGCTCGGCCGCTGTTGCCCCGTCGCGACCGACGAGGACCTCCGCTACATCGTCGGAGAGCAGCTCAGGTGACCCCCTCGCTGGGCTCTTCGTCTTCGTCACGCAGGTCCACAATCACTCCGCTGGCGGTTATCTCGGGTTGGTAGGAGGGGTCGAGGCGGCGGAGATCCCATTCGTTGATCCAGGCCCGCACGTACTGACGCATCCGGTTGGACGGGAGCCTCTCGAGCCCGGCGACGTCGGGTGGATCCCAACCATAAGCCTCGCCGTGAATCTGCTTGAGCTGTTCGTAGGTCCGGTCGAGCTCGTTCCGACCGGGGGGCTGCAGTTGCACCTGCTCGCGCTCGATGATGCGCATGCCCATCTCGGCCTGGCCAGCGAGCAACTCGTCCTCGGCGGTGCCCTTGGCCCGCAGGCGTTTGGGGATGAGCTCGACGTCGTTCTTGCCCACCAGCACCTGGCCCTCGAAGTCGTCCACAGTGGTGAGCACCGCGCACAGCGGGGCCTCCGGATCGTCGCGATCCCCCCGCACCCACCGGGCCAGCTCGGCGTAGGATTTGGCTCGCTGCAAGGCCGAGTACCGGCCGATGAGCTCGGCCTCGTCGAGCAGCACCACCCACCCGCGGTATCCAGCCGCCCGGGTCAGCCGGGAGACGAACCGGAACCTCTGCAGCGAGAGCTCACGCTCCCTGACCGAGGCCAGGCGGTACGCCGCGGCGGCTCCCGCCTCTTTCAGCCGGCGACGCAAGTCGGCCACCGGCAATGGGTCCCCGGCCCAGAAACGCACGATCCGGTCGGCGAACTCCTCGTCGCCGCGAGCGTACTCGTGGAGGAACAGGGTGGCCCCGAACCGGCTGTCCACTGGGGTGTTCTCCTGGTGGGCCCACCGGTACAGCTCGGCGTAGCGGGGCGAGTCGACGTCCAGGCCTCCGGCGATCTCGTCGATCGCGGAGCCGGGCCGGCCGGGAACCTTGGCGTGGTCGATGGCCGCCCGGTACACCTTGGTCGGGTCGTGCAAGGGCGTCTCCTTGGAGACCACCACCTTCGAGACCACGAAACCCTCCGAGAGGGCCAGGTGGGACAGATGCTCGAGGACGTGGCTCTTACCCGCTCCGAAGCCGCCTCCAATCAACATGCCGCCCGGCGGCGCTCCCTCGGGCAGGACTCGCACCGCGGCGATCAGCTGGCTGAAGCGGTCCTCCACTCCCTGCTGCATCGACCCCAGCACGGTTACCGCATCGCGGTTAGGCACCCCGGCTCGCAGGGCTTCGAGTGCGCGACGGCGCTCCACGGACGGGTCCGGGCTCATGCCGCTCCGGCTGCCTGCAGGCGAATCAGGGCCGACAGCGGGTTGTCCCGCCTGGCGTCGCGCACCTCGTCGAATATCCGCAGCTTCAGGGCCTGGTAGGCGTCAAGACCCCGGGCCGGGTCGGTGAGGAACGCGGGCGAGGCCACCACCGCGACGACGAGGTTGGCCATCTCGTCGGTGTTGTCCACCAGCTGGCGCAGCACCTCGTAGCCGTCGAGTAGGACGGCCTTGGTGTAGTAGTGGCCATGGCGCTCTTCGGGAATGGGCCGGCGGGCAAAACCGAGCCGGCGAATATCCAAGAGGAGAGCCAGGCCGGAGTGGCCGTTCACACTGGCCCAGTGGGCGAGGGAGAAGAGGAGCTGCCGGGCGTTGTGACGACCGATCCGGCGGAAGATCAGTGCGGAGCGTAAGGCCGATATCTGGCGGAGGTCCCCGCGCAGCCAGTCCAGGACGGCGGCGTGTTCGGCGTCGGCGACCTGGCCGCTCTGCAACTGGGCCTGACAGAGCCGCAGCATGGCGGTGCGGAACTCGGCGACCATGGCGTAATCGCGATGGACCTGGGTCTGGAGCTGACGGTCGATCTCCCGCTTCAGCTCCCGTGGGTCTACCCGATGGTGGGAGGCCAGGTGGTCCAGTGAGAGGTTCCCGTCGGGAGCGGGATAACCAGCGGCCGCGGTGGCCGCGGCCGTCGACACCGCGGCCAGAGCGTCCCAGTCCACCTGGCGGGCCACGTCGAAGAAGACCTGCTCGAGGAGGTGGACCCGGGTCTCGGCCGCGTCGACAGACCCCACCACGTAGCCGGCGTCGCGGGCCCGGTCCCCGAAGCCTGTGATGAACGCCGCGGCCGAGGAGTCGTCGGGAGGAATCACGAACTTGACCGCTGCCCCTCCGCCCGCAACGTAGTCGCGGAGGTACTCGTCCGTGAGAAAGCCGAGGTAGTCGTCGACAGGGATCACCTCTAGGACTCCGCGAAGGAGATGCCGGCGTACACCTTGGCCTGCCCGTTACGGGTCACGGTCGTGATAACCCCGCCGCTGCGGGTCATGGCGCTGGCCGGCAGGGTCATGCGCCGCCCGTCTTTGGCGTCGACGACGCCGCTCTGGTCGAGAAGGTAGAGGTCGCGGGCGAACTCCTGGCGCGTGTAATCGCGGGCCGAGCCGGGCAGCAGGGTGAGGACCCGGTGCACGTCGACCAACTTGGCCGGGACTCCGGAGCGCAGACCCTTCGACCCCATCACAAGGTCGTATGCCGCGGCCAGGGTTTCGATGAATGCCTCCGGCTTGAACTTCGGGGGCCGCAGCTGCAGGGTGCCAAGGTGCCCGACCACGACCGACGGCCGCACGCGGCGGTCCTTCTTCTTGTCCACCACCACCGTGGAGTCGCCGACCGAGACCTGAACGATGGCCGGGTAGCACAAGATGCGGTCGTCGGACTCGAAGGCCTGCACCCCCGCCTCGGTCGCTGCGGCGAGAAGCTCCTTGGCGTACTCGCCCGACCCGAAGTAGCCGGTGACATCGAAGCTCCACCCGGCCCGCAGGTCCTCGACCGCCAGGGCCGCATGCTCCACCAGCTCCGCGGTCGCGGCCATCGACTGCTCGAGGTCGCGTATCTGACCGGACGCAGCGGCGGCCTTGGCCCGCTTGGCCACCCTCACCGCCGCGCTCAGCGACTTGAGGGCGGCATCGGCATCGCGCTCCACCGCTTCGAGGGCTTCTTCCAGGGTGCTCGGTGTGTCGTTCATCGCGTTTGCTCCGTGAGATGCTGCTCGAGATGCTCCGGTAAAAGGATGGTCGGATCGTTCGACTCGCCGGCTTCGGCGATCCGGCCGCTGCCGCGGCGCGCTTCCACCTCGACGTGCCCGGCGGCAGAAAACCCGAGCAACAGGGTATCTCCTGCTCCGGCCCCGGCTGCCATGGCGACCGCCCGGACTGAACCCCTCGTCGGCTGGGGGCCCTCGTAGTTCAAAGTGATCGGACCCCAGCGGCTGGAGAAGGTCCGCCGGGCCAAACGGTCCAGCCCCAACCCCTCGGCCAGGGCCGCCGGCACCGGGGCCTCGGAGCCGTGCAGGACGTCGGCGTCGACCCTGACCCACAGCCACAGCCGGTCGCCGCCGGCCTGCTCCTCTGCGGGGGCCTGGTGACCTCCGGTGCCATTCCCAGAAGCGGTTCGCCGGGAGGCCTTCTTCGGCTTCGCTGGAGGCGTCTTCGTCTTCTCGTTCGCCTTCTCGACGCCCCACGCGGCCAGCCGGACGCGACCGGTCGGGCTCGTCTTGAAACGCTGGCCCCGGAGGGTCGGGGCCAGATCCTCCGCGGTGACGGCGCGGCCGCCGGCTGTGACCTCCCTGGCGATCTCCTCGGGCGAGCGGGCGGTCCCGTGCGCGTCGAGCACGCGCTCGACGACGCCGGCCAGGGGGCCGGCCGTCGACACGACGAGGTCGTGGATCACCACTGCGCCGCATGCGCGAAGCCAGGCCTGCAGCCGATCACCGGCCGCCTGACCCAGCTCGGCGAGGTCGGCCATCTCCGACTCGACGTCGACGAGGCGACGCACCCCGCCGTCGGTCGAGAGGCAGTGGCCCGTCCTCGCCGGAAGGAGGGCGGCCTCGATGGCCAACCAACCCGGATGGCCGGGAACGTCCTCATAGGGGCCGGCGAGCCAGCCCGCCAGCGCCGCCTCGGTGGAGGCCGGATCGAGGCCCAGCCGGCCAAAAGCATCAGCGAGCTCGCCCTCGGTCGTGATCGGACCGAGACGGACGCGGAGGCTCGACACCACCCAAGGCCACGGCGCCGGTGCGCCGACCAGGGCCTGTCGTACCTTGGGCCCTCCCCGGCCCACGATGCGCCCTACCCACTGGTGCGACAGGCCGGCCTCCTCGGCTATCGACTGGAAGGTACGCCGGCCTCGGCTGGCCACCCAGGTGGAGAACACCTCTGGGCCTGGGTCACGGCCCGCCGCACTCAAGAGCGTCGCCGCTCCCTCCGACAGGTCGAGCCCCCAGGGAGCGCACTGCTCGAGGATCCGGGCGGCGGCGGATCGCACCGGGTCGGGCCCTTCGCCGCTGCGGTGGTCCAGCAAGGCCTCCAGCAGGGGGCGGTGGGCGCCGGCCTGCTCGTGGGCCAAGAGGATGCCCAAGTCCTCGACGAGCGCATCCGCCGACCTACCCGCCAACCCTCCGGCCACGGTCCGACCTTACTGCGCTGGCCGTAGCCGGCCGGGGACCCAGGTCCAGTGGGTAGGAACCCATCCGTGACAACTCTCGGCCCGGTCCACCCGACAACTCTGAATCAGATATTGGTCACACCAGAGCGGATGCCGGCTCGCGCGTTGCGCCACACGCAGGAGCACGAGAGGGGTTTGGCGGTAAATGGGGTGCAATGCGGGTCGTCGGCGAAATGCCACCTGACTTGCTCATGCAAACCGATTTCTTGGTGGGGCGAGTCGAGTCCACCGAGCCCAGGACGGTTCGATGCGTGAATGGCCGGTGGTTCTCTGGGCATGAGCTCGCCGGATGCGATCTGGAACCGAGGTGGCCAGTCTCGGTGTGCTGCGCGCACTGGCTCGCCCGAGGTGACATCACGGACATGAGGTTCCGGCCAGCCAGCGATGCCGACGATGCGGGGCCGTCACTTCTCCGGCGCGCCGACGTAGGGCGCCAATCGAGTGCTCATCGGCAGAAGGCGGGGCAGCGGTGCGCGATCGAAGAAGGAGCGTTTGCGCTGACGCATCAGCTTCTCACCGTCACGCTGCCACTCGAAGCTCTTGCGGCCAAGTACCCGCCGGAGCACCTCACCGGCACGAGTTGGATCCCGATCGGCCATCCGCCGGAAGGGAAGTGGAGAGACGCTGTCGTCGTCGAGGTAGTCGAGGACCCGCTGGCGGTAGTGCCTTTGATCACACAGGGCCGGGTCGGCGAAAGCCCGCTCGAACTCGCCGAAGCCCCCAAAGAACGAGAGCCCCTCGGTCTCGTCGTAGATCACGGCCACCGAGTCGGACTGTACCAACACAGGCGGGAAATCGATTTCGACCAGTGGGCGTTTCACAAGGCTGTCGCGCTTCTGCGCCGCTAGTTCGGCGAGGATCTCGCGGCGAGTGAAAGTCGCGTACTGCCGCATCCGCTCGGCCAGCTCTCTCCCTGGCATGAGCACCATGTCGGTCCCGAAGAACCGCATGAACCGCTCGCGATCGTTTCGCTGCAGCTCCCACCCTCGTTCGACGTGGGAGGGATTGCGGAAAAACATTTCGGGATACGTCATTGCGAGGTCGGCGGCAATCGCGTACGCGACCTTGCGCCCACTCCTGACGATCGGGTGGATGACACCGCTCACCAGCCATTCGCTTCTTATCGGCACGAGGCGGGCGATCATGTACGAACGTGGTCGGAGGACTCGAAAGACTTCGCTCCCCATGTTGGAGCGCACCCGGTAGGTCAGCTCGTCGACCAGGTTGGTGACGATCAGGGCATCACCCTCGCGACGTCCCACCTCAAAGATGCCCTCCACCACGTCGCGCCACCCGAGCAGCATGTCCCGCTCAGGCGTCAGAAGGTCCGGGCGCGACGCCACGAACTGCTCCACGATCGTCTGGCCGCTTCCGAGGCGATGCTGGAGGACAAGACGGTCGAGGATATCGATGAGCATCCCCTCTCCGATCGCGCCTTCTTTCCCCAGGTGTGCCGACGCCATCTTACGAAACGCCTGCCTGTACTGGGGTTTCCGGGAGAATTCGACCAACTCGGCCTTGAGCTCACCGCTCCGCTCGACCAGGTCTATGACGTCCATCGTCGCCGTCACGCGTTCACCTCCGCTGCGGGGTCACCGGATCAATGACTGTGACGGTACTGCTGCCTTTGGCCGTAACGGTGGATCCTCAACTCGCCTCCAGGCAATCGACGAATAGATGCTTCAGCATGCCGCCACGCCGATGGAGATCAAGCGGCGCTCGGACTTCAGCTGATGAACCAAGGAGATGGCCAAACGCCACCAAGGTCATCGTCGCAGGGAGCGCCCGCATGGCATCGAATCCGGTGACGGCCTCTGTAAATGGGTGGACTATGGCGGCGCTCGGATGTTCGTCGTTGGCTACACGCCAGGCGGCGCTCCCTATGGGTGGATTGAAGGAACCGAGGAGAACTGGCTCGACGAGGACAGCGAGCACCCGCAGCCCGAAGGACCATTCATCGATCCTCCGTTCTGACCTCTCCACGGCCGTCGACGAGGGTGTTCCGACAAGTGGACTGGTCGCCCCCGGATCGGGGACCGACCGCATGTTTGGGCGCGTCGGGTCAGCTCGGCCGTCACTTTCTCCCGGAACGTCTACCGGGTGTCTCGGAACTTTGCTCGGCTGGTCGAACTGCGAAGTTGCGCCATCGCGGCGAGCGCCTGGTCGGCCTGGAGTCCAGAACGTATGAGACGGCCTCCTCGGCCAGGTCCGACAGGATGCCTTCAATGAGGGTGATCTCGTCCTGTTGGACCGAGCAGAACCAAGCCTGTTCGTGACCCAAGTCCGTGCCGTAGTCCTCCCACATGCGTAGACCGCACAGATCCCGCCAGTAGTCATCCGCAGACATGCCTGTCTCCTGCCAGTCGATGTCGAGATAGACGAGCCACATCTCGGTACGCAGGTCGCCCAGGTGGCCATAGCTGTCATCGGCAATATCGGCGAGCTCGTCAGCGGCGGTGTAGAAGGCGCGGTACAGCGCCAACCGCTCGGCGGTTCTGCGGCGGGGATCGTCGAGCCTCACCACCCGGCCATAGAGGGTGTCGACGACCCGGCTGGTCTGGCTCTCGGAGAGGCCACTCTTGCGATCCACCGTGGGACGGAACTTCTCGTAGAAGGCCGTCGGATCCACAGCGAAGGTCGACCAGAGTCCGTGACGCGCCCGCCGGTGCAGCCGCTGACGGGGCAGATCGAGCATCGGTGGGGTCCTGGCATACGTCCCGTTGGGAATGCTCCCTTTAAACTTCGCCCGCGCCCGGGCCGTGATCTTGCGGTCGGCCAGCACCACTGGTTTGGCCAAATCGGCTGGAGCAACGCCCGCCGCACCTAGGCGCGCGGCCAGATCGAACAGATGGCTGAGCCGGGCCTCGTCGCTGCCCCTAGTCTGGGACACCCCTCGATCCGGGTGACGGATCCGGTGAGCGAGCTCGGCAGCCAAGGCCTGCAACGCGGCAAGCTCCCCGCCACCGTCCCCCACGTCTCAGGTCCGAATACCCGTACCGGTTCTTGCTCGGTGCCCATACCGGACACACTTGTCACCCGAGGTAGAGGTTCGCGGCGAGGTCGAACCCGTCCTGGGGACGACCGACGAACCCGCCGTCGGCGAACACGGATGCTTCGTATCGCTCGTGGGCGTAGCTGTAGATGGCCAATGACCACCGGCCTGGGACGAAGAAGCGGAGTCGGCACAGTTTCAATTCGTTCGATCGAGCCAGAGCGAGGTATTCGCTCCCGTTTCCGCCGGCACCGACCGACTCCTCGTCGGCGACCGGCTCCTCCGGTTCGACATAGGCGTCCACGTAACAAAACTGCGCTTTGAAACGCACGTCGAGCTCACGGTAACGGCCCGCGAAGTGGCCCTTTCCATGATTGAGGATCGCCGCCTTCGTCGCCCGGCGCACCGCATCTGGAACCTGACGCCCACCGTTACTCGGGTTGAATTGCCACACTCGCTTCGTCACGGCACTCCAAAGCTATCGACGATAGAGCCCCACCGCTGTCATCACTGCTTGATCGACTGACCGGAGGGTGGTGGCCGCATTGCGCCGTCATCAAAATTCCAGGGCACGGATTTGGTGGAGACGACGATCCCCTATTAGAACCCGGCTGAGCGGCGGAAACGGTTTGCCCCTCTGTCCGGCCAGTTCAGCGCAGCCCGAATACGGTCATCAGGCTCTCGTCGATCCCCCAGATCTCCTCCGTGCTTGCCAATCCGACATGGTTCCCGAGACGGTTGACGTCGACGGCGCCGACTTGCTCGACCAGCACTCTCGTGATCTCGCCTTCGATCACTACCTCCGGTCGGAAGCTGGCCGGCCGCGCGCTGCGAGAGGTGGGGGCGATGAGCACAACCGAGCGAGGTAGCAGAGGGTCTGACTGCACGACGACACCGAACCGGGGGCCTTGCTGCTCGTGGCCTACACGTCGGGGCGGACGGAGCTCGTGGACGTCACCCTTCCGCACGGAGGCTCTCCATCAGCGAGGCAACCTCTTGCATCTCGCGACGATCTGCCTGGTCGGCTTCGAGCGCTGCGACCTCGGCCCGCAGCGCCTCCTGGCGACGAAGAGCCGTGGCGGCGTCGAGGATCGACCTCCGGATGGCATCCGATCGACTCATGCCGGACGCTTCCAACGTTCGGAGCGCCCGCTGCACCTCATCATCCAACCGGACCGAGACTGCCTGCGTCATGGCATGAATGTATCACAAAACGTATGACAGAGACGGGTGGAGAAGACGATCTCCTATCTCACTGCCCTCATTATTGCGATGTAGAGGCCGCCTACGCCTGGCGCCACCCCGGCGAGCCGGTGCGGCCACCGGCCGCCACCCGGATGCCGATGAAGTTGCGCTGCGCCTCCACCGTGCCGGCGCCGAAGCACAGCCCGCGGATGTCCCTATACGCCCGCTCGAGCGGGTACTCGTGGCTGTAGCCGTAGCCCCCGTGGATCTGCATGGCCTCGTCGCAGACGAACTTGGCGGCCAGGTTGGCGGCCGTCTTGGCCAGCGCGGTCTCCAGCGGGGGCGGAGTGCCGCCGTCGCCGGCCAGGCGGACGGCGCGGCCCAAGAGGAGCCGGGCCCCCTCCAGCTGGACGGCCATGTCGGCCAGCTTCCACTGCAGCCCCTGGAGGTCGGCGAGGGGCCGACCGCCGATGACCCGCTCGGACATGTAGCGCACGGCGTGCTCCAAGCGCGCCCTGGGCCGCCCCGACGCACATGGAGGCGTTGCCACAGCGCTCGTGGTTGAGGTGGCCCAAAAGGACCTTGAAGGCGGCCGTGTTGCCCGGCTCCCCCGCGATGAGGATGTCGTCCTCGGTGATCGCCACCGCGTCGAAGGCCAACTCGGCTTCGGTGGCGGCGTGGATCCCCATGCCCGCATGACGACCGGTGACCGAGACCCCCTCTCGATCGGTGGGCACGACGACCGCCCCGATGCCCTTGGCCCCAACTCCGCCGGGCCAGCGGCACCACACGAGCACTCCTTGGGCCACGTGGCCCAGGGTCGAGTAGTTCTTGTACGCGTTGAGGCGCCAGCGGCCCGGGCCGTCCTCGGTGAGGGAGGCCCGCATGTCCTGCACCGCCGATCCGGCGTCGGGCTCGGTGATCCCGATGCTGATCAGCGCCTCGCCGTCGGCCGCCGCCGGCAGCCAGCGTTCCTTCATGGCCTCGGGGCCGAGATGCTCGATCCCCCGCGGCGGCCCGTTGAAGACCAGCTGGCAGCAGATGGCCGACGAGACGTCGGCCCGGGCGATCTCCTCTAAGACGATGGACGCCTCGACGTCGCCGAGGCCCAGACCGCCCCACTGCTCCCCGATCGTGATCCGCAGGAGGTCGGCGGAGGCCAGGGCCTTGCGCACCTCGGGGGGGACCTCGCCGCTGTCGTCCCCCTGCGACGCCCGGGGCGCCACCTCGCGCTGGGCCACCTCCCGGGCCAGCAGGCGCAGCGCCGTCTGGTCCTCGGTCTCGGCCAGCAGGTCGACGCCGCCTGCGCCACTCATCAGCGTGTGCCGCCCATCAGTCGCCGAGCTCGCGGCCGAAGATGCCGACGAAGCTCACGCCCTCACCGGGCGCCCCGCCCAGGTTGTGAGTCAGGCCGAGCGTGCGGCCTGGGCCGACCGTGGTGATCTGGCGCTCGGGGGGCGCCTCGCCCCGCAGCTGCAGCCAGCACTCGAAGAGCATGCGCAGCCCAGAGGCGCCGATGGGGTGGCCGAAGCTCTTCAGCCCCCCGTCGGGGTTGACCGGCAGCTCCCCGTCGCGGTCGAACGTGCCGGCCAGCACCTCCTTCCAGGCCGTGCCGCGGGCGGCGAAGCCCAGATCCTCCATCAAGACGAGCTCGGTCGGGGTGAAGCAGTCGTGCACCTCGGCCATGGCCAGCTGGGCCCGCGGATCGGTGATCCCGGCCTGGCGGTAGGCATCCTCGGCGGAGCGGACCACCTCGACGAAGGTGGTGTAGTCGTAGTCGGGGTCGATGGGCCCGGCGGCCGGGCCGGCCACGAAGCTGAGCGCCTTCACGTACAGCGGGTCGGCGCAGTAGCGGGGGGCGTCCTCCACCCGGCAGATGATGGCGGCGGCCGACCCGTCGCTGACCCCGGAGCAGTCGAACACGCCCAGCTCGCCGGCCACCAGCGGCGCCTTTTGGATGGTCTCCATGGAGACCTCCTTTTGGAACTGGGCCCGTGGGTTGCGCGCTCCGTTCTGGTGGTTCTTGAAGGCGATGCGGCTCATCACCTCTTTCATCTGGACCGGGTCCACGCCGTACTTGTGGGCGTAGGAGGGGGCGAGGAACGAGAAGGCGGCCGGTGAGGAGAGCCCGGGGTCGGTGCCGTCGCCCACTGGACGGATGCCGGTGAGGCCCGAGTAGCCGGTGTCCTTGAGCTTCTCCACCCCGATGGCCATGGCGGTGTCGTAGGCGCCCGAGGCCACGGCGTAGCAGGCGTTGCGCAAGGCCTCCGAACCGGTGGCGCAGTAGTTCTCGACCCGGGTCACCGGCTTGTAGTCCAGCTTCAGCGGCCGCGACAAGGTGGTGCCGCACACCCCCGAGGTCATGGTGCCGAGCCAGAAGGCGTCGATGTCGTGGATCGACAGGCCGGCCGAGGCGGCCGCCTCGGTGGCGGCGTCGGTGAGCAGGTCGTCCACCCCCTTGTCCCACAGCTCGCCGAACTTGGTGCAGCCCATGCCGATGACCGCCACCTGGTCGCGGATCCCACTACTCGCCATGCTTGGCTCCCTCCTCGGGTCGGGCCTTCCAGAAATAGTTGTGCACGCCCCCGGCCGTGTAGATGCGCCGGAAGGTCATGACCACCCGGTCGCCGATGGAGAGCTCGTCGGGCCGGGCGTCGGTGAGCTCGCAGCGGTAGCGGCCGCCGCCGTCGAAGTCGACGATGACCCCGATGACCGGGGGCGACAGGCTGTAGGCCAGATGGTCGATGGTGAAGGTGGCCACGGTGCCGCCCACGTCGGCCAGGCGCTCGGGCCGCATCTGGTCGATGGCCCGGCACGACAGGCAGGCCCGTGTCGGCGGCATGTGGCGAAAGCCACAGGCCGTGCAGGTGCTGGCGGCGAAGGCGTACTTCCAGCCCTCCGAGCGCCGCACGATCGGCGCCCCGGGGCGCTCGGGATCGGGGCGGCGGGGCGGCTCGCGGTGCAGCTGGCCCCGCCAGGTCAAAAAGGACGCGTAGGACAGATCGCCGCGGCCCGCCGCCACCTGCTCGGCCACGGTCGGCACCAGGGCGGCCCGGCGCGCCGCCTGGGTCTGCGCCAACGCCTCGGTCGTGCGCAACACCAGGGCATCGGCCCCGTCGGCCAGGGAGAGCACCACGACGACCTGACCCGGCACGGCCCGCTCGAGCACGTCGGCCAGGGCGAGCCCGGCCTGCGCCGCGCCGAGATTGCCGACCGACCCCGTGAGGTCGGGGGACACCGTCCCGGCGGCGAGACCGAGTCCGGCGGTGACCGCCCGAACCGCCCGGGCATGGAGGCCCGAGACGATGGCGTGGTCGACGTCGTTCTCGGTCACCCCGGCCGACTTGAGGGCGTCGGCGAAGGCCTCGCGGGCCAAGGGGACGTACATCTCCTCGCCGAAACGCTCCTCCCAGACGTGCGAGTCCGCCTCGCCGGGAACCCGCCAGCGGTCGAGGAACTCGTCGCTGGCCGCGCCCCGTCCGATGAGCTCGGCCACCGCGTCCGTGGCCCCGCAGAGGAAGGCCACCCCTCCGTCGCCGCTGTCACGCTCCTCTGACCCGCCGGCCAGGCCGGTGCGCAGGTCGGACACCACGGCCAGGGTCCGGCGCGTCGGGGCGGCCGAGAGCGCCATCACCAAGGTGCCCACGGCGGAGCGGGGGGCACCGCTGAAGTCGTAGGCGCCGCAGTCACGCCCGAGGCCGAGGGCGGCGTGCACGACGGTGGCGCTGGTCTTGTCGAGGTAGCCCGGAGCCGGCGTGGAGAACAGGAGGTCCTGGGGTGCCGCGGGAGCGAGAGCGAGGGCGCGGCGGGCGGCTTCGACCCCGAGCGTGGTGGTGTCCTCGTCGTAGGAGGCCACGGCCCGGGCCCCCTTGCCCGGTCCCGAGCCGAGCACCTGGGCGATGGCGGCGCGCTGGAGTCGCCAGTAGGGCAGGTAGGTGCCCCATGACACGATGCCGGCGCCGCTCGCAGTGTTGGTGACCATGAAGAGTGCCTCTCAGCAGGTGATTCGCCACCGTCACTGTACACCGGCGCCTTGGACCGATCGCCCCAACGGGCCCCGAGTGGTAGGCGCTGGGGCTATGCGGTGGCCTCGACCACCATGACCCAGCTGTCGAGCTCGAGGGGGCCGCCCCGGCCGGCCGTGAACCGGGCGTCGCGGAAGCCGGCCTCCTCCAGCCACTGCGTCCACTCGGGCGGGGTGGGCAGGCGGATGAAGTGCGAGCTGCGCCGGACCGCCCCGTCGCGGTACGCCGTGCGGTCGGTGACGATGCGACCGGTCAGCGGGTCGAAACGGGACAGGTCGACCTGGGCGTCGACACCCCGCCAGAGCACGGTGGCATCCGGAGCGGCCGTGTAGTGGCGGACGACCCCGTCGTGGTGCATGGTCTCGATCAGCACGGTGCCTCCGGGCCGCAACACCCGATGGAACTCGGCCAGGATCTGGCGGCACTCGTCGTCGGGGTGGTAGCCAAACGAGGAGAACCAGCAGACCACCGCATCGAAGGGCCCCGGCACCGGGAGCCGGCGCAGGTCCCCCTCCACGTAGGCGACCCGCCCGCCCGGCGCGACGGCCTCGGCCCGCGCCAGGGAGATGAAGCTCGCCGAGGAGTCGACCCCGGTCACATCCAGGCCGGCCGCCGCCAGACGGCGGGCGATGCGTCCGTGGCCGCAGGGCGCATCGAGCACGCGGGCGCCGGGGGAAGCTCGAGGCGGCCGATGATCTCCGCCGCGTCGTCATCGGAATGGCCGTCGTCGATCGACTCGGCGTAGAAGTAGAGGTAGTCCTCGCCGAACGTCGCCTCGAAATCGAAGTCCATGGGACATCATGGCCGGTAACGTCGAGGCTGTGTCCCGGTCCGTGTTCGAGTCACCGTCGGCGGACGACCTCTCATTCGATGCGGCGACGGCGCTGCGGCCGCGGGCCGACGGCTCGACCTTCGACCTCGACGTCCATCCGCTCTGGACGGTGGGCGACCGACCCAACGGGGGCTTCCTGCTGGCGCTGCTGGGCCGGGCCGCCGCCCTGGCCGTCGGCGCCGACACCGGCGCGGCCTGGGACGTCCAGTCCGCCACGGTCACCTACCTGGCCGCCCCCGACCTCAGCGTGGCGGAGATCCGGACCACCCTGTTACGGCGCGGCCGGACGGCGAGCCACGTGCGCGCCGTCCTGGTCCAGGGCGAGCGCACCATGGTCGACGCCGTCATGGTCCTGAGCGCACTCGCCGCGGGCACCGCTCCCCGTTACGACGACCTCGCCCCACTGCACATCCCGCCCCCGGACCAGTGCGTGGGGTTGACGCCCTACACCCCCGAAGGGGTACCGGTTGGTGTGCTGGTGACGACCGACCTGCGCCTCGACCCCCTCACGGCGCCCGGTGCGCCGCGGGCCGGGGGCGAGGGGCCCCCGATGGCCGAGTTGCGCGGCTGGCTCAGGTTCGCCGACGGCCGGGAGCCCGACGCGGCCTCGCTGCTCTATTTCGTCGACGCCATCCCCCCGGCGACCCTCCTCATCGGGTCGACGGGGTGGGTGCCCACCCTGTCCATGTCGGTCTACGTGCGGGCCCGGCCCGCTCCGGGCTGGCTCGGCATCCGTTTCACGGCCCACTTGGTGGCGGCGGGAACGGTCGACGAGACCTGCACGCTGTGGGACGACGACGGCCATGTGGTGGCGCAAGCGACGCAGCTGGCCCGCCTGCGCTTCCCCGACGAAACGGGCTGAGGGCGCAAACGAACGCAGACGGCACTACGGTCGTCTTCGACACCTCTTGTCGCAGCCCTATCGAAAGAGAGGTCGGCCGGCCATGCAGATCCTGCTCTCGTTCCTGATTGGCTACTTCGTGGGCGCCAAGGCAGGAACCGAACAGTTCGACGAGGTGGTGGCCTCGGCCCGGGCCGTGGCCGAGTCCGACGAGTTCCACTCCCTGGTGCAGTCGTTGCGCTCCCATGCCGCCGCCACGCTGCACTCGCTGGGCGATCTCCTCGACGAGACCCCCGAGGCCATGGCCGGCGACAACGTGGTGGCGCGGGTGCGGCGGATGATGGAGCAATCTTCTAAATCGAACGCATCCTGAGGTAGCGGGCCACGTCGGGGAGCGAGCGGACCAGCAGCCACCCGATCCCGACCATTACGACGAACCTCAGCCAGCGGTACAGGAGCCCTCCCTCGAACGGGGCCAGCCTAACGGGATCCCACCGGCGAACCCTTCGGCGCGATCACGACCTGTACCTGCCACAGAACGATGAACTGTGGGCAGGCCTTCCCGCGGGCACACTGCGGTGCCCCGCTGGCCCGCAGTCCGGTCCGGCCCACACCTTTCGCCACGTAGGAGGCCGTGAGCGTGCCCCCGCGTGTCGACCGTCGCACCGCGCTCGACGCAGCAGGTCCGGTCCCACCTGGCGCAGGCCGCTCCACCGGAGGCTGGAGCCGCTCAGCTGCACCGTGACCGTCTGACCCACGACGACGTGCACGCTGTGGCCTCCGTCGGCCTGGCCGATACAGACGACGTGGCGACCGGGGTGGCACGCAGGAGACGCGGACACCGCCGACCCCACCGCTCCTGCGACACCGACCGTCCCGAGCAGGCCGCCCAGAAGGGCGGCGACGAGAACTGCCGAGAAAAACGATGATCTTGGACGGGCTCTCACGGGTGGACGTTCAGGGGGCGGCGTCGGTCACCAGGCGCAACTCGGACTTGACCACCTTGCCCGTGGCATTGCGGGGCAGGCTGTCGATGAAGTGGTACTGGCGCGGCACCTTGTAGTCCGCCAGGTGCGCCAGCGCGTGGGTACGCAGGGCGTCGCCGTCCGCCACGGCGCCCGGATGCAGGACGACGAAGGCCACGACGTCCTCTCCGAGCACGGGGTGGGCCGAGCCGACGACCGCCACCTCCGCCACGTCGGCGTGCTGGACCAGCACGTGCTCGACGTCGGCGGCGTGGATGTTGTTGCCCCCTCTGATGATCACGTCCTTGCTCCTGCCGACGATGTAGAGGTAGCCGTCGTCGTCCAGCCGGCCCAGGTCGCCGGTGACCAGCCACCCGTCCCTCCACGTCTCGGCCGTGGCCTCCGGATCGTCGAAGTACTCCCGGTGCCGCCCGGGGAGACGCAGCCGCACCTCCCCCACCTCGTCGGGCGCCAGCGGGCTCTCGTCGGGCCCCACAATGCGCACCTCCGCCGGCGCCGCGATCATGCCCACCGACCCGGGCCGCTTGACCGCCTCGCCCGTGGGCATGATGCAGTAGGCCGATCCGGCCTCGGTCATCCCGTAGTTGTTGGAGACCATGGCGTCAGGCATCCGCTCCTGCAGGCGCTCGACCACGAACGGCGCCAGCGGGGCGCTGCCCACCGAGCAGATGGCGACCGACGAGAAGTCGACCGAGCCGAAACGCGGATGATCGAGGAGGAGATGCGCCATGGCCGGCACCAGGAAGACGGCCACCGGGCGCTCCGCCTCCACCACGTCGAGCCAGCGCCCGGCGTCGAAGGTGGGCTGGTAGACCCCGCGCAAGCCGAGCTTCATCGGGGTGTAGACGAAGGCGATGCCGGCGAAGGTGAACATCGGGCTGGCGTGGAACCACCCGCCCCCGCTCCACGACGGCGGCACGTCGCCGATCATGGATGCATTGGCGTGACGGATCGCCACCCCCTTGGGGCGCCCAGTCGTCCCCGACGTGTAGAGGATGTCGGCCAGGTCGTCCTCGGTCCGGGGGATCTGGAAGGGGTCGGTGTCGCCCGAGGTGAGCTCGGCCCAGCTGAGCACCGGCGCAACGACGCCCTCCGGGCCCAGGGGTGTCACGACGGTGCTGGCGTCGATCACCACCGACAGGTCGGGGCCGGCCGCGGCGAGGTCGGCGGCGACACGCGGATCGTCGGCGATCACGGCCGCCGCACCGGAGTGCGCCAGGACGTGCGCCACCTCGGTGGGGGCCAGCCTGGGGTTCATGGGCACTGCCACTCCCCCGGCCCGGTGGACCGCCGTGTACGACACCAGCCAGCGCAGGGCGGAGGCGGGGTCGAGATGGATGCCGACCCGGTCGTCCGGGCGCAACCGGCTCTCCACCAAGCCCCGGGCCAGGGCATTGGCCCGTTGTCCCACTCCGAGAAGGTCAGCGCCCCGACGTCGACGACGGTGTATGCCGTCTGATCGGGGAACTCCTCGGCCATGCGGCGCAAATGCTCGTCGATCAACACGCGGTCGGGTTCCCCCCGGATCGGCTCGGCTGCAGCTTGGCCGATCCGGCACACGGGGTCAATCCGGGGCCGTGTAGGGACTGCTACTCCTTGTCCTCGGCCCCCGACGCCATGCCCTCTTTGATCGTGTTGACGACGGTGGGGTCCATCAGGGTGGTCACGTCGCCCAATTCACGGTGCTCCGACACATCGCGCAACAGGCGCCGCATGATCTTTCCGCTGCGGGTCTTGCAAGCTCGGGCGTGAGGATGATCTCCCTCGGCTTGGCGATGGGGCCTATTTCGTGCGCCACGTGGTCCCGCAGCTCCTGGACAAACTTCTCCCCTTCCGCGGCGTCGTCGAACCCGGTCCCCTTGACGGTGACGAAGGCCACGATGGCCTGTCCGGTGGTGGCGTCGCTGGCGCCGACGACCGCCGCCTCGGCCACCTGGGGATGGCTCACCAGGGCGTGCTCGACCTCGGTGGTCGAGATCCGGTGTCCCGAGATGTTCATGACGTCGTCGACGCGGCCCAGCAGCCAGATGTCGCCGTCCTGGTCGAGCTTGGCGCCATCGCCGGCGAAGTACCGGCCGGGAAAGCGCGACCAGTAGGTCT